>NZ_FOUD01000013.1 GCF_900114765.1 Halopseudomonas pachastrellae
CGTGGCAAGCCCCAAATTATCCGCAGCGACAATGGCCCGGAATACATCAGCAGCAAGCTCGTGCTATGGGCGGAAAAGCACGGCATTCGACTGGAGCATATCCAGCCCGGTAATCCACAGCAGAATGCCTACGTCGAGCGCTACAACCGCACGGTGCGCTACGACTGGCTGGGGCATTACTTGTTCGAGTCCATCGCCGAGGTGCAGGAGCATGCAACGCGCTGGGTATGGATATACAATCACGAACGGCCAAACATGGCCCTGGGTGGCATCACCCCCAAACAGAAGTTGGCTCTCGTGGCCTGACCTCTACTTCTGGCGAGCACTAAAAATGGGGGGATTACCCCTGCTGCCGACTCGACCTGACGCCTCCAATGCCATCTCTATGGCTGCGGCAAGCAGATCTTTACCAAACCCCAATCCCTTGATTGATCTGTCCACGCCCATACGGCCGAGCACGAAGACGGGCACGTCGATCGGTGCATTTCGGCTAAGCTGGCCTGGGGCTTTCGTTCGGAGGATCGAGCCGCTGGATAGGGTGAAATACCCGACAACAACTCTGGTGTCTTTGCGGCATATAACGAATACAACCGCTGATTTGGATTGCTGGTGCTTATGCGCCCGCTGTAGGTACTGATTTATTGATTCTTCTTCGCAGTCAAACTGAGAGAGATCGTGCGTTTCGTTTAGTCTTTCTGGTGCGCTTATTTCCACCGTTTGGGGCGGGATAGAAATGTGTTTAGACATCGTTCGGTTTCCTCGGGTCTAGGTTCGTTCAAGACCTTCACGAAAGCGTCAAATGCTACGTCATCCAGTGCGAAGACCCTTCTATCCAGGATCACATCCTCGG
Organism: Halopseudomonas pachastrellae; assembly: GCF_900114765.1. Lineage (GTDB taxonomy): Bacteria > Pseudomonadota > Gammaproteobacteria > Pseudomonadales > Pseudomonadaceae > Halopseudomonas > Halopseudomonas pachastrellae. The sequence goes on from NZ_FOUD01000013.1 coordinate 851, forward strand.
CCCGATGCAGCGCAGCATCGACCACGAATCGCGTTCTGTCTTGACCTAGCAAATTAGCTGCGTAGTCGATCAGGTTGCGTTTTTCTACATCGACCTTCATGTTCATGGGGGCGATGGTTTTATGACTCTCACCGTTCTGGGTAGACATCATTTAATCCTTAGCTTCAATAGGTACGTAGTGGTTAGCTCCTTAGTGGCGTTTCAAGCGGCCATAGTTTTTGCTGCGGTTGTTGGTTGCATCGGGGGACTCCTCTCGGCCTGAGGCCGGTCCATGTTTTATGTGTTGCATATCTCCGACCCCCAAAGCAGGGATCGAGAGAGCAGCCTTAGGCTACAGGCGTATCCTAGCACGCCGTGTATCCAATGTCTACATGCGTGTATCTCATGAGTATACGCTGACCGCTTTTGAATGAAGATGGTGACAGCAAATTTGATGCGTCAGTCCCCCGCAGGAATGCTGTGTTTTGCAGCGTCTCGGCCTGCTGGCTCGGGCCAATGCCCAGCTTTGGGAGTTGTGGTGCCCACGTACCCGAGCCGTTGTAGCTCCTGACACTCTCCCTACAGCCTGAAAATGGATTATTCCATCCAGAGCCATGAAGGAGATTCGCCATGTGGACCAACATCATCCCTGTGTTGAGCGTCGTTCATGTCACCGCTGCTGTCCTTGAGCGTTTGAATGACCCTGCCGCGTACGAATGCGACGACGGTGTGCGGCTCGAGCGCGCTGTCTAGGACTACGGCGCCTTTGTGCGGCTGATCAACATTCCTGCCAGAGGGAGCATCGGCGCCGTCGAACGCAAGGAATTATTGCCGAGGAATCCTAGGCGTGGCCGTATTTTGACCTCGGTGCTATCCGCGCTACGCAGCAAAAAGAGGCAGAAGTAGCGACCGGCACTAAGTGCCAGCCGCTCAAAACACTGCGGCAGCTCGCCCCCCCCCCCTCTCAAATGAGCCAACTACGAACGACGACGTAAGGGGGTTGGAAAGCTGCCCTGCTTGTCTCTCACCAAGCCCTGAATCAAAGGAGTTAGCAGCAAAGCCCAAAAAACAGACTTGCGTCTGCTGGTAGCCTGCTTACCACCGAAGATATTGCCGAACTGAGCAAAAAAGAATACGCCCAGCGGAATTTTCACATAGAGCGCTAGCAGCATTTTCAGCACGTTCCGGTTATCAAGCCAAGTACGCACGACGATAAACAAGAGCAGCAAAGCATCGAGCACTAGGGCAAGGGAAAACAGCGCCATACGAAGCTCGAAGACTGCCTCATCATTGGTGCCTGGCCCTCCGCCTCCGGCTACTAACACCGCCAGCGCAGCGATACTCGCTGGGATCAGGTAAAGCCCGCCGACAACCATCACGTCCAGGTGATTTCGATACACCACAATGTGTCGCTTCAAGCCTAAGCCGAGCCCAAAAGCAAATGGCAAGATCAACAAGAGCCCGACGCCCACTACCCACCAGCTCAGCGGCAATACACCCAATGTCGATTCAGCACCGGCATCAGACATGTTGAACCTCCTGGCTTCGAGCAGCCGAGCGGTTCAACCACTCGCGCGCGTCAACACGCCAGATCGCCTTGAAAACAACAGTCAGGCAATACAGAAACAACAAGGGTAGGATGAGCGTCCGCAACACAAACAGCGCCATGACTTCCATGATGGTGTCACTGGCATTGGAGAGCTTCTCCTGTAACGCATCCAATGCCAGCGGGTTGACTAGCGTGGCTACGGTGCCGCCCACAGAATCCATGATGCCGGAAGCACCATCCGGATTCTGCGCTGCTTCACGCTCGCGCTGGATCAATAGCAGGCCGTTTTGAGTTTTGTTGCGCTCATCCTCCAACAGATCAAGCTGATCCTCGTAAAGACCAACCTGCGCGATAGCCTTGGCGTGCTCGGGCGAACGCGACAAGAAGTTAAGGCGCTCGACGGTATCCATGCCTGCCTCCAGCTCATCAAGCTTGGACTCTGCCTGACGTTGCTGCTCTATTAGCTGCTCACGCTGGGCGGCGACTTCCTCAAGTCGCGCAGTGAGCACAGCTTCCCGTTCTGCGCGCTGCTCCTCGGCTTGCGACGCCAACGCACTGAGGGCTTGCGCATCTGCGCCTTTTACATCGACATTCTCGACCTCTCCCGGCAACGCTTCCAAGGCAGCAATCCCACCGCGGGACTGTTCAGCCAAAAAATACTCGCTGACCACACCGTTCAGGGCGACCACCATAACCAGTGCAAAGCGAAGGAAAACCAGAAAGGCAAAAAGGCGAACACTTTGATTAAACCCGGCGAGCGATGGCCGCAACAGACTGAGAATGACCACAGCACCAGACAGCGTCAGCAAGATTTTGAAGAACAAGTCAGAGACAACGCCAAGAAGCAGCTTTTGAATCAGCAGAGAACCGATCGATAGCTTCATGAGCGAGGAGTAATCCTCGATCAGATCATTGAACGGATCTAGCACCTCTCCCAGACCCAAGCTGCCAGAAAAGACCACCATGCTGACTTCTACCTCCACACTTTGCAGTAGGGAAATCAGCGCATTGAGCAGCTTGGCCACACCAAAAGCTACTGAGGCCTGCACGAGAGAGCTGTCGATGTAATCGGTCGAGGCACGGTCGATCGCCCCTAACCAACTCACTGCCATCAGTATAAGGACTGCAGCTACTACTAACGATCGGCCACGCCCCTTTAAAAGGCCTGACGATTGCGACGTCGACTCCATGTTCACTCCTTGGTTATCTTATTGATCAGACGGGGCAACTGGCTGAACAAACCGGCTTCCTTGCCCGCCTGAGGAAGGTACAAGCGCTGAACGATGGAAACAACTGTCACCGCCGTGCTTTGTCCCTGCAATTATTCAGCACCATCACGACAAACCTTGTCGCAATGACGGCGTAAAACAGAATTTTGCTAACCCGCTTGATAACCACGAGCTCGCATGAGTTGATGTAAAACGGCACCTTCATCACATGCAGGGCAGCCCCGCCGCTTGCGAGCAGCGACGCTACTTAAATCAACGCAAGACATGGACGCCACAGTGAGCGACACAAAAGACACTTTGCACCGAATCAAGCTAATGATCGCCCTCGTTCCTAAAGAGCCCGGCGATATCTCCACCAGAGAGTTGCTCTGCGCCCTGGAAAATGAAGGGTTTAACGTTAGTAAACGCACTGTTCAGCGTGATCTGGAAAAGTCATCCAACACCTTCCCCATTTACCAATCCGTTGGGGGCCATCATCCGCGCTGGAGTCGAAAAAAAAATGCACCGCTGGATACGGACATCATGCTCCCCGCCACTGCGTTAGCCCTGCATTTGGCAGAAAGCCACCTCAGCAGACTGCTGCCGAGCACTGTGCTGCAGAGGCTAACGGCGCAATTTGAGCTGGCCCGGCACCAGCTCCTGAGCAATACCAGCAACACGTTTCACAACTGGGCTAGAACCGTACGTGCCCTGCCAAATGGCAAAGCTTTGCTACCTGCCGATATATCTTCAAACGTGTGGGAAGCTGTATCCGATGCCCTGCTGCGAGAGAGGCAATTACGGGTTGTTTACCAAGCTCGCGAGCAGTCGACACCTCGCGAGCACGTACTGCATCCGGCAGGCCTGGTGTCACGACATGCGATTAGCTATCTGGTCGCACGGACCAAAAGCTACGAGCAGCCAGTGCAGTTTGCGTTGCACCGCATAACTGACGCAGAAGTACTTACAGACCCTGCCATGGAACTGGAAGGTTTCAGTATTGACCAGTTCATCAGCCGCCAACTCAACAGCGAAGAAGACATCGCCACTGTGACGCTTGAAGCCGACGTGTCCCCAAGCATCGCCTGGCTCCTCAACGAAACCCCACTGAGTATGGAGCAAAGTCTCACCCCTCTTGAGGACAGCCATTGGCAACGCTTGCGTGCCGTTGTCCCGAATGACAAGGAAACACGATGGTGGGTCTACTCGCTAGGAGAGAACATACGAGTAAGGGCACCAGCCGACTGGATTGAGGAGATAAAAACCCGAGCGCAACAGACACTCGCTCAGTACCAAAAAAACGCTGAATAACCTCAAAGCAGGGCGCATTTAACGAGCGGTCTCTGAGGCCTAACGGAGCCTGTAGCAAAGGCAAAACGCCAAGAACAAAAGCGCCGGAGCATGCGCAAGGCGAGTGGAGCCTATCGCTGCGCACTGCATAAACAGCCTTTGCCTTGCTCCAGCAAAGGCGACAGCAGTGCAATCGCCTGTTGCCAGCCACAACGGCGCAACGCCGTCGCCAGAAGGCTTTCGGCACATTCCCACTCTCAAGAAAAAACTGGCCTTCATGCGACACGGCCTGTCGCGGTGCTGCTGCACAGTCCCCTGTAACAGTACAACGGAGGACTGACATGCCCTTTCCACCCAGCCCCACTACCTACCGATGCCGTCAATGCAGCTGGCGCAAAAGAGTTCGCCCCACAAGCGATGCCCTCGCGTGGGGGGTGGACTGTTTTGCCTCCTGCCCGCAATGCGGTAGCGACAATCTACAGATAACTCATCACCCCAAATCGCGCGGCCCACTGGCCTGGATCTTTGGGCGTTGACTCTTAACGCGAACGACAAATCAGCAGACAAGGAAGGGTTCTACCCCGTTACTGCGGACATTTCTGAAAAGAGGCACAATGTGCCGAAGGAGTGTTCATGACCAAACGCAGAAAATACAGCCCCGAATTCAAGCGCGAAGCCATCGCGCTATCTCGCCAACCCGGCATAAGCTGCCGACAGGTAGCTTTGGAAATAGGCGTTAATCCCAACATGTTGACCCGATGGGTGCGTGAAGCGAATGGAGAGCCGAGCAAGGCCTTCAAGGGCTCTGGGTCGGCCCGTGATGAGAATCTTGCCAAACTGAAGCGGGAACTGGCGCGGGTAAAAAAGGAGCGCGATTTTTTGCGCGAAGCGGCAGTGTTCTTTGCAAAGGAGTCGTCCGGAGGTATCAGGCGATTAAGCACTGTCGCGACCAGTTCCCCATACGCCTTATGTGTCGCTGTCTGAAGGTTTCTGCCAGCGGCTATTACGCTTGGGTATCTCGGCCGCTCTCCAGCAGAGCAAAGGCTAACCAGCGTCTGCTGAGGCGGATCAGAGAGATTCATGATGACAGTGGCGGAATGCTTGGGTCGCCCCGTATGCATGAAGACTTAGCTGCTGAAGGTGTTGCAGCCAGCCTGAATCGGGTTGCAAGGCTAATGGCTAAGCACGGCATTCAGGGGGGGGGCCGCAGGAAGCGAGGACGCCTCGGACGCGCATCGAATCGGCCACTAGGTATTCAAAATCACCTTGAACGGGATTTCTCCGCATTGGAACCTGATACCAAATGGGTCACTGACATTACGGAGATCTCCACCCAGGAAGGGAAGCTATTTCTCTGCGTGGTTCTGGATTTGTTCAGCAAGCTGATCGTCGGCTGGTCTATGCACCACCTGCAGGATCGGCTGATGGTAATCAGAGCCGTGCAAATGGCTGCGTGGCAACGTCAGGGCGAAACACCTGTGATATTGCATTCAGACCGCGGCAGCCAGTTCACCAGCGGCGATTACCAGCGTTATCTTGGCAGTAATCATTTGGTCAGCAGTATGAGCGCGGTTGGCCATTGCGGAGACAACGCAGCCTGTGAGGGGTTCTTCGGCATGCTGAAACGCGAGCGAGTACACCATCGGCGTTACCGAACGCGGGACGAGGCAAGAGCTGATCTGTTTGAATACATCGAGCGGTTCCATAACCCCAGGATGCGACGTAGAGTTGCTGCTCAGGATCGGAAGCTCAAAGCCGTTTTATAACCGTCCGTGGAAACGGGGTAGAACCCCAATGCCATCGAAGAACTGCTGCCGCACAACTGGAAGCCGGCCATCAAGGTGTGATGGCCGGACGCTTACATTTTTTTCCAGAGACCCAGTATTTAGTGGCCCGTAGTGCACCCGTGCAACACTCCACCATATTTCGCCAGGACGAACTGTGCAGCATTCCACCATATTTTGCTTTCGAGGCAAAATGCCTACAGGCCTCATATTTACTGGGCTGTAGAGCACCCGTGCAGCGCTCCATCATATAATGCAACTACTGGCGTCGCTTAGCTTCCCGAGCGTATCCGACAGGCTATTCATGGCCGGGATTAGTAGACCACTACACTACGATAACCGACGATCAACACTGGTGCGTGGTCGACCCTAACGACGGAACGGCAGACTTTCTGAAAGGTTTGAAAGTGTCCGCCATTTCAGTTGGCCTGCTCAGTCAAGGCCGTCCGGTCCTTGGCGTAGTCTATGCGCCGGTAAGAGCCGCCGGTGGGCCCGACTGCATCGCCTGGGCAGAAGGCATGAAGACGATCTACCGCAACGGCGCACAGCTCGCCAACGCCAGCCTGACGCCCGAGTCGCGGGTAATGGTCAGCAGCGCCGCGAGCAGGAAACCGGCCATTAACGCGGAGCTATGCGCACCAGCAACCCCCGCTCCTACAACCAGTATCGCGTACCGACTGGCAGCAGTTGCCGCCGGAGATGCCGTAGCCGGGGTGTCGCTGGTCACCACTGCAGCTCATGACGTATTGGCTGGGCACGCCATCTTGCGCGGCGCCGGCGGCGTGCTACTCGACCAAGATGGACAGGAAATCACCTACGGTAGCCGATCCGCCTTGGCGGTCACGTCTAGGCGTTGCTTTGGTGGCGCCCTAGACGCCTGCAGGGAACTGGCCAACCGAGACTGGGACCGTGTTTTTCAGAAAAACGTTTGAGCAATCGTTTTCCATTGAAAGCCTTGCCGGTACGCTGTGGCCGCAACCTTGGAGCAAGATAGAAGTTCGCTGCTCTGCGATTAGGAACAAGAGCCAGACAAGAACGCGACAAGTTGTGCCCACACGGCAGACAGCCCGGCTTGGAAGGAGGCTAGTCCCTATCGGCAGGGATGACGATACCCATGGCCCACGGTGGCCTGCTTAGGCTATCGTTATCGGAAGAGGTCTAATCGAAACACCTTCTCTGGAAATCCACATGCCGCAAAACAACGACCTGGATAAACGCCGTGCGGATGTACTCCACGTTCAGGCGAGCAACAGACTCTCCGGAGTCCGAGTAAGCCAATACATGGCAGCAAGAATGGAGGAGTATGCTAACGGCCGTCTTTCTTCGGCAGAGCTAGTGGCCGAAGCAAAAATAAGGCACGGAGTCCAAAAGCGCTCACCTTCGGGCGAGGAATGACACGCTAGTCCACACCATCGCAACGCTCGTCTGCGACGCCCTTATTGCACGATGCACGAACCTGGGTGGGCGAACCTCTCGGAGACGCTTATTCACCTTGTCCGATACTGTAGTCCTAACACCGAAGCTTTCGTCGAGCTGTCAGTACCAAGAGCCCCCCCGATCCCCAAAAGATCACCTGCCAAAATGCTTCCCTGCTTTCAGGCCCACAAGGCTCAGTCAACCAAGCAGGGACATCCCGCGGTAAAAAAACAGATGGAACAAAGCGCCGTAGAGAGCTCCATTCGATTAGACGAGCATACCTAGCTGCCATATCAATACGTCACTTGGTGCCGCAAGAGTAGGCGAATTGAGGTCGCCAACCGAGATCGGAGCCGGAGCGGACTATAGTCTATTGAGATGCATGAAACGCCCTAGGGCGGAGCTAACCGAAGGATCAAGCTGGTAAAGACCGACTAAGGTCAGGTGGTCAAAAAAGGTATCATTTCGTGTATCAAAAGCAACAACGCCGAAACACGAAAAAACGTAACCTATTGATTTAATTGGCGCGCGAGCCCGGATTCGAACCGGGGACCTACCGCTTAGGAGGCGGTTGCTCTATCCAGCTGAGCTACAAGCGCGTATCCCTGTGACGAGCCGCTGTCATGGCTCTCGGACGCTGCGCATCTTAACCAAAGCAGGAGGTCATTTCCACCAAGGCGGGCGCTGCGTTCAGCACTAGCAAAGTGCCATTCGTCGTAAACCCGTCACATTTTAGGGGCATTTTTTTGTCGCGCTCTGGCGCTCTGAAAAAAAACCGGGTCTACTAGTGGCACCTTGCAGGCAAAACTTGTCTAACCTGACGACAAGGATGCACTGGCCCATGGCTTACCGCCGTTTGAGGCACTAGGCCAGTATCGATTTTTTCAGCGAAGCGATTATTATTGCCCCATGAAAACAGCGACCCAGCACTACACCAGCCGCACAGCCGACAAGTTTGTTGTTCGTCTGCCACAGGGCATGCGTGATCGCATTGCCGACGTAGCCAAACAGCATCACCGCAGCATGAACTCGGAGATCATTGCCCGGCTCGAACACAGCCTGCTCGATCTGCCCACACTGCCCGACACCGGCCACCCTTCACGCAAGATGCTCAACGAGCAGGATGCTGAAGGTCTGAGCAGCCCTGAGCGCGAGCTGCTGCTGCGCTTTCGTGAAATGAGCCGCCGCCAGCAAAATGCACTGCTTGCTCTGCTGGCCAACGAACAGCAGTAAAACCACCGCCCTCCTCGGATACACCCTGCCAAGCCATCGGCATCATCTAAAGGGCATAAAAAAACCCGCTCAATTGAGCGGGTTTTTTGTGGCCTTCACTATCAGCCGACGAAGTTCAGCAGGATACCTGCTGCCACCGCCGAGCCAATAACACCGGCCAGGTTGGGACCCATCGCATGCATCAACAGGAAGTTGTGCGGATTGGTCTCCAGACCTACGCGGTTGGATACCCGCGCCGCCATGGGCACCGCCGATACGCCGGCAGAACCGATCAGCGGGTTAATCGGGTTCTTGCTGACCAGGTTGAGCAACTTGGCCATCAGTACACCAGCCGCAGTACCAGCGCAGAACGCCAGCATGCCCAGAACCAGAATGCCCAGGGTCTTGAGCTGCAGGAAGGAGTCGGCAGACAGCTTGGAACCAACCGCCAGACCCAGACCAATGGTGACAATGTTGATCAGCGCATTGCGCGTGGTGTCAGCCAGGCGCTCAACCACACCACACTCACGCATCAGGTTACCGAAGCACAGCATACCCACCAGCGGAGCTGCATCAGGCAGCAGCAGAGCAACCAGCATCAGCAGCAACAGCGGGAAGATGATCTTCTCCGACTTGCTGACCACACGCAGCTGAGTCATGACAATGCCACGCTCTTTCTGGTTGGTCAGTGCGCGCATGATCGGCGGCTGCAGCAGCGGCACCAGTGCCATGTAGGAGTAGGCGGCCACAGCAATCGGACCCAGCAGATCCGGCGCCAGCTTGGAGGTCACAAAGATAGAGGTTGGACCATCCGCACCACCAATAATGGCGATGGATGCCGCTTCCTTCATGGTGAACTCAAAGCCCGGGATACCGGCCGACGTCAGCGCCAGGGCGCCAAGCAGCGTGCCGAAAATACCAAACTGCGCAGCGGCGCCCAGCAGCAGCGTGCGGGGGTTTGCCAGCATCGGACCGAAGTCGGTCATGGCGCCCACACCCATGAAGATCAGCAGCGGAAAGACACTGGTAGGCAGACCCACTTCATAGATCAGGTGCAGGATGCCAGACCCTTGCGCCATATTGGCAACCGGCAGGTTGGCCAGAATGCCGCCAAAGCCGATCGGGATCAGCAGCAGCGGCTCAAAGCCCTTGCGAATGGCCAGGTAGATGAGGCCAAAGCACACCAGGATCATCACCGCCTGGCCGGGGGCCATGTGGTAGATACCCGTGGTATGCCATAGCTGGAGAAGCTTATCCATTAGTCTCTCCCTTAGCCGATGGTCAGCAGAGTGTCGCCAACGGCAACGGCGTCGCCAACCTTGACGTCAACAGAAGCAACGGTACCGGCGCGCTGTGTGCGGACTTCGGTTTCCATCTTCATGGCTTCAAGGATCATGACAACATCACCCTCTTCCACAGCATCGCCGACGCTGACCAGTACCTTGAAGATATTGCCCGACAGCGGCGCAACCTGCGGCTCGCCTTCACCAGCAGGTGCGGCAGCAGCCTGAGCCGGCGCAGCGCTTTCACCAATCGGCTTGATGCCGGAGATGTCGCCACCCTCGGTCACCTGAACCACGTACTCCTTGCCGTTGACGGCAACGGTGTAGGCTTGCGGCGCAGCCGCGCTGCTGCCGGCCGGCAGTTCGTTGCCGGTAGGCACCGGCTCGAAGGCGTCCGGGTTGCCACGGTTTTCCAGGAACTTGAGACCAATCTGCGGGAACAGCGCGTAAGTCAGAACGTCGTCGATCTCGTTCTCGGCCAGCTTGATGCCCTTTTCGCTGGCCAGGCCCTTGAGCTCGGCAGTCAGCTTGTCCATCTCTGCTTCCAACAGATCAGCCGGACGGCAGGTGATGGCTTGAGCGCCATCCAGAACGCGCGCTTGCAGCTCTGCATTGAAGGCCGCCGGCGCCGCGCCGTACTCGCCCTTCAGAACGCCTGCGGTTTCTTTGGTGATCGACTTGTAACGCTCGCCGGTCAGGACGTTGATAACCGCCTGGGTGCCAACGATTTGCGAGGTAGGCGTAACCAGCGGGATAAAGCCCAGGTCTTCGCGAACACGCGGGATTTCAGCCAGCACTTCGTCAAACTTGTCGCTGGCGCCCTGCTCCTTGAGCTGGTTTTCCATGTTGGTCAGCATGCCGCCCGGTACTTGAGCGACCAGAATGCGCGAATCAACACCGCGCAGGTTGCCTTCAAACTTGGCGTATTTCTTCCGCACTTCGCGGAAGTAGGCAGCCACTTCTTCCAGCAGCTCCAGATTCAGGCCGGTGTCGCGCGGGGAGTTCTGGAAGATGGCAACGACCGATTCGGTCGGCGAGTGACCGTAGGTCATCGACATGGAAGAGATCGCGGAGTCGACATTGTCGATACCGGCTTCAGCAGCCTTGAGGATGGCGGCAGTGGACAGACCAGCGGTCGCATGGCACTGCATGTGAACCGGGATGCTCAGCGTGGACTTCAGCTGGCTGACCAGATCGAACGCAACATAGGGGTTCAGAATGCCGGCCATATCCTTGATGGCGATGGAGTCGGCACCCATGTCTTCGATCTGCTTGGCCAGATCGACCCACATCTGCAGGGTGTGCACCGGGCTGGTGGTGTAGGAAATGGTGCCCTGGGCGTGCTTGCCCTGCGCCTTGACGGCTTTCAGAGCGGTTTCCAGGTTGCGCGGGTCGTTCATCGCGTCAAACACGCGGAATACGTCCACACCATTAACCGCAGCGCGCTCAACGAACTTCTCAACCACGTCGTCGGCGTAATGGCGGTAACCCAGCAGGTTCTGACCACGCAGCAGCATCTGCTGACGGGTATTGGGCATGGCCTTTTTCAGAGCGCGGATACGCTCCCACGGATCTTCCCCAAGGTAACGGATGCAGGCATCAAAGGTCGCGCCGCCCCAGGATTCAACAGACCAGAAGCCAACCTGATCCAGCTTGCCGGCGATCGGCAGCATGTCGTCCAGACGCATGCGCGTGGCCAGGATGGATTGGTGAGCATCACGCAGGATGACATCGGTAATGCCCAGAGGCTGTTTGTTATCGGTCATAGTGTCATGGCCTTTATTTGATTTTTAATGGTGAAAACCGCAAAACGAAATCAGGAACGCTGGCGCGCGCGGTGCTGCTTGATAGCAGCGCCAATGGCGGCAACGACATCAGGGTCCACACTGGCTGGCGCAGCACTGGGCCTTTTGCGCACGGGCTTGGGCGCCGGAGCGGCCTCGGGGAAATAACGTGACAGGATGGCGGACATCAGGCTGGTACAGCAGACCAGCAGAATAAGGAAGGAGAACACTGCCCCCATCCCGAGGAGCATCAGCTCGACGCCCTCAAGAACCAGATTGGTTGATTCCATTTTCTCTCCCTGCAACTCTGGGCATGGTTGGGACCATGCTGCTCTTTTAATAGTTGAACTTCAGTGGGTGTACGACCAAAGCCCGATTGCGGACGGGCCTCCCACGCGAAAAAACGGCCTAATGTATCCTGATGTGACATTTTAGGCAATCAAGGCGACACCTACTCAGGGTGGGGAGAGCACACTCAGAGCAGGAACAACGTCGCCAGGCCGAGGAAGATAAAGAACCCGCCACTGTCAGTAATAGCGGTGATCAGCACGCTTGAACCCAGCGCAGGGTCGCCGCCAAGACGCAGCCTGATCAAGGGTATGAATACCCCCATACAGGCCGCCAGCAGCATATTCAGCGTCATTGCAGCCAGCAGCACGATGGCCAGCGCGACACTGCCGTATAAAAGGTAGGCGATACCGGCAAGTACGCAACCCCAGAACAAACCGTTGATCAGCGCCACGCCAACCTCTTTGCGCAGCAGGCGCTTGCCGTGCGCCACCTGAACCTGCCCGGTGGCAATACCACGGACAATCATGGTGATGGTCTGGTTGCCGGAATTGCCGCCGATACCGGCGACAATCGGCATCAGCGCCGCCAGCGCGACCAGCTGCTCGATAGCCGTCTCAAACAGGCCGATTACCCGGGAGGCAACCAGCGCGGTACACAGGTTCACAGCAAGCCAGGCCCAGCGGTTGCGCACGGATTTCCAGACCGAGGCAAAGATATCCTCTTCCTCGCGCAGACCCGCCGCATTCAGCACCTCGGCCTCGCTCTCCTCACGGATATAGTCAACCATCTCATCGATGGTCAGACGGCCGCACAGGCGCCCGAGATTATCGACAACCGGCGCGGACACCAGGTCATAGCGTTCAAAGGCCTGAGCCGCCTCACCGGCGTCATCTGCCGGATCGAACACCACCGGGTCATCCGCCATGACATCGGCCACCAACGCATCCGGAGAGCTGACCAGCAGCTTCTTGATCGACAAAACCCCCTTGAGCAAGCCTTCGGTATCCACCACAAACAGCTTGTCGGTGTGATCAGGCAAGGCGTCAAAGCGGCGGAGATAGCGGCTGACCACTTCCAGGCTGACGTCATCACGGATCGTCAGCATGTCGAAGTCCATCAGCGCCCCGACCTGATCCTCGTCGTAAGACAGGGCCGACTTCAGACGATCGCGCTGCTGTGCATCCAGGCTATCCATCAGCTCGCGCACGATGTCGCGCGGCAGATCAGGTGCCAGGTCCGCCAGCTCGTCCGCATCCAGGCTGTTGGCGGCGGCGATCAGCTCATGGCTGTCCATGTCGGCGATCAGCGTTTCACGCACCGCATCCGACACTTCCAGCAGAATCTCGCCGTCGCGCTCGGTCTTGACCAGCTGCCAGACCGCCAGACGCTCCTCCAGCGGCAGCGACTCCAGCACATAGGCTACGTCGGCCGGATGCAGCTCATCGAGCTTGCGCTGCAGCTCGACCAGGTTCTGCTGATGCACCAGATGCTCGACCAGCTCCTGGTGCTGGCCATCCTGCTTGTGCACCAGATTCTCGACCAGGCGGTGGCGCTCCAACAGCTCCTGCACCTGCTCGAGACGATCCTGCAGGCTTTCCGGTGATTTTCTGTTGATTTCCGACATGGCAAGGCTTCCCGACCGCCCTATTGCGGGCATTTACCTATCGACGCCGCCCGACACAGGCAGGCCACAGCAAGTTGGCACTCAGCCTATCAGGCTTTACCCGGCAACTCAGCTGCACTTTCATGAAGACAAAAAAAAACCCACTGAATTCAGTGGGTTCTTCATATGGCGCACTCGGGAGGATTCGAACCTCCGACCGCTCGGTTCGTAGCCGAGTACTCTATCCAGCTGAGCTACGAGTGCGTGTGGAGGCGCATTATACGCACTTTTTTCGCCTTGTCATCAGTAACATCAAACTAAAGACGAAAAAAAACCCACTGAAATCAGTGGGTTCTTTATATGGCGCACTCGGGAGGATTCGAACCTCCGACCGCTCGGTTCGTAGCCGAGTACTCTATCCAGCTGAGCTACGAGTGCGTGTGGGGGCGAATTATAGGCTCTTTTACCGCGCCGTCAAATGTTTTTTCTTTTAAATTCAAGAAGTAACACCTGACAAAACCTACAACTCTAAAAATGGCGGAGAGGGCGGGATTCGAACCCGCGATACCCTTTTGAGGTATACTCCCTTAGCAGGGGAGCGCCTTCGGCCTCTCGGCCACCTCTCCGAACACGCGGGGAATATTACCCGCGTGATTTTATTATTGCAACGAAAAACTCAATAAAATTAGTTATTTGGTTCTTCGTCTTTCTCTTTCTGGATGCGCTGGTAAATTTCTTCGCGGTGAACAGCGACTTCTTTCGGCGCATTGACGCCAATGCGCACCTGGTTGCCTTTGACGCCCAGGACAGTCACGGTAACTTCATCACCTACCATCAGGGTTTCACCAACCCGTCGAGTGAGTATCAGCATTCCATTTCTCCTTACTAATGATCAGGACACAGCTCTGCAAAAAACCGGCTAGTAGCCTGGCGCGACCTTGATCGACGCAGGCGGACACGGCAGCCAGAAACCGCGCCCTTGTAACTGACCAGCCGGGGCCGGTCAGCCGGGACCGACAACGCCGTTAAGCGTCCTCGGCTGCCGGAGCATCCAGCCCGAAGGCGGTATGCAGCGCACGCACTGCAAGCTCCAGATACTTCTCGTCGATGACCACCGACACCTTGATTTCAGAGGTGGAGATCATCTGAATATTGATACCTTCATCCGCCAGCGCCTCAAACATGCTGCTGGCCACGCCCGCGTGCGAGCGCATGCCTACCCCTACGATAGACACCTTGGCGATTTTGTCATCCGCCGCCACTTCACGTGCGCCGATATCGCTGGCTACCTGCTTGAGAATAGACTCTGCTTTGCGAAATTCGTTGCGATGCACGGTAAAGGTGAAGTCGGTCGTGTTATCCATCGACACGTTCTGCACAATCATGTCGACTTCGATGTTCGCAGCACTGACCGGGCCCAGAATCTTGAAGGCCACACCGGGGGTGTCCGGCACGCCGCGGATGGTCAGTTTGGCTTCATCACGATTGAACGCGATACCGGAGATGACGGGTTGTTCCATTGATACATTGTCCTCAAGGGTAATAAGGGTGCCCGGGCCTTCTTTAAAGCTGTGCAGCACGCGCAGCGGCACGGCATATTTGCCAGCAAACTCCACCGAACGAATCTGCAGCACCTTGGAGCCCAGGCTGGCCATCTCCAGCATCTCTTCAAAGGTGATGCGATCGAGTCGGCGAGCGCGCTCAACCACGCGCGGGTCAGTGGTATAGACACCATCTACGTCAGTGTAGATCTGACACTCGTCGGCCTTCAGCGCTGCTGCCAGCGCCACACCGGTGGTGTCCGAGCCGCCACGGCCAAGGGTGGTAATGGCGCCATTCTCGTCCGCCCCCTGGAAGCCCGCCACGATAACCACACGACCGGCAGCCAGCTCGCTGCGCATACGCTCGTCGTCAATCTGCTGGATACGCGCCTTACCGTGGGCACTGTCGGTCAGAATACGCACCTGCGGGCCCGTCATGGAGACAGCCTCAACACCGATAGCCTTGAGCGCCATGGCCAGCAGGCCGATGGTGACCTGCTCGCCAGTGGAGACGATCACGTCCATCTCGCGCGGATCGGGGTCGGCCTGAATCTGCTTGGCCAGATCAATCAGGCGGTTGGTTTCCCCGCTCATGGCGGAGACCACCACGACCAGGTCATCACCCCGCTCCCTGAAGCCCTTGATTTTCTCGGCTACTTGCTGGATTCGCTCCACGCTGCCAACCGAGGTACCACCAAACTTCTGGACAATAAGCGCCATTTTGCTACGTCAATCCTCACCCAGCGGTCGGCCTTCCGACCCGTCTAAAAGCACTCTTGCGAGCGCCTCCCCTACTGCTGCGCGACCCACTCGGTCGCTGCGCTCAACGCCTGGTCCAGCGCCGCAACGTCAGTGCCGCCGCCTTGCGCCATATCCGGACGTCCGCCACCCTTGCCGCCAACGGCCTGAGCGGTAGTTCGAATCCAGTCGCCAGCCTTCAACGGCCCGGCCAGATCCTTGGTGACACCGGCCACCAGCACCACTTTACCCTCGTGCTCACCACCCAGCAGGATAGCGGCTGAACCCAACTTGTTCTTCAGCTGATCGACCAGCGCCATCAAACCTTTGCCGTCCTGGCCGTCAACACGCTGTACCAGCACCGTACGACCACCCAGCTGCTGTGCAGCCGCTGCCAGGTCAGACCCGGCAGCACTCGCGGCCTTGGCCTTGAGCTGCTCAACCTCTTTCTCAAGCTGGCGGCTGCGTTCAACCAGCGCGGTCAGCTTGTCCAGCACGGTGTCCCGGCTGCCTTTGACTACCTGTGCCGCGTCACGCAGACGCTCTTCGGTCTCGGCCACCCAGGCGAGCGCACCGGCGCCGGTGACCGCTTCGATACGACGCACACCCGAGGCGATGCCGCTCTCGGCGGTAATCTTGAACAGGCCAATATCGCCGGTACGCGATACGTGGGTACCGCCACACAGCTCAACGGAGAAGCCGTTGCCCATGGTAAGTACGCGCACTTCATCGCCGTACTTCTCGCCAAACAGCGCCATGGCACCCTTGGTTTTGGCGGTCTCGATGTCGGTCAGTTCAACGCCGACAGCCGAGTTTTGACGCACCTGCTCGTTGACCATGTCTTCCAGCAGACGCAGTTGCTCGGGCTTGATGGCCTCGTAATGGCTGAAGTCAAAGCGTAGACGTTGGCTGTCGACCAGCGAGCCTTTCTGCTGCACGTGATCACCCAGCACCTCGCGCAGAGCGGCGTGCAACAAGTGAGTGGCCGAGTGGTTCAGCGCGGTCGCCTGACGCACGCTGGCGTCAACCTGGGCCTGCAGCTGATCGCCAACCCGCAGGCTGCCCTGTTGAACTACAACGTGGTGCAGGTGCGCATTGCCTGCCTTGGTGGTATCGGACACTTCAGCCTGCACGCCGTCAGCACGCAGAAAACCGGTATCGCCAACCTGTCCACCGGACTCGGCATAGAACGGCGTCTGATCCAGCACAGCCACGCCCTTCTCGCCTTCGTTCAGCGCCTCGACCTGCTCGCCATCACGGAACAGCGCAACCACACTGCCCTGCCCCTCAGTGCCATCGTAGCCCTGGAAACGGGTCTCGATGTCGACCTTGACCAGCGCGTTGTAATCCAGACCAAACTGGCTGGCAGACCGGGCGCGCTCGCGCTGCGCTTCCATCGCCGCTTCAAAGCCGGCCTCATCAATGGTCAGCTCACGCTCACGGGCGATGTCACCGGTCAGGTCCACCGGGAAGCCGTAGGTGTCATAGAGCTTGAAGACAACATCGCCAGGAATCTCGCTGCCCTTCAGCTCGGCCAGATCCTGCTCCAGAATGCGCAGGCCCTGATCCAGCGTCTTGGCAAATTGCTCTTCCTCGGTTTTCAGCACACGCTCGATGTGCGCCTGCTGGGTTTTCAGCTCGGGGAACGCATCGCCCATCTCGGCTGCCAGCGCAGCAACGATCTTGTGGAAAAACACGCCCTTGGCGCCCAGCTTGTTGCCGTGGCGGCAAGCGCGGCGAATGATGCGGCGCAGCACGTAGCCCCGACCTTCATTGGACGGCAGCACGCCGTCAGCAATCAGGAAGCTGCAGGAACGAATATGGTCAGCGACCACTTTCAGCGACGCTGCATTGTCCTGGGCACAGCCGATGGCTTCGGCGGCAGCGGACAGCAGATTCTGGAACAGGTCGATCTCGTAGTTGGCATGTACGTGCTGCATGACGGCGCTGATGCGCTCAAGCCCCATGCCGGTATCTACACTCGGCGCCGGCAGTGGGTGCATTTCACCATCAGCCGTGCGATTGAACTGCATGAAAACGTTGTTCCAGATTTCGATGTAACGATCACCATCCTCTTCGGGCGAGCCCGGCGGGCCACCCCAGATATCGGCGCCGTGATCAAAGAAAATCTCGGTACAGGGGCCGCACGGGCCGGTGTCGCCCATGGCCCAGAAGTTGTCAGAGGCGTAAGGCGCACCCTTGTTGTCGCCGATACGCACCATGCGCTCGGCGGGCACACCCACTTCTTTGGTCCAGATGTCGTACGCCTCGTCATCGCTGGCGTAGACGGTGACCCAGAGCTTCTCCTGCGGCAGGTTCAACCACTTGTCCGAGGTCAGAAACTCCCACGCATAGTGGATGGCATCACGCTTGAAGTAGTCGCCAAAGCTGAAGTTGCCCAGCATCTCGAAAAAGGTGTGATGGCGCGCGGTGTACCCGACGTTCTCCAGGTCATTATGCTTGCCGCCGGCGCGCACGCACTTCTGGCTGCTGGTGGCGCGGGTATAGGCGCGCTTTTCCAGGCCCAGGAAGCAGTCCTTGAACTGGTTCATGCCGGCGTTGGTGAACAGCAATGTCGGGTCGTTGGCCGGAATCAGCGAGCTGGAGGCGACGCGGGTGTGCCCCTTTTCTTCAAAGAAACGGAGGAAGGATTCACGGATGTCTGCGCTTTTCATAATTCCCTTACCAGAGACGGGTCGGCCAGCTGAACGTCGGGAGCATGTCGCGGTCTGCGCCGCGTGGAGAGGCTGCCCCAGATGGAGCATCCAAACTGGCAAAGAGCCGCATTATATAAGCATCAGAGCGCACTATGCATTATCTGCTCCGTTGATATTCACTATGGCAACTATAGATTCGGACCATTGAACAGTCCGCGAGGTTCACCGCGCTACTGCCGCAGCTGACAAGACCGGCGCGCCTGCGTTGCAGAGCCACCTGCCGAGATAGCCCGGCAAGCCTCAGGCGTTCAGCGCGACCGCCCGCACCAGCGTTCCAGCACGCAACTTCAGACGCTCTGCGGACTCAGCGCCCACCACCAGGGTGCCGGCAGCTACGCGCGCCGGGGCGGCAATCATGCGGCAATTGTCACGCCCGCGATTGGAGATGAGATAGGGCTCGGCTTCATCGCCCGGCGTGCCGATGGCCAGCAGCAGGGTGCGGCTGTCGCGGATGGCGCGAATCTGTCCACGCTGCGCCTCCAGGGTGGCGCCGCCATCAAAGATGTCGATATAGCCCTGATAGCGCATGCCTTCTTCTTCCAGCACCAGCCGGCCCGCTTCAGAATCGGGGTGTACCTGCCCGATGGCGTCGCGCGCAGCCTGACTCAAAAAACAGGCGTAGAGCGGAAACTTGGGCATCATTTCGGCGATAAAGGCCTTGTTGCCCAAGCCCGTCAGATAGTCGGCACGGGCAAAGTCCATGCGGAAAAAGTGCTGGCCCAGGCTGTCCCAGAAAGGCGAGCGGCCGCTCTCGTCTGAGCGACCGCGCATTTCCACGACGACCCGTTCGGAAAAGTCCTGCGGCGCATCGGCCATAAACATGAACCGCGCCTTGGAAAGCAGGCGCGGCGTATCCCCACTGCGGAATTCGGGGGCAAGGAAATAGGAGCACAGGGCCGTAGCGCCGGTCAGGTCATTAACCAGAAACAGGGTCGGATGCTGGCGATAAACGCCCAGCTCATCGCTCGCAGCCACGGTCAGCCCCATGCGATAGCTATACCAGGGCTCGCGCATGCCGGCGGCGCCCAGCATGCCGCTGGAGCCGATCAAGCTGCCGTCCACGCCCTCCAGCACCAGCAGGTAATCAGCATCGGCCTGCGGCACCTGGCCGGCAAAGCTCTGCTCGATCAGTTGCAGGCGCTCGCGCAGACGCTCCTCGCTGGCCGGCAGCGTCGTCAGCCCGGCGCCCGCACTGTGCGCCAGCGCCAGCAACGCCTCAAGATCCCCCAGATTGGCGGCCCGTACCAGCATGTCAGTCTCCCCTAATCAGGCGCACACTATCGCCCTCGGCAACACGCAGCGCCTGGGCGGTTGCCGCATCCAGCTGCAGCGGCTCGCCCGGCTGCCAGGCAAAGCGTAGGGCGCAGGCACGGAAGTCGCACACCTTGGTATTGGCGACCAGCCACAGTGTGTCGCCTGCCTGCGGCTGGCCAACCACGACCTGTGCCAGCTGGCTGTGGCGCACACTGGTCAGCATGGCCGTGCGCGCATTGACTACCGGCCCGCCATCAAAGATGTCGACGTAGTTGTCCGTCTCAAAACCTTCGTCCATGAGGATGTCGAACACATCCTGCACGCTTGGATTGACCTGCCCGACCACTTCCTGAGCCTCGTCAGACAGCATGGGTACGTAGATCGGGTAGCCCGGCATCAGCTCGGCCAAAAAGCCGCGCCCGCGCTCACTGCCGATGCGTTCGGCCTCGGCGTAGCTGACAGCGAAGAAGTGCCGGCCAACTGCGTCCCAGAACGGGGCGTTGCCCTGTTCGTCACTGATACCCACCACCTCAACCGAGGTAGACTCGGCAAAACGCTGCGGGTGACTGGCCATGAACAGCAGGCGCCCACGCGCATTGAGCTGCGCCAGCTCGGGCGTACGATGGCCTTCACTCAGGTGATAACCAACCAGCAAACTGTGACCGGTCAGATCGTGACAGAGCGACAGCACGTGAATACGGTTGTGCAGGCCCAGCTCACGCGAGGCATGCACAAACATTTCATTGCGGAAGGTATAGAACGGAGAGCGAAAACCGGAGGCAGCGATAATTCCACTGCAGCCGACCAGGGTCGCGGTAGCGGTGTCCTCCAGCACAAAGAAGTAACGCTCCTCACCGCTGAAGGTGACCTCCTCGGCCATTGAGGCTTCCGATGCTGCGAGGATATTGGCCAGCCGCTCTCGACTGGCCGGCAGCGCGGTCACCCCGACCGGGCTTGCCGCCGCCAGGCGCTCAATCTGTGGCAGGTCCGCCGTCCTGCCCAAACGCAGCATCAGCATCCAGTTCTCTCCCAGGGCCTAGGCGACCAGCCGCTGCAACGCAGCGCGCAGGCGTGCCAGGCCTTCTGCCATATCCGCTTCATCAATGATCAGGCTCGGCGCCAGACGCACCACATCCGGCCCCGCCTGTAGCACCAGAACGCCCTCCTCCTGCGCGAGCATCTGCACGTCTTTAGCCTTGCCGCGCCAGGCGTCGCTCATCACCGCACCCAGCAGCAGGCCGCTGCCGCGCACGCCGGAGAACACACCAAACTCCGCGCCCATGGCTTCCAGCTCGGCCCGCAGGCGTTGGTGCCGCTGCGCCACGCCATCCAGCACCGCCGGTGTATTGACGATATCCAGCACCCGCTCGGCAACAGCGCAGGCCAGCGGATTACCGCCGTAGGTGCTGCCATGGGTGCCAACAGCAAAATGCTCAGCAATCGCCGTGGTGGTCAGCATCGCCGAAATCGGGAAGCCGCCACCCAGGCTCTTGGCACTGGTCAGAATATCGGGCACGACACCGCTGTGCATGTAAGCAAACAGCTTGCCAGTACGCCCCATGCCGCTTTGCACCTCATCAAACACCAGCAGCGCCTGATGCTTGTCACAGAGTGCGCGCACCGCTTGCAGGTAGTCGCTGCTGGCCGGAATAACGCCACCTTCACCCTGGACCGGCTCCAGCACCACCGCACAGGTGGCATCGGACATAGCCGCTTCCAGTGCGGCCAGGTCCTGATAGGGCACGTGGCTGATGCCGCCCATGGCAGGGCCGAAGCCTTCGGAGTACTTGGGCTGACCGCCGACACTGACGGTAAACAGCGAGCGACCGTGGAAGCTGTTCGTGCAGGCGATGATCTGGTGCTTGGCCGCACCACCGGTGTTATGCCCCCAGCGGCGCGCCAGCTTGAAGGCGGCCTCGTTGGCCTCGGCACCGGAGTTGGCAAAAAACACCCGCTCGGCAAAGGTGGCCTTCACCAGCTTGTCGGCCAGGCGCAGCGCCGGCTCGTTGGTCATGATGTTGGAGACGTGCCACAGCTTGCCCGCCTGCTCGGTCAGTGCCTCAACCAGCGCCGGGTGTGCATGGCCCAGCGCGTTCACCGCAATACCGCCCGCCAGATCAACATATTCTCGGCCTTCCTGGTCCCACAGACGCGAGCCCGCGCCGCGAACCGGAACCATATTCACCGGTGCGTAATTGGGAACCATAACCCGATCAAAATCGGACCGACCGACCGTTGTTGACACTGTCTTCTCCTTGCTATCAAAAGGCACATCAAAAGTATGTGCAGTCATACCCGCTCGCCCTTGCGAAACGGTTCAATCAGGCACTGCCCTCGGCAGTCTGCTGTGCCCGCCGCTGATTGCGATCTTCGCGCGGCGTGACGCCAAAACAATTGCGATAGGCACTGGAAAAATGCGGCCCGGATGAAAACCCACAGGACAGGCCTATCTGAATAATCGACTTACTGGTCTGCAACAGCATTTGGCGCGCCCGATTGAGCCGCAACTCCAGGTAATACTGCGACGGTACGCTGTTGAGATACTGCTTGAAAATGCGCTCCAGCTGCCGCCGTGACACGCAGACGTGCCGAGCAATTTCGTCTGTGGTCAGCGGCTCTTCAATGTTGGATTCCATCAGAATGACCGCCTGGGTCAACTTGGGATGGCTACTGCCCAGCCGATTGCGCAGTGGCATACGTTGCCGCTCGCTACCGTCGCGGGTGCGCTCAATCACCAGGTCCTCGGCAACCAGCGCCGCCAGATCCTGTCCTTGCTCCTGCGCCAATACGCTGAGTAGCAGGTCAGTGCTGGCAAGGCCGCCACTGCTGGTGGCCAAATTGGCGCTCTGCACAAATAGCTGGGTGACGGCCTCCACTTCCGGGAAGCGCTCGCGAAATTCGTCAAGCATGCGCCAGTGCACCGCGCAACGAGCGCCATCAAGTACACCGCACGCTGCAAGCACCGCGACGCCCGCCTCCAAGCCACCGACCAGCACACCAGCGGCCACCCATTCGGCAAGCTGCGGCGCCAGCCAGTCGGGCAACGAGTCAACCGCATGCAGGTGCTCGGCCACCAACCACAGCTGGCTAAAACCGGCAGCGCAGCCCTGCAGCGGCGCGGGCTGCAACAGCAGACCATCCGCCGCGCGCACTGATTGCTCCTCAAGCGTGCAGCATTCGATCTGGTAAAGGGGCTCTTCGGCCATGCGATTGGCCGACAACAGCACCGATAGCGCGGGCATCAGACTGCCGGGGTGAGCACCGGGCAGCAGCACGAAGACGACTCGCCGCAGCTCAGTCGCCATCTGTGTATGTCCTGCCAGGTTGAATGCTCACGCGCTTTTTCCGTCCGAGCCAGCAAAACCGCATTGTGCCATAAGGCCGGCTACCAATCACCGCAGTGCGCCGCGCTTTGTGCAACAAAAAAGGCGCCTTCCTTACGGAAGACGCCTTCTGTCATCGGGGCCGCTGACGCGGCCGCGCCGATCAGCCGCGATAGGCTTCGAACAGGCCGGTTGCGCCCATGCCACCGCCAACACACATGGTGACGATGCCATAACGCTTGCCGCGACGCTGCAGCTCACGAACCAGGTGACCCACCTGACGAGAACCCGTCATGCCGAACGGGTGACCAATGGAGATGGAGCCGCCGTTGACGTTGTACTTCTCGTTGTCGATCTTCAGGAAGTCACGAGCGTACAGGCACTGGGAAGCAAAGGCTTCGTTCAGTTCCCACAGATCGATGTCTTCAACAGTCAGGCCACGGGATTTCAGCAGCTTCGGCACGGAGTAAACCGGACCAATGCCCATTTCGTCAGGCTCGCAACCGGCAACAGTGAAGCCACGGAAGTAGGCCAGCGGCTTCAGGCCCAGCTCCAGCGCCTTGTCCAGGCTCATGACCAGCGTCATGGAAGCGCCGTCAGACAGCTGAGAAGCGTTACCGGCAGTCACGGAACCGTCTTCGGCAAACACCGGCTTCAGGCTGTTCAGGCCTTCGATGGTGGTGTCGGGGCGGTTGCAGTCGTCGCCTTCAACAACGCCGTCAACGATGGTTATTTCGCCAGTAGCCTTGTCCTGAACCTGATACTTGACGTTCATCGGCACGATTTCGTCGTCGAACAGACCTTCGGCCTGAGCGCGGGCGGTACGCTGCTGGCTCTGCAGTGCGTAGTTGTCCTGCTGCTCACGGGTAACGTTGTAGCGGCGCGCAACGATCTCGGCAGTCTGACCCATCGGGTAGTAGATGCCCGGGAAGTCTTTTTCCAGGATCGGGTTGACGAAGTTGTCAGTGTTGCGGCTCTTGGCAGTCATGGTGATGGACTCAACACCACCGGCAACGATGGCGTCGGAGCAGCCGGAAGCAACCTGGTTGGCAGCGATGGCAATCGCCTGCAGACCGGAAGAGCAGTAGCGATTCAGCGTCATACCGGCAACGTCGATGCCCATTTTGGACAGCACGGCAACGTTACGGCCGATGTTGTGACCTTGAGCGCCTTCGTTGGAGCCGGCACCGACGATGCAGTCGTCGATCATCTTGGGGTCAATGCCAGTGCGCTCAATCAGCGCGTTGACACAGTGGGCCGCCATGTCATCCGGACGGGTCATATTGAACTTGCCGCGGAAGGACTTGGCCAGACCGGTGCGGACGCTGTCGACGATTACGACTTCACGCATTGCGATAACCTCATTGCTTGCCTAGGGGTTCAGACGGGCAACCCGTCAAAGGTCGCCAAGCATACTGCCCCAAGGCCACAACAGGAAACACAATAGACGCAGCTGATAAAACGCCATAGTCCGTCGACAGAAGGCTGCCGACGGACCGGCCTTCAGTTGACGGGCACGCGTTTGGCCGCCAGACGGAACATCTCGTCGTAGATAACCTGCGGATCAGCGCGTTTTTGCTCCAGCGCCAGCCGCCCGCGCTCGTGCGGCAGAATCATGAACTGATCCGCCTCACTCTCGCGATAGGTGATATCTGCCACATCGGCAGCGCTGATGGGGGAGTTCTCCAGCAATTTGGCCATATCGTCGCGTGCCTGAGTGTCCGGCCCGTGGTACGAGGCCAGCAGGTTGGTCTGGAAAAACGACGGACAAACCACGTTAACCTTGATGCCCAGCGGGTGCAGCTCAGCCAGCAAACTCTCCGACAGCGCCACCACCCCGGCCTTGGCTACGTTGTAGTTGCTCATACCCGGCGTTTGAATATGGGCAGCCATAGAGGCAATATTGATGATGCGGCCTGCACCCTGACGCATGAACAGCGGCATGAACGCCTTGCAGCCCTTGACCACGCCCATCAGGTTGATGCAAATCTGCGCGTCCCAGTCTTCCAGCGACAGGTCCCAGAACAGGCCGCCTGATGCGATACCAGCATTATTGATCAGCACGTCCACGCCCTGCAGTCGCTCATCGCAGCTCTGCGCCAACGCAGCCAACTGGCTGAAGTCACGGACATCACAGCGCTGAGTAAAGGCCCAGCCACCGGCCGCTGTGGCAAGGCGTCGGGTTTCTTCCAGCCCGTCATCGTTAATATCTGCCAGCGCCAGCCGCGCCCCTTCCCGCGCGTAGCGCAGTGCCAGCTCCCGCCCCAGGCCACTGCCTGCGCCCGTAATAACGACCCGCTGTCCTGTTGCTTGCATGCGATCCCCTTAATTGTTCTTGTTGTGCCACAGGCGACGGCCTGTTCTGCGCAGTCTAGCGAGCCCACTGGGCCGAGCCAGCGCTAGCGGGGGATAATAAAAGCTGTGAATGCGCGACTCTATTCGCCGGCCCGGTCGGGCCCGGCGCCATAGTTCTGAAGGTAACGCGCCTGGCCCATCGCGCGGATCTGCCCCTCGATCAACGCCTCGAACGGCGCCAGCAGCGCATGCTTGTCAAAACCGGGATGCAATACAGCAAGCGCCTCGGCCCCGGCCTCAATAGTGGACAACGCGCCCGGCTGCGGCACCTTGCGCAG
This sequence comes from Halopseudomonas pachastrellae, assembly GCF_900114765.1. Taxonomy (GTDB): domain Bacteria; phylum Pseudomonadota; class Gammaproteobacteria; order Pseudomonadales; family Pseudomonadaceae; genus Halopseudomonas; species Halopseudomonas pachastrellae. The sequence continues at coordinate 26,456 of NZ_FOUD01000013.1, forward strand.
GCGATAACGGCTGACCAGCCCGTCAGGCAGACACACCTGCGCCATCGTCTGTAAAACGGGGTTGAGATAAACCAGCTTGCGCGCCTTGCGCCAGGTGCCGTCGAGCAGCACCAGCCGCCGGGGGCGCACGTCAGCGGGCGCAGGCGCCAATACCTGCGCCCGCTCGCCAGGGAACAGCAGCTCGTTGCGCCATTGAGGGTCCTGTAAACGCCTTATCCAGGCGGGATGCTCCTGCAGGTTTTCGGTGACCAACAGATGCGCATTGACCAGCCCCGGCACCAAAAGGCGCGCCGTATTAAGCGCATGGGAGGCTTCATCGGGATGCTGGATCACCAGCACCTGGGTTGGCGGCCACAAACGGGGAATCAATGAACACAGGCACTGGGCCTGCGGGCGGGCGCACACCGGGCAGCGGACGCGGCCGACTGAAGGATTGGCAGACATAACGGATAACCAGACAACGGTGATTACCCATTATGCCCGCGCGGCAAGCGCAGGTCAGGGCAAAAAACGCCTCGCCCACCGCGCTCGACCGTTTAGTTTTACTTGGTCTTTTTCTTGTGCGCGTCGCGCCAGATGAACAGGCCCACACCGCCCAGAAAGGCCACCATCAAACCTACTGTGATCACACCAGCAATGACTGCTTCATCAACGTACATAACCCACCTCCTGCGTTGGCAATGACTGCAGGTTATGCCGCACAGGGTGTGGGGTTATTGACGCGGGTCAATAAGAGAGACGGCTACTTCTTCTTTTTATTGCGGCGGCCTTTTTTGCCGGCCTTGCCGGGGCCTGGCAGCGGCAGTGCGCGGGAAAAGGCATCGCGCATGGCCTCCAGGCGGGCATCGTGAATATCGTGAATACGTTGACGACGGGCTTGCCCCAGGTCGATCACGTCACCACTGCGATTGTCGTCGGTCATGGTTCCACTCACTGTATAAGGAAGCGCTGCCCACCAGCGCATTCCACTCAGCGCTCAGACTATCAAACTTCGATATCGACAAGCAGCCCCTTCTCCGGCAGCTCCAGCTCGTCTGCGCCAACCTGACGCTCCTCGGGTGACTGCTCCTGGCGAGTATGCACACGACGCTTGCGGCGCCGACGCTCCGGCCAGCGGCCACGGTCATTCTGACGCCGCTCGACCTGAGGCGTAGCCGCATCATGCAGCGGCTCGCTGGCCGCCGAGGGCTTGACCTCGCGACTGCTTTTGATTGCGTCATTTTGCGCACCGGCTGGCGGCAAACCGGGTATCAGCATGCTCTGTTCCCTCGTCAACATCGTCCCTGAAGACCAGCTACTACACTGCTATATCGACCGCGGGTTCGCCGCCTTTACTCGCCCGACAGTGACCTGGCGCACAAAGCGGATACTTTTTAACCAACTTGAATGTCCCACCACCGCTCGGTAAAGGCAAGCCGCCGGTTCCGGGATGGCGGGTGATCGGGTACGATATGCGCCTTTTTTTTCGGCACCATCAGGAGAGTGGCATGACGGCTTTTATCCCGGGACAGCGCTGGGTCAGTGACAGCGAAGCAGAACTGGGGCTGGGCACCGTCCTGTCGCAGGATGACCGCGTGGTGATCGTGCTGTACCCGGCCAGCGGCGAAACCCGCCATTACGCCCTGCGCAACGCGCCGTTGACCCGTGTGCGCTTTAGTCCGGGCGACGCCATCAGCCACCACGAAGGCTGGCAACTGGTAGTCAGCGATGTCACCGAGGCCGATGGCCTGCTGGTCTATCATGGTCTGCGCGAAAATGGCGAAAACACCAGCTTCCCGGAAACCATGCTGGATAACTTCATCCAGTTTCGCCTGGCCAGCGACCGCTTGTTTGCCAGCCAGATCGACCCGCTGCCCTGGTTCAGCCTGCGTTTTGAAAGCCTGCGCCACTTTTGTCGCATCCAGCGCTCGCCGCTGCTGGGCCTGGCCGGCGTACGCACGCAACCCATCGGCCACCAACTGCATATTGCGCGCGACGTCGCCGACCGCATGGCGCCCCGCGTCCTGCTGGCCGACGAGGTAGGCCTGGGCAAGACCATCGAGGCGGGCCTGATTCTGCACCGCCAGCTGCAGACCGGCCGCGTGCGCCGGGTGTTGATCGTGGTGCCGGAGAACCTGCAGCACCAGTGGCTGGTGGAAATGCGCCGCCGTTTCAACCTGCAGTTCGCTCTGTTCAACGCCGACCGCTGCGACGGCGCAGAGAGCAACCCCTTCGAGGAAGAGCAACTGGCGCTGGTGGCGCTGGAGTTTCTGCTGGAGAACACCACCGCACAGGACTACCTGCTGCAAGCCGACTGGGACCTGCTGGTGGTAGACGAAGCTCATCACCTGGTCTGGCACGAGGACAACCCGAGCCCCGAGTACACCCTGGTCGACACCCTGGCCCGCCAGACGCCGGCCGTGCTGCTGCTCACTGCCACCCCGGAGCAACTCGGCCAGGCCAGCCACTTTGCGCGCCTGCGGCTGCTCGACCCGGATCGCTTTCACAGCCTGGAGGACTTCATCCAGGAAGCGGAGCGCTATCAGCCCGTCGCCGAAGCCGTGCAGCACCTGCTTGAACAGGACCAGCTCAGTGAGGAGGACCGCAACGCCATCGCCGGCTGGCTCGGTGACAGCGCCACCCCACTGTTCGCCGCGCTGGACAAGGGCGGCGATGAAGCGCCGGCCGCGCGTGACAGCCTGGTGCGCCAGCTGCTCGACCGGCATGGCACCGGCCGCGTGCTCTACCGCAACACCCGCGCCGCAATTGCGGGCTTCCCCGAGCGCGACCTGCACGCCTACCCCCTGCCCTGCCCTGAGCAATATCAGGACCTTGAAGGTCAGGTGGCGCTCTACCCGGAGCAACCACTGCAGGCCGATTTTGACGGCCAGGAACAGCCCTGGTGGCAGGCCGACCCGCGCGTTGAATGGTTGATCGATACCCTCAAGTTGCTCAAGCGCAACAAGGTACTGGTGATCTGCGCCCACGCCGAGACTGCCCTCGACCTGGAAGACGCCCTGCGCATCCGCAGCGGCATCCCCGCCACCGTGTTCCACGAGGGCATGAGTATCGTCGAGCGTGACCGCGCGGCGGCCTTCTTCGCGGATGAGGAATTTGGCGCACAGGTGCTGATCTGCTCGGAAATCGGCAGTGAGGGCCGCAACTTCCAGTTCGCCCATCATCTGGTGATGTTTGACCTGCCGACCCACCCCGACCTGCTTGAGCAGCGCATCGGGCGCTTGGACCGCATTGGTCAGCAGCACCGTATCCAGTTGCACATCCCTTATCTGGAGGGCACTGCGCAGGCGCACCTGTTCCAGTGGTACGACCAGGCGCTGAATGCCTTCCGTGCAACCTGTCCGACCGGCAACGCACTGCAGCACAGCTACGGCAGCGAACTGCTCCAGCACCTGGATCATCCGGGTACCGATGGCTGGGATGCGCTGATCGAGCGCGCCCGCGACGAACGCCAAGCGCTGGAGCAAGAGCTACACAACGGCCGTGACCGCCTGCTCGAGCTGCACTCGCGCGGCCAGGCCGACGCTGACCAGATGATCGACACCATCGCCAGGCAGGACAGCGACTTCCAGCTGCCGATCTACATGGAGCGTCTGTTTGACGTATTTGGCGTCGACAGCGAAGACCACTCCGACAACGCCCTGATCCTGCGTCCGGGCGAACGCATGCTGGATGCCGGCTTCCCGCTGGGTAACGACGAAGGGGTTACCGTCACCTATGACCGGGATACCGCCCTGTCACGCGAGGACATGCAGTTTCTGACCTGGGAGCACCCGATGCTCCAGGGCGGCATGGATCTGGTGCTGTCCGGTAGCATGGGCAACAGCGCCGTTGGCCTATTGAAGAATAAGGCCCTCAAGCCCGGCACCATGCTGCTCGAGTGCATTTACGTCTGCGAAGCCGTTGCCCCGCGCGCCCTGCAACTGCAGCGGGTACTGCCGCCAACGCCAATTCGCTGCCTGCTGGACATTAACGGCAACAACCTGGCAGCCAAGGTCAGCTTTGACACGCTGGACGGGCAGATCGAGTCGCTACCCCGGCAACTAGCCGTGAAGATCGCCAAGACCCAGCGCGAGCCGGTAGAAGGCCTGCTGAATAAGGCAGAAAAGGCGGCTGACGCCGAGCACCGCAAGCTGGTTGATGACGCTCGCGCTCAGCTGCGCGCCGAGCTGGAAGAGGAAATCGACCGTCTCAAGGCGCTGCAGCAGGTCAACCCGCTGGTGCGCGACGATGAGATCAAGGCGCTGCAACTGCGCCTGGCCGACGGTGACCTTGCCCTGGCGCAGGCCAAGCTGCGGCTCGACGCTATCCGTGTATTGGTGGCAGGTTAAGAAAACGCTGTAACTGATCTCGCTTGGCCAGCGCATCACGCCGGCCAAGCGCGATCAGCTCGCGGGTGTAATCGGCCTCGAACAGCAAATAGCTGACCACGCTACCGCCTGAGGCCCGGGTCGCCCCGCTGCCCCGCAGAAAAGCACGCAAGCTGCGCGGCAGCAGTTTGCGATGACGCGCGGCGATGATATCCAGCGGCTCGCTGGGCGAGATCACCTCGACTTCCACCTGCCGCGGCCCTTTACCATTCATGCGTGACCCGACCGGCAAGTAGCCGGCCAGCGTGTTCATGCGCTCCAGCAACTCGATATCGGCTTCCAGATTATCGACAAAGGTACTGCTGAGCAGGTGACCACCGATCTGCGCCAGGGTTGGCGGCAAGGCGGCACGCAGACGCGGACCACGGCGACCGCCCGCCGGCTGATTGGCCAGATTGTCGGATACCCCGATGACCAGCACCCGATTGGCCCCCAGATGCAGCGCCGGGCTGATCGGTGCCTGCTGACGCACCGCGCCATCGCCAAACCATTCACGATTGAGCTGCACCGGCGGAAAGACCAGCGGAATGGCCGAGGACGCCATCAGGTGCTCCAGCCCCAGCCGCGTTTGCACCCCCAACCGCCGGTGCCGGGTCCAGGGCTGGATGCGGTCGCGCCCCTGATAAAAGCTGACCGACTCGGCCGACTGATAACCGAAGGCGCTGACCGACACCGCCTGCAGCAGACCGGCCTGCAGGGCCTCATCGATCCGCCCGAAATGCAGCGTGCGCTGCAACAGGTTACGCAAAGGCGCATTGTCCAGCATGGCGGTCGGCTGAGAGCTGGGCACGCCCAGCAGGTTGGCCCGTGTCCAGCGCCAGGCCTGGGCGGTGACGCCGAGCCAGTCGCTGCGATAGACCTGATCACAGGAGAACGCCGACCAGACCTGCTGCAGCCGCTCTACCCCCTCGCCAAAATCCTGGGCATTGGTTGCCAGCGCCAGGGCGTTGATCGCCCCAGCCGAGGTACCGCAGATCACCGGAAAAGGGTTACTGGCACCGGCCGGCAACAACTCCGCCAGCACCGACAGCACGCCAACCTGATAGGCCGCACGGGCACCGCCGCCCGAGAGAATCAGCCCGGTAAAGGCGCCGTTCGTCTCACCCAGCATCAGCCACGACGCGCTCTGCGTTTGCGCCGCCGACGCTTGGCGTAGGGGCGCGACTCGCCTTCCGGTCGTGTCTTGAAGCGTCGATGCACCCACATATATTGCTCAGGCTGCTGCGAGATAGCCTGCTCGACCCACTGGTTGATGCGCAGCGCGTCGGCGGTCTCGTTTTCGCCCGGGAAACCTTCCAGCGGCGGGTGTACGGTCAGGCGGTAACCGCTGCCATCGGCCAGACGGGTTTGGGTAAAGGGCACTACCTGCGCCTTGCCCAGGCGGGCAAAGGTACTGGTCGCGGTAACCGTCGCCGCCTGCACACCGAACAGCGGAACAAAAACACTGGCCTTGCGACCGTAGTCCTGATCCGGCGCGTACCAGATCGCCCGGCCTGAGCGCAGCGAGCGCAGCATGCTGCGTACGTCTTCGCGCTCTACCGCCTTGGCATCCAGGTTATGGCGCTCGCGGCCACGGCGCTGAACAAAATCAAAGGCCGCATTGCGGTGCTCACGGTACATGCCGTCAATCGTCACCGCCTGCCCCAGGAGCGCCGCGCCAATCTCCAGCGTGGTGAAGTGCAGCGACATCAGAACCACGCCTTTGCCCTGGGCTGCTGCGTCGTTCAGATGCTCCAGCCCTTCGATGTGCGCCAGGCGCGCCAGGCGCTGCCGTGGCCACCACCAGGCCATGGCCATCTCGAACAGGGCAATACCGTTGGAGGCGAAGTTCTCCCGCAGCAATCGCTCACGGGCAATCTCGGACATCTCGGGAAAACACAACGCCAGGTTGGTGCGCGCCACCTCGCGGCGGTCACTCATCAGATGAAACATCCCCCAGCCCAGCAAGCGCCCCAACCCCAGCAACCAGCGATAGGGTAGCTGCACCACCAGCCACAGCAGCCCCAGTCCCAACCAGAGCAGCCAGTAACGCGGATGCAGCAACGCAGCGGTAAAACCTGGACGATCCATCAGTAGGCCCATTCAGCGAAAACCGACATTCTAACCAAGGCGCTCGCGGCTTGCGATCTGTAGGGGCAATCTATATAAGGAAGCGCTGAATCTTTAGGAACTGGATGGACCATGACTGCTGACACTACCCTCGACCTGCTCGACAACGATCCGGTATTCCACCTCAAGGGCGGCATGCTGACGATGACCCTGGTCGAGCTCATCCGCCTGGCACCGGAGCAGTTCGCCAGACAACTGGCCGAGAAGGTAGAACAAGCCCCCAATTTCTTCGTCGACACCCCGGTGGTGATTGCGCTCGACAAGCTGAGCGAGCCGCTGAGCGACATGACCTTACGTCACCTGCTGAGCATCTGCCGCGATCACGGCCTGCAGCCGGTTGCCCTGCGCGGCGGCGAAGACTTTCGCGCGCTGGCCGGCAATGCCGACATGGTGCTGCTGCCGCCGGGTCGCCAGCGTGAAAAAGCGATTGAAGTAGCCGCAGAACCTGCGCCCAAGCCAGCCCCCAAAGCCGAGCCCGCGCCTGCGCCAGCAGCGCCCGCTCCGCCCCCAGCCCCGGCCGGCGCAGGCAAGATCATCACCGAGCCGGTGCGTGGCGGCCAGCAAATTTACGCCCGCGGCGGCGACCTGATTGTGCTGGCACCGGTCAGCGCCGGTGCCGAGCTGCTGGCCGACGGTCACATCCACGTTTATGGCCCGCTGCGCGGCCGCGCTCTGGCCGGCGTTACAGGCGATCGCCAGGCCCGTATTTTCTGTCAGAGCCTGGAAGCCGAGCTGGTTTCCATCGCCGGCCAGTACAAGGTGGCCGAAGATCTGCGCAAGCAACAATGGAAAGCCCCGGTACAGATCAGCCTGGAGGGTGACAGCTTGAAGATAACCGGGCTTTAACAGATACTGTCATCCCATTCGGGGCGCCCGATTTCTCTGGTCTGTGACCGAGTTCCGCAGCCTTGCATCCACGTCGGGAACCATCACCGCCCGACGTAATCCACTATCAGACATTTTTTCGACAGGAAGGTCATTTTGGCAAAGATCATCGTTGTCACATCAGGCAAGGGCGGGGTGGGCAAAACAACCACTAGCGCCGCCATCGGTACCGGGCTGGCACTGCGCGGTTTCAAGACCGTCATCGTCGACTTTGACGTTGGCCTGCGTAACCTCGACCTGATCATGGGCTGCGAACGCCGCGTGGTTTACGACTTCGTCAACCTGATCAACGGCGATTCCAACATGAATCAGACCCTGATCAAGGACAAGCGCTCGGAGAACCTGTTCATCCTGCCGGCCTCCCAGACCCGCGACAAAGACGCCCTGACTCCCGAAGGCGTCGAGCGCGTACTTGAAGAGCTGAAAGAGAACTTCGACTACATCGTCTGCGACTCCCCTGCCGGCATCGAGAAAGGCGCCCACCTGGCCATGTACTTCGCCGATGAGGCCGTCGTGGTCACCAACCCGGAAGTCTCCTCGGTACGTGACTCGGACCGCATTCTGGGCCTGCTCTCGAGCAAATCCCGTCGCGCCGAGAACGGCGAGAAGATCAAGGAGCATCTGCTGCTGACGCGCTACAACCCCGAGCGCGTCGAAAACGGCGAAATGCTCTCGGTAGCCGATGTCGAAGACATTCTGTCCATTCCGCTGCTGGGCGTCATTCCCGAGTCGCAGGCCGTTCTCAAGGCCTCCAACCAGGGCGTCCCGGTCATCATGGACGACAAGAGCGATGCCGGTCAGGCTTACAGCGACGCCGTAGAGCGTTTGCTGGGCAAGGACGTTGCGCACCGCTTCCTCGAAGCACAGAAGAAGGGGCTGCTGCAGCGCCTGTTCGGAGGGCGTTAAGTGAGCATTTTCGATTATTTCCGTGACCGCAAGAAATCGACGCCCGCGTCGATTGCCAAGGAACGTCTGCAGATCATCGTCGCCCACCAGCGTGGGCAGCGCACTCAGCCCGACTACCTGCCGCAACTGCAGCAGGAAATCATCGACGTCATCAGCAAATACGTTTCCATCGATCGTGAACAGGTGCATGTCGCCCTCGACAACCAGGATGACTGCTCAGTCCTTGAACTGAACATCACCCTGCCGGAACGCCCCTGACCAGCCGGCGCCGCCCACCCGGGTGGCGCCCTCCGGAAGACCCATGCCACTAACCCACATCGGCATCGTGCATCAGGACTCCAGCTTCCTGATTGTCGACAAGCCGACGCTGCTGCTGTCCGTCCCAGGCCGCGCCGAGGACAACAAGGACTGCCTGATCACCCGCATGCAGGAAAACGGCTACCCCGAAGCGCGCATCGTGCACAGGCTCGACTGGGAAACCTCCGGCCTGCTGGTGATTGCCCGCAACCCGGACGCCCACCGCGAGCTGTCACGCCAGTTCCATGATCGCGAGACCGAGAAGGCCTATATCGCCCTGTGCTGGGGCCAGCCAGAGAGCGATGCGGGACACATCGACCTGCCGCTGCGCTATGATCCTCCCAACAAGCCACGGCATATCGTCGACCACGAGCTCGGCAAGCATGCGCAGACCTTCTGGCGTGTACTCGAGCGCCACGCAGACTACTGCCGCGTAGAGCTGACACCGATCACCGGTCGCTCGCACCAGCTGCGCGTGCATATGCTCGCCATCGGCCACCCGCTGCTAGGCGACCGTCTCTACGCAGAAGGCGCCGCGCTGGACGCCTGCCCGCGCCTGGCACTGCACGCCGCGCGACTGGTCATCAGCCACCCGGAAACGGGCGAGCGCATGGCATTTGAGAGCCCCTGCCCGTTCTGAGCAGGTGCCCGTCACCCCGTTGCAGGAGAGTTACATGCAGGACCCAACGCTTCAGGATCTGGCCGATTTCATTGCTGCCTCCCCCACACCCTTTCACGCCACCGCCACCCTGCGCGCGCGCCTGCTGGCGGCCGGCTTTACGGCGCTGGATGAGCGTAGTGACTGGCAGCTGGAGGCCGGCGGGCGTTACCTGGTGACCCGCAACGACTCCTCGCTGATCGCCTTTCAGCTGGGCGCCGAAGGCGCGCTGAGCAAGCGAGGACTGCGCCTGATTGGCGCCCATACCGACAGCCCCTGCCTGCGCGTGAAGCCGCAGCCAGAGAAGGACCAGCAAGGGCTCTGGCAGCTGGGCGTCGAGATCTACGGCGGCGCCCTGCTAGCGCCCTGGTTCGACCGCGACCTGTCGCTGGCCGGCCGCGTCACCTTCCGCAATGCTGACGGCGCGCTGGACAGTCGCCTGATCGACTTCCAGCGCCCTGTTGCAGTAGTACCCAACCTGGCGATCCACCTGAACCGGGGCGTCAACGACGGCCTGGCCATCAACCCGCAGACCGACATGCCGCCCATCCTCGCCCACAGCCTGGATGGCGGGCGCGACCTGCGCGCCCTGCTGGCCAGCCAACTGGCGAGCGAGCACGCCGACTGCGAGGGCGCCCAGGTACTGGATTACGAGCTGAGCTTCTACGACACCCAGCGCCCCGCACAGCTCGGGCTAGACGGTGACTTTTTCAGTGCAGCGCGCCTGGATAATTTGCTCTCCTGCCACGCTGGTCTGAGCGCCCTGCTCGATAGCGACGGCGAGCAGCCCTGCCTGCTGGTGTGTACCGACCACGAAGAGATTGGCTCCAGCTCCTGCTGTGGTGCCGACGGCCCCTTCCTGGAAGACGTGCTGCGCCGCCTGATCAGCGACGACGCCGAGCGTATTCAGGTGATCCAGCGCTCGCTGCTGGTGTCGGCGGACAACGCCCACGCGGTGCACCCGAACTTCGCCATGAAGCACGACGAAAACCACGGCCCCCAGCTGAATGCCGGCCCGGTTATCAAAATCAACAACAACCAGCGCTACGCCACCAACAGCGAAACCGCCGCCTTCTTCCGCGACCTGTGCGCGCGCACCGACGTACCGGTACAAGCCTTTGTGGTGCGCAGCGACATGGGCTGCGGCAGCACCATCGGCCCGATCACCGCCAGCCGCCTGGGCGTGCGCACCGTGGATATCGGCGCACCGACCTTCGCCATGCACTCGATCCGCGAGCTGGCCGGCAGCCGTGATCCGGGCTATTTGATCAGCGTGCTGACAGCGTTCTGCAACAGCGCACAGCTGATCTAAGCACCCCTTCGCGGACACGCTGCGCTTAGTCCGCCCCACGGGCCGGTGCTGTGCTGTAGGGCGGACTAAGCGCAGCGTGTCCGCGCATGCCCCATCACGACTATCGCGCCCAAACACCACAAAAAAGCCCCATGCGTCAGCAACGCATGGGGCTTGATGTGCCGCGATGGACGAACAATCAGTCTTCGCGCAGCAGAATCACCTTACCCACCACCTGATCACGCGCCAACTCCTCAAACGCTGCCTCGGCATCGGCGAAGGAGAAGGTTTTCGCGACCATCGGCTTGAGTTCGCCACTGGTAAACAGCGGAATCAGACGCTGCTCCATATCGGCCAGCAAGGTCGCCTTGAAGTCAGCATCGCGGGTGCGCAAGGTCGAGCCCAGCAGGCTGATGCGCTTGGCCAGTACCTTGGCCAGATCCAGCGTTGCCTCACGGCCGCCCATCAGGCCGATCAGCACCCAGCGCGCATCAACGGCCAGCAGATCCAGATGATCAGCGGCGTAGGTCGCACCAACCGGGTCCAGCGCCACATTGAAAGGCCCGAAGTCCTTGAGCGCGGCAATGCCGTTCTGACGCAGCACGCCACCTTCAGCGCCCAGCTCGACACAGGCATCGAGCTTGTCCTGACTGCCGACACTGACCCAGCAGGGGTTGCCCTGGGCCTTGCACAGCTGAATCGCGGCGGTGCCGACACCACTGGCGCCGGCGTGGATCAGTACCTTCTCGCCCGGGCGCGCATCACCCAGCACAAAGATGTTCAACCACGCGGTGCTGAACACCTCGGGGATAGCGGCGGCCTCGGCCCAGCTCAGGCTATCGGGCACTGGCAGCAGGTGGCGCTGGTCGACTACCACCTCCTCGGCCATGCCACCGCCGGCCAGCAGCGCGCACACACGGTCGCCCAACTGCCAGCGCGAGCCTTCTGCAACCTCGATCACTTCGCCTGCGCACTCAAGGCCCAGCACACCGGTCACACCCGGCGGTGGCGGATACATGCCGGCCTTCTGCAACAGGTCGGCACGGTTCAAGCCAGCGGCCTGCACGCGAATACGCACTTCGCCGGACTTCAGCTCTACAGCACTCTGGGGCTGCCACGTCAGTGCCCCGCCCTCGGCTTGCAATCCTCTCACGCTACCTCCATAGTTCTTATCAATGGTCACCAGCGGGAACTCGCTGTCCCGCGTGCACTCCTAAAAGCATACTCTCTCCGGACGCTATACCCCAGATGAAAGGTTTCCCCCTCCTGCGCCGCACCTGCCTGCTCGCCCTGCTGACTGTCAGCAGCAGCGTTCTGGCACTCGAACAGGTCCCTGCACTGGATCTGGATCAACTGCAACCCACTCGCGATCAGGTAGTCGCCAGCCAGAATACCGTAGAGCTGCTGCGCCGCCACCATTACAACCGCACTCGTCTCGACGATGCCCTGTCGGCGCAGATGTACGACACCTACCTCAAGCATCTGGACCCGCAGCGCAGCCTGTTTACCCAGCAGGACATCGATGCCTTCTCCGGCAACCGTTTGCGTCTGGACGATCTGCTGCTGCAAGGCGACCTGAGTGTTGGTTTTGCCATGCACAAGCGTCAGCTGCAACGCCTGCAGGACCGCCTGAATTTCAGCATTGATCTGGTTGAGAACCAGCTCGACAGCTTCGACTTCAACACCGACCAGGACATTCTGGTCGACCGCGAAGAAGCGCCCTGGGCGAGCGACGAACAGGCACTGCACCAACTCTGGCGCGCCCAGATTAAGGATGAAGTCCTGCGCCTGAAGTTGGCCGGCAAAAGCTTGGACGACATTGGCGAGCTGCTCGGCAAGCGCTATCGCGGACAGCAAATTCGCGTCAATCAGACCCGCTCAGAAGACATCTTCCAGAACTACATCAACGCTCTGGCACAGGTGTACGATCCGCACACGCAATACATGTCGCCAGAGAACGCTGAAAACTTCGACATCAACATGAGCCTCTCGCTCGAAGGCATCGGCGCCGTTCTGCAGAGCGACAATGAATACACCAAGATTGTCCGTCTGGTACCCGCCGGGCCGGCCCAGCGCAGCCAACAGCTGGCAACCAGCGACCGCATCATCGCTGTAGGCCAGGGCGAAGACGAGATGGTTGACGTGGTCGGCTGGCGCCTGGATGAAGTGGTCAAGCTGATTCGTGGCCCCAAAGGCTCACCAATTCGCCTTGAGGTCATCCCGGCCAGCAACCCACCGGGTGACCTGACCAGCAAGGTCGTCAACCTGACCCGAGAAGCCATCAAGCTCGAAGACCAGGCGGCCAAATCCTCGGTAATTGAACTGAACAACAACGGGCACGATTACCGCATCGGCGTGATCGACGTCCCCGGCTTCTATATCGATTTCAAGGCTTACCGCAAGGGTGACCCGGACTACCGCAGCACCACACGCGACGTGCGCCGCCTGCTCGGCGAGCTGAGCGAGCAAAAGGTCGATGGCGTGGTACTGGATCTGCGCGACAACGGCGGCGGGTCACTGCAGGAAGCAACCGAACTGACCGGCCTGTTCATCGACCGTGGCCCGACCGTACTGGTGCGTGACAGCCAGGGTCAGGTGCAGCAGCTCGATGACCCGGAAGCCGGCGTTACCTATACCGGCCCGCTGGCTGTGATGGTCAACCGCCTGTCTGCCTCGGCCTCGGAGATTTTCGCCGGCGCCATGCAGGACTATGGTCGCGCGCTGGTGATCGGTGAATCCACCTTCGGCAAGGGTACCGTGCAGTCTATTCAACCGCTCAATCACGGCGAACTGAAACTGACCCTGGCCAAGTTCTACCGCGTCTCGGGGCAAAGCACGCAGCACCGCGGCGTCGTGCCCGACATCCGCTATCCGTCACTGCTCGACAGCGAAGAAATTGGCGAAAGCGCACTGCCCAATGCCATGCCGTGGGACACCATCCCGCCGGCACGCTACCAGACCAGCAGCCACCTACAGCCCTTTATTGCACAACTGCAGCAGCAGCATGAGGCGCGCGCAGCCAAGGACCCGGACTTTATCTACACCCTGGCCCGCATCGGTCTGGACAACCAGATCAAGGCGCGCGAAACGATTCCGCTGAATGAAGAGAAACGCAAGCAACAACAGGAGGACTATGAAAACCGCCTGCTGGAGCTTGAGAACGAGCGACTCACCGCACGTGGCGAAGAGCCTCTGACAACCCTTGAGGAGAGCGACCCGCTGCTGGCTGAAGTGCACACCGAGGACGAGGACAGCGACCCCAAGGATGACGCCTTCCTGCTCGAAACCAGCCACATCCTCGTTGACCTGCTGCAACTGGAGCATCAGGTCGCCCGCGCCAACTGACAATAGCGCCCGCCCCTGCGGCGGGCGCTGTCATAACACGGTCACAAAGCACTAGCACACTGCCATGATCAGGACTCATGAAAGCGTGCCCGACGACACTATTCCGGGCGGCCAGGTAGGGCCAAATTCACATGCCTGGACTAACTATGACCGTATCAGAACAACGTCAGGCCCTGATCACCATCTTGAATCGGGCCGCCGTCACCCCCCTCTTCCAACCCATTGTTTCCACCCTGGAAGAGCGCGTCGTTGGCTTTGAGGCTCTCAGCCGCGGCCCATCCAACAGCCCGCTGCACTCCCCGCTTACCCTGTTCGCCGCCGCGCGCCACCACGGCATTCTGACCGAACTGGAAATGCTCTGCCGCGAGCGCGCGATCAGCCGCTTCCGCAGCCTTGGCCTGCCGGGCAAGCTGTTTCTCAACGTATCCCCGGAAAGCCTGCTGGAACAACAGCACTACCGTGGGCAAACCCTGGCACTGCTGGAAGCCAATGGCCTGACAGCGGACCAGATTGTCATCGAGCTGACCGAGCAGGCGCCGATTGAGGACCTCTCGTTGCTGCAGTCGGCGCTGCATTACTACCGGGATATGGGCTTCTCCATCGCATTGGACGACCTTGGAGCCGGCTACTCCAGCCTGCGCCTGTGGTCAGAGCTGCAACCCGAGTACGTGAAGATCGACCGGCACTTTATCGACGGCATTCACCGCGACCCGGTAAAACGGGAATTCGTCAGCTCCATTTTGCAGATGGCCAAAGCGTCGCGCGCCCAGGTCATCGCCGAAGGCATTGAGCAACAGGAAGAGCTCGCTGTGCTGTCCGACATCGGCATCGATTGGGTACAGGGCTACCTGCTCGGGCGCCCCGACAGCCACCCCGAGCTGAACGACAGCAAACTGAGCGCGATACTGGATCAGCGGCAAACCAGCGGCAACGACGACGCCCCTATTCACAGCCTGCTGCTGCCGGTCAGCGGCGTGCCCGAACATACCAAGGTACAAGCCGTACTGGAGTGCTTCCAGCAGCAGCCCACTCTGAACACCCTGGCGGTGGTCGATGAGCAACAGCGCCCGATTGGCGCAGTTCAGCGGCACGCCCTGAGCCAGACCATGCTCAAGCCCTTCGGCCAGGAGATCTACAGCCGCAAGCCGATCCGTCAATTGATGGACCCGGACTGCCTGATCGTAGATATCCGCCAGAGCCTGCAGCGGGTCAGTCGCCTGCTGACCAGCCGAGCCAGACAGCGACTGGAAGATGACTTCATCATCGTTGACCAGGGCATCTACAAGGGGCTCGGTCGAGGCATAGACGTGCTGCGCCAGATCACCGAGCTGAAGCTGCAGCAGGCGCGTCACGCCAACCCCCTGACCCTGCTGCCCGGCAATATCCCGATTCAGCAGTGCCTGCAGCGCCTCTTGGAGCGCCAGGTAGACGCACGCCTGTGCTACCTCGACCTGGACAACTTCAAGCCCTTCAACGACATCTATGGCTACGGCAAGGGCGACGAGATTCTGCTGGGGCTGGCCCAATTGCTGCGTGAACTCTGCGACCCGCGCTGCGACTTCGTCGGTCATATCGGTGGCGACGACTTTATGCTGGTCATGCGCAGCGACGACTGGCACGTCCGCCTGCAGCAGCTGGACCAACGCTTCCAGCAACTGTGCCGCACGCTGTACCGCGACGAGCACATTCAGGCCAACGGCTTCACCGCCCCGGACCGCGAAGGCAAGTGGCGACACCACGACCTGCTCAATCTCTCGATTGGTGTCATCTCCCTGCCCGGACACCAGGCCAACCTGTATGACGCCGCGCGTCTGGCCGAACTGGCCTCCCGCGCCAAGCACGACGCCAAGAAGCAGCGCGGCTTCAGTGTGGTCCTGCAGCATCCCGGGCAGCCCCAGCGCGAAGAGGACGCGCCGCTCAACCTCTGCAACTGATTGCCACCAATGTTCTATGCTTGAAAGCAGAACCGTGCTTGCGAGGCTGTCGTGAGATTGATGATTCGCTGCCTTATCCCGCTGTTGGGCTGGAGCACCGGCTTGCTGGCCGAGCCGCTGGTCTGGGGCTACTCACCTTCCGATCCGCCTCCCTACGTCGAGATGACAGGCGCGGAGCTGGACAACAGCGTCACCCGTGACCTGGGCGAGCTGGTGGCCGCCAGCCTGGGCCGCAGGCTGTCCTTTGTCGCCGTGCCCAACAACCGCATCGAGGACGCGCTCAAAAGCGGGCGCATTCACCTGATCTGCAACACCCAGCCCCAGTGGCACAGCCAACCCGAGCTGCTGCACTGGTCAGCCGTACTCTATGAAGATGCCGACGTACTGGCCACCCCTGCCAGTCAGCCCGCGCCACAAACCCTGGCCAGCCTGCAAGGCGCGCTGGTAGGCACCACCATCGGCTATCACTACAGCAGCGAGTTGACGCGCGCGTTCGAGCGCGGTGACCTGGTAAGGCGCGATGTCCGCAATATAGAAACACGCCTGAAGATGCTCGAGCGTGGCCGCCTGGACGCCAGCATCGACCTGCGCCGGGCCCTTAGCTACCAACTGCACAAGCACCCGGCAGACATTCGCGTCAGCGACTGGCCACTGGAGCACTTTGCCTTGCGTTGCGCTGCTCCCAAGACGACCGCCGGCAGCGCCGATCTGGTCGAGGCCATCGACAAGCTGCTGGCACGCGGCCAGATCCAGCAGATTCTCAATCGATACCAGTGATGCCAGGTTACCCACAGGATCTGTGGATAACTCTGTGAAGAAAATCAGGAAAACTGCCTCAAACGCCCGTTTATATGCGCCTGCAGACAATCCGCGCATATTTTAACCAATGAAAAATTTGCATGTTTTTCAGTCAGTTACGGCGAAGGAGGGAACCCAGAAAAGCGGGGGAAAGTAAATAGCGAGTGTTACCGAAAAATGTGCATAACAGTAACACTGAAACGCCCGAAGGCCTTGCCTCGGGCGTTTCGACGTGTTACCGGATCACTCTTCTTGTGACTTGATGGAGACCAGCTCCATATCAAACACCAGAATGGAATTCGGCGGGATTACCGGGCTCGGGCTGCGCGGGCCGTAAGCCAGCTCGGCAGGAACGGTGACGGTCCACTTGTCACCAACGTGCATCAGCTGCAGCACTTCAACCCAACCCGGGATCACACCAGCAACCGGCAGCTCTGCCGGCTCGCCACGCTCAAGCGAGCTGTCGAACACGGTGCCATCAACCAGACGGCCTTCGTAGTGCACGACAACAACATCGTCTGCCTGCGGCTGCGCTGCGTCTTCATCACCCGAGGTCACAACCTCGTACTGCAGGCCTGAGGCAGTGGTGGTCACGCCGTCTTTGGCGGCATGCTCTTCCAGGTATTGCTTGTTGGCATCCAGGGCTTCGTTGGCTAGCGCCTCTGCGCGCTCCTGAGCGCGCTGCTGCAGCGCATTGAAGGCGTTGGTCAGCTCTTCATCACCTACCCGCTGTTCCTGCTTGCCAAGGGCGTCCTGCAGCCCCAGGGCCAGTGCTTGCGGATCGATATCGTCCAGACCGTCCTGCAACAGGCTCTGGCCCATGTTAAGGCCGATGCCGTAGGAGGCTTGCTGGATTGGGGTGGTGAGTTCCGGTTGTTTTTCCTTGTCGCACCCGGCCAGAACAAGAACACCGACTGCAACGCTGACTGCCAGCAAATTACGCTTCATGCTTACCTCAATAGACAGACCCGACACGGGCGAAAGAGTAAGCAGGCAGCTTAACAGGGCTTGCAGGTGCAGGCTACCGGGACAACAACGAATGTGAATCTGTACCGAAGGCGGGAAAACAGGATAAAACAAGAGTACTGCAGGAGGGGGAAATGGCGCAGCGGACGGGACTCGAACCCGCGACCCCCGGCGTGACAGGCCGGTATTCTAACCAACTGAACTACCGCTGCGCTATTCTTCTCGAGTGGTGGGTGATGACGGGATCGAACCGCCGACCCTCTGCTTGTAAGGCAGATGCTCTCCCAGCTGAGCTAATCACCCGTTTGCTCTCGAAGTGGTGCGCATTCTAGGGAGCTTTTCCGGATCTGGCAACACCTTTTTCAAAAAAAAATTCAGGTTATTTCAATATCTTATTCCAACCCCCGGAAACACTGGCTGCCAACCGATGGCTGAGGCACTATTGGGCGCTTTCCCCGGGAAGCACAATCGAACCAACCCGCCCAATAATGGCCGAGGCGGTTCCTTTGCTTGTTGCTTCCCAAGACCTTAGCAACAGAAAGGACAGCACCATGTGGTTTCGTAACCTGCTCATCTATCGCTTCAGCCAACCCGTCCCCTTCAGCGAATCCGAGCTGGTCGATGCGCTCGAACAGAAAGCCGCCCGCCCCTGCGCCAGCCAGGAGACCCATACCCTTGGCTGGACCACGCCCTGGGGACGTCATTCGGAAAACCGCGTAGAGGTCAGCAATGGCTACTGGCTGATCGCGATGCGCAAGGAAGAACGCATCCTGCCGGGCAGCGTGGTGAAAGAGGCGCTGGCCGAGAAGGTCGAGGAAATCGAGAACCGCGACGCACGCAAGGTCTACAAGAAAGAGCGCGACACGCTCAAGGACGAGATCGTCATGTCGTTGCTGCCGCGCGCCTTTACCCGCACCCAGACCACCTTTGCCTGCATCTGCCCGGCCGAAGGCTGGATCGCGGTGGACAGCTCCAGCCACAAGCGCGCCGAAGACCTGCTCAGCCTGCTGCGCGAGTGCACCGGCTCCCTGCCCGTGCGCCCCCTGAACGTAAAAATCGCGCCTGCCGCCTGCATGACCCAGTGGGTGAAGGAAAACCAGGCACCAGAGCAACTGCAGATCGGCGACGATTGTGAACTGCGGGATACCAGCGAAGACGGCGGCGTGGTGCGCTGTAAGCGTCAGGATCTGGCCAGCGACGAAATCCAGCTGCACCTGAGCGCCGGCAAGCAGGTAAGCCAGCTGATGCTGCAATGGCAGGAAAAACTCAGCTTCAGCCTGGACGACAAGCTGACACTCAAGCGCGTGAAGTTCGAAGACTTGCTGCGCGACGAAGCAGAGGAAAATGGCGGCGACGACATGCTCAGCCAACTGGACGCCAGCTTCACCATCATGTCCAGCACACTCAGTGAACTGATCCCCTCGCTCACCAACGCCCTGGGTGGCGAGGACATCCCGCAGGGTGTCTAAGACCGAGTAACGCCAGACCACCGTGTCGAGGCTTACCGACCGGGCCCGGCTGTGCCGAGATGCGCAGACGGGCCCGGCCTCCCACTGCCCTCGTTTTTGCTCCCGAGCAAGGCTCGTACAACCCCAGACTGCAGCGACCAATGACCCGCTAAAAACCCCGCAAGCCCGCCACTACAAGGGTTACAGAGAGCTATCCACAATATCTGTGGATAACTTTGTGGATAGCCTGATCAAAAGCACCTCAAAGCTATAGGGACTGGGCCACCCGCTCAGAATGGTTAAAATTTAACCTATTTTTTCCCCTTTAAAATCAATGACTTATTTTGCTCGCAAGAATATCAATCACTTAGATCCATACTTGACGAATTCATGACAGCACGCCCCAAGCTTGTGCACAAACTTGGGGACGCCAGCCCTGATCTAGGGCAAATTTTGAGCAAAACAGGCAATAAAACGCTTGACTCGGAAGGGGTAAATCAGTCTTGAGCGCTACGCTGATCGATCAACCAGGCGATGGCTGAGGTTGCCGCGGGAGTACGCGGATAATTCTCCCGCAAATAGCGCATGCGACGCTCAGCGCGCGCCTGCTGTCCGTGCTCGGCATCCACCAGCGCCAGGTCATATTCGGCCTGCGCCATGCCCTGCAAAATGGACTCCATGCGCTCAGCCAGCTCACTGCGATACTGTGATTGCGGATAGGCTCTTACAAAGGCAACCATTTGGCCATGGGCCGCGCGCCCCTGCTCCAACCGCTGCTGACTGTCACCCGCCGCCAGCTCGAAGCGCGCATAGGGGATCAACGCCGCCAGGTAGGCCGCATAATCCTGATCTGCTCGCTGAGCGAAGCTGTTCCGATAATCGCTGAGCAACTGCTCGCTGAGCTCAAGACGTGCATTGGTCAGGCATTGATAGGCTGCCTCAAGATGCAGCGGCGCCTGCTGCGCGGCGATCACCTGGGCAGTCAGGTCCGGCGTACACTGCCCCATGCTCAGCCGCGCCCGCAGATCAGCCAGCGACGACTCACTCGGCTGGTTTACCCGGTTACCGGCGCAACCAACCAACACCAGCGCCAATGCCATCACTCCGGCAGATCGCACCACCGCTCCCATACTCCACTCCTTGCTCATTGCAAATTAGCCCGCCAGCGTATCCAACCCTCGGCGTCCGGACGCCCGAGCAGGCTCAGCCCCTCAGCGAGCGAGGAATCAGCCTCCGGGCGTGCCTGCAGGCGCGTATCCAGTTTCAATGGTGCCGCCGGCTGCCAGCGGGCAGTACCCTGCAGGCCCAGCGGGCCACCGTTGTCGGCCAGCGTCATCACCAGCCAGCCATTGTCCTGGCTCAACTTGGCACCCAGGTCACCCAGCGCCAGCGGGTTGGGTAAGCCGCCCCCGGCATTCTGCCAGCCAATGCGCCCGGTCGCCCGGCTTACTTCTCGAAAATCCTGCAGTTGTAGCTCACTGATATCCAGCAACCAGTCGCCCTGCAGTACAAAGGGCGCCTTGTTGACCTGCGCCATGCTGGCCGCATCAAGATAGCCGTTGACCTGCTCAAGGGTGATGCTGCCAAGCCCTGCGCGAACCAGTGCGCGCACCTGGCCCTTGCGTGGTTGCCAACTGAGGTCCAGTACCACTTCACCACGCAGCAACCCACCCGGCTGCCAGTCCCAGCTGAGGGCGCCCTGATCAATGCCCGCAACCTGCATGCGCGCCACCTCACCCTGCCACAGCGTGCCCCGCAACCCGGTCAGCTCGACGCGGGTTGGCAGATACCCTTTTAACGATTGCCAAACCAGCGTGGCCGGCAGATTGGCCAGCAGGGTCGCCAACAACACCAGCGTCGCCAGCAACCACAACCTTTTGCCTCGTATCCAGCCGCTCATTGACCACGCTCCACCAGAATACGGGCGGCGACCTGGCCCGGCGCCTCTGCCACGTCGATGGACAATTGCGACACCTGCAAGCCCTGGCGCAGCTCCAGGTCGGCCAGCCAGCTCATCAGCGAATCAAAGCCCACCTGGTCAAAGCTCAGTCGCGCGCCATCACCTTCGGGTTGCACGCGGGTCAGAGCCTGACGCAGCCCTGCCGCGTTGGCGGACACCTCAATCAGCGTCAGCACCGAGCCCTGGGCCGGTGCGCCAGCGGACGCGGGTGCCAGGCGGGCGCGGCGACGGACATCATCAGCCACCTGATCCATCCACACAGCTTCAGCTGAGAGCCATGCAACCTCGGCCCGTAACGCACTGCGCCCCTGTACCAGCGGCTCCCAAATGGCCACCCAGACAACAATCAGCGCGAGAATCACGCCGCCGCCCATGAGAATAAACCGCTCTCTGGCGGCCAGCCCCGCCCACCAGGCCTTCATGACTCACTCCTTGCAATACGTATCCGTGCGCTGACGCCGCCATTTTCCGAGTCGGCGCCCTCCAGGCTCTCGGTAATACCCGCGCTGCCCGCCAAGGCCGCACGCAGCTTTTCCAGCTCGGCAAAGCTGACCACCTTCAACTCGACATCCAGCGCATCGACGCTACCGCGTAACTGGCGTATTTCCACTCCGGCCTGCCCCTTCACGCTGGCAAAGAAGGCATGCAACAGCATGCCGGCACCGGCCTGGACCTGGCCGCTGGAGCCCTGCAGTTGCTGCTGAAACTGCACCAGCGGGTCCTGCATGCGTGCGCCCGGCAGGGCGCGGGAAAAGGTTGCATCAATCTGGCTGCGCAGGGCGTCGCGCTCTTCAACCAGAGCCGCGCGCTCGGCGCCCAGCCAGCCAATGGAGAGCAGCAGGACCACACCGGCTGCAGCCATCACCGGGCGCAATTTACGCCAGGGCGGCGCCGCCATACTTACCGCATAAGGGCCGGTCAGCAGGTTGAAAGGTGCCGCAGCGCTCAGTTGCTGCTGCAGACTCACAGCGGACTCTGTGGGTGGTGCGGTTACCAGTCGGGTGTCGGCAGGCAGGCACGCCTGCAAGGCGTCAACTTCGCTAGCCGGCGCCTCCAGCACCCGCTGCTCGGGTGCCAGCGTCTGCAGGCGGTTGCCCAGCCAGAAGGGCAGCAGCGCCTGCTCCAGCAACACCGGCTCCTCATCACCGGCGCAGACCAGCCAGCCCGGCGCCTGTGGCCAGTCCAGGGCCTGCAGGCGCAGCCCCTGACTCGGCGCCTGGTCAGCGTACAGCGCCGCCAACGGCAACAGCGCTTCAACCCGCAGACCGGCTTGGGCAAAGCGCTCGGTCCAAGCGGTCATAACGCTGTGTTCTACAACCGCAGCGCTGACGCGGCCATCGCTGCGTCTGGGCCCCATGACGATGTGCAGGTCGTCCAGCTCCTGACTCAGGCGCTCTTCCAATGCGTAGGGCAACGCTGCACGCAGGGCGGCGGCGCGCTGGCCCGGTAGCGTCACCCGGTGCAGCCCGACGCCCTCGGGCAACAACGCGCGCACCCGCTCTGCGGCAAAGCGCTGGCGCAAAACGCCAAGGCTGTCGCAGCCTTGCTCAAGGGGTTGCCCCTCCCGCCCCAGGCGCCACCAATGCAATGGCCCGTCCTGCTCGGAGGCAGCGGCTACTGCGGTCAAAAGCACTATCAACATGCACGCATTCCTGTTGTTGTCACGGCTCGCAGGCCGTCTGTTCGCGCAACACTACCTTGCCATTTGGCGCATCCAGCAGTGTGCACTGATAAAACTGTCGTTCGCCGAAGCTGGCCACTATCTGCAGACGCATGAACCAGGGTGCGTCACCGCCGGCCCCCTGTTCGGCAAACACCTCCTGCATCAGATCGCTGCTGCGCTCCAGATCAATCGGGCTCTGATCCGACGGATAGGCCGTCACATAGGGCGCCAGCGCTTGCCAGGCCTCGCTGGTCATGCCGCTGACAGCGTTGAGTTCCGATGCCACCAGCATGGTGCGATTGGCCGACAGGCGCGGCGGGATATCCAGCTGATACACCGCGTCATCGGTTTCCGGATCCATCCAGTCACTCACCGCCAGCGCCAGCTGACTGCCTGGCGGCATGCTCACACCACTGTCACGGCCGACCCGATCCACCAGTTGCGCGAACAGCGCCAACTGCCGTTCGTCACCACCGGCCAGAGCGTTGAGATTGAAGCGACAACGCATGTCGTCCAGCGTGGCCTGCAGCTGCACCTGATCCACCTCAAAGGGCAACACCGGCGACAGACAGGTGTCCCAGATGAGATCGTCCGGGCCATCGGCCTGCTCCAGAATCTGCAGCACCATTTTTTCTGCGCCGAGGGCAATTTCCCGCGACAGGTCGCGCTCGAACACGGCGCTGCTGCGGCGAATGTCCGCCTGCCCGCGCATGGCCATGCCCACGGCGGCCGTCACCGCCAGCGCGACAATCAGCAGCGCGGTAATCAGGGCTACGCCCTGCTGCCGTTGGCGCTTCATTGGCTCACCGCAATCAGGCGCCGAATCTGCCCCAGGCGCGGCAACTCCAGCACCACCTCAACGGCCAACGGCAACTGGCTGGACTGCGGGTCCTGATCGGCCTGCGGCCAGCTGTCGACCCGCTCCAGTCCGCTGGCGCCACGCACGATGAAATGAAAGCCGCTGTCCACACCCAACTTCTCCTCTTCGCCCACCAGCTCGGCAAACGGCTGCATGCGACGGCTATCTGCATCAGCGATATCCACACCGGGCCACAGATCACGCTCAAGCCCCCGCTCAGTCAAGCGCCAGGCCGTGCGCCGCAAACGCTCGGTGCCGCCAGCGCCGGCTCGTACCAGCTCCAACAGCGGGTAATCGTCGGAGCCAGGCACCAGGCGCAGCGGCGGCAGGCGATCGCCAAACTCGTCACGTACGCGGATATCCACCAACTGCGACAAGTCGCGCTCCAGCACGCTCAAACTGACCTGCAGGTCCGCCAATACCTGCGCGTGCTCACGGCTGACCTCGTTCACCTGCAGCACCGAACGCAGCCCCTGATAGGCAACCACACTCATGATCGCGAACACGGCCATCGCCACCAGCAGCTCCAGCAGGGTGAAACCCTGTTGCCGCCTCATGGCAGGACAAACCCGCTGACCAGCGCCCGCTGTTCAGTCTCGCCGCCGGGCATCAGCCATACCCGAATATCGATACGCTTGACCGCCGGCAACGGAAACGGCGCCTTGGCCGTGTAATCGCTGATGCTGGCCTGGTAACCAAACTGGTACGGCCCCATGGTCGTATCCCCACGCAGATCGCCATCGCTGGCTGGCCGCATGCCGGATTGGTACTCGGCCAGCAGGTTGCTGCCAGCCCAATGGGCCAGGGTACGCTCCTGCAGATAGGCACTGTTGCGCGCATGGTCGCTACCCGCTTTCACCAGCGCAGCCAGCGCCACGGCCAGAATGGTCAGCGCCACCAGCACTTCGATCAGGGTAAAACCGGCGTCCTTACGGGCGTTCACTGAATACCTCGATCTGGCCGTTCAGGTCGGTCCTGATATAGCGCTTCAAATCGCCCTTGGTTTCCGTCAGCACAATCAGCCCCGGCGTCATTTCGCCGGTATTGCCCAGGCGTATCTGGGGTGTCCAGGTGGTACTGCCGGACAGCCGGCCAGCCTGCTCGTCGGCCTCAAAGTCCAGCTCGATCAGCCCCTCGGTCAGCCAGTGCGGGCCGAGCTGCGGGTCCTGTACGGGCCGCCACTCACGGCTGGCGTCATCCAGCAACACCAGATCCAGCACGCTGTAACTGTCACGCCGTAACCCCAGCGCCCGCTCGTTGCCCCCACTGATCAGGAGTTCGTCGCGCGCCAGACGCAATACCGCGGCCAGGCGATCGCTCTCCTTGCGCAGCTCCCGCTCCGCGCCGTTACCCAGCGACAGGGTCGCCAGGCCGGCAATGACGCCGATCAGCACCAGCACCACCAGGACCTCGATCAGGGTAAAGCCGGCACTGGCGGCAGACGCCGGCCGACGGGCGGGAGAGGCTGACATCAACGTTCGCTGTTCTGATTCTGGTCCAGGTTCCAGTTGCCGATATCGGCGTTGTTGTCCGTACCGCCGGCACGGCCATCGGCGCCATAGCTGTAGAGGTCAAACAGGCGACCGTCGCGACCCGGGGTCTGGTACTGATAGTCGTTACCCCAGGGGTCCTGCTGCAGGCGGTCCAGATAACCACCGTCACGCCAGTTGCGCGGCGCATCCTGGCCGGTCGGGCGCTGCACCAGCGCACGCAGCCCCTGCTCGGTGGTGGGATAGCCGAAGTTGTCCAGTCGATACAGGTTTAGTGCGCTTTCGATAGCGCGGATATCGCTCTGCACCTTGGTCGTACGCGCCTGATCCGGGCGGTCCATGACCCGCGGCACCACCACGGCGGCCAGAATGCCGAGGATCACCACGACCACCATGACCTCGATCAACGTAAAACCGCGCTGCGCCGCGCGGCCCAGGGATTGCTTGTGGGACATCATCAGTTCACCAATTGGTTGAGTTCAAAGATAGGCAGCAAAATGGCCAGCACAATTACCAGCACCACTGCGCCCATGGTCAGAATCAGCAGGGGCTCAAATACCCCCATTACCATCGCGATACGCGCTTCCAGCTCGCGTTCCTGGGTTTCGGCAGCGCGCTCCAGCATGCTGTCCAGGGTGCCGCTGCTTTCGCCGCTTTTGATCAGGCTGAGGGTCATCGCCGGAAAGTAGCCGCTGCGCTCCAGCGCCAGCCCTACCCCGGCGCCCTCGCGCACCCGCTGGGCGGCAGCAGACACGGCCTCGCGCATGGGCAGGTTGGAGATCACACTGGCGCTCATATTCAGCGCATCGAGCAGAGGCACGCCGCTACCCGCCAGAATATTGAGGGTCCGGGCAAAGCGAGCGGTGTTGAGGCCTCGGGTCAGGCGGCCGATCAGTGGCAGGCGCAGTAGAAAGTCGTGCCAGCGGCGCTGGTAGGCCGGCTTTTTCAGCAGCGTGCGCGCGCCATAAACCAGCCCCACCAGCACCAGCAGAATGAGAATGCCCCAGTCCCGCAGGGTGTCGCTGACGGCTATCAGCGAGCGGGTCAACAGCGGCAGCTCCTGGTTCATGCCGTCAAAGACCTTGACCACCTCCGGCACTACGTAGGTCAGTAGCGCCACAGTCACCAGCAGTGCCACGCAGGTCAGAATCGCCGGATAGAACATCGCCAGCTGAATCTTCTGACGCATGGCGTTCTGCGCCTCGACGTTGTCAGCTAGCCGCTCCAGCACCAGGTCCAGACGGCCGGCCTGTTCACCGGCTGCAATAGTGGTGCGGTAGATCACCGGGAAGACCGACGGGAATTCACCCAGCGCGTGGGCCAGCGGCAAGCCTTCCATCACGCGAGTGCGCACCGCGGTCAGCGCCGAGCGCACCCGGGGCGATTCGCTTTGCCGGGCGACGGTAGCCAGTACTTCTTCTATTGGCAGACCAGCGCGCGCCAAGGTCGCCATCTGCCGGGTCGCCAGCGCCAGCTCCAGCGGTTTGATGCGCTGCTGAAAAACCGGCATACGCAGCAGCGCCTGACGCTCGGCGACCTGGTTGACCGACATCGGCGTAAGCCCCTGCTCGCGCAGGCGACTGCGCACCTGACGCGGCGAGTCACCCTCCTCTACCCCCTTGCGGGTGCGGCCAGCGCCATCCAGTGCGGTGTATTCAAAGGCAGGCACCCTCAGTCCTCCCGCGTCACGCGCAGTACTTCTTCCAGGGTGGTATCACCAGTCAGCACGCGGCGCAGACCATCCTGACGAATGCCCATCTGCGCCAGTCGAGCGTGACGTACCATCGCCTGTTCGCTGGCACCGTCATGAATCAGGCCACGCAGGGTGTCGTCGATCTCGACCAGCTCATAGATACCCGTCCGCCCGCGATAGCCGGTGCCGTTACAGGCAGCGCAGCCGGTCGCGCGATACAGCGTTGGCGGCTGCTCGGCCGGTACACCCATCAGCCGGCATTCGCTGGCACTGGCCTGATGCGGTTCGCGGCAATCCGGGCACAGGGTGCGCACCAGCCGCTGGGCCAGTACGCCGTTCAAGGTCGAGGACAGCAGAAAGGGTTCAATGCCCATGTCACGCAGACGGGTAATGGCGCCGACAGCGGTGTTGGTGTGCAAGGTAGAGAACACCAGGTGGCCGGTCAGACTGGCCTGAATGGCGATCTGCACGGTATCCACGTCACGGATCTCACCCACCATCACCACGTCCGGGTCTTGGCGCAAAATAGCGCGCAGGCCACGGGCAAAGGTCATGTCGACCTTGTTGTTGATCTGCGTCTGGCCGATGCCGTCGAGGTAGTACTCGATCGGGTCTTCGACGGTAAGGATGTTGCGGCTGCGGTCATTCAGACGCATCAGCGCCGAGTACAAGGTCGTCGTTTTACCGGAGCCGGTGGGGCCTGTTACCAGCACGATGCCGTGGGGCCGACTGATTACCCGCTCCATGGCGTCGTAGTGCTCGGTGCACATGCCCAGCTGACGCAGTTCCAGGCGACCAGCCTGCTTGTCGAGCAGACGCAGTACCACCCGCTCGCCGTGCCCGGACGGCAAGGTCGAGACCCGCACATCAACTGCCCGGCCAACCAGTCGCAGACCGATACGGCCGTCCTGCGGCAGGCGTTTTTCGGCGATATCCAGCTTGGCCATGACCTTGATGCGCGAGACGATCACCGGCGCCAGCGCGCGCGGCGGCTCCAGTACCTCACGCAGCACACCGTCGACCCGCAGGCGAATCGACAGGCGGTTTTCAAAGGGTTCGATATGGATATCGGACGCATTTTCCTTGACCGCCTCGGACAGCAGCGCGTTGATCAAACGAATGATCGGCGCCTCATCCTGGGATTCCAGCAGGTCTTCAGGCTCGGCCAGCGACTGCGCAACCGAGAGCAGGTCAGCATCATCGCTCAGCCCCTCGACAAACTGCATGGCGTCATTGGCCGAGCGCTCGTAGCGATCACGCAGGCGCGCAGCAAAGCTGTCATCGTCCAGCACCACCGGCAGCAGCGGGTGCCCCAAACGGCGACGCAGCTCCAGCAGGCCCTGCGGATCGCAGTCGGCGCGCACAAAGACTTCCATCTGGCCGTCGTCACGCAGGCTGCCGGTCAATACCCCGACCCGCCGGGCAAAGCGGTAACCGGTGTCGGTCGGCGCGCTGGCAGGCGCCACCTCGGAGAGGATGTCCGACTCGCTCATGATCAGTCCCCGCTCGCAGCCGGCGGCGCGCTGATGCTCGCCGGAGGCGTACCCTGCATGGCGTTTTCAAACGGCGGCGGCAGCGTCAGCAGGTAGTTCCAGTCAGGCAGAATCGGCACGCCATCGCCCACATCCAGGCGCCCGCGACGATTCTGCTCGGCCACCTGCTGGTCACGAATATAGCTGTACTTGCTGTGGGTCAGGCTCTGCGCGACGGCCGAATCCCGCACAATCACCGGGCGCAGGAAGACCATCAGGTTGCGCTTTTGCAGCGAGGCCGTGTCATAGCGGAACAAGCGCCCCAGCCCCGGCACATCGCCAAGTACCGGCACCTTGTCGGTGGTTTCTATCATCTGGTCGTCAATCAGGCCGCCCAACACGATCATCTGGTTGTCATCGACCATCACATGGGTCGTCAGGCTGCGCTTGTTGGTGATGATATCTGCCGCGCCGCTGACCCCGGGTGCGATCTGGGATACTTCCTGGGCAATCTCCAGGCGTACGGCGTCGCCCTCGTTGATCTGCGGACGGATCTTAAGGGTAATACCCACATCTTCACGCTGAATGGTGTCAAATGCCTGCCCGGAATCCTCCACCGAGCGGCCGACAATAAAAGGCACGTTCTGGCCGACGACGATTTCGGCTTCTTCATTATCCAGCGTCAGCAGGCTGGGCGTGGACAGGATGTTGCTTGCGGTGTCGCCCTGCAGGGCGTTGACCAGCAAGGCAATCTGGGTGCTGCCAATGCTGCCGATACCGCCCAGGCTAATGCCGTTGCCGAGCGACGGCGGGGTGCTCACGTCCCCTTCCAGGAAGGCGTTCACACCGGCGGCAAGGTCAACGATGCCGTTGCCATTGCGGTTGAAGTTGATGATACCGACGCCCGAATCCTCGCTGCCGATGCCCCACTGCACGCCCAGCTCCTTGGCGCGGTCATAGGACACCTCGGCAATCACCGCCTCAACCAGCACCTGAGCGCGGCGGATATCCAGCTGGCGAATAATCGAGGACAACTCGCGCGATAGCTCCGCCGGGCCATAGATCACGACCGAGTTGGTGCTCTCGTGGGCTTCGATACGTACCCGGTTCTGCTCGGCCAGGTTGGTGCCGCCACTGGTGCTGGAGGAGCTCATGCCGCTGTTACCCACCGAGCCACTGCTGTTGTTGCGCTCGCGCCCCTCGGCGATGCCGCGCAATACCTCGGCCACCTCCTCGGCTTTGGCGTAGCGCAAATAATGCACCTGGGTGTTGCCCTGGTTGCCAGCCACATCCAACTGACGAACCACGGCGCGCAGGCCGGCACGGGCCTCCGGGTCACCGCGCAGAATGACCGAGTTGGTGCGCTCGTCGGCAATCAATTTGGGGCCGCGGGCAAACTCTTCGGCCGGGGCATTGGAATCCAGCCCCTGAACGATGCGCACCACATCCAGCGCCGAAGCGTGCTGCAGCGGCAGCACTTCAAAGTCTTCCATTGATTCGCGATCAATGCGCGAAATCAGCGATTTGATACGGCGCACGTTGGCCGCCGTATCGGCAATCACCAGCGAGTTGGACTGGGCCGCCGCAGCCAGGTGCCCGCCCTTGGGCACCAGCGGCCGCAGGATACGCACCAGTTGCCCGGCATCCATGTTGTTTACCGTCAGCACCTCGGTGATGTATTCGTCACCGGGCGTGTTGTCTCCAAGGGTGGCGACCTCGTTCTCCTTGGCCTGCACCTCAGGCACGATACGCACCAACCCGTCGCTGCCGCGCACAGCGGCAAACCCTTGGGACTTGAGCACACTAAGGAAGATGTCGTAGAGCTCGTCGCGCCGAATCGGCTGACCAGACACCACGTTGACCTCACCACGCACGCGAGGGTCAACAATAAAGTTGATGCCGGTTTCCTGGCTGACTATCTCGATCAGGCCGTTGATGTCCGCATCACGCAGGTTGAGGACCAGGTCCTCCCCGTCTGCCGCTGCCCCTGCGGTCTGTGCCGCCAGCGGACCGCTCAGCGCCCCCAACCCCAATGCCAGCGCCAACGCCAGCCGCTGCTTCCGAAACTGCATCGACATCTGTATCAATCCATCGTAATCGTTATGTTCATCGGTTCACCGTCACGCTCCAGCGAGAGCGTGACCGAACTGGCGTCCGTCAACTCGCGCAAAATGTCGCGGTAATCCTCGATCTGCGATACCGGCGTGCCATCCACGTCGGTAATCACATCCCCCCCCTTCAGGCCCGCCGCCTCGAACTCACGCACATTGCGCGAGGGCGAGACCTCCAGACCGTACATCACGCCATCCACCATCACCGGGTTGGCGCTGATCACTTCCATAAAGCGTTGCGGATCGTTCAGCCAGGCATCGCGATCAATGCGCGCCAGTCCACCATCCGGTGCCAGCGTCTGGCTGTTGTCAGTGCTGGGCAGATTGGCCAGCCGCGAACTGCTGCTGCGTCCGGCACCGGCCGATTGGTTGCGTTTGAGGCGCAGGGTTTCCAGCTGGCCGTCACGCATCAGCATGACGCGGTCAGGCAACACCTGCTCCAGGCGCACTTGGCCCGGCAGGCTGGCGCCTACGCGATAGAGTTTTTCCGGTTGGCCCTGGGTGACCAGGATGGCGGCGCTGCGCGCCGGGTCGGGATCGGAGAGCACGCCCTTGAGGGTCCAGCTCAGCTTGGTGTCAGGGGCATTGATTTCCAGCCGCTGCTGGTCAGCACGGCCCAGCGGAGACAGCAGGGCCAGCTCGCGAAAACCGGGATAGCTCGGGGTGTTGTTGTCGGCGTCGGTTGCCAGGGCAAGGGAGCTGGCAGCAGGCAATACGCTTTGCGGCGCTATCACGGCCCAGACCAGGTGGCCCAGCACCCAGGCGCCCAGCAAAACCAGCAAGGCGGTGACGATAGTGACAGCAGATTCCAGTGAAGGGCGGGCAACCGTGCGCATGCATTCTCCGAGGCAAAGACAACTGGCCACATGGGGTGGCCGGGTCAGCAGATGAAAAGATACTGACCTTTCTTTGCAAAATTATTGTTATAAGCCTGCAACAGGCTGCTCGTCTGCGCTCGATTGTCACGAATTTGCAATCAGGCAGCAACCCCCCTGAACAGGTTATTCCAGAGGCTTCCTATGATTGGGGCGACGCTATCGGCTATCGCCGTGTGCCCCCATCACCCAAACGGGGGTAGCCAGGCTGCAGCCCCCATGAATCGTGACATCTAACCCAAATGGGTGATGACCCAGTTACAGAGATCACCCCGCGTGATACCTGACAATCCAGACGCAACGACCCGCTCCGAATGGCACGCCTGAGGCTTGCCGGGTAGCGCCTTGGCCGCTTTACTGGCAAATGCAAGATCCATCACAAAAACAGCTTGCAACGGAGAACAACAATAATGAATCCGCTCAAACGACCCACGCTGCTTGCCCTTCTGGTCGGCAGCATCGGCTTGACCGGCTGCCTGGGCAGCAGCAATGACAGCGACGATCCTGATCCACGGCCACAACAGGTACGCATCAACCAGGGCTTCTTTACCATTGATGAGTCCGCCCTGCCCTTCGACGCTTTGGCGCCCGTCGCACCCTACACCACCACCAGCCGCTGGAGCGGTGTGCTGGATGGCGCCGCCTACCGTGTCGAGGTACCGGAGAACTGGAATGGCTATCTGGTGATGTGGGCGCACGGCTACCGCGGCACCGGTGCAGCGCTGACCGTCGACAACCCGCCGATGCGTCAGTATCTGATCGACAACGGCTATGCCTGGGCAGCATCGAGCTACAGCACCAACTTCTATGATGTACGCGCCGGCGTGGAGGATACCAACGCCCTGGCGCTGGCCTTTACCGACATTGCTGCAGAGAACGGCCGAACGCTGGCCGAACCTACCAAGTACTACATCACCGGCGCGTCCATGGGCGGCCATGTCACCGCCGCGGCGGTGGAACGCGAGACCCTCGACACCGCCAACAACGTGGTCGAATACTCGGCGGCAGCGCCCTTCTGTGGGGTGGTTGGCGACACCGAGCTGTTCAATTACTTCGGCGGTTACAACCTGGCGCTGTTTGCGCTGGCCGGTGTGCCCGCCGACAGCTTCCCGGTTGCTCCGGCCGATGCCGCCACCAAGGTAGCCGCTGCCCGCGCTGCGCTATGGGTAGATTATGACGCCAACCCGAATGCCAACGGCCTGACCACCGAGGGGCTTGGGTTGTACCAGACGCTGAAAAACCTCAGCGGTGGCGAGCGGCCGATTTACCCGTTGTCCTTCGGTGGGTTCCAGGATCTGCTGCAAAGCTTTGCCGGCTCGGACGGCACGGTAGATGGCATCTTCCAGGAGAGCGTGATCAACACCGAGGGTCTGACCTACCGCTTCCAGACCGAGCTGGGCCAGCCGCAGACCACCGACGAAATCAACTTCAACGCGGCGATTCTCAAGGCCGATGCGGATGTGGACAGCGTCAACGCGTTACGTAGCGACGGCTTGCGTTGGGTGCCCAAGGTAAACGGCGAGTTTGACGTGCCGGTACTGACCGCGCACACCATTGGCGATCTGTTCGTACCGATACTGATGGAGCAGGTATATCGCCAGCGGGCTGAAGACCAGGGCAGTGCAGACAACCTGGTGCAACGTGCGATACGCGCCCCCGGGCACTGCGACTTCACCATGACCGAATGGACGCAAACCCTGGCCGATCTGCTGACCTGGGAGCAAACCGGGGTCAAACCTGGCGGGGATGACTGGCTGACGCCGGCCACCGTAGCCGACCCTGCGTTTGGTTGCACCTATACCAATAACGCGGGCGAAATACCCGGCAACGTCGAGAGGTCCCTGATGCCGCCCTGCCCGGCTCCCCTGTAACAAAGCCAAGCAAAAAGCAGGGATGAGGCGTCAACCAGCGCCTCAGCCCTGTTTGCGTTCCTCATCAACCACATCCACGGCCAGGCGCCGCACAAACTGTTTGACGTTGGTTTTACCGCGCAGCTCGCGGACGTTGTCGGCCAGCTCCTTGACCTCGTCCCGCGGCAGGGAGGCGTTCAACTCCTGCTGCACGTCAGTCCACATGCCCCGCACCTTGCCGACTGCCCGACCCGCGCTACGTACCAGCGTGGGCAGACGCTCGGGCCCCAGCACCAGCAAGGCAACTACCGCTACCAGCAGCCATTCCGTCATGCCATTGCCGAACATGCTGCACCTCGCCTTCAGGCCTGACGGCTGGTCGATTCTGCGCGTACGGGCGTTTGCTCGGCGGCATCCAGAGCCAGCGCATCGCGGGTCTCTTCGGTATCGCGCACAGCCTTGCGAAAACCGCTGAGCGCGCCGCCCAGATCGCTGCCCACATTGCGCAGACGCTTGGTGCCAAACAGCAACATGACGATGACCAGCACAATCAACAACGAGCCAATGCTAATTCCACCAATACCCATATAAACCTCCAATAAAAAGGCGGGCCAGCGCTGTGCACTGACCCGTTTGTTACGCAACAAAACCCTTATCAGCTACCGACAACACCGCCGTCGTTCTTCCACACAACCACGGTCGCCGAGCGCGGCGGACGTGTGGACGGGGTGTAATCCGGCCAGCTGCTGGAGTAGCTACCGGCAGCAAACTGGGCGCCGGAAGTACCTTCACCGGGATGCTGGACGTTGATGAACAGGGTCTTCTGGTCCGGCGTCATGGTGATACCGGTGATCTCCTGATCGATCGGGCCAACCAAAAAGCGCTTCAGATCGCCTGTGGTCGGATCGGCTACCAGCATGGCGCAGTTGCCAAAGGGGTCGTCCCAGCCGCTGTCCATCTGAATCCAGACACGGCTGTCCGGGTCGATCCACAGGCCGTCCGGCGAGCTGAGGATGTTCTCGGCAGTCAGGTCGTTGCCATTCGGATCGGAGCCCTTGTTGCTCTCAACGCCGCTCTCACCAGCGTCACCAGCAAACAGGAAGATGTCCCAGGTGAAGGTGGTCGCAGCCTGCTCGCCGTCTTCCTTCCAGCGAATGATGTGGCCGTGGTTGTTGGCCGCACGCGGGTTGGCTTCGTTCAGGTTGCTGTCGTTGCGACGGGTGTTGTTGGTCAGCGTGAAATAGACATCACCGTTGGCCGGGTCAACTGCACCCCACTCCGGACGGTCCATCGGCGTGGCGCCCATGAAATCAGCGGCCAGACGGGTGTTGACCAGCACGTCAGCCTGGCTGGTGAAGCCGTTGGCGTCGGTCAGACCGTTCTCGCCGTAAACCAGCGGCATCCACTCGCCGGTGCCGTCATCGTTGAACTTGGCAACGTACAGAATGCCTTCGTCCAGCATGCTGCCGTTGGCAGTCGCGGCGTTGTAGTTGGCAGCGGTAACAAACTTGTAGATGTACTCAAAGCGCGAGTCATCACCGGAGTAGCAGACCACCGGCTTGCCTTCTTCAGCCGGAGCGAACACCACACCTTCGTGACCAAAACGGCCCATGGAGGTGCGCTTTTTCGGGTTGCTGCTCGGATCGAACGGATCAATCTCGACCATCCAGCCGAAGCAGACCGGCTCGTTGCGGTAGTCACCGGTAGCGTCGGCAGCCTTGATGCTGGCGTCAAAGCGGATGTACTCGTCAGCACCGTTGTCAGCCAGTTCCCAAGCCCAGCGGCCAGTGCCGCTCGGCACCCCATAGCGCGAGTGCTCACGCGGGTTATCACCCTTGTTGGTGAAGTAGCCGGCCCAGTTTTCCTCGGCAGCCATGTAGGTGCCCCAGGGGGTATAGCCGTTACCGCAGTTGTTCAGCGTACCGCGGGTCATGGTGCCGTTGGGGCTGTACAGGGTCTTGACGAAATCGCTGCCGCGAACCGGGCCGTGGATCTCCATCGGCGTCAGGGCGGTGATGCGACGGTTCATGCTGTCGGGCTGCACGCTCCACTGATTGTCGGCACCCTTGACGATGCGTACCACGGAAACACCGTGGGCGTTCATTTCCTTGCGCACTTCGTCAGCCGGACGCAGACCGCCAACCAGCGGCGGCGTGGCACCACTGGAGAGCGAAACACCTTGAGCAGAGGCGTGCATCAGACGCGGCTCAACGTACTCGTGGTTGAGTACCAGCAGGCCGTCTTCAGAGCTGTCGTTGATCGGGTAGAAGTGCATGCCATCGTGGTGCGAGCCAATTTGCTCGGCCTGGTCATCACCGGTGTTGTTAACCGAGAACGACGGGAAGCTGCCCAGAATCGGCGTGCCCCAGGGAATGATCACCTGGTAGCTGTAACCCTCGGGCACTACGATTTCATCGGCGGTGCTGATGGCAACAGCAGAAAAGCCCAGCAGGTCAGCAGCCGGAGTCTCACCAGCGTCATCATCATCGTCGGAGTCGCTGTTGCAGCCAGCCAGACCCAGACCGAAGAAGCCCAGCGCAGCAGCGCCAGCGCTGCCCTTGAGTACCTGGCGACGGGCCAGGCGGGCCTCCAGCACGCTGGAGAACAGCGGGTTCATCTCACGGGTGCTCAATGGCTCATCCCCAGCCCCGTTGTCGACATACACCAGCTGATCACGTTGTTCGATGGACATCGATTCCTTCCTCTCAGGTTTTTGGTTTGTTGTAAAAACCCAAACAGGATGGCGAGCAAAAATGACAGCACGACCCGAAAGCCATGAAGCTTTTATGGTGGTTGGCAGACATTGGGGTGACAGGCAGATAACAGGCGCGAACGCTTCTTTAACGCAGGCCGAAGACGGTCAGCGACGCGGGGAAAGCAAGGTATCCAGTGAAGCGCGCAGCTTGCCCGCCTTGATCGGCTTGTTGAGCACCGAAACGCCCAGCGCACGCGCGCCCTGGCGACAATCTTCGGTACGATCGGCGGTAATCATCAGCGCAGGCAGGTCCTCACCAAATTGCGCACGCAACGCCGCCAGCGCCTGAAGCCCCGTGCGGCCGCCGTCCAGATGGTAGTCGACCAGCGCCAGATCCGGCGCTCGCCCCTGCAGGCAACTTAGCGCCTGCTCATGGTCTGCGGCGGTCAGCACATCGGCGCCCCACTGCTGCAGCAGGCCCTGCATGCTCTGCAGCACCATCTGCTCGTTATCGATCACCAACAGACGGCGCCCCTGCAACGGCACCGCCAAGTGCGCGCCCAGACTACTGCGCTGCTGCGTGGCCAGCGGCTGCCGGGCCAAAGGCACACGCACGCTGAACACAGAACCGCGCCCAAGCCGCGAGCGCACCTGTACCTCGACCTTGAGCAGGCGCGAGATGCGCTCGACAATCGCCAGCCCCAGCCCTACGCCGCGACGTTGCCCGGGGCGGCCGATGTCGAGCTGGTTGAACTCCTGAAAAATCTGCCGAAAGTGCGCCCGGTCAATACCGCGCCCGGTATCCCACACCTCAATCCACAGATCCCTGCCACGCCGCCGGCAGCCCACCAGAACGCCACCGCACTCGGTATAGCGAATGGCGTTGCTGATGAAGTTGCGCAGAATGCGGCTCAAAAGACGAAAGTCCGTGTGCACAGCGTGCGCGCAGGTACGACCGCGCAGGCTCACGCCAGCAGCTTCGGCCACACTGCCAAACTCGCTCAGTAACGGCTGCAGCAACTCATTTACGCTGCAATCGCTGTACTCGGGCTTAAGGTTGGGCTGATCCAGACGCGAGATATCCAGCAGGTCACTGAGCATATCCTCCGCACTTTCCAGCGCCGTGTGTGACCGTTCCACCAACAGCCGTGCGCTATCGGGCAAGGCAACATCGCCCAGGGTGGCCATTAGCAGGCGCGCCGCATTCAGCGGTTGCAGCAGGTCGTGGCTGGCGGCAGCGAGGTAACGATCCTTACTGCGGTTGGCCTGCTCGGCGGCATCGCGCGCCTTACGTAGCTCACCCTGGGTACGCTCGTGCTCGATGATCTCGTAGCGCAGGCTTTCGTTCAGCCCCTCCAGCTCATGAGTGCGCTGTTGCACCCGCTGCTCCAGCTCATCGTTAAGTTGCTGCATGGCCAGCTGCGCCTGCTTGCGCTCGGTCACGTCGGCCACAAAGGCCTCGATCACGTGGTCGTTGGCATCGGGGCGCAGCAGAATATTCATGCGCACGTCCATCACAGAGCCGTCGGCCCGCGCGAGCCGGGTCTCGTAGCCGGTCAGTTCGCCCTTGCGCAGCAACTGTTGACGGATACACTGAAACTCAGACTCGCCGCCAATAAAGAACTGCCCACCCAAGGAGCCGCGCGCGGCCACCAGCTCGGCCGCCGACTGGTAGCCCAGCATGCGCGCCAGCGACCGGTTGGCCGTGCTCAAACCGCTTGCCAGACTGGCCTGAAAGATCCCGTGCACCGCGTTCTCGAACAACCACTTGTAGCGATTGCGCTCGGCCTCCAGCTCCTCCAGCCGGGCCAGCAGCTCAGGGTAGTAGCTCTTGCGCGAAGACTGCGACCCCAGCCCGAGCAGCCCGGTGAGTACATCCCGGCGCGGGTCAGAGGGCCTCGGCATAGACGACCTCGACATCCTGCAGACTGGACTCGCGCGGGTTGGTCAGAATGCACGGGTCATCCATCGCGTGCAGCGACAGGGTGCGCAGATCACTGGTGCTTACCCCGTGCATGCGCAGACTCTGATGGAACCCCATGGCCTGCTTCAGATCGATCAGATGCTGGATCAGGCGCGCGCGTATCTGCGGTGTGGTCAGCCCGCGGGTGTCGATATCCAGCGCATTGGCGATCACCTTGAAGCGCTCCGGCGCGGCGTCAAAGTTAAAGGCCACCACGTGTTCAACCAGAATGGCGTTGCACAGCCCGTGCGGCAGGTCGAGAAAGCCACCCAGACTGTGCGACATGGCGTGCACAGCGCCCAGAATGGCATTGGAGAAGGCCAGTCCCGCCTGCAGGCTGCCCAGCATGATCTGCTCACGCACGGCCAGGTCCTGCGGGTTGCGCATCATATGGACCAGATTGGCGTTGAGCAGGCGCATGGCCTCAAGCGCGTGGGCATCGGTCATCGGCCCGCTGCCGGTCGATACAAAAGCCTCAATGGCATGCACCATGGCGTCGATACCGGTGCAGGCCGACAGAAAGGTGTCCATGGTGGAGGTGGTTTCCGGGTCGATCAGCGACACATCCGGCACCACCGCCTTGCTGATGATCGAGAACTTCACCTTCTCTTGCTGATCGGAAATGATCACAAACTGGGATACGTCGGCCGAGGTGCCGGCGGTGGTTGGAATGCAGATTAGCGGAGGGATAGGCGCACGAATGGTATCCACGCCTTCAAACTCGAGAATGTGGCGATCATGTGCCACCGCAATGCCAATGGCCTTGGCGCAATCAATCGGGCTGCCGCCGCCAATCGCCACAATCACGTTGCAGCCAGCAGCGCGGTATACCTCAGCGCCGTGCATCACCTCTTCGGTACGCGGGTTGGCCGACACCTGGGTAAAGAGCACGTAGTCGATGCCCTGCGCCTGCAGGCTCTGCTCCACATCGACTACCCAGCCTGCGGCCTGCACGCCCGGATCAGACACCAGCAACACCTTGCGGGCGCCAAAAGTGGAGGCGTAATTGGCAACAGTTTTGCGCGATCCGGCGCCGAAAATGATCTCTGGCGTAACAAACTTGCGCAATTGGCTGACATCGTAGGACATGCTCTGGCATCCGCGTTGTTGTTTTAATGCTGTGGGCTCGACAGGGCGCTGCAGAGCGGCACAGGCGGTCCCGGCAGACTACCCCAAAGTGGCTCGCTTTATAAGCCGCCCAAGCGCGAACTAAGACTGAAGTAGCAACGGCTCAGCCCCTAAGTTGCATGGCTCCGCCACCCCACTGCTCGCCAGCATGGAGACACAACAACAAGGATGATTCGCCATGTCTGTGCGCCGCCAATCGGCCCGCCACCTCCTGCTGGCCTGCCTGCTATCTCTGCTCAGCTCCGCTCTGCATGCCGAGGGCCAGGAGACGGCTGACTGGCAGACCGCGGTGCAGCAACTGTTTCCCAGTGCCACCCGCCTGGTCGAGAAGCAGGGCTCGCCGCCGGTTTATCAGGCCTTTCAGCTCGACCAGCTGCTCGGCTATGCCTTTGAATCTACCGACTACTCCAGCCTGCAGGGCTTTTCCGGCAAACCCATTCGGCTGCTGATCGGCATGACGCCGGACGGCAAGCTGACCGGCGTCAAGGTACAGGAACACCACGAACCGGTGTTTCTGCACGGCCTCGGTGAGCAATCGCTATTTGACTTTACTGATCAATACGCCGGTCGCAATATCGCCACCCCCATCGTGGTTGGCAGCATTCACGGCGGCAGTGTCGACGGCTCTGCGGTCGACTACATCGATGGCGTCAGCAAGGCTACCGTTTCGGTGGTGATCCTTAACGAGACGGTCTTGCAGTCGGCCATGACGGTCGCGCGGGCGCTGCTGCCCGATTTCGCCCAGGGCCCACAAGCCATCGCTCGCCCCGAGCTGTTCGAGCCGCTCGACTGGCCGCAGTTACGCCAGCGCGGGCTGCTGCAGCATTGGGTGCTTGAGGGCGCGGCAGTCGAAAGCGCTCTGGGCAGCAGCCTGGTGCTGTATCCGGGCTTTGCAGCGGATGCCGAGCTGCCGTTCAGCGAGCTGTACTTTGCTTACCTGAACACGCCCATGACCGGGCGCAACCTGCTCGGCGCGGACGCCTTCGACAACTTGCAGAGCCAGCTGCTGCCGGGCGAGCAGGCCATATTGGTCGTCTCGCGCGGACAATATCCCCATGTGCCGGAGGACTTCATCCCCGCCACCGCGCCCAGCCGCATCAACCTGTTGCAGCACGGCAAGGCGATCGAGCTGCACGACATGGACTTCAACAACGGGATGCTGCTGTCGCTGCTGACCTTGCCAGCGGGTGACTGGCACGCCAACATTTTCCGCATCAAGACCCACGCCGCCTTCAACCCGGTGGACCCGGCCGCACTGCAGCTCAACGTCACCCTGCGTCGCAACCCGCTCAGCGAGCAGCAAACTCACTTTGAGCAGGCACTGACGCTGGAGCCGGATCTGTTCGAGGTGCAGGCCGTAGACGCTGCTCCGGCACCCAGACCGATCTGGTTGCAGATTTGGCAGCAACGGCTCTGGCAGATTGGCGTGCTGCTGGCCTCGCTGACGCTGGTTACCGTGCTGTTTATCCGCCAGCACCGTATCAGCCGGCACCCTGAGCGCTTCCATCTGCTGCGTGCCGGCTTCCTGCTGTTCACCCTGTTTTTTATCGGCTTCTACGCCCAGGGCCAGCTCTCGGTAGTCAATATCTTCACGCTGCTGCTCGCGCTCTGGCACGGCTTTGACATCACCGTTTTTCTGATGGACCCGGTGCTCTTCATCCTCTGGACCTTCACCTTTGTCAGCCTGTTTCTCTGGGGGCGCGGCCTGTTCTGCGGCTGGCTCTGCCCGTTCGGCGCGCTGCAGGAGATGGTCAGCTGGCTGGCGAAGAAACTGCACCTGCGCCAGTGGAAAATCAGCGAACGCTGGCACCACCGCCTGCAGTGGCTCAAGTACGGGATTCTGATCGGCCTGATACCGACTGCCTTTTACTCACTGACACTGGCCGAGCGGCTGGCCGAGGTGGAGCCGTTCAAAACCTCGATAACGCTGGTGTTCGTTCGCAGTTGGCCGTTCGTGCTCTACGCCGTGCTGCTATTGGGCGTTGGCCTGTTCGTGCACAAGTTCTACTGCCGCTATGTGTGTCCGCTCGGCGCCGGGCTGGCGATCCTCGGCAGGCTGCGGCTGTTCTCCTGGCTGACGCGCATCAAAGCCTGCGGCCAACCCTGCCAGCACTGCCACAACAAATGCGAGATCGGCGCCATCAAGCGCAGTGGCGCCATCGACTACGACGAGTGCATCCAGTGCCTGGAATGCATCGTGATTCTGAACAACGAGGATCAGTGCGTGGACGCCATCCGCGCACGCAAGCAGGCCGCGCGAGCCAAGCGCGCCGACAATGTCATCGTCAGCGACTGGGCACCCCAGCGCTAAACCAGCAGCACCACAACAACAAAGGACGTCACCGTGAAAAATCTGGGCTTAGGTCA
This sequence comes from Halopseudomonas pachastrellae, assembly GCF_900114765.1. Lineage (GTDB taxonomy): Bacteria > Pseudomonadota > Gammaproteobacteria > Pseudomonadales > Pseudomonadaceae > Halopseudomonas > Halopseudomonas pachastrellae. The sequence continues at coordinate 67,586 of NZ_FOUD01000013.1, forward strand.
TATCCAATGGAACCAACTACCCGGCTTCGACAACTTCGACTACTGCGTACTGAGTGTCGACCGCCCGAACAAGCTGGTCGATGTGCTGTTCCACTTCCACGAGAACGACCCGATCGTGCTGCACCGCCACTGCGCGGTAAACCACACCTTTGTGATCAGTGGCGAGCACCGCCTGTTTCACGCCAACGGTGACCTCAAGGAAGTTCGCCCCACCGGCAGCTATACCATCAGCCAGCCGGACACTACCCCGCACCGCGAATGCGGCGGCGAAGGCGGCACCCTGGTGCTGTTCAGTATTCGCGGCACCGAGGGCGTCATGTACGAGATTCTGGATGATCAGGAGAACCTGATTGCCGTGCTCGACATGGATACCTTTGCGGCGTTGCACGCAGCAAACGCGTTGTAACACATTGACCGGGGCCAGCAGAGCACCGCGCTTGAGCCCTCCCCCGTGGCTGCTAGAATGCTGGCTTTTCAAGGGAGAGAGTCGGCATGCCCGCTAAGCAAGCTCAGGTCAGCACCACCCACGCCAGCCGTTACATCAAACGGCTGTGCAAGCACTTTGCCCACAAGGTGGAGTCCACCTGGGACGAGCAGCAGGGTGTGACCGACTTTCCGTTCGGCCGCTGCGTCATGCAGGCCGATGGTGCGCAACTGGCGCTGCACTGCACAGCCGATGATGACACTCAGCTTGAGCGCGTGTGCTGGGTGGTAACCGACCACCTGGAGCGCTTCTCGGTGGCGGTGGAGCAAGGCGATGCCTTGAGTGTGGAATGGCAGGCGGCCTGAGCCGCCTGCACTGTCAAAACCTGAGGGTTATTGACGCGCGCTGGCCTTGATCAGGTTTTCGACGTCATCAATCACTTGCATGGCGGCCAACGGACCACCCACCGACGTCCACAGCGAGCCGTCTACCGCTGCCATCTGGCCCGCCTTGACCGCGCCCAGCTGCTGAAATGCCGGCGTATCACGCGCCTGATTCAGTGCCTCGGCGGCCTCACCGGTGCCCGCCAGGGTGCCCACCACCAGCCAGTCCGCATCCAGCAGATCCAGCGACTCCAGACTCAGGGCCTGTGAATGGGTGAAGCCGGGCTGGCGCTGCTGCTCGGGGCGTACAAAGCCCAGCTCCTTGACGATCTGGCTGGCGAAGGAGTCCTCCAGCATGTACACCGGCCCCTTGGGGTTCCAACGCACAATGCTCATGGTCTGGCCCTGCTCAGCAGCCAGCGCTTCACGCGCCTGCTGTACCCGAGTCTGGTAGCTGGCGGTAAAGGCATCAGCGGCCTCCGGCTCGCCCAGTACGTTGGCGATCAGCTGCAGGCTGTCCTGCCAGGGCTCGCCCGGTTTGGCCGTTACTACTGTCGGCGCAATGGCGCGATACAGCTCCAGCGTCTCGGGGCGGTCGGTGGCGGTGAGAATCAGGTCGGGCTGCAGTTCCAGCAGCAACTCGGTGTTAACGTTGCCCAGATCACCAATAATGTCGATCTGCGGCGCACGCTCGCTCAGATAGCCAGGCACGCCGTTTTGTCCGCGGCCGTTAACCGTGCCAACCGGCGTTTTACCCAACGCCAGCATGGCGTCCAGATCCAGTTCGCTGAGCGCCACAACGCGCTGGGGTTGATCGGGAACATCGACCGTCTCGCCATAGGCATCGGTCACGCTACGGGCCTGGGCCGGCAGCGCACAAAGCAGCAGGGTCGCTGCGGCAACAAAACCCTTGAGCAGATCAGACATGGGGTAACTCCTTGGGGTGGGTAGGTGAAGCTGCCGCCGCAAGGCGCCGGGGCACAATGACCGGTGCGCCGTCGCCGGGGGCGGCAAGAATATCAACCTGGGTGTTGTAAAGGCGGTCGATCAGTTGCTTGCTGATGACCTCGCGGGCACTGCCAAAGGCTTGTACCTGACCCTCGGCCATGGCGATCAACTGATCGCAATAACGGGCTGCGCAGGCCAGATCGTGCATCACGATCAGTACCGTACGACCATTGGTGGCCATGCTGTGAATGGCTTCCATAACCTCGGTCTGGTGGCCGATATCCAGCGCGCTGGTGGGCTCATCAAGTAGCACCATCTCGGTGTTCTGCGCCATGATCATCGCCAGCCAGACACGCTGCACCTGTCCGCCAGACAAGTCGTCCACGCTGCGCAGACGCAGCGCCTGCAGCTGCAGCGTGGCAATCGCCTCATCTACCAGCCTGCGATCTTCATCGGTCCACTGTCGCAGCCAGCCCTGATGCGGGTGGCGGCCATACTGCACCAGTTGCTCGACGGTAATGCCGCTGGGTACTACCGGGCGCTGCGGCAGATACGCCAGTTGCCGCGCCAGTGCTCGGGTTGGCAGCCTGCCGAGTGCCTGGCCGCCCAACAGTATCTCGCCGGCCTGGGCCTTTTGCTGCGCAGCCAGCAACTTCAGCAAGGTCGACTTGCCACAGCCGTTAGGTCCAACCACACCAACCAGGCTGCCCCGTTGCAGCTCGAAAGACACATCCTGCAGGGTTGGCCGCGCGCCATTCTTATGGCGATAGGAAAAGCTCAGATCCCGCACTCGCAACAGCGTCATCAATCCACCCTCTTTCGATTCTGCAACAGCAATGCCAGCAACAGGACGCCACCCAGAATGCGTGTCATCAGCCCCGCCGGCATCTCGACCGGATCGGCCAGTACGCGCACCAGGGTGTCAGCCAGCAACAGCAGCAGCGAACCCAGCGCGGCCGCCAGCCAAACGGGTACGGGCCCTGAACGCAGCAGCCAACTGGCCAGAATGGGCGCGGCCATGCCGACAAAGATCACCGGCCCGCCAATCGCCGCGCCAAGCCCGGCAATCAGAATCGCCAGCCCCAGCAGCGCCAGCTGCACCGCGACCACCGGCACGCCCAGCCCCTGCGCGGTTGCACTGCCCAAGCGCAATACCGATAGTGCGCGCAGCAGCAGCGCGACCGGCGGCAGCAACACCAGCAGACAAAGCGCTACAGGCACCACCACGCGGTAACCCTGTCCGGCAAAGTGACCCATGGTCCACATATAAAGAGCGCTGAGGTGCGCAATCGGCTGCGATGACATGGCAAATTCCGACAGTGCCTGAAACAGCTCGGTCAGCGCGATACCGACCACAATGAACAGATAGCCCTGCTCGCCCGGTCGCCGGCAAAGGGTGAACAGACAAGCCGCTGCCAGCACCGCCCCCAACGGCGCCGCCCACCAGGGCCAGCTGCCAACCGTCAGATACAGCGAGAAAATGACGATGGCCATGGTCGCGCCTTCGTTCACCCCGATCATGTCCGGGGTGGCCAGGCGGTTCTGCACCAGTGTCTGTACCAGACAGCCAGACAACCCAAGCGCCGCACCAGCCAGCATCACCGCCAGCACCCGCGGCAGGCGAATCTGAAACAGCATCAGCTCGTGCATGCGCGAGCCCTGCCCTGCCAGCGTCTGCACTACCTGCGAGGCGTTCATCTGGCCCGAGCCAAGGGTCAACGCGACCACAGCGGTCAACAGCAAGACCAGCATGGCCGACCCCAGCAGCAAGGTCGCACGGCGATTGAACAGCAATGAGGTGCCACCCAGGCGCAGGCACCAGAAGCCATTGGGCGTTGCACGGGAATGATCAGCCATGGGTAACCTCAGCGTTCGGCCAGCAGTGAACGAAAGCCGCCGCGCAGCACTACGACGATCAACACCGGCGCACCGATAGCCGCCAGCAAGGTGCCTACCGGCAGCTCATAGGGCTGAATCAGCCAGCGCGCCAGCACATCTGCCGCCATCAACAGCAGAGCGCCAGCCAATGCCGAAAATAGCAACTGACGCGGCAGCGACACCGACTCGATAACCCGGCCACAGTAAGCCGCAAGAAAGCCGATAAAGCCGATGGGGCCGGCTACCGCAACGGCGCAAGCGGTGAGAATCGATGCGGAGGTCAACACGCCGGCACGCACCCAGGCGGTCGACACCCCGAGCGCCCGCGCCTGCTGATCGCCCATAGACATCAACTGCAGGCGGCGGCTCAGCAGGGCCGCAAGCACCAGGGCCGCCAACGCGCCCGGCAGCAACGTACCCAGCGCGCCCATCTGGACCCCGGCAAGCGAACCCAGATTCCAGAAACGGAATTGATCCAGCGCCACCCGGTCGGCCAGCAGCAGATAGTTGGCGATGCCGCCGAACACCGCCGTCAGCGCCACCCCGGCCAAAATCAGGCGCAGCGGGCTGGCCACGCCCATCATGGAAGCCAGCGCCAGCACCACCAGGTTGCCGCATACCGCGCCGATGCCGGCCCAGACCAGATAGCCCGCCGTAGACTCGACCGCAAAAAAGCTGATGCCTATCACCAGCGCCAGCACGGCCCCTTCATTCACGCCGAGCAGCCCCGGCTCGGCCAACGGGTTGCGCGTTGCCCCTTGCAGCAGGCTGGCCGCCACGGCGAGTGCCGCACCAATCAACAGCGCCGCCAGGGTGCGCGGCAGGCGCAGGGTATCGACGATCATCGCCAGCTTGTCGTCGGCCACCCGCTGCGGATCACCCAGCAGATAGCCCGCCACCTCAGGCAACCCATAGGTGCCGGCACCGGTGCCCAGCGACGTCAACGCCAGCAGCACCAGCAACAGCAAGCCGCCACTCAGCAGGCCCCACTGATGACGCCTCATGAACGCAGCCCCTCAGCAGCGGCCGGCTGACGCAACCCCAGCACAATCATTACGGTGCCAAACAACGCTATCGCCACCCCCAGCAACGACAGCAGCGCCAAACTGGAGTAGCCCACCAGCGCGCCATCCGGCGTAGAGGATAGCCAGTAGCCCCCAGCCAGGCTGGCAGCACCAGAGGCGAGTCCGGCCAGGGTGTTCTGCCAGCCCATGAAGCCAGCCCTTTGCTCGGGGGCGGGAATGCCCGCGGTGATGGTCTGGGCGGCACTGAAACGCGCCGAACTGGCAGCCATGAACAGGGGAAAGACCAACATCAGCGGCAACAACATGGCCCCCCAGACAAACCCGATCAGCGTGGCAAACATAAGCAGCAGATTACTGCCCACCACCGCGACCAGAGTATGACCTCGGTCAATCAAGCGCCCACTGAGCTGCATGGCCGCCATGCTGGCCAGCCCGCCCAGCAGAAACAGCAGCGGGATCATTTCCCGCGCCACGCCCAAGTTGAAGCGAAAGTAGCTGGCAAAATGTGGAATCAGCAGACTATGCGCGCCGGCCTGAACACCCACCACCAGCATCGCCCACAACCAAAGGGGCTCAGCCCGAAAACGCATGCGCCCGCGACGGGTCGCGCGGTGCTCACCCAGCAGCGGAAGCAGCATGGCCACAAGCAGTGTCAACAACAAACCAGCGCCACCAATGGCCAGAAATGCCCAACGCCAGGACAACCACTGCGACAGCCCCAACGCCAGTGGCACCACCGCAATGCCGGCCAATGAAAAGCCCATGGCGACGTAGGCCAGCTGTCGTCCACGCTGGGCAGCCGGCGTTATGTCAACAATGGCCGCCATCAGGGTTGCCCCCATGGGGCCGGCAAACACGCCTGACAGGGCGAACAAGCACATCAGCTGAGTACTGGTTTGCACCGCTGCGCAGCTGGCCAGTACCGCAAACCGCAGCGCCGCCAGCGCAACCAGCAGCGGGCGCCTGGCAAACAGGTCCAGCCATGGCGCGGCCAACCAGCTGGCCAGCGCAGCTGCCAAACCCGCCAGCCCGGCAATATAGCCAGCGTACTGCGGGGGCATATTCAGGGGAGACGCCAGATCGGCCGCCAGCGGCATCACCATCATGGTGCTGCCAATCGACAGCATGTTGATCAGCATGGCCAGATTCAGTGTCAAGCGTCCCTTGCCGGTGAGGGGTATGGCAGACATGAACAGGCTCCGAACGAGGAAAGCGCTGGATACTAACCAAAGCACACGGCAACTTTCAATAAATGAGAATTGTTAAGAAACGCTTTTGTCTCGCCCTCCCAAGCCCGCCACACTCGGCGTGCAGCGCACCGCGCCATCAGCTCGGAGATCCGCATTGCAGAGCTCTCCGGGCGTGACACCAAAGTGGCGACGGAAGGCGGTGATAAAGTTCGAGGTGTGGTTGTAGCCAGCCAGAAAAGCCGCTTCGCTAACGCTGATCTGCTCTTGGTGCAGCACGTCGCGCACCTTCTCCAGGCGCCGCCCACGAACATAGTCGGACACCGTCAGTCCGGTGTCGCGGCGAAAATGCCGCTGCAGCGCTCGGGTACTCATGGCCGTGGCGCGGGCAGCCGTTTCCACACTCAAGGGCTGATCCAGGTTGGCTTCCAGCCAGGCAATGGCGCGCGCTGTCGGGCCCAGCGGGCGCGGGGCGCGGACCGGTTCGCATGCCCCCAGCGGCAACTGCTCAATGTGCCGGATAAACCCCCACAGCACCTGATGAGCCAGGTTTTCCGCCTGCAGGCTGCGCCGCAGCCGGTCGGGCTCGTGGCGCAAGTCCAGCAGCGCCCGACACAGCGCCAGCACCTGTTCATCCGGCTGCCAGGCAATACTTGCCAGGTGCTGTCCAAGCAGGTGCTGCTCCAGCCTCCGACGCAACGGGTCGTTGCTATCGCCACGGCGCAACCAGTCAGGGTTGAACATCAGTTGCACCTTGCTCAAGTCGCGCTCGCCCCGCCGAATCTGCCGACGAAACACCGTCAACCGCCGCAGGTTGACTGCCAGCGCCTGGGCGGTGCTGGCGCGCGATTGGCGCTGCGGGTTGACCTTGAGCACATGCTCGCTGCCGTCGTAGGCAAAGTGCACCTCACCGCTCAGCACAATGGTCAGGATCACCCGGGGCTTAACCGGTGCCGTGGCGACCGCGTCCGCCAATTCGCGGGTACAGCCAGCCTCCACCTGCAGATTGCCGAAGTTCTCGGAGACAAAACTGCCCTCAACCAGCACCTGACGCTGCACGTCGTTGCGCGCCACGATCTGCGCGCGCCGCTCACCGCCAACCATCTCCGCAAACAGCACCGCGCGGTCAGTACGTCGCCCGCTGGCCTCCTCCACCTTGCGTTTGCTCATACAGCCCTCAATATGCCGCTTATGCATAACTCTCTGGCAGTAACGCATAAGCAGACCACTTATGGCAACGAATACAAAGTCATATTATGAATGAGAATCGCTATCATTAATGCGACAAACTGCCACACATCAAAGGAATATCTGCATGTCTGCCGACCTCAACCGCCGTGGTGCGCGCATCCCGCACTATCTCTCTCCGCTCAGCCTTGCCGTGGCCGTGGCCTTTAGCCCAGTCCTGATGGCCGCTGACGATGACAGCAGTGACGAGTTGGCACTGCCCACCATGCAGGTCTGGGGCACCCAGGTATCCAGCTCCTCCGAGTTTCTGTCCGACCAGGACATCTCGATCAAGCAGGCCGACCACCTCTCCGACCTGCTACGCGACATTCCCGGCGTCGACGTGGGCGGTACCCATTCTGTTACCCAGCGCATCAATATCCGCGGCCTGAACGAAACCGACCTGGACATCCGCCTGGACGGCGCCAGCCAGTACGCCAGCATGTTTCACCACATCGGCAACCTGACCCTGAACCCCGACATCATTCAGATGGCCGACGTGCAGGTAGGCAACAACTCCGTGCGCAGCGCCGCCGTTGGCGGTTCTGTCAGCTTTGAAACCAAGAACGCGCTGGACCTGTTACGTGCCGGCGAAGACTTCGGCATGCGCGTCTATGGCGGCTACGGCTCAAACGCCTACCACCAGGGCTCGGTCACCGCCTATGGCCGCCTGAGCGACAAGGTGGATGCCATGGTCTACGGCTACACCATCGACCGCGACAACTTTGATGACGGCGACGGCCAGCAGACCTTCGGCAGCGACGGCACCGTCAGCGACATCCTGGTCAAATTCGGCGTGGAGCCATCCTTCGGTCACCGCTTTGAACTCAGCCATGATCACTATCGCGACAAGGGCGATTACAGCCCGCGTCCGGACATGGCCGGCAGCGCCAACGCAGGCCTGTCAGGCGACCTGGAACTGCCTACCGAGTACACCCGCGACACCACTTCGCTGCGTTACCAGTACGATGCCGGTGGCAACACCACCGCCAACGCCACGCTGTACCGCAACGCCATGGAGCTGAACCGCGACGAGTCACAGATCACAATCCGCTGGCCGGGCAATCGCCTGAGCGACAACACCGCAGAAGCCGAGAACCTGGGCGCCACCCTGGAGCTGACTAGCCTGGCAGAACTGGCCGGCATGCAGCACGAGGTGACCTACGGCACCCTGTACAACCGCCAGGAGAGCCGCGCCCAATACGGTAATGACCCGTGGATCGACGAGAACGCCATCACCACGGCCGGCTATGTTGAAGACCGCATCAGCCTGACCGACCGGCTGACCGTGACCCCCGGTGTGCGCTACGACCATTTTGAGCGCAACGCCGAAACCGGCAGCGACACCTTTGACGAAGTCACCTGGGCGCTGGGCCTGGAGTTTGCCGTCAACCAGAACCTGACCCTGTTTGCCAGCGCCCGTGAGTTGTTCAAGCCACCGCAACTGCTGGAAACCTTCGTGTACTACCAGAACGGCACCATTCTGGCGGATGACATCAAGGCCCAGACTGGTCTCAACAAGGAAATCGGCGCCCGCTACCAGCAACAGTTTGGCGAGCACCGAATCAACGCCAACCTGACCTTGTTCCAGACCGACCTGGATGACTATTTCGCCAATACCTACGACGGCACGCTGAACAGCGGCGCAGGCGGTTACATCATCGGCAACAACGGTGATGTGGAAATTGAAGGCTTTGAAGCCAGCGTTGGTTACGGCATTGGTGAGTTCAACTCGCGCCTGAGCTACGCCAAATCCGATGCCGACAACAAGACCAACAACACCCCCGCGCTGGACTACAACGGCCGCAGCATGGACGTGGGCGACAGCATTGCGCTGAACCTCAGCTACTACTTCCCGGCCGTGGGCGTAGAAACCGGCTGGAACTCCCAATGGGTACTGACCGAAGACAACGTTATGCCCGGCACGCCGGACAAGGACAGCTACAACGTGCACTCGGTCTACGCCCAATGGGTTCCGCCGCAGGCCGACCGTCTGACCCTGACCCTGAGCGTGGACAACCTGTTTGACGAGCAATACTACTCCCACGCCTCACGCACCGGCGTAGCCCGTGGCTTTGAGCTGGACGACTACGAGCCTGGCCGCAACATCAAGGTCTCGGCTGCCTACCAGTTCTGAGTCGCACCTGATCGGCAGGGCGCAATGCCCTGCCCCACGGCTGTGCAATCAGCGCAGCCCGATTTCCGCGCGCCGGATCGAGCAGCTCCGGCTCGGTTCTGGCCCGCTGATCCGCCTCAATCTGCGGACCTGGGTCAGCCGCAGCACTGGTATCCACTGTGCACAGGGTATCCTGGAAGACAAAGTTCAACGCCACACCAAAGACGCCCCCAAGTGCCCTGCACCGCGCCAAGCAGAGCGGTGGCGTTCACGATTCCCAACGCCAGCAGCAACATGGGCAGCGCAGGCAAACGGCCTGGAAATCAAAACTCAGGGTAGTTGTCAGCGCCATAGAGCCTCCATGGTCAGGTGTATCCTGGTCCCTCATAGCTCTGGAAAATACAGAAACCTTTTGCAGCACCTTGCCACACATCAGGCAGAGCCAAGGCGTACAATGGTGGTCCGATTGACTACCTGTGTTGCCTGATGACCCTGCTGATAGCCTTTGCTGTCCTTTCCATTTTTGTCTCTTTTCTCTGCTCCGTTCTGGAAGCTGCCCTGCTGTCGATGACGCCCAGTTTCATTGCCCAGCAAAAGGCCGATAAGCCCAGGCTCTACAACCGCCTGCGCCACCTGAAAGAAAACGTTGATCAGCCGCTGGCCGCTATTCTGACGCTCAACACCGTCGCCCATACCGTGGGCGCCACCGGTGTTGGTGCACAGGTCACCCTGGTGTTTGGCGACGGCTACCTCGGCGTTGCCTCGGCCATCATGACCCTGCTGATTCTGGTGTTGTCGGAAATTTTTCCCAAGACACTGGGCGCTCGTTACTGGCCCAAACTGGCACCTGCCCTGCCCGCCCTGCTGGGCAGCATGATCACCGTGCTCAAGCCCTTCATCCTGCTGTCTGACCTGGTCACCCGCGGCTTGGGCGGCAAGGCGCCCGAGCACGATGTGCGCGAGGAGATCAAGGCGTTGGCGCTGCTTGGCCGCGAACTGGACAAGCTGGATGAAGACGAACAGCGCATGATCAGCAACGTGCTGGAACTGCACAACATGCGACTGCGCGACATCATGACCCCCCGCACCGTGTGTGAGAGCCTGGCACCGGAGCTGAGCATCAGCGAAGCGCTGGTCCGAGTGCAGGACAGCCAGTTCTCGCGCTACCCGGTGATCAACGAAGACGAAGCCCCGCTGGGCGTGGTGTTTCGCGTCGACATTCTCGCCGCCAAGGACCAGAACGCGCCCATCAGCTCGGTGATGAAACCGGTCAAGGTGGCGCAGGATTCACTCAATGTCGAAACCCTGATGGGCCAGATGCTGAGCGAGCAGCAGCACATGTGCCTGGTCTATGACGAGTTCGGCAGCTGGGGCGGCCTAGTGACCATGGAAGACATCCTGGAAACCCTGATCGGCAAGCCAATTCTCGACGAAACCGACGACGTCCCCAACATGCGCCGCCTGGCACGCAGGCTGTGGGAACACCGGCTGAAGTCGACCCGCTAGCCACAAAAACAAAACCCCGGCAGCGCCGCTCATGGCGCTGTCGGGGTTGGCCATCTGACCAAAGGGTTGCTTGGCAACCCGTTCGCACGACTCAATAAAACACTTAACGCGGCTCGGCGGTACCCGTCACCATACGCGCGGTGCCGTCCGCGCCCATTTCCATCAATGCATCGTTATCCAGCGTGTACGCCGTCCAGCTGATGGCATCCGTGCTGGGGTTGCCGGTTTTGGCGAAGTTGGTCCACTGCAACATGGTTTCTTCAGCCACCGCCATATCCACCGCGCCATAGCGCATCGACGCATACACATCGGCGGCATCACCCTGGCTACCGGTTACACCGTTGCCGTTCAGGTCACCAATAGGCGGACGCTGCCCCTGCGGCGTCAGCACCAGCCCCAGCAGATAGTTCTGCACCATGCCGGCCGGGTAGTTGAACAGATACGGCAGCTCGCAACCATGGCAGCTGGTCAGCCCCAGCTCCGCCCAGCCCGGCGGCACCCGGCTGAAGCGATAGATGAACTGGTCGGACTCATAGCGCGCCGAGCGTTGCTGCAACCAGATCGGCATGGCAGCGCGCAGCGTGGTGTAGTCACCATTGGTCACGCCTGCCATCAGCGGGACATCACTGGGCATGCCGTCGAGTACATTCTGGTAGTAGGTTTTGGGCTGATAGTAATAGTCCACGTTGGGGCGATAGGTCTGACGCGGGATGCTGTTGTCCAGATCCGCCTTGGCCAGCGCCGTCCAGGGCAAGGCGCGCGCCTCTTCCAGGGTGGTGACACCCGCACGTTCGAACAAGGCCTCACCAATGGCCTCAGATTCAGCCAGCGAATCACCGGGCGCGCTGGTGGTGTCCAGCGGCGCAAATCCGCTTTGCACGATAGCCTTGTGGAACAGGCCGCTGGCCTGCGGCGAGTTCATCAGCGAGTAGACCTTACCGCCCCCGCCGGACTGACCGAAGATGGTCACGTTGTCAGAATCTCCGCCGAAGGCCGCGATATTGTCTCGCACCCATTCCAGTGCCATGACCAGGTCCATCTGGCCGTAATTGCCCGAGCCGTTGTAGCCGCTTTCTGCGGTCAGCAACGGGTGAGCGATGTAGCCAAACGGCCCAAGACGGTGGTTGACGGTCACCAGCACCACATCCTTTTCGGTCAAGCCATCGGGGTTGTTGTACTGCTTGGAGTTGGCCGAGAGGATGGCAAAGGAGCCGCCGTGGAACCACACCATCACCGGCAGGTTGTCGGCATCCTTGGGCGCGGTAACGTTGAGGTACAGCGAGTCTTCACTCATGCCGCCCTCGTTAACCCCTTCCAGCGTGTAGTCCTGGGCGGATTGATCAGCCCAGTCCACCGCATCGCGCACGCCCTCCCAGGCTTCAGCAGCCTGCGGTGGCTGCCAGCGCAACTCACCCAGCGGCGGCTTGGCGTAAGGTACGCCCAGGAACTGCCAGGCATCGGCGCTGGCCTCAAACCCGCGCAAGGTGCCGCCGGTAGTTTCGACCTCAATGCGCGGGCCGCTGGCACGGGCGAAGTGCGCCTGGGCATCAGCCGCATCGACAATGGCGCGCGGACGCGGGTCGGTATCGGAGAAGGCGCCGGCGGTTTCCAGGTCATCGACCAGATCCGTGATCGCCGCAAGAAAATCAGCCGTGCTCTGATCCAGTTCAAGCGCACCGGCTGCCGACACCGCGTCACGAATCTGCGCGGTCAGCTGGATACCGTTGTTCAGGTCACCGTCGGCGTCCAGGCTCTGTAGCAGCACCAGAATATTGGCAACTCGCTGGTCGCTGGCATCCACTGCGCCGTCAACAATATCCAGCGGCGTCAGCACCTCGGCGCCGGATGCACTGCCCAGTTGCAGATCGCCGATGGCGAAGGTCAGCGTCTCACCGGGCTGATAGCTGAACTCGCCATTGTCGCCCGTGGTGGTCGCAGCAGTGCTGCTGCCACTGTAGTTAAGCCCGGCCACCGGGCTGTCGACAAAGACGCCGCTGGCACTGGCGGTCTCATCATCGCTGCCGCCACCGCCACCCAGGCAGCCAGCCAACGGCAAGGCAAACGCAGCTATGACCGCCAGGCTCAGACGGCTGCGCCGTCCGTCAAATCGTTTCATTGTGCTCTGCATGTCATCGCTCCCTGAATCAGTCTTGCAGTTGGTCAGCCAGGTTGGAGCCGATCTCCGCGCCGCTGCTGAGTTCGACGTATTGCTGGGTCTCAGCCTGATAAGCCGGATAGGTCACCTCATCGGTGATGCTTGGGTTACCGGTTTTGGCAAAGTTGGTCCAGATGGTCATCATGCGATCGATCACCTCGTCGTCTGTGGCATCAAACCCGGCAGATGCCATGATGTCCGCAGGGTCGCCGCGCGAGCCGGATACACCGTTACCGTTCAGGTCGCCAATCATCAGCGGTTGATCGGTAGCCGGGTCCAACACCAGCCCCAACTGGTAATGGGTAACCACGCTATCGGGCATATTGAACAGATAAGCCAGCTCAGCAGCGTGATAGGCCTGCATACCACGAGCGCGCCAACCCGCCGGTTGGTGGGCGAACAGCGTTGCGAACATCGGCTGGGCTTTCAGTGGCGCCATCCAGGGAAAAACGTTAATCGCGCTTGCGGTTGGCTCTTCGGTGTCATTGGTGTTGATGCTGAACATAAAGGGCACATCGTTATCCTGACCGCTCTCGAACAGCGCACGTTCAGAGATCGGCAGGTAGTGGTTGTCGATGTTGGTGTACTCCAGCCCGGTCGCAGCAGCGGCGACCTCGTTCCAGGGCGCGGCGCGCATCTCGGCCAGCGAATCAACGCCCATGCGCTGCTGTACGCTCAGGCCAACCGCTTCGCCATCGGCCAACGTGCGAGTGTCCGGCCGCAGGGTGCCACTCTGACTGATCGCGCGATGAAACAACCCGGCGGCCTGCGGCGAAGCCATCAACGACAGCACCTTGCGCCCACCACCGGACTCGCCAAAGATGGTCACGTTATCCGGGTTGCCACCAAAGGCAGCGATATTGTCCTGCACCCACTGCAGCGCCATGATCAGGTCCATCTGGCCGTAGTTGCCTGAGCCTTCATACTCGCTCTCAGCACTCAGCTCGGGATGCGCCAGATAACCGAACGCACCCAAACGATGGTTGACCGACACCTGCACCACGCCCTTGGTCACCACGGCCTCGGGGTTGTTGAAGGGTTTAGTGTTACTGGTCAGCGCGGTAAAGCCACCGCCGTGAAACCACACCATGACCGGCAGATTATCGGCATCCTTGGGCGCGGTGACGTTGAGGTACAGCGAATCCTCACTCATGCCACCTTCACCAAAGCGTTCCAGCGCCGGGTTTTGCGCGGCCTGATCGCTCCAGGCAACAGCATCACGTACGCCCTCCCAGGGCTCAGCCTGCTGCGGAGCACGCCAGCGCAGCTCGCCCAGCGGCGGCTTGGCGTAGGGGATACCCAAAAACTGCCAGGTATCATCGGTGGCTGCGAAACCGCGCAACTCGCCACCGGTGGTGGACACCAGATGGCGCTCGGAGGTGGAGCGCTGAAAGTGCTCCAGCGCATCGCTCGCCACCGCTACAGTGCGTTCACGTGGGTCGGTATCGGAAAAGGCCCCAGCGGCCTCAAGGTCAGCAATCAGGCCGGCGATGGCTGCGCGAAAGTCCGACGGACTCTGATCAAACTCGATAGTGCCGGCGACCAGAGACACCTCGTCGCGGATCTGCGGACTGATCTGGATCCCGTTGTTCAGGTTGCCGTCGGCGTCCAGGCTCTGCAGCAGAATCAACTGGTTGAGGACCCGCTGATCGTCTGCGCCGGCAGCGCCGTCTACCAGATCAAGCGGCGTCAACAGCTGGCCACCCGCCGCGCTGCCAAGCACCAGATTGCCGATAGCAAAGGTCAGGGTTTCACCGCTGCGGTAGCTGAACTCACCGCCCTCGCCGGTTTTCGATGCGGCAGTCTGGCTGCCCTGGTAATCAAGCCCGGCTACCGGACTATCGACAAAGGTACCGCTCAGCACATCATCGTTGCTGCCGCCACCGCCGCCGCCCAGACAGCCGGCCAGAGGCAAGGCGAGAATCGCCAGTGAAGCGCCTAGCCAGGCTGGACGCCCAGCTCGCTTTGCGAGTGTGAAGGTCATACCGCTCTCCGCGTGTTGTTGTAATTGGGACCCGGCACCGACCGGGGTCGGTAGCGAATCTGACCTGAGCATAGGTAGTGAGCCACGCAGCAACAACAGCTAAAAAACCACTGAGACAGCACCTTCGAATTGAGCCAAAAAAGAAAAACGACCCATCGGTCACCTGCAAAACCTTTTGGTCAAAGCAGGCCTAATTAACACACCAAAGTCGGTATAAACGTTCATTCCGCTTATCAAGCCAACCCGTTTCGTCTTGTCCCGAGGTGTGTGCTGAACAATTTATGGCGCTCTTTTTTCGTCTGTTCGGAGAACCGCATGGGGAGACAAAAAGCATCGAGTCGTAGGCTTAAAAACGCCGTTATGAATGATCATTCACAATGCTAATTCCAATAGTGGCAGCACAGAAACGCCTCGGGCGCCATCGCGGCGCCCGAGGGTTAAAGCACAAATCAGATCAGGCCAGGTCGAAGCGGTCGGCGTTCATCACCTTGTTCCAGGCGGCGACAAAGTCCTTCACGAACTTCTCACAGGCATCATCCTGGGCATAGGCTTCAGCCAGGGCCCGCAGCTGCGAGTTGGCTCCAAACACCAGATCAACACGGGTACCGGTCCACTTCAGTTCACCGCTGTGGCTGTCGCGGCCCTCGTATACGTCTGCATCGTCAGCGGTGGGTTTCCAGACGGTGTGCATATCCACCAGGTTGACGAAGAAGTCGTTGCTCAGGGTGCCCGGGCGCTGGGTAAAAATGATCTCCTCTCCAACGATGTCCAGCGTGTCCAGCAGCAACGTGTCGTCGGGCTGCATAGCCTCGCGGCTGCTGATACGGCAGGCATCCTCGGCCAGCAAGCGCGCCATCCGACTGCAGGCATGGTCGGTGGAATCCAGCGGTATGCGGGTTTTGCCCATGCAGGGTGCTCCTTTGACGCCATTAGGCTGCCCTGTCCGGTTAGCAGCTGCTGGACATCGCAAAAATGATAATGCGACACCTTCTCATATGGAGAGCAAAAGTAACATGCGAACCTGCTCATGCACAGCAGGCCTTGACCACGATTGCCGCAGAGGCTTGTGGGAGGACCGTCTGGGCATTGGTGTCACTCAAAGAAAAAATCAATCACCTCGGTAGAATTTTCAAAATTGTGCACGCCAGCATCGCTATCTAATCTCATTGAGCAAGCAGCCAACAAGACCGCTGCGCTACGCCCTTGATAAGGAGAATGCCGTGTCAAACTCAGGTAAGTGCCCATACAACCCCGCTGGCCAAGGAACAGCCAACCTTGATTGGTGGCCCAACCAATTACGTGTCGATCTGTTGAACCAACACTCTGAGCGCTCCAACCCACTGGGTGACGATTTCAACTACGCCGCTGAGTTCAAGAAGATCAACTATTCAGAACTCAAGGGCGACATCAAGAAGGCCATGACCGACTCCCAAGAGTGGTGGCCGGCTGACTGGGGCAACTACGGTGGCCTCTTCATCCGCATGGCTTGGCACAGCGCCGGCACCTACCGCCTGGTTGACGGCCGTGGTGGTGCGGGTCGCGGCCAGCACCGCTTTGCCCCGCTGGGCTCCTGGCCGGACAATGCCAACCTGGATAAAAGCCGCCGCCTGCTTTGGCCGGTGAAGCAGAAGTACGGCCAGAAAATCAGCTGGGCCGACCTGTTTGTGCTGGCGGGCAACATTGCGCTGGAAGCCTCGGGCTTCCGCACCTTTGGCTTCGCGGCCGGCCGCATCGACAGCTGGGAGCCGGACAACGACGTCAACTGGGGTGTAGAAAAAGCCTGGCTAGAACACCGTAAATCCGAAGCCCTGAAAGACAGCCCTCTGTCGGCCACCGAAATGGGTCTGATCTACGTCAACCCGGAAGGCCCCGAGGCCAGCGGCGACCCCAAATCCGCCGCCCCCTTTATTCGCGCAACCTTTGGCAATATGGCGATGGACGATGAAGAAATCGTCGCGCTGATTGCCGGCGGCCACACCCTGGGCAAAACTCACGGCGCGGTGCCTGGCGACATGATCGGTCCGGACCCGGAAGGCGCTCCCATTGAATCCATGGGCCTGGGCTGGACCAGCGGCCAGGGCAGCGGCGTCGGCAAAGATTCAATCACCTCAGGCCTTGAGGTCATCTGGACGCAAACGCCCACCCAGTGGAGCAACTACTTCTTCGAGAACCTGTTCAAGTACGAATGGGTGCAGACTCGCTCGCCGGCTGGCGCCATTCAGTGGGAAGCCAAAGACGCGCCCGAGATCATGCCCGACCCCTTCGACCCGTCGAAGAAGCGCAAGCCGACCATGCTGACCACCGACCTCACCCTGCGCTTTGACCCGGAGTTCGAGAAGATCTCGCGCAAGTTCCTCAACGATCCGCAGGCCTTCAACGAAGCCTTTGCCCGCGCCTGGTTCAAGCTGACCCACCGAGACATGGGGCCGAAAGCCCGCTACCTTGGCCCGGAAGTACCGAAGGAAGACCTGATCTGGCAAGACCCGCTACCGGCCGCCGGCCCGCTGCCTTCCGCCGCCGACATTGACGATGCCAAGGCCAAGATCGACGAACTGGGCCTCAGCGTTGCCGAGCTGGTGTCGCTGGGCTGGGCGTCAGCGGCAACCTACCGCAACGGCGACAAGCGGGGCGGTGCCAACGGAGCGCGCATTGCCCTGCACCCGCAACGCGGCTGGGACGTCAACAAGGTCGCCGTCGGCGCGCTGACTCAGCTTGAAGGCATCAAGGCTAGCACCAAGCTGTCGCTGGCCGACCTGATCGTGCTGGCCGGTAACCTGGGCGTCGAGAAGGCCGCCAAGGCCGCAGGCGTGGCCGTCAAGGTGCCGTTCTCGCCAGGTCGGGTAGATGCCCTGCAGGAACAGACCGAGGTACACACCACGGAGTACCTGAAAGGCGTGGCGGACGGCTTCCGTAACTGGAAAGCCTCCGGCATCGACATCAGCGATGAAGTATTACTGGTCGACAAGGCCCAGCAGCTGAGCCTGACTGCACCTGAGATGACCGCACTGGTCGGCGGCCTGCGCGTACTGGGCGCCAACTGGGACGGCAGCAGCCACGGCGTGTTCACCGACAAGGTTGGCGTGCTGAGCACTGACTTCTTCGTCAACGTGCTGGACATGGCCACCGTCTGGAAGCCTAACGGCGAGCACTACGACGGCCTGGACCGCAAGAGCGGCAAGCCGAAGTTCACCGCCACCCGCGCGGACCTGGTGTTCGGCTCCAACTCCATCCTGCGTGCCTACTCCGAGGTGTACGCCTCCGCAGATGGCAAGGAGAAGCTGGTCAAGGATTTCGTCGCCGCCTGGACCAAGGTGATGAACCTGGATCGCTTTGATCTGATCTGAGCCGATATGCCAACCAGCGGTAACACAGCGCCTTCCTCGTGAAGGCGCTGTGCATTGCGCAGGAACCACAAAATGGCGGAAGGACATGGGAGTCGAACCCACCAGACACGCGTTGCGCATCTCACCGGAGTTGAAGTCCGGGCGCCCCACCGGGGACGATGTCCATCCATTGCAGCAGCCGGCTCAGCCAGCCACCAGAAAACGTTGCTCGCGCACAAAGCGGGTCACGCCCGCGCGATCCAGATACTCCAGTATCTGAATGGTCAGGTTGCGGCCGATGCCCGAGGCATCACGGTACTGGGCCGCATTGAAACTGCCGGACGGCGAGTCTGCCACCAACTGCCGCGCTACCGCTACCAACCCTTCCACCTGTGATGGCAGGTAATAACGGTTCGGCGCCACCGCGATCAATTCGCCAGAGCGCTGCATGCGCAGCAAGAAGGCTTTGAGTGCTACCAGCTCCATCTCCAGCGCGGTCGCCAGCTCACCGACAATCGGCGGGCGCAGGCCGCCGGGCGCCAGTTCGGCGACAACCCGCGCCAGCAGTTCAGTATCGCCAACCTGCAACTGCGGCTGATGCTCCGGCAGGTGCAGTGCCCATGCAGTGCGCTGCAACCGTCCCTCGGTCTGCCAGCGCTGCAGCAGTTGCCGCGCCAACGGTAACGGCAGTTGCAGACAGCCGACCAAGCCGATCTGCCCTTCCCCCGGCCCAAGCAACTCGGGGTGCTGTTGGTGCCAATCGGCCAGACGTTCGGCCAAATGCTGCCACCGTGCTTCGCAAAATGGCTCCGTAACTGCAACCCGCTGGCCAGCCGCCGCCAGTACGATCAACCCTGCATCCGGGAGCAACTGTTCCAGCTGCTCGGCGGGCAAATTCAATTTCAGCGCCAGTTCGGGCAACGCCACCGCGCCCTGCTGCAGCGCTGCGGCCAGCACCTCACTCGGCGTGCTGGCATTCGACCAGGCAGCCAGCAGCGCCAGCCGCTGCGGCTTGCTGCGACCGCGGCCCACACCCTGCGGATCCAGTACCCGACCGCCACCCAGCGTGGTGTTGGCCGCCGGGTCGCGAATGATAAAGCGATCTCCCCAGACCGCAGACACCGGCTGTTCCAGCATCAGCTGCGCCAGCCCCGCGGCCTCATCCAGCAGCACCACCCGTACCGAATGGATCGCCGTGCCCAGATGCAACTGCAGCACGCCACGGTGCCAATGGCTCTCGGGTAACTGCGTAAGGGAAACATCAAGCCGATCACTGAGCGGCAACACCTGCTCGCTCAGCCAGTCGCCGCGCTGGGGCTGGTCTGCCGACACCGCGCCACCCAGATTGAGCGCACAGCGTTGTCCGGCATGAACCTCGGCAACCTCGCTGGAGGCCCGTTGCAGGCTGCGCACCCGCACCTCCTGCCCATGCAGCCAGAGCTTTTGCCCCACCTGCAGCCGACCGCTGACCAGCGTGCCGGTCACCACACAGCCCGCCCCGGCAATGCTGAAGCGGCGGTCAATCATGAAGCGCGCCGGGCTGTCGCTTGGCCGCGTCTCGCGCTGTTCCGCCTGTTGCTGCAGCGCCTGACGCAGCGCGTCAATGCCCTGCCCGCTGGTGCTGGAAACCCGCCATACGTCCGCATTGGCCCAACCCGCCTCGGCGGCCAGCGCCTGCACCTGCTCGACAACACGCTCGCGCTGAGCGTCGTCCACCAGATCACAACGGCTGATCACCAACCCCAGCTCGCGCACGCCCAGCAGTTGCAGAATTGCCAGATGCTCGCGGGTCTGCGGCATCACGCCGTCATCGGCCGCTACGACCAGCAGCGCCATATCCACCCCGGCAACCCCCGCCAGCATGGTGCCGATAAAGCGCTCGTGGCCGGGCACATCGATAAAGCCCAGCGGCTCGCCGGTCTCACTCGGCAACCAGGCAAAGCCCAGCTCGATGGTCAGCCCGCGGCGCTTTTCTTCGGCCAACCGGTCGGTATCCACTCCGGTCAGGGCATGAATCAGGGTAGTTTTGCCGTGATCAACGTGGCCGGCGGTGGCAATGATCACGCGTCGCTTTCCAGCGCGGACAGCAACACCTGCGGCTGCTCCAGACAGCGGCAGTCGAGCAGCAGGCTGTCATCGGCAATCCGTCCGATTACCGGCTGCGGCAGCCGGCGCAGTCGCTCGGCCAACTGCCGCAATGCGCGACTGCGCTCCCGCCGATTGCCGCTGGCGCTGCGCAGCCGCAGGGCCGCGCTGGGCAGAACGTCCAGCGGCAGTGACCCAGAGCCAATCTGGCTGCTGACCGCGCAAACATCTACCGCAAAGCCGTCCCCCACCCAGCGCTGCAGATCAGGCAGCAGTGCCGCGCAGGTCTGCTGAATCGACTCGGCACTGCGGGTCAGCAGGCGCAGGGTCGGCACCCGCTGCACCAGCGTGTCCGGGTCGGCGTATAACCGCAGTACCGCTTCCAGCGCTGCCAGGGTCATCTTGTCGCAGCGCAGCGCGCGCTTGAGCGGGCTTTTGCGAATGCGCGCGATCAGGTCGGCGCGTCCGGCGATGATGCCGGCCTGCGGGCCGCCCAGCAGTTTGTCGCCGCTGAAGGTCACCACGTCCACACCTTGCGCCAGCACCTGCGCGACCACTGGCTCAGCCGGCAAACCCAATGCCTGCAGATCAATCAGCGAGCCACTGCCCAAGTCCACCGCCAGCGGTACACTGTGCTCGCGGGCAATCGCCGCCAGCTGCGACTCATCCAGCGCCGTGCTGAAGCCATCAATGCGGTAGTTGCTGGTATGCGCCTTGAGCAGCAGCGCGGTGCGCGGACCCACGGCTTCACTGTAGTCTCGCGGGTGGGTACGGTTGGTGGCGCCAACCTCGCGCAGCTTGCAGCCGGCGCGGGCCATGATGTCCGGCAGCCGAAAAGAGCCGCCGATCTCGATCAGCTCACCGCGCGACACCACTACCTCGCGGCGGTTTGCCAGGGCATTGAGCACCAGCAGCACGGCAGCGGCGTTGTTGTTGACCACGGTCGCGGCCTCGGCGCCGGTCAGACGACAGATCCACTGCTCAACGTGATCGTCACGGTCGCCGCGTTGCCCGCTGACGAGATCGAACTCCAGATTGCTCGCCCCGAGCGCGACCGCGTTCATCGCCGCCACCGCTTCCGGCGGCAACGGCGCGCGGCCGAGATTGGTATGTAGCACGGTCCCGGTCAAGTTCAGCACCGGGCGCATGGAGGGCGCCAGCGTCGCCAGCAGGTGCTGACGCAGCCAATGCACCAGCGCCTCCTCGTCGCTGATCTGCCCGTCGCGCCACAGCTGCAGCGCGGCACGCACGCCATCGAGCACCAGCGCGCGGCCGTGATCGGCAATTAGTTGCTGCACCAGCGGCCAGGCCAAAACCCGGTCGACCGCTGGCGGTCGGTTGATGGCGGCCGTCATGCGGCCACCTGCGGCTCAGTCTGCGTCGCCGCTTTGCAGCAGGCGCAGAATCTCTGCCAGCGCGCCATCGGCAAGCGCGCGCATTTCATCGTCGGTGCGGTCCTGGATCGGATGCGGAACAAAGACCATGGCCGGATCAAAGCCAAGGGCCTTCGACTGCAACGCCGCGGCCTGTACAAATTCACTGGAGGCAACCCCTACTCCCGGGATCTGACGCGACTCCAGGTCTGCGATGTCATGCATACAGCACGACGTGCAAGACCCTCAGTCGGCCAGACCTTCCACCAGCAGATCCACCTCGGCGGCCATCTGCTGCTTGAGTTCAGTCGGGGCAATGCGGGTGAAGGTGGGCTTGGCGTAACGCTTCACCTCGATACCCATGTCTGCCAGTTGCTCCTCGATGCGATCGAGAAAGACGTTGCCGCGCGGCTTGGAGATATCCAGCAGCCCCACCACCTTGCCTTCAAGGCTGGTTGGACGTGCCAGACGCGCGCGTTGGGCCGGCGCGCGTTCTGCGGTCGGATCAAGCAGTATGTTGTCGGTCATGACGTTACCTCACGTGTTACCGGAGACGAGCCAACCGGGCCGGAAGCGGCCCAGCCAGCGATGATGGCGGAAAACAGGCCAGCGGTGCCGCCAGCCCGGACAATCAGCAGCCCGCCCGGACGAAACTTGGGCACCTGCTGATCCTTGAAACGTTCAGGAATACCTTCAGCAATGCCGCCGGCGCCAGCAACCAGCTCGGCGCCTGGCGCCAACAGCAGGCGTTCCAGCTCTTCACGCAGCCGCTGCTTGGACCAACCCGCGTCGATGAACACCCGCGCATGCTCAGGCGAGACCACCAGCACCGCGTCACCGGCCATCGCCAGCTTGGCGTGGTCCACCGTGCGTAGCGACAGCGCAAAGGAGCGCGCCAGCGATTCCGGGTCACGGGACTTCTGATCAACAATGCCCTGCACCCCCTCGCCGGGGAACAGAGTCACCGCCGAGCGCCCGGCCTCAACACCGCGCTCCTGCGCCAGCGGCAACCAATCGGCGTCTTCGGCCTCGGCGAAACAGAAACTGTACTTGCCGGGGTTACCCAGGGTAGCCCGATCAATCTCGCCGGGACGGCCGCCGCCCACGTTACGAATAATCAGCTGCAGCGCGCGGCCGATGGTGGCGTTGGCGCGGTTACCCTGCCCCAGCGCATTGACGCCCGAGTTCATGCCGATGGCGCGCGCCGCCGGCCCGTTGACCACAATCATCGGGCTGCCGAACATGGTGGTGCAGATCAGCCCGTGCAAGCCGAACTCATCACTCAGCGCTGCCTCCAGCGCCGCCAGCAGCACCGGCATGTATTCCGGCTTGCAGCCGGCCAGCACCGCGTTGATGGCGACTTTTTCGACGGTCACCGGCACCAGGTCCGGCGGCATCAACCCGACCACGTCGTCGGGCTGGCGGCTGGTGCCCTTGAGCATGCGCAGCACCCGCACCGGCGTCGGCGGCACCACCGGCAGACCGTCGCTCCAGCCACGCTCGAAGCAGGCCTCCATCGGGTCTTCGGCGCTACCCATGTCGATCTCGCGCGACTGCAGGCGGATATTGCCAAAGGCCAGCTCAAGCTCTTCGCTGACGCCCGGCTCCAGTGTCTTCGAGCCGCAGCCCGGCCGCATCACCGGCAGCGCTTCGCCCAGCTCGGCCAAACCGGTCAGCTGGCGCCAGTCTTCCTTGTGCCAGCCGTAGGTACGCTCGACCTCTTGGCCGGTCTCAACGCGAATCAGCGTGGGTACAAACTCAATGCCGAGATGGAAGGAGTGTTCGAGGCTCTGATCGTAGAGAGCAGACGGCAGCTCAGCGGCGTAGTCTGCCGAGTCCTGGGCGTAAACCGTCAGTGGACCGGCCTGGGCGATCTCGGCCAACAGCGGCTCGACCAGTCGGCAAGTTGGACAATCAGCCTTGGCGACGACAATCAGGCCGTCGGGAAGTGCGGGTTTCATGGGCAGCCCTTGTGGGGTCTTGTGTCTCAATGAACAGACAGAATAGGCAGCCTCAGGCCCGCTGCCAACCCGCCATGCCCCGTCATCGGCCTGCTGATTGACCTGCCATCAGCGCAGCCGCAGTCTGCTACCAGCGGGCGTAGTGATCTTCCACCAGCCCCCAGGCATCAGTAATCTGAAGCGTCTCGCCCGGCAGCCGCAGCACCCCGCTGTACTGCCCAAAATGCTGCTTGAAGTTGGATGCCAGCAGCAGCGCGTTGAGCTTTTCTTGCCGACTACCGGCCGGTGCAAACTGCAGATCGATCTGGCCATCGGCCGAGCGCAGCTGCCAGGGTGAGAGTGGCGCGCTGCGATCAAACTGAAAGTCGACCATATCGACCTTGATCAGTTGATCGTCCAGCCACAGGCCGTTCTCGGTAAACCCGGTTTCATTAACGCCTGCCGCCAGGTTAAAGCCCAGCCGCCGACCATCTGGCAAACGGCAAGACAAACTGCCCCAGTTCCAGAACGTCTCCCGCCGCATAAAACCCGCCGTCCAATCCACCGCCGCCAGCGCGTCGATCTGGCGCAAATCAAACTGCTGCCCGTGCCAGCTGACACTACCAGTACAGCAACGCGCCGCCGTCTTGCGAGTAAACACCCAGCCGGCATAACCGGCGCGGGTGCAGACGGACAGCGGCTGCTGGCTCGGCGCCTCATTAATCCGCGCGTCAATCCACGTACCACCGGACAGCTCAACCCTTAGATGGCGTACACCGGGTTCGCTACCCGCATCCACACTGATGCGATTCGCCCCTTTGGCAAACAGCGCCGCTCCGTCGCCCGGACGCGGGTCGATGTAGGTATTGCGCGCCAGCGGCTGCAGAAAGCTGAACTCGTCAAAGCGCCGGGTGCGCGGATCGAACAGGTACACGAAGGCATTGCTGACCAGCTTGAGATCGACAATCGCCACGCCAACGATCAGCTCCGGGCTCAGCAGGCTGATGAACTGAAACTGATTGCAGCCAAAGCGTTTGGCCAACTGCGAGCGCGGCTTGTCCATCACCGTGCGCAGGTCAAAATCGAGGTAGTTGATCTCCTCAACCCCGTCGGGGAAGAGGCCATAGCTGGGCTGGCCTGCGGCGTTGATCAGGCGGGGTAAGGCGGGCATTGGGGTGCTCTCTTGTTATGGGTAGTCGGTGCTCAACGCAGCCCATTCGGCAAATCAGCTGCTGCGTGCCAACCCTATCGCATTGACGGAAAAGTGCCAGAGCTATCGGTGGTCGGGGAATGGATACTGCGCCAACGCCAGCACGCGACTGGATCCCCGCCTTCGCGCACTACTGTCCGGAATAAATTCATAGCGGCAGAGCACCCTGCATCCTGGTCCATATCAGCTGACGCCGTTGCCTTCGTTGCAGCAGTTCGTGATCCGTCTCTTTGCGCTGAAACAAGCCTGCTCTTAGCTCGGTCAGGCAGCAGCGCAACGAGCTTGCTGCTGCTGACCCCGCATGCTGTATCTGCAGCAGCAGATAGGTAATCAAGGCAACAAATATCTGAATCCTGACTGCATTTTCACTGCGGCCAAGAAACGTGCGTACGCTCAGGTTTTGCTTCAGCCACTTGAAGAACAACTCGATGCCCCAGCGTGCCTTATAGTTGGCAGCAATCACGTTGGCTGGCGACACCAGGTCGTTCGTGGCTATGACTAGCGCCGGTCTGCCATCCTCTCGTGCCACCAGGACCCTGCGCAAAGGCGTGCCGTGGTATTGGTTGATGCGCTTGCCGCCAGGTCGGCGGTTCTTGAAGCTAACCAGGTGGTCGCCCAGTACTTGCGGGTGCTCTGAGCTGTCCTGCGTGTTGTCAGCCAATACCTGAACACCCGCATTGCTCTTCAGGCGCGTGACAAAGTAGGCCCCCGCGCAGTGAATCTGATACCACCAGTTGTAGTCGCAGTAGCCCTTGTCGAAGACATAGGTTTGACCTGCCTCAATGGGCGTATTCCGGCCAACGTCGATATCGTTGATGTTGGGCGCGCTAATAAGGCTCTGCACCGGTGTGTTGCTGCCCGATGCCATGAGCACATGCACCTTCAACCCTTGCGTGCGGTGGTTGTGGTTGTCTCTTGTCCAGTCATCGTAGCCAAGCCCCTTTAGAGGAATAGGCGTGGAGTCCAGCAGGTAGAGAAACTCGCCCACCTCCTGCCGCAGGTGACGACTGACCTTGGCCATCAGCAGTTGGCATATGCGCTCAAACAGTGCTGCCGGGCGCTTCTGGTTGGCATCTGCCAGGGTCGAACGACGAATGCAGCGTGTGCCCAGGTGGTAATGGTGGATCTTCTGACTGTTAAAGCCCGTCTCTATTTCCCTGAGGCTGGAGGCGCAAGCAATCTGGGCATAGATCAGAGCGATCATTTGGTCCCAGGATTTAAAGCCTTTGCAGTGCTTGTCTGCATCGAGTTCGCGCACCTGCTTGTCGAAAACAGGGCGCGGCAAACCTTTCAAAAGATCGGCAAATCGGGTATTTGTGTACACGTTGTAGTCACTGAGTTGTTGAGTCGCATCAACGGGTTCTACCCTTCAAACTCAGTGGCTGCAATCCCTCCAGAACTCTCCCCCAAATTTATTCCGGACAGTAGTGCGCCTTCGCGGGGATGACGAGGTTTATATGGTGGGCATATCTAAAGTGATGCCGCGGAGTTGACCAAACGTAAGCAGGAGTCACAGAAGAGCTCCCACGGTTAATCCAAAAACTTCTCGTCATCCCCGCGAAGGCGGGGATCCAGTTACACGACAGCACCAGCTAACACGGGGCTGCCGTCTTGCCCCAAAGGAGCACCAATGCCCAAACAGCCCTGCGTGTACATCCTCGCCAGCAAACGCAACGGCACTCTCTACATCGGTGTCACCAGCAACCTGATCAAACGCATCTGGGAGCACAAGAATGACCTGGTGCCGGGCTTTACCCAGCGCTACCGAATCCACCACCTGGTGTACGTCGAGCAAGCCGCAGACATGCTCTCAGCCATCGCCCGCGAAAAGCAGCTCAAGAAGTGGAACCGCCGCTGGAAGCTCAACCTGATCGAACAAGCAAACCCCGGCTGGGCCGATCTTTACACCTCTCTCGCTAACCCCGAAGCCGCCTCACCCTAACCACAACAAACACAGCGACAAGGTCACCAAGGACCCTAGCGTCGACCACAGCACCGCCCTCGCCACCACCGCAGCCTCACGCCCGTAAAACTCGGCCAGCATGAACGGCCCGGTGCCTGTTGGCAGCGCACTGAGCAGCAAGGCTGCCTTGGCCCACAGCGGCGGCAAATGAAAGACCCAGGTCGCCAAGCCCCACACCAGCGCCGGTTGCACGATCAGCTTGATCAACACCAGCGCCCCGGCGCCACCTGCCACGGCGGGCTGTGGGCGGGCCAGAAACAGCCCGAGCGATATCAGCGCACATGGCACGGTCGCGTCACCCAGCAACTCAAGAAAGCGCGCCATCGCAATCGGCTGCTCAACGCCGCCCAGGTTCCAGACACCCCCTAACAAGGGCGCGACTACCAGCGGGTTTTTGGCCAGCGCCAAGGTCACCCGCCCGACTACCCGCAGGGGCGAGCCGGCACGCTGCAGCCCCACCTCCACCAGCACCACCGCGACGGTAAACAGCACACACACCACGATCAGCGAAGCGATCAAGGCCGGCGCGAGGCCGTCATCCCCCAACACCAGCACACACAGCGGGATACCGATATAACCGGTGTTGGCATAGGCCGCGCTCAAGCCATCAATACTGGCGTCAGCCAGCGAGCGCCCACGTAGCCGGTATAGCAGGGTGGCGAAGAACACCGCCAACGAGCCGATGCTGATTACCGCGATAAACCCCGGGTGCCAAATCTCATCCAGCGTGGCCGTTGCCGTGGTGTGAAACAGCAGCGCCGGCAAGCAGAGCCAAACCACAAGGCGGTTCAGCTCAGAGGCCGCCGTCTCGCCCAGGCAGCCAGTGCGGCGACACAGGTAACCGGCCAGAATCAGGGCAAAGATGGGCAGCAACACATTGAGTACGGCAAGCATCGGAGCAACCATAGTTGGAGAAAGGCACCCAGACTAGGGCTGGAAAACAATACCGTCCAATGCTATTTAAACCGCTTATTGATACCAAAAATGGATAGACCATGACTCTGCAGCAACTGCGCAGCTTCATCACCTTGACCGAGACCCTTAACTTCAGCCGCGCCGCCGAGCAACTGAACATGACCCAGCCACCGCTCAGCAGGCAGATCTCGGCGCTGGAAGACAGCGTCGGCACCCCGCTGTTCTGGCGTCATTCACGCAGCGTGGCGCTGACCCCGGCGGGCGTTCAGTTTCAGCGCGATATCAGCCGACTGCTGACCGACCTGGAACGGGCAGGCGCCTCAGCCCGCGCCGCAGCCCAAGGGGAGCAAGGCGAGCTGCGCATTGCCTTCACCATGTACGCCGCCTGGAATCTGTTGCCCGAACTGGTCTCCCGCTTTGCCGAGCACTACCCGGATGTGCGCCTGCGGCTGGAAGAAACCCTGCCAAGGGATCTGCAACAGGCGCTGCTCTCTGGCGCGGTAGACGCCGGGCTGGGCTTTCCACTGCCGGTACGTCACAGCCTTGGCTACCAGAGCCTGTATGAAGACAAACTATGCGCGGTGCTGCCCGCCAATCACCGCTTGGCGGGCAAGCGCAAAGTGGATGTTGCCGAGCTGGCCGCAGATCCGTTTATCTGCTTCCCCGGCAGCACCGCGCCAGCACTGCATGAAGCGGTGATGCAGTGCTGTCACAGCGCAGGCTTTCAGCCGGAAATCAGAGTAGAAACCCATCTGCAGCAGACCATCGTCAACCTGGTTGCCAGCGGCCTTGGGGTGGCGCTGGTGCCCGCGTCCATGGCGCGCATGCAGCTCGACGGCAGCGTATTCATTGCCTTAAGCCAACCCAGCCGTATTGAACAGGGGCTGTACTGGAATCCAGACAACCCCAACCCCTGCCTGCAACGGCTGCTGGATCAGATCCGCGTAAACGCAGCCTGAGGCTACCTACTCGGCAACCACCACCTGATTGCGCCCGCCATGTTTGGCGGCGTACAGCCCCTCATCGGCGCGGCGCATCAACTGCTGATAGTCAGGGTGGCCATTGAAACAGGCCACGCCCACACTCAACGTTACGTTCAGCGTACGATCCTGCGGCAGGCGGAATACTTCCCGCTCCACGCTGGCGCGCAGTTTCTCGGCAGTGCGCCGCGCACCATTGAGGTCAGTGTCGACCAGCAACATCAGAAACTCTTCACCGCCCAGGCGGAACAGGTAATCACCCGCGCGACTGCTGTTAACCAGCACCGTCGCCAGTTGCTGCAGCACCCGGTCGCCCGCATCGTGGCCACAACTGTCGTTGATGCGCTTGAAGTAGTCGATATCCAGCGCCAGCACCGAGAACGGCGTGCCGTGTGTACGCGCATGGCTGACCTGACGGTTGAGCACCACCGGCAGGAATTTGCGGTTGAGCAGGCGTGTCAGCACATCACGGCCGGCCTCCAGCGCGTTGTTCTGCTCGAACAGGTTGTCCAGGTTGAAACGGATCGACTTCACAGTCTCCCGCAGCTCGCGCAGGCGCGCGATGCGCTCTTCGGCGTCACCATCAAACAGCGGCAGAATCACGTCATCAATCTGCTCCATCGCCTCGATGATCTGCCCCGCCTCACGCGAGCCTTCAAAGGCATGGGCGCCCTTGTGGCGGAACCACAGGCCAAATTCGGAAGCCAGAATACGCGGCAAATGCGCCCCCGGCTGCCCGACCGCCTGGTCAAACATCAGTTGGTTCTCCCAATCAAACAGGGCTGCCCGCTGGGTTTCCTTCTCGGCGGAGATGTTCTGCGTTACCGAGAACAACCGGTAGGCTTCTTCATTGCGGGAGTTACGATCGTGGGCGGCTGAGTAAGCGTGGCTCATGATCTCCATCGCCAGATCGACCGTATCCGACATCAAGCGCGCCGTATCCAGATGCTCGCGGTCAGACAGTTCACGGTCTTCATGCAGCAGCTCAATGAATCGATCTTTCAGGCAGCGCGCGCCGCGCAATACCAGGTGCACAGGAATGTCGATGCGAGCATGCACCTCGCCCACCTTCTTCTGCTCGGCGATGATCCGCGCCAGCCCGCCCTCCGCCTCGGCATCGAACAGGCCTTCGAGCCAGCGACGCATCGACTGGCTCAACCGGCCCTGCACCTGA
Source organism: Halopseudomonas pachastrellae (assembly GCF_900114765.1). Taxonomy (GTDB): domain Bacteria; phylum Pseudomonadota; class Gammaproteobacteria; order Pseudomonadales; family Pseudomonadaceae; genus Halopseudomonas; species Halopseudomonas pachastrellae. The sequence continues at coordinate 97,382 of NZ_FOUD01000013.1, forward strand.
TCATGGGACAGAAACAGCGCTGCGGCAGGGTCTGCGAGCATCTCGGAATAAAACTGCTCGGTCAGATCAACAGCATGGCGAGTACAAAAGCTCAGCACAAAACGGCGACTTTTCGCGCTGAACCGCTGGTTCAACAGACTCCATTCTTGTGACAGCTGCTCGACGGAAAGACGGGGCACGACAGGATACTCATAACAGTGGGGCGCGGATTGTTTCATGCCCCTCGTCCGATGTCATCCAGCCACCAGCGCCAGTCAGGCCTGCAATGCCTTCAATAATTGCGCTCGCTCCCAGACACTCAGCAGTTCCAGCGGGTCAGTGCCGGGGCTGTTCCAGGCCTCCTGGCCAACCACACGGCCGTCGTCCAGCTCGCAACCCAGGCAGTGATGCAACTCACCAGCCTCCTTGAACAGCACAATACGATGCGCATCAATGCAGACGTGTACCGCGCCCGTATCAACGGCATCCCAGCACGCACCACTGTCCAGCCGCAAAACCTTTTGCTCCAGCGCCACATCGCGGAACAGCTGATACACCTCGCGGGCGCTCACTGCCGTCATTGCGCGGCCGTCAGGGCCTGCCAGGCCCGCTCACCACGCTTGGCGCCAGCTGCAGCCCACATACGTTGCACGGTCTGATCGCGCGCCCAGCGCTGTCCAGCCTCATCATTCGGCTGCTTGGCCCACTCGGCGGTGGCCTGGGTCATCAGCGCCCGCACCCATTCCGTGGCACCAGCCAGCAGCAGCTGCCCGCGGTTGGCGCTGCCCACCTCAGGCGCGATGCGCTCCAGCAGACTGATGGCGGCCAGCATCTGGCGCAGCAACGCCTGCGGCCACTCACGGGCACGCCCTTCGCGCAGCAGATAACCCATCAGCGCGGCACTGACGTACAGCTCTTCCAGCGCGCCAAAAGGTCTGGCGTAATCGCTCCAGCCATCACCCGGCAGCATGGCTGAGGCATCCAGCTGGACATCCTGCAATTGCATACGCGCCGCCGGCAGCTCCGGCATAAAGGCCGCAGGGTTGCGTGGGCTCATGGTTACGCCGTCCGCCGTGGCCGGCAGGCGCACCACACTGAGGGCGCCGTCTGCCCCGCTGGCACGGCAAACCACAAAATAGGCTTCACAATGCTCCGGCATGGGCACCCACCCCTTGTTGCCGCTGAGCTGGATACCGCCCGAGGCGTCCGTACGCCAGAGCGTCTGCAGGTCACGCGGGCTGCGAATACCCTCCTCGCTCAGACTGAAGCCGTGCAGCCCACCGCCCCGTATCTGCGGAAACATCGCCCGCAGCGCGGCTTCATACCCGGCGCTGAACGCCCAGGCAGCGCGATCCGCCTGACAGCCGCCCATGACCGCCAAGGCCAGCGGCGACGCCTCATCCAGCGGCAACTGGCGCCAGTGGGTCAGCCAGTCATCCACGGTTTCCATCGCCGGTACATCCACCGACGCGTTCAGACACCACTGCACAGGGGAAAACGTGCTCACCGGACATCTCCTCATACTTCGCATTATTGGCAACGCAGCGAGACTAGCATGATGCACCACACTCTGGCGCCCAGAAGCCCCTTGCCAGGCCGCCCGAGGTCCACCCCTACCCACCCGAACGTCATTCCCGCGAAGGCGGGAATCCAGCGATACATCAACGCCCGGACTGGATCCCCGCCTGCGCGGGGATGACGAGGGTTGGGGGAGCGACGGGAGACTCGCAGACACGGCTACCCAAAAAAAAACCAACCCAACCAAACGTCATTCCCGCGGAGGCGGGAATCCAGGGATACGCCAAAGCCCGGACTGGATCCCCGCCTGCGCGGGGATGACGAGGATTGGGGAACGACGGGAGACTCGCGGGTGCGGTTATCCAAACCATAACCCACCCCACCCAAACGTCATTCCCGCGGAGGCGGGAATCCAGGGATACGCCAAAGCCCAAACTGGATCCCCGCCTGCGCGGGGATGACAGAGTAATCGGGGCGGGCCGTTTAGGTTCGACGGGGCCGGATTACAACCACGCTTGACAAAACGCCAACTCCTCTTCCAGCACCTGCGCCAGATGCGCGGCCTGGCGGAAGCCGTGGCGCTCGTCGGCGAAGGTGACGCAGTGCACCGGCACGCCGTTGTCGTCCAGCGCGGCTACCATCTGTTCGGTCTGGCTGGGCAACACGACGGCGTCGCGCAGGCCCTGAAAAAAGATCACCGGGGTGCGGATACGTTCGGCCTGGGCCAGGGGTGAGCGCTCGACGTAGCGCTCTGGCTGGGTGTCGGGGTCGCCGATCAGCCAGTCGATGTAGTCGGCCTCAAACTTGTGGGTCACCGCTCTGAGCTGCAACGGGTCACTCACGCCATACAGGCTGGCTGCCGCGCGGAAGCGCCCTGCCCCGGCCACCAGCGAGCAGAGTGTGGTGTAACCACCGGCGCTGGAGCCGCGGATGAATACCTGCGCCGGATTCACCCTACCCTGCTGACTCAGATAGTCGACGGCCGCCAGCACGTCTTCCACATCGGTCACGCCCCAATTGCCCTGCAGGCGCTGACGATACGGCCTGCCGTACCCGGTACTGCCGCGGTAGTTCAGATCGGCAACGGCAAAGCCGCGCTGGGTCCAGAATTGGATGCGGTTATCCAGCACCGGGTAGCAGGCCGAGGTTGGCCCGCCGTGGGTGAAGATCAGCAGCGGCGGCGGTTGACCGAGCTTCTGTGCATGATTGCGCGGCGGATAGAAAAAGCCGTGGGCGCTCTCGCCGCCCGCGCTCAGATACAGCAGCCGTTCAGGACGGGACAAGTCGGCGACGCCCAGCGTCGTGTCTTCGCCCAGCAGGCGGGTCAACTCACCCGTCGCCAGCTCAATGCGCAAAATGGCGGCGGTGCAACTGGGCGATGCGCCGATGCAATACAGCGCCTTACCGTCGCTGCACAGGTGCCGAAAGCGGCTGTAGGCATGCGCCAGCCGCCGCTCTTCGGCGCTGACCGAATGGCGCAACGCCAAATGACCGTACCCGGCCTCGCTCCAGCTCAGCGCCATCCAGCCGTCAGTCAACGGCAGCCAGGTGTTGCTGCCCTGTTGCCACGGCGCGGGGGCGTGATCGGCGGCAATCGCCGGCAACTTGCGCGGGCCGTCATCGGCAAACAGCCACGGCACCCAATAACCACTGCGATCAGACAGGCAGCACAGCTGGCCGCTGGCATCAAAGCGCGGCTGCTGCAGCGCTTCATCCGCCCCGGCCTGCGACTGCACCTGCGCCACGCTGCCGTCGGCCGCCAGAGTTGCCAGCATCAGCCGGGTGCGGGTCCAGCTCAGGTCGGGGCGATCCCATTCGATCCAGGCCAGTTGGGTACCGCAGTCGCTGACCTGCGGGCTGTGATAGAAGTCAGCGCCGCTGGCGAGCAGTTGGCGCGAGCCGTCCAGCCCGATGGCGACCAGCCGGTGCTCCACCCGTCCCGGCAGATGCGCCTCTTCCACCGCCAGCACGCGGCGGCGGGCAAGGTCGGCGCAGAGTCCACCGTAGCGGCATTCCGGGTGTTGGGTCAGGGGTTCAAGGCGTTGGCCTTCCGGGCATTGCAGATACAGCTGCTGGTCGGCTTCGTTGACGAACACCAGCAGGCAGTCGGGTTCAAACTCGCCGGGCAGCACGCAGAAGCTGCCGCCGCCGTATTCATACACGCGGCTGCGCACGGAATGGCCTTGGGGGGTAACGGTGCGGGTGACGCCGTCCTGCCAACGCTGCAGCACGCTGTCACCCTGCTCCGGGCGAAAGGTCAGCCACCAGAGCGCGCCATCGGCGCAGCACAGATCGCTGTAGTCAGCGCTGGCGGCTACCGCCTGCGCTGCACTGAAGTCGCTCGGCCAACGGCCGGGCGCGGGGTTCTCAGGCCTTGCAGATGATCCTCGAGGTACGTTCATTGCGGAAGGTCAACTCCTCTATCCCCGGCTGGGGCTGCTCTGCTTCGGCTCTGGCCTGCAGAATCTTGTGATGGTGTGGCGATTTACTGCACACCGGGTCAGCCTGGGTGGCATCGCCCGTCAGCAAATACGCCTGACAGCGACAGCCGCCAAAGTCCTTCTCCTTCTCGTCGCAGGACCGGCACGGCTCGCTCATCCAATCATAGCCGCGAAAACGGTTGAAGCCGAACGAGTCATACCAAATATGTGAGAGGCTGTGTTCGGTCACGCTGGGGAAGCTGACCGGCAGCTGCCGCGCGCTGTGGCACGGCAGCGCGGTGCCGTCTGGCGTGATGGTCAGGAAGATATTGCCCCAGCCATTCATGCAGCCCTTGGGGCGTTCTTCGTAGTAATCGGGGGTGACCAGAATCAGCTTGCACGGGTTGCCCTGCTCGGCCAGTTTCTCGCGCCACGCATTGGTGACCTGCTCGGCGTGGTCCAGCTGCGCCTTGGTCGGCAGCAGCCCGGCACGGTTGAGGTGCGCCCAGCCGTAGTACTGACAGGTCGCCAGCTCGACAAAATCGGCCTCCAGCGCCACGCACAGCTCGATGATGCGGTCGATCTGGTCGATGTTGTGCCGATGGGTCACGAAGTTGAGCACCATCGGGTAACCGGCCGCCTTGACCGCCCGCGCCATCGCCAGCTTCTGCTCGAACGCCTTGCGCGAGCCGGCCAGCATATTGTTGATCTCGGCATCGGAGGCCTGAAAACTGATCTGGATATGATCCAGCCCCGCATCGCGGAACGCCTCGATCTTGGCCTCGGTCAGGCCCATGCCGGAGGTGATCAGGTTAGTGTAAAAACCCAGCTCGCGCGCCGCGCCGATCAACTCCGGCAAGTCTTCGCGCACCAGCGGCTCGCCACCGGAAAAGCCCAGCTGCGCCGCTCCCAGCGCCCGCGCCTGGGTGAATACGTCGATCCACTGGGCGGTGCTCAACTCACTCTTGTGGTTGGCAAACTCCAGCGGGTTCGAGCAGTACGGGCACTGCAGCGGGCAGCGGTAGGTCAGCTCGGCCAGCAGCCACAGTGGTGGCCCCTGTTCAGCGGATGTGGAGCCAGTGTTGAGCATGGGCCACCTCGATGAAGGCCAGAACGTCTTCGTCCAGACCAGGCACATTGGGGAAACGTTCGGACAGGGTGTCGATGATGTCAGCGACCGGCCGCTTGCCGTCGACCAGCAACAGCACTTCGGCGGCGCTTTCGTTCAGCTTGACCATGCCCTCCGGGTAGAGCAGCACGTGGCTGTTCTGCACCGGTTCCCATTGCAGACGAAAGCCGGGGCGCAGCACCGGCGTGTTATCACGCACTACCGGGTTCATAGCGCGATCCCCCGATGCCAGGCCTTGTCGGCCGTGACCGTGTGGTACGGCGGGCGCTCCAGCTCGTAGGCCATGGTCATGGCGTCGAGCATGCTCCAGAGCACGTCCAGTTTGAACTGCAGAATCTCCAGCATGCGCTGCTGCGCCTCCCAGGTGGTGTAGTGATGCAGGGTGATGCGCAGGCCGTGCTCGACGTCGCGGCGGGCCTCTTTCAGACGCTTGCGGAAATAGTCGTACCCGGTCGGGTCAATCCACGGGTAATGCTGCGGCCAACTGTCCAGCCGCGACTGATGAATGTGCGGGGCAAACAGCTCGGTCAGCGACGAACTGGCCGCCTCCTGCCAGCTGGCCCGGCGGGCGAAGTTGACGTAGGCATCCACCGCAAAGCGCACGCCCGGCAGCACCAGCTCCTGCGACAGCAGCACCTCACGGTCCAGCCCCACGGCCTCGCCCAAGCGCAGCCAAGCCTCGATGCCACCCTCGCTGCCCGGTTCACCATCGTGGTCGATGATGCGCTGAATCCACTCGCGGCGGGTGTCGCGGTCCGGGCAGTTGGCCAGAATCGCCGCGTCCTTCACCGGAATGCAGACCTGATAGTAGAAACGGTTCGCCACCCAACCCTGAATCTGCTCGCGGGTTGCGCTGCCGTCGTACATGGCAACGTGGAACGGGTGATGAATGTGGTAGTAGCGGCCCTTGTCGCGCAGGGCCTGCTCGAATTCGGCAATACTCATCGGCTCGCGCTGCATGGCGGCCTCCTTACAGAACGATCTGCATACCGTCATGGGCGACCTCGATGCCATGCGCCACCAGTTCGGCGCGCTCGGCAGAGTCCTCGTCCAGGATCGGATTGGTGTTGTTGATATGAATGAGCACCTTGCGGCTGGCCGGCTGCGCATCCAGCAGCTCGATCATCCCGCCCGGCCCACTCTGCTGCAGGTGGCCCATCTCGCTGCCGAGCTTGTCGCCCACGCCAGCAAAGGCCATCTCGTCATCGCGCCACAGGGTGCCGTCCACCAGCAGGCAATCGGCATCACGCATGGTCGCCAGCAGCCCGTCATCCGGCTGGCCCAGGCCCGGTGCGTAAAACAGCACACCGCCGGTATTGCTGTCACGCACCAGCAGGCCGATGTTGTCGCCGGGGTGCGGGTCGTTGCGGTGCGGCGAATACGGCGGCGCCGCACTGCGCAGCGGAATCGGCAAAAACTCCAGCGCCGGGCAAGCGGGAATACGGAACGGCTCGCCCAGCCCGATCCGACGGCGCTGCAAACCACCGTTCCAATGGCTCAGCATCGGGAACAGCGGGAAGCCGGTCTGCAGGTCCTCATGGACCATATCGGTACACCAGACCTCGTGCGGGCAACCCTCACGCAGGGTCAGCAGCCCGGTCACGTGATCAATCTGGCTGTCCATCAACACAATCGCCCGGATCGCCGTATCACGCATCGCGCGCGCCGGTTGCAGCACAGGCGTCTGCTCCAGCTGGGTGCGAATGTCGGGGGAAGCGTTGCAGAGAATCCAGTTCACCCCGTCATCCGACAAGGCAATGGAAGATTGGGTACGCGCTTTCGCGTTCAGCGTGCCACGGCGCAAGCCGTCGCAGTTGCGGCAGTTACAGTTCCACTGCGGAAAACCACCGCCAGCAGCTGAACCAAGTATCTGTACATGCATGGGATCTGTCCTCGGCCAGCGTGCCTAAACGCCCCGGAAACCGGGGCGCCCGGTACTCAGCGGTTGGCAAAGTACATGGTGACTTCAAAGCCAATACGCAGGTCGGTGTAGCTGGGTTTAGTCCACATGGGTCGATCCTCTTGTTATTGCGTGGGTTTACAGCGTCGGCAGGAACCGACGGACTCAGTTAAACACCGGGATCGGGGGGGTACGAATGATACTTTGGGAGTAGATTTGGTCGTGATTTGGTTGGTGTGGGGGGGCTTGTTTTACGCTGCACCACGGCTATCTTGGTTCCGAAGGACCGAATAGGTAAACCCCATGAAAACCGTTAGCCTCCGCACGTTCGAAGACAACCTCGACCAGCATGCACAGCAAGCGTTAGCCAAGCACCTCCCACTCAAGGTAACCAACCCCGAGGGTGACGACTTTGTGGTCGTCAGCGCCGCTGAATGGTCGCAACACCAAGAGACATTGCATGTGTTGCAAAGCATGGACCTGATGCGGCAGATCGCGACGTCGCTTGAGACTTATCAGCAAAGCCAGGGTTAGGCCCTACTGAAAAGCAAATGCATCAGATCACACACGTTGAAGGCAATACTTGAGCCGAGGATGAAGCGATGGGCGGAAAGGGAAAAAACTAGAGCCGCAAGCGCATATCAAAAGCCTCAGAAGTCACGCGAAGTATCCTCATCTAAAGCAAAATCAACTGCTATCGGCCCGCTGAGCAAGACCCCATTGTCGTAGAGCGCGTCAAAAACATGCGAAAGGGAAGTATGAACCTCCGATGATTTTATACTAGTTTTTTCATCGCAGGGTTTCACTATTGCGACACCGTCTTCCCTCTTATCCAGCCAAAAGCACCCATGCGGTGCAGAGGTATGCATACGATGAAACCAGAATATAAATGGAGACAAACATAGAGCCTCGCCAGAAGACTTATCGTATAGCAATGCATAGGAGTCGCTAACACTCTGCCCTGAAGTATATGCAAATGACTTTATGAATGGGGCATTATCGTTCGCAACCTTAAACAACCCTTCATAACTATCAACACTGAATGGGACCGAGGAACACTCAGCGCTATAGCCAAACAATTTATTCTCCATAGCTTTCGAGCAAACCCTCACCACAAGCTCGACGTACTCTTGCCAATCAGCATCACGCTCTCCGAGCTTATCATGCTTATGCTCGTTAAAATCATAAACCGCCTTATTCAACTTAACCGAATTTTCAGGCGAAAATAAATCACCAAACCCACTGGAGAACCGTGCTTTACTCCCTACAATTTTCAAAGAAGATTCTAACATCGCTTTCAACGGCCCCATGGACCTGTGTTGAAAACCACGCATCAACTTATCTATCGGACCACTCAAGGAAGCTTCCGAAGCAGCTGTATATGCCATGAACGCCAAGCAGCTCTCAAAGGCTTCGCGCGCCGCAACGGGTATATCCCGCGCTTGAGTCGTACCAAGAAAATTTCTAACAGCAAAAGCAACAGGAAAAGGCAGTTGAGAGATACACGCGGAAAGTCCTGACCACGCAGATGACTGTTGACGGCGAGTAGTGACCTTGATTTTATTGCTATCAAGAACGCAAAGCGAAGAATTACTTGTCCCAAAATCAAAACCTACAAAGTGATCGCCAGACTTAATCTCATTAGCATCCGCCGTCATATCAATATGAAAGGAACGACCTGTGACCGAATTTTCTTCCGCACCAAACTCCGCATTCGCGACCTTATAAATAAACTTAGGAGTAACAGTCCCGTCTTCCCTAACAACAATTTGAACCGTGATAGCACTATCAAAATGCTTGCTATCCCGCGTATTTACTCTCACCTCCTCCACATTATAAGAATCTAAATCATCATCTGAATCCGGACGACTAAAATAATAATCCAAGTGATGCTTTGGGGACTTACTTAGCTTTATTTTCCACTGAAGTTCTGACTCAAAAAAATGCTTTAACGACTGCGCAGAGGGAACAAGGTCAGCAGGACCAGCCTTCCCCATATCGATCTTTTCCCCCACAGACCTAAATTTCTTATCCTTAACCAAGCCAGTATCATCAGGATTCAGAAACAATTTAATCGGGTTATAAGTTACAGCAACAAACTCACTATCTGTATCGTAATATCGTCTAGCGCACTCAATAGCCAGGCCATTAGCAACCACTTCCTGAAAAGAGTGACTTATAGGCACAGGCTCTGCATTCTCAAGCTGGTCTGAAAAATCCTTAACAAGCAACTCTTGCAACCACTTTAAATTAGAGGATCCACCAGATATCAGCGTAACGGAAATCTCTCGATCATTAAGAGCTTCGCTTGAACGATCCAGGACGTTAGAAATCGTCTTCTTCAGTTTTTTGTTCCACACTTCATTGACAAATACAGTTCTCAATTGGTGAGCATAGAATTCGATCTTCACAAACCCAGAGCTAGCAAATGGATCAGCTGGCACATCCACCATTACCTTTTCATAGGCATCAGAATCCAGCCGCCAATTGCTTATTTTTGAAGAAAGCTCAATTTTGAAACCTTCAGCCGACGCCTCCAATTTTTTGTAATTCTCAATGAAGCTCCTATTTTTTACACCTAAATCTTCAAGCTTCAGTTCACCGATCAAAACCCTTTGATACTGCGCTATATATCTATCAGCTTCTTTTCTTTTGCCATTATCCAAATTCAGCTTAATCAAGAAGGTAGCTATTTCCCTATTGACAACAAACCCACCTACCGGCACTGAGTCAGCAGCCAGTGGCTTTGAAGACTTTCCGGATAGACTTATATCCCCTTTATTTGTTGACTCAATAACACACGCATCAAAAGTCCCACCGCCAAAATCAACGATAAACGCCACGTGCTTGGAAGCATCTTGCAGTATCGGAACACGACACCCGTAGCGATAATACTGAAATACCGCAAAGGGTTCTGGCAGGAATTCAACTTCTTCGTACCGGTCAAGAATACGACGAATATTATCTCTATAATTCGACACCCATCTAGGACTGTAGCCATCCATCTGAAAGCTTAAAGGCTCAGCAACAATAATCTTTGCAGGATGTTTGTAATTAGTAGCCTCAGATCTAGGAAACCTATCCTCGACATGCTTAAGTACATTATCAAAATAATCCTTAGCTAGATTGTAGGCGTTCCGTGGTTCACCCACATCGACCTCAAACTCTCGACGATTCTCTTTTGAGCCACCAGAAACCACTTCACCTAATGCGACTTTAAATTCAGAATTCACGACGCGACCGCCTTCGCGCAGAGCCATCGCCTTAGACCCAAAAACCAGACCGTCATTTTCCGTATAGCAAAGAGCTGTAGGGATGTATTTTTGCCCATCTATTACTTCGGGTTGAACCGCCTCAACCCAAAGGGTTTTCTCAATTATCCTTGCCATCAACCACTCCCTTAGCCTTACTTATTGAAGAAATTTTATTTTAAGAAAACCTCAAAAACCAACGCAGGAATCTAATCAAACCAGAGCTACATATTTCGCAAAGACAGGCACCCCAATCGTTTTTATAAATACACCTTCATAAGGATCACAAAATAAAAGACATAGCACTTATCAGATAGCGCACAGCACTAAGAAACAAGTGTCCATTCGATATAAAATCGGCGATGTGTCGAATGAATCGTTATCGTGATCATGCAGTTCTCACTTTCCTTGGCGTTTCCAACGCGTTAGCGCTGCGGCGACATTTTGTGAAGTGCTTCCTACTTTAGCGAAAGGAGGACACACGGCAAGCTGATTTTTGATTAGAGCGCAAACCATCTTGCTTGCACGGACCCAGGGTCCCCGTTTGCGCGGGCGAGTAGCGCAGATTTATCGGGAAAAAGAGCCACAGGATGTCTGAGGCTCGAAGAGCCGAGTTTTGTGGCTCCCCGATAAATCGAGCAACGCAGCGAACCCGAAGGGCCGTGTAGTCGGGGTGGCCTAGGGGGTGCAGGGGGAAATGGCCATGCATTTCCCCCTGCTCGCCGTCAGGGCGAAAAGGTGACGTGAAGTATCTACGTGCGGTGCGGGAGAAACTGGATCCCCGCCTTCGCAGGGATGACGATTAGTCGGAGTGCCGCGAAGGCGAACCGCAGAGGTGAGCAGTGCACACGTCGCTGAACCAAACCATTCACGTTCGTGCAGATGTCACCACGGGCACGGCATGCCGTGCCCCGCATTGGTCAGGCCTACCGTGGTTGGGTACTCGGGGCGCGTGGGGCATCAAACAGCAGTGCAGCGGCGTTCATTCAAACCACGCGAGATGGCCAAAGCCGCAGGTAGGAACGATCAAAACCGGTCACGTTCGTGCAGATGTCACCACGGGAGATTGGATCAGCAGCGGAGCGATAGAGAACGCCCCACCAAATCCCAAACAAAAAAAGGCGTGACCGAAGTCACGCCAAAGTTTCACGAACAGACTTGCAGAACGAGGGGCATGTTCCCTCAGGGGTAGTACTCAGGGCCGACAACTCACCACCAGCCCCTAGCGCCCCGGCAGGTGGAGCAACCTGCGCGGGGTTTGCCTGGGTTGGGCTTAGAAGAAGCCCAGCGGGTTGACGTCGTAGCTGATCAGCAGGTTTTTGGTCTGCTGGTAGTGGTCGAGCATCATCTTGTGGGTCTCGCGACCGACACCGGACTTCTTGTAACCACCGAACGCGGCGTGGGCCGGGTACATGTGGTAGCAGTTGGTCCAGACGCGACCAGCCTGGATGCCACGACCCATGCGGTAGGCACGGTTGATGTCGCGGGTCCAGAGGCCGGCGCCCAGGCCAAACTCGGTGTCGTTTGCGATTGCCAGGGCTTCGGCTTCGGTCTTGAAGGTAGTCACGCTGACCACCGGGCCGAAGATTTCTTCCTGGAAGATGCGCATCTTGTTGTGGCCTTTGAGCAGGGTCGGCTGGATGTAGTAGCCGTTGCCGAACTCGGCGTTCAGACGCTCTGCGCCGCCACCGATGAGGAACTCGGCACCCTCTTCGCGGGCGATTTCCATGTAGGACAGGATCTTGTCGAACTGCTGCTCGGAGGCCTGTGCGCCGACCTGGGTGTCGGTATCCAGCGGGTTGCCGCGCTTGATGGTACGGGTACGCTCCAGAACCATGCCGATGAAGTCGTCGTACATGTCTTCCTGAATCAGCGCACGGGACGGGCAGGTGCACACTTCGCCCTGGTTGAAGAACGCCAGCACCATGCCTTCAACGGCTTTGCTGATGAAGGACTCTTCCGCCTGCATGATGTCGGAGAAGTAGATGTTCGGCGACTTGCCGCCCAGCTCGACGGTAGACGGGATGATGTTTTCTGCAGCGCACTTGAGGATGTGACGGCCAACCGGGGTAGAACCGGTGAACGCCAGCTTGGCGATGCGGGTGCTGGTGGCCAGCGCTTCACCGGCTTCGCGGCCGTAGCCGTTGACCACGTTCAGCACGCCCGGCGGCAGCAGGTCGCCGATGACTTCCATCAGCACCAGAATGCTCAGCGGAGTCTGCTCGGCAGGCTTGAGCACGATGCAGTTACCGGCAGCCAGGGCCGGCGCCAGTTTCCACGCGGCCATCAGCAGCGGGAAGTTCCACGGAATGATCTGACCAACCACGCCCAGCGGCTCGTGGAAGTGGTACGCGGCGGTGTGCTCGTCCAGCTCGGCAGCGGTGCCTTCCTGCGAGCGCAGGCAGCCAGCGAAGTAGCGGAAATGGTCAGCCGCCAGCGGGATGTCGGCGTTCAGGGTTTCGCGTACGGCTTTGCCGTTGTCCCAGGTTTCGGTGACAGCCAGCTTTTCGAGGTTCTGCTCGATGCGGTCGGCGATTTTCAGCAGGATGTTGCTGCGCGCCTGCACGGAGGTCTTGCCCCAGGCATCTTTGGCAGCGTGAGCGGCGTCCAGCGCCTTGTCGATGTCTTCTGCGGTGGAGCGCGGGATTTCACACACGGCGTTGCCGGTGACCGGCGTCAGGTTGGTGAAGTACTGGCCTTTGACCGGTGCGACAAACTCGCCGTTGATGTAGTTGCCATAGCGAGACTTGAAGGAAACGACTGAGCCTTCGGCTCCGGGTTGTGCATAGATCATTGTTGTTTTCCTCTGAGCGAAGCCTGACCCCGCACGGGTCAAGTCATGGTTCGATCTTAGTAACGGCTCCGGGGTGTCTGGTATGCGCCGTTGGCAGGGTTGACGTCGTTATTTAGTAGTAGATTGCCCGACCAACAACGTTCTCTCAGGCTAGCTGGCAGGCGCCTCGGCCGTGTTGCAGCCGACCAGCGGTCAAGCGCTCTGCACCCGCAGCACGCCGGTATCAATTGCCAGATGCACCAGTTCGGTCAGCGAGCTGACGTTGAGCTTTTGTTTCAGCACGGTGAGGTTGTTGGAGACGGTCTTGCTGCTGATGCACAGGTTTTCGGCGATCTGCCGGGGCGGCACGCCGCGGGCGAGCATGACGAAGATCTCGAACTCGCGCTGGGTGACGTCGCGCAGACGCGGATCGAGGCGCTCGTCGCTGCCGGCGCAGGCCAGCTGGGTGGCGAGGTCCTGCTCTATATAACGGTGACCCTTGAGGCAGCGGCCGACCGCATCGAGCAGCACCTCGGGCGAGGCGTTTTTGGTGATATAACCCAGCGCACCGGTCGCCAGCGCCTGCCGTACCAACGGCAGTTCATCGTGCATGCTGAAGAACAGGATGCGCAGCAGCGGCCAGCGCTGGATCAGCCGCCGGGCGGTTTCGATACCGCTGATGCCGGGCAGGCCAATATCCATCACCACCAGATCGGGCACGCGCTGCTGGGCGGCGGCGATGGCCTCCTCCCCGCTCTCGACGCCGCGTACCTCGGCCTGACCGAGCATCATCGCCAGCAGGCTGGTGTAGCCCTGGCGCACTACCGCGTGATCGTCCACCAGCAAGATGTTCATGCTGCCTGCCTCCATGGAATGCTCAACTCCAGTATCAGCCCGCTCTGCTCGGCGCTGCGCAGTTGCAGCACCGCACCAAGGCAGCGGGCCCGTTCGTGCATCGAGTGCATGCCGATACCCCAGACGCTGCCCTGCTCCAGCCCGCAGCCATCATCTTCAATACGCACCACCAGTTGATCGCCGACGCAGCCGAGCCAGATCTGTACCTGCGTGGCGCGAGCGTGGCGGGCGACGTTGTTCAGCGCTTCCTGCACCAGCCGGTAGAGATGCGCGCGGGCATCAGGTGCCAGCTCGGGCAAGTCCGTGGTCAGCAGCAGGCGGCAGTCGATGCCGTGCTGCACCTGCCATTGTTCGGTCAGTTGGGCCAGCGCCTGCTCCAGCCCAAGGCGCTGCAGCACCACCGGGTGCAGGTCGCGCACCAGCCCACGAAACCCCTGCTGCAGGCCGTCGCAACTGGCGAGCAGTTGCTGACTCAGCTGCTCAATCTGCTCGGGCGAGGCGCTGCGGCTGTGCTGCAGCATGAAGGTCTGGGCGCGGATGCCGGTGAGGTACTGACCCAGATCGTCGTGCAGTGCGTGGGCCAGTTGCGTGCGCTCGTCTTCCTGCACACTGAGCAGCCGCTCGGTCAGGTTCTGGTTGCGCTGCTCTGCCTGCTGCAGGGCGCCGGTCATGGCGTTAAAGCGTTCGGCCAGCTGATTGAGTTCCGGTTGCTGGCTGGCGGCCAGCCGGGTGCTGAAGCGCCCTGCGGCGACATCATGCAGGCCGCCGAGCAGTTGCTGATAAGCGCGCTGGCCGCGGCCAAGCGCCCAGTGAATCGCCAGCAGCGAGACCGCCAGCGCGGCGGCAAACACCAGCAGCAGGAGCTGCACCGATTCCCAGATTTCGCCCAGCTCGTCGTGCGGGTCGGGGGTGATGTGCCACTGGGAGCCGTCGTTGAACGACAGCGTCAGCGGCGGGAAGCGTTCATCCACCGCCGGTTGCAGCCAGCTGACCAGCCAGCGCGGCACGTCTTCCGCCGTGGTTGCGGGCAGCGCCTCGCCCACGCGACTTATACGCAGGTGGCGCAGGCCGTCGAACTGATGCGGGTCGGGTGAGGTGGGGCTGCGCGACAGGCCGTCAAACAGTTGCAGCGCCAGGGCGCGGCTGGCGTGCAGCTCGCGCACCAGATCCTTTTCAGCCTGATGCAGCAGCACCAGCAGCAGGCTAAGCAACATCGCGGCGAAGGCCAGCAGCACACCCGTGTACAGGCGCGCCGCCAGCGGCAGGGTTTTCATCGGGCTGATCAGCGAACGACGAAGGTGCCCTGCATGCCCTTGCTCTCATAGCCCTTCAGATAGAAGGCATAGCGGCCGGGGATCAGCGGGGTAAAGAAAATTTCGGCCTCACCGGCCTCTTCAAATTCCAGCTCGTGCAGCACGGCGGGTTTGATTTCTACGTCACCTGCCTCGACCTTGCGCAGGTGCACGGTCTTGAAGAAGTCGGGCGCTTGGAAGGCGTATTCCTTCATACCAGAGGAGATGACCATCAGCTGATACGCCTTGCCGGTTTCCAGCTCGTATTCGCTCTGGCTCATGGCAAAGTCGCTTTCGTCATTGCCCAGCACCAGATCGGGCAACGGCGTGGTACGACGGGTCAGATCGCCCTCTGCAAACAGGCGGTCGGTACCGATCAGGCAGATCATCATGAGGCTGACATGCAGCATGGTGCGAGTGCGCGACATGGGGGCGGTCCTTTTTTTATTGTGTTGTCGCCATGCTAAAGACCCTGCCGAGAGCCGAAATACTACCTTGGTACCGGGCGATTGGTACTTTCTTCATATTTCCCCGCCGGTGGGCGGTTTCTATGCTGGGGCCACAACAAAAAGGAGGCCCCGATGCGCCCGCTGCTCACCCAAACTGCATTTTTCATGCTCGCCCTGTGCGCGGCCACGTTGGTGGCCCAACGCAGCTACGCCGAGCCGCTGGAGGTGCGCATCGGCTACGTGGCCTGGGCACCTGACCCCGGCCCGGTACTGTCGAACGTAATCCCCGAGCCGACCGACGCCGGCCTGCGCGGGGCGGAACTCGCCATCGTCGACAACAACACCACCGGCCGCTTTCTCAAGCACGACTACCAGTTGCTGACCGCCAGCGAGCCCGAGCTGAGCGCCACGCTCGACGCCGCCCGCGCCCTGCATGCCGACGGCGTGCGGCTGTTCATCGGCAACCTGCCGGCCAGCGCGCTGAGCACCCTGTCCGCCGAGTTTGGCGACAGCCTGCTGTTCAACGCCGGCAGCTACGACGACGCCCTGCGCACCACCCAGTGCCTGCCCAACGTGCTGCACACCCTGCCCAGCCGCGCCATGCTGGCCGATGCACTGGGCCAGTTTCTGCTCAGCCGCAAACTCAAGCGCTGGCTGCTGATCAGCGGCCCGACCGAAGAGGATCAGGCCTACGCCGCCGCGCTGAAGCGCGCCGCCCAGCGCTACGGCATGCGCATCGTCGCGGAGAAGCAGTGGAGCTTTGATACCGACCTGCGCCGCGCCGCCCAGGCCGAGGTGCCACTGTTCACCCAGACCGACGAATACGACGTGGTACTGGTGGCCGACGAGCGCGGCGACTTTGGCGAATACATCCCCTACAACACCTGGTACCCGCGCCCGGTAGCCGGCACCCAGGGCCTGACCCCGGTCGGCTGGCACAAGACCATCGAAACCTACGGCGCAGCGCAATTGCAGAAGCGCTTTGAGGCACACGCCGGGCGCTGGATGAACAGCCTGGACTTCGCTTCCTGGCTGGCCGTGCGCTCGATTGGCGCAGCCGTCACCACCCTCAACAGCACCGACGCCGACGCGATTGCCGCGCTCAGCGTCAGTGACCGGCTGCCGATGGACGGTTTCAAGGGGCGCAAGCTGAGCTACCGCACCTGGAGCGGCCAGCTGCGCCAGCCGATCGCACTGGTGCAACCACGCGCACTGGTTACGACCTCACCGCAGGACGGCTTCCTGCACCCCGGCACCGACCTGGACACCCTCGGCTACGACGAGCCCGAGAGCCAGTGCCGTATTGCCGAACACCTGAATAAGAGCTGATGGAGCTGCCCATGACTACCCTGCCCTTTCGCAACGCCCTGCTGGCCGCGCTGATTACCGCTGCGAGCACCACCGCTCTGGCCGAGACTGCCTACGTATCGAACGAGAAGGACAACACCATCTCGGTGATCGACATGAACACGCTGGAGGTCACCGACACGCTGGACGTTGGCATGCGCCCACGCGGCATTTTGCTGTCGAGCGACAACAGCAAGCTGTTCATCTGTGCCAGCGACTCCGACACCGTGCAGATCATGGATCTGGCAACCCGCCGCATCGTGCAGGAACTGCCCTCCGGCGCTGACCCGGAGCAATTCGCCCTGCACCCGAACGACCGCACTCTGTACATCTCCAACGAAGACGACGCGCTGGTAACCGTGGTGGACGTGCCGACCGCCGAGGTACTCGCGCAGATCGACGTGGGCGTGGAGCCCGAAGGCATGGCGGTCAGCCCGGACGGCAAATGGGCGGTGAACACCAGCGAAACCACCAACATGCTGCACTGGATCGACACCACCACGAACGAACTGGTCGACAACACCCTGGTTGACCAGCGCCCGCGTCACGTCGAGTTCAGCCACGACAGCAAAACCATCTGGGCCTCAGCCGAGATCGGCGGCACCGTTACTGTATTGGACGTGGATTCGCGCGAAGTGAAAAAGGTGCTGACCTTTGAGATCAAGGGCATTCACCCGGACCGAATCCAGCCGGTTGGCGTGCGCCTGACCCGCGACGGCAAATACGCCTTCGTCGCCCTTGGCCCGGCCAACCACGTGGCGGTGGTCGACGCCAACACCTTTGAAGTACTCGATTACCTGCTGGTTGGCCGCCGCGTCTGGCACATGGCGTTCAATGGCGACGAAAGTCTGCTGCTGACCACCAACGGCATCAGCGGCGATGTGTCTGTGGTCAACGTCCACGACCTGGAGGTAGTGAAGTCGATCAAAGTCGGCCGCTTCCCCTGGGGTGTGGTGGTCACGCCCTGATGACTATCGCCGTGCAGCAGGTCAGCTTCGCCTATGGCGAGCGTGAGGCGCTCAAGCAGGTTGAGTTCAGCTGCCAGCCAGGCTGCCTGAACGCCCTGCTGGGCCCCAACGGCGCAGGCAAGTCCACGCTGGTGGCGCTGCTCAGTCGACTCTATGCACTGCAGCAAGGCGACATCCTGCTTGACGGTTTATCGATCCGCCAGCACCCACGGGCAGCGCTGCGCCAGCTCGGCGTGGTGTTTCAGCAGAGCACGCTGGATCTGGATCTGAGCGTACGCCAGAACCTGGCCTACCACGCCGCACTGCACGGGCTGTCGCGGCGCGAGGCCAGGCAACGGATCGACGCCGAACTGGCCCGCCAGCAACTCGGCGAGCGTCAGCACGAGCGGGTGCGCGCCCTCAACGGCGGCCACCGCCGCCGGGTCGAGATCGCCCGCGCGCTGCTGCATCAGCCGCGCATTCTGCTGCTGGATGAAGCCAGCGTGGGGCTGGATCAGGCCAGCCGCCGGGCACTCAATCAGCACGTGCGCGCGCTGTGCGACGAACAGCAACTGACCGTAATCTGGACCACTCACCTGCTCGATGAGATTCTGCCAAGCGACGCGGTAGTGATGCTTAACCGTGGCCGCGTGGTCGCGCAGGGGTTGGCGCAAGAGCTGACCAACAGCGCCGAGCAGGAAAGCCTCAGCGATGCCTTCGACCGGCTCAGCCGCAGCGCCGAGGAGCCCAGCCTATGAGCCTCGCCCAGTATCTGTATTGCCTGCAGGGCGTGATGCAGCGCGAGTGGCTGCGCTTCTTCCAGCAGCGCTCACGCTTTCTCAGCGCGCTGGTACGCCCGCTGCTGTGGCTCTTGGTATTTGCCGCCGGCTTTCGCGCCGCGCTCGGGGTGTCGATCATCCCGCCTTACAGCACCTACATCACCTACGAGACCTACATCCTGCCCGGCCTGTGCTGCATGATCCTGCTGTTCAACGGCATGCAGGGCTCGCTGTCGATGGTCTACGACCGGGAAATGGGCAGCATGCGCGTGCTGCTGATGAGCCCGCTGCCGCGGCCGTTTCTGCTGCTGTGCAAGTTGCTGGCAACCGCGCTGGTGTCGCTGATTCAGGTGTACGCCTTTCTCGCGATTGCCTGGTGCTTCGACATTCGCCCGCCGCACTGGGGCCTGCTGGCCGCCGCGCCCGCGCTGCTGCTGGCGGCGCTGCTGCTCAGTTCACTGGGGCTGCTGTTGTCCAACGGGATTCGTCAGCTGGAGAACTTTGCCGGGGTGATGAACTTCGTCATCTTTCCGCTGTTCTTCCTGTCATCGGCGCTGTATCCGCTGTGGAAGATGCGCGAATCAAGCGAGTGGCTGTATTGGCTGTGCGCACTGAACCCGTTCACCCACGCGGTGGAACTGGTGCGCTTTGCGCTGTATCAGCAGTTCAACCTGACCGCGCTGCTGGTGTGTCTGGGCTTGTGGCTGCTGTTCAGTCTGGCGGCGGTGCTGACCTTCAACCCGCAGCGGGCGGCGGTTCGGGGGTGAGCTGCAAGCTGCAAGCTGCAAGCTGCAAGCTGCAAGCTGCAAGCTGCAAGCTGCAAGCGTAATCAGGATGGGCCGAGCGAAAAGACCGTCAAGTATCTTCACGGCATCTGCGGCTGCATACTCCTGCAAGCCAGCACATGGCGCAGTTATACGCGGGTTTCGCTTGCAGCTTGCGGCTTAAAGCTTGCAGCTGCCGGGCCAAGCCCGGCCTACTACTTTAGTACCGGTTCGTTGTGCGAATGTATCATTTGCAAGACGCCCCACCGGGGGTGTAATACCAACTGATACCACCGGGCCAGCGTTGCCCGGCATAACCGAATACAACAAAAACAGGTTGCCCAAGCCATGTACAAGATACTGATAGCTGATGATCATCCGTTGTTTCGCGAGGCCATCTGCAATGTCATCAGTAGCGGATTTCCCGGCAGCGAGCTGCTGGAAACCTGCGACCTGGATAGTGCTCTGGCCATAGCCCGGGAACAGGACGACCTGGATTTGATTCTGCTGGATCTGAACATGCCCGGCATGCACGGCCTTAACGGCCTGATCACGCTGCGCAACGAGTCGCCGTCGATTCCCGTGGTGATCGTCTCCGCCGAGGAAGACAAGCAGGTAGTGCTGCAGGCCATCACCTACGGCGCGGTCGGCTTTATCACCAAATCCTCGCCGCGCGCCCAGATGACCGAAGCGATCGAGCAGATCCTCGACGGCAACGTCTACCTGCCCTCCGACATCATCCGCGCCAACCACACCATCACCCGCCGCAACCCCGAGGAATACCCCATCTCCCCCGAGCTGCTCTACGCCCTCACCCGCAAGCAACTGCTGGTGCTGGAACGCATGGCCAAGGGCGAGTCCAACAAACAGATCGCCTACCACCTCGACATCGCCGAAACCACGGTGAAAGCGCACGTGTCAGCGATTCTGCGCAAGTTGAATGTGCATAACCGGGTGCAGGCGATTTTGTCGGCGAGTGATGTGGATTTCAGTGCGTATTTGCGGCGCTGAGCGGGGCTGACTGCCCCTCCCCTTCTCCCATTCGTAGGGGCGCGGCATGCCGTGCCCGGCATCTTGCGATACATACTCGGATTTGATCATTATCTGCGTCGGCTTGGCGTCCCTGTTTCGCCTTCTCCGGCGAGCCAAGGTCGGCTGCTTGCCCAGCCCCCCTTAGCGATCCCCCGGGGCACCCGGCTACGCGGCCCTGCGGGTTCGCTGCGTTGCTCGGTCTGACGGGGGGCGGCAGAACTCGGCTCTGCGAGCCTCAGACATGCTGCCGCCCTTCTTCCCGCCAGCCCTGCGCTACTCGCCCGCGTAAACGGGAACTGGGGCCGTGCGCACTCGCCCCTCTTCTCCGTAATCAAATCCACACACACGGGACGGTCGAGCTCCCGCTCGACCAGCGAACAGCCGTGCAACGTCATGGCCGAGTTGGAACTCGGCTTTCTTGGAACGGAAAACCTACCAACGAGGATGAAGTGCGCACGGCCAAAAACCCCCCTTCAAGCTGTCGAGTAACGCAGGGGACGAGCGATCAGCGGGGCGGACTGTCTGAGGAGCGAAGCGACGAGTTTCCGCCACGCCGCTTGGCACCGAGTAACGCAGAGAAGCCGAAGGCCAGCTTGGCGGGGCCCAAGCTGGTCGCGACCTTTCTTTTGGTTACGGCTCGATGGCCACACAAAGAAAAGTGACTCGCCAGAAAGGCGAAAGGAATCTCGATGAATGCGAGGAAGTGAGCCTGAAATACCAAAGCCGAACACGCATATCGAAGAGACCAAAAAACCAGCAAAGGGCACGATTTGCTGTATTTATCAGGGCGACCCAAAGATCACCCACTCACCGCCAACAAATGACTCATCGCCGTCTTCAACTTCATCGGCTTCACCGGCTTGTGCAAAATCACATGCCCCAACTCCCGCACCTGCAGCTTGAGAGCGTTGCTGTAGTTGGCGGTGATCAGCAGTACCGGCAGCGGTGAGCTGCGGCGGGCGTTGATGCGTTGGACGACGTCGACGCCGTTGACGTCGTTGTCGAGGTGGTAGTCGGCGATCAGCAGGTCGGCCTGGGCGTGGAAGTTGTCTACCTGGGCGGCGAGGTCTTCTTCCGAGAGGGCGGTGATGACATTGCAGCCCCAGCCTTCCAGCAAGGTGCGCATGCCGGCGCAGATGGCGGCGTCGTTATCCAGTACCCAGATGGTGGAGCCCGGCAGGCGTTCGCCGATCCGCGCGGTGACCGGTTCGTCGTGCACCACGGTCGGTTGCAGACGGCCAAAGGGCACATCGACGCTGAACACCGAGCCCTGTCCTTCGGTCGAGCGCACGCGAATGCGGTGGCCGAGCATGCGGGCAATCTTGTCGACGATGGCAAGACCCAGGCCCAGACCACGGTCGCGGGTGTTGGCGCTGGGGTTGACCCGTTTGAACTCCTGAAAGATCTCCTGCAGTTTGTCTTCCGGGATGCCCATGCCGGTGTCCCAGACTTCGATACGCAGGCCGTGGGCATGGCGACGGCAGCCAAGCAGGATGCGCCCGGCCGGCGTGTAGCGGATGGCGTTGGTGAGGAAGTTGCGCAGGATGCGCAGCAGCAGCTGGGCGTCGCTGCGCACCACTGCGCCGCAGGGTACAAAGCTCAGTTGCAGCCCTTCGCTGGCGGCGAGCTGGCGATATTCGTTGGCGAGGTTGTCGAGCAGGCTGTCAAGGCAGAAGGCGTTGATATCCGGCTTGATGACGCCGGCGTCCAGCTTGGAAATATCGACCAGCGTGCCGAGCAGGTTTTCGACGTCTTCCAGCGAATGGCTCACCTGCCGCACCAGTGACGCGCTGCCCTCCGGCACCTGCTGTTCCAACAGGGCGCCGGTAAACAGCCGCGCGGCGTTGAGCGGCTGCAGCAGGTCGTGGCTGACCGCCGCAAGGAGCTTGGTTTTCGACAGGTTGGCCTGCTCGGCTTCGCGCTTGGCTTCGCGCAGGCGAGCTTCGGCCTCGGCGCGTTCGCGGATTTCCTGGCGCATCTGGCTGTTTACTTCGGTCAGCTCCTGGGTGCGCTCCCGCACGCGCTGCTCCAGATGCTGATAGGCCTGATGCAACGCCTCGGAGGTGCGCCGCCGCTCGGTGATATCGCGGATCATCACGAATATGCCGACCACCTCGCCGTCGCTGTCGCGGTTTGGCACGTAGGAACGCAGCAGGTAGCGCTGGTGGCCGTCGAGATTGGCCTCGGCGAATTCAAAGCTGACGCTCTCACCGTTGAAGGCGCGGGCGATATAGGGCTCAAGACGGCTGTACTGCTCGGCGCTGTGCACCCGATGCAGGCTCTGACCAAGAATCTCGCCACGGGCCCAGCCGTACCAGTCCTCATACACCTTGTTGGTGAACTGGTAGGTCAGGTCGGCGCCAACGTAGGCGATCAGCGCCGGTACGTGGTCGGTAATCAGCCGCACCCAGCGTTCGCTTTCTTCCAGCGCACGGGCGTAGAGGTCACGCTCGGTAATATCAGTGAAGGTGTTGACAAAGCCGCCGGTGGGCATCGGATGGGTGCGCACTTCCAGCACCCGGCCGTTGCCCAGATGCTGCTCGCAGGTCAGCATCGGCGCGCCTTGCTCAGACTTGCTGTAGGGCGTGAACAGCTCCAGCTCGCTGTCTTCCATCACCTCGTCGAACGGGCGATGAGCTTCAATTGGTGCCAGCCCGGCCAGCTCCAGGAAGCGGCCGTTCCAGACTTCCAGCGCGCCCTCGTCGTTTACCACCGCCACGCCCTGCGACAGGCTGTCGACGGTGCGCTGCAACAGCCGGGTCTTCTGCTCCAGCGCCTTCTCGCGCCGCGCCTTTTCAGACTGTTTGAGGTCCGTGATATCGGTGTACATGATCACCAGCCCGCCCTCACGGGTCGGCCGCTCACTGACCTGCATCCAGCGCTGGTCGCGCAGTTGATGCAGCAGGTGGCCGTCGGCGGCAGCATCGGTATCGACGATCAGCCCGGCGCGCAGCGCCATGCGCTTGACCTCGCCGAGCGAGGTGCCTTCGGTGATGCGCACGTTGGTGCCCTGCCAGAACGCGGCAAAGCGGCGGTTATAAAGCACGATGCGCTTGTTCTCATCGAACAGCACAAAGGCATCGGGCACGCTTTCGATGGCGTCGATCAGATAGTGGTGCGCCTTCTCGGCGCGGGCGCGCGCATCGCTGAGCAGCCGGTTGCTGGCCTGCAGCTCGGCCATGGTGTCGTTCAGCGCCTGGGTGCGTTCGCGCACCTGCTCGGCAAGCTCGACCGAGTGCTGAAACGCGGCGTAGCTTTCGGTGCGCTGACTGGAACTGGATTCGACCCGCTCGATCAGCGCGGCATTGATGCGTTTGAGTTTGCTGTTCTGCGCGCGCAGCGCTTCCAGCTCGGCCAGCAGCTCTGGATCTTGCATCGGCAACTCAACGCGGGAATGCAAAAGCCACCCCAGTGAAGGTCTGGTTAATGTGCATGCCGTTGAACTGCTCGCCGTAGGTGTTGAAACCGATCACCCGGTTGGCGGCGAGAAACTCGGACATGCGCTGATCCTCACCGCGCAGCTCGGACTCCATGCGCCGCAGGAAGCAGTCGCAGCCGAGGATCAGCACCGGTTCACCGAGACGCTGACGCAGTTGCTCAAAACGCAGCCGCAGATTCGGCAGCAGCTCGCCGGGTGTCATCGCGGTCAGCACGATGCCGGTATCCACCGCGCAATAGAAGGTCAGGCTTCGGTCCGGATTGACCCGCTGAATCGAGCGCACGTAGAACTGGTCGCGGATGCGTACCGCCAGGGCATCGAGGGCAAAGTGCTTGCCGCTCAGTTCATCCACCGGCACGCCGACCAGCCGGGCGTATTCCTCGGCGGCGGGTTCGGCGTTCAATTCCAGCACGGTGCGGGTGCTGCTGTCGGCGTCGGTCACCACCAGTTTGCTCTCGGTGGGTTTGAGGTGATGGGTGGTGAACACCTCAAAATCCAGCCAGGTGTTGACCATCACCACCACCGCAGCGCCGGTCACAAAGCGGCCCTGATAGTAGACGTGGGTGTGGCTCAGGTGATTGTCGTCGCCGGCCGAGCCGCCGAAATGGGGGATGCTGCCAAGCGCCGCGCTGAGAGTGTTGAGTACCAGTTCTTCGCGGCTGGACAGGCCATCGAGCAGCGTCAGAGCAAAGGTGTGATCCTTGACTGGCGCCAGATTAACCTGCCGACAGTGACCGAGCATCCGTTCTACCGCCTGCTGCGCCTCGACCAGGCTGAAGCTGTCCAACGCGCAGATCAGCGTGCAGTCGACCGCAAAGGTACGCAGGTCCAGCCCAACCGCGCTGATGCAGCCGCGACCATAGCCCTCGGAGCTGATTTCGCCGGCGGTGGTGCAGCCCAATAACATGACGCCGCCAAAGTGCTGATCCAGCGCGGTCGCCAAATGGTCGAGCGGATATTCCGCCGAGCAGAAGAACAGCACGCAGCCCAGATGCGGGTGCAGTAATTGGCGCGCCAGATCCTGCGCCGCAGCGTCCGGGTCGGTGGCCTCGGTCAGGGCGGTGCGGAAGCAGTCGTCGAGCGGCTGCGTGCTGAAGTCGGTGGTGCCGGGAATACTGTTCATACTCCCGATTCTAGAGAGCAGGCAAGGTACGCCAATATGCTACTTCAGTACTGAAATGGTAGATCTTGGGGACAACGCGGCGCGGAGCTGGTGGCTGACGGAGAAGCCTTCGGCGTTCTCCATCCTAAGGGGTTGAGGTGCGGGGCTGGCGGCGGCCGTAGCGTGGAGAATCGCGCAGCGTTCTCCACCATGAGCCCTGTGGCCAAGTTGGAACTCGGCCGTCCCAGAAACAAAAGCCCCCGCCTGCTTGCACAGGCGGGGGCCGGTACCACTAAACGCGATTACCAGCTCAGGGCAACACCCAGTGCCACGGAGTCAGTCTCTTCGATAGTCAGGTTGTTGGTGCGGTCTTCGATTTCGAACTGGTTGTACTCGGCCACCAGCGTCAGGTGCTCGTTGATGCTGTGGAACAGGCCGATAGCGCGAGTTTCGTAGTCAGCGGCAACGCCCAGGCCGTTGCCGTCGTCTTCAGTCTTGCCGAAGGACAGGGCCAGACGGGTCTTGCCGCCAAAGGTGTAAGAGCCCTGCATCAGGTAACCGGTGCTGTCGATTTCACGCAGTACCGCTTCACCGGCGTTGTTGGTAAAGAAGGGGTTGATACCTTCGGCGTCAAAACCGGACGCGGTCAGAGACAGAGCGCCCATCTTCGCCTGGACGCCGTAGCCAAAACCCTGCGAAGTCACGTCATCAACAGTGCTGTCGGTGTTCTTGGAGGTCTGGTAACCGGCGTTCACCCAGCTGTAGATGTCGGCGCCAGCCAGATCGAACTGATAGGTGATCTCGGTTTCGAAGCGCGGCGCGTCCTGGTAGTTCTTGCCAACGGCGGTGTCGTCGCTGGTGTCGACCGGGTCCATGATACCGGCGGCGATGCGCAGGCCGCCCATGACCGGTGAGCGGTAGGTGATCTGAGCGGTCGGGAACGGGTACGGGTAGCCACTGCCGATGTTGCCGAAGGATACGCCACCACCGTCAACCAGGCCCAGGGTGTCGCTGACCTGACCATAACCGGCGAGCATTTCATCGAGCAGAATGTTGGAGCGGGCGAACAGGCCGAAGTCTTTACCGACCAGCACTTCACCCCAGTCGCCGCCGATGGTGCCGTAGAACTGACGCACGTCGATGGCAGTCGCGGTGCCGTTGGTTTCGCTGTCGTTAATGGTGACCCAGAACGAGGAGCGTGCGCCAAGGGTCAGGTCGCCCATATCCTTGCCCATGTTGAAGCCGATGTAGTTGGGCAGAAAGCCCATCTTGACGCGTGCCTGATCGCGATCCAGATCGTCGTTGATGTTGTCGGTGTCGGTCTGGACGTAGAAGGCATTGACGTAGCCGTCAGCGGAGAAGGTGGTGCCGTCTTCGTCGTAAAGGGTGATGGCGGCGGACGCCGGGGCGCTCAGCAGTGCGAGGGCGATGGGGGTCAGCAGGGTGCAGGCAATCTTGTTCTTGTACATGGTGCTCTCCGATGTAATCAGTGACTGAAGCGTCACGCCGATTATCAGAAAGCCCCCTGCCCGCCCCCATTGACCAAGAGCGGCGGTTACATTGCCTTTTGGTGTCTACGACCAAGCGCCAACAATACCCACCTGCGGCAGGTTGTATTTACAACCTCCGGAGGTATTAGAAATCAGTCCGCGCCGGCCTGCCGACTCAGCAAACGCCAGCGGGCGCTCTGCGGCAGGCGGCTGACAAAGGCGTTCCAGTGGGCGGCAGTGAGTTCCAGCAGCGCCTGCTGCTCGGCTGCAAGCTGGTCTTCGCGCTGCCAAACGCAATCCTCCCAGCGCGCTTCAAAGCTGTGCTGCGGATGCTGACGTTGCTGCTCCAGCAACTGTGACAGGTGAGTGGTCTGCGCCTGCAACTGATCGGCGGGTAGTGCACTCAGCTCCTGCACACTGGCGGCGAGAAAATCGTCAACCGCCGATTCGATACGCCGATGCGACTGATCGGGCGACTGCACCAGCAGCAACAGGCCGGGACGCCCGGCCCGACGATGCAATCGCGCCACCACCCAATACCCCAGCTGTTGCCGGGTACGCAGCTCGGCGAAGAACGGATCGGCCACGCGGTGATGCAGCAGGCGCCAGCACGCGGCTTCCAGCGGGCTGTCGTCTGCTGCCGGCAGGTAGAGCAACTGCGCGCGATCAGTATGTTTGCTGCTCACCTCGCTGACCTGAAGTTGCCCGCGCTGCAGTTGCGGCAGCGGGCAACGCCAGGCAAAGGGTTGCATTAGCTGCGAACACAGGTTGATCAGCAGCTTGGCCAGCCGCGCCTGCTCCGCCTCCGGCCAGCCTTCAGGCTTGAGCCAGATCACCTGCGCCTGCGAGCACAGCCGCTGCCACAGCGCCTGCGGGTCGCGCAGACGCCGCGCACTGACGGCACGCTCCTGCTCCAGCGTCTGCAGCAGGCGCCAGGCCGGCAACGCATCGTGCTCCTGCTGCAGCCAGCGCCGGCTGCGGCGTTCAATCAGCGGCAACTGATACGGTGACGGTGGCGTTTGCAGTTGGGTGAGCAGTTCACGCAGGAAGGCAGGCAGCAGGCTGCTCGGGCCGCTGACATCCAGTACCAGTTGGCCCGGAGCGAGCGACCAGCGCAGGGCAACACCAACACGTTCACCCCATTGCGCCAGCGCTTCGCCCTGCAACGACCAGGCGGCCTGCAGCCAACGTCGTTCGCTCTGACTGGCCATATCGCCGGGCCAGCACCAGGCCAGCCGCGTGCGCAGCGCACCGGCCGCTGGCGCAAAGCGCTGCAAACGCAGCCCCGGCACAACAGAAGACCAGGGCAACCCGTCCGGCGCCTCGGCCAGCGGGCCAAGACAAGGCCCAACGCGCCCGGTCAGATTGGCCGTCGACGCCACCGAGACAGGCAGTGCACGTGCCTGCCATCGAGTCTGCGTGTGTGCGCACAACTCACCACCCAGCAGACGGGGCAGGCGTTGCAACAACAGGCGGTTATCAGGCCTCAGTTGCCGCAGCAGCCGCTGCCAGTCCTCAGCCTCAAGCGTTGGCAAAGAAGCACCAGCCAGATCCAGCACCTGCTCGGCGGGCAGGCTCAACAGGCGCTCAGCGTAGCGGCGGCAGCTGTCCAGCATGTCGCCCTGCGGGCCAAGGTCAAAAGCGGTCTGCGCCAACGCCTGCCGCGCGGCTTGCGGCCATTGGGCCGGGTCCTGCTCACGCATGGCCTGCAACCAGCCATCCAGTTCGGCCAGCAGCAGCTCCGGTTCTACCTCGGCACCCTTAACCTCCAGGCGCAACAGCGCCTGGCCCCAAGCATCTGCTTCCAACGTCGCCTGCAGCTCATCAAGCAATCCGCGCTCGCGCAGGTAACCCAGCGCGCCCGCTGGCGCCGGGCTGTTTAACCAGTCACAGAGCCAGCGCGCCGCCGGGCCATACACATCACACTCGCTCAGCGGATACAGCAGCACGCGCTCTGCCTGACTGCTGCGACCCTGCCAGTCAACTTGGCGCGGCAGGTGCCCCTCGGCAAACAAGGGGAGCGCAAAGGGTTCCGGCGCGCGGCCCGCCAGCAGCTGATCCGCGCTGCTCTGCGCCAGTGCCAGCAATTGCTCGGATGATTGTGGGCCGTGCAACACCAGCGCCATGCTGCCGGCACGATAGTGAATGGCATGCCACTGGGTCAGGCGCTCGGCCAGCTCGGCGGCGTCACCCGCCAGGCTCCGCGCATTTCCGGCAGTAAAGCGGCGCAGCGGATGCTCAGGGTGCAGCTGCGTGGCAAGCGCGGCCTGCGCATGAATCGCATCATCAGCCAATCGGGTCTGGAACTCGGCATCGATCACCCGTCGCTCCCGTTCGACCTGTTCAGGCGCAAACAGCGGCGCGGTCAGCATGTCGGTCAGATGCGCCAGACAGGGCTCAAGCCCCTGAGGGCTGACCGCACAGAAAAACGTCGTGGCCCGCGGCGCGGTACTGGCATTGAAGCGTCCACCCCACTCCGCCACGCGGGCCGGAAAGGAGCCTGGCTCAGGCCATCGCTGCGAGCCCATGAACAACATATGCTCCAGCAGATGGGCCAGCCCCGGCAGGTCATCGGGCTCGGCGTGGCTACCGGCGGCAACCTGCACAACGGCTGTGGACTGAACAGCATGGGGATCGTGGATGAGCAGACAAAGCAGCCCGTTGCCGGCGCGGTACAGTTGGTAGTCACGCTGATCGGCAGGCTGCTGGGCAAAAGATATGGATTGCACGACGGGTCACGCAGGGAGTAAGCCAGCGCTTAGGGTAACCCAGCCAGACGGGGCATCCGGCAACGCAGTACTAAAGTATTAGAGCGGATCGAAAAGCGGAGAGTATCGGCAGGAGGCCCGTTTTAGAGCCTTGCAAGAAAAAAGGGAGTGCGCCGAGGCGCACTCCCGACTGCTTAGCGCTGACTTACAACAGCGCTACTCGGCAGCTTGAAGGTCCACAGTGTGCCGCCCTGGGTGAAGTTCTTCACCCGCTCGGCAACGTGGCCACCCCACAGCGGTACCGCACCACCCCAACCGGACATGACGGAGACATACTGCTCGCCATCCATCTCCCAGGTAATCGGTGAACCGATCACACCGGAGCCGGTGTTGAACTGCCACAGTTTTTCACCGTTACGCGAGTCAAACGCCATCAGGTAGCCTTCCGGGTTACCGGTGAACACCAGGTTACCCTGGGTGCTCAGCACGCCGCCCCAGAGCGGAGCCTCGTTCTGGTAGCGCCAGATTTCCTCACCGGTTTTCGGGTCCATCGCGCGCAGTACGCCGATGTACTCTTCGTTCAGCGGCTTGATGGTGAAGCCAGCACCCAGATAGGCAGCGCCTTTCTTGTAGGTGGTGGATTCGTTCCAGATATCCATGCCCCACTCGTTCGACGGCACGTAGAACAGGCCGGTGTTCTGGCCGTAGGACATCGGCATCCAGTTCTTGCCACCCAGGAACGCCGGAGCGGTAAAGACCTGGCTACCGGCATCGCCGGACTCGGTTGGTGCACCCGGGCGGAATTCATCGGCGTAGATCGGACGACCGTTCTCATCCAGACCGGTGGCCCAGGTGATCTTGTCAACGAACGGGAAGCCGCGGATGAAGTCACCGTTGGTGCGGTCCAGGACGTAGAAGAAGCCGTTACGGTCGGCAGTACCGGCCGCTTTGACTTCCTTGCCGTCTTCTTCGTAGTTGAAGGAGATCAGCTCGTTCACGCCGTCGAAGTCCCAGCCGTCATGCGGAGTGGTCTGGAAGTGCCAGACGATCTGACCGTTGTCGGGGTTCAGCGCCAGACGCGAAGAGGAATACAGGTTGTCGCCGGGGCGCAGGTGCGAGTTCCACGGCGCCGGGTTACCCGTGCCGAAGAACAGCAGGTTGGTCTCCGGATCGTAGTAGCCGCCCAGCCACGGCGCGCCGCCACCGGTCTTCCACAGGTCGCCAGGCCAGGTCTGGTTGGCTTCGCCACCGGAGATACCCGCTTCAACCGGCTTGCCGTCTTCGTAGGTGTACCCCATGTGCCCTTCAATGGTCGGACGGGTCCACAGCAGTTCACCGTTGGTGGGGTTGTAGGCTTCGATCTTGCCGACCACACCAAACTCGCCACCGGATACGCCGGTGATCAGCTTGCCATCAACCACCAGCGGTGCTGCGGTGATGGAGTAGCCAGCCTGATAGTCGGCCACGGTTTTGCGCCACACAACCTTGCCGGTGTCCTTGTCCAGGGCAACCAGTTTGGCGTCCAGGGTACCGAAGATCACCAGGTTGTCGTATAGCGCAACACCACGGTTGATCACGTCACAGCAGGGCATGATGCCGTCGGGCAAGCGGGCGTCGTACTGCCACAGTTTGGTACCGGTACGCGCGTCAACGGCGAAGACCCGCGAGTAGGAACCGGTGATGTACATCACGCCGTCCTTGATCATCGGCTGGGACTGTTGACCGCGCTGTTTTTCGCCACCCAGCGAGAAAGCCCAGACCGGCTGCAGGCTGCTGACGTTGTCGGTGTTGAGCAGGTCCAGGGTACTGAAACGCTGACCCTGAAGACCCATGCCATTGGTGACCACCTGGCTGTTGTTGGTGGCGTCGGCACGGATATCGTCGTTGGTGACATTGGCTGTGGCCACGCCGGCGACGCTCATGGCGGCAACCAGCGTGGTCAACAGAAAGGAAGAGCGGGCATGTTTGGTCATTGCTGCTACCTCTGAGATGTTGTTGTATTGGCGCAGTCGGGTTGTGCCGAGCGCTACTCGGCACGTCCCACACGATGAAACGGGAAAATTTCCTGCTTCTGGCCACGATTCTTGGCCGAGAGCCCAATACCAACAATTGCTCGCAGGGGTAATTTAGTTACTCCCTTGGTAGCAGTACCCCTCTGACTCAGAACACCAAACGCGCGCCAACCGTCAGGTTGCGGCCCGGCAGCAGCACCTCATCCTTGATGAAGGAGCTGTGCTGACGCGCTTTCTCGTTGAGCAGGTTGTTACCGCGCAGATACAGCAACACGTCGCTTTCACCCAACTGACCGCGCCAGTTCAGACCGGCACCCAACAGGGTGTAGTCGCCGGTTTCGGTTTCGTACTCGGCGGTGTTGTCCTGGCGCATCACCTGAGTGGCTTCCAGCTGCGCAGAAAACCCGGCAGTCAAACGCTGGTCAATGCGCGCACCCAAACGGTCAGCCGGAATACACGGAAGATCCCCACCGTCCTTCAAGCGGCCACGTACGCTGTCACCGAACAGGGTCAGCCCGGTCGAAGAGGTTGCCTGCCAGCTGACGCTGCCCTCAATCCCCTGCAGCACCGCATCGGCCTGACGGTATTCAACAACACGGTATCCCGCGCCCGGATCAGCGCCGGTATCAGCGGCATAGATGAAGTCATCCACCTCGTTGCGATAAACACTGACATCAAAGGTGACCGGCCCCTGCGTGCGACGCAGGCCCAGCTCGGCGTTGATCGCCGTTTCGCGGTCCAGATCGGGATCACCCAACTCGACCGTGCGGGTTGCCGCGTGCGGGCCAGTGGCATACAGCTCTTCGGCGGTTGGCAGACGCTGCGAGCGTGACAGCGTGCCGTACAACGCCAGATCCGGCTGGAACTGCCAGGTCGCGCCGAACGACAGCGAGGTGCCACGGTGGTCGGCCTCTTCACTGCCCTGCTTCACCTCAATCGACTGCCACTCCTGACGCAGGCCTACTTCATACAGCCAGTCACCGGCCTCATAGCTTTCCAGCAGGAACAGCGCGCGGTTGTGGGTCAGCGTGGCCGGCACATAGGACTCCTCCCCTTCTGCCGCAAAGTCGCGACGGGTCAGCTGGGTGCCAATCACGCCGCGCCAGCCGGCGATGGGTTCGTGAGTGAGTTCCAGGCGGCCATCAGTGCCGCGGTTGGTAAAGCGGGTGCCCACTTCGTTGCCTTCCATCTCCACATGACGGTAGTCGGTGTCGGCAACGCGCAGGCGCAGACGCTCAACACCGGCGAAGGGATTCAGGTATTCGCCGCGCAGGTCCCAGCGGCGCTGCTCCATGTCGATCCAGGCAGCGTGATCGTCATGATCGTGTTCATCATGATCGTCGTGATCGTCATGGTCATCGTCGTGATCGTCGTCATGACCATCATCATGGTCGTCCTCATCGTGGCCGCTGCAGTGCCAGTCCGGCCCGTGGGTGTGGCAATCCGCGTGCTCGTGCGCCAGCAAGCCGTATTCACGGTCCTGACGGCTATAGGCAAGGCCAAGGTAACCTTGCTCACCGATCCAGCTGACACCAACAGAGCCGGTATCGGTATCGTTGTAGGCGCCTTCCTGACGGGACGGATGGCCCGGGATGCGGTAGGGGTCAGCCTCACTCTTGCCGCCTTCGAGGCGCATGGCAAAGGCACCGGCGCCCACGGTCAGACCGGCAGAGCCGGCGCGCTCGTCAGCTACGGCGTTGGCGCGCAGATCAATCTCGCCCTCAACGCCGCGCTCCGGCACATAGGTCGGCACCCGGCGGTCGATCAGGTTCACCACCCCGCCGATCGCACCACCGCCATACAGCAACGTGGCGGGGCCCTTGAGCACTTCAACCCGCTCGATCAACGCGGTATCGGCGCTGATCGCGTGGTCCGGGCTGATGGACGAGGCGTCCAGCACATCGGCACCGTCACTCAGCACCCGCACCCGCGCCCCATCCAG
Source organism: Halopseudomonas pachastrellae (assembly GCF_900114765.1). GTDB lineage: Bacteria > Pseudomonadota > Gammaproteobacteria > Pseudomonadales > Pseudomonadaceae > Halopseudomonas > Halopseudomonas pachastrellae. Next base: position 130,510 of record NZ_FOUD01000013.1, read on the forward strand.
CCCCCGAATCACTGGCCGACTGCTACCCGGACCAAACCCGGCCGCACGCACACCCGGCAACGACTCCAGACTGTCCGCCAGCCCCGTTTCGCGCTGAGTAAACCAGGACTCACCCTGCAGCACCGCCGCTGGCTGCGTCATTTGCTCCGGCGTCTGATTCAACGCGCTGGCACTGACCGTCAGCGCCGGCAGCGCCTGCGGGCCATCGGCGGCATGCACGGAAGAGACACCAGCGGCCACCGCCGCCAGCGCCAGAGTCAATGGCGTCTTGCTTGAAAACATGGCTGCTCCCTTTCAATTTGGTATTGGCAACGGCATGGCTGGCACACCGCGGGGGCAGACTATAATTGTTATAACGTAACATTTAAAGCAAAAAGCTCGCTCTCATAAGCAACGCGAGTCGTGCTGGTCGAATGTCGGCCGCAGAGCGGCCATAAACGTCTGGCTCCCACGCAGAGCGTGGGAGCCATCGGAACAGTGAAACCAAACGTGAAGCGCGCACGGCCCCAATCCCCGTTTACGCGGGCGAGTAGCGCAGGGCTGACGGGAAAAAGAGCGGCAGCATGTCTGAGGAGCAAAGCGACGAGTTCTGCCGCTCCCCGTCAGACCGAGCAACGCAGCGAACCCGAAGGGCCGCGTAGTCGGGTGCCCCGGGGGATCGCTAAGGGGGGCCGGGCAAGCGGCCCCCCTTAGCTCGCCGGGAAAGGCGAAAAGTGAACTAGCTGACGACGCAGAAAGACAGGTCGATCCCGGTCATAAGTGAAAGACAAAAAAGCCGGCCCAGAGGCCGGCAAAGGAGATCAGTCTATTACTGCGCGTAGCGATCAGGCGCCATGTACCGCAACCCCTGCGCCGCATAGATCCCCGCCAGGCGGCCATCAAGAATCATGCTTTCCACTTCATCACCCAACGCATAGGCCAACTGGCGATTGGAGTCGTGCACCGCCATGCCCAACTCCCATACCTGTTTGCCAATGTTCGGGTAGGCATTCTCGGTCAGTTGCATGCCCGCAGTCGGGTGCTGCGCCAGCAGCCAGTCAATTTCTGCCTGGGTGCCCATCACCGCGTTCACCTCACCCTGGAGCATGCCGGCAAAGGCAGCGCCCAGCGTGCGGTAATGGTGGGTCATACCGGCTAAGCGACCATTCATCACCGAGCCCAGATAGAACGAGGGCACCGAGTCTTCCTCTACCCCAACCGGGTAGTACTGGAAGATCGCAATACTGGGCACCGCGTCGATCTTGCTTGGGTCAAAGGCGGCCTGCCAGCGCTCACGCTGATAAGGCCCGAACATGTGTACCAGCTCGTTTTTCGGCAGGCCCAGCTCATCGCGGCGGTTGCTGAATTCCTGGTCGTAGGGCACCCGCAGCATCACATCGGCCACTTCACCCGGGCGCAGGTAATGGCCTTTCCACAGGTGGTTACGCAGGTCACCGTCAATGGTCTCGTCTGCCTGCATCCACTGAATGCTCAGGCGCACGCCGAGTCCGTCGGCCAGCCCCTGGGCCAGGGCCACATCAACCCCGGCGGGCTCGCCACCCTGCATGAAGCTGTAGGGCGGAAAGTCCTGATACAGCGCCACACGCAACTCACCGGAGGCGACAATCTCGTCGTAGTCGCGGATGTGCGTGATGTTGTACGCCTGTGCTGGCAGTCCCAACAGCAGGCAGAGACAAAACAGCCAGGCGCGGGCCATGACCTTATTGCTCCACTGCTACGCTTTCCAGCCAGGTACGGATGGCCCACAGGGCTTCCTGACTCAGGAAGTCAGCCATCTTCGGCATGTAAACGCGGCCGTCACGTACCGAGCCATTGATCACGCGCTCTTTAAACCACTCATCGCCGTAGTCACCCACTTCCAGGTAGCGCAGATCGGGCGTGATACCGCCGGAAATACCTTCCAGACCGTGACAGGCGGCGCAGTTCTGGTTGTAGGCAGAAGCGCCCACCTTGATGGCCAGCTCATGCTGCGGGTGACCTTCGCGGTAGGGGTTGGTTTCGCGCCATTCCGTGCCGAGCTCTTCGAGTCCTTTGGTGTCCACCGACTGGGGCGTGACATTGCCATGGGCCATGGCCTGGCCGGCAGCCAGTGTCAGGCCGAGTGCGGTCATCTTCAGTGCTTTCTTGTAATGGTTCATACTGCTCACCTCGTGGCCGAATCGATTGCGCAAGTGAATTGCTGTCGATGGCCATGGTAGGAAGCCACCGCAACCGGCCCAATGCTGCTTTGGTGGCCGCGACCTAGTTCGTTGGTAGTAGAAACACACTCACAGAATTACCAAGCAACTGATTTTAAAGACGTTTTAAAAAACGCAGAAAAGCCGTCCAATCCTTGGATCAGGTTTTCTCCATCTAAAGTACTGCTCCCTCCTACCCTCTACCAAGCGCCAGCAGACCGGGAACTCTTCCCGCCGCCTCCGGGCATTTTTCCGTATCGACCGGCATAGCCACACGACCACCATGAGTCGTGGATCAGCCCCGCTGAACACCCCAACTATCGACAGGAAAACTGCCATGAAAACAACAAGACATTCCTCGCTGAAACCGATCAGCCTGGCGATCAAGAGTATCGTGATTGCCGCCAGCCTGGGTCTGGCCGCCAGCCCGGTAGCCGCCACGCCGGTCACCTGGGACGACATCGCCAACGACCACATGACCACCAACAACGTGCTGATGTACGGCCTGGGCACCAACGCCCAGCGCTACAGCCCGCTGAACATGGTCAACGACGAGAACGTGTTCAAGCTGACGCCCGCCTGGTCGTTCTCCTTTGGCGATGAGAAACAACGTGGTCAGGAATCCCAGGCCATCGTTCACGACGGGGTGATCTACGTCACCGGCTCCTACTCACGCATGTTCGCTCTTGATGCCAAGACCGGCCGCCGCCTGTGGAGCTACTCGCACCGCCTGCCCGACGACATTCGCCCCTGCTGTGACGTGGTCAACCGTGGCGCTGCCATCTATGGCGACATGGTCTACTTCGGCACCCTGGACGCCAGCGTTGTGGCACTCAACAAAGACACCGGCAAGGTTGTCTGGCGCGAGAAGTTTGGTGATCACAAGGCCGGCTACACCATGACCGGCGCGCCGACCATCGTGCAGGATCAGGCCACCGGCCGCGCGCTGCTGATCCACGGCTCCTCGGGTGATGAATTTGGCGTAGTCGGCAAGCTGTTTGCCCGCGACCCGCTGACCGGTGAAGAAATCTGGATGCGCCCCTTCGTAGAAGGTCACATGGGCCGCCTGAACGGCGAAGACAGCACCCCCACCGGCGACATCAAGGCGCCCTCCTGGCCGGATGACCCGAACTCGCCAACCGGCAAGGTCGAGGCCTGGAGTCAGGGCGGCGGTGCGCCGTGGCAGAGCGCCAGCTTTGACGCTGCCACCAACACCATCATCATCGGTGCGGGTAACCCGGCACCGTGGAACGGCTGGGCGCGCACGCCTGAAGACGGCGACCCGGCGGACTACGACAGCCTCTACACCTCCGGTCAGGTGGGCGTTGATCCGAGCACCGGTGAGGTCAAGTGGTTCTACCAGCACACCCCGAACGACACCTGGGACTTCTCCGGTAACAACGAACTGGTGCTGTTCGATTACGAAAACGATGGCGAGAAGGTACCCGCCACCGCCCACGCCGACCGCAACGGCTTCTTCTATGTAGTCGACCGCGAAGACGGCAAGCTGATGAACGCCTTCCCGTTTGTCGACAACATCACCTGGGCCAGCGGTATCGACCTGGAAACCGGTCGCCCGATCGAGAACGAAGGTCAGCGTCCGCCGCGTCTGGAACAAGGTCAGGAGCGCAGCGAAGCGATTGAGGTCTCCCCGCCCTTCCTCGGCGGCAAGAACTGGAACCCCATGGCCTACAGCCGCGACACCGGGCTGTTCTACATCCCGGCCAACCACTGGAAAGAGGACTACTGGACCGAGGAGGTCAGCTACACCAAGGGCTCGGCTTACCTGGGCATGGGCTTCCGCATCAAGCGCATGTTTGATGACCACGTCGGCATCCTGCGCGCCATGGACCCGCAGACCGGTCAGGTAGCTTGGGAACACAAAGAGCCCCTGCCCCTCTGGGCCGGCGTACTGGCTACCGGCGGCAACCTGGTCTTCACCGGCACTGGCGACGGCTTCTTCAAGGCCTTCAACGCCGAAACCGGCGAGCAGCTGTGGGAGTTCCAGACCGGTACCGGCGTCATCTCTCCGCCGATCACCTGGGAACAGGACGGCGAGCAGTACATCGGTGTGACCACCGGCTACGGCGGCGCGGTTCCGCTGTGGGGTGGCGACATGGCCGAGCTGACCAAGCCGGTCGCTCAGGGCGGCTCCTTCTGGGTATTCAAACTGCCCAGCTGGGCTAACGAGTAACCCCTGCCATGCCCTGCCCGCCCAGCGGGCAGGGCTCTGGAGATCGACATGAAACAGTTTCAGCTCATCTGCAGCGCGGTACTCCTTCTCGGCAGCAGCCAGCTGCATGCCCAAAGCGCCGACCTGGCAGAAGAAGACATCCAGCACATCAACGGCTGTGCACTGATTGCCGGCACGCAGTGCCCCGGCGTTGATCTGCGCGGCGCCGATCTGCGCCACCTGGATCTGCGCAAGGCCGACTTTACCGGTGCCAACCTGTCCGGCGGCGATCTACGCCACGCCATACTCGATCAGGCCCAGCTTGACCAGGCCAACCTGCAGGACGCCAACCTGGCTCGCGCCAGTCTGCAACAGACGGCTATGCGCGGCGCCAACGCCGACGGCGCCAACTTCATGGGCGCCAGTGCCTGGAACCTGACGGCGCAAGGTGCCAGCTTTAACGGGGCCGACTTTACCGGCGCCAGCCTCGACTTCGCGCGCTTCAGCGGTGCAACCATGCACAACACCATCCTGCGCGCGGCCAATCTGGAAATGGCCTGGCTGCCCAAGGCCGACATGGCCGGGGCGGACCTGCGCGATGCCAATCTGCAGGAATCCAAACTCAATCACGCCAACCTCAGCGACGCCGATCTGAGCGGCGCCCGCCTGCATTACGGCACCTTCCTGAACGTCACCATGACCGACTGCACCGCCTGCCCGGTGGATTGGGAGTGAAAAAGGCGTTTCACTGATCAACGCTGCGCTGGATGGCTTGGTCGTAGTCATGCGCTGTTACCAAGCCAGCTTTTCGCCTTCCTGGCGAGCTAAGTGGGGTGGCCGGCGAGGGAGTTAGGGTTCTACGACATTCTCAAAGAGCTGGCCATCAAATACGATTTCAGCTACCCCGAAGACAAGCTGCTCGCGTTGGCCGCCGAGATAAAAACCGTGGTGGACGACAAGGTGCGGTACACCGACTGGAACCAACGCGAGGACATCAAGGCCGAGTTGAAGGTCGATCTGATACTGCTGCTGGCCAAGCATGGCTATCCGCCGGTAGACCGGGATGAAGTGTATAAAGAAATCTTCAAGCAAGCGGAAAATTACAAGGCACACCGAGCATCCCTGTCCGCCTCCTTGTAGCTGCTGAGAGTGATTGGTCGGCCGCCATTTGTATAAGGCGGCTATGGCCTGATCAACCACTTAACCCCTACACCAACTCCATTGATTTTACCCGTCAGCGCATGGCCAAGCCGCTCTTGCATCACGGCGAGTCAAAAGCGGCTTTTTGGACATATAGGCAAACAGCAATAGGCAATAATTCGCGAGCATTGTTATATCTTGCCTGCAAGCACCGAAAAACGGCGCCCACGCATCACCTCCATAAGAAAATCAGATTCCACCAAAGAGGATTAGGCAATCACTCGACAGCATATGTGTATCGCGTTTTTCGCCAACTCCTTACCGTATCACCCAAGCAGAAAGCCAAAGCGCTTGCTCTGCAGGAATCTTGAAGGTGCTCATACAAGCAGTGCGCCTCAAGTCGAAATGGTTCTGGAGGTACACAAAATGAAAGTGTCAAATCGCCCGTCCGTTAATGTATTGGCAGCGCTGGTATCAGCCGCGGTGCTCATTGGCTCCTCTGTTGGTGTTGCTCATGCCGAGGATGGCGCGGAGCGTCTTATTAAATTGGGTATACGGATTTAATGGTTGATGGGGCACCTTTACCCCACCAACCTGATACCATTATCAGATGGTTGATAGATCGACTCCGTAGTTGAGTTCCTCTGCGAAGTCCGGCAGTCCGTAACCGATGGTTTTCTTGTAGAAAGGAGAGACCTTCGCAGTCGGTGCCTTCTTCTTGTGCTTCGTGGTGTAGAGCATTCGTGCCCGCATCACCTCGAAGGAGTAACCGCGCCCTTCACGGTTCTTGTCCTTGGCCAGTCGGTTGATGGACTCCGTGTAAGCGTTGGTGACGGGCATGTCCGTCTCGAAGTAGGTCATGGTCTCTTCGCGCCAGTTTCCCACTGCCCTGACCAGATCGCTCCAGACTTCCTTTTGGCCCTTCGGGATGGTGGCTATCCACTCGTCCAGGGCGGCTTCTGCCTGGAGCCGTGTGGTGGCGTCCCAGATGCCGTAGAAGCGCTCCTTGTGCTCGTAGGCGGCCAGCAGTTGCGGGAACGCGC
>NZ_FOUD01000003.1 GCF_900114765.1 Halopseudomonas pachastrellae
CCCGGCAAACTGGCGCAGGATCGTGGTTTCGTACAGCGCTTCCTCCATCGCTGGATCGCTGTAGCCGAACCAGTTCTGCAGCAGATGCACACGCAGCATCGCCATCAACGGGTAGGCCGGACGGCCACCTTCACCCTTCGGATAATGTGGCTCGATCAAAGCAATCAAGCCCTTCCACGGCACCACCCGATCCATCTCGATCAGGAACAACTCCTTGCGGGTTTGCTTGCGCTTGCCAGCGTACTCGGCGTCGGCGAAGGTCATCTGCTTCATCGGGAAACTCGGTGGGTGGGGTCGCGGTATTTTGCCAAATCAGAAAGTCTTTTTCAGAGTTTCCCTAAAGACAACACCGAACCGGACGCGGAGCGTCCATACAGGCATTCCCACGCAGAGCGTCACTAGTGTCCGGTAAAAAAACGCGGGGGTGGCTCCAGCCCCCGCAACCGCACATTATTCGTTGATAATCGGCCTTCAAGACTCGATTTGAACGGCCTGACATGTTTTCACCAACTCGGTTTTCCCAACTTCTCAAATTCATTCCAAGAACGGCCTTTAACGCCGCTGTCAAAGAAAGTCAGGCTGACCGATATGCCAAGAAGGTCAGCTCATGGGATCTGTTGGTTACGCTGCTCCTGGGGCAGTTAACTCAGGCTCGAAGTCTGCGCTCGCTCGCAGTGACATCACAGTCTTTACAGCCCCATAGCTACCATCTCAATGCCACAAGCCTTAGCCGTTCAACGCTCAGCGACGCCTTGCAGAAGCGTTCGTGTGAGCCGCTAAAAGCGGTATGTCAGCTGCTCCTGGCTCAGGTTGGACGCAAGCAAAGACGCTCGATGGAGCCGATGATCAGCTTGATTGATTCGACCTGCATTACCTTGCGTGGCCCAGGTTCGATGACTGGACTCTTGCCACCAAGACGCGGATCACCCAAGGGCTCAAGCTCCATGTCGGACTGGACGCTCAGCAATTCGCCCCGACTTACGTGAATGTCACCCCCGCCAACATCAACGACCTTAGCGATGCACTGCAAATGCCAATCGAGTCAGGTGTGACCTACGTGTTCGACAAGGGTTACTGCGACTACAACTGGTGGCACCACATCGATCAGGCGGGTTCGATTTTTGTCACCCGACTAAAGAAAAATGCCAGTGTGGTGTGTATTGGAAAGCTGTCGGAACCCGAGCATGGAGTCGTGTCGGACGAAGTCATTCGCTTCAACAAGAAAAACCTCAACACCAAACGGCCCAACCACTATTTCGGGCAAGATGTGCGCCGTATACGGGTCAGCCGTGACAGCGACAAGTCCGATTTGATACTGGTCACCAATGATTTCAAACGTAGCGCTCAGGAAATCGCGGCACTGTACAAACAGCGTTGGCAAATCGAGCTGTTCTTCAAGTGGGTCAAGCAGCATCTGAAGCTCAAGTACTACTTCGGTTGTTCAGAAAACGCCGTGCGCTTGCAAATCTACAGTGCTCTGCTGGCGTTTCTGCTGCTGCATGCCTACCGGCGACAGTCAGCGGCTACCAGCAGCATTTACGAGTTTGCCACTCACCTTGCGTACAGCCTATTCGAGCGGCCGGCAGCGCTGCTGAAGGCAGACGAGCGAAGGCGGGATCAAGCGCAATTGAGAGTTGCTATGGGGAGCCTTCAGCTATGAGCAATTTTCCCCGGACACTAGTGACGCAGAGCGTGGGAACGATCAACGGAGCGGCAGCCGCCACCCAGCTACTCCGGAAACAACGCCAACCCAATACTCAACAACATCCGATCCGTCATCCGATCCAAATCCAGCCCGGTAATCTCGGCAATCCGGTCCAACCGATAACGCAAAGTGTTGCGATGGACTTCCAGGGCGGCAGCGCAAGCCTGGGCGTGGCCGTTGTGCTGCAGCCAGCTACGCAGGGTAGCGACCAGCTGTCCGCTGCCATCGGCCCTGCGCAGGGGCTGCAACGGCGCCAGCAGGCGCTGCACGGTCCAGCTGCCCTGCTGTTGATGCAGCAACACCGCCAGACGGTAATCCCCCAGCCCGACCAGACGCTCGGACAGGCGCATCTCCTGAGCGTAATCCCGCAGATTGATCAGCGCCTCGGTGGCCTCGCGCAAATCCGCCAGTGACTCGACCGCTTCGGCCAGCAGCAGGCGCCCCACCGGCCAGCCGCGCTGATCAGCCTGCTCCAGCCAGCTACGCCGGACCGTCTCGGCCTTGCCGCTGCGCAGCCAGAGTACGTCATGCAGGCCCAGCGGCAGGATGATGTCATGCGGATGGCGCAGGCGCATCTGGCTGATCAGCTGGCCCTGGGCCAACTCGTGGTCGGTTTCGCTCGCCAGGCACAGCAGACAGCCTTGCAGCGGCCACTTCCAGCGCATGCGCAGCCGCTCGGCGTCGGCCTCCAGGCTCGCCAGCGGGTAGCCGCGCTCCAGCAGGTTGACCAGCCAGGCTTCCTGCTGCTGCCCGCGCCAGTGCTGCTCGGCCTGCAGCACCCGCTGCTCGACCAGCATCTCGGCGGTCATGCGCAGCAGCTCGGCAAAGGGCCGTACCTGTTCCGGGTCGCCAGTGATGCCCAGCACACCGACCAGTCGGCCAGCATGCAGCAGGGGCAGGTTGATACCCGGTTTAACCCCCTGCAAACAGGCCGCGGCCTGCTCATCCAGCGCCACCACGCGCTGGTTCGCCAACACCAGCTGGGCGCCTTCATGCAGTGAGTCGATGCGCTGAGCATCACCGCTGCCGATGATCACGCCCTGCCGATCCATCACGTTGATGTTGTAAGGCAGGATGGCCATGGCCCTATCAACAATGTCCTGGGCCAGCAGCCGGTCCAGTTCAAACATAGTTCACTCCTGTGTCATCACCCGGTCATGCAAGCTGGCTCATGATGCCCCCGTGACGCAGCACCAACCACGACTCGGGAGACGCCAACATGGCCTTTAATCCGGATTTTGCAGGTGACACTCACTCCGCTGCCAGCGAGCGCCGCGAACGCCGCCGACAGGAAGACAAAAAGCGCATGGCCTACCGCCGTGCCATCGAGGACTACCGCGAGAGTCAGGCGCTGCAAGCGTCTTTCAGTGACTTTCCCGAACTGCTTGGTCAAACCGACTTTCATCGTTCGCATCGTCTCTACTGATCGGCAACGGTAGGTTCGAAGGGTTCTGCCAACTGACGGATCAGCGCCTTTTCCTCGCGCAGAAAAGCCAGAAACGCTTCTGCGACCGGGCTCAGGCGCTTGCCGCGTGAATGCACTGCGCACCAGCTGCGCATCAGCGGCAACTCGCTGATATTAAGGCAGACTAGCTCGCCGCGCCGAATCCAGGCCGCCGCCGCGTGGCCCGGCACCAGCGCTACGCCCAGTCCTGCTATGGCGCCCTGCACCAGCGCCTCGGTCGACCCCAGCTGCATGCTCTGCCCCAGATGCACGCGCTTGAGCTGCAGAAACTCATCGCAGGCCTTGCGGATACCCGACCCGGCCTCGCGCTGCAGGACCATTTCTTCCTCCAGTCTAGCCAGCGGGATATGGGTTTGCCTGGCCAGCGGGTGATTCGGGCGGGCAACAGCGACAATGGGGTTATTCAGAAACGGGAAGAACTCCAGCGCCCGGTCAGCCGGCACCAGCCCCATGATCACCAGGTCATCCAGGTTATCGGCCAAGCGCTGGATGATCTGCGCCCGACTGGTGACGTCGAGGCGAAAGGTGACCTGCGGGTAGCGTTCGCGAAACGCCGCCAGCAGATGCGGCAGCAGATACTGCGCGCTGCTCGCCGCCGACAGCCGCAACTCACCGCGCAGGCTGCCCTCCAGCGTCGAGAGATTCATGTCGAGGCTGTCCAGACGATCAAAGATGTCAGCGGATGCAGCCAGCAGCGACTCCGCCGCCTCGGTGAGATACAGCTTGCGGCCCACGTACTCGAATAACGGCAAGCCAACCTGCTCCTCCAGCTGGCGAATCTGCAGGCTGACAGCCGGCTGGGTCAGCGCCATGGCTTCGGCGGCGCGACTGTAGGAGCGGGACTCACAGACCGCGCGAAACACTTGCAGCTGGCGCAGGGTCATTCGCAGCAATGATTTACGCATGATGGTCTAGCCTTGATGGACGGGGCGGCTTTGCATGGCCGCAGTATATATAAGCAATCACTTATACATAAGCCAAGTATTATTCATTTCACAGAATACAGGCGGCCCCCGTAGGGTATGCAGGACACATTTTGCAATGTGTTGCCCGGGGACCACGCATCCAAGGCGCGACACGCAAAATGTTCACCGCATCCACTCGATCACCACCACGAGGAACGCGTACGTGATCAAGAAAATTCTGATTGCCAACCGGGGCGAGATTGCCGTTCGCATCGTCCGCGCTTGCGCGGAGATGGGCATCACCTCGGTTGCGGTCTATACCGATCCCGACCGCTATGCCCTGCATGTCAAACGTGCCGACGAGTCCTACAACGTCGGCAGCGACCCGCTGGCGGGTTATCTGAACCCGCGCCAGCTGGTTAACCTGGCGGTAGAAACCGGCTGTGACGCACTGCACCCGGGCTACGGGTTTCTGTCTGAGAACGCCGAACTGGCGAAGATCTGCGCCGAGCGCGGCATCAAGTTCATTGGTCCGGCGGCGGAGGTCATTACCCGCATGGGCGACAAGACCGAAGCCCGCCGCAGCATGATCGCCGCCGGTGTACCGGTCACGCCGGGCACCGAAGGCAATCTGGCGGATCTGGCTGAGGCCCTGCGTGAAGCAGAGCGCGTCGGCTACCCGGTGATGCTCAAGGCAACATCCGGCGGTGGTGGTCGCGGTATCCGTCGCTGCAACAACCGCGAAGAGCTGGAATCGGCGTACCCCCGCGTCATCTCTGAAGCCACCAAGGCGTTCGGCAGCGCGGAAGTCTTCCTCGAGAAGTGCATCGTCAATCCGAAGCACATCGAAGCGCAGATTCTCGCCGACAGCTTCGGCAACACTGTGCACCTGTTCGAGCGCGACTGCTCGATTCAGCGCCGCAACCAGAAGCTGATCGAGATCGCGCCCAGCCCGCAGCTGACCCCCGAACAACGCGCCTACATCGGCGATCTGGCGGTCAAGGCGGCGCAAGCCGTTGGCTACGAGAACGCCGGTACCGTCGAGTTTCTGCTGGCCGATGACGAAGTGTATTTCATGGAAATGAATACCCGGGTTCAGGTTGAGCACACCATTACCGAGCAGATCACCGGCGTCGACATCGTCCGCGAACAGATCCGCATCGCTTCCGGCCTGCCGCTGTCGATCAAGCAGGAAGACGTTCAGCACCAGGGCTTTGCCATCCAGTTCCGGATCAACGCCGAGGACCCGAAGAACAACTTCTTCCCCTCTTTTGGCAAGGTCACCCGCTACTACGCACCGGGCGGCCCGGGCGTGCGGGTCGATACCGCGATCTACACCGGTTACACCATTCCGCCGAACTTCGACTCCATGTGTCTGAAGCTTATTGTCTGGGCAATGACCTGGGAAGAAGCGCTGGACCGTGGCCTGCGTGCGCTGGACGACATGCGTCTGCAGGGGGTCAAGACCACGACCCCGTACTACCAGGAAATTCTGCGTAATGCCGAGTTCCGCTCCGGCGTGTTCAACACCAGCTTCGTGGAAGCCCATCCCGAGCTGCTGAACTACTCGATCAAACGCAAACCCGAGGAGCTGGCGCTCGCCATCGCAGCCGCGATTGCCGCCCACGCCGGACTATGAATTTAGCTTGAAGCCAGAAGCCTTAAGCTGGAAGCAGCACCAGACTACTTCCAGCTTTCAGCTTCAAGCTTCCAGCTCATCAGGAGATTAGACAGATGAGTAAACGCATTACCGTTACCGATACCATCCTGCGCGACGCCCACCAGTCCCTGCTGGCGACCCGTCTGCGTACCGAAGACATGCTGCCGATCTGCGACAAGCTGGATCAGGTCGGCTACTGGTCACTGGAAGTCTGGGGCGGCGCGACCTTCGACGCCTGCGTCCGCTTCCTGAAAGAAGATCCGTGGGAGCGCCTGCGCACCCTGCGCAAGGCGCTGCCGAACACCCGCCTGCAGATGCTGCTGCGCGGTCAGAACCTGCTCGGCTACCGCCACTACAGCGACGACGTGGTTCGCGCCTTCGTCGCCAAGGCCGCCGAGAACGGTATCGACGTGTTCCGCATCTTTGATGCCATGAACGACGTGCGTAACCTCAAGGTCGCCATTGAAGCCGTCAAGGCTGCCGGCAAGCACGCCCAGGGCACCATCGCCTACACCACCAGCCCGGTGCACACTGTTGAAACCTTCGTGCAGCAGGCCAAAGACATGGCCGCGATGGGCATCGACTCCATCGCGATCAAGGACATGGCCGGTCTGCTGACGCCGTTCGCCACCGGTGATCTGGTCAAGGCGCTGAAAGCCGAACTCGACCTGCCGGTGTTCATCCACTCGCACGACACCGCCGGTCTGGCCGCCATGTGTCAGCTCAAGGCCATCGAAAACGGTGCCGACCACATCGATACCGCAATCTCCTCCATGGCCTGGGGCACCAGCCACCCGGGTACCGAGTCGATGGTTGCCGCGCTGAAAGGCACCCAGTTCGACACCGGCCTGGATCTGGAGCTGCTGCAGGAAGTCGGCATGTACTTCCACGCCGTGCGCAAGAAGTACCACCAGTTTGAAAGCGACTTCACCGGCGTCGACACCCGCGTGCAGGTCAACCAGGTGCCGGGCGGCATGATGTCCAACCTGGCCAACCAGCTGAAAGAGCAAGGCGCACTGGACCGCATCCAGGACGTATTCGCGGAGATTCCGCGCGTACGTGAAGACCTCGGCTTCCCGCCGCTGGTGACCCCGACCTCGCAGATCGTCGGCACCCAGGCGGTATTCAACGTGCTGGCCGGTGAGCGCTACAAGACCATCACCAACGAGGTGAAGCTGTACCTGCAGGGCCGCTACGGTCAGGCACCGGGTGCGGTGAACGAGAAGCTGCGTCGTCAGGCCATCGGTGGCGAAGAAGTCATCGACGTGCGTCCGGCCGATCTGCTCAAGCCGGAAATGGACCGTCTGCGCGGTGAAGTCGGCGCACTGGCCAAGTCGGAAGAAGACGTACTGACCTTCGCCATGTTCCCGGACATCGGCCGCAAGTTCCTTGAAGAGCGCGAAGCCGGCACCCTGAAACCCGAGCAACTGCTGCCGGCACCGGGCGAAGGCGCCCCTGCCGCATCCAGCGAAGGTGTACCGACCGAGTTCATCATCGACGTTCACGGCGAGTCCTACCGCGTCGACATCACCGGTGTTGGCGTCAAGGGCGACGGCAAGCGCCACTTCTACCTGAGCCTCGACGGCATGCCGGAAGAAGTGGTGTTCGAGCCGCTCAACGCCTTTGTCGGCGACGGTGGCAGCAAGCGTAAGCAGGCCAGCGAGCCGGGCCACGTCACCACCAGCATGCCGGGCAACGTGGTCGACGTGCTGGTCAAGGTCGGCGACACCGTCAAGGCCGGTCAGGCCGTACTGGTCAGCGAAGCCATGAAGATGGAAAGCGAGATCCAGGCTGCCATCGCCGGTACCGTCAAGGCGGTCAACGTCGCCAAGGGCGACCGTGTGAACCCGGGCGAGATCCTGATCGAGATCGAAGCCTGAGCCGGTGCCGTACAGCGGGTGGCAACACCCGCTGACATTTAACTGCACCGGCGCCTATCGGCGCCGGTGTCGTATGCGAGACGCCAAGCGTCTCCTGAACAGTTCAACCTGATGATTGAGACTGCGACATGAATAACGACTCCAGACGCAATGAAAGTGCCGAAGAAGCCCTCAAGCAAATCGTCGACGGCTTCAACCGTTTCCGTAACGAGGTTTATCCCGCCCAGCAGGAACTGTTCAAACAATTGGCCCACGAACAGATTCCGCGCGCCATGTTCATTACCTGCGCCGACTCGCGCGTTGCGCCGGAGCTGATCACCCAGAGCTCGCCCGGCGACCTGTTCGTCTCCCGAAACGTCGGCAACGTGGTACCGCCGTACGGTCAGATGATGGGCGGCGTTTCCACCGCCATCGAGTTCGCGGTACTGGCGCTGAACGTGCAGCACATCATCATCTGCGGCCACTCCGACTGTGGCGCGATGAAGGCGGTACTGGCCCCGGAAACCCTCGACTCGCTGCCGACGGTAAAGGCCTGGCTGCGCCACGCCGAAGTCGCCAAAATCGTGGTCGAAGACAACTGCGGCTGCTGCGACGACAAGCTGGCCATGATGACCGAGGAAAACGTCATCGCCCAACTGCAGCACCTGGCGACCCACCCGTCGGTCGCATCCCGCCTGGCCCGTGGCGAGCTGTTCATCCACGGCTGGGTGTACGACATCGAGACCGCCCGCATCCGCGCCTACGACTCGGAAACCAACGAGTTCCGCCAGATCGGCGAAGGCCCGCTGCCGATGGCAACACCGCGCGCGCGCTACCCCGGCCGCAACGCGAGCTAACCGACGGGCGCATTACTGTATTTACACAATTACAGGTATACTGCGCCGTCTGTTTAGCGGCAGGCCCTCCATAAGCCTGCACTCTCCAAGCAAGCCACGCCAGTTCGCTGCCGTGGCTTGTTGGTTTCTGCCGCCGAGGCGGCCCTGATGAGCGAGGCACTACAGATGACCGCACTGGTTGGCGTGATCATGGGCTCCAAGTCCGACTGGTCCACCCTGAGCCATACGGCCGACATGCTTGAACAGCTGGGTATTCCCTACGAAGTAAAGGTGGTTTCTGCTCACCGCACCCCTGATCTGCTGTTCCAATACGCTGAAGAAGCGGCCGATCGCGGCATTGAAGTGATCATCGCCGGCGCCGGCGGCGCAGCCCACCTGCCGGGCATGTGCGCAGCCAAGACCCACCTGCCGGTCCTCGGCGTTCCGGTGCAATCCTCCATGCTCTCTGGTGTCGACTCGCTGCTGTCCATCGTGCAGATGCCGGCCGGCGTTCCGGTCGCCACCCTGGCTATCGGCAAGGCTGGTGCGATTAATGCCGCGCTGCTGTCAGCCAGCATTCTTGGCGGCAAGCACCCGCAGTTCAGCAAGGCCCTGCAGGAATTCCGCACCCAGCAGACCGACAACGTGCTGGACAACCCAGACCCGCGTCAGGCTTGAGGAAACGGATATGAAGATCGGTGTCATCGGTGGTGGACAATTAGGTCGCATGCTGGCGTTGGCCGGCACCCCGCTCGGCCAGCAGTTCGCGTTTCTCGACCCGGCCCCGGACGCCTGCGCCCAGGCCCTCGGTGAGCATATCCGCGCCGATTACAACGACACCGATCACCTGCGCCAGCTGGCCGATGAAGTGGACGTGGTGACCTTCGAGTTCGAAAGCGTGCCCGCCGAAACCGTCGCCTTCCTGTCGCAATTCGTTCCGGTCTACCCGAATGCCGAATCGCTGCGCATCGCCCGTGATCGCTGGTTCGAGAAGTCGATGTTCCAGGACCTCGGCATCCCCACCCCGGAGTTTGCCGACATCCAGTCGCAGGACAACCTCGACGCTGCGGTCAAGCGCATCGGCCTGCCGGCGGTGATGAAAACCCGCACCCTGGGTTATGACGGCAAGGGCCAGAAGGTCCTGCGCCACCCGGAAGACGTGGTTGGCGCCTTTGCCGAGCTGGGCAGCGTGCCCTGCATTCTGGAAGGCTTTGTGCCCTTCACCGGCGAGGTATCACTGGTCGCCGTGCGCGCCCGCGACGGGGAAACCCGCTTCTACCCGCTGGTGCACAACACCCACGAGAACGGCATCCTCAAACTGTCGATTGCCAGCACCGAGCATCCGCTGCAAGCGCTGGCCGAAGACTACGTTGGCCGCGTGCTCGACAAGCTGGACTACGTCGGCGTGCTGGCCTTCGAATTCTTCGAGGTCGACGGCGGCCTGAAAGCCAACGAGATCGCCCCGCGCGTGCACAACTCCGGCCACTGGACCATCGAAGGCGCCGAGTGCAGCCAGTTCGAAAACCACCTGCGCGCTATCGCCGGCCTGCCGCTGGGCTCGACCGCCAAGGTCGGTGAAAGCGCGATGCTGAACTTTATCGGTGAAGTGCCAGCAGTCGAGGCAGTCAGTGCCATCGAGCACTGCCATCTGCACCACTACGGCAAGGCCTTTAAGGCCGGCCGCAAAGTCGGCCACGCCACCCTGCGCTGCCCGGATATAGCGGCGCTGAAAGCGGGTATCGCCGAGGTTGAGGCGCTGATCGACAAATAAGTTGGTGGCGGGATAAACGAGAAAGGCGCAGCACTGGGTGTTGCGCCTTTTTGCTTGCAGCAACCGTTGCCGATGCTCCTGTGGAGGGCCACGGCACGCCGTGGCCGTGCGACCAACACCACCGCACCGTTGGCTTGTTCACTACGCTGCTTTCTTGCTCGCCTTTCGCCTTTTCCGGCGAGCCAAGGGGGGCTGCTTGCCCAGCCCCCCTTAGCGATCCCCCGGGGCACCCGGCTACGCGGCCCTTCGGGTTCGCTGCGTTGCTCGGGCTAACGGGGAGTCATAAAACTCGTCGCTTCGCTCCTCAGACAACCTATGACTCTTTTTCCCGTTAGCCCTGCGCTACTCGCCCGCGTAAACGGGACTCGGGTCCGTGCGGCAGTCACCTTCGTTGATCTTGCCTTCAAACCTAAAATCCCCGCAGCACCACACGGTGCTCCGGGGGTTGCTCATCGCTCATTGCATTACTGGTAGCGCTTGAGCTCGGCCTTGGCAATCGCGTTGCGGTGCACTTCATCCGGACCATCGGCGGTGCGCAGGTGGCGGGCGTATACGTACAGCTGGGCCAGCGGGAAGTCGGACGAGAAGCCACCAGCGCCGTGGGCCTGAATCGCCCAGTCGATGACCTGACAAGCCATGTTCGGCGCGGCGACCTTAATCATCGCGATTTGCTTGGCAGCGACCTTGTTGCCTACGGTATCCATCAGGTGCGCAGCGTTCATCACCAAAAAGCGCGCCTGATCGATCATGATCCGCGACTCGGCGATGCGCTCACGCCAAACGCCCTGCTCGGACAGCGGCTTGCCGAAGGCAACACGCTTGCTCAGGCGTTCGCACATCAGCGCCAGCGCACGCTCGGCCTGACCGATTACGCGCATGCAGTGGTGGATACGGCCCGGGCCAAGGCGCCCTTGCGCGATTTCGAAGCCACGACCTTCACCCAGCAGCATATTGCTGGCCGGTACACGGACGTTTTCAAAGACGATTTCCGGGTGACCGTACGGCGGATCCATATAGCCGTAGCAACCCATGTCACGCACTACCGTCACACCGGGGGTGTTCATCGGCACCAGAATCATCGACTGCTGCTGGTGACGGTTCGGGTTTTCCGGGTCGCTCTTACCCATGACCACCATGATTTCGCACCGCTCGTTAGCGGCGCCGGAGATGTACCACTTTCGGCCGTTGATAACGTACTCGTCGCCGTCACGCTCAATGCGGGTTTCCACGTTGGTCGCGTCGGAGGAAGCAACCAGCGGCTCGGTCATGGCAAAAGCTGAGCGGATTTCGCCGTTCAGCAGCGGGGTCAACCAGCGCTCTTGCTGCTCCTTGGTGCCATAGCGGGCCAGCACTTCCATGTTGCCGGTGTCCGGTGCACCACAGTTGAAGACCTCGGAGGCCCACATGCCGGGCACGCGACCCATCAGCTCGGCCAGCGGGGCGTATTCCATGTTGCTCAGGCCCGGGCCGTGCTCTGCTTCCGGCAGAAACAGGTTCCACAGACCTTCGGCGCGGGCCTTGGCTTTCAGCTCTTCCATCAGCTTGACGGTGGTGTAGGCGTTGCCGGCCTTCTCGTTGGCGCGGATTTCTTCTTCGTAACGCTGCTCATTCGGGAAAACATGCGCATCCATAAAGTCGGAAACGCGTTTCTGCAGGTCCAGCGAACGTTCGGTCTGGTGATACATGGCGAACTCCTGAGGTGTCGATCATGCGGCTGCGGTGGCGGCCGTCCTGAACACAAAATCTCAATACACATGTGTATTGTCAATTGTGTATGGAAATAGATATGACGCGGCCTTCGCCTGACTTATAATCGGCCGCTTCACTCAGTCACCGGAGCTGCCGATGTCCGCTGCCAGCAAACCCACCCGCCGCGGTCGCCCAACCGGCCGCGCCGTGCTGACGCCACAGGACTGGTTCGATGCCGCGACCGAAGCCATCCTTGACGGCGGCTTCGATCAGTTGCGCGTACTGCCCTTGGCCAAACGCCTGAAGGTGACCCGAGGCAGCTTTTACTGGCACTTCGAAGACCTGCCGCAATTCATTCGCCTGTTCCTCGATCAATGGAAAGCCCTGCGCATCAAGGGCCTGCGCTACTGGAAGCCGGGTATGGACCCGTCGCTTACGCCGCAACAGGAAGTGGATCGCGTGCTACTGCTGATGTTTGAGGGGCCGGCGGTGGAGTTCAAACGCATGAAGGTGGAGTTCGCCATCCGCGATTTTGCTCAACGCGACCTCTACGCCCGCGACATTGTTGCCGCTGTAGACGAGGCCCGCGTAGAACAGACCGCCAGACTGCTGCAGCCCCTGGTGCCTGAAGGCAACGCTCGGGGCATGGCAATGATTCAGTACGCCACCGTGCTTGGCAGTGTGCTGCTGTTCCGTGGCCAGCTCGGCGGCGAGAAGGCACTGCAGACGATCCGCGAACAATGGCGCTCATTGCTGCAAGCGCCTCAAGTTGTCACCTCTGAGGCCGATAATGACAGTACGGGAAGCTAAGCTGGACAGCTTGCGCCAACCCCGCCATGATTTCATAGTGCCGTCACGCGCCGGATGCGGGATGACTGCGCACCTGCTGACGCCAGGCTGGCGTTGGGCATAGTCAGGAGCGAAGCGTGCCGATCCATTCCTGGTTTTATCAGGCCGACCTACATCAAGGCCCCCTATTGCATGGCCACCACCACCACCACAGCTTAATAGTGCTGTCGGTGCTGGTCGCCATTGCGGCGTCGTGGCTGGCCTTGCAGGTGGCAGGCCTGGCGCGCCGCGCCGCCACTCCGGCCACCCGCCGCGGTGCTGTGCTCAGTGGTGCCGCCGCGCTCGGTGGCGGCATTTGGGCCATGCACTTTATCGGCATGCTGTCTTTCACCCTGCCGCTGGAAGTGCACTACGACCTTACCGTTACGCTGCTGTCCATACTGCCCGCCATGGGCGCCTCGCTAATTGCCCTGCAGCTACTCTCACGCCGTCTGCTGGGCGCCCGCGAACTGCTGATTGGCGGTACCCTGATCGGCGCTGGCATCGGCACCATGCACTATGTCGGAATGACCGCCATGCGCATGGACGCCCAGCTACTGTTCGACCCCTGGTGGTTTGCCGGCTCGGTGGTAGTGGCCGTGGTGCTGGCCATTCTTGCGCTCTGGATTCGCTTCGGTCTGGGCCGCCCAACCGCCAAAACCCTGCTGGTGGCGGCGGTGGTCATGGGGTTGGCGAATGCCACCATGCACTACACCGGCATGGCAGCGGTGCGCATTATCGGTACGCCGGAAACTGGCTACATCACGCAGTTTGAACAGCAACGCAACCTCGGCCTGCTGATCGCCTTCGCCACGCTGATGATGGGCATTCTGGTCGGCGCGGTGAACGGTGCTGTGCGCTTCAACCAGCTATATCAAAAAGTACAAGCCAGCGAAGAGCACATCCGTGGCATCGTCGACACCGCGGTGGACGGCATCATCAGCTGGGACCGCCACGGCCGTATTCAGGAGGTCAACCACGCCGCCGAGCAGATGTTCGGCTGGCCGGAGGCCGAGTTGCTTGGGCAACACCTGGATATGCTGCTGCCACTGAGCAGCCGAGAACGACTGAATACCTTTCTTGCCGAGTTTGCTGCCGGCCGCAAGCCTGAGCAACTGGGCAGCAGTACCGAGAGCTGGTGGAAGCGCCGCAATGGCGAGCACTTCCCGGTACGGCTGTCGATTGGCCAAACCCACATCCACGGCAAGATTCGCTTCGTCGGCTTTGTCAGCGACATCACGGAACGTCGCCAGCTGGAAGACTCGCTGCAGCAGAGCGAGGAACAATACCGCAGCCTGATCAGCAATATTCCGGGCGTTACCTTTCGCTGCCTGCCGCGCGAAGACTGGCGGATGCTGTTTGTCAGTGATGCCGTAGAGCAGTTGACCGGCTGGCCGCCCGAGCGCTTTCTCACCGGCGACCTGAGCTTTGCCGACATCATTCACCCTGCCGACAGCGACTTCACCGTCGAGCATGTCATGGGTGGCCTCGGCCGCCATGAAAAGTACAACCTCGAGTACCGCATCTTCCACCGCGACGGCCAGATTCGCTGGGTATCCGAGTACGCCAGCGCCATTTTTGACGAGCAAGGTGACCCCGAGTGGATTGACGGGGTCATCATTGACATTACCGAGACCAAGCTGCGCACGGCGGAATTCGAGGGCATCGTGCGGGCCATCAGCCAGGCCCAGGGCATGCTTGACCTCGATATGCATGGCCAGATCCAGTTTGCCAACCCGCACTTTCTGGCGCTGTGCGGCTGCACCGAAGACCAGCTCAAGGGGCGCAGCTTCCAGCAGCTGATCGACAACGGTGAGTTTAGCGATGAAGCCTGGGCCAGCATTCGCCGAGGTGAATATCTGGTCGGTGAGTACAGCCTTACCCACAGCCAGGGCAATAGCGTCTATGTGCAGATCTACTGCAACCCGATCATCGACAGCCTGGGCAATCCCGCCAAGGTGATCGTTCTGGTCACCGACCTGAGCGAGCGCCGGCGCATGGAAGTCGATCTGCTCGAAGCCAAGGAGCGTGCCGAGCTGGCGGCCGAGTCCAAGGGCGCCTTCCTGGCCAACATGAGTCACGAAATCCGCACCCCAATGAACGCCATAATCGGCTTCAGCGAAGTGCTGCTGAACGACAACCTGACCGCCAATCAGCGCAAGTACGCACGTACCGTTAACCAGTCTGCCCGTTCACTGCTGGGCCTGCTCAACGATATTCTCGACACCGCCAAGCTGGAAAAGGGTCAGGTACGGCTGGAGGGCCAGGACTTCTCTCTGCGCGAACTCTGCCAGCAACAAATCAACGTGTTCAGTCTGGAAGCCAATCGCAAGGGCTTGCAGCTGGCGCTCAGCTACCAGCTACCGCAGGAGCACTTCAGCGGCGACCCGACGCGTATCCGTCAGGTGCTGACCAACCTGCTGGGCAATGCCATCAAGTTTACCGAGCAAGGCCGGGTCGAGCTCCGCGTGGATAAGCACCAGAAACAGGTCCGTCTGCGCATCAGCGACACCGGCATCGGTATCCCGACGGATCGCCTGCAGCAGATTTTCGAGCCGTTCGCCCAGGCTGATGCGTCCATGAGCCGGCGCTTTGGCGGCACCGGATTGGGTACCACTATCGCGCGCCAGCTGGTGGAACTGATGGGTGGTCACATCAGCGTCGAGAGTACTCCGGGGCAGGGGTCTACCTTCCAGGTACTACTCCCGCTAACCGCTGCCAGTGCAGACGCCAAGGCGCTGAGCGCACTCACCAGTAACCGCATTGAGCTGCCACCACTACGCATTCTGGTTGCCGATGATGTCGCCGAGAACGTGCAACTGATGGAGCTGTTGCTGCACAACGAGGGCCACCGGGTACGCAGTGTGGGCAACGGGCTACGTGCCTTCGAGCTGGTGGCCGAGGAGCCCTTCGATCTGATCCTCATGGACATGCAGATGCCGGAAGTTGACGGCCTGGAGGCCACCCGCATCATCCGCCGCTACGAAGCCAATCTGGGGCGACGGCCCACCCCGATCATTGCCCTCACCGCCAGCGTGCTGGACAAGGATCGCCAGGCGGCACGAGAGGCCGGCATGGAAGGCTTTGCCTCGAAGCCGGTCGACCGCGTGGCGCTGCGCCAGGAAATGGCGCGGGTATTGGGCCTGCAAGCCCCCAGCGCCGACCACGACAGCGCCAAGACGGATCAGACTGCCCCCTTGATCGACTGGGCCGGCGGCGAGCTGCGCTGGGGCAATCGGGCCGCTCTGGAACAGGCCATTCACCGCTTCCTTGGGGAGTTGCCCGGCCAACTTGCCGAGCTCGACCAGGCGTTGGAGCAAGGGGCGCTGGAGCAGGCTCGCCGTCTGGCACACAAACTCAACGGCAGCGCCGGCAACCTGTCACTGCAGGCGCTGCGCCTGCTTGCCAGCGAACTGGAGGCCAAGCTGGCCGCGGGCCAGAACGATACCGAAACGCTGCGTCAGGCGCTGCATACCTGCGCCCTGCAGAGCCGCGCTGCGGCGCCGGTTCCCGCTCCTGCCCAGACCGGTGTCGCCGGCGAGACGCTGGATGCGGCAGAGCGTGACAGCCTGATTGAGAAGCTAATCACCGTGCTGCAACGCGGCGAGGTCAACGAACAGGCCCTGCAGCGTCTGGCTGGCAGCCTCACCAGCGAGCAACGCATGGCGCTTGACCAAGCGCTCGATAATTTTGACTTTGCAGCCGCTATCGCTCTGCTGGAAGCCGAGCTCAGCACTGCCTCCACCCAAGGTTGACCCCATGCCCTTCAAGGACCGCCGCCCGTCGATACTGCTGGTGGATGACGAACCAGCCAACCTGCACGTACTCAAGCATATCCTGCAGGACGACTACCGTCTGCTGTTCGCCCGCGACGGCGAGCGCGCGCTGGAGCTGGCCAGCAACGAGCATCCGCAGCTGATTCTGCTGGATGTGATGATGCCGGGCACCACCGGCCATGAGGTCTGTACACGGCTGAAGGCCGACCCGCGGACCGAAGCCATTCCGGTCATCTTTGTCACCGCTCTGGCCAACCCGGAGGACGAGGCGTTGGGCTTTGAGCTGGGCGCCGTCGACTACATCAGCAAACCGGTCAGCGCCCCCATCGTCCGCGCCAGGGTGCGCACGCACCTGTCACTAGT
Organism: Halopseudomonas pachastrellae; assembly: GCF_900114765.1. Lineage (GTDB taxonomy): Bacteria > Pseudomonadota > Gammaproteobacteria > Pseudomonadales > Pseudomonadaceae > Halopseudomonas > Halopseudomonas pachastrellae. Next base: position 16,858 of record NZ_FOUD01000003.1, read on the forward strand.
GCGCGCAGAGGTCCTGCGCCAGACCCGGCTCAACATCGTGCAGGCCCTGGGCATGGCCGCCGAGTACAAGGACAACGAGACCGGCCTGCACGTCATTCGCATGAGCCACTTCTCCCGCATCATCGCCCTGGAAGCCGGCTTCAGCGCTGAAGACGCCGAGGAGCTGCTGCACGCTGCCCCCATGCACGATGTCGGCAAAATCGGCATTCCCGATGCCATCCTGCAAAAGCCTGGCAAGCTCGACGCCGACGAGTGGGCCATCATGCAACAGCATCCGGATATTGGCGCGCGCATCATCGGCGAACACGACGCCAGCATGCTGCAAATGGCCCGTCGCATTGCCCTTGGTCATCACGAGAAATGGGATGGCAGCGGCTATCCGGCAGGCCTGGCCGGCACCGATATCCCCGTTGAGGCCCGTATCATTGCCATAGCCGACGTGTTTGACGCCTTGACCAGCGTGCGCCCGTACAAGCGGGCCTGGAGCGTGGACGAAGCCGTCGCCCTGATTCGCGAGCAGAGTGGCAAACACTTCGATCCGCACCTGGTGAATTGCTTCCTGGCGCGCCTGGACGAGATTATCGAGATCCGCGACCGCTGGGCGGAGTAGGCGCCGACTCACCGATGTGGAACACTGACGCGCTGAATCTGTCTCAGCACTGCCAGAGAGATTGGAATACGCTGATGCTGCGCCCCCTGCTACTGCTATTTGCCCTTGTACTACCACTCGCCTCGAGCGCCGCTCCCGCGACCATCGACTGGCTCGACCTGCTGCCGGCAGAGGACTACCAGGCCATGCTCGACATGCCGGAAATCGACCATGGCGGCAACCTGGACAGTGAGGGTGACTTTACCCAGAACCTGCACCAGCGCGATGGTCTGCCCGAGGTCATGTATTCGACCCGCGTAGTCGATGACTACGACGGCCAATCGGTACGCATTGGCGGCTATCCCGTGCCGCTGGAGACCGACGCTCAGGGGCGCTACCTGAGTTTCTTTCTAGTACCCTATGCCGGCGCCTGCATCCATGTACCACCGCCACCACCCAACCAGATCATCCTGGTCGACTACCCCGATGGTATCGTGATCGATGATATCTACCAGGCCTTCTGGGTGCAGGGCACCCTGCGCGTCAGCCAAAGCAGCAACGAACTGGCCGACGCCAGCTACGCACTGTCCGCCGAGCGTGTGTGGCTCTACGACGGCGAATAGGGGCGTAACAGAACGCTCTTGGCGAGTACGCAAATCGCCCAGCCGGGTGGCCCCACGCCAGCACTGAATCCGTTATGCTGTGACCAAATTATCATTGGCCCGCCCAAAGGGAGCCTTTTGCACATGCATATTCTGATAGGCCTTATCGGCCTGTTCATCCTGATTGCCACCAGTCTGCGCCGCTGGTTGCTACGGCGCGAAACACCGCAGGTGCAAGCGGTCGATTTCCAGGGTGAGCTGTATCAGGTCGGCCAGGCCTGCGTTGCCCGCCAGGGGCCGGAGGATGCAGCGCAAAGCGTCATCGTCATGCCCGGTTTTGTCGAGAACTTCCTGTATTTCACGGCGTACTATCAGGATCCTGCCCTGCAACTGATCATGCTGACCAGCGCCGACTACCATGTCCCGGTCAACCGTCCACGCTACCGCAAAGCCGAGTGGGTCGCCCCGCTGCGCTCGCGCCCCGGTACCATTGCCTACGACGCCGAAGTGCTCAACCAGGCCCTGGAGCACCTGGCCACCGGTCATCAGGTGCGCGTGCACGGCCATTCCCGCGGCGGCGCAGTCATTCTGGAAGCGGCGCGTCAGCGTCCGGAGCTGTTCAGCCGGGTCGAGGTTATCCTCGAGGCGCCGGTTCTGCCCCAGGGCAAGCCCTTCCGTGAGGTGCCCAGAGCCGCGCGCTGGTTTCTGCCGTTTTACCTGTTTGCCTGGCAGCAGCAGCCCATCTCACCCAGCAACCGACACCTGTTTGGCCCGCTGGATGACCCACGCAAGCGCGAACTGGTCAGTGCCCTGCCGTTCAACCCGCGTCACGGCAAAACATTTGTCGACAACATTCTCGACCTGGCCGACTGGATGGAGCGCACCCCCACCGCTATTTATCAGCACCTGCAGCGCGGCGCCATCCTGGTCCCGGAGAAGGATCGCATCCTGCAGGCCGAAGCGATGCGGCGCAGCGCGGACCAGGCAGAGAACCTGCAGATCATCCAGATCCCGGACTGCAGCCACCTGATCACCCAGGACCGTCCCGACTGCATCCCGCCGCTGGCGGAGACCTGAACGTGGGCTGGGAGTTCGAGCCGGTCGCCGTTGTGCACTCCTGCTTCGCAGAGAAATTTGCCATCCCGCGCCAGCCCCTGCTGGCCCCGGCGGCTACCGCCACCCTGGAGCTGTTGCCCCCCTATGACCAGCCCGAGGCGCTGGAGGGGCTGGAAGGCGTCAGCCATCTGTGGCTGCTGTTCGTTTTTCACGCCGCCGGTCACGGCAGCAAGCACCTGCGCGTTCGCCCGCCGCGCCTTGGCGGTAACCAGCGTATCGGCGTGTTTGCCAGCCGCGCCACCCACAGACCCAACCCGATCGGCCAATCGGTGGTGCGCCTTGAGGGCATTGTTGACGGCCGCCTGCTGCTGTCCGGCGTTGACCTGCTGGACGGCACACCGATACTCGACATAAAGCCCTACGTGCCCTATGCCGATGCCATTGGCGACGCGCATAACTCGCTCGCCCCGGCACCGCCCGCGCCTATCGCCGTTGTCTGGCAGGACAGCGCGCGGCAGCAGGCGGAAATACAGCAGCAGCGTCTCGACCAGCCTCTGGTCGCGTTGATTGAGCAGTGCCTGGCACAAGACCCGAAGCCCGCCTACCAGACGCCCGATGCCGAGCGCGAGTACGGTGTACGCTTCTGGGACGTCAACGTCCGCTGGCACTACCCCCGCCCCGAGTGCATCTGCGTGCTGGGCGTCGAGCCAGTCTGAACCGCCGCCGGGTGGCAGTAGCCCGAGGGCGGGTTATACTCGGGCCACGTTGAGTCACAGGGTAGTGCACGCGCCATGGAGCAGCTGTATTTCTCACCGATGCTGCTGGGCATTTGCCTGCTGGTTGCCATCGCACTGTGCGCCACGGCCTTGTACCGAACAGTGCCCGGCGAGCCCGGCCCCGGATTCTGGCTGGCAGGCTGTTGGAGCCTGATCGCCGGTATCGTGCTGTTTCTGATCTTTGTGATTACCCGAAACCCGGTGCTGAATGTCCTGGGTAACGCCCTGCAGCTGGCCGGCGAGGCCCTGTTTTTATTGGGTATTTTCCGTTTTTTTGGCCGCCGTATTCCCTGGTGGACCCTGCCGGCGAGCACCGGCGTCATGGTGCTGTTCAACAGCTGGTACTGGCTGACCAATGGCAGCTCTGATCTGCTGATGGGGGTGTACTCCAGTATTGCCGGGCTGCTCCCGCTGCAAGCCATCGCTCTACTGCTGCGCGAGAGCCGCGATCCGGCCACCCGCCCGGCACGCCTGCTGGTCGCCATCGCACTGGTTATCTACAGTGCAGTCACCCTGCTGCGCGGCGCCCTTGGCTACCGCAACTGGTGGCTTGATGCCCCCTACGTGCAGCCCTACGAATCATTCAGCTACCTGCTGTCCTACAATTTCGCCCTCCCCGCACTGGTGCTCGGTTTTGTCGGCTGCTGTCTGATGACCACCCAGCGCGTTCTGGCCCGTAGCGAGCAACTGGCCGCACAGCTGCAGGAACAAGCCATCCGCGACCCGCTCACCGGCGCCTTCAACCGTCGCGCCTTTCACCAGCAACTGGCCGATGAAGTGGCCCGCAGCGAGCGCTATGGCAGACCACTGTGCCTGGCCATCTTCGACCTGGATCACTTCAAGCAGCTTAACGACGAGCTTGGCCATCAGGCAGGCGACCACGCCTTGCAGCATTTCGCCGCCCTGTGCCAGCAGCAGGCACGGCATAGCGATCTGTTTGCCCGCTTTGGTGGTGAAGAGTTTGTGCTGCTGATGCCCGAAACCTCGGCAAGCCAGGCCAGCCATTCACTGGAGCGTCTGCGTCAGCAGGTGGCAGCGCACCCATTTCAGTACCGGCAGCAGCGCTACAACTTGCGCGTGAGTATCGGGTTGGCGCAAAGGCAGATGGGCGACAACGCCGACAAGTTGCTACGCCAGGCGGATCTGGCGCTGTACCAGGCCAAGAGCCAAGGCCGAAACCAGCTCCAGCTGTGGTCGGCCGAGCCAACCGTGGCATACTGAGCCACCTGCCCACACCAAGGATCTTGCACCGTGTTCAACCTGGGCCACGCCACGTTATTGCTCGTATGCGCCTTTGCCGGCTGGTGGCTCTGGCGCGCCCTGGGTCAGGGTGATCACGCACTGCGGTGTGTGCGCTCGCACTGCGAGCGCGCCGACGTGCAACTGCTGGACGACAGTGTGGCGCTCAGCTCCGTGCGCATCGGGCGCAACCGCCGCGGCATGCCTGGGCTGATTCGCCGCTACAGCTTCGAGTTCACCGTCACCGGCGAGCACCGCTACCGCGGTCATCTTGATCTGCATGGCCTGCAGGTACTGCAGATCGAACTGGCGCCGCACCCTTTCCCGGGCGGCGAAGCGCCCTCCGGTGAGCCAGCTGCTTCTACCGGCGGCAAGGCGCTACGATTCATAGAATTTATTAAACAAGCCGAATAGAGTTATTTTTACTATTCAATAGTTCCACGTGGAACCAATGCTCAGCCAGATCCCGACTCACCTGATTGCCGGCCCGCTTGGCGCCGGTAAGACCAGCTTGCTGCAGAACCTCCTGGCGCAACGCCCTGCGGATGAGCGCTGGGCCGTGCTGATAAACGAGTTTGGCCAACTGGGGCTCGACCGCGCATTGCTGCAATCCAGTACAGAGTCAGGGGTCAGCATGGCGGAAATACCTGGCGGCTGTCTTTGCTGCGTGAACGGTGTGCCCTTCCAGGTCGGCCTGGGCCGCCTGCTGCGCAAGGCACGGCCCGACCGTTTGTGGATAGAGTGCTCCGGGCTGGGGCACCCGGCCGAGTTACTGCAGCAGCTGGCGCGCACGCCCTGGCAAGGCGTGCTGGATCTGCAACCACTGCTGATGGTGGTGGACGCAGGCCAACTGGCAAGCGGCGAGCCCTTGCCTGACAGTCAGCAGCGCAGCCTGCCCCACGCCGGTCTGCTGATAGCCAACCGTACCGATTTGCTCAGCCCTGAGGCACAACAGCGGCTGGCCGATGCCTGGCCGCAAGCGCTCCCCTGCCAGCATGGCGCAGTTGACTGGGCCGCCATCCCCCGTCATAACACGCCGGCTGCCAGCAGCGAGCTGCCGTCCGCCAGTGTAGGTCAGCCCGTCGGTCAGATCGCTCTGCAGCCCGGACAGTGGCAGTGCCACGCACAGTTGGAGCATGCCCCCTACAGCCTGGCCTGGCGCACTGCCAGCGACCAGCGCTTCAACCGGGAAAAGCTGGAACAGTGGCTGGGCTGTCAGCCCTGGCTACGCGCCAAGGGCATCTTGCATACCGATCAGGGTTGGCTGGCCTGCAACCTGGTGCCAGGGCAGCCGGTCACCTGGACGGACAGCGCCTGGCGACAGGACAGCCGGCTTGAACTGATCTGCGCCGAGCGTCCAGACCGCGAGCAGCTTGAACAGGGCTTGCGGGCAGCCGCCTGCTGCCAGTAAGGTGGCGTTTTTGCTGGCGACATCATGACCCGCTTACTTCTGCTTGCCCTCACCCTGTTCAGCCCAGCCATTCTGGCCAGCGCCTGTCTGATCGAATCAAACGACGACCCGTTGCCCATTCGCCTGTGCCAAGCCAACCGCACCATACCTGACGGCCTGTTCGAGCAGCAGTTCTGCCAGCCACAAATTCCCGACCGCAGCTTCCAGATACAGATGCTAGACGCCTGCCCAGACGGCGCCTACGGCGTTTGCGCAGGCGCGCATACCGAAGGTGTCGGATACCAGCAGGATATTCACTACTACAGCAACGCAGAGGATGCGCCGGTACTGCAGGCCTATTGCGAGCAGATCAGCCAGGGCCAGTGGCAAACACCCTCCTCGCCCTGAGCTAGTGCATTGGCGGTGTCGGCGGCAGCTCCGACATGTCCAGCTGGTCGCCCTCTTCCAGCCCCAAGCGCGCGACGCTGCCCGCCGGCAGCTCTATTACCCAGCGCAGCGGCTGCGTCGCCTGATAGAGGGCACACGGCAACTCGGCACAGGGCGGCACCTCGGAAAAGACATGCCGAATCTCGCCAGTGTCTGCAACAAACACCAGGTCCAGACTGATCAGCATATTGCGCATCCAGATGGCCGGTTGGGTGCCGGCAGGAAAATCAAACAGCATGCCGCTGCCAAAGGGCAGATCAGACACGCCCATCAGGCCCTGACGACGGCTGTCTGGATCAGCCACATAGGTGAGCTCAAAGGAGGTGTTACCCAGCACCACGGAGCGTGTGCCGGCCTGGGCACTGGTGCACGCCAGCACGGCAACAACCATGGCTAACAGACTTGTCTTCACAGGGTATCTTTCAGCAGGTTCTGATAGACCAGATTGGTCAGGTACAGACGGTTCTGTTCGCTCAGCTCAACAAACTCCACTCCGGTGGCAACCTGCTGCTCCTGAGCTTCTTCCACGGTCACTGCGCGCACACGCGCATCCACCGTCATATACACATCCAGCCCCGAAGGGTTGATGCGGAAGGACAACTTCAGCTCTTCGTCCTTGTTGGCAAAGGGTTTGGCAGACACCAGACGTGCCCCACCCACGCTGATATCAGTCATGCGAGCCGAACCCTGGGCGCCGTTCTGGCGGATCACCGCCGTGACCAGGTCCACCGATGCGCGGGCCGAACTACGAATGCGCATGGACTGCACGGTCTCAGGATAGGCCAGATGCAGATAGGGAAAGGGCGACAGACTGGATTTAAGTACACGGGTCTTGTAGGCCACCGCGTCCTTACCCACAAAGCCACGGACCAGAAACTGCTGGCCTTCCTTCACGAACACCAGCTTGCCCTGCACCGTCGGCGCGGTCACCAGCAGGCTGACCGGCGCGTGAAAGCCGATCATGCGCACCTGATAGCGCTCGGCGCTGTTGCTGTTCATGGTCTGCAACTGCACGGCGTCGCCCGGCGCCAACTGGATCTGCTCCAGCGTGGATACGGTTGCACCCTCTCCGTTGCTTGCGTGCTCTGCAGTGGCGCTGCGATAAACCCCCAGCTTGACCAACTGCTTGAGCAGTGAACGGTTCTCTACCACCTTAGACTGAGCAAACAGCACCTTGCCGTCAGCATCGACAACGTTCCACGGCAACGGCTTGCCGACGGGGATGTCTTCTTCAGTCAGCGCTATCATTGGCACAAAACAGCTCCGGTTCAGAATTCCAATTGGCATCAAATGTATCAGCGTCCGGACGGCGCGGCTATATGCTGTTGCAGCCAAATCAGGTGTAGAGGTCCGCCCGAGTCAACGGCAGGTGATGCCCACCACCAGGCAATGGCTTGACCGCCAACACCTGATGAATGTTCATCCAGTTATGCGCAAATCCGTAGGCGCATCCGGCCAGGTAGATCCGCCATATTCGCAGGCTACGCTCGCCGACCAGCGCCCTTGCTTGCTCAAGACGGTCCTCCAGGTTACGGCTCCAGTGCTGCAGAGTGAGAGCATAGTGCAGGCGCAGACTCTCCACATCGACCACCTCCAGGCCCTGCTCGCTCATGCTACCAACCGCTGTCGCCAAGTGCGGCAGCTCGCCGTGAGGAAATACATAGCGACCAATAAAGCGTCCGGCGCCGCGCCCTACGGGCCTGCCATCGACATGACGGGCCGTGATGCCGTGATTGAGTACCAGCCCGCCCGGGCGTACCTGCTCGGCCAGGATTCGGAAGTAGTTATCCAGATTGGCGTGTCCGACGTGCTCAAACATGCCAACGCTGACGACCTTGTCATATTGCTCACTCCTCGGCAGATCGCGGTAATCGCGCAGCTCCAGCCGTACCTGCTGGCCTAGTCCCTGGGACCGCACCCGCTGGTTTCCCAACTCCAGCTGCTGTTCGCTTAACGTGATGCCGTGCACGCGAACGCCATACTCCCGCGCAGCATGACGCGCCAGGGCGCCCCAACCGCAGCCCACATCCAGCAGGTAGTCGCCCCGATGCAAACGCAGCTTGCGACACAGGTGATCAAGCTTTTGGACCTGAGCGCGGGCCAGCGAATCTTCCGCATGGCGAAAATAGCCGCACGAGTACACCATCTCCGGGTCGAGCCAGAGCGCATAAAAGCTGTTGGACAGATCGTAGTGGTAAGCGACCGCCTGAGCATCGCTCTGACGGTCATGGGGGGCGGTTGCGGGCGGGTCGCCGGGGGCATTGATCACCAGCGACTGACTCAGCCGGTCAGCAATGGCCATTGCATCCGGCAACGGCCCGTGGATATCCAGGCGTTCTTCGATATAGGCCTCGCCGAGTGCATCCAGCGTCGGTCGCTGCAACTCGGCGAGTAAGGCTGGATCGCGTATCCGCAGCTCCACCGTGGGTGACTGTGCTAGATCCAGCGATTCGCCATCGGGCAGGCTGATCCGCAGCGGCAGCTGCAACGCACCAAGGGTGCTGGCCAGTTGGGCAAGCATGGCTATTCCCCCATGAGATGTTTACCCCACTATAGAACAGCCAAGCGGCGGGCCTCAGGACTTGGTCGGACGCTTCCAGCCGTCGATGTTGCGCTGGCGTGCGCGACTCACGGCCAAGGTGTCTGCAGGCACGTTAGCGGTGATGGTCGAGCCCGCCGCGGTGGTGGCTCGCGCGCCGATAGTTACCGGTGCTACCAGCGCGGTGTTGGTGCCGATAAAGGCACCTTCCTCAATGGTGGTCAGGTGCTTGTTTGCGCCATCGTAGTTGCAGGTAATAGTGCCTGCGCCAATGTTGACGTCCGGGCCGACAACCGCATCGCCGATATAAGACAGGTGGTTAACCTTGGCGCCTGCGCCGATATCAGCCTTCTTGGTCTCGACAAAGTTACCAATCTTGGCACCCGCATGCAGTCGCGTGCCGGGCCGCAGGCGCGCATAAGGGCCCACATCACAGCCACTCGCAAGCTCGGCCCCGTCGATATGGCTGAAGGCCTTGATATGGCTGCCGGCGCCAATATGGCAATCACGCAGCACACAGTTGGACTCGATGATCACGTCGTCTTCGATCACCACCCGCCCTTCCAGTACCACGTTGATATCGATGCTGATATCGCGTCCCACGCTTACATCGCCGCGCACATCAATGCGCGCCGGGTCGGCCAGGCTGACGCCTTCGGTCATCAGGCGCTCGGCCTGACGACGACGGTACTCGGCCTCCAGCACCGCCAGCTGCACCCGGTTGTTGGCGCCCAACACCTCATACTCGTCGCCCGCGTGCGCCACCTCCACCGGGATCTGCTCGGCGACGGCCATGGCCACGACATCGGTCAGATAGTACTCACCCTGAGCGTTCTGATTGGACAGGCTGCCCAGCCAGCGGGCGGCATGCTTGCCAGGCAGCGCCATGATGCCGGTGTTGCCCTCGCGGATGCGCAGCTGCTCGGCGCTGGCATCTTTCTGCTCGACAATCGCCTGGACCTCGCCGGCCTCGTTACGCAGGATACGGCCGTAGCCCGTCGGGTCAGCCAGGGTCACGGTCAGCATGCCCAGCGCCTGCGCACCTGCCTGGCTGCTCAGCTGCGCCAAGGTCTCGGCGCGCAACAAAGGCACGTCGCCGTACAACACCAGCACCTGATCAGCACCCTCGGTGCCCGGCAGGGCCTGTGCCACCGCATGACCGGTCCCCAATTGCTCGGTCTGCAGTACCCAGTGAATATCCTCGGCGGCCAGTTGTTCACGCACCAGCTCGGCACCGTGGCCAATCACGACATGAATCCGCGTTGGCGACAGACTGCGAGCGCAGTCAATCACATGCCCCAACATGGGCTTACCTGCCACCGGATGCAGAACCTTGGGCAGTTTGGAGCGCATGCGAGTGCCTTGACCGGCGGCAAGAATGACAACGTGCAGATTCATGGAAACGTCCTGTAGGAAAATAAAAGTTCGCGCATTCTAGCAAAGCAGAGCAGGCTTCTGGGGATGGAGTGACTGGCTGCAAGCTTGGTCAGGATGGGGCGGAGCGAAGCGCCGTAAAGTGTCTTTGAATATTTACAGCTACCGGAAAACAAAAAAAACCGCGCGGCTTGGCACCGAGCGGTTCTTCTTGCAGCTTGCGGCTTGTAGCTTGCCGCTGGCCTTACCGGTTATTAAGCGCCGGTCCGCCGTACTTCTTGCGCAGTTCCTGCACGGTCCGCAATTGGGCCGCCGCCTCGGCGAGACGAGCAGAAGCCGAACCATAGTCGAATTCTGCACCTTTCTCGTTGAGAGCGCTTTCAGCGGCTTTCTTTGCTTCCAGAGCAGCTGCCTCATCAATGTCACCAGCACGGATAGCCGTGTCGGCAAGCACCTTGACCACGCTCGGCTGAACTTCTAGGAAGCCGCCAGAGATGTAGAACACCTCTTCGCCACCGTCCTGTTTGATCACCCGAATGGGGCCCGGCTTGAGGTCGGTCAGCAGCGGCGCGTGACCAGGCATGATGCCCAGATCACCCAGGTTGCCGTGTGCAATGACGCGTTCAACCAGACCTGAGAACAGCTCTTCTTCCGCGCTTACGATATCGCAGTGCACTGTCATAGCCATTGTATCGCCTCGGTTCAGCGCCCCCTTGCGGGGGCGCACCCATTACAGTTTCTTCGCTTTCTCGATCGCTTCGTCGATGGTACCAACCATGTAGAAGGCCTGCTCAGGCAGGTGGTCGAACTCACCCTTGAGGATGCCGCCGAAGGCACGAATGGTTTCTTTCAGCGGGACGTACTTGCCGGGTGCACCGGTAAATACTTCAGCAACGAAGAACGGCTGGGACAGGAAGCGCTGGATCTTACGAGCACGGGCTACCAGTTGCTTGTCTTCTTCAGACAGCTCGTCCATACCCAGAATCGCGATGATGTCCTTCAGCTCTTTGTAGCGCTGCAGAACATACTGAACGCCACGAGCTACGTCGTAGTGCTCTTGACCGATAACCAGCGGATCCAGCTGACGAGAGGTGGAATCCAGCGGGTCTACAGCCGGGTAGATACCCAGAGACGCGATGTCACGGGACAGTACTACGGTCGCATCAAGGTGAGCGAAGGTAGTTGCCGGAGACGGGTCAGTCAGGTCGTCCGCGGGAACGTATACGGCCTGAATGGAGGTGATGGAACCGGTCTTGGTGGAGGTAATACGCTCCTGCAGAACGCCCATCTCTTCAGCCAGCGTCGGCTGGTAACCTACCGCAGACGGCATACGACCCAGCAGTGCGGATACTTCGGTACCGGCCAGGGTGTAACGGTAGATGTTGTCGATGAACAGCAGAACGTCACGACCTTCGTCACGGAACTTCTCGGCCATGGTCAGGCCGGTCAGTGCAACGCGCAGGCGGTTACCCGGCGGCTCGTTCATCTGGCCGTATACCAGGGCTACCTTGTCCAGTACGTTGGAGTCCTTCATCTCGTGATAGAAGTCGTTACCTTCACGAGTACGCTCACCCACACCGGCGAATACAGAGTAACCGCTGTGCTCGATCGCGATGTTACGGATCAGCTCCATCATGTTTACGGTCTTGCCTACACCGGCACCACCGAACAGACCAACCTTACCGCCCTTGGCAAACGGGCAAACCAGGTCGATAACCTTGATGCCGGTTTCCAGCAGCTCGTTGGAGCCAGCTTGCTCGTCGTAGCTCGGAGCGGCGCGGTGGATACCCCAGCGCTCTTCTTCGCCAATCGGGCCAGCTTCGTCAATCGGGTTACCCAGCACGTCCATGATACGGCCCAGGGTCTTGACCCCGACCGGCACGGAGATGGCTGCACCGGTGTTAGACACGGTCAGACCGCGCTTGACACCTTCGGTGGTACCCATGGCGATGGTACGTACGATGCCATCACCCAGTTGCTGCTGGACTTCCAGGGTCAGGCCCTGATCGGTCACCTGCAGCGCGTCATACACCTTCGGCACGTCTTCACGCGGGAATTCCACGTCGATGACGGCGCCGATGATTTGAACGATACGTCCGCTACTCATTTGTTGGTTCCTCTAAATGGTTGAAACCGTTCCGGTTAAACCGGGTCGCCTCAAACCGCGGCGGCGCCGCCGACGATTTCCGAAATTTCCTGCGTGATCGCTGCCTGACGAGCCTTGTTGTAGATGAGCTGCAGATTGTTGATGAGCTCACCGGCGTTGTCAGTCGCGTTCTTCATCGCGATCATCCGGGCTGCCTGTTCACAGGCATTGTTTTCGACCACAGCCTGGTAGACCTGGGACTCGATGTACCGCACCAGCAGTCCATCAAGCAGTTCCCGGGCATCGGGCTCGTACAGATAGTCCCAGCTGCCTTTCTGTGCGCCTTCGTCTTCGGAGGGCACCAGCGGAATCATCTGTTCCACTTTGGGCTGCTGAACCATGGTATTGACGAAGCCGTTGGAGACCAGATACAGACGGTCGATGCGTCCTTCGTTGTAGCCGTCCAGCATTACCTTGACGCTGCCGATCAGGTCGTTCAACGCGGGCTTTTCGCCCAGGTTGCTGATCGCCGCGACAACATTGCCGCCGTAGCTACGGAAGAAGGAAGCGCCCTTGCTGCCGATAACACAGAGTTCGGTTTCGACGTTACGGTCACGCCATTCTTTCATGCTGTTGACCAGAGCCTTGAACAGGTTAGTGTTCAAGCCGCCGCACAGACCGCGATCCGTGCTCACCACGATGTAACCGACACGCTTGACTTCACGCTCTTGCATGAACGCGTGACGGTACTCGGGGTTGGCGTTGGCCAGATGACCGATCACCTGCTGGATACGCTCAGCGTACGGGCGGCTGGCCGTCATGCGCTGTTGTGCCTTGCGCATCTTGCTGACCGCCACCTTTTCCATGGCGCTGGTGATCTTCTGCGTACTTTTAATACTCGCGATCTTGCCGCGAATCTCTTTTGCGCCTGCCATGTCACACCTTTCCAGGTTTGCCCTTGGCCGGATCGCGCGAAGCGGGGCTCAGCTCACGCTGCGCCCCGCCGTCGGCTTACCAGCTCTGGGTCGCCTTGAACTTCTCGATGCCGGCTTTGATGCCTGCTTCGATATCGTCGTTGTAATCGCCCTTTTCATTGATCTTGGCCAGCAGGTCTGCGTGCTCAGATTTGAAGTAGGCAATCATGGCTTTCTCGAAAGCACCGACCTTGTTCTGCTCGACGTCGGACAGGAAGCCCTTCTCGGCTGCGAACAGGCTGACACCCATCTCGGCGATGGACATCGGCGCGTACTGGTCCTGTTTCATCAGCTCGGTAACACGCTGACCGTGCTCCAGCTGCTTACGGGTGGCTTCGTCCAGATCAGAAGCGAACTGGGCGAATGCAGCCAGCTCACGGTACTGTGCCAGTGCAGTACGGATACCACCGGACAGTTTCTTGATGATCTTGGTCTGAGCAGCACCACCTACACGGGATACCGACACACCGGCGTTAACGGCCGGACGGACACCCGAGTTGAACAGGTTGGATTCCAGGAAGATCTGACCGTCGGTGATGGAAATCACGTTGGTCGGTACAAACGCGGATACGTCACCAGCCTGGGTTTCGATGATCGGCAGAGCGGTCAGCGAGCCAGTCTTGCCAGTTACGGCACCGTTGGTGAACTTCTCGACGTACTCTTCGGAAACGCGGGAAGCGCGCTCCAGCAGACGGCTGTGGAGATAGAACACGTCGCCCGGGTAAGCTTCACGGCCCGGCGGGCGGCGCAGCAGCAGGGAGATCTGACGGTAGGCAACGGCTTGCTTGGACAGGTCATCATAGATGATCAGAGCGTCTTCGCCGCGGTCGCGGAAGTATTCACCCATGGTGCAGCCGGCGTAGGGAGCCAGGAACTGCAGGGCAGCCGGGTCAGAAGCAGAAGCGGCAACGATCACGGTGTGACCCATGGCATCGTGCTCTTCCAGCTTGCGTACCACGTTGGCGATGGTCGATTGCTTCTGACCAACAGCGACGTAGACACACTTAACGCCGGAACCTTTCTGGTTGATGATGGCGTCAACGGCCATGGCGGTCTTACCAGTCTGGCGGTCGCCGATGATCAGCTCACGCTGACCACGACCTACCGGAACCATCGCGTCGACGGCCTTGTAGCCAGTCTGGATGGGCTGGTCGACCGACTTACGCCAGATCACGCCCGGCGCAACTTTTTCAACTGCGTCGGTAGCGTTGGCGTTGATGTCGCCTTTGCCGTCGATCGGAGCGCCCAGTGCGTTGACAACGCGACCCAGCAATTCCGGACCAACCGGCACTTCCAGGATGCGGCCGGTGCACTTGACGGTCATGCCTTCGGCCAGACCCAGGTAGTCGCCCAGGATTACCGCACCAACGGAGTCTTGCTCCAGGTTGAGTGCCATACCAAAGACGCCTTCGGGAAACTCGAGCATTTCCCCGTACATTACATCGGCGAGACCGTGAATCCGCACGATACCGTCAGATACGGAAAGAATCGTACCTTCGTTGCGTGCTTGAGAAGAGATATCGAGCTGCTCGATCCGCTTCTTGATGATGTCACTGATCTCTGATGGATTCAGTTGTTGCATGCCTTTATCCTCAAAACCTTATGCTGAAATCAGGAGCCCAACGACTCGGCCAGTTTGGTCAGCTTTCCGCGCACGGAGGCGTCGATGACCAGGTCGCCGGTGCGAACAACCAGTCCACCAATCAGTGACTTGTCCAAGGTCGCATCGATGCGCACATTGCGATCGAGCTTTTTGGACAGCGCCTGAGCGAGCTGCTGCTGCTGTGCGTCAGTCAGCTCGAAGGCCGAACTGACGTTGATGTCGATGGTGCGCTCAAGTTCAGCTCGGAAGCTGTTGAATAGCGTCGCGATCTCGGGCAGCAGGGCAAGCCTGCGGTTATCGGCGAGGATCATCAGAAAGTTGCGTTGCTCCTCGGACACCGATTGACCGGTGCACTCGAGGATGACCTCGGCTTTCTTCTGTTCCGCCAGACCCGGATCGGTCAGCAGCTGGCGAGTTGCCTCGTCTGCGGCCACCTGGCCAGCAGCGTTCAGCACCTCGGCCCATTCGGCCAGGGCCTGTTGGGCTTTTGCCCGCTCAAATGCCGCTTTGGCGTAGGGGCGGGCCAGCGTAATCAGTTCTGCCATGATGACCTCGCTTAGAGTTCGGCTACCAGCTTGTTCAGCATGTCACCGTGCTTGTCAGCGTCGACAGAAGTTTCCAGAATCTTCTCGGCGCCAGCCACTGCGATAGCAGCGATTTCGGCGCGCAGAGCGTCTCTGGCCTTGATGCGCTGCTGTTCGATTTCCGCCTGGGCCTGAGCCAGAATTTTCTCGCCTTCTTTGCGAGCGTCTTCTTTGGAGCCTTCAACAATCTGGTTGGCGCGCTTGTTAGCTTGCTCAATCAGTGCTGCGGCCTGCTCTTTTGCCTGACGCAGTTCCTGGGCTGACTTCTCTTGTGTCAGTTCCAGGTCCTTGGCGGCGCGATCAGAGGCTGCAAGGCCGTCTGCGATCTTCTTCTGGCGCTCCTGCAGAGCAGCGATGACCGGAGGCCACACATACTTCATGCAGAACACCACGAAGATGAAGAACGCGATCGCTTGACCGAGTATCGTCAAATTGATGTTCACGTCTTCACCTCTTGCCTGTTATTCAAAACCATCAAGTTGGAGTCGCCGTTACCGGCGACTGCATTAAGCAACTTGGGCAATGAAGGGGTTGGCAAAGGTGAAGAACAGAGCGATACCAACACCGATCATGGTTACGGCGTCGAGCAGACCGGCGACGATGAACATTTTCACCTGCAGAGCGGGGATCATTTCAGGCTGACGCGCAGCGCCTTCCAGGAATTTGCCACCCAGGATACCAAAGCCAATTGCAGTGCCCAGTGCGCCCAGGCCAATCAGCAGTGCTACGGCAATCGCGGTCATTCCAACTACAGTTTCCATTTAAAGCTCCCAGTTTTCAGTTAATTGCAAGTTATGGGTTTTCGGGTAGAACTAAATCGTCATCGCCTGATCAGTGACTGTCTTCGTGCGCCATGCTGAGGTACACGATGGTCAGCATCATGAAGATGAATGCCTGCAGCGTGATGATCAGAATGTGGAAGATAGCCCACGGCACGGACAGAGCCCACTGAGCCCAGAAGGGCAGCAGAGCGATCAGGATGAAGATCAGCTCGCCGGCGTACAGGTTACCGAACAGACGCAGGGCGAGAGAGACCGGTTTGGCCAGCAGGCTGACGCCTTCGAGCAGCAGGTTGACCGGAATCAGGAGGACCTTCAGGAAAATATTGCTGGAGGAGAAGGGGTGCAGGGTCAGCTCACCAACGAAGCCGCCAATGCCCTTGACCTTGATGCTGTAGAAGATGATCAGCGCAAACACCGACAGGGACATGCCCAGGGTGGCGTTGACGTCGGTAGTGGGTACGACCTTCATGTATTCGACGCCGGCCATGTGGAACAGCTGCGGCAGGAAGTCGACGGGTACCAGGTCCATGAGGTTCATCAGGAAGACCCAGCAGAAGATGGTCAGTGACAGCGGAGCAATCACCTTGTTGCGACCGTGGAAGGTTTCCTTGACGCTCTGATCGACGAACTCGACCATCATTTCAACGAAGTTCTGCAGGCCGCCGGGGACACCGGAGGTGGCTTTCTTGGCAGCCATGCGGAAGAAGAACAAAAACAGTGCACCGAGGAACAGAGACCAGCCGATGGTGTCTACGTGAATAGCCATGAAGCCCATATCGGACGCTTCCTGAGCGCCGTGAGCCATGGTCCAGGTGTCCTGACTCAGAACGGTACCATCGGCACGCTCGTAACCGGCCGGGAGTTTCCCGTAGGTCAGGTTCTGAAGGTGGTGCTTAATATAATCTGATGCGGTAGCGCCTGCCATAACGTTCCTCAGGTCCTTTAGCTGTGCTGCGTTTTTCCACCCATTACCGCAGGTGTTAGCCAGTTCGTGACCAGCATGATCGCAAATGTAAGAAACAGTGCCGATACATCAATCGGCTTAATACTTTTGAACGCCACCGCAAAGAGGACGGCGCAAAGGATGAGCTTGCCGGCCTCACCCTTGTAAAAAGAATCCATTATCTGCTTTGCAGCGCGCGCCCCGGTGTACCTGAAAGCCTTGAGCGCGAAATACACATTGGGCAGGAGGAAAATAAGGCCTCCCACCAGGGCGGAGTATGCCGCCACGGGGCTTTTAATCCAGAAAAGCGCCCCCATCAACACCACAACAACAGCCTGAAACGCGAACCACTTGAGCAGCGGGGGACGACGAATGGCATTGGTCTTCATTGTCGTCATCTGTACTCGTTCACCCCTGCCGGTGGTGCATGCGTGAAACAAATTACCGGGCTGTTCGGCCACCTTGCTGCGCGCGCACCCGGCGCGGGGATTCGTGTGGCCGCCCCCTAAAGCGCCGGTGATTATATGTGTTAGCCCTGCCAGTAGCAACCAAACAGGCGCGGCACTACATGGCGCGAGGGCGCATGCTGCCTGATCTGCGCGGCATCCCCGGCTGCTTTGGTTGTGCCTTGGAATCAGGCACTACATGTTGTGGTCAAAACGCCAATCAAGCCGCCTGACGGTCATCTTTTGTAATAATTGGCGGCGCCTCGCCAAGCCAGCAATGACGCCACTTGCGCGCTCGCAAGAGCTTAGCGGATGTGCTCGAGAATGCCATCAAGCTCGTCAAGCGAGCTGTAGCTGATGACCAAACGGCCCTTGCCGCGGGCACCATGCAGCAGCTTCACATCGGCGCCCAGACGCTCCCCCAGGTCCTGTTGCAGACGCTCCACATCCGGGTTGGTGCGCTGTTGTGTCGCATCCCTTCGGGGATTCAGCCACTGGCGAACCAGCGCTTCGGTCTGACGAACGGTCAGCCCCTTGGCGACCACCTGGCGTGCGGCGGTGGTTTGCTGCTCGGCCGGTAGACCGAGCAATGCGCGGGCATGGCCCATCTCCAGATCGCCGCGCTCAAGCATCAGCTTGACGTCTTCGGGCAGGCTCATCAGGCGCAGCAGGTTGGTGATGCTGACCCGTGATTTGCCAACGGCATCGGCCACCTGCTGCTGGGTCAGCTCGAACTCCTGCTGCAGCCGCTGCAGGGCGATGGCTTCTTCGATCGGGTTGAGGTCTTCGCGCTGAATGTTCTCGATCAGCGCCATGGCGATGGCGGCTTCATCCGGCACTTCGCGGATCACCGCCGGAATGCTGTCCAGGCCGGCCAACTGACTGGCGCGCCAACGGCGCTCACCGGCGATGATCTCGTAGCGGCCTTCGCTGATCGGGCGCACAACGATGGGCTGCATCACGCCCTGGGCACGAATCGACTCGGCCAGTTCCTCCAGCGCCTGCGGGTCCATGTCCCGGCGGGGCTGATACTTGCCGCGCTGGACCAGATCTACCGGCAGCTCCTTGAGCACCTGATCCTGGCTGTCGTTCTCGCTGGCCGCGCCGGCGCCTGCACTCAGCAGTGCGTCCAGTCCCCGTCCCAAGCCGCGCTTCTTGCCCGCCATGCTCGTTGTCCTTGTCGTCAATCGTTCAAATCGGTAACGGCAGCCGCCTTGGCTGCCTGCTTGCTGCGACGTACCACCTCGCCGGCGAGCGCCAGGTAGGCAACAGCGCCACGCGACTGCTTGTCATACGCCAGCGCGGGCATACCGAAGCTGGGCGCCTCGGCCAGACGCACGTTGCGCGGAATCACGGTCTGGTAGAGCTTGTCGCCAAAATGCGCGCTGAGCTGGGCGGATACATCCAGCGTCAGGCTGTTGCGCGGGTCGTACATGGTGCGCAGAAGACCTTCAATCTGCAGGCTCGGATTAAGCACCGAGCTGATCCGGCTGATGGTGTTGACCAGCGCGGACAGACCTTCCAGCGCGTAATACTCGCACTGCATCGGAATGATCACTCCATCAGCGGCGACCAGGCCGTTGACGGTCAGCATGTTCAGCGACGGCGGACAGTCGATCAGGATGAAGTCGTAATGCTCGCGGGCGTTGACCAGCGCGTAGCGCAGGCGGCTCTCTTTCATCTTGATGTTGATCAGCTCGACTTCGGCGGCGGTCAGGTCGCCGTTGGCGGGCAGCAGATCGTAGCCGCCGTACTCCGAGCGGCAGACCGCATCGGCAAACTCGCACTGCCCGGTCAGCAGCTCGTACACCGAGTTGTCCAGGTTGGCCTTGTCGATACCGCTGCCCATGGTCGCGTTGCCCTGGGGGTCGAGATCAATCAGCAGCACCTTACGCTTGGTTGCGGCCAGCGAGGCGGCGAGATTGATCGTGGTGGTGGTCTTTCCCACACCGCCTTTCTGGTTGGCAATTGCCAGCACCTTGCCCACGTATGACCCCCTTGATCTCAGCCCTGATTCATCCGTCGCAGTATCAACAGATGGCGGCTGCCGACGCAACCGGGAACCTGCAATTGTGCACTGCTCTCGAGCTGGAAGTCGACCGGCATGGCGGCCAGTTCGTCCTCCGGATACACGCCCTTCATGGCCAGCCAGCGGGTATCCGGGCTGCCCAGGTGACGCGTCAGGTGAGTGAAATCGGCGAGCGAGGCAAAGGCCCGCGAGGTGATGCCGTCAAACGGCTGCTCGACGTTGAACGCCTCGACGCGGCTGTTGATCACCTCAAGATTGGTCAGCCCCAGCTCGGTTTTCACCTGGGTCAGAAAGCGGGTCTTCTTGCCATTGCTGTCGAGCAGGGTAAAACGGCGGGCCGGAAACATGATCGCCAGCATCACGCCGGGCATGCCGCCACCGCTGCCAACATCAAGCCAGCGCTCGCCCTGGATGTAGGGCAGGATGCTCAGGCTGTCGAGCAGGTGGCGGCTGACCATCTCGTCCGGGTTGCGCACCGCGGTGAGGTTGTAGGCCTTGTTCCACTTGTTCAGCAGCGTCAGGTAGGCCAGCAACTGGCCTTGCTGATCTTCGGTCAGGTCGATGCCTAACAGCCGCGCACCGTGCGCCAGCTCGATTGCGTGTTGCCCCATCGCGCTCATGCCTCCTTGGCCAGACTGCCGCTACCCAGGGCATTGCGTTTTTTCAGGTGAATCAGCAACAGACTGACCGCCGCCGGGGTCACGCCCGGGATACGCGAGGCCTGCCCCAGCGTCTCCGGCCGCACATCAGCCAGCTTGCCGCGAATCTCGTTGGACAGACCGTTCAGGCTGGCGTAGTCCAGATCGTCCGGCAGACGCGTCTGCTCGTGTTGGCGCAGGCGATCGATCTCTTCCTGCTGACGCTCGATATAACCGGCGTACTTGGCCTGAATCTCGACCTGCTCGGCCGCATCGGCCTGCACATCGCTGCCGCCGGTCAGGGCGACCAGCGCGCTGTATTCCACTTCCGGGCGGCGCAGCAAATCAAGCAGGCTGTACTCGTGGGTCAGTGGCGTGCCGTACTGGGCGCTGTAGGCCTGGCCTTGGGCACTGCCCGGCTGCACCCAGGTGCTGCGCAGACGCTGGGTTTCCTGCTCGATGGCTTCGCGCTTGGCATTGAACGCCGCCCAGCGCGCATCGTCGACCAGCCCCAGCTCGCGGCCCTGTTCGGTCAGGCGCAGATCGGCGTTGTCTTCACGCAGTACCAGGCGGTATTCGGCACGCGAGGTAAACATGCGATAGGGCTCGCGGGTGCCCATGGTGATCAGGTCGTCGACCAGTACCCCGATGTAAGCTTCATCGCGGCGCGGACACCAGGCGTCCAGCTCCTGCGCACGGCGCGCGGCATTCAGACCGGCCAGCAGGCCCTGAGCGCCGGCCTCTTCGTAGCCGGTAGTGCCGTTGATCTGACCGGCAAAGAACAGGCCGTCGATCACCTTGGTTTCCAGCGAGTACTTCAGGTCCTGCGGGTTGAAGTAATCGTATTCGATGGCATAGCCCGGGCGCAGGATGTGCGCGTTTTCCATGCCCTTGATCGACTGCACGATCTGCAGCTGCACGTCGAACGGCAGCGAGGTGGAGATACCGTTGGGATACAGCTCGTGGGTGGTCAGCCCCTCGGGCTCGATAAACACCTGGTGACTCTGCTTGTCGGCAAAGCGGTGAATCTTGTCTTCGATCGAGGGGCAGTAGCGCGGCCCGATGCCCTCGATGACCCCGGAATACATGGGGGAGCGGTCGAGGTTCTCGCGGATGATGTCGTGCGTGCGCTCATTGGTGTGCGTGATGAAGCAGTTGACCTGCTCGGGGTGCAGCTCGGCGCTGCCCATGAACGACATCACCGGAATCGGTGTATCGCCTGGCTGCACGGTCATCTGGCTGAAATCGACACTGCGTCCGTCGATACGCGGCGGAGTGCCGGTCTTCAGGCGATCAACCCGCAGGGGTAACTCACGTAATCGTTTTGCCAGGGCAATGGCCGGCGGATCACCGGCGCGGCCGCCGGAGTAGTTGTCCAGGCCGATATGAATCAGCCCGCCGAGGAAGGTACCGGTGGTCAGCACCACGTTGTCGGCGAGAAAACGCAGGCCCATCTGGGTAACGACGCCACGCACCTGCTCTTGCTCAACGATCAGGTCATCGCAGGCCTGCTGGAAAATCCACAGATTGGGCTGGTTTTCCAGCATGTGACGGATGGCGGCCTTGTACAGCACACGGTCAGCCTGGGCGCGGGTTGCCCGTACCGCCGGGCCCTTACGGCTGTTGAGCACGCGAAACTGGATACCGGCTTTGTCGGTCGCCAGCGCCATGGCGCCGCCCAGCGCATCGATCTCTTTCACCAGGTGGCTCTTACCGATACCGCCGATAGCGGGGTTGCAGCTCATCTGTCCCAGCGTCTCGACGTTGTGACTGAGCAGCAGGGTCTTCACGCCCATACGCGCGGCTGCGAGCGCAGCTTCGGTACCGGCATGGCCACCACCGACCACAATGACGTCAAAACGGCTGGGAAAGTCCACCTGTCACCTCGTTTGCCGGGCGTACCCCCGGCACAGAAAAAAGGGGCTGATTATAGGGCCAAGGGGAGAAAATTGCAGCCGTGCTGACCATTTTTTGTACAACCGGCTTTTCTCTCCCGGCAAAGAGTTAAAAAGAATAAAGATGAAAATATATAAAAAGACTGAATAAGTTAATGTTAATAGGGCCGCCCTGTCCTGTGGAAAACCCTGTAAACCCCTTTATTTTCATAGCTTTGTGAAAAAAGAAAGGTTGTGAAAAAACGGTCAGTTAGAGGTGGGCAGGCAGTGGTGCATCCTGTGGATGAAAGGCCGGGTTATCCACAGGCGGGTTATGCCCAGGCTTGTCCTCCGGGTTATCGACCGGGTTGGGGGGCAGTTTTCCACAGGGTTCAGCAAGCGCTTATCGGTTGCTGCCCCATCCGTTTTCTCACCGGTATACGCCTTATAATGGGGCAGTGTTTATGAGTAATTGTGCAGTCTGCACAATATGCGCCCTGCTCCAGCTGTCTCTACCGGCGCTATCGGGCCTGCTGGCACGCTGGTTGCTCTAGCCCGGACAGGTATCCACCGTCGTGGATGCACCGCTGCCAACCGGAGACAATGTCATGAGTGAAATACAAGACAGCGCCGATCAGGATTACCCCCTGAGCCCGGTGCCGACCCATGCGCGCAAGAGCATGTGGTCAATGAGTTTCGTCCTGCTGGGTTTTACCTTTTTCAGCGCCACCATGTGGGCCGGTGGCAGTGTTGGGGCTGCCTTCGAGTTCTCCACCCTGCTGTGGATTTTGCTGATTGGTAACCTGCTGTTGGGCGCCTATGCTGCAGGACTGGGCTTTATCGCTGCCCGCTCGGGCCTGAACACCGCGCTGATGAGCCGTTATGCCTTTGGCGATGTGGGCAGCAAGCTGTCCGACTTTATTCTCGGCTTTACCCAGATCGGCTGGTACGCCTGGGGCACCGCCACCATGGCGCTGCTGCTGGTGAAAATGACCGGCCTGCCGGAAAGCCTGACCCTGCCGCTGATGGTGCTGTTCGGCTTTGGCTTTTGCATCAGCGCCTTTATTGGCTATCGCGGGCTCGACCTGCTGTCGCGGGTCGCAGTGCCTGCGATGATCATTCTGATTGCCGTCAGCCTGGGCATTGCCGGCTCCGATGCTGGCGGTCTGGCTGGGCTGTCTGCGATCGACCCGAGCGCCGAGATGAGCGTGGCGGCGGCCATTACCCTGGTGTTCGGCACCTTTGTCAGCGGCGGTACCCAGGCCACCAACTGGACGCGCTTTGCCAAGTCCGGCAAGGCTGCGGTTATCGCAACCCTGGCCGCTTTCTTCGTTGGTAATGGTTTGATGACTCTGGTCGGCGCCTTTGGCGCGCTGGTGTACCAGCAGGCCGATATCGTCGACATCATGGTGGCGCAGGGCCTGGCTACCCTGGGTGTGCTGATGCTGTTCCTTAACCTGTGGACCACCCAGGACAACACCGTCTACAACTTTGCTGTGGCCGGCTGCAACCTGCTGCGCACCGAGCGTCGCCGTACCGTCACCGTGGTTGGTGCCGCCATTGGTACCCTGCTGGCCGTACTGGGTATGTACGATTGGCTGATCCCCTTCCTGATTCTGCTGGGTACCTTTATCCCACCGTTGGGTGGCGTGATCATGGCCAACTATCTGGTGACCTGGCGCGGGCGCTACGGTGATCTGGCGACCACTGCCCTGCCGGCTTTCAACTGGGTGGGGCTGAGTGCCTACGCCATCGGCTCGCTGGTTGCCTACACCTCAAACTGGGTCGCGCCGCTGGTGGGTGTGCTGACCGCTGCCCTGGCGTATGCGGTACTGGCGCTACTGATCAACCCGGTACGTGAACGCCGCGCTGCGCTGTCCAGCCGCGCATGAGTGAGCTGCTGTGTACAGCCGATATCCCGGACCTGCCGGGTCTGGGGGCCATTCGTCTGCGCGCCGGTCGAACCGGCGCCAGACGTCGAGTGCGTTGGCCCTATGTGGCGGAAAACCGCTCGTTCACGCCCTGGATCAAGGGCGGCGAGCTGGTGTTCATCACGGGTATCGGTCGACATCACAGTCTGGATAACCTGTTTGAACTGGTGCACGAGGGCGCCGCGACCGGGGTAGCTGGTCTGGTGATCCTGACCGGTGATGCCTATATCGGTCAGTTACCGGCCGCGCTGCTGAAACGCGCCGATGCATTGCAGTTGCCCCTGTTGGAGCAACCCTATTCGCTGCCTATGGTGACGGTGACCGAAGTTATCAGCCGCGCCATTATCGCTCGCGAACAGTTGGCCGCGCGTGCTGCAGAAGATCAGGCCGACCATCTGCTGCAGCGCTTGCAGCTGCGCCTGGGCTCGCTACCTGAGCGCGAGGCCTTTATTGCCCCCTGGTTTGCCGAGCATCAAGCGTTGCTGCATGAACTTAGCCCCACCCTGGCCGCCTGGCTACAGCATGGCGGCAACCTCAGTGCGGCCGCCGCGAGCCTTGGCAGTCACCGTAATTCCGTGCGTTACCGGCTGAACAAGCTGTTTCGCGCTACCGGTCTGGACCCACGCAGACCAGCCGATCTGAATAACCTGATTCTGGCGCACCTGTTGTGCCAAAGCCCTGATTCTGGAGAATACCCATGACCCTGCCCCTCACTGCCATCGTCAATGCCCGCCTGGCCGGTCGCCCCGGTCTGTATCGCGTCGCCATGGCTGATGGTCGCTTCACTGCCATCGATGCCCAAGCTGCCAGCCAGAGCGCGGCGGCGGACGAGCTGGATGCCGGCGGCAATCTGCTGCTGCCACCTTTTGTTGAGCCGCACATTCACCTGGACGCCGCACTGACCGCCGGTGAGCCGCGCTGGAACCAGAGCGGCACCCTGTTTGAAGGCATTGAATGCTGGGGTGAGCGCAAGGCCATGCTGAGCCGTGATGATGTGGTGAGCCGCGCCGAACAGACGCTCAAGCTGTTTGCCGCGCACGGTATCCAGTACGTGCGCACCCACGTGGATGTAACCGACCCGCAGCTGACTGCGCTGCGTGCGATGGTTGAAGTGCGCGAGCGGGTGCGTGAGTTTGTCGACCTGCAGATTGTCGCTTTTCCGCAGGAGGGGATTCTGTCCTTTCCGGGCGGTAAGGAGCTAATGACCGAGGCGGTGGCTATTGGCGCCGATGTGATCGGCGGCATCCCGCACTTTGAGTTCACCCGCGACTACGGCGTGGAGTCGGTCAAGTGGCTGATGGACCTGGCTGAGCGCCATGACTGCCTGGTGGATGTGCATTGCGATGAGATTGACGATCCGCAATCGCGCTTTCTCGAAGTGCTTGCCGCCGAAGCACTGAGCCGTGACTACGGCAGCCGGGTAACCGCCAGCCACACCTGTGCCATGCACTCCTACGAGGATGCCTATTGCAGCCGTCTGTTCCGCCTGTTGGGCAAGTCTGGCCTGAACTTTGTTGCCCTGCCCACCGAAAACCTGCATTTGCAGGGGCGTTTTGATGGATACCCCAAACGTCGCGGTATTACCCGAGTACCGGAGTTGCTCGATGCCGGCCTCAAGGTTTGCTTTGGCCAGGACTCGATCCGCGACCCCTGGTATCCGATGGGCAACGGTAACCTGCTGCGTACCCTGGATGTTGGTCTGCACGCCTGCCATATGCTGGGGATGGAACGCATTGAGACCGCGTTGGAGATCGTGACCGACAACGGCGCGGCCGCGCTTAACCTGAACAGCTACGGTATTGCCGTTGGCAACCCGGCGCGCTGCATGGTGGTAAACGGCGCTACACCCTACGAGGTGTTGTTAAACCAGTCGCCAGTGTTGGCCTCGATCCGCGACGGGCGTTGCCTGGTGCAGCGCGAAGCGCCGGTGCATGAGGTTGCCGGGTGGTCCTGAGGCTAGCGCTGCTGTGCTAAGGTGACCGGCCGGTTCTGTCATTCAGAGGCCCGCTTTGCCCCCAGCAACCCATGACGGCGTCCCCATGCCCCAACGCGTCGGTGCGATCATCGCGATCGCACTGGGCGTAACCATGGCTGTGCTCGACGGCATGATTGCCAATGTTGCGCTGCCAACCATCGGCGCCGATCTGGGCGCCAGTGCAGCCGGCTCTATCTGGGTGGTCAACGCCTATCAACTGGTTATTGCCGTCAGCCTGCTGCCACTGGCCTCGCTTGGCGACCTGTGGAGCTATCGGCGCGTTTACCTGATCGGCTTGGCGATCTTTGCCAGCATGTCGGTGCTCTGTGCCCTGAGTGACTCGCTGCTGGAGCTGACGTTGGCGCGCATGCTGCAAGGGCTGGGCGCGGCGGCGGTGATGAGTGTCAACGGTGCACTGACCCGGCTGATTTATCCGCGTGCGCGACTCGGCCGCGGCGTAGCACTCAATACCCTGATTGTGTCGGTGGCGGCGGCCGCCGGGCCCAGTGTGGCAGCTGCTATCTTGTCTCTCGCCAGTTGGCCCTGGCTGTTTGCTGTCAGTGCCCCGGTCGGCGTACTGGCCCTGCTGATGGGGTGGCGCTTTCTGCCAGCCAACGAGGGTGCGCCTAGCCAGCGTTTTGACTTGCCCAGCGCCGCGCTGAACGTCCTTACGCTGGGCTGTTTCTTTCTGGCGGTGACCGGCTTTGCCCAGGGGCATGGCGGTTGGTGGCTGCTGCTGCCGGTTGCGATCGGGCTGCCGCTGGGCTGGCTGTTTGTGCGCCGTCAACTGAGCCGCAGTATGCCGTTGCTGCCGGTGGATTTGCTGCGTATTCCCATCTTTGCCCTGTCTATCTGCAGCTCAATCAGCGCCTTTACCGCGCAGATGCTGGCGATGGTCTCCATCCCGTTCTACTTTCAGCATGCGTTGGGCCTTAATGCTATTCAGACTGGTCTGCTGATGACGCCCTGGCCGCTGGCAACCATGTTTACTGCGCCACTGGCAGGAAGACTGCTGGAGCGCTACCACGCCGGCTTGCTCGGTGGCATCGGCATGCTGCTGTTTGCCGGCGGGCTGTGGGGGCTGGCCAGCCTGCCCGATAGCCCCGGATTTGGCTTGATACTGGCCTGGATGATGCTCTGCGGCGCCGGTTTCGGGTTGTTCCAGTCGCCCAACAATCACACCATCATCACCGCCGCCCCCCTGCACCGCAGCGGCGGCGCCAGCGGCATGCTCAGCACCGCTCGGCTGGTCGGCCAGACCTGCGGTGCCGCGCTGGTGGCACTGATGTTCAACCTGTTTGCGGATAACGGCACCCATGTTGCGCTGCTGGTGGCCAGCACCTTTGCGGTGATGGCGGCGGTAGTCAGCAGTTGGCGGATGCGTCAGGCGCTGCCCTGACTATTTGCCAATGCAGAAGCTGGAGAAGATCCGCCCCAGCAGATCATCGGCGGAAAACTCGCCGGTGATTTTGCCGAGTGCCTGCTGGGCCATGCGCAGGTCTTCGGCCAGCAGCTCGCCGGCGCCCATCAGGGTCAGTTGATCAAAGCCGTGCTGCAGGTAGTCAGCTGCTTCCTCCAGCGCTTCGAGGTGGCGGCGGCGGGCGCTGAACAGGCTTTCGCCGGTCTGCTCAAAGCCCATGCAGGCCTTCAGGTGTTCACGCAGCAGGTCGATGCCCTCGCCCTGCCTGGCTGACAGGTGCAACACAACCGAGCCATCGGCTGCGGTGTCCTGTGCTACCGGTTCACCGGTAACGTCGACCTTGTTATATATCAGCGTAACCTTGGCCGGGTCGGGCCGCTGCTCGAGAAATTCCGGCCAGAGCAGCTCGGGATTTTTGGCTTCGGGTTGGCTGGCGTCGACCATCAGCAAAATGCGATCTGCCTCGCCGATGGCCGCCATGGCGCGCTGCACGCCAATTTGCTCCACCTGATCATCGGTGTCACGCAGGCCTGCGGTATCAATGATGTGCAGCGGCATACCATCGATGTGGATGTGTTCGCGCAGGATGTCCCGGGTGGTACCGGCAATGTCGGTAACAATGGCGCTTTCCCGCCCGGCCAGGGCGTTGAGCAGACTCGATTTGCCAGCGTTGGGACGCCCGGCAATCACCACGTTCATACCGTCGCGCAGCAATGCACCCTGCCCGGCCTGGCGCTGTACCTGGGTCAGTTCGCCCTGCACCGCCTGTAGCTGGGACAGTACGTGGCCGTCGGCGAGAAAGTCGATCTCTTCCTCCGGGAAGTCGATCGCCGCCTCAACATAGATACGCAGGGCAATCAGCGATTCGGTCAGCGCGCGTACGCGCTGGGAAAACACCCCTTGCAGGGAATTCAGGGCGTTGCGCGCGGCCTGCTCGGAGCTGGCCTCGATCAGATCGGCAATGGCCTCGGCCTGGGCCAGGTCCAGCTTGTCATTGAGGAAGGCACGTTCGCTGAACTCGCCCGGGCGGGCCTGACGGGCACCGGCGGCCAGGCAGGCCTTGAGCAGCAGATCCATCACTACCGGGCCACCGTGGCCCTGCAGCTCCAGCACGTCTTCGCCGGTAAAGGAATGCGGCCCCGGAAAAAACAGCGTGATGCCTTCATCCAGGGTCTGCTCACCGGAGAAAAACGGGCCGTAATGGGCGTAGCGCGGCCGCGGTTCACGCCGGGCAATCTGCTGGGCGATGGAGTGCGCCGCCGGGCCCGACACACGAATGATGCCTACCCCGCCCTGCCCGGGGGCCGTGGCGAGGGCGGCAATGGTATCGGCGTGATAGGGCGTGCTCATGGCGGCTCCGATGTTTTCTGTGGATAGCAAAACGCCCCGCGAACGGGGCGTTTGACTGGCGGTGAGCAGGACTTAGTCCTTGCTCGCAGCGCCCTTCTCGATCTGCCGGGTAATGTACCACTGTTGTGCAATGGACAGGCAGTTGTTGACTACCCAGTACAGCACCAGACCGGCCGGGAACCACAGGAAGAAGAAGGTAAAGATGATCGGCAGCATCTTCATTACCTTGGCCTGCATCGGGTCCGGCGGCGTCGGGTTCAGCTGCTGCTGCAGGAACATGGTCGCGCCCATGATGATCGGCAGGATGAAGTACGGATCCTTCAGCGACAGGTCGGTGATCCAGCCGAGCCATTCGGCCTGGCGAATTTCGACGCTTTCCATCAGTACCCAGTACAAGGCAATGAAGACCGGCATCTGCACCAGAATCGGCAGACAGCCACCCAGCGGGTTGATCTTCTCTTTCTTGTACAGCTCCATCATGCCCTGGGACATTTTCTGACGGTCATCGCCGTACTGCTCACGCAGTGCCTGCAGCTTGGGCGCAACACGGCGCATATTGGCCATGGAGCGGTAGCTGGTGGCTGACAGCGGGAAGAAGATCAGCTTGATCAGGCAGGTCAGCAGAATGATGCTCCAGCCCCAGTTGCCGACAAAGCCGTGAATCAGGCTCAGTACCCAGAACAGCGGCTGGGCAATCCACCACAGGAAGCCGTAGTCAACGGTCAGCTCCAGACCCTGAGAGATGGCCTTGAGGTCATCCTGAATCTTGGGGCCGGCGTAGAAATCGGCGCTGATCTGCTGCTGCTCGCCAGCCGGCACGGTAACGGCCGGGCTGGTGAAGCCGACAATGTAGTTGCCACTGCGGTCTTTCAGCGTGCGGTAGTGATGAGTGACCTCCGGGCTCGGAATCCAGGCGCTGACAAAGTAGTGCTGCAGCCAGGCGATCCAGCCACCGGAGACGTTCTCAGCCAGGCGAGTGTCGTCCAGCTCCGACATCTTCAGCTTGGTGTAAGAGGCATCGTCGCTCCAGTAGGCGGTACCCAGGAAGGTCGCCATGCCAGTGGCAGTGGAGCTGGACGGATCACCGCTGCCGTCGCG
This sequence comes from Halopseudomonas pachastrellae, assembly GCF_900114765.1. Lineage (GTDB taxonomy): Bacteria > Pseudomonadota > Gammaproteobacteria > Pseudomonadales > Pseudomonadaceae > Halopseudomonas > Halopseudomonas pachastrellae. The sequence goes on from NZ_FOUD01000003.1 coordinate 46,603, forward strand.
CTTGATCTGACCAAACAGGCTGCCGCTCCAGGGCTGGCTGCTCTGGTTGTCGATCAGGTAGCTGACGCCGACCAGGTAGCTGCCACGGGTAAAGGTGAAGCGCTTGGTGACGTTGACGCCTTCGCTGCTGGTAGTCAGGTCAACAACCAGTTGCTCCTGGCCGTCGGCCAGCTGGTAGCTGTTCTGCTCAACGCTGTAACGCGCGCGGCCACTGGACTTGTCCGGGCCTTGCTGGCCGGTCAGGCCGCTCTGCGCGATGTAGGTGCGGTTGCCCGATTGCTCCAGCAGCTGGAACGGCAGATCCGGACGATCCTTGCGGGTCGGATACTGCGGCAGCGCCAGCGAAACAATGTCACCGCCCACCGGGTTGATAGTTACCTGCAGGGTGTCGGTTTCAACCTTGACCAGTCCACCCTTGGCATCCGGGGTGGTTACCTGGGCCGGTGCCAGGGCTTCGCCCTCGCCATTGATGGCAGCCGGTACATCACCGTCATGAGCGGCGGCGTTGTCATCGCTGCCCGGCAGATCACTGCTGTCGAGCGGCGCGACCTGGGTCTGCGCTGCCGGAGCAAGATCCTGCTGAACAAAATCCTTATTCCACTGCACCACCATCAGGTAGGTGATCACCAGTAGAGCACCGATGAGGATATTACGTTGGAGGTTCATGGTTTGTTGGCCATTCGGGTCGGTCGGTTGGCAGAAGCTGGCGGTACCGGATCATACCCACCGGGGTTCCAGGGGTGACAACGTCCAAGGCGGCGTGCGCTGAGCAGGCTGCCCTTGAGAAAACCATGCTCTTCGATGGCTTCCTGGGCGTAGCAGGAACAGGAGGGATAGAAACGGCAGTGACTGGCCATCATGGGACTGATGGCGTAGCGGTAAACCTTGATCAGTCCGAGCGCGATGCTACGCATGGGATGACGGGGGTCCGGGGTCACGTGAGCGGTTTTTTGCAGCCGATTTTATAAGCCTGCGCCACATGCCCTGGTACAGGGCATGCAGAGCAGCATTGTCCAGGTCGCCCAGACCCTTGCGGGCCAGTACGACAATGTCCAGATCTCCCAGCTCAGCGCGATGCTGTCTGAACGACTCACGGGCGATGCGCTTGACCTTGTTACGGTCTACCGCACGCCGAACATTTTTCTTGGCAATGACCAGACCCAGCCGTGCGTGGCCCAGAGAGTTCTCTCTGGCCAACAGCAACAGACTGGGTCTTGAGGCTTTGCAGGTGGCTCCATCGAATACGCGCTTGAACTGAGCAGGCGTCAATAGCCTGTGTTCAGGTGTGAATCCGAGATCCACCAGTAAACCGGTGCTTAGGCGGACAGGCGTGCGCGGCCTTTGGCACGTCGGCGAGCCAGAACAGCACGGCCGTTCTTGGTAGCCATACGAGCACGGAAACCGTGGGTGCGCTTGCGCTTCAGTACGCTGGGTTGGAACGTTCTTTTCATCTTCAGATACCTGAGTAAGTCACATCAGAGCAAAGTGCCCCTTCGAGGGACCGGCAATTCTAGAGAAAAAGCCAGGGCAGGTCAATTTCTCCGCAGGGTAAAAAATGGGCTATTCGGCGATTAATTTCACCAGCCTCTCTGCACGCAGATCAGCATGCAGCTGGGACGAGCTTGTCATGCCTAAACGTGCAGGTTTCAGCCTTTGTCGGTTGATCTGCTTATGGCTGGCAGCGGGTGTTTTCGCGTTGGCTCTTTTCCGGCTTTGAGGCCTGTTCGGCCAAGCACGTTATCCCTGTTAGTAAACAATATGAAATCAGTTTGATTAAAAGATAAATACAGTGACTGTATATAGTGCAGCGTTCTTCTGTGGATAAGCGGATAAACCTGAATAAGATCAATGCGTTGATGCGATGATAACCCTGCGGATAACGCGGGGACGGCACCCTTGGGGTCTTGTGTGTGGCTTGTGGATAAAAGGCATGGATATCCACAGGCCGTTTTATCCACCGATTCGGGCCCCGGTTACCAACAACGCTGGGGCGCACTTGTTAACAGGTTCTACAGAGCCCGATTTACAAGGCATTTCTAGGATATTGCCGTCCAATTTTTGGATTCAGTCGGGCCTGTGACACCAGGCTTTTTTGTCGCAGGGAGGGGGTTGGTGTGTGGATAAGTCGGGGGTGAAGGGATAGAATAGGCTGCTCTGTTATCCGTAGTTCGTCGCCCCGCCGCGATGTGCATTTGTCTTCAATAAAAGCCGCTGGTTTCAGTGGTCCCCGGGGGATTCAGTGTCTGTTGCACTTTGGCAGCAATGCATCGATTTTTTGCGTGATGAGCTTCCATCGCAACAGTTCAATACCTGGATTCGCCCGCTGCAGGTCGATGGCGATCAGGCCGAGATACGTCTCTATGCGCCCAATCGCTTTGTGCTTGACTGGGTCAATGACAAATATCTGAACCGCATTCAGGAACTGCTGGATGACCTGTCCCAGGGGCAGGCGCCTATGGTGTCGCTGCTGATTGGTAGCCGCCGTGCTGCGCCTGCCGCCGCACCGGCCGCTCCAGCGGCACCTGCACCAACGCCGCGACCGATTGACCCGACGCCTGCCGCCGCGCCTGTGACGCCGGCAGTAACCCCGGTCGTTGTCAGCTCACAACCGGCCGCCGATCATGCGGGTGCAGACGCCACCGCCGAGTTCGCCGGTAATAGCCAGCCCGACACCAGTCAGCCACCGCCTACCCTGATCAAGCACACCAGCCTGCTCAACCGTAGCTTCACCTTCGAGAATTTTGTCGAGGGTAAGTCCAACCAGTTGGCGCGCGCTGCTGCCTGGCAGGTGGCCGATAACCCCAAGCACGGTTACAACCCGCTGTTTCTTTACGGCGGCGTAGGTCTGGGTAAAACCCACCTTATGCACGCTGTGGGCAATCACCTGCTGAAGAAGAACCCGGCGGCCAAGATTGTTTACCTGCACTCCGAGCGCTTTGTTGCCGACATGGTCAAGGCGTTGCAGATGAACGCCATCAATGATTTCAAGCGTTATTACCGCTCGGTGGACGCGCTGCTGATTGACGACATTCAGTTTTTTGCCAAAAAGGAGCGTTCGCAGGAGGAGTTCTTCCATACCTTTAACGCGCTGCTAGAAGGCGGCCAGCAGGTCATCCTCACCAGCGACCGTTACCCGAAGGAAATCGACGGCCTGGAAGAACGTCTCAAATCGCGTTTTGGCTGGGGGCTGACGGTTGCCGTCGAGCCGCCGGAGCTGGAAACCCGCGTCGCTATTTTGATGAAGAAGGCCGAGCAGTCGCGGGTGGATCTACCCCACGACGCGGCCTTCTTTATTGCCCAACGCATTCGCTCCAACGTGCGTGAGCTCGAAGGTGCGCTCAAACGTGTTATCGCCAGCGCCCACTTCATGGGGCGCGATATCACCATCGAGCTGATTCGCGAGTCGCTGAAAGACCTGCTGGCCTTGCAGGATAAATTGGTCAGTATCGATAATATCCAGCGTACCGTTGCCGAGTACTACAAGATCAAGGTCGCGGACGTGCTGTCGAAGCGTCGTTCGCGTTCGGTCGCCAGGCCGCGTCAGGTTGCCATGGCGCTGTCCAAGGAGCTCACCAATCACAGCCTGCCGGAAATCGGCGATGCCTTTGGTGGACGCGATCACACCACGGTATTGCATGCCACGCGCAAGATTGCTGAACTGCGCGAAACCGATGCGGATATCCGCGAGGACTACAAGAATTTGTTGAGGACGCTGACGACCTGATCGTCAGCCCACACCACTGCCAACCAGCACGAGGTCGAAGGAAGACAATGCAATTCACCATTCAGCGCGAAGCTCTGTTGAAGCCCCTGCAACTGGTTGCGGGTGTTGTGGAACGCCGCCAGACCCTTCCGGTTCTGTCCAACGTACTGCTTGTTGTCGACGGCAATACCCTGTCGCTCACCGGTACCGATCTGGAAGTCGAACTGGTTGGTCGCATTCCCCTGGAAGAAGGTAGCGAAGCCGGCGAGATCACCGTGCCTGCGCGCAAGCTGATGGACATCTGCAAATCGTTGCCGGATGACACCGCCATCACCCTCAAGGTGGAAGAAGGCAAGGCGCTGATCAAGGCCGGCCGCAGTCGCTTTACGCTGGCTACCCTGCCGGCCGCCGATTTCCCGAACGTTGAAGACGGCCCGGGCGCGATGAGTTTCGCCATCACCCAGAACAAGCTGCGTCGCCTGATTGATCGCACCAGCTTTGCCATGGCTCAGCAAGACGTGCGCTATTACCTCAACGGCCTGCTGCTGGAGATCAACAAGGGCCAGCTGCGAGCAGTGGCCACAGATGGTCACCGTATGGCGATGTGTACCGTTGATGCCAACATCGACTATCAAGAACGTTATCAGCTCATCGTGCCGCGCAAGGGTATTCTTGAGCTGGCCCGTTTGCTGGGTGAAGCTGATGACACTGTTAACGTCGTGCTGGGTAGCCATCACATTCGCGCCACCACTGGCGACTTTACCTTTACCTCCAAGTTGGTCGACGGCAAGTTTCCGGATTACGAGCGTGTTCTGCCGCGCGGCGGCGACAAGATTGTTGTTGCCGATCGTCAAACCCTGCGTGATGCATTCAGCCGCACCGCCATTTTGTCGAACGAAAAGTATCGCGGTATTCGCCTTACCCTCGAGTCCGGTCAGCTGAAGATTCAGGCTAACAACCCGGAGCAGGAAGAGGCAGAAGAAGAAGTGATGGTCGATTACAACGGCGCCGGTCTGGAGATCGGGTTCAACGTCAGCTATTTGCTCGACGTAATGAACGTGCTGGGTCATGAGCAGGCCAAGCTGGTACTGTCTGACGCCAACAGCAGCGCGCTCGTTCAGGAAGCCGAGTCCGACGAAAGCCTCTACGTCGTCATGCCCATGCGCCTCTGATCGCGCATGCCCCTCACTCGTCTTGCGGTCACCGCGGTGCGTAATCTGCACCCGGTGACCCTGCTTCCCTCCCCTCGCATCAATCTCGTTTCCGGCGCCAACGGCAGTGGCAAAACCAGTCTGCTGGAAGCCATTCATATTCTCGGCCTCGCGCGCTCCTTTCGTAGCACTCGTTTGCAACCCGTTATTCAGTACGAGCAAGACAGCTGTACCGTTTTTGCCGAGCTGCAATCCCATCACGGTGTCGCTTCAAAACTGGGTATTTCGCGCAATCGACAGGCCGATTACGAGATACGCATTAACGGACAAAGCGCACGCAGCACAGCGCAGCTTGCCGAATTACTGCCACTGCAACTGATTAACCCTGACAGTTTCCGTTTGCTCGAAGGTGCGCCAAAACAGCGTCGGCAGTATCTCGATTGGGGTGTGTTCCACGTGGAACATCGTTTCCTGTCAGCTTGGCAGCGGTTGCAAAAGAGTCTCAAACAACGGAATTCGTTGCTGCGACGTGGTAGAATCGAACGTTCGCTTCTGGCCCCATGGGAGGCCGAGATAGTCGCCGCTGGTGAGCAGATAGACGGCTTCCGGCAGGCCTATCTCCAGCAGCTCAAGCCCATCTTCGAACAGACGCTGGGCGAGCTGGTTGAACTGGATGGCCTCACCCTCAGTTACTTCCGAGGCTGGGACAGAGAGCGGGGTTTGGCAGAGGTACTGGATAGCCAGTTCGAGCGCGACTGTGCTCTCGGGCATACCCAGGCCGGCCCTCAACGGGGTGATTTGCGCTTGCGGCTGCGGGGGCTGAATGCAGCTGAGGTGCTCTCAAGGGGGCAGCAGAAGCTGGTGGTATGTGCTCTGAAAATAGCCCAGGGCCGACTGCTGCGTCAGCTTGATCGCCAGCAGGACTGTGTCTTCCTGGTGGACGACCTGCCCTCAGAACTGGATCAGGCGCACCGGCAGGCGCTGTGTGGCCTGCTCGAATCGCTGGAGTGTCAGGTATTTATTACCTGCGTAGATGCCGACTCGCTGAGCAACTGCTGGCAGCCGGATACACCTTTATCCATGTTCCACGTGGAACATGGGCACATTGTGCAGACCGAATGAAGTCTGGAGTGACTCAAGATGACTGATAACAAAGCCTATGATTCATCGAGTATTAAGGTTCTGAAGGGCCTTGATGCGGTGCGTAAGCGTCCCGGTATGTACATCGGTGACACCGATGACGGTACTGGCCTCCACCACATGGTCTTTGAAGTCGTCGACAACTCTATCGACGAAGCCCTCGCCGGCTACTGCAGCGATATCGACATCACCATCCACACCGATGAGTCCATCAGCGTGCGTGACAACGGACGGGGTATCCCGGTCGACGCGCACGAAGAAGGGGTCTCGGCGGCCGAGGTGATCATGACCGTGCTGCATGCCGGCGGCAAGTTCGACGATAACAGCTACAAGGTGTCTGGTGGTCTGCACGGGGTAGGTGTTTCGGTAGTGAACGCACTATCCGAGAAACTGATTCTAACCATCCGCCGCCACGGCAAAGTGTGGGAACAGACCTACGTTCACGGCGTACCTCAGGCCCCGTTGGCCGAGGTCGGCGACACCGATAGCACCGGTACCCAGATTCACTTCAAGCCTTCTGCCGAGACCTTCAGCAGCATCACCTTCAGTTGGGACATCCTGGCCAAGCGCCTGCGTGAACTGTCGTTCCTCAACTCCGGTGTGGGCATCAACCTGCGTGACGAGCGTACCGGCAAGCACGAGCTGTTCCGCTACGAAGGTGGTCTGCGCGCCTTTGTTGAATACCTGAACCAGAACAAGACCAGCATCAACTCGGTGTTCCACTTCAACCTGCAGCGTGAAGATGGCATTGGTGTAGAAGTGGCGATGCAGTGGAACGACAGCTTCAACGAAAGCATCCTCTGCTTCACCAACAACATTCCCCAGCGCGATGGCGGCACCCACCTTGCCGGTTTCCGCAGTGCCCTCACCCGCAGTCTGAACAGCTACATCGAGCAGGAAGGTCTGCTGAAAAAGCTTAAGGTCAACACCTCCGGTGACGATGCCCGTGAAGGTCTGACCGCGATTATTTCGGTTAAAGTGCCAGACCCCAAATTCTCCTCGCAGACCAAGGACAAGCTGGTTTCGTCCGAGGTAAAAACCGCGGTCGAGCAGGAAATGAACAAGTACTTTGGTGACTACCTGCTTGAAAAACCGGGTGAGGCCAAGGCTGTTGTCGGCAAGATGATCGACGCAGCCCGTGCCCGTGAAGCGGCTCGCAAGGCGCGCGAAATGACCCGCCGCAAAGGGGCGCTGGATATCGCCGGTCTGCCCGGCAAACTGGCCGACTGCCAGGAGAAAGACCCGGCGCTCTCCGAACTCTACATTGTGGAGGGTGACTCCGCCGGCGGCTCTGCCAAACAGGGCCGTAACCGTCGTACCCAGGCGATCCTGCCGCTCAAGGGTAAGATCCTCAACGTAGAGAAAGCGCGCTTCGACAAGATGCTCTCCTCCGCCGAGGTGGGCACACTGATCACCGCACTGGGCTGCGGTATCGGCCGCGAAGAATTCAATATCGAAAAGCTGCGTTACCACAACATCATCATCATGACCGATGCTGACGTCGACGGCTCGCACATTCGTACCCTGCTGCTGACTTTCTTCTTCCGTCAGATGCCGGAGCTGATTGAAAACGGTTACGTGTATATCGCGCAACCGCCGCTCTACAAGATCAAGAAAGGCAAGCAGGAGCAGTATCTGAAAGACGACGAGGCGCTGGAGGAATACCTCACCCAGTCTGCGCTGGAAGACTCCTACCTGTACGTCAACGAAGATGCTCCGGGTATCACCGGTGAAGCGCTGGAGCGCATTGTGCAGCAGTTCCGTGCTGTGATGCGCACGCTCAAGCGTCTGGCCCGTCTGTACCCGCAGGAGCTGATGGAGCACTTTGTCTACCTGCCCCGTCTGACCGTCGAGAACCTTGGCGACAAGGCCTTTATGGATGAGTGGATCAAGGGCCTGGCTACCCGTGTTGCCGCGACCGAGCGCTCCGGGCAGCAGTACAATGTCAGCCTGCGTGAAGACACCGAACGCCACCTGTGGCTGCCGGAAGTGGAGTCCATCACCCACGGTATGTCGAGCTACATCACCTTCAACCGCGACCTGTTTGCGAGCAACGACTACCGTTCCATGGCCGAACTGGGCGAAACCCTGCAAAGCCTGCTGGAGCCGGGCGCCTATATGCAACGTGGCGAGAAGAAAAAGCCGATCAGCACCTTTAAGGAAGCGCTGGAGTGGATGATGAACGAGACTGCGCGTCGTCATTACATTCAGCGCTACAAAGGGCTGGGCGAGATGAACCCGGACCAGCTGTGGGAGACCACCATGGACCCGGAAAGCCGCCGCATGCTGCGCGTGAACATTGAAGACGCTATCGCCGCCGACCAGATCTTCAACACCCTGATGGGCGATCAGGTTGAGCCGCGCCGCGACTTTATTGAAAGCAATGCCCTGGCGGTATCTAACCTGGACGTTTGATCTGCTGTAGGTGGGCAAAGTTACCTGCCACTTCGGTCAAAGTTAAACGTCTCGGCCAGAGTTAAGTGACGGAAAAGCCCCGGTGAGCTAGCTCAACCGGGGCTTTGCTATAAGGGGGGGAGCTCTCACCAGCGCTCTTCGGCAAGATATGAGTTATTCAGCAGCTCTCTGAGCTGACTCCATTGAGGAAGGTGTTGATTCAGAAGACTGATGAAACGGTCGTTGTGATGCCGTTCATGCAAATGGGCCAGCTCATGCACCAGGATGTACTCGAGGCATTGCACGGGCTTCTTGGCCAGTTCCAGGTTGAGCCAAATGCGCTGGGCTTCGATGTTGCAGGTGCCCCACTTGGTCTTCATGCGCTTGATGCCCCAGGCGCGCACTTCAACCCCTAGCTTCGGTTGCCATTTTTCCAGCAGCTCCGGCACCAAGCGCTTCAACTCTGCACGATAGAAGTCCTGAATCACCTGCTCGCGCCGCTCGACGGTGGTCTCCGGGCGTACGAAAAGATCCATGCATGCCTTACCGCGCAGCGCTATATGCAGTGCTGTACCACTGGTCTCATGCACACGTAGGCGATACCGCTGGCCCAGGAAGTAATGGCTCTCGCCACTAACCATGCGTCGCTCGGATTGCCGGGGCTGGGCCTGAAACTTCGCCTGCTGGCGTTTGATCCAGCCAAGCTTACCTACGACTGCCTGGCGCACTGCTTCGTCATCTACCGCCAACGGAGCTGCCACACGCACACGTCCCTGTGGCGGATAAACACCTAGGTGCAAGTTCTTGATCGGCTTGCGCACGACTTCCACGGCCAAGCCGCTGACCGTGATCTTTCGGGACTCAGTACTCATGTTGATGCTTGACCAGTTCCAGCAAGGCATCTAGCCGTTCGTTCTCCTGTCCTGCCAAATATTCACCCCTGGTATCAGCTATGCCGCTGCCGCATTGATCCAGAGCCCCCTTGATTGCTAGGCGCACGCGTTTAATCTTCATTGCATTGCCGCGCCAGTCATCCTGTCGGCTGTCCAGTACGGCTGCATCCACGGCCAGTGCTAGGCCCGTATGCTGTCCGAGGTTGTCATACAGTGCCTTGCGGGCCGGGGTATTGATTGAACCGGGATAGTTGGTCGAGCTGGTGGGGTTCTTGGCCTGCTGAGCCAGCTTCACCACCTCATCCAGATATTCCTGGTAGCTGATGGCATCTTCCTTGCGCTTGACGATCAACGCATCCAGCAGCGAAGACATGGTCTCGTAGTATTTTGGGTTGATCGGCGACTCATCGATGATCAGCTTACGCACGTTGTTCTCGATGGTCTCGGCCACAGCTTCCTGACTTTCACGGATGCCCTTGGGCAGCGCGTCTACAGCTCCGACACCGCGCTCCACGATCAGCTGGATCAGCGACATATCGTCGAAGGCAGAGATTTTCTCGCTCTCATCGGCACGGATGTAGGTGTCGATCAAGAAGCGCATGTCCGGCTCGTAGGCCTTCAAGTCGATGTAATCGCCACTGGCCAGCTTCACCTCGTCGCGCACTTTGGTGAAGTGATCGACCTCATCCTTGATCTCGGTGATTTCCCTGGCGTTATAGCCTGCCTCTTCCAGCTCGTTGGCCAGGTTGCCGAAGCAGCGAATCAGCGCGGAGGTCATCTTGTACAGGTTCAGTCGCTTCGGCTCGTTGGTCTTGAGCACTTCGGCGTTACCTGAGTCGGTGCCGCAGAAGAAGCGGATATAGGCAGGCGTGTCCTTGGGTTTCTCAACCGGCTCGCACAGAGCCTTGATCGCCTCGCGGGCCTCCTCCAGGTCTTCCTGGGCTTTGCTCAGCCGGTCTTCCAGCAGGCCTGCCACATCGGCTTTGTCGTAGCCGTCCAGTGCGCCGCTGGTGTAGTCGCCGATGGCACCCTCCAGCTGCTTGAACAAGTCCTTGTAGTCGATGATGTAGCCATACTGCTTGTCCTCACCGTCCAGGCGGTTGACCCGGCAGATGGCCTGGAACAGACCGTGGTCGCGCATCTGCTTGTCGATGTAAAGGTAGGTGGCTGAAGGTGCATCGAATCCGGTCAGCAGCTTGTCCACCACGATGAGCAGACGCATCTGCCCCGGCTCCTTGATGAAGCGCTGCTTCACTTCCTTCTCGAAGGTTTCCGGGTCTTTGTCGCCCAGCATCTGGTTGTAGATTTCGTACTGGCGCAGCTTCTCGGTCAACCCCTCTCCGGTGGCCTCGCCCTTGATATCCGCTGGCGAAGGCTTGTAGCTGGTGACGATGGCGCACTTGTCGCCCATTCCGGCCTTGCAGAACAGCTCATAGCACTTACAGGCTTCGAAGATACTGCTGGTGACCAGCATCGCATTACCCCGGCCATCAGCCAGGCGGTGCTTGGTAGCCATGTCCATCAGAATGTCAGCGACGATCTTCTCCAGTCGCGACTGGCTCGACAGCACTTTCTGCATCGTGCCCCAGCGCTGTTTGAGTTGGGCCTTGGCCAGGTCGTTCAGCCCCTTGGTCTTGGCCTCGAACCACTGATCGATCTTCTGCTGCGAGGTGATGTTCTGATCGATGTCGCGGGCTTCGTAGCGCAGGTCGAGTACCACACCATCTGCAACGGCTTCATTGAATTTGTAGGTGTGGATGTAGCGGCCAAACACCTCGATGCTCTTCTGCTTGTCGGCCTTGAGCAGCGGCGTGCCGGTGAAACCGATAAACACGGCATTGGGCAGGATGGCCTTCATCGCCTTGTGAAGCTCGCCGGACTGGGTGCGGTGGCACTCGTCGACGAACACATAGAGATCGCCCTTGGCGCGGAAGTCCGGCGGCAGGCTCTTGCGCAGCTCCTCAACAAAGTCTTCGACATCGGCATCCTCGCGGGCCCCGAATTTGTGGATCAGCGAGCACAGCAACCAGGGCGATGGTTGGTTGAGCTTGTCGATCAAGTCGGCACCGCTGGTGGTGCGCACGATCTGCTCATTGACGCCGGTAAACACCTTCTCGATCTGCTCATCCAACTCGGTACGGTCGGTGATGATCAGCACACGCGAGTCCTGGATGTTTTCCCGAATCCACTTGGTCAGCCAGACCATGGTCAGGGATTTTCCCGAACCCTGAGTGTGCCAGATGATTCCGCCCTCGCGCCGACGCAGATAGCGCTGCGCCTCGCGGATGCCGAAGTATTGATTGTGCCGGCAGAGCTTTTTCACCCCGCTATCGAACACGATGTAGTCGTGAATCAGCTCCAGAAAGCGTGCCTTGTTGCACAGCTGAAGCAGATGCCGATCCAGCAGATTGTCGGCAGCTGCGCTGTCCGCGTTTTCCTCTTTCCAGGTGAGGTAGTACTTCTCGCCGGTCTGGATAGTGCCGTAGCGCAGGCCCTGGGAATCGTTGCCGGCCATCACATACTGCATGGTGGAGAAGAATGGCTGGATAAACTCGGCCTTCTGGTTATCCAAGTTCTGCCGGATGCCTTCGTTCACCGCCACCTTGGAGCGCTTGAGCTCCAACACGCCCAGCGCAATGCCATTTACATAGAGCACGATATCCGGGCGCTTGGTATGGGCCTTGGCATCAGCGCCCTTGATGGTGACTTCCTCGGCAATCGCGAAGTGGTTGCGCTCAAGATGCTTCCAGTCGATCAGCCACACAGTCTGGGTGTTTTCACCGACCTCGGGCTTGATCTTCACCCCGTAGCGCAGCAGCTCGTACACCGCCTTGTTGCGGTCATACAGGCCCTTGCTGGCGTCATTGGCGGCCTTGTTCAGCTCGAAGATGGCCCGGCTTGCCAGATTAGTCTCTACGCCTTGGTCAATCAGCCAGCCACGCAGCAGTTCCGCTTCGATATTGGCGTTGTTAAGGCGCTCAGCCCAATCGCCCAGGTACTCATAGCCCAGTGCCTGCTGAAACAGCTTGGCCACGCGTTGCTGGGTCTTTTTTTCGATCTGGCCGACTGTAGTCATTAACATCGTTCCTTGAAAACTCGTGGCGTTATTTAGCAGCTTCGTGTTCTTGAGTAGCTAGAATTTTTTCTTCCATCCACTCCCGAATATCGGATATGTAGTCATCCCATGCGGCTGACTTTGATGCGAGATCTACTATTTTTGAAAGACCGGTATTTCTCTCTAGGCCAATCCGAAAGATAATATCGTTCAAAAAACCATGATCATTGTCTACTGCAAAAATATCTTTAGCTGCATCAATTATTTCGTTAAAGTCTTCATGCTCGCCATGTGGAATTTTGATAATTAATTGATGAATGAACCTCTCCGGGCTAACTGCATTTGGAAGCCTGAATTGAAAAATCTTAGATAGAGCTTTTGTTCTGTTGCCTTCTGCGACGGGGTCATCCCCAGCAATAACTTTTCTTAACCTGTCTTCTTTTTCTTGAGTTTCGCGATAAACGTCGCCATCCAATAGGAAAGCAGAGTTTTCACAATTATTTCCACAGGTCAGCAGCCCTCCAACAACAGTAAAGCAGTTTATAGCAGCGCCGTATCTCTGTATTGAGACATGTCTCGCCCCTCTATAGCTAGACGCAATTTTCTTAACTATCGCAGATGCCAAATCATCCTCAACGAACACCTCGATAGGCTTTGGCTGAGAGCCGGTAAGCCGATTTATTGCATCAGGTTTCGTTTCATTGAAGCATAATGATTTTTCAGCGACTCGCACTATGTGCCGTATATTAATTACCCCTTCAAGCTCCAGTACACTTTCCCTGTGTGTTGTAAATATTACCTGTAGATTTTTATCTTTTGCACGCTCATTTATGACACTGATAAGTTTTTTCATGGCTGAGTCATGCAAAAGGAGATCTAGCTCATCAATAAGAAGTAGCGAGTTCTTCGGCGCTCTATATAAACGTTCAAGTATGTAAAATATTTTTTGCTCGCCAGCACTCATGCTTATAGCTGAATATCTTAATGCATCTACTTCAACGCCAATAAAGGTTTTCCCAGAAGCCGTGTGTATGTTGTATTTTGAATATTCACGATTGAGAATCGTCGACGCTTTACTCAGTATTGTCTCAATTACTTCCTCGGTAACCGCTTTGGTTGAGTAATTTATTTTTGCGTTCTTTTTCTCGGACTCAATCATTGGTACGCACTTATCTATTCCAATATAGAATACGTCGCGTTTTGGACGATTTGCATATCTAGGAGTCCAGCGTACATTGGTTTTCTTGTAAGCTCTTACCGCACGGTCATGCATAGTCGCGTCGTCGCGATAACTGTGGACTATTTCGAGTTTACTTCCATTCCATAGTGCGTCTGTATTGGGCAGAAAAAAAGAGCTGAACTTATAATCTTCACCTTGTCCGTTCGGCTCAAATGCACATGCTAGCGCATGCAAAATAGTTGATTTCCCATTACCGTTCGGCCCAAGAATCGCAGTGACAGGCGCGCCATCAAATGATATTTCGAGATCATTGAGGTTCTTAAGATTTTGTACAACCAGTTTATGTATTACTTGTTGCGATATGGCCACGTGAATTCTCTTTTATAACTTTACCGATCAATGAGGCTCGCTAAGCAAGTCTTATACGACCTGACAATAGCTCCTGCATCATGCCCTGCTTAAGCTGGCGAGCCTTATCGCGGCGGGATTCGAGGGCAGCGAGTTCGGCGTCCATATCGGAGAGGGTAGAGGCGACGGCGATTTGCTCACCCACATCAGGGATTGTTAACTCCAAGGCTCTCAATTCTTTTGTGTTGATACTGGCTTGGCTCACAGCTTGTTTTGCTAAAGTTCTAGCAATGCGTCTTATAGTTTCGGAGCTGAGCAGAAAGAACAGGAAATCACTATCAATATTTGAATTGGGTCTAAGCAGAATAAGGTTCATTCCGTGATAAAGCGGTTTGCAGTCGGAGTAGCGTGCGACTTTTCCAATATGATCAATGCTATTAATATGGCTATATAAAATGTCGCCGTGCTGAATTTTATACGACTCGATTTCTGGGCTTGGTTTGGCATGGCCAATACGATTCCAGTTAATAGTGCCATCTGAGATAGTTTCAATTCTGGTAATGGGTACGCCGTTTTTTTCGTCAGGCGTATAAACACAACCATTTGCCATGCGCGAAACTAAATCCCCCAGCCGCGCCACCCCCCACCCCCCACTAAACCCCGGCAGGCGGCGTTGGCCGGTGAGGAGTTGTTGCATGGCGGCTTGCTGGATGTCGCGTTTTTTTGCGATGAGCCGATCAATCTCAGTGAGTAGCACATCGACGTCCGAGAGGGCGCTGGCGATGGCGCGTTGTTCCTCCAGCATTGGTAAGGGAAACTTTATCTGGGAAAGTACGTTTCCACTGAGAGATGGAAGAGCTGTGGTACTGACAAGATCGCTGAGGCGAGTATGTATCAGTCGATGATGCACGTAACGATAATCTGCTTTTTTATCGTCCAGCTCAAACGCCGTCATGTTGTTATCCAGACAGCTCGGCTGAGCAAGAATCCGCTTGCGCTCCAAAAATATTGCCGCACCGACTTTCGCGAAAACGATGCTGTTTTCTGCAAAAATGGTAGCTCCAAGCGTCTTTCTGGTGATGTCACTGATGTAGTTATTGGCGACGAACATCCTGGTCTCGTTGCCCTCGTTGTTCATATCGGAAACTTTGAAGAATGGGTAGGTGCCCGTTACCTCCCCTTGGAATTTCAGTGGAAATCCATTCCCCCCACGAAATCGACCAATCTGTCCCGCAGTGACTAGATCCCACTCATCCGGAATCACCCCGACCTCGGTCATCTTGTAACCCGGTTTTATTTCCATGCTCATACCGCAAACCCCATCTTCATCAGATGCGCATTCACCTTGACCGCCAGCGCCTCCACCTCGGCATTTAGCGCCGGTAGTGGCGTGGCATAGCGCTCGGCTAGTTGGCGGATACGACCAGTGAGGGCCTGGGAAACCCGATCCAGTTCGGTTTGCACATCGGCTTGCAGGGTGGCCAGCCATTTGTTGTCCACTACCAGATTTTTCAATTCGGCCTCACTGAGCTGGGCGTAGTGGGCCAGCACTTTGGCATCCAGCATCTTCTGCGCGGCTTTGACCTTTTTGCTGGCTTCGGCCTCGCGCTGGATCAGTTCCAAGCATTGCTCCAGTGCCTGGCGTTCTTCGTCGGCGTCACGCTCGTGCTTGATGGCCTTGAGGCGCGCCTTGACGCTGGCAGCAGTGAGCTTGCCCTTGTCGGTCTTGCCTTCAGCCAGTGGGCCATCTTCACCGCCCTGCTCCTCGTCCAGCTCTTCCAGCTCGCGGCTGATGGCATCACGTTTGGCTTCCAGCTCGGTGATGGCGGCGGCTTCGGCGGCGTAGTAGCGGCGCACAATCAATTCGGGCGGCAGCAGATCGGTATTGGGGTCGCCCTGGCTAGAGCCGCTGGCAATTAGCGGCTTCCATCCATCGATCACCAGTTGGTAGACATCATCCTGCAAGGTGGCATACCAATAGTCCTGAAGGTGCTGGTAGACGTCGTAGGCATTCAGCAGCGGCGCGGCCTCGAAGCGGTGCAGCAAGTCTTCAGCCAGTTGCTTGAGCAGCGCCTTGGGCTGGTCGCCAATGGCGATGCCGGTTAGGTTCGGGCGGTGTTCGTCACGCCAGGCCTCGAACAAACCCGCCACAGTATGGCGGAAGGCGTCGAACTCGGGATGGCCGAAGATGGTTGGCTTGATCTCGCTAATGGAGACCCTCAGGCTGAGGTATCCAGGGCGCAGTGGCTCGAACAGCGCGCCGCGCAGGTTCGGCATTACCCCCCAGTAGGCCTGAAGGGCGTCGATATCTCGCTCGGGAATGCCGCCATGCAGGTGGGCTTCAATGTCCTGAAGATCCTCAGCTTCGCTGGTGTCGATATAGCGCGGGATATTCAGGTTGAAGTCGTTGGCCTCGATCTCGGCCATGGGCACCAGTCGTGCGAATTTCTCCACTTCAAGCTGCTGGGTGAAGGTATCGACGATCTTGTGGATGTCTTGTTCACGCAGGCGGTTTTTGTTGCCGTCCTTGATAAAGCCCTTGCTGGCATCGATCAGGAACAGGCCCTTGCGCCCGGCACTGCCTTCCTTGTCCAGCACGATGATGCAGGCAGGAATTCCGGTGCCGTAGAACAGGTTGGCTGGCAGGCCGATGATGCCCTGGATGTAACCCTGCTGGAGGATGCGCTTGCGGATTGCGGCCTCGGCACCGCCCCGGAAAAGTACACCGTGGGGCAGAATCACCGCCGCCTTGCCGGTGCTCTTCAGCGAGGTGAGCATGTGCAAGAGGAAGGCATAGTCGCCGTTCTTCTCGGGCGGAATTCCGTAGCTGAAACGGTTGTACTCATCCTCCGCCGGGTTGAAGCCATTGCTCCAAGCCTTGGTGGAGAACGGAGGGTTGGCGACGATAAAGTCGAACAGCTTGAGGTAGCCCAGCCGGTCTTTGAAATGGGGTGCGGACAGGGTGTTGTCCTTCCAGATCTCCGCCGTAGGGCAGTCGTGCAGGATCATGTTCATCTTGGCTAGGGCGCTGGTCGCGTTGTCCATTTCCTGCCCGTAGATGGCCAGATCCAGCCCTGTGGCGCTCTTTGCTTCGTCGTGGGCCTTGAGCAGCAGCGATCCTGAACCGCAGGTCGGGTCATAGATGCTCTGCTTGCTGTCGGTAGCGCCTGCCAGGCCGATGACCTGGGCAATGATCCGCGACACTTCTGCGGGGGTGTAGAACTGCCCCTTGCTCTTACCGGACTCAGTGGCGAAGTGGCGCATCAGGTATTCGTAGGCATCGCCAAGGATGTCGTCGCCCTGGGCACGGTTGCCTTTGAAGTTGAGTGCCGGGGTGTTGAAGATGCTGACCAGGTTGGACAGACGGTCTACCATCTCCTTGCCCTTACCGAGTTTCTCCTGGTCGTTGAAGTCGGCTACGTCGATGACGCCGGTGAGGTTGTTCGCCTCGGCTAGACGGGAGATGATCTGGTTGATCTTGTCGCCGATCTCCTTGTCGCCCTTGAGCGCCACCATGTCAGCAAAGCTGCCGCCGGGGGGTACTTCGATCAGGGAATGGGGGTTGCCGGCGTACTTATCCGAAACGTACTTCACGAACAGCAGCACCAGAACGTAGTCCTTGTACTGCGAGGCATCCATCCCGCCACGCAGCTCGTCGCAGGATTTCCAGAGGGAGGAATAGAGTTCGGATTTTTTTATGGCCATGTGTTTCTTAGTGTCCTTTACGTATGCCGCTAGTTTAGTGAGGTTTGATTCGGCTTTTAAAGCGGCCAGAATGCTTTGGTGAGCTCTGCT
Source organism: Halopseudomonas pachastrellae (assembly GCF_900114765.1). Taxonomy (GTDB): domain Bacteria; phylum Pseudomonadota; class Gammaproteobacteria; order Pseudomonadales; family Pseudomonadaceae; genus Halopseudomonas; species Halopseudomonas pachastrellae. Next base: position 64,262 of record NZ_FOUD01000003.1, read on the forward strand.
TGTTGAAAGCGCAAGCTCTCAATTTCCGCTTCGATGCGGGCCTCGTTATCGAATGCCTGAACCATGGCGTGCATGGTCTGCAAAGGAGGCACTGGAATATCAATGTTCTTAAGGGTCGAAAGCTGAATGGAGGGGATGCTTGCCCCCACTGCTGCTTGACTCAGCAGGCCCTGTCCAACGGCGGATCGCAGGAATATCAGCAGCGCTTTGGGAGGGTATTGATCGGGGAATCTGCTGCGCAAGACCACTAATGATTGCCCTGCGATCCAGCGGTTCTGGCCAGGCGGCGGGACGTCGCTAGCTATGCCTGCCTTGCCTACGACACCTTTGAAAGTCATTAGAATGTCGTCAGGCTTGATGAAGTAACTGTCTGCCTTGGGCGATTGCAGGTCGAACAACGCTTCTTTGCTGGCACTGCGGATATAGCCGAACGATGGAATGTCTTGGGCCAGTACCTCGTTGACCTCTGCACCCTCTGAGGCAGTGTTGTGTTGCCTGGGACGAAGGATTTCAAAGAAGTCCCCCAGCTTGCGCAGTGGGTAGCGCTTCAGGGCGTTGCTAAGCTTCTGTGCAGACTCATCCTGGACGTAGCGACTCGCCTCAAGGCTGTAGTCGCTTGCTTCAATCTCTTTAGCCGCCACATTCCTGGCAAATGGGGAGGCATCTTCGCTCGCTACTAGTTGAAGCAGTGCATCGATGTCCTTCAGATCCACACGCCGTTTGCCAGATGTCTCCTTGAACGCTTCATGGTTGGCATTTACAAAACGGATCGACTGGCTGCGACTCTTGCCGTCCAAGACCAGGATACTTACAGGGATTGATGTACCGCTGCACAGCCCACCTGGTAGCGCGATCACTGCGCGGACATGGCCAAGACTGACCAGATCTTCGCGCAGCTGCCGCTCGACCCCCTTTCCGAATAGCACAGAGCCTTGAACTGTCATAACAACTAGGCCTTGTGTTTGGGCGAGCAGGTGACGGATTTGCAGCACGTTGCCGACCTGGGTCTTTTCGGTGAAACGCTCCCAAAGATCGTCATTGCAGATTTCGTTTGGGTACTTCACGCCCATCGGCGGGAAGCACATGGCCGTATCGAACTGAACCAGTTTGCCTTGTTTGATAGCTCTTGGAGACTTCACCGGGTCGGTTACATGCAGCTCCCAGTTCGTCCCCCCCACCAGGTTGAGCATCTGAGCGCAGGTATGTGGCACTTGCGACTCAACCCAGAGGTTTGCTCCGGTGCGAGCAACGCGGGCAGCCAATTGGCCAGAGGTTTCCCATGGTATGTAGATTTTTTGGGTTTGGTCGACATGGGCAAGAGACACCATCAGCTCACAAAGGCTAGGTGAGTAGCTGACGGACTCACCGCGCGACTCGATACTCCAATGCGCTGCGTCGTCTAGCAGCAGCGTGTCGATTAAGCCTTGAGTGCCTAGCAAGCGGATTTTCTGGATTAAAGCAGAAAGGTCGCTGGCCCCGTGAAGCCCTTGCCATGCACCTTCATCTAAGAATGGGTGGCGAGTGTATTGCTGTGCGCTCCGGAGAGCCTCCAGCTGTGCTGAGGTGCTCTGCTCGCACAGCGCCTCGAAATGCAGATGTTCTGGTAGAACCAGCTCTTTGGAGAGCTTCCACCAACACAGCAGTTGTAGGACTAGGGACAGAGCATTGGAGGGGGCTGCGCCAGTTCCTCGAATGGTGTCGAGCAGTTGCCAGAGGACTTTATCGTTCATGGTTTTTCCGTGTTGTCCGAGGGCGTATTCGTTCAGTGACGCTGGGAGCAGTTGTAGGTTGTGATCAGAGCATCACCGTCGGCGACTACTACCACTCCACCTTTATCGCTAATTTTCATCAGCAAACGGCGCTCGTTATCCAGAGCCGCTATGCGCTGTTTCGCTTCCTTCTTGCCGAACACGACTTTGTCCTTCTCCTGAGAGCCATGTGCCAGAACGTATTCGACCATATCGAGTGAGATCCCGCGCTGGGATTGGCGTGCCTTGCAGTGATGTGTGGTGTGCATGGCGTTCTGCTCCATGGAGTGATGAACATGGGGCTACATTAGGCGAAAGCTTTTCATGCGTCAAGTAAGTAATTAATGCTTAAAATACGCATGAGCTCTGTTTTTGGTTGGGTCGACTGCTTGAGGCGCTTGCAGGCCGGGTGCATGCGCAGCTCCGTTAACAGCTACTCAGAATTTGACTACTCCAGGAACGCCATCTATAACAATTTCCTAGCCTAATCTCGGATTAGGCAAAAACTCTAGCTAATGGAGCATGACGATGGATGAACTGAACAAGTTGGGAGAGCTGCTGTACGGCCCTGGAGAAGCAATGCAGGGAACGGAAATGAGCGTCGAAGACGCGATTGAGTTTGTGCAGGAGCGATATCCCTCGCGACCTTTTTGCTTAGTGCGGGATTGGATATGGATCGACCTGGAGCTACCAGACAGGTTGATTCAGGAGGTGCAGAATGATCAACAACAGCCGGTTCTGCTTTATGCACACAATGTCGTACATGACTATGCTGAGCGTTTTCCAGCACCAGGAAGCTATGTTCGCACGACTCTGCTTGTGTCATTTTCGGAGGGGTTTATCTTTCAGACGCGTAACACTGTGTATGTGTTGCTTGGAACCGGTAAGCGCAAGCGAGCCAAGCCTGAGGTGTTGAGGGGGCTGTTTTGATACAGGGAGGTGCTTTCACGAAAGTGCTTTTCTGCACCCAGTGCATTTTTATGCTGGTATCTCCAACCAATGAAGGAGCTATACCATGAGCAATCGCAACCATCACGCAAACCAATCCAACCCGAACAACCCTGCGCACCAAGCAGCGCGGGACAACCGGAGTAACCAACTCAACCCGAATAACCCCGCCTATCGCAGCAGCCGTCAAGGCGGAAAACAAGGACGTTGATACGCTAGTGTGGCTGGGGCTACGCACCCCGGCCACTAAGGAGATTTGAATGGCCAGAAAAGCTCTGCCTGATGGCGTGATTGGGACGCTGCAGCGTCTGTTCGGGCATGACGATGACAGGAGCTTGCTTACTAAGCTGGCCGGCACGCTTCCCCTTAAACGCCATGTTCTCGAGCCTGGATCCAACGTTTCTAAGCGCTCCATGCACTGTGACAACCTGATCAAGAACATGCTTGCGCTAGACACCGTTTTTAACAGCCAGGAGTTTGTCTGCAAGCTTGCGAATGGAGAGGCCAAGCCAGCTGAGATCAGTGAAAAAATTCAGGCGGCCAAGGCGAGATTAGAGAAAAAGATGCAAGCCTATGCCTATTGGGTAGACCGCATTGACTCGCTGGAAGAAGTCCTTACAAGCGCCACTGGCTTCGAAGAGTTTGCTTTGGAGGATCGTCTAAGCATAGACGTTCGAGGTCGTTCGCTTGATACCGGAAGCCCCTACGCCTTGAGGGCTGTCCGCTTGCTAGAGCAGGTGGAGGAGCGTGGCCGCAATTCGTTGCTGAATGCCGATCAGCTAAACGAAAAGGCATGGGCGCTCTACCGTTTGGGTGTGCATGAGCAGGCCGTTGAGCTAGTTCAGCAAGCCGTTGAGATAGAACCTGCGCACGCTGAGGCTTGGCTTTTACAAGCTCTACATAGTCTCACGCAGAAGCGCTCTGCGCAGAGAGAGAGGGCGCTATACGAGTTTGAGAAAGAGCAAGCAGAACCGCTATCAGGTCATGAGTATTGGGCCGATGAAATGCGTGATGCGGCTGAAGATCGTATGGGGGCAGCGCTAGAACGGCACCGTCATGTTGTCTTTCATGCACTAAAAAACTGGCCGATGACACAAGATAGTGGCACCAAGCGATATCGGTATCGCGATCAGTACGAGGAGGTTCGGGCTTCTTGTATTGACTGGCTGTTTGCACTGACCGCGCCGAATACGCGCTGTTTATCCACAGTGCCTGACTGGATGTGTGGGCGCTTGCGGTTCTGACACTTTATTCCAGTGGATCTGATCCGCTCGCGCTGGAGGTTCTGATCCACCCATTCCAGTGATTGTGATCCATCATGCTGATGATTCTGACCCACCCCTCAAGCGCTAAACTATCCACTCCCCCTTTCTCGTAGGTCGCCGCAATTGATTGAAGAAGGCAGCCAGAATATTTATACCGATCTCGGCTGCGCCGATGCTGACGCAATGCAACGCAAAGCCAAGCTCGTCGTGCGTATCGGTGATGCTATTTCTGCCAGGGCTCTGGGACTGGATCAGGCGTCGGTAGTGACGGGCACTGAGGTATATTGCCTGGAGGCCTGGCTAAAGGGGAATTTCAGACATGCCGATGAGGCCGTACTGCATGCCTGCTTACGCCACCTTGATATGCATCCTCACTGACTCGGTGTTTTTCGCGTGCGCGAAAATAACGAAGAGGGCATCGCCCCCTTCGTTGTTGATCATCACGCCTTGGCAGCCTGCTTACGCAAGGACTCGCCTTTGAGCCCGATACGGTGCGAGCGGTGGACGATGCGATCCAGGATGGCCTCGGCCAGCGTGGCGTCGTTGAACATGCTGTGCCAGTGCTCCGTGGGGAACTGGCTGGTGATGATCAGCGAGCCGGTCTGCATGCGCTGATCGACAATATCCAGCAAGGTATACCCCACCGTGGGCTCCACCGGAGCCAGCCCGAAGTCATCGAGGATCAACAAGTGGACTTTGCTCAAGGCCGTTCGGTACTTGGGCAGGGAGCCGTCGCCAATGGCGATTTGCATCTCTTCATAGAGTTTTGAGGCGCTTTTGTAGATCACCGAGTAGCCCTGTCGGCACGCCTGGCTGCCAAATGCGCAGGCGAGCCAACTCTTGCCTGTGCCGGTGGCTCCGGTCAGCAGCAGGTTCTGTTGCTGACCAATCCAGGAGCATCCTGTCAGACCTGCGATCACTTGCTTATCCAGACCGCGACTGCTGCGGTAATCCACATCCTCCAGGTGCGCGGCATAGCGCAGCTTCGCCTGCTTCAGTAGGCGAGACAGCTTGCGGTTCTCGCGTTCGCTGAGTTCACGATCCACCATCAGGCCCAAGCGGTCATCAAAAGGCAATTCCTGCATGCGTGGTTGTTCAAGCTGGTCGCGGTAGGCCTTGGCCATACCGGACAGTTGCAGTTGCTGGAGCTTGCTTTGGGTCTGCTGGTTCAGCATGTCGAATGATCCTTTTCATCGGCAAAGTAATGGGCACCGCGCAGGTTTTCGTGAGCGGCTGTCGAGCTGGGTAGGGATTTCAGGCCAGGACGTTTGTCGGGCAGCTCGCGCAAGATGGATTGCAGGCTTTTCAGGGCGAAGGTCTTGATGGTCAGCGCATAGGCACAGGCCTCCTCCAGTCGTGCATCGCCATGTATACGGGCTTCCTTGCGCAAGGCGTTGGCGGCCTTATGTCCATTGGCCACATCGGTTCGCTCGGTCAGGTGATAGTGCAGATGGCGCAGTAGTGCAGGCCCGACCCGCTCACCCCAGGCGAGCAATGCGGCGGGCTCACTGTCAGCGTAATACTGGTGGTTCGGCGGCCTGTGCTCCGGCTGCACGCTGATGCCGGAAACATACTGCCGGGCATGACTGCTGACGCGCAGATGATTGTGAAAGACCTCCACGATCTCGCCCGTAGCGCGTACATCCACTTGCTGCTGTATCAATCGGCTCGGCACGGAATAGTGGTGGTTGTCGTACTCCACCAGGTAGTCGCTGCGCACTCGCACCTTGAAGCGCCAATCGGCATGCTCGTAGGCGTGGATCGGCAGCGGCTGGAGCGCGGGCTGCTCCACCTCGACGAATAGGCTATGCCGACTGCTGCCAGGCTGGCGTTTGAACGGGCGTTGATTGAATGCCGGCAGCAACTCCAGGATGGCCTGATTGAGTTCTGCCAAGCTGAAGAAACGGCGGTGGCGTAGGGCTGCCAGCAGCCAGCGTTGAACCAGCTTCACCCCGGCCTCCACTTTGCCTTTGTCTTTGGGTCTACGCGGGCGGGCCGGCAGGATAATGGCCTGGTAATGGTGGGCCAGTTGCTGATAGATCAGGTTGAGCTGGACTTCATCCTTGCCGTGCTTGATCACCGCTGCCTTGAGGTTGTCGGGAACCAGTAGGCGGGGCACCCCCGCGAAGAAGTTGAAGGCCTGCACGTGGCAGTGCATCCAGTCTTCAATCCGCTGACTCCACACGGCACAGGCGAAGGTGTAGCTGGAGTAGCCCAGCACGCCGACAAAGATTTGTGCCAGACGAGGTTCCGATTGGCCGTCCAGATAGATCGGCATGGTCTTGCCGGAGAAGTCCAAGAACAGCTTGTCGCCAGGTTGATGCAGCTGACGCATTGCCAATGGTTGCTGCTGCACAAAGCTGCGATAGCTGGCCGTGAACTGTGAATAGGCGATGCCGTCTGGCTCGGTAGTCCGCCACTCACGCCATACCGGTCGATCTTCGGGCGTTCGCGGGTGATCCACTTCATGCAGCACCTCCTGCCTATCGGGATAGGCTCCGGGTGGGCTGGCGAGCGCTGTGCCAGCCAGAAAAACCATCGATCAAGTAGCGCGCATCCAGACCCATGGCCTCCAGTGTGGCGGCGTGCCCTGGCTGATTTCATGCCCCTTGGCGCAATAGAGAATCACTGGCCTGTCCCGTGGAACCTGATCCTTCCAGGTGAATACTTCCTCGGGATCGCGCCAGTGTGCACCGGGGATTTCTGTGGCATCGGCAAGTCGCACGCTGGTGCGACGCACATCCAACAGAGTGAACATCCGATCTGCTGCCTGCCATTCCGCCAGTTCGCATATCGAGATTCGGCTCATTTCCCACCTCTCAGTTTTGCAGCAGGTGCACAGCCAGACCTACCAGCGCACAGGCCGCCAGCACCTGGATGACGCCGCGCTTGAAGCGGAACAAAGCGATGGCCGCTGCCAACGCGATCAGCGCCGATGGCCAATCGAAATGACCGTTGAAGCCTTGCGGCCAGAGCACGTGGTAACCGAAGAACAGTGCCAGGTTGAGGATCACCCCGACCACGGCGGCGGTGATGGCCGTCAGCGGTGCGGTGAACTTAAGTTCGTTGTGAGTCGACTCCACCAACGGGCCGCCTGCGAGAATGAAAAGGAAGGACGGTAAGAAGGTGAACCAAGTGACCAGGCTGGCCGCCACGGCTCCAGCCAGGAAGGCCTGATCGGCACCGAATACCTGTTGCACATACCCACCGACGAAACCGACAAAGGCCACCACCATGATCAGCGGCCCCGGCGTGGTCTCGCCCAAGGCCAAGCCATCGATCATCTGCGTCGGGCTCAGCCAGCCGTAGTGGCCGACTGCACCTTGGTAGACATAGGGCAGCACTGCATAGGCACCGCCAAAGGTCAGCAACGCGGCCTTGGTGAAGAACCAGCCCATCTGGGTCAACGTGCCTTCCCAACCGAACAGGGCGGTCAACAAGCCCATGGGCAAGGCCCACAGTGCCGCACCAATGACGGCCAGCACGAGCAGGCGCGGCCAGCGAAAGCGCGCATGTTCCGGTGTCGGGGTGTCGTCATCGATCAGCGCAGAGCCGAAGGATTGCTTGGCCGCACCGTGGCCGCCACCGACACTGAATTTCTGCGGGGCAAATCGCCCGCCGAAATAGCCGATCACGGCGGCACCCAACACGATCAGCGGGAACGGTAGGTTCAACGCGAAAATGGCGACGAAGGAGGCGGCGGCAATCGCCCACAACCAGTTGTTCTTCAATGCACGGGAGCCGATGCGGTGGGCGGCCTGCACCACGATGGCGGTCACTGCGGGTTTGATCCCGTAGAACAACCCAGCCACCACCGGCACTTCGCCGAAGGCGATATAGACCCACGACAGCGCGATCAGGATGAATAGCGAGGGCAGTACGAACACTACCCCGGCAATCACCCCGCCCCAGGTACGGTGCATCAGCCAGCCGATATAGGTGGCCAACTGCTGTGCCTCCGGGCCGGGCAACAGCATGCAGTAGTTCAGGGCATGCAGAAAACGCCGTTCGGAGATCCAGCGCCGGCGCTCTACCAGCTCCTGGTGCATGATCGAAATCTGCCCGGCCGGGCCACCGAAACTGATGAAGCCAAGCTTCAGCCAGAAAGCGAAGGCCTGCCAGAAGCTGACCGGCTGCGGTGCGTGCGTCAGTGTTTCCGCGTTCTGCGCGGCTGTTTGCGTCACGTCGAGGGTACTCCTTTGTCGAAACTGGCCAGCAATCCGTCAAAAATGGCGGAAGCGGCGGTCAGCAATTGATCGTCTTGAGTCAGGGTTTCGCGCAGTCCGGCTAGCACGCTCTCGATACCGGCGGCCTCGGGCGGCTGCACGCCGCCCACGTCGAGGTAATGCACAAGTAAACCCAGCCGTGCGATAGCGGGCTGCTCCAGGCCGAAGCTTGCCGCCAACACCTCGAAGGTGACGCGACTGCCGACATGACTGAAGGTCGCGCCGTCGAAGTCGAAACCCAGCGCATCGGCCGGACAATCCCCGGGACTGGCCAGCCACAGAATCCTGGCCTGTGGGTCGATAAAACGGCGGATTAGCCAGGCACTGGCCAAGCGATCCACCCATGGCCGCTGGCGGGTCGCCCAGGTGCGCTCCTGGTAGTCGGATGAATGCAGCCGCGCGATGACACCGGCCATGGCGTGCGGCTCATCCGGGGACAGGGCCCGGGCGCAGGCTAGCTCCAGCTCCTGCAAGGCTTTATCCGTTTGCTGTTGTGCCTCATCAGGGAAAAAGTCGATTTCGACCAGGCTGGCGAAAGCTTTGCGGAGCTTGCGTACCTGCTTGAGCGTGTCCTGCACGGTATCGGCAGTCAGCACATTCCGCACTTGTACGACTTCACCCAGCACGGCCGCATAGTCTTCGCCGCGATCAAACAGGTCGGTAAAGTTCGCTCCCTCAGGCTCTTCGACGCGCAGCACATGGGCTGCCCCACCAGCGTCCCGTACATCTGAGGCCAAACCATCCAGGGTGGCGCGACAGTCCTCGCGCTCAGGCATCAGATAGACACCATCACGCAGCACTGCCGCCCCGGAGGCTTTCAGCGAGCGCCAAGCCCGTTGCCGAGCAGTAGCATTCTCGGTGGGCAAGGAAAGGATGAGTGCTAGCAGCTTCATATTGTAGAGATATATTCATTTATGAATGAGTCTCTACATATTAATCTGAGACGAAAGAGACCGCAAGCGTTTGCGGCGCACCTACCGGCTTTCGGGGCGGGTCAGAATCATCAGCGGTGTGGATCACAACCACTGGAATGGGTGGGATAGAACCTCCAGCATGGACGGGTCACAATCGCTGGAACTGGGTGTCAGCATCACTGGAATACACAGGATGCGGGCAAACGAAGACTCAGGCAGGTCGCCCATACCATCATGGCGAGACGATTCTGAGGTGCACTACGTTAGATGGATGGGAGAGCGAGGCAGCCCATCGGGCCTATCGGATCTGGAGATCGAAGTAGCGAAAGCCATTGCTGCAGAGTGGGATGCAGTAGCCCATAAACATCCGTTCTCCCCGGAAATCTATTTTTACTCCATGGGAAATTGGCTCTCGCCTTCACGAGACTACCAGCTGTTGAAATTGCTGCATGTTTGCTCTGTGCTGAAGCTGCAGGGCTACGGGGCAATGCGCGAGCACGTTCTCCGGTGTATTAGTGAGTCTATTTCAGATGAACGCCCGTCAACCATGATCCATCAGCCGTGGCTGCTTCAGGCTCTAATACTTCATGGTTCTGCGGATGGGGTTGCCAGCCTGGAGCAACTGCTCATCTCCATGACGCAAAAGGTTGTAGATAAAGAAAAGGCGCACTTGGTCTGGCTGAAAGCAAACGTATTCAGGAAGCTCTATCACCTTGCATTTGCTAAAGCAGATTTTACGTGCTGCCTACGTGTCGCACGCGATGGGCATAGACTGGTAGACGATGTTAGCGGCGCGGCGCCTAACGAAGTCGGATTAGGTGAGATGCAGAGTAACCTGCTGACTTGTAAGCACTGGAAGTATTTGGAGCTCAGAGCCGCAATAGAGATTGCTAGTGAGTCGGATTCTGCACGCCAGTCGCTGTTGTCCGTCGAGGCCCCCGCGACCTACTTTTCCGACGAACACGATTACTGCATCCGAGAGGTAATTGACTTCGATTTTGGGGACGAATGCTACGTGACGCCATACGGTCACTCGATTATCAAGGGTGGGGATTGGATGAAGACGCTATCGGCTATTCTCGAGGCTGAAGGAGGATTTTCGAGCCAACAGGAGATTGAGGTCGCGCAACGGATAATTGCGGAGCTGGTGCCCCTAATGGAAGACCTCTCTGATCAAGAAAACGCCTTTGCAGCGTGGTCTTTGTCTGATTTCGAATAATCGGGCAGTGCCGGGCGTTGCCGTGCTCGTAGGCTCAAATTGAAAAGTCGTGAGCGATCCGAAATTTTTTGTCCCAAGCAGTGGCAGTACCTTCGTTAACGCGGTTTTGAATTTGCTCGATGATGAGGTCGTCAAAAGCACGTGCTTTCTTCAGAGACGGTTTCACAGGGCTAAACCGAAGCGGTAAAGGCAGTTGGTACGACCCGCCAGATCGCTTTGACTTCAGCTTCGGAGATAGGTGTTCTTTGGTAACCCGCCCCTGCCCTTGGACGATTCTGTTATATACCTCTAAATATTCACGCTCAAACAATGTGTGGAGCCGCAGCCCTGCTGAATCTTTGGCCAAGTAGCCAAGGTACAGCCAGTCTTGTCCGAAAACACAGGCCTGATCCTGAACTGCTATCTCTGCCAAGAGTGCCATTACCTCGGAGAGCGCCGGGAGAATGATCCATACTTTGGCCTCAATCGCGTCCGCACGGCGGGCTTTTGCGAGGTCGTATAAATCCATAGCCATCCTGAGAGGGTCTTTGGATTGACCAGCTCGTTTGCATAGAATCTGGGCATAGACCTTGCGGCCTTTGTCTAAGATCACATATCTGGGGGCTTCGTAAAGCGCTGGGTTCTGGAGTGGGAGGACGACTCCATCGTGGATGCCAAACATGTCTGAGGGATTGGAAAGCAAGCACCTATCGAGATCACCGTAAAAGCTTAGAGCCTCACGGCGGTTCTGAGCTCTGGCAATCTGCAGAGGCGAAGCGCTAGGGTTTTCTTGGCGAAGCGATTCGAGAGTTTTTGTTAAATCAGCAATCGATACGGTGTTGCTGAGAGCTTTTTCGGCTAACGAACTCGCGACGTCTGGCGATATGCGTGAAATCTTCTCAAGCGTCTCGAAGTGCACATAGCTGCAGCGTACTTGCGCTGCTGTGGCGTTTGGCAACGTCCTTCTGAGAAACCTCCCTGCCGCGACCATCCTGCCGAGTAGCTTGGGCTTCACTCCAAGCTCTGCGCCAATGCTCGTTGTGGTGGAGTCGGAACCCCGCGCGCTAAAAAGCTGTTCTGCTTTGAGGTACGTGCTGAACCAGGATGTGCTTATCGGGCGTGCCATAACTGAACCGTCGAGATGTTTAGAGTGATGCTACACTGTGAAAGCTTGACAGCGCACTAGTGATTTCCACTAATAACATAGCTGATTCTTGGAAATGGTGTCGTGGTTATGAAAACAGACAAACACAGCCCGATTTTTGCCCGAAATGTGGCGCGGCGAACCAGGAGAGCCGGTCGCGCGTATGTGATGTGCTCGCCTTTAAACGGCTCAACAGACGTGCGTTTTGAGTCGCGTCTGGAGCTGGCAGTCGCTCAGCTATTGGAGCTCGATCCACGAGTGAATGGGTACCGAGCTCAGCCCTACACGCTCTCCTTTGAGATGGAGCTGGATGGCGTTGTGAAGCGTCGATTGTATACACCTGACTTCGAGCTAGAGGTTGGTGGAATAACGGTCGTGATTGAGGTCAAGCCACAACGTTGGGTTGATGAGCATGCTGCGCTTTTTGCTAGGGCTCAGAGCGAGCTTTTGAAGTCAGGGAAGCGTTTCCTCGTTGTCACCGAGCAGAGCTTTACAGGCCACGTGCAACGCAATGTTGAGGTACTTCTGGGGTTTTATACCCAAGCAAGGGCGTGCTTGCAGGACTGGGCTGCACCGCTGCTGCTGAAAGGTGCTGATGAGCTAAGCGGACACGTGTCTCGTGTCACTCACTGCGACCTGCCAAGCAACTATGTTGCCGCTGCAGGTGTGTTGCTGGGCATCTTGCGATTTGACATGACCAATGACCTGTTCGAAACCATGGACTTTGATGTCTGGCCGACGCAAGGAGCCCTGTGCGGCTTCGAGGTGCTCTCCTATGAACAATGAGCTGAAGGTCGGTACCACTCTGTCGTGGGAAGAAGTCACTTACCGGATTAGTGCTATCAAATTGGATCTGGGTGACATCCGATTAGAGGCAAAAGGCGGGCTCGAGAAAACGCTGGATCGGCACGACTTTTTTAACAAGATTGCCTCAGGTGAAATTCAGATAGATGGATATAGACCAGTCGCTATCGAGCGGCAGTGGTCTGATCGAGAGCGCGCAGAGGCCGATATCCGTCAGGAGCTGGTGACCTATTTCAATGGCTTGCCTCGTGACAAGCCGTGGCCAGAAAAAGAGGTGTTGCTACAACGTTTTTGCGAGGCGCGTGGGCACCGATGCCCGAGCAGGAGAACGTTAAATGGCTACGTCGCTCGTTATGCGCAGCAAGGGTTTGCTGGACTAGTACCCTCGTTTAGTAGGCGTGGTGGTAGCGGTTGGAGCTCAAAGGTTGAAGCTAAAGAAGCTGCACGCGAAGCGCTGACAGAGCTTTATATGCGTGATGACAAGATCAACCTAACTCAGGCCTCGTACGCGGTTGCTGATCAACTCAAGGAGAAAGGCATCACTGATGGTAGTCGCTGCATAGGCAGAAGCACGGTGCGACGGGTGTTGCTCTCGATGCCGAAAGACCTGGTAAAGGGAGCCCGTTTAGACTCGCGGACATACAATTTGTGGAGCCGCCAAGCAGTCAAGAGCTATGAGGTAAAGCAACCTTTTGAGCGTATGGAAATCGATGCAAAAACGCTGGATTTGTATTACCTAGATGCGGAGGGAAACCGATGCACTGGCGCGACGCTTTACGCGATGGTTTGTGCACGTACCTCTTATCCTGTCGCGATTTATGTGACGCCAGGCAAGCCGAGCGAATACGGATTGCTCCAACTGCTGCAGTTTTTCTTCAGGCCAAAAGGCGAAGATTTTAAACAAGAGTTCGGCATTAAGACGGAATGGGTTCCTCCCTGTGCCGTGCGCACGATTGTGCTTGATAACGCCACTGAAAACGCGTCGGATTTGGCGCTGAACGTGGTACGTCAGCTTGGCATTCAGATTGAGTATGCGCGTATAGCCAGAGGCGATGACAAACCGCATGTTGAGTCGTTTTTTGGCGCATTGGATAAGCGCCTCATCAACCTGATGCCGGGCGCGACGCGCAGCCAGGACGCCAGAGTTGCTAACCGGCATAGTAAAGCTGAGTCAGAGGCCCGCTATACCATTGAGGACATTTATCGGTACGTCGTGCAGTACGTTGCCGACACTTATATTCATGAGCCTCGAGTGAAGCAGGGGTTTCTGTACGGTGAGCCAATGTCGATCAAAGCGGCCATGGACAGGTCGCTTGCTGCGTTCATGCCGCCTCCGCCGCCTGCCAAAGACTTGCTAGAACGGTTGGCTCTAGTACCGGGCGGCGTGCAACGGAAAGTCCAACACTACGGTATCGATTTCAAAGGCTTTCAGTTCCACAGCCATGACTTGGCGGTTCTGCTGAGAGAGCGAAGCATCAGCGAGCTGTGTATTTTGCATAACCCCGAGGATTGCCGAGAAGTCTTTGCCGTTGATCCGGACGATAAGACGTTGATCAGATTAAAAAATAAAACCGTGAACATGCCCGCCATATCGTTCGACGAGGCGGCTCGCTTGAAAGCGTCCTACAGCAGGCCCGTCGTCGATATGACCGGCCACGATTACCAAGCGGCGTACGCGAAGATGAGAGCCGCGTTTGCCTCTGATAGCCGAAAGCGTTCAATCGCAGCCAATAACCGCGCGCAGCGTCGGAAAGAAAAGGACTCGCGCCATGCTGAGCTAGCAGGGCGGGTTAGGCCAGCGAGAGTGGATGCGCTAGTTGAGGGCTTTGATGATGATGTCCCGATCAAGCCCTCCCCGCGACGGGGGAAAAAGACATGACGGGCATCGATAAACTAGACATCGAGCATGCTCGGTTTGTTGAAGCTCGGGACGCACTTCACGAAGCGCTGCTGCAATCGCAAGCGGGCAGCCCCTGGATCGTGTCTGTTTGTGGGCCGTCGCGGGTCGGGAAAACCCGAGTTATTGATTCGTGTGTTGAAGTCTATGGTGAGTGTGGAGGGCTCTCGGGGAAAGAGATTCTGCGAGTCGTTAGTCCAAAATATTTGACTGGGAGAGCACTCCCTGACGCGTGTTTGGAGAGCCTTGGCCTCAGAGCGGCTTTCTATAAAAATCAACTCCAAGCGACTCAGGCACTGGTTAAAGCCCTAGCCAGGGCTGAAACGAAGTTGATCATCTTCGACGAAACGCAGCACATGATTGAGCGAAGTGGGAGCACTTCAGTCAGGGCTGCGGGGGATTTTTTGAAGACGCTTTTCGACGAGGCACGTACAAGCATTGCTTTGGTTGGCCTCCCTGAGCTGCTACGGCTATTCGATGTCAACGAGCAGCTGCGGAACCGAGCCAGGACGCCACTCCGCTACTACCCATACAGCTATCAAGGTAAGGAGTACGTTGAGTTCCGTAGGGCCTTGGCCGGGGCGATGAGCTATTTCCTCGACATGGGCTGGGACACGTATGAGGTTGATGATCCGTGCTTTGCAAAGCGCATGTATGTGGCTTCTGCAGGCAGGTTTGGCATGGTTATCAAGATTCTTGCAGAGGTTGAACGTACCTGTTCCACAACCAAGAAGGCAACGCAGAAGCATTTTGCAAAGGCGTTCGCAGATACAGCTGGATTCGACCGACAACCTGGCAATCCATTTTCTGCAGTGGAGCCTATATCGGTTGAGCAGTTGGCCAAGGTCTACTCCTCAGTAATGCATGAAGCCGGACTGGCCGTGGGAGGTGCGAGCTTTGCTGATTTTGCCTAAACAAAACTACTCGGATGAGAGCTTGCTGGGTTATCTGGCTAGGGCCGCAGATGAGAATTATTTGGCCAGTGTCGGAGCGTTGTTAGCTCCCGTAAAACTTCGAGTAAAAGGGCACTACTCGTCCGAAGAACTCCTAGAGATGAGTCAGGGCCTAGGTCTGTCGTTGGAGCACTTACAACAGTTGGCCAAGCCTGGCTGCGTTGAGAGCACCGGGGCTGATTGGAGTCGCCTTCGCAAACAGACAGTAGCGGTATGCCCTCATTGCCTAAACGAAGAGCCCTACGTACGGAAACTTTGGCACCATGAGCTCGTGACGGCGTGTCCTGTGCATTCATCGCTGCTGGTGCACTGCTGTCCTGAGTGCGACCAGCCGATACCTATCGGAAGCGCCGGCATGATGGTCTGTCGTTGTGGCTTTGACTATAGGACGGCTGAGGTTCGCGATGCGGGTAAAGGGGATCTAGCTGTAGCAACCTTGCTTCAGGCGAATGACGAAAAAAGAAAACAGCTTCTTGGCCTTGATGCGGGCAAAAGCGTCTTGGCTGACTTTGACGGTTTTTTGATTTATCTGGGGCTTCTAGATTCTGGGATTGTGCAGAGACGTAACGCTTCGATTAGCTTCGCGATGGCACAACAGCTGAATGCCGCTGCTTACCCGTTTATTAGCGACCTTGTGGGGCATTTTGAAAAATTTGTCACTAGGAGAGTTGAGCAGGCAAATCAGCAGCAGACTACCCGCTTCATCAGCGCGTTGGGGGCTTGGTACAAACAGCTTGCCGTTCAGTTTGGGGGAGATGCTTACGCCCCGTTTCGAAAGGTCGCCTACCGAGTCGTGGTGCTAAATGCGCAAGCACCAATTAATCGAAAGTTAAAGCAGATATCCGCTGAACTGTGGGGTTTGAAGTCTGTGTATACCGTGGCCGAAGCGGCCCGCGTGCTGAACTCATGTACAGATCGCATCGTGCCTTTTGTGAAAAGTGGGTTACTGGAAGGACGCGTCGTATCTGGAGGAGCAAACGAGTTTTGTATTGTAAGCCGCGTGCAGGTTGAGCAAGAGCGGCATGCAGCTCAAGCGTTCACAGACGGCAAGGCAATCATGTCGTTGCTAGGGATATCACGGCGTGTTCTTGATCGGTTGATAGAGGCTGGCGTTATTCGTCAACTGAGCCGCGATGATAGACCTCTTTTTGCCAAAGGCGGCTATCGGATTGACGAGGTGAAGAGGTCGGTGGCCCTGGCGCTGGAAACTAACGAGCCCGCACCACCTGATGCAGAAATGTTGAGTCTAGAGGACATCAATGAGCGGCGTTACTTAAAAAAACAGGTGATAGAGCTGTATCAGCTGATCTTCCGTGGAGATCTGAAACCTGCTGCTTTGGTGACGGGCGAGCCTGGATTGCAGGCTTATCGTTTCAACAAAGCGCAGTTGGACGCCTTAGCAAAGGTCTCTCCCAGACAATTTGAGTTTTCCATTGCTGACCTTACTCGCTTGACGCCGTGGAAGCATGAAACCATCAACTCCTGGATCAAGCATGGGCACCTGAAGTGTCAGAAGCACAATGGTGGGGGTAGGCAGAGCGTATCCGTCTCTTTGTCTGATCTAATCGAATTTCTGTCGACGCATGTGGTGGTGGCCGACGCAGCCAGGCGGAAAGGTACGAAAAGCGTGTGGCTCTCGAAGTCACTAGCTGCGCGACAGGTATCGGCTATCTCTGTGCACCAAACAGCGGGCGGAGCCCAGAGGGGAGTGCTGTTCTGCACTGATGCATTGATTGATCAAGCGCTAGGTGACTAGGATGCCATCAAATTTGAAGTGCGGGCGGAATAGCTGAATTTGGACTGTCGACTTTATGGCTGCGGTCTTGGTAGCATTAGCCGAGGCGCCCGCCTAACTTGCACACGAGTTAAAAAAGGCTGATTTACCCTCCTTCGTGTATTTGAAACCTTCTAAGGCCTGGTTGTATGGGGCTTAAACGTGTGCCATCTGCTCCGTTCGGTCAGGCATCGAGGATGGTTTCATGTCTATTAAAGAAATTGCTTACGCCGCAAAGCAGCAGCTTGAACTAGAGACGCTGCAATCGTTCAGCCACAGCCATGTTCACGAGCTCTTAGCTGCTTGTTTCGGTTATAAGTCCAAAGCAGCGTTGCATTCTAGTTGCGTATTCGTGGTGATGTCCGAGCCGATGACGATATCTACGGAACACGCTCTGGTACTGAGGCGTCGCTTAGTAGAGCTTGGTTACAAGAGTGTCGATGAAAGAGCGGGGGCCGCTCTGCTGCAGATAGTTGAGATGCATAGGCTTGGGGTGATTGAGGTCGACGCTATTCTATCTGTGTTTGATCCGCTTCGGGACGAGGATACGGAATGGGAGGCTGAGAGCTGGGATGCTGAAGACTTGAGTGACGACAGCAACCAAGCATGGGCTGCTGGTGAGCATGGTCTAGATCTTAGCTCAATGGGGTTGCTGATCTCTGAGCTAGAAGATGTGGCAAGAAAGAATCACCTGAAAGCGCACCAAGCACTCGTCTTTATCTATAGAAGCATGATGCATGAAGTCGGGAGTGGTTCGGAGCACTGGTATTCTGCGCTTCTGCAGGGAGCTAGCCTGACTGGTGTTCAACTCGAATGGGCACATGCATACGGGCAAAGTCAGCTTTTTGCTGAGCGAGAGGCGTATCACTTGCAAGAGGCGGCGCGCCTTGGCTGTTCGCACTGCCGCTTGGAGCTTGTCCATGCCGCTGCGTTGGAAGCGGAAGAAAAAATGGATTTTGAGGGCGCCAAGCGTTGTTATTTGGACGCCGCAACCTTGGGTGATACACAGGCTATGCGTGTTTTAATTCATAACTATGACTCAGAAAATGTCTTTCAGAACTGGGTTTGGATTCACCTTTCTCGCCTACTGGGCGACGATTTACGGCAGAGCTCACTAAGAGCCTATCACGACGGCGGGCTGTACCATGGACAGGAATATGATGACGACCAAGGTGGCCCTCTTTATGTGGCGGGAGATGAGGGGGTCGAGCTTCCTGACATGAGTGCGGACAAGCAGCTAGAGGCTAGTCGCATTGCTGAAGAGATGTTTAAGAAGCTTGTGTCGTAACCCAGAATGAATAGCCCCGGCAGGTGATGGCCGGGGCGATTCATTCTAGCACTCAGCCTACCAGGGCTTATAAACGGATGGTTAGTTAGGGGCCGATGTACTTGCCTCTTAGGGTCATGCGATCAAAGCTGTAAACATGGGCATGAGGGCTTTCAATACATCGCCCGACCAGTGGTAATGTGTGATCTGGCTTGCCCTGCCTTAGCTCAATATTGCTGCCGCATAGGGGGCAGTCAGCACTGAATCTGACCAAGCGTGTCCAGCGAGAGCGCTCATGTCGGAACATTTCTATCTCGCAACTATCTTCGAAAATTGCTGTTACGCCAAGAGGTGCTTTGACGACACAGTCATCAATCACTTTGAACCATGGCGCCAGCGATTGCCTCCAAATAAACAGGAAGCCAATTACCGCGATTAACAGGTGAAGCAGACTTCCCATGTTTATCGATTCGTCACGTAATACAAGGCTCAGAATGACTAGGCTGAGCATCGCAATCCAAGTGAGGCTTGCCAGCATGATCGAGGTTAGAAATGCCGTGCCAACGACGCTACGATTTTTAATCTCCCCTTTCTTGAAGAAAAAACGTGCCGTTATAGATGGCTTAATCGAGCCTGGGGCGGATCTCCGGTAAGTGACTTCATCAGGTTGTACTTCTCTACCAGACTGGTTCTCGGCTTCTTCTGGTGCGAGCTCAAGCCAATAGAGACTGACATTGCCTCTTCCACCTCCCGGAGAGTACCCAAATCTAAGGCGCCTCGCCTCTGAGGTTTGGGTTAGATTCAGTGCTCTTTGCAAGACAGAGATGCTAGGCATCCACTTCTGAGGATCCATCTCCCGCTCGGCGGCGGTACCACAGCAATGCAGTAGGGTCGCCGCCTCAAAAGTTAGCTTTTCATAGACATCGTCACGCTGGAGGCATTCGTCAACTATGTACGAGATGATCTCGTAGGATCGTCCCCGCGTAGGTTTGGCCTCTAGGTTCGATTTCAGCTGCTGCAGGGCATCGATCATGCATTTCCCTATGCTTTTGATTAATAAGAATATTTAACCACAAAAACCGGAAGATGCGGGTTAGTGGAGGTTTTTTCCATTTGAGATTTTCAGTCTTGGGGCTTCTTAACTCCAGAGGGAATTCTCATGAGCATGACCATAGCTGAAGACTTTCAAGGGCATGTGGTTACGGTCGGCGAAGTAGTAAGCGGCTTGGGGTGTAACTGCCGATGCCTCGAGTGTGGCGAGACGCTCATCGCGCGCAAGGGTCGACAGAGAACGCACCATTTCTCACACGCATCGTCCAAAAGAGCATGTCGAATCAGTCTAGAAAGCTTTGTGCATAAATACGCCAAGCAGCTAGTGAAGGAAAGTCTAGGTCTGCAATTGCCAGTGATGCCGGGCCACCATTCTGAGGCGGCTGATAGCAGTGCTTGGTGGGATTTCGTGTCTGTTGAAGAAGAGGTTTGGATGGGCGACTTCAGGCCTGATCTGGTAGCGGAGCTGCCTGATGGGCCGCTAGCTGTGGAGTTTGCTTATACGTCTTTTGTGGATGACGAAAAGCAAAGCAAGATCACAAAAAGGGGGCTGCGCGCGATCGAGGTGAACCTCAGTGGGTTAGTTGTAGCGCCGACCATTGACGGCCTGATAGAGCTCAGGCGGGTGATATTGCATGATCCGTCTTTGAAGGTCTGGCTTCATCCGCGTGAGGAGTTAGTGGCAGAGGATGAGGGTAACGACGAAGTGATCGAGAGCGACGTGAACTGCACTGCAGTATTGCCTCTTGCAGTGCGCTATACGATTCAGGGCTTGTGGGTAGACGTTCGAGTTCTGCCGTTTGGTGAAATTGTTGTTCGTTCGGTTTCATATAGTCCGGTCGTCGTCGACCTTCTCAGACAGCTAGCGAGACGTTATGGCGGCAGTTATATAAAAAAATATAGAAACTGGCGATTTGCTAGCTGGACACACGCATTGCTTCTGAATGAGCTGGAAGCGTTAGCTGGCGGTTAAGCTCTCCCAAACAGCTCTCATGAGGCTTGGGTCGAAAGTATGAACTTATGAAGTTGTATATGCGGAAGCCATACGGTGGTGTTAATTCGTATAAATTGACAAGTCGTCAATTTTTCTGATAGATTTTTACCATCTAGCTTCTGGCCAAGTTGTGTGGTTTGTTAACTTTTTCCGATGTTGGGTCTTTGCAGATTAACTTTGGCCGGTAGTGAAAATAACTTTTCTCGTTCTGTCGTGTATAACTGATGTTTCGGATACGTCAATGACGAGTAACTTTGAACGCCTACATCTGCCCAGGCCTGGACAACAAAAACCCCTTTAACTGTATGGTTAAAGGGGTTTTTGTTTGGCTGCCGGGAGACCGGACGTCAGGTAAGGGACTTAATTGTTAATGCGGGTGTCCTTACCCCAGATAGCCCGGCTACCTCTCAACGAAAATCGTCGGTCAGGTCGGACTCAGAAAAGCCACCGCCGGAGGATTTGAAGGACAGCTCCGTTTCCTGCTGCGCTGCGTTGTCGGCTTTTTGCTGCGGCATGGTCAGCGGCGACTCGCTGCGCGTATCGCTGAACTTGGCCTTGAGCTTCAAATCGGTTGGCGAATCAGCGTACCGCAGGGCCATATCCAGGGTGATGCTGCCCTTGCCCACCAGCTCATACAGGTGCTGATCAAAGCTCTGCAGGCCCGGCTCCTGGCCCCGGTTCATTGAATCCTTGATCTCGTGTAGCTCGTCGCGGGCGATCAGGTTGCGGATGTAGGGCGTGCGCAGCAATACCTCGACCGCAGCCACTCGCTTTTGCTCCACCGCAGGTACCAGGCGCTGGGCGATGATGCCGGCCAGGTTCATCGAGATGTCGCCCAAGGTCTGCTTACGCTCCCCTTCCGGGAACAGGTTGACGATGCGCTCAATCGCCTGGACGCTGTTGGTCGCGTGCAAGGTAGCGACGACCAGATGGCCGGTTTCGCTGTAGTGCAGGGCGTGCTGCATGGTGGCCTTGTCGCGGATCTCACCGATCATGATCACGTCCGGCGACTCGCGCAGCACGTTGCGCAGGGCGTGAGCAAAGCTCTGGGTATCCAGGCCGACTTCACGCTGATCGACGATGGATTTCTTGTGCTTGTGCAGAAACTCGATCGGGTCTTCGATACAAACGATATGGCCGGCGCGGTTGGTGTTGCGGTAGTCGAGCATGGCCGCCAGTGTGGTCGACTTGCCGGAGCCGGTGGCGCCTACCACCAGAATCAGCCCGCGATCCTTGAGTGCGAGCTTTTCCAGCTGGACTGGCAGGCCCAGTTCGGCAAAGGCGGGGATCTTATGGCTGATATGGCGCACGACCATACCCACTTCGCCGCGCTGGTAGTACACGTTGATGCGGAAGCGACCACAATTGGGCAGCCCGACCGCCAGGTTCATCTCCTGCTCGCGCTCAAACTCCTCGATCTGCTTTTCGGTCATAACCTGCCAGGCGAGTTCTTTTACCGCGCCGGAGGCCAGGGGCTGATTGCCGAAGGCAAAGAAGTCGCCCTCGCGCTTTAGCGTGACGGGGGCGCCGACGCTGAAAAACAAGTCTGATCCTTCCTTCTCGACCAGGGCTTTGAGATAGCGATTAATATCCATATCAAGACACCGAGCAGACAGTTGTTGTGGGGCGAACCCTCATTATGGACCAGACCGCGCTCAGGCGTCGCGCAGGCTCTGTAACTGCGCGTTGATCCAGCTTTCGGCCTGCTTGTTAGCGGCGACAATGGAGCGCGGATCAGCGCCGGCCGGGTAGATCGCCGGGCCAATCATGACCTTGATGGTGCCGGGCTTCTTGCCCCAGCCGTGACGCGGCCAGTATTCGCCGGCATTGTGCGCAACGGGGATGATGGGGGCATTGTTGGCGCAGGCCAGTGCCGCGCCACCACGGGAGAATTTGACCGTCTCACCGGGGGCAATGCGCGTACCCTCGGGGAAGACCAGAATCCACATGCCGTCCTTCAGGCGTTCACCACCGGTGCGGGTGAGTTGTTGCAGCGAGTCGCGCGCTTTGCTGCGGTCGATGGCGATGGGCTTGGCCAGCGCAAAGGCCCAGCCAAAGAAGGGCACCAGCAGCAGCTCGCGCTTGATCAGCTGGGTCTGCGGTCGAAACAGCCGCGGCAGGAAAAAGGTTTCCCATGTGCTCTGGTGGTTGGCCAGAATCACACCGGGCTGATTCGGAATGTTCTCCCGGCCGATGACCTCGTAGTTGATGCCGACAATGTGCTTGGTCAGCCACACGGCGACGCGTGTCCACCACTCGATGATCACCTTGACCCGCCAGCGAACATTGAGAAACAGCGCAACCGGAATGATCAGGACGCACCAGATCGCGGCGCTGGTCGACAGCAGCAGGTAGAACAGCGCGATGCGCAGGGACATCAACAGGGCCATGGCTCAGGGTTCCAAAAGGTGATCGACAACGGCGGACAGGTCATCAAAGACCCGGGTGCCGGTGGGCAGCGTCTTGTGCTCGCTGCGAGCGCCCTTGCCGGTGCGTACCAGATAGGGTGTACAACCGACGGCGCAGCCGGCTTCGAGGTCACGCGGACTGTCGCCCACGGTGGGCACGCCCTGCAGTGGCTGGTTAAAGTGCTCGGCTATCTGAATGAACAGGCCCGGCAGCGGCTTGCGGCAGTCGCAGCCGGCCTCCGGGGCATGCGGACAGTAGCGGATCAGATCCACCTGACCACCCTGCTCCGCCACCAGTTGGCAGAGGCGCTCGTGCATGCTCTGCAGAGTGGCTTCGCTGTAATAGCCGCGGCCGATGCCGGACTGGTTGGTCGCCACGGCGACCGTCCAGCCCGCCTTGCTCAGCCGCGCAATGGCAGCAATCGAGCCGGGCAGCGGAATCCATTCCTCAAGCGATTTGATGTAAGCGTCGGAGTCGTAATTAATAACCCCGTCGCGGTCGAGAATAATCAGCTTCATAGCGGCAAGCTCCAAGCGGCAAGCTACAAGTCAACGCGGACGGCTTGCCGCTTACAGCTTGTAGCTTGCGGCTGCTTTTAACCCAGCAACGAAATATCCGCTACACCGAGGAACAGGCCGCGCAGGCGCGCCAGCAGCGCGTAGCGGTTGGCTTTTACGGCGGGGTCGTCGGCGTTGACCAGTACCTGCTCGAAGAAGGCGTCAACCGGCTCGCGCAGGGCGGCCAGACGCTCCAGAGTGGGTTGGTACTGGCGCTGGGCTGCCAGCGGCGCTACGCCCTGCTCTGCGGCCGCTACGGCGCTGGCCAGGGCCTGCTCGGCGCTTTCTTGCAGCAGCGCGCTGTTGATCTCGGTTGCGACCACACCTTCCGCCTTGGACAGGATATTGGACACCCGCTTGTTGGCGGCGGCCAGCGTCTCTGCCTCGGGCAGGCGACGGAACGCTTGCACGGCCTGTACGCGCTGATCAAAGTCCAGCGGCGAGGTCGGGCTGACGGCGCGGACCGACTGGTACACGGCAACGTCGATGCCTTCGTCTTCGTAGCGCGCGCGCAGCCGGTCGAAGATAAAGTCCTGCACCTGGGCGACCAGACCATCGGCCTTCACGCGGCTGCCGTACTGCTCGACAGCGGCTTGCAGCGCGGTGTTCAGGTCCAGTTCCAGCTGCTTCTCGATCAGAATCCGCAGTACGCCAAGGGCGGCGCGTCGCAGGGCGTACGGGTCCTTGGAGCCGGTGGGCAGCATGCCGATACCGAAGATACCGACCAGCGTGTCGATCTTGTCGGCCAGCGCAACGGCGGCGCCGGTCAGCGTGCTCGGCAGTTCGGCACCAGCACCGCGCGGCATGTACTGCTCGTTCAGCGCCAGGGCCACGTCGTCAGCTTCGCCGTCGTGCTTGGCGTAGTAGTAACCGGCGATGCCCTGCAGCTCCGGGAACTCGCCGACCATTTCGGTCGCCAGGTCGCACTTGGACAGCAGGCCTGCGCGAGCGGCGCGCTCGGCGTCGCCGCCGATCTTCGCAGCGATCACGCCGGCCAGACTGGATACGCGCTGGGCTTTCTCAAACACGCTGCCCAGGTCAGCCTGGAACACCACATTGGCCAGGCGCTCGTTACGGGTTTCCAGCGGCTGCTTCTTGTCCTGCTTGAAGAAGAACTCGGCGTCGGTCAGGCGTGGGCGAACGACTTTCTCGTTGCCCTCGACGATCTGCGCCGGGTCCTTGCTTTCCAGGTTGGAGACGGTGATAAAGCGCGGCAGCAGTCTGCCATTGGCATCCAGCAGGCAGAAGTACTTCTGGTTGTCCTGCATGGTCGAGATCAGGGCTTCCTGCGGTACTTCGAGGAAACGCTCCTCGAAGCTGCAGACCAGCGGTACCGGCCACTCGACCAGTGCGGTCACTTCGTCCAGCAGGTCGGCCGGGACAATAGCCGTACCCTGCTGCTCTGCTGCCAGCGCGTCGACGCGGGTCTTGATGATTTCGCGGCGCTCGGCAAAGTCCGCAATCACGTGGGCGCTGCGCAGGGTCTCGGCGTAGCTGGCAGGACTGGCGATGGTGACCTGATCCGGGTGATGGAAGCGGTGACCGCGGGACAGGTTGCCGGCCTGCTGGGAGAGAATCTCGCAGGGCACGACCTGATCACCCAGCAGCATCACCAGCCATTGGGTCGGACGCACGAATTCGGTCTTGCGGGCACCCCAGCGCATGCGCTTGGGAATCGGCAGTGCGGCCAGTGCGGCATCGACGATGCCGGGCAGCAGGTCGGTCGCGGGCTGACCCGGAATGTTCTGCACAAAGCGCAGTTTCGGGCCGCTCTGGTCGA
Organism: Halopseudomonas pachastrellae; assembly: GCF_900114765.1. Taxonomy (GTDB): domain Bacteria; phylum Pseudomonadota; class Gammaproteobacteria; order Pseudomonadales; family Pseudomonadaceae; genus Halopseudomonas; species Halopseudomonas pachastrellae. The sequence continues at coordinate 89,190 of NZ_FOUD01000003.1, forward strand.
TCTCGGCCAGGCTCACGCCGCACTTGCGGGCAAAGCCTTCGGCGGCCTTGGTCGGGTTGCCGTCGGCGTCGAATGCGGCCTGCAGTGGCGGGCCATCCAGCTGGGTGGTGCGGTCAGGCTGCTGGGTTGCCAGCGCCTCGACCAGCACAGCCAGACGGCGCGGTGCGGCGTAGTAACGGGCCTTGGCGTAGCCCAGACCAGCGTCTTTCAGGCCGCTCTCAACCCCGGCCAGAAAGGCCTCAGCCAGTTTCTTCAGGGCCTTGGGAGGCAGCTCTTCGGTGCCCAGTTCAACGAGAAAATCCTGCGCCTGCATTATTCGGCCTCCTTCAGCTTGGCCAGTACTTCGTCACGCAATTCGGGGGTGGCCATCGGGAAGCCGAGGCGGGCGCGGGCCAGCAGGTAGCTCTGGGCAATCGCGCGGGACAGGGTGCGAACACGGAGAATGTAACGCTGACGCTCGGTTACCGAGATGGCGCGGCGGGCGTCCAGCAGGTTGAAGGTGTGCGATGCCTTGATGACCATCTCGTAGGCTGGCAGCGGCAGCTCCAGTTCCATCAGACGGTTGGCTTCACCTTCGTAGAAGTCGAACAGTTCGAACAGCTTGTCGACGTTGGCGTGCTCGAAGTTGTAGGTCGACTGCTCCACCTCGTTCTGGTGGAACACGTCGCCGTAGCTGACCTTGCCGAACGGGCCGTCGGAGTAGACCAGGTCGTAGACCGAGTCGACGCCCTGCAGGTACATCGCCAGACGCTCCAGACCGTAGGTGATCTCACCGGTGACCGGATAGCACTCGACGCCACCAACCTGCTGGAAGTAGGTGAACTGGGTGACTTCCATGCCGTTGAGCCAAACTTCCCAGCCCAGACCCCAGGCGCCCAGGGTCGGCGATTCCCAGTTGTCTTCAACAAAGCGAATGTCGTGCACCAGCGGGTCGATACCGATGTGGCGCAGCGAATCCAGGTACAGCTCCTGGATGTTGTCCGGGTTCGGCTTGAGTACTACCTGAAACTGGTAGTAATGCTGCAGGCGGTTCGGGTTTTCGCCGTAGCGGCCGTCCGCCGGGCGGCGGCTGGGCTGTACGTAGGCGGCGTTCCAGGTTTCCGGGCCAATGGCGCGCAGGAAGGTAGCAGTGTGGAAGGTGCCGGCACCCATTTCCATGTCGTAGGGCTGCAAAACCACACAACCCCGCTCTGCCCAGTAGCTTTGCAGGGCAAGGATCAGTCCTTGAAAGGTGTGGACGGCTGGATTGGTCTGAGTCACGTGTTTCACCAGGTCGGGCTGTGAAATTGAGAAAGCCCGAAGTATACAGTCAGAACGCCTGTGACATACAGGAAAGCGGCGGATTTACTGGTCTGCGCCGCTGCACAGGGCGTACCTGGTCAATGCGTGCGCGTGCTCAGGGATTCTCCCTGCCCGCCCGTTCGATGACCTGTCCGAGCCGGTCGAAATCGATGTTGGCGCCGGAGTTGATGGCAATCAGGGTCTTGTCGCAGATGCCCTCGCGGCGCACATACTCGCGCAGCCCGGCGACGGCCAGGGCGCCAGAGGGCTCGGTGATGGAGCGGGTAGCGTTATAGATATCGCGCACGGCGGTGCAGATGTCGTCGTTGCCGACGGTGACCACAGCATCCACGTAGTGACGACAGAACTCGAAATTGAGTTTGCCGATCTGCGCCACCGCTACACCATCGGCAAAGCCCCCGACTTCGGGCAGCACCACGCGGCTGTTGGCTGCCAGTGCCGCCTGCAGGCAGGCGGACTCCTTCGACTCAACGCCGATCACCTTCACCTCCGGGCGCAGGTACTTGATGTAGGCCGCGACCCCGGCGATCAGCCCGCCACCTCCGACCGGCACAAATACCGCGTGCAGTGCGCCCTGGTGCTGACGCAGCAGTTCAACCGCGACGGTACCCTGTCCGGCGATCACGTCTGGGTCGTCAAAGGGGGGCACGAAGGTATAGCCGTGCCGGTCGGCCAACTGCAGCGCGTGCGCCAGCGCCTCGGGAAAGCTAGCCCCGTGTAGCAACGCGGTGGCACCGCGGGCGCAGACGCCTTCTACCTTGAGCCGGGGCGTGGTGGTGGGCATGACGATCAAGGCGCGAACGCCGAGCTTTTGAGCGGCCAGCGCCAGGCCCTGGGCGTGGTTGCCGGCCGAGGCGGTGATCACCCCACGCGCCCGCTCGCTCGGTGACAGGCGGGCTACGCGGGTGTACGCGCCGCGGATCTTGAATGAATAAACCGGCTGCAGGTCTTCGCGTTTGAGCAGCACCTGATTGCCCAGTTGAGCCGAGAGACGCTGTGCCGGTTGCAGCGGGGTTTCGATGGCGACGTCGTAAACCGGTGCCGACAGGATGCTGGCAACCTGCTGTTTCAGTCGGGCTTGTCGGTCGGCGGGGCAATAAGCCGAGGTGTCGCGCTCGGATGGCTGGTTGCCGTCTGCGCCTTGGGCGCTGTCGAGAGTGGATGCTGCGGTGGTCATACTGTCTCCTGATGCCTTTTTTGCCTCGGAGACAGAACAAAAAACCCGCCTCAGAGGCGGGTTTGGGTGCGCACGATGCTAGCCCGCCGTTATGGGAATGGCGGTAATAATCATTCGAGTGGTCAGTGCGCGTGTGCTGTTCATGCCGTCGAATCTAGCGGCTGTGCTGGTGACGGTCAACCACTATTCTTTTGGCGCCCTGGGGTCGAGCAGGTCTTCGCTGGCCCGCGTGCGCTGGTCTGCCGCAATCTGTTCATCCAGATCGGCCTGAACGCGGGTGTCTATTGCGCTGGTTGGCGTCTCACCCTTGGGCGCCTTTGGCGCTGCGTTGGCTGGGCTGGCAGCGGCGCTGCGCTCGCTAAGCTGAACCCGATAGATGGGCTCGGGCATGTCCATCTCGGCGGCTTCCAGAGCGAGTTTGACCAGCCGGATACCCTCACTCTTGACGCTGGCAAAGTCGTGACTGCGCTGGTCTACCCAGGCTTGATAGCGGATCTGTACGTTGGAGTCACCCAGCGCGGTAATGTAGGCGCGCGGTGGTGGCGTGTCCTGTACGCCGTCCAGGGTACGGAGTACATCGACGCCAATCTGCTGGGCTCTTACCAGATCCTCGCTGACACCAATGCCGACATCGAAGTCAAAGCGGCGACTGGGGTTGCGGGTGTAGTTGAGCATGACGCTGCTGAACACCAGGGCGTTGGGGAGACGCAGGTGGTTACCGTCGAGGGTCATGAGGATGGTTGCCCGCGAGGTCAGCGCGACAACAATGCCTTCATTGCCGTCAATGGTCACATGGTCCTTGGGCGAAAAAGGCTGGCGCAGGCTCATCAGAATGCCAGCGAGATAGTTTTCCATGGTGCTCTTGAAGGCGAACCCGAGCGCCACCCCCAGCACCCCGGCGGTGCCGAGCACGGCGCCTACGAGGGCCGTCGCGTCCATGATCTCCAGGGCAATCAGGACGCCGATCAGGCTGACCACCCAGCGCACGGTAGTACGTGTGAGTTCACGCAGGAAAGGATTGCGCTGGGCGACCAGGTCGAGCAGTTGGCGGCGCGCCAGCCAGCTGCCGATAAGCCAGAACACGGCAATCACGGCGAGCGCGAGCACAAGCAGCGGCAGCGCCGCGATCAGGCTGTAGCACTCCTCCAGCAGGCGTTGCAGCACGGCGTCCATGTTGAATGTCAGGCTGTCTGGCATGATCCCTTCCTCTGCGGTGTATGGCCAGCGCTGATCAGTCGTCGCGGGTCAGCACTTCCAGCAACTCGATCCCGAAACGCAGGTTGCTGCCAGGTTTGATGTGCTCGCCGACGCTTCGTTCACCGTAGGCCAGTTCTGCCGGCACAAACAGCTGACGGCGGCCGCCAACGCGCATGCCCATCAGGCCCTGATCCCAGCCCTTGATGACCCGGCCGGTGCCGATCACGCACTGGAACGGGCGACCGCGCTGGTGGGAAGAATCAAACACGGTGCCGTCTTCCAGGGTGCCGGTGTAATGGGTGGTGATCAGCGCGCCTTTGACGCACTCCTTGCCCTCGCCCAGGGTCAGGTCGGTAATTTGTAGCTGGTCGCTCATGTCGGTCTCCTTGGGCGGATGTAAGATGCATAGCAGCGGGCGAGTATAACCTTCAGATCGGAGCAACGGCATGAACCAGATGGACCCGGTACGCTGCGCATGGTGCAGTGATGATCCCTTGTATCAGCGTTACCACGATGAAGAGTGGGGCGTGCCCTGTCGCGACGCCGACAGCCTGTTCGAGATGCTGATGCTGGAGGGCTTTCAGGCGGGCTTGTCGTGGATTACCGTGCTGCGCAAGCGTGAGCACTACCGTCAGGTGTACCGGGGCTTTGATATTGCCTTTATGGCCAATCAGAGCGATGAGGAGCTGCAGGCGCTGTTGCAGGATGCGGGCATCATTCGCAACCGGCTCAAGGTGTATGGCGCGCGGCGTAACGCCCGTGCCTGGCAGCGCCTGTGCGCCGAGCATGATCCGGTCGAATGGCTCTGGCAGTTTGTTGGCGGGCAGCCGTTGATTCGTCATGCCGCCACCCTGGGCGAGATTCCGGCGCAGACGGCAGAGGCCAAGGCCATGAGTAGGGCGCTGCAAAAGGCGGACTTTACCTTTGTCGGGCCAACCATTTGCTACGCCTTCATGCAGGCCACCGGCATGGCGATGGATCACACCACCGACTGCCATTGTTACCCGGCCCTGGCTGGCGGCTGATCCGGGTTCTCGCCCTGCCCGTCCGGGCGGCTTACAATGGCTGCTGATTTCTTGTTCGGAGCATTACCGTGGAGCGGTTGAAAGGCGCCATCATCGTTGGATTTCTCAAGCTGTTTTCCATGCTGCCTTTCAGCGTGGCGCAGCGCCTCGGTGCGCTGGTTGGCTGGTTGATGTGGAAGCTGCCCAACCGTTCACGTGACGTGGTGCGGATCAATCTCAGTCACTGCATGCCGGAGCTGACCGAGGCCGAGCTGAACGATCTGGTGCGCCGCACCCTGCTCGATACCGGCCGCAGCTTTGCCGAGAGCGCCTGTGCCTGGATGTGGTCGCCGCAAAAGACGGTTGGCCTGATCAAGGAAGTAGAAGGTGAAGAGGTGCTGGCCAAGGCGCTTGAGGCCGGCAAGGGCGTGGTCGGCATCACCAGCCACCTGGGCAACTGGGAGGTGCTGAATCACTGGTATTGCCTGCGCGCCAAGCCGATCATCTTCTATCGTCCGCCCAAGCAAAAAGCGGTGGACGAGCTGCTGCAACGCCAGCGCACCCAGCTGGGCAACAAGGTGGCTGCGTCCACCCGCGAGGGCATTATCAGCGTGATGCGCGAAGTGCGCCGTGGCGGTGCGGTCGGTATTCCAGCCGACCCGGAGCCGGCGCTCAAGAGCGGCCTGTTTGTGCCCTTCTTTGCCACCCAGGCGCTGACCAGCAAGTTTGTACCCAACCTGCTCAAGGGTGGGCAGGCCCAGGCTATCTTCTTTCATTGCGTGCGGCTGCCGGACAACAGCGGCTTCAAGGTGATCCTGGAGGCGGCGCCCGAGGCGCTGTACAGCGAGGACGAATACGAGGCAGTGGCTTGCATGAGCTCGGTGATCGAGAGCTACGTGCGGCGTTGGCCGAGCCAGTACATGTGGAGCATGAAGCGCTTCAAGAAGCGGCCTGAGGGCGAGAAGCGCTGGTATTAAAGTTGTGAAGCCGAGCTGTGGTAGTGTTCGCAGACCGGCGGCAAGAAAGCGCTCAGACTTGGGGCTCTGAGTGCACAGACAAGGTGGGGGGAACGGATTGGCCAACCAACGACAGCATCCGCGCACGCCGATGAAGGCACAGATCAAGATTGCGCATCCGAGTTTTGGCGAAGTGATCGGCCACACCCGTGACCTGTCCGACGGTGGCGTTTTTGTCGAGCACCCCACCCTGGGTACCTTGCAGGTCGGTGACGAGGTCACCGGTCAGGTACAAGGCATGCCGTTTGAGGCGCCCGTTTTGCGCATGGTGGTGCAGCGGGTGATTCCCGGCGACGGTGCCGGTCTGGCGTTTCTCGGCGAAGCCTGAGCGCCCCGCAGGGCGCATACAGTGATTAGCGCCGCCAGAACATCGGTGACAGCAGCACCAGCAGGGTAAACACCTCAAGACGGCCTAGCAGCATGGCAAAGCTGAGTACCCATTTAACCCCCGCATCCAGATTGCCGTAGTGCACGGCCACCTCGCCCAGACCCGGGCCGAGGTTGTTGATGCAGGCGGTCAGCGCCGAAAAGGCGGTGACAAAGTCCAGCCCGGTGCCCAGCAGAATCAAAAACAGCATCGCGAAGGTAAACACGTAGACCGCGCAGAAGCCCCAGACGGTCTCGACTACCCGGTCCGGTACCGGGCTGTTGCCCAGCTTGACTGGAAACACCCCGCGTGGATGCAACAAGCGCTTGATCTCCCGCTCGCCCTGCTTGTACAGCAGCAGCACGCGAATCACCTTCATGCCGCCGCCAGTCGAGCCGGCGCAGGCGCCGATGAAGCTGGCATACAGCAGCAGATAGGGCAGCAGGGTCGGCCAGGTTGAAAAGTCGGTGACGCCGAAACCGGTGGTGGTGGCGATGGAGACGGTCTCGAAGGCGGCATAGCGCACCGAGGTCCAGACGTCGTGATGCTGGTAGTGCACCAGCACCGCAAAGCAGATGATGAACAGCGCCAGAATCACCAGCACGTAGGCGCGGCACTCCGGGTCTTGCCAGTAGTTTTTCAGCGAGCGAAAGCGCCAGGCCAGAAAGTGCAGCGCAAAGTTGATGCCCGATATCAGCATGAACAGGATGCAGATCGCCTCAATCAGCGGACTGTTGTAGTAGCCGATACTGGCGTCGTGGGTCGAGAAGCCGCCAATGGCAACGGTGGAGAAGCTGTGGCCGATAGCGTTGAACAGATCCATGCCGGCGGCCCAGTAGGCCAGCGCGCAGGCGACGGTCAGGCCGGCGTAGATGTACCAGAGCACCTTGGCGGTTTCGGCGATACGTGGGGTGAGCTTATTTTCCTTCAGCGGGCCCGGCATCTCGGCGCGGTACAGCTGCATGCCGCCCACGCCCAGCATCGGCAGAATGGCTACCGCCAGTACGATGATCCCCATGCCGCCAAACCACTGCAGCTGCTGGCGGTAATACAGCAGCGCGCGTGGCAGGGTATCCAGCCCGGTGATCACCGTGGCGCCGGTGGTGGTCAGCCCGGAAAAGGACTCGAACACCGCGTCGGCCACGCTCAGGTCAGGCATCTCCAGCAGCCACAGCGGCACGGCACCGAACAGACCGAGAACCAGCCAGAACAGGACGGTAATCAGGTAGCCGTCGCGGGTGCGCAGCTCCGCCCGTTGGCCGCGCACCGGCAGCCAGATGCAGGCGCCGGCGATCATGGTGATGACAAAGGCGCTGAGGAAGGCGTTCATCGCCTCCTCGTGGTAGAACAGGCCTACCGCTGCGGCCGGCAGCATGCTGGTGGAAAAAAGCATCAGCAAGATGCCGATGATGCGCTGTATCTGCGGATACTGCATTCCGGGGCGCCTTAGAGAAAGGTCAGTCCGACCTGGAACAGACGCTCCACATCGCGAACATGTTTTTTGTCGATGACGAAGAGGATGACGTGGTCATCCGATTCGATCACGGTGGAATCGTGGGCAATCAGTACCTCGTCATCACGCACGATGGCGCCGATGGTGGTGCCCGGCGGCAGATCAATCTGGCCGACCGACTTGCCGACCACCTTGGACGAGCGCCCGTCGCCGTGGGCCACTACCTCGATGGCCTCGGCGGCGCCACGGCGCAGGGAGTAGACGTTGACGATATCGCCACGGCGCACGTGGGTCAGCAGGGTGCCGATGGTGGCCTGCGACGGGGAAATCGCGATATCGATCTCGCCGCCCTGCACCAGATCGACGTAGGCCGGGTTGTTGATCAGCGTCATCACCTTGCGCGCGCCAAGACGCTTGGCCAGCATCGAGGACATGATGTTGGCTTCGTCGTCGTTGGTCACGGCGCAGAAAATGTCGACGTCCTCGATATTCTCCTCGATCAGCAGTTCGCGATCCGAGGCGCTGCCGTGCAGCACCACCGAGCGGTCGAGGTTTTTGGACAGGTAGTCGGCGCGGGCCTTGCTGGCCTCGATGATCTTGACCTGGTAGCGGCTCTCGATGGCCTCGGCCAGACGCTCGCCGATATTGCCGCCGCCGGCGATGACCACGCGCTTGTGGGTCTTCTCGACGCGGCGCAGCTCGCTCATCACCGCACGAATGTCGCGGGTCGCGGCGATGAAGAACACCTCGTCATCGGCTTCGATGATGGTGTCACCCTTGGGAATGATCGGCCGGTCCTTGCGGAAAATGGCCGCCACCCGGGTATCGACGCCCGGCATGTGCTGGCGCAGAAAGCGCAGCTCCTGACCCACCAGTGGGCCGCCGTAATAGGCGCGTACCGCCACCAGCTGGGCCTTGCCCTCGGCAAAGTCCAGCACCTGCAGGGCGCCGGGGTTCTCGATCAGGCGTTTGACGTAATTGGTGACCACCTGCTCGGGGCTGATCAGCACGTCGATCGGCACCGCCTCGTTGTGGAACAGGCCGCCGCGGGTGAGATAGGCCGACTCGCGCACGCGAGCGATCTTGGTCGGGGTGCGGAACAGGGTGTAGGCCACCTGGCAGGCGATCATGTTGGTTTCGTCGCTGCTGGTGACAGCGATCAGCATGTCGGCATCGTCGGCACCGGCCTGGCGCAGAATGGTCGGGAAGGACCCTTTGCCCTGAACGGTACGAATATCCAGCCGGTCGCCCAGCTCGCGCAGGCGCACGCTGTCGGTGTCGATCACGGTGATGTCGTTGGCTTCGCTGGCCAGCTGCGCTGCCAGGCTGCCGCCGACCTGACCGGCACCGAGAATGATGATCTTCATGCCGCAGACTCCCTGTTCTTCTGTTGCGGGCTGGCACTGAGCTTGATCAGGCGGGCCAGGTAAAAACCATCATGCCCGTCTGCCTGCGGCAGCAATTGGCGACCACAGGGCTGAACGATACCGTAGTCACCATTAATATCCAGCGCGCGGGCGCCGGGCTGGCGGGCAAGAAAGGCCTCGATCACCTCGGTATTTTCCTGCGGCAGCACCGAGCAGGTGGCATATACCAGTACCCCGCCTACCTCCAGCGTAGGCCATAGGGCATCCAGCAGCTCGCCCTGCAGTACCGCCAGGGCTGCGATATCGGCGGCCTTGCGGGTCAGTTTGATATCCGGATGGCGGCGAATCACGCCGGTGGCCGAGCAAGGCGCATCCAGCAGAATACGCTGGAAGGGCGTGCCATCCCACCAGTGGGCGACATCACGGCCGTCGGCGGCGACCAGACGGGCGTCGAGTTGCAGGCGCTTGAGGTTCTCCTCAACCCGCTTGAGCCGCGCCGGCTCCAGATCCAGGCCAACCACCTCGGTCAGATCCGGCTGCTGCTCCAGAATCTGGCAGGTCTTGCCGCCCGGCGCGCAGCAGGCATCCAGCACGCGCAGGCCGGGTTTGAGATCGAGCAGCGGCGCTGCCAGCTGGGCGGCTTCATCCTGCACGCTGACCAGACCGTCGGCAAACCCGGGCAGCAGCTGGACGTCGCACGGGCTGGCCAGCTGAATGCCGACCGGGCTGAAGGGGCAGGCGGTAGCCGTGATGTCGGCATCTGCCAGTTGCTGCAGGTAGGCATCACGGCTCAGGCGGCGCTGATTGACCCGCAGGGTCATCGGCGGATGCAGGTTGTTGCAGCTGGTGATGGCGCCTAGCTGCTCGGGCCAGGCGCGCTGCAGGCGTTTGTACAGCCAGCCGGGGTGAGCGCATTGCTGAGATGGGGACTGGTCGACCACGGCCAGCAACGCCTCGCTGTCACGCTGCACGCGGCGCAATACCGCGTTGAGCAGGCCCTTGGCCCAGGCCTTGTCGAGGCTGACGGCGGCGTTGACGGTTTCGCCGATGGCGGCGTGCGCCGGCACGCGCAGGTACAGCAGCTGGTACAGACCGACCAGCAGCAACGCGTGCAGATCCTGGTCGCCCGGCTTCATGGGCTTGTTGAGCAGCTCGCGGGCCAGCGCTTCGAGCCGGTTGTACCAGCGCGCTGTGCCAAAGGCCAGTTCCTGCACCAGCGCCTGATCGCGCGGGGCGACGTTTTTCAGTTGCGCCGGCAGGCTGCCGCCGAGTGAGGCCTTGCCAGCCAGCACGGCAGCCAGGGCGCGGGCCGCCGCCGCGCGCGGATTCACTGGCCGTTGCCCAGCAGCAGGCCGGGCGCAAACTGCTCGCGGCGGGCGTTGTAGAGATCGACAAAGGCCAGTGGCTTGCCGCCAGGCAGTTGCAGGCGGGTCAGGCGCAGCGCGCCCTCACCGCAGGCGACCAGCAGGCCATCGCGTTCACAGGCCAATACCTGGCCGGGTGCGCCCTGCCCTTCGGCGGGCACCGCGCTCCAGACCTTGAGCGGCTTGCCGTCCAACTGGGCGTGGGCCAGGGGCCAGGGATTGAAAGCACGGATCAGGCAGTCCAACTCGCGCGCCGGGCGCTGCCAGTCGATTGCCGAGACCTGCTTGTTCAGTTTGTGCGCGTAGGTCGCCAGCGCATCGTCCTGCACCTCGCCCTGCAGGGTGCCGGCAGCCAGGCCGTTGATGGCCTGCAGCACGGCTGGCGGGCCCAGCTCGGCCAAGCGGTCATGCAGACTGCCGCCGGTGTCTTCGCTGCTGATGGGCGTGCTGACCTTCAGCAGCATGGGGCCGGTGTCCAGCCCGGCTTCCATCTGCATGACGGTAACGCCGGTTTCGCTGTCGCCCGCCTCGATGGCTCGCTGGATGGGCGCTGCGCCGCGCCAGCGCGGCAGCAGGGAGGCGTGGCTGTTTATACAGCCCAGGCGCGGGATGTCCAGCACCGCCTGCGGCAGGATCAGCCCGTAGGCCACCACCACCAGCAGGTCCGGCTTTAGGGCCGCCAGCGCATCCTGGTCTTCTGCGGCGCGCAGGCGCTCTGGCTGCATCACCGGCAGATCATGGGCCAGCGCCAGTTGCTTGACCGCGCTCATGGCCAGCTTCTGGCCGCGGCCGGCAGGCCGGTCGGGCTGGGTGTAGACGGCCACGATGTTGAGTTTGGCGTCAATCAGCGCCTGCAGGTGGGCGGCGGCAAACTCGGGCGTACCGGCAAAGACGATGCGTAGATCGGATGCGTTCATTGAAATCCGTAAAGAAAAGGCTTGCCGAAGCAAGCCTTGATACCCGGTGACAGATCAGGCTTGGGCCTGGCTGCGGTGGATTTTCTCCAGCTTCTTGCGAATGCGGTCACGCTTGAGGTTGGACAGGTAATCCACGAAAAGCTTACCGTTGAGGTGATCACACTCGTGCTGGATGCAGACTGCCAGCAGGCCGTCGTAGACTTCGTCGAAGGCGTTGCCGTCGCGGTCCAGTGCCTTGACGCGGACACGCTCCGGGCGCTCGACGTTCTCGTAGAAGCCGGGTACCGAGAGGCAGCCTTCCTGCATCTGCTCCACATCCTCGGTCAGCGGCTCCAGTTCGGGGTTGATGAACACCCGTGGTTCGGACTTGTCCTCGGAGATGTCGATCACGACGACACGCTCATGGACGTTGACCTGGGTCGCCGCCAGCCCGATGCCGGGGGCGTCGTACATGGTCTCGAACATGTCGTCGACAAGTTGCTGGATTCGCGTATCCACTGCTGCCACCGGCTTGGCGATGGTACGCAGCCGTGGGTCGGGAAACTCCAGTATGTTCAATATCGCCATGGGGTTTGTACCGCTTTGTCTGGAACAAATCTAAATTGTGCTGCTAAGATGATGAGCAGCTTGGAAATAAAGCGGGTCTAGCGTGTGGGAGCACGTCGCCAGGCCTGGATGCTGGCCTCTATAATAAAGGGATTCGTGTCATGAGGAAAACACTACTCGGCCTCGTGTTGCTCGCGGCGAGCGTATGGGTGCAGGCGCAAGAGCCTGTTTTCAAGGAAGATCATCCGGATACTTACACGGTGGTCAAGGGTGATACCCTGTGGGATATCTCAGGGCGCTTTCTTCGTCTGCCCTGGAAGTGGCCGGAAATCTGGCACGCCAACCCGCAGATATCCAACCCCCATCTTATCTACCCCGGTGATGTGATCTCCCTGGTCTACATCGACGGTCAGCCTCGTCTGATGGTCAACCGCGGTAACGGCGGCACCATCAAGCTGTCGCCGCAGGCGCGCGTGAAGCCGATTGCTGAAGCCATTCCGACCATCCCGCTGGAGGCGATCAACTCCTTCCTGCGTGCTGGCCGTATCATCGAAGATGAAGCCATCATCAACAACGCACCTTACGTCATCGGCGGTGAAGCCGAGAGCGTGGTGCTGGGTGCCGGCAACAAGGTTTACGCCCGCGGTAACTTCTCCGACAACGTACCGGCCTACGAGTTCTATCGTCGCGGCAAGACCTACGTGAACCCGGAAACCGGCGAGCTTCTGGGTATCCACCTGCAGGAAATCGGTAATGGTAACGTTGCCGCCGTTGAGGGTGACATTGCTACCCTGAACGTCACCCGCAGCCGCCAGGAAGTCCTGGTTGATGACCGCCTGCTGGAATCCGAAGAGCGCGCCGTGGCGTCCACCTTCTTCCCCAGCGAGCCGAGCCAGCAGATCGACGGCCTGATCATGGACGTGCCGAACGGCGTCACCCAGATCGGTCAGTACGATGTGGTGCTGATCGACAAGGGCGAGCGCGACGGTCTGACCGTTGGCAACGTGCTGGCGATCTACAAGACCGGTGAAGTGGTACGTGACCGCGTCATGAACGAGCGCGTGCAGCTGCCTGCCGAGCGCGCCGGTCTGCTGATGGTGTTCCGCGCCTACGACAAGATGAGCTACGGCATTGTGCTGCAAGCCAGCCGCCAGATGGCAATTCTTGATCAGGTTCGCAACCCCTGAGCTAAAACGCAGTAACCAGGCCGCCTTCGGGCGGCCTTGTTGTTTAAGCTCTGTCGTTTCCTTCTGATCAGGGACGACCCATGCCCCACGACCTGTCCGCCGAGCGGCAGGCCTGGTTGGCGCTGATGCTGCTAGACGGCGTTGGCCCCCGTTTTTTCCAGCGCTTGCGCTCCTTCGCCTTATCCCCCACCGACTTTCTGATTGCTCGCCCCGAGACGCTGGCGCCACTGCAAATGACCGCATCGACCCTCGCCGACCTGCGCCGCTGGCAGCGGGGGGATGCCGAGCTGCACCAGCGTCTGCAGATGGCGCTGCAGTGGCAGAGCCATGAGGGCCGCCAGTTGCTGTTTCTGGATGACGCCGAGTATCCGCCGTTGCTGGCGGCCATCAGCGACCCGCCGCCGGTGCTCTTTGTGCGCGGCAACGCAAGCGCCCTGCACGACCCGCAAATCGCCATGGTCGGCACGCGTCACCCCAGCCCGCTGGGTGCAGAAACAGCCCGGCGCTTTGCCCGCAGCTTTACCGCCAGCGGGCTCACGGTGACCAGCGGCATGGCCATGGGCGTTGATGGCGCCTGTCATCAGGGCGCGCTGGACGCCGCCGGGCAAACGGTGGCGGTCTGGGGTACCGGGTTGGATAATTGCTATCCGCGCCGCCACCGTAAACTGGCTGAAGCGATTGTGGATAGCGGTGGTGCTCTGGTGTCCGAGCTGTGGCCGGATGCCGGCCCGCACCCGGCGCAGTTCCCGCGCCGTAACCGCATCATCAGTGGCCTGAGTCTGGGCACGCTGGTGGTCGAGGCCAGCCTTAACAGCGGCTCGTTGATTACTGCCCGGCTGGCGCTGGAGCACAACCGCGAAGTGTTCGCCATGCCCGGCTCGATTCATAACGTGCAGGCCCGTGGCTGCCATCTCCTGCTGCGCGAGGGGGCGTGTCTGGTCGAGCAGGTGCAGGACGTACTGGATGCCCTGCGGCTGCCGCTGACGGCGGCGCTGGAGGAGCCAGAAGCCAGCGCACAGAGCGCCCCGGATACCCCGCTCTGGCGCTGGCTGGGCACTGATCCGGTCAGTCCTGATTGGCTGGCGCAGCAGTCTGGCCTGGGCGTGCCCGAGGTGCTGCAGCAACTGCTTGATCTGGAGCTGGACGGTCGGGTGCTGGCCGCGCCCGCCGGTTATTGTCGCCGTCAGCCTTGAGCGCCGGGCCATGCTCGGCTACTGTCGCAGGCAATCAATCGAGGTGGAGTTCACATGCTGGCAAACTGGCGCATTACCCGTCTGAACCGCTTGCTGCAGGCAGGTGGTGTGATTGCCTATCCGACCGAAGGTGTCTGGGGGCTGGGCTGTAATCCGTGGAATGGCTCGGCGGTAGAGCGCTTGCTCGACCTCAAGCAGCGCCCGGTGCACAAGGGGCTGATTCTGATTGCTGGCGAGATCGAGCAGTTTGATTTTCTGCTCTGGGACTTGCCTGATGCCCAACTGGCCAAGCTGCGCCTCTCCTGGCCTGGCCCGAACACCTGGCTGGTGCCGCATCAGGGCCGCCTGCCCGAATGGATTACCGGTGCCCACGACACTGTCGCGCTGCGGGTGACCACCCATCCCGTTGTCCGTCAGTTGTGTGCGGCAGCCGGGCCGCTGGTATCGACCTCGGCCAACCCGGCTGGTCGTCCGTCGGCGCGTTCCCGGCTGCGGGTCGAGCAGTATTTTCACGGTGAACTGGATGCCATTGTGCCTGGTGCGTTGGGTGGCGCGCGTAATCCCAGTATCATTCGCGATCTGCAAACCGACCAAGTCATACGCGGCGCCTGAGCCGCTCGGGGGAGATTCCACGTGAAACAGGACCAGCCCAGCGCCGCCGATGTTGCCGCGGTAAAAGCCTATCTGATGGATCTGCAGGATCGCATCTGCAGCGCACTGGCGGCCGCTGACGGCCGCGAGCAATTCAGCGAGGATGCCTGGGAACGCCCCGGCGGCGGCGGTGGCCGCTCGCGCATCATCACCGACGGCGCGCTGCTGGAAAAGGGCGGTGTCGGCTTCTCCCACGTTTTTGGTGACGGCATGCCGCCCTCGGCTACCGCGCACCGCCCCGAGCTGGCGGGTCGTCACTTCCAGGCCATGGGCGTGTCGCTGGTAATGCACCCGGAAAACCCCTTCGTGCCGACCTCGCACGCCAACGTGCGGTTCTTTATCGCCGAGAAAGACGGCGCTGATCCGGTCTGGTGGTTTGGCGGCGGCTTCGATCTGACGCCCTACTACGCCAATGAAGAAGACTGCGTGCACTGGCACCGGGTTGCCCGTGACGCCTGCGCGCCCTTCGGAGACGACGTCTATCCGCGCTACAAAAAATGGTGCGACGAGTACTTCTACCTCAAGCACCGTGGCGAGGCCCGGGGCATCGGTGGCCTGTTCTTCGATGACCTGAACGAATGGGGTTTTGAGCGCAGCTTCGCCTTCCTGCGCGCCATCGGCGACGCCTATCTTGAGGCCTATCTACCGATTCTCGAACGCCGCCGTAACAGCGCCTGGACGCCCGAACAAAAGCAGTTCCAGGAATTCCGTCGTGGCCGCTACGTCGAGTTCAACCTGGTCTACGACCGCGGCACCCTGTTCGGTCTGCAGACCGGCGGGCGCACCGAGTCGATTCTGATGTCGCTGCCACCGACCGTGCGCTGGGGCTACAACTGGCAGCCCGAGCCGGGCAGCCCGGAAGCCGAGCTGACCGAGCGCTACCTCGCCCCGCGTGACTGGCTGGCAGGAGACGCCTGATGGACCGTTACGCCGTTGTCGGCAACCCGATTGAGCACAGCAAGTCGCCGCTGATCCATGCCATGTTCGCCGAGCAGACCGGTCAGCAGCTGGAGTACGGCAAGCTGCTGGCGCCGCTCGACAACTTCATCGGCAGCGTGCGCGACTTTCTGCGCGAAGGCCGAGGTGTCAATGTCACCGTACCGTTCAAGGAGCAAGCCTGGGCGCTGGTGGATGAACACACCCCGGCGGCCGAGCGCGCCGGCGCGGTCAACACCATCATGCGCCGTGAAGATGGCAGCCTGCTCGGTGACAACACCGACGGTAAGGGCCTAGTGCGCGACATCCAGGTCAACGCCGGGCGGTCGCTGAAAGGTTTGAGTGTGCTGCTGGTCGGTGCCGGCGGTGCCGCTCGCGGGGTAATTCAGCCGCTGCTGGCGGCAGGTCCGCAGCATCTGTGCGTGATCAACCGCACGGTCAGCAAGGCAGAAGAGCTGGCGGCGCTGTTTGTCGATCAGGGGCCGATTGCCGCCGCGGGTCTGCAATGGCTGGTAGAGCCGGTCGATCTGATCATCAATGCGACGTCAGCGAGTCTGGCCGGTGAATTGCCGCCTATTCCGGACAGCCTGATCAAGCCCGGCCACACCTGGTGCTACGACATGATGTACGGCGCTGAAGAAACGCCGTTCAACCGTTGGGCCAGCGAGCGCGGCGCGGCGCGCTGCATCGATGGCTTCGGCATGCTGGTGGAGCAGGCCGCCGAAGCCTTTGCCCTGTGGCGCGGCGTCCGTCCGGACACCGCGCCGGTACTGGCCGCGTTGCGTCAGGCCTGACGCGGCATCGCAGCGGCCAGCTCGGCAGTCAGCTCGAGCGCCGCTGCCACGCCGCCCTGCTGCAGCGCCTCAATCAGCGCTGACCCCACCACTACCCCATCGGCGACCTGTGCCAGCGGCGCGGCTTGCTCGGCCCGGCGTACGCCGAAACCAACGCAGATCGGCACTGTGCTCTGCGCGCGAATGCCGTCCAGTGCCTGCGCCACGGCGGTGTGATCCGCTGCACCCACCCCGGTTACGCCGTTGTGTGACACGTAGTAGAGAAAGCCGCTGGCGCGATCCAGCACCTTGGGCAGGCGCTGGGCGTCGGTGGTGGGTGTCGCCAGGCGGATCATCTGCACGCCGTAGTCGCGGGCCATCGGCCCCAGTTCGTTGTCGTGCTCCGGCGGCAAATCAACCACCAGTAGCGCGTCGACACCGGCTGCAGCTGCATCACGCACAAAGGCTTCGCCACCATAGCGGTGAATCGGGTTGTAGTAGCCCATCAGCACCAGCGGCGTGCTCTGGTCCTGCGCGCGGAAGGCGCGCACCAACTCCAGCGTGCGCTGCTGGTTTTGTCCGCCTTGCAGGGCGCGCAGGGCGGCAGCCTGAATGGTCGGGCCGTCGGCGGTCGGGTCACTGAACGGCATGCCCAGTTCGATGATGTCGGCGCCTGCGGCAGGCAGCCCTTTCAGAAGTTCCAGACTGGTGTCGAAGTCCGGGTCACCGGCGCAGATATAGGTCACCAGCGCGGCGCGGTTGTCGCGGGCGCAGTCGGCAAAGCGTTGTTCGAGACGGCTCATTGTGCTTCCTCCATCAAACCCGGCAGGCTATGAGAAACTATCTGCGTTGCACCTGCTGCGTTAAAAACAGGCTCAAAATGCTCATTTATCAGGCATAAACTGCGCTTTTTCGCCTGTTTTTGCCTTGCATGTCCTGCCTCGAATACGTTTCTCACAAGCCTGCCTCCAGAATCGTCGGCATATCCTTGTCACCACGGCCAGACAGGCAGACCACCATCAGGTGATCTTTTGGCAGCGTCGGTGCGCGGCGGGCGACTTCGGCCAGCGCGTGTGAGGTTTCCAGCGCCGGGATGATGCCTTCGGTGCGGCAGCAGTTGTGGAAGGCGTCCAGCGCCTGCTGGTCGGTTACCGCAACGTATTCGACGCGGCCCTGCTCGTGCAGCCAGGCGTGTTCGGGGCCAATGCCGGGGTAGTCCAGACCGGCGGAGATCGAGTGGGCGTCGGCGATCTGACCGTCACCGTCTTGCAGCAGGTAGGTGCGGTTGCCGTGCAGCACGCCGGGCGTGCCGCCCTTCAGGCTGGCGGCGTGCTTGCCGGTGTCGATGCCGTGACCGGCCGCTTCCACGCCGACCATCTGCACCTCGGGGTAATCGAGGAACGGGTGGAACAGGCCCATGGCGTTGGAGCCACCGCCGATACAGGCGACCAGGCTGTCGGGCAGACGGCCTTCGCGTTCCAGCATCTGCTGGTGCGCCTCGCGGCCGATGATCGCCTGAAAGTCGCGTACCAGCGTCGGGTAGGGGTGCGGACCGGCCACGGTGCCGATCATGTAGAAGGTGTTGTCGACGTTGGTTACCCAGTCGCGCAGCGCCTCGTTCATGGCGTCTTTCAGGGTGCCGGTGCCGGAGGTGACAGGCACGATCTCGGCGCCCAGCAGGCGCATGCGGGCGACGTTGTCGCGCTGACGGTGAATGTCGGTCGCGCCCATGTAGACCACGCATTGCAGGCCGAAGCGCGCGCACACGGTAGCTGTGGCCACGCCGTGCATGCCGGCACCGGTCTCGGCGATGATCCGCTGCTTGCCCATGCGGCGGGCCAGCAGAGCCTGACCGATGCAGTTGTTGATCTTGTGCGCGCCGGTGTGATTCAACTCTTCGCGCTTGAAGAAGATCTTCGCGCCGCCGTACTGCTCGGTCAGCCGCTCGGCGAAATACAGCGGGCTGGGGCGGCCGACGAACTCGGCGTTGAACTGATCCAGCTCGGCGATGAACGTGGGCTCGGCACGGGCCTCGTTGTAGGCCTGTTCCAGCTGCAGCACCAGCGGCATCAGCGACTCGGCCACAAAGCGGCCGCCAAACTGGCCGAACTGACCGAGCGCGTCGGCCTCACGGCGATAATTTTGATCGGGCATGGCATACCTCCTGAAGAATGCAGGCAGGTTAGGGCAGACAGCGTGCGGAAAAAATCGATAAGATGGCCGCAACCTGTGAGAAAAAGTGACAAGTTAAATGGCCCGACATCTCCCCTCATTGAATGCCTTGCGTGCCTTTGAAGCCGCCGCCCGGCTGGAAAGCGTGAGTCAGGCGGCGAGTGAGCTGCACGTCACCCACGGCGCGGTCAGTCGGCAGATTCGTCAGCTTGAGGACGAACTGGGCGTCGCGTTGTTCAGCAAGGCCGGGCGTGGCATCAGCCTGACTCCGGCTGGCCGTCAGCTGCGCGATGCCTGCCGCGATGCCTTTGGCGGCCTGCGCGAGGCGTGCTCCGCGCTGCGGCAAAATCAGCAGCAAGCGCCCTTTCTACTTGCCTGCCCCGGCAGCCTGCTGGCGCGCTGGTTTATCCCACGACTGGACCGCCTGAACGCCGAGTTGCCGGAGCTGAACCTGCACCTGTCTGCCTCTGAAGGCGAACTGGACCCGCGCCGCCCCGGCGTCAGCGCCACCCTGCTCTATGCCGCGCCACCGTGGCCGGCCGACATGCGGGTGTATCCATTACGCCAGGAGCGCATCGGCCCGGTACTCAGCCCGCGCTACGCCGGAGCCGCCCGGCTGCTGAACCAACCCGCCGAGATACTGTTGGGAGAAGCCCTGCTGCACACTCGCTCGCGCCCCGGTGCCTGGACCGACTGGGCCGATCTGCAGGGCTTGGACGCTAGCCAGTTGCGCGCCGGTCAGGGCTTTGAACATCTGTACTACCTGCTGGAAGCGGCGCTCTCCGGTCTTGGCGTGGCCATCGCGCCGCAGTTGTTGGTCGCCGACGACATCGCCGCTGGCCGCCTGCTTGCGCCCTGGGGCTTTGTCGAGACTCGCCACCAGCTCGGTCTCTGGGTGCCTGAGCGCCAGCCGCAGGGCCCGGCGCAGCAATTGGCCGATTGGCTCGGCAACGGCCTGCAGCAGGCCGACGCATGAAGCGCCTCGCGATTCTTGGTCTTGGCGCCTGCCTGCTTTGGCTGTCGGGCTGCAGCTCGGTCGGCTACCTGTATCAGAGCTGGCAGGGCCAGCGCGCGTTGATGGCGCGTGCCGAACCTATCGAGCAGGTGATTGCCGACCCGCAGACCGATCCGCAGCTGGCCGAACGCCTGCGCACCGCCAGCCAGATTCGCCAGTATGCGGTAGCGGCGCTGGCGCTGCCGGATAACACCACCTACACCCGCTACGCCGCGTTGCCCGGCGCCTATCCGTTGTGGAATCTGTTCGTCACCGACGAGCTGTCACTGCAAGCTGTGCCGCACTGCTACCCGTTCTTCGGCTGCATCGCCTACAAGGGCTACTTCGACAAGACCCGCGCCGAGCAGGCCGCCGCGGACTGGCATGAGCGTGGCAAGGATGTTTATGTCGCCGGCATCCCCGCCTACTCCACCCTCGGCTGGTATGACGACCCGCTGTTCAGCTCCATGCTGCACTGGAGCGACGACTATCTGGCCGAGATGCTGTTTCACGAGCTGGCGCACCAGCGGTTTTATGCGAAGGACGACACCGCCTTCAACGAGTCCTACGCCAGCTTCGTCGGCCAGCAGGGCCAGCGTGAATGGCTCAAGAGTGCGGGGCGCGCAGCCCACGATCCGGCCGGGCGCGAGCGAGAGCGGGCGTTTGTTGAGCTGGTACTGGCGGCGCGCAGCGAGTTGGAGACGCTCTATCAGAGCGATCAGTCAGACGCCGCCAAGCGCCCCCGCAAGGCCGCGATCCTCGCCCAGCTGCGCAGCGACTACGCCAGCCTGCGTGACAGCGAATGGGGCGGCGACAAACGCTTTGATCACTGGTTTGCCGCAGACCTGAACAATGCTCGCCTGTTGCCGTTCGGCCTTTACGACCAGTGGGTTCCGGCGTTTGAGTGTCTTTATCAGCGCAGCAATGGCTGGGCTGACTTTCACCAGCGGGTGGAGGCATTAGGCGCGTTGGCGCCCGAGGCGCGCACCGCCGCGCTAGGGCAGCAGTGCGGCGAGTAGCAGCGCATCACAGCTGCTGACAGAAACGCGCCATCGCCTGCGCCAGCTCGCGCAACGCCGGGTTCAGGCGTTGGCGATGAATCAGCAACAGGTGCACGGGCGCCAGTTCGCCCGGCAGCTCCGGCAACAGTTGCACCAGCTCGCCCGAGGCGAGTTCGCGGGATACATCCAGATAAGACTTGTACGCCACGCCCAGCCCGCGCAGCGCCCACAGCCGCACCACATCGCCGTCGTCGCTGATGCGCGTACCACGCACCTTGATCTGAGGCTCGCCCGGCAGGTCGAAGCGCCAACGGTCGTGCACCGCGTCGCCCAGTCGATAGAGCAGACAGGCGTGCTGTTGCAGCTCGGTCAGCGAGCCGGGTTTGCCGTGACGGGCCAGATAATCCGGTGAGGCGACCAATACCCGGCGGTTGTCCGGGGCCAGCGGCAGGGCGATAAAGCGCGAGTCTTCCGGCTGACCATAGCGCACCGCCAGATCAATCGGCTGCTGGTACAGATCCGCCACCCGGTCACTCACCTGCATCTCCAGCCGCACCGCCGGGCGCTCGGCCAGATAGTCCTCCAACCAGTCGAGCAGATGGCTGCGCGCCAGGTTGGATGGCAGGGTCAGGCGCAGGGTGCCGGTCAGCGCGTGGGCGTCGGCGTCCAGCGCCTGTTCGGCGTCACGCAGGTGCTGCCAGGCTTGGCGGGCGTCGGGCAAAAAGCGCTCACCCGCTTCGCTCAGGCGCAGGCGGCGGGTGGTGCGCTCGAACAGCCGCACGCCCAGCTGCGCTTCCAGCCGCTTGATTGCCGCACTGGCAACCGCCGGCGCCACGTCCAGCTGGCGCGCCGCGGCAGAAAAGCTGCCGGCGTCTACCGTAGTGAGGAACAGCGCCAAGTCGTCGAGTCGTTGGATTTTCATCGTAATCAATAAAGTGATTTGCTTTTGCGCATCTTTTTCTTCGCATCCGCGCAAGTCAAGCTGTACGCAACTGACCGAACAGCCCCGGAGGCACCCGAATGAAAGCGATTGGATACTTTGAAGCTGGCGCGTTGGACCGCGCCGATGCCCTGATTGACCTGGAACTGCCCATGCCCGCCCCCGGCCCGCAGGACTTGCTGGTCAAGGTTGCCGCCGTGTCGGTTAACCCGGTTGACACCAAGATTCGTTCGCGCCGCTCTGCCACTGGCGATACCCCGGAAGTCATCGGCTGGGACGCAGTCGGTGAAGTAGTCAGCTGCGGCGCGTCCGTATCCGGTTTTGCCGCTGGCGATCGGGTCTACTACGCCGGTGCGCTGGAGCGGCCCGGCAGCAACGCCGAGTATCAACTGGTCGACGCCCGCATCGCTGCCCACGCGCCGCTGTCGCTGTCCGCCGCAGAAGCCGCTGCGCTGCCGTTGACCGCAATCACCGCCTGGGAGCTGCTGTTTGATCGCCTGGGTGTGAGTGAGGGCGGCGGTGAGGGCCAGACCCTGCTGGTGGTTGGCGCCGCTGGTGGCGTCGGCTCGATTCTGGTCCAGCTCGCCCGCCAGTTGACCAAACTCACCGTGGTCGGCACCGCCGCCCGCGCCGAGAGCGTCAAGTGGGTGCAGGGCCTGGGTGCACATCACCTCATCGACCACAGCCAGCCGTTGCTGCCGCAGTTGCAGGCGCTGGGTATCAAGGAGGTCGAACTGATCGCCTCGTTGACCCACACCGATCAGCACTACCCGCAATACGGCGACTGCATCGCCCCGCAGGGCCGCCTCGGCGTGATCGATGACTTCGGCCCGCTCGACATGAGCGTGCTCAAGCGCAAGTGCGCGTCTTTCCATTGGGAGTTCATGTTTACCCGCAGCATGTTCGAAACCGCCGACATGGCCGAGCAGGGTAAGTTGCTGCAACGGGTCGCCGAACTGGTCGATGCCGGCACCCTGCGCAGCACCCTGGGTGAGCACTACGGCGCGATCAACGCGGCCAATCTCAAGCGTGCGCATGCGTTGCTGGAGAGTGGCAAGGCGCGGGGGAAATTGGTGTTGGAGGGGTTTTGAGCGCCTGTGCGCCTGCTATCCAGACTGGCGTTATGCACTAGGCATGCCCCCCCCACACGTCATCCTCGCGTAGGCGAGGTTCCATGCGGCTCAGCGGTCACTTCGGCGCTGTCTGATCATCCGCTTTTCGCCTTCACGGCGAGCCAAAGGGGGCCGCTTGCCCGGCCCCCCTTGGCGATCCCCCCGGGCACCCGACTACGCGGCCCTTCGGGTTCGCTGCGTTGCTCTATTTATCGGGGAGTCATAAAACTCGTCGCTGCGCTCCTCAGACATCCTATGACTCTTTTTCCCGATAAATCTGCGCTACTCGCCCGCGTAAACGGGGATTGGGTCCGTGCATGCTTCACGTCGGACTGACTCGCCTCTCCACGGCATGCCGTGGCCGTGGGGCCTGTGACGTTCTGCGCAGACCATCCCTCCCAGGTTGCCCGCGCACCATCACGGTGCTAGTCTCACCAAACCGTCAAACGGCAACCTTTCGTTTTTACCTGTCCAGAGTGACCGCATGTCCACTGCCCAGACCACCGCTGTTGTAAACCGCCCCGCGCTTGCCGGTGTGGTTGCGCGTGTGCAGGCTGCCGTGGCCTGCCTGCCGGTCACCCCTCCTGGCGTAGCCATCGTGGCTGCAGTGGCTTCACCGCCACCGGCGCACTGATCTCACTACCCCTTTTCTGATTTCTGTTCTCCCTGACTGGCGTGATGCCGTGGGGCGAACCTGTGTCCTGACAGGTGACATATGTTTATTCAACGTTTGAACTGGGCCGCCATTGGCCCGACTGCGCTGTTCGTGCTGCTCTGGAGCGCCGGCGCGATCTTCTCCAAATGGGGGCTGGAACACGCCTCCGCCTTTGCCTTTCTGCTGCTGCGCTTTGTACTCGCCTGCGCCGCCCTCGGGTTGCTGGCGCTCACCCGGCGCCGCTGGTTGCCGGCGCGCGGTACCCGCAAGCAAGTAGCGCTGGTCGGGGTGCTGCTGACCGGCGGCTACACCATCTTCTACCTGCTCTCGCTGGACGCCGGGCTCACGCCCGGGGTGCTGGCAACGGTGCTGGGCGTGCAGCCGATCCTTACCCTGATGCTGGTCGAACGCCGCGCCAACCTGTTGCGGGTATTGGGTTTGCTGCTGGCGCTCGGAGGCCTGACGCTGGTGGTGCTCGACAGCTTGCTGGCGGCGCGTTTTTCGCTGCTGGGCATCGCCCTGTCGCTGGCGGCTTTGCTGTGCATCACCCTGGGTTCTATCTTCCAGAAGGGGATTCAACAATCACCCATGGACGTACTACCGCTGCAATACGCCATCGGCCTGCTGATGTGCGCGGTGGTTGCGCCCTTTCAGCCGTTTGAGGTGGAGTGGAGCGTCGGTTTTATCGTGCCGCTGTTGTACATGGGCGTATTGATCTCGGTCGGCGCGACCCTGTTGCTGTACCGGCTGATCCGCATGGGCAATCTGGTCAACGTCACTAGCCTGTTCTACTTGATGCCCGGCTGCACCGCGCTGCTGGATTTCCTGTTCCTGGGGAATCGCATGGCGGCGTTGAGTCTGTTGGGGATGGGGGCGATTGTGGTGGGGTTGGTGTTGGTGTTCAGGCGGAAGTGACGTTTCAGCACAGCTGACACATCGCTTCCGTAGGGGCATGGCATGCCGTGCCCGTGCTGTCGGCAACCCCGTGCTGCAGTTAGAAATCTGCATTGCTCTTTAACCCGTCTTTCGCCTTCACGGCGAGCCAAGGGGGGCCGCTTGCCCGGCCCCCCTTGGCGATCCCCCCGGGCACCCGACTACGCGGCCCTTCGGGTTCGCTGCGTTGCTCGGTCTGGCGGGGAGCCGTAAAACTCGGCGCTTCGCGCCTCAAACATCCTACGGCTCTTTTTCCCGCCAGCCCTGCGCTACTCGCCCGCGTAAACGGGGATTGGGCCCGTGCATTCTGCTTTTCATATGTAACTCTTATAACTGATAGCTCTTTGCAAGCCCTAAATACCGACAGTGGACCAAGGTTGGCAGCGAAAAAAAGAAATTGGAAAGCTGGGGCAGTTGAACATTAACGTCGCAAATATTAATCTGACCCCGTTTCTTATAACTCGATCCATGTTTTCGGTAACTTATAGGGCTCTAGATAGGGTCTAGTTTGTGCGCAAATAATTTGGTTCGGATGAAAATTAATTGCGCAGAAATTTTCAGCCGTCCCGGCTTATTTCCGAAAAAATTTTACTGAACTAATTATCTTCATCGCTTCTGGGTGGAGCCCATCCTGCGGCATAAAGTATGGATCTTTCGTTAATCAACTTGTTGCTTGTTTTTTCGTCGACTAAAACCTCATTTCGACTTACTCTATGGGGTTTGTAGCCACTCTTAAGGCCCATGCCAATTCTTGGTGTGTCACGATAGGGGTTTTCCAGCTTATCCACATTTAATTGCTCGATAAGGCGAGTCATTCGCTCCTTTTCTGTCTCGACTCTGAATCGCTTTTTTTTAATGGTTTCAAAGGGGCGTGTCTTTGGCTTCAAAAAAGGATAAATTTCGCGGACCTTATTGCAGTCTCGCTTGATGGCTCGTTCAATTGTTTTGTTTCTAGCGAATCCAGACTTCAACGAGTTGTGTATTTTTATGCTTTCGATCAAAAAACAAAGTCTGTTTAAGTGATCTAAACTCTCAGCCTCGCTATCTTTAAACTTTCTAAAACTTGCCCATGCTTTGCGCAACTTTCCGGCGCGCCAATTGCAGGTGTCAATATATGATTTTTTCTCAGTTCGCTTAAGCTCTTAGATTTTTTTATGGTAAGTACATGTAGGCGAGGGTCAATCTCTTCAATAATATCTTGGTTTCGAAATCTGGCCAGATAGTTTAGAAATTGAGCCAGCTCATACAGTCTGTCGTTGCCCTCAGCTCGCACAAGTCCGGCATAATAGCTTTCTTCGCCCGGAGCTAAGGGCGGAATGTTTATATCTCTGCAGAACTCTTTGCTATCGTCTGGAATTGCTGTTTTCATGTGGAATTTCCATTTTTCAAATTCTAGCTAACTAGACGTTCAGCATTTCAAACTAAGCTATTCGACGAGCGTAGATATAGTTTATAGCAGTTGCCACATTATCAACGTTACCAGATTATCGACTGCATTGGCTTCCGGCACGCTCGTGTTCTCAATTTGCGAGCAGACGTAGACTGTTATTTCATCATGCCGACGCCTAGCGCCTAGTGAGCGCGGCAATGAAGGTATGCCGCTACGAGGGATGCGATAGATAGTTGCGGCTGCCGATGGTAGTAATACTTGCCCCCAACGCATTCCATAGTGATAGCTTCCCGCTTCCCGCTTCCCGCTTCCCGCTTCCCGCTTCCCGCTTCCCGCTTGACGCACCAGCGTTCACTGGCTTACCTTTACGTTAACGTAAAGCAGCCATCAAAGACGCTCCATGACCCAGACCTACAGCATTTCCGACCTCGCCCGTGAGCTGGATATCACCACGCGGGCGATTCGTTTTTATGAGGAGCAGAACATGCTCAGCCCCGAGCGTCGTGGGCAGGAGCGGGTTTATAGTCCTCGGGACAAGGTGATTCTCAAGCTGATTCTGCGTGGTAAGCGCATTGGGTTTTCGCTGGCGGAGTGTCGGGAGCTGATTGAGCTGTACGACCCGGGCCACGGCAATCGTAAGCAGCTGGAAACCTTCCTGGACAAGATCACCCAGCGCCGTGCGCAGCTGGCGCAGCAGTTGCTGGATATCGAGCAGATGCAGATCGAGCTGGATACCGCGGAGGAGCGCTGTCGAACGGCGCTGGAACAGACCCGCTAGCCGTCCGCTCTCCCTTTTAAAGCCTAAATAAAAACAAATACAGGTGACCCCATGCATTACCCATCGCTGAACTTCGGTCTTGGCGAGACCATCGACATGCTGCGCGAGCAGACCCGCAATCTGGTTGATGGCGAGCTGGCAACCCGTGCCGCCGAGATCGACCGGGAGAATCAGTTTCCGCAGGATATGTGGCGGCGCTTTGGTGACATGGGGCTGCTGGGTATTACCGTGCCTGAGGAGTACGGCGGCTCGGGGCTGGGGTATCTGGCGCATGTGGTGGCGATGGAGGAGATCAGCCGTGGGTCGGCGTCGGTGGGTTTGTCCTACGGGGCGCACTCGAATCTGTGCGTGAACCAGATCAACCGCAATGGCACGCCAGAGCAGAAGGCGAAGTACCTGCCCAGGTTGATCAGCGGTGAGCACATCGGGGCGCTGGCGATGAGCGAGCCGAACGCTGGTTCCGATGTGGTCAGCATGAAGTTGAGGGCTGAGCGCCGGGGCGATCACTTCGTGCTCAATGGCAGCAAGATGTGGATCACTAACGGCCCGGACGCGCACGTTTACGTCATCTACGCCAAGACCGAACCGGAGCTTGGCCCTCACGGCATCACCGCTTTTATCGTCGAGCGCGACTGGGCTGGCTTCTCCCGTAGCCCCAAGTTGGACAAGCTGGGCATGCGCGGCTCGAACACCTGTGAGCTGGTGTTCAACAACGTCGAGGTGCCGGTGGAGAACATCCTTGGTCAGTACAACGGCGGCGTGAAGGTGCTGATGAGCGGGCTGGATTACGAGCGCGTGGTGCTCTCCGGTGGCCCGACCGGGATCATGCAGAGCTGCATGGACGTGGTGGTGCCCTATATCCACGACCGCCAGCAGTTTGGCCAGAGCATCGGCGAGTTTCAGCTGATTCAGGGCAAGGTCGCCGACATGTACACCCAGCTGAACGCCAGCCGCGCCTATCTCTACACAGTGGCGCAGGCCTGCGACCGTGGCGAGACCACCCGCAAGGACGCCGCCGGGGTAATTCTCTACACCGCCGAGCGCGCGACGCAGATGGCGCTGGACGCGATCCAGATTCTCGGCGGCAACGGTTACATCAACGATTACCCCACCGGTCGCCTGCTGCGCGACGCCAAGCTGTACGAGATTGGGGCGGGCACCAGCGAGATTCGGCGGATGTTGATTGGACGGGAGCTTTTTAATGAAACGCGGTGAGGCAGCTGCAAGCTACAAGCGGCAAGCCAACCCCGGCCACTCCACGGTTTTTACCGGACGAGAGTCCAACGCTTATCGTGGCTCCGTGCCCTTAACTCCCAGACAGCTCAGTGCAGCTTGCGGCTTATAGCTTGCAGCTTGCAGCTGGCCAGGGAGCGTGCGCAATGACCCTGCTAACAACCCAAATCAACCCAACCTCCACCGAGTTTCAGGCCAACACAACGGCCATGCGCTCCCTGGTCAGCGACCTGCAGCGGCTGCTCGCAGCCGTTGCCGAGGGCGGTGGCGATGCGGCCAATGCGCGACATCTGGCGCGTGGCAAACTGCTGCCGCGCCAGCGCGTGGATGCCCTGCTCGACCCCGGCTCAGCCTTTCTGGAGATCGGTCAACTGGCCGCCCATGAGGTCTATGGCGAGTCGGTGCCGGCCGCCGGGGTGATCGCCGGTATCGGTCGGATCGAGGGCGTTGAGTGCATGATCATAGCCAATGACGCCACGGTGAAGGGTGGTTCCTACTATCCGCTGAGCGTGAAGAAGCACCTGCGGGCGCAAACCATCGCCCGTGAGAACCGCCTACCCTGCGTCTATCTGGTTGATTCGGGCGGCGCCAACCTGCCGCGTCAGGACGAGGTGTTCCCGGACCGCGAGCACTTCGGGCGGATCTTCTTTAATCAGGCCAATATGAGCGCCGCGGGCATTCCGCAGATCGCCGTGGTGATGGGCTCGTGCACCGCCGGTGGCGCCTATGTGCCGGCGATGGCCGACGAAACCATCATGGTGCGCGAGCAGGCGACCATCTTCCTCGCCGGGCCGCCGTTGGTGAAGGCCGCGACTGGCGAGGTGGTCAGCGCCGAGGCGCTGGGCGGCGCCGATGTACACTGCCGCACCTCCGGGGTGGCCGATCATTACGCCGAGAACGACGAGCACGCGCTGGCTCTGGCCCGCCGCTGCATCGCCAATCTGAACTGGCACAAGCAGGGCGAGCTGAACCGGCGCGCCGCGCTGCCGCCACGCTATCCGGTGGAGGAGCTGTACGGGGTGATTCCGGCTGACAGCAAGCAGCCGTTCGACGTGCGCGAGGTGATTGCGCGGCTGGTCGACGACAGCGCGTTCGATGAGTTCAAGGCGCTGTTCGGCACCACGCTGGTCTGCGGGTTTGCGCACCTGCACGGCTACCCGGTGGCGATTCTGGCCAACAACGGCATCCTGTTTTCCGAGGCCGCGCAGAAGGGCGCGAACTTTATCGAGCTGGCCTGCCAGCGCGGCATTCCGCTGCTGTTCCTGCAGAACATCACCGGCTTTATGGTCGGCAAAAAATACGAGGAAGGCGGCATCGCCAAGCACGGCGCCAAGCTGGTAACCGCTGTGGCCTGTGCCCGGGTGCCCAAGTTCACGGTGATCATCGGCGGCAGTTTTGGCGCCGGTAACTACGGCATGTGCGGCCGCGCCTATGACCCGCGCTTTCTCTGGATGTGGCCGAACGCGCGCATCTCGGTGATGGGCGCCGAACAGGCCGCGGGCGTGCTGGTGCAGGTCAAGCAGGAGCAGGCCGAGCGCAGTGGCGAGCAGTTCAGCGCCGAGCAGGCCGAGGCCTTGCGCCGTCCGATCCTCGATCAGTACGAACGTCAGGGCCACCCCTATTACGCCAGCGCCCGCCTGTGGGACGACGGCGTGATCGACCCGGCGCAGACCCGTGATGTACTCGGGTTGGCGATTTCCGCCGCACTCAACGCACCGATCGAAGCGACCCGCTTCGGCGTGTTCCGCATGTAGCCTGCGGGCAAGCGAGATGACGACCATGAGTCAGTACCACACCCTGGAACTGGAATTTTCCGCGCAGGGCATCGCCACCCTTTGGCTGGCACGCCCTGACAAGAACAACGCCTTCAACGCCGAGATGATCCGCGAGCTGCTGGATGCGCTGGATGCGGTGGCGGCTAACCCGGCGGTGCGCTTTATGTTGCTGCGCGGCCGCGGCAAGCACTTTTCCGCCGGTGCCGATCTGGCCTGGATGCGCGACTGCGCGGCGCTGGATTACAACGCCAATCTGGATGACGCCCGCGAGCTGGCGCAGCTGATGGCGTCGCTGGCGCAGCTCAAGGTGCCGACGCTGGCGGTGGTACAGGGCGCGGCCTTTGGCGGCGCGCTCGGGCTGATCAGTTGCTGCGACATGGCGATTGGCGCCGAGGATGCGCTATTCAGCCTGTCTGAGGTGCGCATCGGCCTGCTGCCGGCGGTGATCAGCCCCTATGTCACCCAGGCCATCGGCGCTCGCGCTACCCGCCGCTACGCGCTGACCGCCGAACGCTTTGACGGCCTGCGCGCCCGCGAACTGGGGCTGCTCGCCGAGTGCTATCCGGCGGCTGAGTTGGACGCGGCGCTGGCGCAGTGGGTCGGCAACCTGCTGCAGAACGGCCCGCAGGCGATGATGGCCACCAAGGCGCTGTTGCAGGAGGTCGGGCTGGGTGAAATGAGCACCCCGCTGCGCCGCTACACCGAGGCCGCGATTGCCCGGGTGCGGATCAGCCCCGAAGGTCAGGAGGGCCTGTCGGCCTTTCTGGAAAAACGCCAACCCGACTGGTGCGCGAGCCATGATTGATTCCCTGCTGATTGCCAACCGCGGCGAAATTGCCTGCCGCATCATGCGCACCGCGCGCGAACTGGGTATCGCCACTGTGGCGGTACACAGCGATACCGACCGCGACGCCCTGCACGTGCGCTGCGCCGATCAGGCGGTCAACCTGGGTGGCGCGCGGCCGAGCGAGAGTTATCTGCGGGTTGAGGCGATTATCGCCGCGGCCAAGGCCACCGGTGCCCAGGCGATTCACCCCGGTTACGGCTTTCTCTCCGAGAACGCCGATTTCGCCCGCGCGGTTGATGCCGCCGGGTTGATCTTCGTCGGCCCGCCCGCCAGCGCAATTGACGCCATGGGCAGCAAGTCGGCGGCCAAGGCGCTGATGGAAACCGCCGGCGTGCCGCTGGTGCCGGGCTATCACGGCGCCGATCAGGCGCTGGAGACCTTCCGCGTCGAAGCCGCCAAGATCGGTTACCCGGTGCTGCTCAAGGCTGCAGCCGGTGGCGGTGGCAAGGGTATGAAAGTGGTCGAGAGCGAGGCGCAGCTGGCCGAGGCGCTGTCCTCTGCCCAGCGTGAGGCACAGGCTGCTTTTGGTGATGCGCGCATGCTGGTGGAGAAATACGTGCTGCAGCCGCGCCATGTCGAGATTCAGGTGTTTGCCGACCAGCACGGCAACGGGGTGTATCTGGCCGAGCGTGACTGCTCGATCCAGCGCCGGCACCAGAAGGTGGTGGAAGAAGCGCCGGCGCCCGGCCTGTCGCCGGAATTGCGCCGGGCCATGGGCGAGGCGGCGGTAACCGCCGCGCGGGCCATCGGCTACGTTGGCGCCGGTACCGTGGAGTTTCTGCTCGACGCCCGTGGTGACTTCTTCTTCATGGAGATGAATACCCGTCTGCAGGTCGAGCACCCGGTCACCGAGCTGATTACCGGGCAGGATCTGGTCGCCTGGCAGCTGCGCGTGGCCGCAGGGCAGCCGCTGCCGCTGACGCAGGAGCAGATCGTGCTGCGCGGTCACGCGATTGAAGTGCGGCTCTACGCCGAAGACCCGGAGCAGGACTTTCTGCCCGCCAGTGGCGAGCTGGCGCTGTACTTTGAGCCGGCGGGGGGCGTTGGGCGGCGGGTCGACAGCGGGGTGGTCGAGGGTGACCGCATCTCGCCGTTCTACGATCCGATGCTGAGCAAGCTGATTGCCTGGGGTGAAGACCGGGAAACCGCCCGCCGCCGCTTGCTGGCGATGCTGGCCGAGCAGCAGCTGGGCGGAGTGCACAGCAACCTCGCCTTCCTGCGCCGGGTGCTGGCGCATCCGGCCTTTGCTGCCGCCGAGCTGGACACTGGTTTTATCGCCCGTCATACCGACGTCCTGTTGCCTGCACCGGCCCCGCTGCCCGACGCCTTCTGGGCGCTGGCGGCCCGTGCCTGGTTGCTGACGGCACCCTCTGCTGCGCGGGCTGATGACCCGCACAGCCCTTGGGCCGCTTCCTCCGGGTTGCGCCTCGGACTGGCCGGCGAGCAGCGCCTGCATCTGCGCTGTGGCGAGGCCGAGGCGCGCGCCCTGCCCGCTACCGGTGTCAGCCTGTTGGGTGATCAGTTGCTGGTCGATGGCCGTCGCCACGTCGTGCAGCGGCGCGGTCAGTGGCTGTTTGTCGAGTGGGACGGGCAGCTGCAGCGGGTCACGCAGGTAGACCCGGTCAGCGAGGTAGAGGCCCGGCAACACGGCCACGGCGGGCTGACAGCACCGATGAACGGCAGCGTGGTGCGGGTGCTGGTCGAGCCGGGTCAGCAGGTGGCTGCCGGCGAGTTGCTGGTGGTGGTCGAGGCAATGAAAATGGAGCACAGTATTCGCGCTGCCGAGGCCGGAGAGGTCACGGCCGTTCACTGCGCCGAGGGTGATCTGGTTGACGAAGGCCGGGTGCTGGTGGCGCTGCAACCGCTCGCTGAGGAGGCAACGGCATGAGCATGCCGCAACAGGTGCGACTGGTCGAAGTGGGCCCGCGCGATGGCCTGCAAAATGAAAAACAGCCGATCAGCGTTGCCGACAAGGTGCGTCTGGTCGATGACCTGAGCGCCGCCGGGCTGCGTTATATCGAAGTCGGCAGCTTCGTCTCGCCCAAGTGGGTGCCGCAGATGGCCGGCTCGGCTGAAGTATTTGCTGCGATCCAGCAACAGCCCGGCGTGACCTACGCGGCGCTGGCGCCGAACCTCAAGGGGTTTGAAGGGGCGCTGGAAGCCGGTGTGAAGGAAGTGGCGGTGTTTGCCGCGGCCAGCGAGGGGTTTTCCCAGAAGAACATCAACTGCTCGATTGCCGAGAGTCTGCAACGCTTTGAACCGATCATGGCGGCGGCCAGGGAGCACGGCGTGCGGGTGCGCGGTTATATCTCCTGCGTGCTCGGTTGTCCGATTGATGGTGACGTGGCGCCGGAGCAGGTGGCGGCGATTGCCCGCGAGCTGCTCGACAGCGGCTGCTACGAGGTGTCGCTGGGCGACACCATCGGCGTCGGCACTGCGGGTGATACCCGGCGGCTGATCGAGGTGGTTGGCCGCGATATCGACCGCAGCTTGCTGGCCGGGCATTTTCACGATACCTACGGGCAGGCGCTGGCGAACATTCACGCCAGCCTGCTGGAAGGCGTGGCGGTGTTCGACAGCTCGGTCGCCGGGCTGGGCGGTTGCCCGTATGCCAAGGGCGCGACCGGCAACGTCGCCAGCGAAGACGTGCTCTACCTGCTCAACGGGCTGGGGATCGAGACGGGCGTCGATATGGCCGCGCTGGTGCAGGCCGGGCAGCACATCTGCAACGTGCTGGGCAAAACCAACGGCTCGCGCGTGGCGCGGGCCTTGCTGGCGCGGGAGCAGGCATGAGCAAACCCTTGTGGCGGCCGTCGCCCGAGCGGGTTGCGGTCAGTCGGATGGATGCCTTCCGGCGCTTCGTTAATCAGCGCCACGCTCTGGCGCTGGCTGACTATGCGGCGCTGCATCAGTGGAGCGTCAGCGCGGTTGCGGATTTTTGGCAGGCGGTGGCCGAGTTTTTTGCGGTGGACTTCAGCACGCCGCCGCAGCGGGTGCTGGATAACGCAGACGCTATGCCGGGCGCGCAGTGGTTTGCCGGTGCCGAACTGAATTTTGCCGCCCATCTGCTGCGGCGTCGCGACGATCATCCGGCGCTGGTGGCGATCAGCGAAGACGGCCAGCGTGAACAGCTGAGCTACGCCGAGCTGGCCGCGCGGGTAGCTGGGCTGCAGCAGCATCTGCTGGCGCTCGGTGTGCAGCCCGGTGACCGTGTTGCGGCGCTGATGCCCAATACCTGGCAGACCGTGGTGGGTATGCTGGCGGCGGCCAGTATTGGCGCGGTCTGGTCATCCTGCTCGCCGGACTTTGGTGTGCAGGGCGTGGTCGACCGCTTCGGGCAGATCGAGCCGCGGGTACTGATTGCCTGCAGCGGCTATCGCTACGCTGGCAAGCAACTGGACATCAGCAGCAAGCTGGCGGAAATTCTGCCGCAGCTGGCTGGCCTGCAGCAGCTGATCGTGGTGCCTTATGGTGGCGTGCAGCCGTGTTTGGCGGAGTTTGCGTCGGTGGTATCCACTGTTCACTGGGACCACGTCAGTCAGCCGGCCGGCAGCCCGGCGTTCACTGCCCTGCCCTTTGCCCAGCCGCTCTACATCCTGTATTCCAGCGGCACCACCGGAGTGCCCAAGTGCATCGTCCATGGCGCTGGCGGCACCCTGCTGCAGCACCTCAAGGAACACGGCCTGCACACCGATCTCGGCAGCGAGGACGTGCTGTTCTACTTCACCACCTGCGGCTGGATGATGTGGAACTGGCTGGTCTCCGGGCTGGCGCTGGGTGCGACGCTGGTGCTGTATGACGGCTCACCGTTTGAGCCTGCTAGCAGGCCTTTGAAAAACGTGGGCGAGGCAGCCAGCGCAAGGCAAAAACAGGCGAAGAAGCGGAGTTTACATGGTGTAAATGAGCATTCTGAGCCTGTTTTTAACGCAGCGAAGGCAACGGAGGTAGGTTTTCAACGGCCTGCGGCGGAGAGGCTGATCGACCTGATCGACGCGGAAAACATCAGCGTATTCGGCACCAGCGCCAAGTATCTCGCCGCGCTGGAAAAGGCCGGGGTCGAGCCCAACCGCAGCCACCAGCTGAGCCGCCTGAAGGCGGTGCTGTCGACCGGCTCACCGCTGGCGCACGAAGGCTTCGATTACGTCTACCGCGGCTTCAAACCGGACCTGTGCCTGTCGTCGATCTCCGGCGGCACCGACATCGTCTCCTGCTTTGCTCTCGGCAACCCGACCGCGCCGGTCTGGCGTGGTGAGCTGCAGTGCAAGGGCCTGGGCATGGCGGTCGAGGTGTGGGGTGACGAAGGCCAGCGGTTCAGTGAAGGCAAGGGCGAATTGGTCTGCAGCAAGCCCTTCCCGTCGATGCCGCTGGGCTTCTGGAAGGACGAAGACGGCAGCCGCTTCCGCGCCGCTTACTTCGAGCGCTTCCCCGGCGTCTGGGCGCACGGCGATTACGCCGAGGAGACGCCGCACGGCGGGCTGATCATCCACGGTCGCTCAGACGCGGTGCTCAACCCGGGTGGTGTGCGTATCGGCACCGCGGAAATCTACCGGCAGGTGGAAAAGGTCGAAGCGGTGCTGGAATCACTCGCCATCGGCCAGCAGTGGCAGGGCGATGTGCGGGTGGTGCTGTTTGTGCGCCTGCGCGACGGCGTGACGCTGGATGCGGCGCTGGAAGCCGAGATCCGCCAGGTCATCCGCGCCAATGCCACCCCGCGTCATGTACCGGCGAAGATCATCGCGGTTACGGACATCCCGCGCACCCGCAGCGGCAAGATCGTCGAACTGGCGGTGCGCAACGTGGTGCACGGGCTGCCGGTGAAAAACACCGACGCCTTGGCCAACCCCGAGGCGTTGGCGCTGTTCCGCGACTTGCCCGGCTTGCAGTAGCCGGGCAAGTCGGGTTTCTGCTTGGCCTGCCCGGTGGTGGCTTAGCTCGGTTCTACCCGGTGCTCGTAAGTCGCGTTCAGGCGGGCGGCGAGGTATTCGGCGCAGGTAATGGGCTCGTACTTCGGCGCTTCACTCGGTACCACGTCGCGCGGGTCGACGATGGAGTCGGGGTTCACTTCCAGGAAGAAGGCGATGGAGTAGCGTTCCTGCTCCGGCGGGCGCACGCGGTGCGGGGTAGAGACGTAGGTGTCGTTGCTCCAGCGCATCAGGCAGTCGCCGATGTTGCAGACAAAGGCGCCTTCTACATGCGGTGCGTCGATCCATTGGCCCTGACGGGTCAGCACCTGCAGGCCGGCAACCTTGTCGGTGGCCAGCAGGGTGACGTTGCCGTAGTCGGTGTGGGCGCCGGCGCCGCCGTCTTCGCGGTCGATCTGACCGGCGCTGGCGGGGTAGCGCAGCATGCGCAGGGTGGCGATGGGGCTGTCCAAGTGGCTGACGAAGAAGTCTTCCGGCAGACCCAGATCAATCGCAAACCCCTTGTGGATCAGCCGACCGAGGTTCAAGCAGCCGTCGAAGTAGCCGAGCATGGCCTCGCGCCAGCCGTCGATTGGCGGCCAGAAGTTCACGCCGCGGAAGGGCTTGCCGGCCAGTACGTCCGGGTGATCGGCCGGGAAATCGGTGCCGATGTTAAAGGCTTCCTTCATGTCGGCGCCCGCTTCCGGGTTGAGCTTTTCATCGGCCATGGCGACGTAGCCGCGGTTGTGCGGCGACTTCTTGATCGACATGTCCTGCTTGGTTTCCAGCGGCAGTTCGAACACGCGTTTGGCGTTGGCGAACGCGCCGGCCATGACTTCGGCCGGGATGCCGTGATCGACGGCGTAGAAGAAGCCGATTTCACGGCAGGCAACGCCTAGCTGGCGGGCGGTTTCGGCGCGGACGGCCGGGTCTTCGCTGTTCAGGCCAGCGACGGAGATAAGGGGCAGAGATTGCATGGTTTGGCTCCTGACTGCGGGCGGGCAGTCGTTTAGATCATCGAGGTACGCAGGTGCGCGATATCGCGACACTGCTGAAAGAGTGCGAGGCCCTGCTGCTGGGCTTCACTGATAACCGTTTGTTCACTCACCTGGGTGGCGCGGCCATTGGCGATCAGCTGGCGGCCATCAACCCAGACCGCGGCCACGTTGCGGGCGTCGGCGGCGAAGACCAGATTCCACAACAAATTGCCGCCCGCTGCATTGATCTCGGTCGGCGTCAGGTTGGGTTGCGCCAGATCGAGCAGCAGCAGATCGGCCTGCTTGCCGACTTCCAGTGAGCCGGTGCGCTCACCGAGGCCCAAGGCGCGGGCGCCGTTGATGGTGGCCATGCGCAGAATCTGATCGGCGGGCAGCACGGTGGCATCCAGCCTGGTGGCCTTCTGGATCAGCGAGGCGAATTTCATTTCTTCGAACAGGCTGAGGCTGTTGTTGCAGACCGGGCCGTCGGTGCCGATGCCGACGGTGATGCCGGCGGCGAGCATTTCCGGTACGCGGGCCACGCCGCTGGCGAGCTTGGCGTTGCTGATCGGGCAGTGGGCGATACTGGTGCCGGTGTCGGCGACGCGCTTGATTTCGTCGTCGGTCAGCCAGACGCAGTGGGCGATCAGGGTGCGCTCACCGAGGATGCCGTAGTGATCGAGCTGGGCGATGGAGCGGCGGCCAAACTCGGCTTTGACGGCGTCGTCCTCTTCCTTTTGCTCGCTGGCGTGGGTGTGAATGCCGACGCCGTAGTCAGCCTGGCATTGCAGCGCTTCGCGATAGGCATCGGGGGTGCAGTAGAACAGGTGCTCCAGCCCCATCCAGACCTGAATACGGCCGTTTTGCGCGCCGTGGTGGCTGTGGATCAGGGCGCGGTTTTCGGCGCGGGTGGCGAAGAAGTCCTTGCCGGGTGCGTCGGCCACGTAGGGCGCCAGATTCACCCGCAGACCGATCTCACCGGCGGCATCGGCGCAGCGCGCCATAAAGCGGTACATGTCCATCACGCAGGTGGTGCCGCTCTTTAGTGCTTCGAGGTAGCACAGGCGCGCCGAGTGGTAGGCGTATTCCTCGGTCAGGGCGCGGTGTTCGAGCTGATACCAGGGCAGCCATTCCATCAGCTGCATGTTTTCAGTCACGCCGCGCATCAGGCTGGAATGGGAATGGGCGTCGATCAGGCCGGGCAGCAGCGCGTGGCCGCTGGCGTCGATGACCGGCATGCCGGGCGGGATGATCACCTCGTCGCTCGGGCCGACAGCGATGATGCGCCCGTCCTCGACGATCAGGGTGCCGCGCGGGATGACGCGGTTGTCTGGGTCAACGGTAAAGATCGCTGCATCGTGCAGCGCAAAGTGATTCATATGCACCTCATAGCAATCTGAACGGGCGTTGCCTGTTCAGGACACTGTGACGGCACGGCGGGCACGGAAGCGGTCAGCTTGGCTGATGTCTTCCTCGGAGGCTGTCCGAGCGGAACACATTAAAAGGGTTGGCATTATCCTCCGCACCAGGGCTCGGCGCCACCGGGGGAGGCTGTTTAGCTACTTCAGGCCGTGCGGACACTCTGCACGGTTGTCTCGGGTACTGCCAGACCGCAGCCACGCAGGATCACTTCGGTGAGGAAGTTGGCGGCGTGGTCAAAGTCTTTCTGTTCGTACTCGGCCTTGTTCTCCACCATCAGCACCTGTACCTGAAAATCGGCGTAGTGCTGGGTTGAGGACCAGATCAGGAAAATCAGCTGCACCGGATCTACCGGTGCCATGCGGCCCTGGTCGATCCACTGCTGCATGACGGCGGCACGGCCGCGTACCCATTCACGCATGTTGGTGCGCAGGTGGGTCATCAAAAAGGGGGCACCCTGCATGATTTCCATGGCAAACAGCCGGGAGGCCAGCGGGTACAGACGGGACATCTCGACCTTGGCGCGAATGAAGGTGGCCAGCGCCTCGGCCGGGTCGTCGTCAACGGTCACGCTGGAGAAGACGGCGTTCCAGCGCGAGAGAATATCGTCGAACATGGCTGCGTAGATCTTCTTCTTGTTGCTGAAGTAGTACAGCACGTTCGATTTGGGCAGTTCAGCCCGTTCGGCAATGTTCTGGATGGTGGCACCGCGATAGCCGTGCAAGGCAAATTCCTGTTCCGCTGCGGCCAGGATAATCTCGTGGTTGCGCTCGCGAATGCGGCCGGGTTTGTAACTCCGTGGCTTGCTCTTGCTGGTCATGGTTGTCCGTTGCCTTGTTCCAGTGCGGGGCCGGACTGGCCGGCCCCACGGGTGTTGTCAGAAGTGGAATTTCACCAGGGCGCTGACGGCGCTTTCGGTGTCCATCACATCATCATTCAGACCGTATTTGTTGTTCCAGTAGGAGTACTCGATACCTGCGTAGAGTACGCCCGGGCTGCCACGGTAGTTACCCAGGTCCAGCTTCAGCTGCGGGTTGAAGTGGAAGTCGGACTTGTGGTCGTCTTCGGCAGTGGACCAGTCAATGTAACCGTCGAACAGGATACGTGTCTTGCCGAATTCCATCGGCATGCCCCAGACGATGGTGGTCTGATAGTCGTCATCAGTTTCGCTGTTCCATACGCGATAGAAGCGGGTGCCGACGTACTGGAAGCCCGGGATGTTCCAGTCGATACCCGGACCTACCATGTAGTTGTTGACGTTGGTGCCGCCGCCAAACTCGTACTGACCGGACAGGGTAAAGTCCTTGATCAGGCCGTCGCCGCCCAGCTTGTTGCCGGTCAGCCAGCTCAGGCTCAGGTTAGGCGCAAATTCGCCGTACAGATCGTCAGTGTCCTTGTCCTTGCCGTGACCCTGGTTGCGGTCAACGAAGAAGAAGGTGCTGCCCCAGTCGTGACCGGTCGCGTTCTCGAAAGTGAAGAACGTTTGCGTGGTCTTATTGCCAGCGCCGTCGAAGTTAGCGCGGGCATAGTCGTCGCTGTACAGAATCGAAATGCTGGAGTCGGAGAAGTACTTCTCAGCGTGTGCAGCCGGGACAAAGGCGCCGGCGATGCACGCGGCGATCAGGGTTTTTTGCAGTGTGCTCATATTCGATGCTTCCTGGAATAAGTGATTTAGTTTTGATTGGCATAATGGGTGCTCAAGTTATTTGCTCGGCCTATAGGGTTGGCCGATTGATAGGGGTGTGTTGAGACGGGTCCGCGCGGGATTCCACGACAACAACACCAAAACGATGATGGTGACGACATAGGGCAGCATGGCCAGCAGCTCGGTCGAGCTGTTCCAGCCGAGCCCCTGCAGCACCAGGTGCAAGATGCTGGCGGCGCCAAACAGGTAGGCGCCGAGCAGCACACGCTCGGGTTTCCAGGTGGCGAATACCACCAGGGCCAGGGCGATCCAGCCGCGCCCGGCAGTCATGTTCTCGGTCCACATCGGGGTGTAGGCCAGCGACAGGTAGGCACCGGCCAGGCCGGCCATGGCGCCGCCAAAGGCGACCGCCATGTAGCGCACCGGCAGCACGCGCAGGCCATTGGCGTTGGCCGCTTCCGGTGACTCGCCGACAGCGCGCAGGATCAGGCCGCCGCGGCTGTACTTGAGGAAGCAGAACACCAGGACAAAGATCAGCAAGGATGCGTAGACCAGCAGGTCCTGGTTGAACAGCACCTGGCCGATAACCGGGATGTCGGACAGCAGCGGAATGGCGATCTTGTCGAAACCGTCGATCGACTGGCCGACAAAGCCGCTGCCCACGAAGGAGCTCAGGCCAATGCCGAAGATGGTCAGCGCCAGGCCGGCGGCATACTGGTTGGCCGCCAAGGTGATGGCCATCAGCGCGAACAGCATGGCCATCAGCACGCCGCCCAGCATGGCAGCCAGCACGCCCATGCTCAGGCTGCCGGTGGCGGTGGCGGCGATAAAGCCGATTACCGCGCCCATCAGCATCATGCCTTCCTGGCCGAGGTTGAGTACGCCGGAGCGTTCGCACACCAGTTCACCCAGGGCGACCAGTAGCAGCGGGGTGCCGGCGACCACGGTCGCGGCGAGTACGTTGGTAATCAGTACGACGTCCATCTCAGGCCTCCCCTGCTACGGCCTTGGGGGCCCGACGAATGCGAATGCGGTAGTGAATAAATGCGTCACAGGTCAGCAGGTAGAACAGCAGCAGCCCCTGGAACAGCCCGGTAATCGCCTTGGGCAGCGCCATGGCAATCTGCAGCATCTCGCCGCCCATAAAGGTCAGCGCCAGCAGCGCCGCCGCCAGCACGATGCCGACCGCCTGCATGCGGCCGAGAAACACCACAATGATCGCGGTGTAGCCGTAACCGGGCGACACCTGCGGCACCAGTTGACCGAGCGGGCCCGTCACCTCACTAGCGCCGGCCAGACCGGCCAGACCACCGGCCAGAATGAACGCCAGCAGGGTCAGACGCTTGGCCGGGAAGCCGGCGAAGGCTGCAGCGCGTTCGTCCTGACCGAGCACCTTGAGCTGAAAGCCGATAAAGGTGCGGGCAAACAGCACGCCGACTGCGACCGCTGCCAGCAGGCCGAACAGCAGGCCGATATGCAGGCGGGTGTCCGGGATCAGCTTGGGCAGCAGCGCTGCGGCGGCAAACATCTCGGACTGCGGAAAGCCGAAGCCGTACGGGTCTTTCAGCGGGCCGTGTACCGCGTACAGCAGCAGGTTCAGGGCCACGTAGTTGAGCATGATGGTGGTGAGGATCTCGTTGCAGTGGAACTGCGTCTTCAACACCCCGGCCAGCAGGGCCCAGGCGGCCCCGGCAACCATGCCGGCGATCAGCACCAGCGGCAGCACCCAGGGGTCGCTCTGGCCGCCCAGTTGCAGCGCCGCAACGCTGGCCCACAGGGCACCCATCAGGAAGTGGCCTTCAGCGCCGATATTCCACAGCTTGGCGCGGTAGCAGATGGTCAGGCCGGCTGCGCACAGCAGCAGCGGCGCCATTTTCAGGCCCAGCTCGGCCCAGCCGTGCTTGTCGCTCAGCGGGGTCAGGAAGAAGAAGGTCAGACCTTCAATCGGGTCCTTGCCAAGGGCCAGGAAGATGCCCATACCGGTAATGATGGTCAGGACCAGCGCCAGCAGCGGGGAAGCCCACTGCATGGCGCGGGAGTCGACGGCGCGACGCTCAAGCGACAGCATGGGAAACCTCCGAAGGTGTGGCGCTGGGGAAATCACCGGCCATCCATTGGCCGAGTTGCTCAATGGTCAGCTCGCTGGTGTTGACCAGCGGCGACAGGCGGCCGGCACAGATTGCGCCCATGCGGCCACAGAGCTGGAACAGTTCGTCCAGATCCTCGGAGATCAGCAGCACGGCAGCGCCCTCATCACGCAGGCGCACCAGCGCCTCGTGAATGGCGACCGCCGAGCCAACATCAACGCCCCAGGTCGGGTGCGAGGCGACCAGCAGCTTGGGCTGCTGCAGCGCTTCACGGCCGATGATGAATTTTTGCAGGTTGCCGCCAGATAGACTGGCGGCGTGGCTGTCGATGCTCGCGGTGCGCACGCCAAAGGCTTCGACGATACGGCTGGCGTAGTCACGCACCTTGCCCATCGCCAGCCAGCCCTTGTTCACCATGCCTTCGCCGTAGGCGGTCAGCAGGCTGTTGTCGACCAGCGACATGGACGGCACGGCGCCGCGACCCAGGCGCTCTTCCGGCACCACTGCCACGCCAAGGCGGCGACGTACACCCGGTTTGGCCTGACCGATGGCCATGCCGCCGAGCTTGATGCTGCCGTTGCCGACCAGCGCTTCGCCGGACAGGGCGCGCAGCAGCTCGTCCTGACCGTTACCGGCCACGCCGGCAATACCGACGATCTCGCCGGCGCGCAGGCTCATGCTCAGTGCCTGCAGGCTGGCGCCAAAGGGGTCGCTGGTGCGGTAGTTGAGTTCACGCACATCCAGCAGCACCTCGCCCGGCTCGCGCGGTTCTACCTGAGTCGACAGCGGGGTCTCGTTGCCGACCATCATGCGCGCGATGTCATCGGTGCTCACCTCGCCCGGGTTGCACTCGCCGGTTACCCGGCCCTGGCGCAGCACCGTGGCGCGGTGGCAAAGGTCACGTACTTCCTGCAGCTTGTGGCTGATGAACAGAATGCTGCAGCCTTCTTGCGAGAGCTGACGCAGGGTGCGAAACAGCGTCTCGACCTCCTGCGGGGTCAGTACCGAGGTGGGCTCGTCGAGGATCAGCAGCGAGCTGTCCTGAATCAGGCAGCGCACAATCTCGACCCGCTGGCGCTCACCAATCGACAGGCTGTTGACGTAGCGGCGCGGGTCCAGCGCCATGCCGTAGTGTTCAGACACCTCGCGGATGCGCGCTTCGAGTTTGCGGCGGTCGCGGGCCTGATCAGCGGGCAGGCTGAGGGCGATGTTCTCGGCTACTGTCAGGGTTTCAAACAATGAGAAATGCTGGAACACCATGCCGATGCCCAGTTCACGGGCATGGGCGGGGCCCTGCAAGGTCAGCGGGTGGCCGTTCCAGGTGATGCTGCCGGCGTCGGGCTGGATGACGCCGTAGATAACTTTCATCAGGGTGCTCTTGCCGGCGCCATTCTCGCCGAGCAAAGCATGGATTTCGCCTGCGTTGACTGTGAGCTGGACACCGTCATTCGCCCGGCATCCGGGGTACTCCTTGACGATGTTTTCCAGCTTCAGGCGTTGTGCGGTTGCCATTCAGTTTCCTCTATGGGCGTTGTACCGGCGTTTACTAGATGACAGGCCGGGCGACGCCCTATTAATAACTGACCAATCAATCAACATTTTCTGTCAGAGCAATTTGCTTGCCAAAACTCTGAAAAAGCTGAAAATCAATTTTTTCAGACTAGTTGGTCAAGTTTTTGCAAATCTACCCGTAGACTCTGTGTGCGCCGCTGCTGTGGCGCCACGCCTGAACCCGCCTGAATGGGCCAAACCGTGCATAGAGCGGAGACGACCGTGATTGAGTTCTATCTAAATGGCCAGCCGGAAAAACTTGACCGTGCTGACCCAAACATGAGCATCCTCGACTGGCTGCGCACCAAAAAGCGGCTTAGTGGCACCAAGGAGGGATGCGCTTCCGGTGACTGCGGAGCTTGTACCGTACTGCTGGGTAGCCCTGCCGACGACGCGGGCGCGCATTATACGGCAATCAACAGTTGCATCAGCCTGATCGGCTCGTTGCATGGCAAGCACCTTATTACCGTGGACGCCCTGTCAGCTGATAACGCCCACCCGGTGCAGCGTGCCATGGTCGAGTGCAGCGGGTCGCAGTGCGGCTTTTGTACGCCGGGCTTCATCATGTCTATGGTGGGCCTGCACCAGCAGGTCGTGGGCACTGAAGGCAACGCCAGTGAGCACCAGCTGATGGAGGCGCTAGCCGGCAACCTGTGCCGCTGTACCGGTTATCGGCCGATTCTCGAAGCCGGCCGCCGCACCCTGGTGGACGCGGTGCAGCACTGGGATGGTGCCGCGCTGTTTGAGCCGGCCCCGGCGCAGACCTTCAGCGATACCCGCGCGCGCGCCGCCAGCCTGGAAGATGACGAGGGCAAGCGCTTTGACGCACCGGTTGAGCTGAGTGAGTTGCGCCGCCTGCTGGCGGCCAATCCGGCGGCCCGACTGGTGGCTGGCAGCACTGATCTGGCACTGGAAATCACCCAGCAGTTGAAGACATTGCCGCAGCTGATTTCGGTCGAGCAGATTGCCGAGCTGCATGCACTGAACAGTGATGAGCAAAACCTGACCATCGGGTCGGCTGCCACCTACAGTGAATTTGGCCCCACTCTGTGTGCCGACTGGCCAGCCTTTGCCGGCATGCTGGAGCGCCTCGGCTCACTGCAGGTGCGTAACCGTGGCACCCTGGGCGGGAATATCGGTAACGCCTCGCCCATCGGTGACATGCCGCCGCCGCTGATTGCCCTTGGCGCGCAGATCCAGCTCGACGGTGCCGACGGCGAGCGCTGGCTGGCGCTGGAAGACTTCTTTGTCGACTACAAGAAAACCCTGCTGGCGCCGGGCGAATTTATTCGCGCCGTGCAGGTGCCGCGTCCGCAAGATAATGAGCGGCTGTTTATCTACAAGATCTCCAAGCGACTGGATGACGACATCTCTGCCGTGCTGGGTGCGTTCTGGCTGCAGTTTGACGGTGACACTGTCAGCGATTGCCGCCTGGCCTTTGGCGGCATGGCGGGCATCCCCAAGCGTGCCACCGGCGC
Source organism: Halopseudomonas pachastrellae (assembly GCF_900114765.1). Classification (GTDB taxonomy): domain Bacteria; phylum Pseudomonadota; class Gammaproteobacteria; order Pseudomonadales; family Pseudomonadaceae; genus Halopseudomonas; species Halopseudomonas pachastrellae. Next base: position 133,528 of record NZ_FOUD01000003.1, read on the forward strand.
CGAAGCGGCCCTGCGTGGTGCGCGCTTTGACGAAACCGCCGTGGCCGCCGCGCAGGCAGCGCTGGCAGCGGACTTCTCGCCGCTGTCTGATGTGCGCGCCTCGGCCAGCTACCGCACCACGGTGGCCGGCAACCTGCTGCTGCGTGCCCTCCATGAATTCCGTGCTGGCGCTGCCGGCACCTCTGCATTGACGGTGACCGACTATGCGTAAACTGCCCCGCGACATTTCCCGCCAGAGCGGCCAGCCGTTGGGTGTGGCTGGTCAGAGCGCCTTGCATGAGAGTGCCTGGCTGCACGTGACCGGCACCGCCCGCTACATCGATGATACGCCCGAGCCGGAAGGCATTCTGCACGCGGCCGTGGGCCACAGCGAACAGGCCCACGCGCGGGTGCTGAGCATGGACCTGTCTGCCGTGCGCGCCTACCCCGGCGTGGTCGCGGTGCTGACCGTGGGTGACGTGCCGGGGCATACCGACATCGGCCCGGTCTTTCCGGGTGACCCGGTGCTGGCGGGCGAGCTGGTCGAACATATCGGCCAGCCGCTGTTTGCCGTGGCGGCCACCAGCCATACGGCGGCGCGCAAGGCGGCCAAGCTGGCCAAGGTCGAGTACGAACCCCTGCACGCGGTGCTGGACACCCGCGAGGCGCTGGAGAAGCAGTTTTTTGTCCGTCCCAGCCACACCCAGCAGCGCGGTGACCCGGACGCGGCACTGGCCGGCGCGCCGCATCGCCTCAAGGGCGAAATCAATGTCGGCGGGCAGGAGCACTTCTACCTGGAAGGCCAGGCCTGTGTGGCGCTGCCGCAGGAAGACGGCGGCATGTTTGTGCATACCTCCAGCCAGCACCCCTCCGAGGTGCAGAAGCTGGTGGCCGAGGTACTGGGGCTGCCGATTCACGCGGTGACCGCCTCGGTACGCCGCATGGGCGGCGGCTTTGGCGGCAAGGAAACCCAGGCTGCGCCGGTCGCCTGTGTGGCCGCCTTGCTGGCCAACGCCACCAAGCGCCCGGTGAAGTATCGCCTGTCGCGCCCCGATGACATGGTGCAGACCGGCAAGCGCCACGACTTTCTCAACACCTACGACATCGGCTTTGACGAGCAGGGCGTGATTCAGGGCGCCGAGATCATGGTGGCCGGTCGCTGCGGCTACTCGCCGGACCTGTCCAACGCCATTGTCGAACGGGCCATGTTCCACTCCGATAACGCCTATTACCTTGATCAGGCGCGGGTTACCGGCCACTGCTGTAAAACGCACACGGTGTCCAACACGGCGTTCCGCGGCTTTGGCGGCCCGCAGGGCATGATGGTCATTGAGCAGGCGGTGGATGACATCGCTCGCCACCTGCAGCTGGACCCGCTGGAGGTGCGCAAGCGCAACCTCTACCGCGAAGGCCGCGACACCACCCATTACGGCCAGACCATCACCCACCACGTGCTGCCGGAGCTGATCAGCCAGCTGGAAACCAGCGCCGATTATCAGGCGCGCCGCGCCGAGATCACGGCCTTCAACCAGCAAAGCCCGGTGCTCAAGCGCGGGCTGGCGCTGACGCCGGTGAAATTTGGTATTTCCTTCACCGCCAAGCACCTCAACCAGGCCGGCGCGCTGGTACTGATCTACACCGACGGCAGCCTGCAGGTGAATCATGGCGGCACCGAGATGGGCCAGGGCCTGTATATCAAGATTGCGCAGGTAGTCGCTGCGGCCTTCCAGATCGACGTGGACAAGGTCAAGGTCACCGCAACCCGTACCGACAAGGTGCCCAACACCTCGCCAACGGCCGCCTCCTCCGGCTCGGACCTTAACGGCATGGCGGCGCTGGATGCCTGCGAGAAGATCAAGGCCAGGCTGGTCGCCTTTGCTGCTGCCGAATACGGCTGTGAGCAGAGCGCGGTGCGCTTTGAGAACAACCAACTGGTGGCGGGCGACATTCGTCTGGACTGGGCCGACTTTATCCAGAAGGCCTACATGAACCGCATCGCCCTGTCCTCCTCGGGCTTTTACGCCACGCCCAATATCTACTACGACCACGCCAAGGGTCAGGGCCACCCGTTCCTGTACTACGCCAATGGCGCGGCCTGCTCCGAGGTGGTGCTCGATACCCTGACCGGCGAATACCGCGTGCTGCGTACCGACATCCTGCACGACGCCGGGCAGTCGCTGAATCCTGATATCGATATCGGCCAGATCGAGGGCGGTTTTGTGCAGGGCATGGGCTGGTTGACCACCGAGGAGCTGGTGTACAGCGATCAGGGTCGCCTGCTGACCACCGGGCCTGCCACCTACAAGATTCCGGCAGTGTCGGACATGCCGCCGGACTTGCGCGTCAATCTGCTGGCCAACAGCCCGAACAAGGAAGCCACGGTGTTTCGCTCCAAGGCGGTTGGCGAGCCGCCGCTGATGCTCGGCATTGCGGTGTGGAGTGCTCTGCGTGACGCCGTGGCCAGCCTGACCGATTACCGCTATAGCCCGCCGCTGGACACCCCGGCCACCCCCGAGCGCATGCTCGCCGCGGTGACCGCTGCGCGCCAGTGGGCGCTGGCCGAGCAGGAGGCCGTGTAATGAACAAGCAACTGCGCTGGTTTGAGGCGGTCGCCGACTGCGAGCAGCGCGGCGAGCCCTACGTGCTGGTGACCGTGGTTGGCGTTGCCGGCTCGGTGCCGCGTGAGCCGTCGAGCAAGATGGTGATCAGCGGTGAACATACCTGGGACACCATTGGCGGCGGCCATCTGGAATATCTGGTCACCGCCCGCGCCCGTGAGCAGCTGGCTGCCGGTCGCTTCGAGACCGTGCTGGAGCACTTTCCGCTGGGGGCCTCGTTGGGCCAGTGCTGCGGCGGCAGTGTGTCGGTGCTGCTCGAAGGCCAGCCCGGCAGCGATGCGCAACTGGTGGTCTTTGGTGCCGGCCACGTGGCGCAGGCGCTGATGAGCATCATGGGGCAGTTGCCCTGGCAGGTAACGCTGGTCGACTCGCGCGCCGAGGTGTTACCGCGCGATCTGGCGGCGAACATCCGTACGCTGCACACCGATGACCCGGTGGGCGATGCCCCGGCGCTGTGCCGTGGCCGCCACGTGCTGATTCTGACCCACAACCATCAGCTCGATTACGACCTGTGCCGTGCGTTGCTGGATGCCGGCGACGCAGCCTCGGTGGGCCTGATCGGCTCGCAGACCAAGGCCGATCGCTTCCGCCAGCGACTCAACCACCGGGGCTACAGCGACGAGCAGATAGCCGGCATTCGCTGCCCGGTCGGGCGCAGTGATGTGCCGGGCAAGCGGCCGATGGAGGTCGCGGTATCGATCAGCGCCGAATTGCTGGCCCTCGGTAAGCCGGCTGCGCCGCGCGAGCGCCGGCGCGGCGTGAGCTGGCCGCAGCTGCGCGACTTGATGAAGCAGGACAACACCCTTGAGATACCGCAACAGCCGGTGGAGACAAAATGACACTGGAACAGCTGAACACCCTGCCTGAAGACGAGGCGCTGGCTGTCTTTCGTGATTGCTGCGCCGCCGATGCCTGGGCGCGTCCGATGGTCACCGCCCGCCCCTATCAAAGCGCCGAGGCGCTGCACGGCACCGCCCGCGCGCTCTGGCCCAATCTGCATGAAGCCGACTGGCTGGTGGCCTTTGAGGCGCACCCCAAGATCGGCGACATCAAGAGCCTGAAAGCCAAGTACGCCAGCACCGAAGCGCTGGCCAGCGGCGAGCAGGCCGGAGCGCGCATCGCACCCGACGCCGTGCTGCAGCGCCTGAAGGAAGGTAACGACGCCTACTTCGACAAGTTCGGCTTTATCTTTATCGTTTGCGCCACCGGCAAGAGCGCCGAAGAAATGCTTGCGCTGCTGGAGCAGCGCCTGCCCAACAGCCGCGAGCAGGAAATACGGATCGCCGCTGAAGAACAGGCCAAGATCACCCACATTCGTCTGGACAAGCTGCTATGAGCAAGAGCCCGATTACCACCCATATTCTCGACCTCGGCAGCGGCAAGCCCGCCGCCGGTGTGCGCATTACCCTTGAACAGCAGCAGGGCGACAGCTGGGTCACGCTGGCCAGCGCCGAAACCGACGCCGACGGCCGCGTGCTGAACGGTTTTGGCAGCGAAGCGGTCGCCGGTGTCTATCGCCTGACCTTCGACACCGACGGCTATTACGCGGCCCAGGGCCTGCGCTGTTTTTACCCGCAGGTCACCATCGCCTTCCGCCTGGACGATGTGCAGGCCCATTACCACGTGCCGCTGCTGCTCAACCAGTGGGGCTATTCGACCTACCGGGGGAGCTAGGATGACGACCAACTCTGATGCCGCCAGCGTGTCGGCCTTCCGCGGCCCACTGCTGCACTTTTTGTCCGAACCGGGCCTCGGCACGCCCGATCCGGCCAGTTACAGCTACCTCAGCGACGGCCTGCTGGTGGTTGCCGATGGCCGGGTGCAGGCGGTGGGTGACGCCGCCGAGCTGTTGCCGACCCTGCCGGCGGGTACCGCGGTCGAGCATTCGCCGGAGGGGCTGATCCTGCCCGGCATGATCGACACCCACGTACACATGCCGCAGCTGGCGGTCATGGCCAGTTACGGCACCCAGCTGCTGGAGTGGCTGGAAACCTACACCTTCCCGACCGAATCACGCTTTGCCGACGCCGACTGGTCGGCCAAACAGTCCAAGGTCTTCCTCGACCTGCTGCTGGCGCACGGCACCACCTCGGCGCTGGTGTTCAGCACCTCGCACAAGGTCGCCAGCGAGGCGCTGTTCAGCGCCGCGCACGAGTACAACATGGCGATCACCACCGGCCGGGTGATGATGGACTGCAACGCCCCGGACGGCGTACGCGACACCGCCGAGGCCAGCTATGAGGAGAGCCGCGAGCTGATCGCCCGCTGGCACGGCACCGGTCGTCAGCGTTACGCCGTGACCCCGCGCTTTGCTGCGACCTCGACCCATGAGCAGCTGACCTACGCCGGCAAGCTGATGACCGAGGCCGAGGGCCTCTTGATGCAGACCCACTGGGCCGAGAACAAGGCCGAGATCGCCTGGATTGCCGAGCTGTTCCCGGACCGCGCCAGCTATCTGGATGTTTACGATCACTTTGGTCTGCTCGGCCCACGCAGCGTGCTGGCGCACGGTATTCACATCGACGACGCCGACCGCGCCCGGCTGGCCGAAACCGGCACTCGCATCGCCTTCTGCCCGACCTCCAACACCTTCCTCGGCAGCGGCCTGTTCGATCTGGCCAGCGCCCGCGCGGCGAATGTCGAAGTGGGGCTGGCGTCGGATGTCGGTGGCGGCACCAGCCTGTCGATGCTGGTCACCATGGCCGAGGCCTACAAGGTCTGCCAGTTGCGCGGCCAGAGCCTCAACCCGTTCCAGGCGTTCTACATGGCGACCCTCGGCAACGCCAAGGTGCTCCACCAGGAGAACGAGACCGGCAACCTGGCGCCCGGCAAGATGGCGGACTTTCTGATCATCGACCGTGCCGCCAGCCCGATTCAGCAACTCAAGCACAGCGCCGAGCGCGATCTGTCGGGCATCCTGTTCGACCTGATGATCCTCGGCGACGACCGCAGCATCCGTCGCACCTACATCGCCGGCCAATGCCGTTACGACCGCGACGCCGTACAAGGAGCAGCCCATGCTGGTCTATCTGTCTGAGTGGCTTAGCCTGATCATCCGCTGGTTTCATGTGATTGCCGGGGTGGCCTGGATTGGCGCCTCGTTCTACTTCGTCTGGCTGGACAACAACCTGCGCGAGCCGCCGGCGTGGAAGAAGCAAAAGGGCATCAAAGGCGATCTCTGGGCAATTCACGGTGGTGGCTTCTATGAGGTGGCCAAGTACGAAGTCGGCCCCGAGCAGATGCCCTCTGACCTGCACTGGTTCAAGTGGGAGGCTTACAGCACCCTGCTCAGCGGCCTGGCGCTGCTGGCTGTGGTGTATTACATGGGCAACCCAGGCTATCTGATCGACCCCAGTAAGGTGGCGCTCAGTGGCGCCGGCGCCGTCGCCATTGGCGTGGGCACCCTGGTCGCAGTCGTCGCTTTGTATGAGGCGCTGATTCGCAGCCCGCTGGCGCGTAACGGCATGGCCTTTGGCGTGGTGCTGTATCTGATTCTGGTCGCGGTTGCCTTTGGCCTGTATCAGGTGTTTGCCGGTCGTGGCGCTTACATTCACGTGGGCGCGGTCATTGGCACCATCATGGTTGGTAACGTGTTCCTCGGTATCGTGCCGGCCCAGCGTGCATTGGTGAATGCGGTGGCCCGTGGCGAGAAGCCGGGTGAAGAGGTGGTGATGCTGGCCCAGCGCGCCATGCTGCGCTCGCGCCACAACAACTACCTCACGCTGCCGGTGCTGTTCATCATGATCAGCAACCACTACCCGATGTTCTACGCCCATGCCCACGGCTGGCTGGCGCTGGCGGCCATTGGCGCCATCACCGCCTACGCGCGTCACTTCTTCAACCTGCGTAACCAGGGCCAGTTCAAACCCTCGATTCTGGTTGTCAGCGCACTGGCGACTGTCGCCCTGATCTGGGCCATGGCGCCGAGCGCACCCTCTACCGTGGCAACCCACAGCCACGGCACGGCGCAAACCGATGGTGACAGCGCTGCGGCCGCACCGAGCCCGGTGACCGGCGCTGAGATCAGCCAGCTGTTGGCTACCCACTGCCAGGCCTGCCACGCTGCCAAGCCAACCAGCCCGGCGTTCCAGGCACCGCCTGCCGGCATCATTCTGGACAGCCTGGAGCACCTCAAGCAGCACGGTGACAAGGTCTATCAGGCGGCGGTAGCGACGCACTATATGCCGCTGGGCAACATGAGCGGCATGAGCGATGAAGAACGCAGCCTGCTGGGACGCTGGCTGCAGGAGAATCGCTGAGTGAGATGCAAGGCGGAGCGGGCGCTGGCCTGCTCCGCCTACGCATAGTCAGAGCAAGTACAGGCCGCGTGCATCGGTTATGCTGCGTTCACTCTGTGGACAAGGACGGACCATTGCATGCGTGTTGATAATCTCATTCTCCTGGTATTGGCGGCGATTGCGCTGTTTGCGCTGTACAGAGCCTATGGCAAGGCTCGTCGTGCCCGTCGCGAACGATTGATCGACACCTATCGTTTCCCTGAGTCGATTGCGGCGAAAGTCGGGAAAACCTATCCGCATCTGAGCGACGCTGAGGTAACGCGGGTCATGCAGGGGCTGCGTGAGTACTTCCACCTGTGCAATACCGCGGGCCGGCGTATGGTGTCCATGCCGTCCCAGGCGGTGGATGTGGCCTGGCATGAGTTCATCCTGTTTACCCGCAAGTACGAGTGTTTTTGCGGCAAGGCGTTGGGCCGCTTTCTGCATCACACCCCGGCCGAAGCCATGCGCTCTCCCACCAGCGCCCAGGCCGGCATCAAGACCGCCTGGCGCCTGTCGTGCCTGCGTGAGGGCATGCAACCGCGTGCAGCGCACCGCCTGCCGCTGCTGTTTGCCATTGATGCACAGTTGAACATCGTTGACGGCTTTCGCTACGCGCTTGATTGTAAGCGCTCACCGGGCGATGACTATTGTGCGGGGCATATTGGTTGCAGCTCGGGCTGTGGCGGTGGCTGCGGTGGTGACTCGTCAGGCGGGGATGGCGGTTGCGGCGGGGGTGGAGACTGACGTGTCTGCCCCCACCGGCAGGTGGGGGCAACGTGCGGGGGTCAATCCCACTCGGGGGCGAAGTCCGGGTTGGCGATGCGCCCGCCCGCGTCCAGGCGGGCGATGAAGTTCAGGTCATCGGCGCTCAGGCGCACGCGCTCGGCTTCCAGGTTGCTCTCCAAGTGCAGCCGTTTGGTGGACGAGGGAATCACCGCGATGCCCTGTTGCATCAGCCAGGCCATGGCCACCTGTGGCGGTGTGGCGCCGTGTTCCTCGGCGATGCGGTCGAGGGTTTCATCCTGCATTACCTTGCCGACGGCTAATGGCATGTAGGCGGTCAGGTGCAGGTTTTCTTCGCGGGCAAACTCGACCAGCTTACGGTTCTGCAAAAAGGGATGAATCTCCACCTGGTTGGTCGCGATATTGTCCGGCCCGACCAGTTCAAAGGCTTCGTTGAGCAGGTCTATGGTGAAGTTGGACACGCCGGTCAGCCGTGTCAGGCCCTGCTCGCGGGCCTCCATCAACTGGCCTAGGTAGACCTGCATGGGTACCGCGCCGCCAGGCGAGGGCCAGTGGATCAGGGTCAGATCCACCTGTTCCAGCTGCAGTTTGTCCAGGCTTTCGCGCAGGCTGGGGATCAGCTTGCCCTCGGCGAAGTTGTTGGTCCAGATCTTGGTGGTGACGAACACCTCCTCACGGGGGATGCCGCTATCGGCGATGGCGCGGCCTACGTCTTGCTCGTTGCCGTAGATCTGTGCGGTGTCGATGTGCCGGTAGCCCAGCTTGAGCGCGGTGCGCACAGCGTTGTAGGCATCCTCGCCCTTGAGGCGAAAGGTGCCCAGGCCAATCGAAGGGATGTTGCTGTTAACGTCTGAATTCATCATGCGGTCCTCTCGAAGGTGAGGTTTGCGGCGTCGCCGTGATGCTGCGTCAGTCGCTGGCCCACCCGTGCGCAGGCCAGTCAGCGCAGCTGGCGCGCCAATCAGGATGCTATGCAAGAGACCGGTATGAGCCTCAATAATTCCGCGGGCTCAAGGGCCGGCACAGGCGCGGCGCCGCTCAGTCGTCAGCGGGCAGCCTGTTGACGGGGGCTGCGCCGCTCAGGTTGATCAGCCGGCGCAATTGTTCGAGCTGGGCCGGATCGGGGTTGGTGAAGCCGGTTTCCAGCGCGGCGATGCGCAGCAGGATACGATCCTTGCGCAGGCCGGCGGCAGGCAGATGGAAGAGCGCACCGGTCAGCTCGCGCAGCAGGAAGGGGAGCTGCTGCTGAATCTTGATGCTGTTGCCGAAGGCCGAGGCGTGCTGGTTGATCAGTGCCCGCATGCTGGCTTCGTCGGCCTGCTGGCCGTAGTTGAGAAAGTGCTGGATTGCGCTGATCACCGCCAGCTCACCCAGTCGGCTGCAGGTCACGGTGGTGCGCAGGGCGCCGGTGGGTATGGTGCGGTCTGCACCGAGTCGGGTGAGCGCCTCGCCGAGGCGTTGCTGTTGCTCAGCCAGGTCGCTCGCCAGTTGCTGCAGCAGTGGGTGTTGCAGCGCAATGCGGGCCTGTGACAGGCGTTGCACCAGCTCGCGGCAGGCGCTTTGACCCAGGCGCTCCCAGGCATCCTCTGGACTCAGGCAGGTCTCGCGACCGCGCTCCAGCTGGAGGTTGGCGCGGTTCAGCGCCACTACCGTGAGCAGCGGCTCGGCCTCGGCCAAGGCGATAAAGCCGGCGCGGTTCAGTTGAGCGGCGCTGGCAGCAGCCTGTTGCTGGCGCGCCGGTGAGCTCCAGGCCAGGCGCAGGGTGCTCTGCAGCCGGGCCTGAAGAAAGCTGGGCAGGTCGCCGATGCTGGTCGTCTCGGCTGCCGCGGACTGCTCGGTGCTGAGCAGGCGCGCGAGGCGGTCGCGCAGGTTGTCGAGCTTGAACGGCTTGGCGATGATCTCGGTAATGCCTGCCGCGCGGGCGTCCAGCACCAGTTGGCGGCTGATATTGGCAGTGGTCAGCAGTCTCAGGCTGGCCGGCGCCTTGTGGGCCAGGGTGCGCACCACGTCCAGCCCGTTGCCGTCCGGCAGGTTGAGGTCGGCAATCAGCAGATCCGGTGTGGTGCCGCGCAAGTGGTTTTGTGCCGCAACAGCGCTGGCCAACAGGGTTACATCCGCATGGGCATCCAGGTCACGAATTACCAGGCTGAACAGCTCGGCAATCCAGGGGTCATCCTCGACAATCAATACCTTCAATCAGCAGCTCCGGTATTACGGCACAGGCGGTTACGACCGCTTTGCTTGGCCTGATAGAGTGCGCGGTCAGCGCGTTCCAGCAGTTCTTCCTCGGCCCACTCGTCGTCTTCGCAGGCACTGATGCCTGCGCTGAAACTGCAATGGAACTGCTGTCCGCCGTAGGAGAACTGCAGCGCATTGAAGGCTTCGCGAATGCTTTCGAGCAACTGGGTCGCATCTTTGCTGCTGCAGCCGGGTAGCACGGCAACAAATTCCTCGCCGCCGTAGCGGCCCAATCGGTCGACCTTGCGCAGACGCTGGCGCAGCATGTTGGAGAGCGCGCGAATGACGTTGTCGCCGCAGGCATGGCCGTAGGTGTCGTTGACGTTCTTGAAGTGGTCGATATCGATCATGGCCACGCTGACGGGCGCATGGCAGCGCTTGGCGCGCTCCACCTCAACCTCCAGCTGCTCCTTGATATCGGCGTGCTTGAGCAGACCGGTCAGGCTGTCGCGCGCCAGCGCATCGCTGACCATGCGAGCGCGCTGGGCTCGGGCATACACGGTGGTGAGCAGGGTGCTGTCGCTGATCGGCTTGGTGATGAAGTCATCGCCAGCCTTGAGCAGTGCCGACATCTGGCGCTCGGCGTTGGTCTCGGCGGACAGGTAGACGATCGGCACTCGTAGCCAGTCGTCGTCCAGGCGAATCACCTGAGCCAGCTCGGGGCCGCTGTAATCGGGCATGTTCAGGTCCATCAGCACCACTTCTGGGATGAAGCTGCGCATCTTTTCCAGCAGCAGATGGGGGTTGGAAACCGCGTCGACGCGAATGCCGGCATTGCTTAGCACCAGTTGGTAGCGGGCGGCCAGCTCGGTGTCGTCGTCGACAATCAGCACACGGAAAGGGCCGCCCTGCTGGTTGTTGAAGCTACGCTCAAGCCGGCGCTCCAGCAGCGTCAGGTCGACCGGCTTGGTGAAGAATCCAACCGCACCGGCGCGCACGGCCTGCAGGCGGCTGGCAAAGGTATCCAGTGAGCTGATGATCAGCAGCGGCGGCAGTTGGCTGGCCGCCTGCTGGAACATCGGGTGGCCCAGCAGACGGCTGCCTGGCGGGCTGGTATCGATGATGAGCGCGTCAAGGGGGGCAGCCTCCTGCAGCGCCTCGGGTGATGCCAAGTGGATGACCTGATAGCCGAAGCTGTCGAGGGTCTGCGCCATTTGGCTGGCAAGATCATCTTCCTCAATCAGCAGACCGATGCGTCGATGGCGGTCGTCGTCATTGATGCCCGCGTCCAGTTGCTGGGGCTGGGCCTCAGATTGCTCGTTGCGCTGCAGCAGAGGGCGCAGCTGTGCGCCGGCGCTGCTGAGGCTGGCGAGGGTTGCTGCGTCAGGGGTAGCGTCGTCCAGCCGCGCCTGGGCTTGCTGCTCCAGTTGTCGGGCCATGCTGCCCAGCTCGCCGTAACCGAAGGTCCCGGCAGAGCCGGCCAGTTTGTGCAGGCGGTCGCGCAGGCTTTGCAGGGCGGAAGGGTCGGTCTGCAGCTGGGCGCTCAGGTCGTCCAGGGTGTCCAGCTCGTCGTCGAGTCGCTGTCGAAAGCGTGCCTCGAGGGCGGCCAGCTGCGCCTGCAGCTGTGGGGTATCAGGCATGCTGCTGCTCCCAGATCTCGCGTATCTGCGCAGATAGTGTCATCGGGTCGAAGGGCTTGATGATGACACCGGCGGCGCCGAGCCCCCGATAGGCGGTGACTTCCTGGGTTTGCGCCTTGGCGGTCATGAAGACCACCGGTACGTCTTTCATGACCGGTAGTTTGCGCAGTTCTGCCAGCGTTTGCGGGCCGTCCATGCCGGGCATCATGACATCCAGTAGAACCAGTTGTGGTGCGAAGCTGTCGGCGGCAGCGACACCAGCGGCGCCGGAATCGCAACTGCGCACGGTGAAGCCGCCAACGACTTCCAGTGCGACGCGGGCGACCTCCTGGATGGACGGGTCGTCTTCGATATGCATGATGCGTTCAAGTACGGTCATCTAGTGCCTGTCTCCTGAATGTGGGTTGATGACGCCTCACAGCACGGCCTGGCTCAAGGGCAGGCGGAACCAGAAAAACGCTCCTGCCCCTTCACGCGAGCGGACGCCGACCTGCCCGTCCATGCGTTCGATCAATTCCTTGCAGATTGCCAGTCCCAGCCCGGTTCCGCCACGCTGACGTGCGTTGCTGTTGTCCAGTTGGATAAATTTGTTGAACAGCAACTGCTGTTGTTCCTCAGCTATACCGATGCCCTGATCGACAACCTGCACCTCGACCTCGTCACCCTCGATCAGCACCTGTACCTGAATCAGCCCTCCGGCATGGGAGAACTTGGCCGCGTTGGAGAGATAGTTGCTGAGCACCTGCTGCAGCCGCCGTTCGTCAACGAGCACCATGGGGTCGGTGGCAGCGGGTTCCAGCCGCCAGCTTACCTGATAGCGCTCTGCGTAGGGCTGATTGATCTCAAGGGCCTGTTCCACTATCGGGCGCAGCAATTGCGGTTTGAGCTGCAAGTCAAGCTGGCCAGCTTCGAGTTTTTCCATGTCCAGCAGGTCGTTGACCAGCTCGCTCAGGCGCTGACTGTTGTCCTGGGCAATACGCAGCAGGCGTTCACTGGCCGGTGGCAGGCTGCCGGTGGCACCGTTACGCAGCAGGCCGATCGCGCCGCTGATAGCGGTCAGCGGGGTACGCAGCTCATGGCTGACGGTGGCCAGGAATTCGCTTTTCAGATTACTGGCCCGGCGGATCTCGGTAATGTCGTGCATTACTACGATGGCCGCGCCGGTGCCGGCGTGTTCGGGGTAAAGCTGACCGCCGCTGCACAGTACCTGGCGCAGGGGCTGGCCGACGGCAGCAATACTGATTTCAATGTTGTCGACTGCCTCGCCGCGCCAGGCGCGCAATAGCGGAATGGCTTCGGTGGCCAACGGCGTCGTGCCGTCGGACTCATACAGGTCGTAGTAGCGGCCCCACTCGCTGGGGGCCACTTTCATCACGTCGGTACCGTGCCATTGCTGCGCGGTGTTGTTGAATAGCGTCAGCTCTCCGGCATCGTTGCAGGCCACGACACCTGCGGTGATCGAGTCGAGCAGACGCTGGTTAAGCGCCTCCTGGTGCTCCAGCGCCAGCGCGCGCTCTTCGCTATCGAGCAGGCTCAGGCGCAGGCGCAGCTGGAACTCGGCGATGCGCGCCAGACGGCGCAGGGTGTCCTGCTGACTCTCGGTCAGCTGGCGCGGCACGCGGTCGATAACGCACAGCGTGCCGACCAGTTCGCCCTCCGGGCTGGCAATCGGCATACCGGCGTAAAAGCGGATGTGGGGGTCGCTGGTGACCAGCGGGTTGTCGCTGAAGCGGTCATCTAGAGCGGCGTCGGGTACCTCGAACAACTCGTGCGCCTGAATAGCATGGGCGCAGAACGCCAGCTCGCGTGGCGTCTGGTTGACCGCCAGACCGACGCGGCTCTTGAACCACTGGCGCTGGTCGTCCACCATCGATACCAAGGCGATGGGCGTGTCGAGCCAGCGCGCCGCCAGTTCGGTCAGGTCGTCAAACGCTTGCTCGCTGGGTGTATCCAGAATCTGCAGGCGCGCCAAGGCGTCGAGCCGGCGTGCTTCCCGGTGTTCTGCGGTGTTCTGGTGATGGCTCACATGGACTCCTTTGCTTGCCCGTCAGTGTAGCTGCCTCAACTCGTCTGTGGCGAGGCCGGCCAACGGCAGGCGAATCCAGAAACGCGAGCCGACGCCGGCGGTCGACATAAAGCCGACCTCGCCACCCATGCGGCGCGCCAGCTCGCGGCTGATAGCCAGCCCCAGGCCAGAGCCTGCGCGCTTGCGCGTATTGGAGCTGTCGACCTGGAAAAACTTGTCGAAGATCCGCGGTTGCTCCTGCTCGGGGATACCGATACCCCGGTCTTCTACGCTGATTTCAACCCAGCGCTCGTCTGCAATGGCGCTCAGGGTGATGGAGTCGCCGGCATTGGAGAACTTGGCTGCGTTGGACAGGTAGTTGGCCAGCACCTGCCCAAGGCGCTGGGCGTCCACCTCGACCTCCACCGCATCTACCTGGCCCAGTTGCTGGCGCACGTCGTACTGCTCCGCGTAGCTCTGGTTCAGTTGCAGCGCCTGTTGCAGCAGCGGCTCAAGTGGCTGACGCACAAGCTCAATCTGCAGTTTGCCGGCGGTCAGCTTGTCCATATCCAGCAGGTCGTTGATCAGGCGATGCAGGGTTTCGCTGTTCTGCACGGCCACGCCCAGTAGGCTCTGCATGCTGTCGGGCAGCTGACCCAGCGCGCCACCGTGGATCAGTTTGAGCGAGCCGATGATGGCAGTCAGCGGTGTGCGCAGCTCGTGGCTGACGGTGGAGACAAACTGGCTCTTCATTTGCTCCACCCGGGCCTGCTCGGTGGCGTCCCAGATAAAGCCGTCAAAGCCCAGCAGCTGGCCGTCCTTGTCAAATTCGCCGCGCCCTTTCTCGCGCACCTGCACCTGGTGGCCGTTGGCGTGGATGAGCCTGTAACTGAGTTCGAAGTTCGGGTTGTCCGGGGTCAGCGCCAGGCACTGCAGAGTGAGAGGCAGGTCCTCGGGGACAATAATGCTGGCGTAGCTGCGCCGGGCGTTGTTGATAAAGTCAGTTGCCGGGTAGCCGCTGATACGCTCGATTTCCTGGCTCATGTAGGACATGGTCCAGTTCTCGTTGGCGTGACAACGATAGACCGCGCCAGGCAGATTGCTGACCATGCCGCGATAGCGCGACTCGCTGGCTTGCAACGCTCTGCTGGTGTAAACCAGCTCGGTGATATCGCTTGCCATGCCGAGAAAGCCGATCAACTGGTCGTTGTCGTCGGCAATTCGGGTGACCGTCAGGCGCACCTGGCGCTGGCGGCCGTCCTTGCGCACAAAGGTCCAGGCACGTATGTCGGACTTGCCCTGGCGGGGCTCGTGGAGGAGCAACTCCAGGCCTTCGATTGACTGCCCGATCTGGGCGCTGAGCTGACTGCTGCGCTCGGCGACCTCGCTTGGCAGGTGGAACTGCATTGGCGTGGCGCTGCCGACTACCTCCTCGCTGCTGTAGCCCAGCAGCCGCTGTGCACCACTGTTGAATAGGGTAATCAGGCCGTCCGGGTCGGTGGCGATAATGGCCACTTCGGTGGATGCGTTGATCACGGCGCTCAGATAGGTACGTGCTTCGCGTACCTCTTCGCTGGCGCGCACTTCGGCGCTGACGTCGCTGTGAATGCCGCTCATGGCCAGGGCGCGTCCTGCGGCGTCCCGTTCGGTCACCTGGCCCTGACTCTGTACCCAGATCCAGCGGCCATCGCGATGCCGTGCGCGGCACAGGTAGCTCAGGTGGTCACTGCCACCGCGCAGGTGGTCGTACAGCTGCGCGCGAATGGCCGGCACGTCTTTCGGGTGCATCAGGCTGGCCCAGGTGTCGATAGACAGCGGCGCCAACTCCTCGGGCTGATAGCCGAGCATCTGATACCAGCGCACGCTGGCTTCCAGGGTGTTGTTGTCCAGGCGCCACTCCCAGGTACCCACACGGGTTGCGTCGATGATGCGAGCCAGGCGCGCGCGCTCCTCGTTCAGCCGCTGTTCGATCTGCTTGCGCTCGCTGATGTCGGCGATAAACCCGTGCCAGACTAGATCGCCGTTTTCCAGTAACTCGGGGCTGGAGTAGCCGGCCACCCAGATCTCGCCCAGACGTGGGTGACGCACACGGTACTCGGAGCGCCAATCGCTGAGCTCGATACTGGAGCGCCGGATGTCCTCCTGGACCATGGGCAAGTCGTCAGGGTGGATCAGGTCAATCGCCGGCTGCGCGTCCAGTGCTGCCTGCTCGGGCGTCATGTCGTAGATATTGGCGATACCCTCGCTGGCGTACGGAAACCAGCCGTGACCGCTTTGATTCACCTGGTACTGGAAAACCATGCCCGGCAGGTGCTGGGTCAGCTTATGGAAGCGCTGCAGCAGCGCTTCGCGCTGATGCTGGGCGGCAGCTTGCTCCAGCAGGCTGGAACACCAGCGACCGCACAGGCGAACAAAGTCGGTATCGGCTTCATCAAAGCGCTGGCTTCGCGGGCTGGCGCTGGAAAAGTTGAGCGTGCCAAAGCGCTGGTCGCCAACGATCAGCGCCACGCCGATATAGCTTTCCAGGCCGAACTGGCGGTAACAGGGGTGACCGCTGAAGCGTGACTGCCCCATACGGTCGATGGCCAGTACATCGCCGGCCTGCCAGGTCAGGCTGCAGTAGGTCTGGCCAAAGTCGAACAGGCTGCCGACGGGCGGGGCGCCCTCCGTGCTGCTGGCGGCCTCGACGCGATAGCGGTCTTCTTCGATGTGGCTAACCAGACCCAGATCCAGGCGCAGGTAGTCGCAGCCCAGATCCAACAGCTGCACCAGCCGCTGCTGCAGGGTCAGGGCCGGGTCGGCAGCCAGCCGGTTGAGGTGGCGCAGGGCCTGGCGCTGACGCTCCAGGCTGTGCTGCATGGCCTGGTTGTCCTGCTGCTGACGCTGGGCGTGCAGCAACTGCCCGAGCGCATTCTGCAACGGCGCTAGGAAACTGCGCAGCTCCGGGTCCAGCGGTTGCTCGCCGCCGGATAGGGCCAGCACACCGCGCTGGCAACCGGCAAACATCAGCGGCAGAGCCAGCGCGCGCGGCGTGCCTCGGTCCGGGTTGGCTGATATTTGCTCTGGGTGAGCCTCGCGCAGCACCCTCAGCAACATAGGCTGGAGAGCGTCGGGCAGGGGCGCCGAGGTGCTGCTGCCCAGTTGCAGCAGCTGCAGTTTGCCGTCGTCGTCTGGCTGTGCCTGAAAAAAGTCGGCACGGGTGAAGTGTGTCAGCTCGAGAATCTGCTGCAGCAGTTGCTTCAGGGCGGCAGCAAAGTCGTTCTGCTGGATATAGTCAGACTGCGAGCGGCTGATGATTTCCAGCAGCTGGCGATCCCGCTCGCGGCGCTGGCTCTGGGCGCTGATGGCCTCGGCATGCAAGGCCATCTGGCGGCGAGCGGCCCGGCGACTGTAGATCAGTAGCAGGTTGAACAGGGTTATGGCGATTAGCCAGGCCAGCAACCAGCTCCCGGCTTGGCGCAGCAAGGCAGTGCGGTGGGCCGCGTAGGCGTCGCTGATGTCACGGCACAGCAGCAACGCTGCGTCGTCGAGGGCGGCGCTGGTGCCAACGCGGTACGCGGCCCGAGGGTGCAGGTCCGCCAGCCAGACGTGATGATCGTGCATGAATATTTGGGGGCCGCCGTTGCCATTCAGGGCCTGGGTGGCTCGGCGCAGGACTCCAAGGTTGACTGGCCCCGTGCTGTCGGCCAGCAACCAGCGCCCCGTTTGGACGTTAGGCAGCGCACTGGCGAGTTCGTCTTCGGGCCTAACCAGCAGTGCCAGACTTTGTTGGCCATTGTCTCGGTGTTGGGCGAAGACCGGAAAGCCTACCTGCAAGGTGGCGATTACCCGGCTGTCTGGTGCCTGGCTAGCAAACACCGGAACCACCGCGCTCTCGCTGGCACCCTCCGGATAGAGCGCCAGGCCGTCTACGGCGGTGCCTTCCTGCTGGCTACGGAGCAGTAATGAACGTTTGGCGTCCTGTAGGTCGGCCCATCGCTCCGGGCGCTGCATGCGCAGCAGCGCCACGCCATCGGGCGCCAGGTGAATCTGCAGTTCCTTGGCACCGGCTTGCTGCAGTAGTTGCCAGAAGCCGCTCAGGTCGTTTTCCAACTGGCTGCGCAGGCGCTTAACCTCCGGGTCTTGCAGCCCGTGCAGTCGTACCAGGTAGGCGATGCGGCGCAGTAAACGAAGGGTGTCCGGGTCTTCGCTCAGACTGAAGGCGGCGATGCGCGCCTGCAGGCGCAGGGATTGCTGCTCCTGCTGCAGGTCACGCAGTGCCGCTTCGGCCCGGCCGTACTGCTGTGCCTGCCAGGTGCGGTCATGTTCCCGCCAGGCACTGATACCCAAATAGAGAAAACACAGCGTCAACAGCAACATGCCCAAGGGCAATGCTAGGCGTCCGTTACGTGTGTGATCTGGTGTGGTCATGGGTGCTGTCATCTGGACTCGCTGGCAGAAGCTGCACCCTTGACCATAGCGGTTTGGCCGGCCTTGAGCCAGCCGCAGGCGAGGCTTTTCAGAGGCTGTTGTTAACGTGACCGCCGTCCACATTGATGATGGTACCGGTCATGAACGAGCCGGCTTCGCTGGCGAGCAGCAGCAGCGGGCCGTCCAGCTCTTCCAGCTGGCCGAGGCGGGCCATCGGCACCTTGCTGCGCACGTAGTTCTGGCCGTGCTCGGTGTCGAAGTAGTCGGAGTTCATTTCGGTGCGGAAGTAGCCGGGCGCAATGGCGTTGACGCGAATCTTGTTCTTCGCCAGCTCCATCGCCATCGCCTTGGTCAGTTGCACCACACCGGCCTTGGCGACCGCGTAGTGGGCCAGTGCCTTGCCAACGCGCAGGCCGAGGATTGAGGCGATATTGATCACGCTGCCGCCCTGGCCGCTGCTGGCCATGGCTTTACAGCCGCGGTGGGCGACGCGCCAGGCACCGTCGAGGTTGGTGTCGAGCATGCTGCGCCAGTTGCCTTCGTCCATGTCCAGGAAGGGCACCGGGTCACCGATACCGGCGTTGTTGACCAGAATGTCGCACACGCCAAAGGCCTGCTCGGCGGCACTGAAGCCGGCTTCGATGCTGTCGGTGTCGGTCACATCCATGGTAACCGCCAGCGCCTCATAGCCTTGCTGCTTGAGCTCGTCGACCAGTGCAGACAGCCGTTCGGCGCGGCGGGCAGCGACCACTACACGGGCGCCGGCGGCAGCCATGACGCGGGCAAAATGGGCACCAAGGCCGCTGGAGGCACCGGTAATCAGGGCAGTCTTGCCGGTCAGGTCGAAGCGCGAGGTGGTCATGGATGAAGTCTCCTGTTGTCGTTGTCTGGGCGAATACGCGCCCGAGTATCGGCCAACTGGCGACTGGGTTCCACTACCGGACGGCTGGGTGATGATGGTCAATCAGTGCTGGCGGGTCGCTCCAGCGGCAGGGTGATCTTTACCAGCAAGCCGCCCAGCGCGCTGTCGGCAAGCACCAGCGTGCCCTGATGGCGTTCGCAGATGCGCTGGACGATGGACAGGCCGAGCCCTGCGCCCTGGCTGTTGCCCTGGGTATGAAAGCGCTCCAGCAGGCGCTCGCGGTCCGACGCCGGTACCCCGCTGCCGCTGTCTTCGACTTTTAGCACCAGTTGATCGGCCTGGCGCTGCAGACTGACCAGAATGCGGCCGCCGTGTGGTGCGTGCTGGATGGCGTTGCCGACCAGATTTTGCAGCAGCATGCCGAGGCTGCCGGGCTCCATGTTGATGCTGTCCGGCAGGCTGCTGTCGTCCAGCAGCTCAAGCTCCTGATCCCGGCGCAAGGCCAATGGCAGCAGTTCGGCGACTTCGTCGCGGCAGCTTTGCAGCAGCGCGACCGGGCTGCGCTGGCGCTGCTGGTCATCGGCCAGCCGGGCCAGGGTGAGCATTTGTGAGACCAGTCGGGTGGCGCGCTCAACACCCTGACGCAGGTGCTTGAGGGCCTGCTCACGCTCGGCCGGCTCGGCTGCCTGCATGGCGTTTTCGGCATGGATTTTCAGCACCGCCAGCGGGGTACGCAGTTCGTGGGCCGCATCGGCAATAAAGCGCTGCTCGCGGGCCAGCAACTGGTGCAGCTGTTCCAGCATGCGGTTGAGCGCGGCCTGCACCGGCTCCAGCTCGCTGGGCAGATCACTGAGCACGATGGGCTGCAGGCTGTTCGGCTCACGCAGGCGAATCAGCCGCGCCAGTTCATCGAGTGGCTTGAGTCCGGAGCCGATGGCAAACCACACCAGCAGCACCATCAGCGGAATACCCAGCAGGTCTGGCACCAGCGTGCCGCGCACGATCTTGTCGACCAGCTCGCCGCGCACATCGCTGCGCTCGCCTACCCAGACCGCCAGCCCACTCTCGTCGGAGTCGAGCACGTAGCCGCGCCATTGGCGGTTGTCCTGCTGCAGATCGGCAAAGCCCGGCTGCCAGTCGGCGTCGGTCAGCTGTGGCACGTTGAACGAGCGGGCGATCACGGTGCCGCTGGCGTTGCGGACCTGAAAGGCCAGCTTGCTCTCGTAGCGGTGGCCGAGCTTGGGGTGTTCGCCGGTGGTTTCCAGCAGTGCCTGGGCCAGCTGTTCGGTCGACATCTGCCCTTGCGATGCGCCGAGCAGGCCGATCAGCACCCGCGCGCTCTGCCCCAGCTGAGCGTCAAACAGCTCTTCGACCTCGTGGGTGGAGTCGTGGTGGCTGGCCCAGCCCATGATCAGGGTGCCGATGACCAGCAGGCCGAGCACGCGGAGCAGAATGCGTTTGCGGATCGACTTCATGCGTCGCGCTCAATCATGTAACCGACGCCGCGCAGCGTGCGAATCAGGCCGCTGAATAATTTGCGCCGCAAGTGGTGGATGTGGACTTCCAGGGTGTTGCTGTCGACCTCCTCGTTCCAGCCATACAGCGACTGCTCCAGCCGGTCGCGGGTCAGTACCCGGTCCGGTTGGGCCATCAGTTCGTGCAGCAGCACAAACTCCTTGCGTGAGAGGTTCACGGGTTTGCCTTCGAAGGTGACCTGTTGGCTCTGCGGGTCGAGGGTGACGCCGCGCAGCTGGATCAGCGGCTCGGCGCGCCCGGCGCTGCGTCTTAGCAGCGCGCGGATGCGTGCTTTCAGTTCGGCGCTGTCGAAGGGCTTGATCAGATAGTCGTCGGCACCGGCATCGAGGCCGGCGATGCGATCCTGCACGCCATCACGGGCAGTCAGCACCAGCACCGGCACGGCCTGATGACGGTCGCGCAGTTCGCGCAGCACCTGCAGGCCGTCCATGCGCGGCAAGCCCAGATCCAGCACTGCCAGATCGAAGGGCTCGCTGCTCAGGGCGTGCAGCGCGCTGGCGCCGTCCTGCAGCCAGTCGAGGGTATACCCCTCATCCTTGAGCGAGGTGAGGATGCCCTCGGCGAGGGAGGTGTCGTCTTCTACCAGCAGCAGTCGCATGCGTTACCTGTTGGCGATCTTGTCCAGTCGGGCGCGGATTTCGGCCTGGCGACCTTCGTCGGCCAGCGGACGGTCCGGGCGGGGTGCTGCACCCTGTGCCTTGAGCAGCGCGGTGCGGGCTTCAGCATAGCGTTTCTGGTCGATCAGGTAATCGGCCCAGAAGAAATTGCTGTCGATGCCATCGGGGTTGAGCACCAGCGCTTTTTGCAGCAGGGCCTCGGCCTGTTCGTCGTCGCCAAAGCCAATCGGCCAGCCCGGTACCTGGTAGTAAAGCGCGCCAAGGCTGGTGTAGGCCGAGCCCTGCAGCGCTTGCGGGTCAACCTGCAGGGCGTGTTCAAACAGGCTCTTGGCCTCCTTCACCTTGCCCAGTGCGCCCAGCCCGCCTTCGGCGCCGGCCCAACTGCTGAGAATGATGCCGTTCCAGATCAGCAGCGACGCATCATTCGGCTCCTGGGCCAGCGCCTGTCCGGCCTGCGCAGAGAGTGCCTCGAAGGCGGCAGATTTCTGGTTATCCGGCAATTGATACTGAATTTCCGCCCAGCGCTGCTGCAGCGGGGCAATGTCGGCGGCCAGGGTGCTCAGGCTGAAGCAGGCCAGCAGGCCGGCGAGAAGGTAACGAATCCAGATGCTCATGCTCAGTGCTCCTTGGGGTGGGCAGCGGGTGATGCGTAATGGCGAATAGTGGGCAGCTGGCGGCGCAGGGCCTTGTCGACCAAGCGTGGCAGCAGGCCGTTGAGGCGCACGAACAGCCGCTCGGGAAAGCCCAGATGGACTTCACGCAGGTCGGCGTCCAGCGCTTGAACCAGCCGCTCGGCGACCAGTTCCGGGCTGTCCATGCTGACCTGCAGTTCGGCGTTCATGGCCTCGACGGCGGCGTTGTTCATTTCGGTGCGAGTGGCACGCGGGGCGATGTAGAGCACGCCGACGTTGGTGTCCGCTAGCTCTCGGCGCAGTGCTTCGGAGAAGCCGCGCAGGGCGAATTTGGTCGCACAGTAGACGCTGAAGCCGGGGTAGCCGATCGAGCCGAAGGTTGAGCCGATGTTGACCACACAACTATGCGGCTGACTGCGCAGCAGGGGCAGCATGGCGTGGGTCAGCTGCAGGGTGGCGCTCAGGTTGGTTGTGATCAGGTCGTCGATACCCTGCGCCTGCATGTTTTCGAACAGGCCGAAGTGGTTGATGCCGGCGGCGTTGATCAGCAGGTTGATGCCTCCCATCTGCTGGGCGTGGCGCAGCACATTGGCGCGATCAGCCGGATGGCGCAGGTCGGCCTGCAGGCAACTGACCAGGTCGGGGTTGCGCTCGACCAATGCCTGCAGCGCTTGGTCCTGCCGCCCGACCACCAGCACCTGCGCGCCCCGTGCGCACAGCGCCGCGACGATGGCGCGGCCCATACCACCGGTCGCGCCGGTCAGCAGCACTCGACTAGCCGACAGCTGCATGGCGTACCTCCTCTTCGACTGCGCCCGGCAGGCTGCGGAACATCTCGGCGTAAAGCCGGTAGATCACCCGCGCGGTATGCAGCACCGCGGTGCGGTCGGCGTCGTTGTCGATGCGGTTAACCAGTTGCTCGAAGAATTTCATGTGTTCCAGATCCAGCGAGCCGTGCGAACTCAGGTAGCTGAACGCTTGCGGCGGCAGGCCTAGGCCTTCTTTCAGGCTGCCGGCGGCCTGGGTCGCCAGCGCGATGCTGGTCCCTTCGAGTACGAACACCATGCCCAGCATGGACATGGGATTCAGCCGGTTGATGCGGTCGTACATGGTGCTGACCATCAGCTCGGTGGCCAGGGCGGGAATGCTGTCGCGGGCGGCGTCGGCGTCGCCACCGCAGGCGCGGATGTCGTTGAGAATCCACTCCTGATGGCCAAGCTCCTCCTCGATGTACTCGGCCATGGCTTCGCGTACCCACTCATGGTCGCTGTCCAGTCGCGAGCCGCAGGCCATCAGCAGCGGCACCGTGTGGCGTACGTGGTGGAAGGCCTGGGTCAGGAAGGCAATGTAGCTGTGGCGCTGCACTTCACCACGCAGGGCCGCTTGAATCAGCGGCGAGCTGAACAGGTACTCGCGCTCGTTCACGGTTTCGTTTTGCAGTTGCTCGAAGAAAGTCATAGGGCAATGTCCTCGGTCAGCAGGCCCAGCAGGGCCGTTTGATAGTGTTCGATGATCTGCTCGCGGCGCAGGCGACCGTTGCTGGTCAGCTGGCCGTTAGCGGCACTGAAGGGTTCACTGGCGGTCAGCCAGGGTCCGATGCGGGCGTAGTCGGGCAGGCGGCTGTTGGCTTGAGCAATCGCCTGCTCGATATCGGTTACCCGGAAGGCGCTGCTGCGCGGCACGATCAGTGCGACGTTGACTGGCAGCGCCTCGCCATAGACCAGCACCTGGGCAATCGCCGGGTGGACGGCGATCTCCGCCTCGACCCATTCCGGATTGACGTTGCGGCCAAAGGCGGTAATGAACTGATTTTTCTTGCGGCCGAGAATGCTCAGATAACCATCCTCCAGCTTGCCGATATCGCCGGTCGGCCACTCGTCCACGGTCAGCGGCGGCTCGCCGAGATAACCCAGCGCGCGGGCGCCGCGCACCATGATTTCGCCGTCTTCTGCCAAGCGAATCTGCACGTGCGGCAGCGGCTGGCCGACGGTGCCCGGGCGGTTTTGGCCCGGGCGGTTCAGACTCACCACCGAGGCGCACTCGGACAGGCCGTAGCCCTCGAAGACCGGCAAGCCGTGTTTGGCGGCGTGCTCCAGCAGCGAGGGTGCGACCCGGCCGCCGCCAACCGCGATAAAGCGCAGGCTGCGTGGCAGCGGCGCGCCCGCATCGGCTGCCTGCAACAGCCCTTGCAGCAACTGCGGGACCAGAATCAGGCTATGCGGCTGGCTTTGCAGCAACACGCTGAGCAGGCGTGGCGCGTTGATTTGCGCGCCCTGCAGACCAGTGTCGGTCGGCACGTAAATGCTGGCACCGTTGAGTAGCGCGGTGATCGCGCCAAGGTTGTCCAGCAGCACGGCCAGCGGCAGCAGAATCAGGTGTTGCTGCGGGTCGACCGACGAGCAGGCCTCACGCAGGCTGTCGGCCACCTGCAGCATGGCTTCGGCCGACAGGCAGACGCCCTTGGGCGTGCCGGTGGTGCCGGAGGTAAAGGTGATCTTGGCCGTCCCTTGCGGTATGCCGACGTTGATCGGTGCGCGCTGCCAGCCGAGCGAGGTGGCGGCAAAGCCCAGCGCCTGCAGTTCGGCGCTGTCTTCCGCCATACCGAGTACGGTATCCACGCCGGCGCTGGTCAGCAGATGGGCGCGTTGTTGGGGGGTGAAAAACGGTGCAATCGGCACGCAGGTCAGACCTGCTTGCAGAATTGCCAGATCCCACAGCAGCCACTCGCGGCCGTTGGGCAGTGCCAGTGCAACGCAGCGGCAGCCGACGGCGCGCAGATGCTCGGCACGGCGATGGATCTCGGCGGGCAGGTCGGCGTAGCTGATGCTGCCTTCTTCGTCGCTCAAGGCGAGTTTGTTGGGGCGCTCAGCCGCGAAGCGGTCGAGGCTGTGCCAGAGTACTTCAGGCGCAATCATTGGCGATCTCCGAGCCAGTTTGCAGGTAATCGGGTTGGTAGCGCATGCGCTCGAACAGACCGCGGCGCTGCAGCTGGTTGAAGCCTTCGGGGATGTAACCGGCCATCACGCGGGGTTGCGTGGCGTAGTAGCTGCCCCACTCCAAGCGAGCTTCGCCAAGGCGCAGCGGGTCGGCCGGGCCCAGATCGATCGGGCTCAGGGTCAGGCGCTGGAAGCTGTTGAGCAGCATCGGCGTACCGGTGAACACCACCCAGGTGTAACCTCTGGTGGCCAGGTAGTGGGTCAGCGCGATGATCAGCAGGCGACCCGCGCCGGGCGCCAGCGCGGCCAGATTACCGACTTCGACAACCCGCTCACGGTGCACCGGCAGATCGGTGTGCTGGCGAATGGCGTCGCACACCGGCTGATCCAGGTAGTGCTCAAGAAACAGCGGGCCACTGGCACCGCCGCGCATGCCGACACCGGCCTTCAGCTCGCCTTGCTGGCAGAGGCCAAGCAACTCCGGCATGAATTGGCTGACGTTGGCGCCGTAGGTATCGGCAAAACAGTCGTGAACAAAACTCTCCAGCCGTGACCGCAGCGTGCAGTCGGGGTGCTGGGGCGCGTGCAGCAGGGCGGCGTCATCGCCAAGGCGGGCGAGCTGCCGAGCCTGTGAAGCGGGGGTTTGTGACATGGCCTTCCTCCTCATGTTGGGGAGGAGAATGGCGGGCGAATCTTAAGATCGGCTTAAGCGAATCTCTGTTGATCGACCTTTGCTGAATTTTCGTCATTCCTGCGCAGGCGGGAATCCACTCAGACGCCCGGCACATTGATGGATCCCCGCCTGCGCGGGGATGACGTGGTTTTGGATTTCAAGTTTAGGCAGGCTGCTCCGGTGATGTTTTGATTTCCAATCTTATGGTCGAGTGTGCACCGGGTGTCGTCCCGTTTACGCGGGCGAGTAGCGCAGGGCTGACGGGAAAAAGAGTCATAGGATGTCTGAGGAGCGTAGCGACGAGTTTTATGACTCCCCGTTAGCCCGAGCAACGCAGCGAACCCGAAGGGCCGCGTAGCCGGGTGCCCCGGGGGATCGCTAAGGGGGGCTGGGCAAGCAGCCCCCCTTGGCTCGCCGTGAAAGGCGAAATACGTGGGTGAAGCGCCTACTAATAATAAGCCAGAGCCAAAAGACCTTTGCTCGCCAGCGCCCCAGGGCGTATATCCTGTCCCCTGCTCCCCCAAGCCATCACCGCGAGACCCGTCATGGAAGAGTCTGTCCTGCTGATCAACACGCCCACCACGCTGGCGCTGACGGTGATTGCGCTGTGGCTGGGGTACTGGATCAATCAGCGGGTCAGCCTGCTCAGCCGCTACAACATCCCGGCGGCGGTCAGCGGTGGATTGCCGGTCAGTGCGCTGGTGGCGGTGATTCAGTTGATCTTTGATCGCGAGATTCAGTTTGATCTGGAGCTGCGCAACCTGTTGCTGATCGCCTTCTTCAGCACCATCGGGCTGTCGTCGCGGTTGCGACAGCTGCTGGCCGGCGGGCGGGCGTTGGCGATCATGCTGGGGTTGGCGGTGGTGTTTTTGTTGTGCCAGAACATCGTCGGCACGCTGCTGGCGTTGGGGCTCGGTAAAAGCCCGTTGTATGGGCTGATCGGCGGCAGCATCTCGCTGGCTGGCGGCCATGGCACGGCACTCACCTGGGGTCAGTTGTTCGAGGAGCATTTCGGACTGGCCGATGCCAGTACGCTGGGCCTGGCGATGGCGACAGCGGGGCTGATCAGCGGAGGGCTGCTCGGCGGGCCCGTGTCGGCGTGGCTGATTCGTCGGCATCAGCTGAGCAGCAGCGAGGCCGAAAGCGAATTGCCGCAGCTCGAAAGCCACGGCAAGACCACCTACATGATCAATCTGGATCACCTGCTCACGGCGGTGCTGCTGATTGCGCGGTGCTTTGCACTGGGTGCCAGCGTTTACGACTGGCTGTCCGGGCTAGGGCTGCGGTTGCCAGCGTTTCTGACCTCGATGTTTCTTGGCATTGTGCTGGCCAACGGGCTGGACGTGGCTGGGGTGGAGGTAGACGAGCGACCGATTCAACTGGTGGGCGATCTGAGCCTGCAGCTGTTTCTGGGTATGAGTCTGATCAGCCTGCCGCTGCTCTCACTACAGGGAGCCTTTGGCGTGATTGGCATCATGCTGTTGATTCAAGCGGTGCTGATTACCCTGTTTACTGTGCTTCTGGTTTTTCCTCTGCTGGGGCGCAATTACGATGCGGCCTGTATCAGCGCCGGGTTTATCGGTATGGGCTTGGGCGCCACGCCGGTCGGCATTGCCAACATGGATGCATTGACTGGCCGTTATGGCCCCAGCCCCAAGGCCTATCTGGTGATTCCGCTGTTGGGCGCCTTCTTTATCGATATCGCCAACGCCACGTTGGTGCAGACACTGCTTGAGTTCAAGTTGTTCAGCCCTTGAGCACCTGACCGTTGCTGTCCAGCACCGTCAGTGTGATCGGCAGCGCAGCGGCAACGCTCTGCGACACGGTGCAGAACTGCTCGAACTGCTCAAGGATGCGCTCCAGCCGTTCGAAAGCACTGGCCGGGTGGCCCAGATGCAGGGTGACTTCAACGCGGACCACGCGCATGCGGTTCTGCTCATTGCGGCCGATCAGGCCGACCGCCTCGGTGCGGATGCCGTCGTTTGGCTGGCGGAATTTGCCGAGGGCGAAGATCAGGCTGTCGCTGAGACAGTTGGCCAGCGCGGTGACCAGCAGCTGCGCGGGGCTGGGGCCTTGGTTGGTGCCGAGCGGCGCGGGTTCATCGGTAATCAGTGATGGCGTGCCGTTGCTGAAGCGGGCCTCAAAGCGATAGCCCTGCTGCTGCTCAAGGGTGACTTCTACGCGATCTTCACTCATCTCTGGCTCCCTTTGTGTTGGCTTGCTTGCAAACAATCTATTTTTTTATATATTGTTGGTCAATAGAGTGTTGCAAGAGATCGTACTGCTGTATGAACAACCAAACTGATATCCAGCGCCTGCGCAGTTCTGCCGATCAGGCCCATCAACTGCTGAAGGCACTGGCCAATCGTGACCGTCTGCTGCTGCTTTGCCAACTGGTGGACGGTGAACGCAATGTCGGTGAGCTGGAAGAGCTTCTGGGCATTGTTCAGCCGACGCTGTCCCAGCAGCTGGCGGTGCTGCGCCGCGAAGGGCTGGTCGACACCCGCCGCGAGGGCAAGCAGGTCTACTACAGTGTGGCAAGCCGTGAGGCGTTGGCCATTCTTCACACCCTTTATGGCCTGTTCTGTGCCGAGGACACGCCGAATGAGCATTGATTGGGCTGCCTTTACGCCGTGGTCCGCCTTGCTGGGCGGCGCGTTGATCGGCGCGGCGGCGGCCATGCTGATGCTGTTCAACGGCCGTATCGCTGGTATCAGCGGGCTGGTTGGGCGCTTGCTGACACCGCAGAAAGGCAACGGCGAGGCTGTGCTGTTCGTGCTTGGGTTGCTGCTGGCGCCCTGGCTGTATCTGGCGGTTGCCGGTGACATCAACGTGCAGGTTGATGCCGGGCCGCTGGCGCTGATTGTTGCCGGTCTGCTGGTGGGCTTCGGCTCGCGGCTTGGCTCGGGCTGCACCAGTGGCCACGGCGTTTGCGGGCTGTCACGCCTGTCGCCGCGCTCGCTGGTTGCTACTTTGAGCTTCATGGGCGCGGGCTTTGTCACCGTGTTCGTACTGCGTCATTTGCTGGGAGCCTGAATCATGCGTGGCATATTTGCGTTGCTCAGCGGTCTGCTGTTCGGCTTCGGGCTGCTGATTTCCGGCATGGCCAATCCGGCCAAGGTGCTGGGGTTTCTCGATCTGGCCGGCGCCTGGGACCCGTCGCTGGCGCTGGTGATGGCGGGCGCGATCGCCTTTGCCTTCCTGCCCATGCAATGGATTCAGCGCCGTGGCACCACCCTGCGCGGTGAGCAGGCGCAGCTGCCGACCAGCCGCCAGATTGATCGCCGTCTGGTTATCGGCAGTCTGCTGTTCGGTGCCGGCTGGGGCGTGGCGGGCTTTTGTCCGGGCCCGGCGCTGGTGGCAGCGTCGGCGCTGATTCCGCAGGCGCTGCTGATGGTCGCCGCCATGCTGCTTGGTATGTGGCTGTTCGCCCAGTATGACCGCCGGGTGAAGGCGTGAGTGAAGCGCAGCGCCTGCAGCCGCCGGGCAGCAATGCGCTGTTCGGCTGGATGCGTCACTACCGCCGCGCCTGGTTGGCGGGTGATCTGACCGCCGGGCTGGTGGTCGGGATCATGATCATTCCGCAGAGCATGGCTTACGCGATGCTGGCTGGCTTGCCGGTGCAGATTGGCCTCTACGCCAGCCTGCTGCCGCTGCTGGGTTATGCCCTGTTTGGCAGCAGCATGACCATGTCGGTGGGGCCGGTGGCGGTAACGGGGTTGATGACGGCCACGCTGCTCTCGCCGCTGGCGGCGGTGGGTTCGGCGGATTATCTACAGTTGGCGATCTGGCTGGCATTGCTGTCGGGCGTCATGCTGTTTGCCTTTGGTCTGCTGCGCCTGGGCTTTCTGGCCAACTTCCTCAGCCACCCGGTAATCAATGGGTTTATCAGCGGTGCGGCTATTTTGATTGTGCTCAGCCAGTTGCCCAAGCTGTTCGGCCTGGCCGGCTGGCCAGACAATCCGGGCTCGCTAGTTGCCCAGTGGCAGCGCAGCAACACGCTGGTGCTGGTGATGGGGGGGCTGGCGCTGGGCTGGTTGCTCTACGCCCGGCACGGTCTGTCTGCGCATTTGCAACGTCTTGGCCTGGCTACCGGGCTGGCCGCGCTGCTGGCCAAGCTGGCCCCATTGCTGGTGGTGGTATTGGGCGTGCTGGTTACCTGGCGTGCCGATCTGGCGGCCCAGGGGGTACCGGTGGTGGGCGCTATTCCGGCGGGCCTGCCGGCGCTGGTGTGGCAAACGCCGGATGTCTCCAGCCTGCGCTCGCTCTTGCTGCCGGCGGTGTTGATCAGCCTGGTGAGTTTTGTTGAAAGCGTGTCCATTGCCCAGTCGCTGGCCCGTCGCAAGCGCCAGAGTATCGACCCGGACCGTGAGCTGCTGGGCCTTGGCGCGGCCAACCTGGGTTCGGCCTTGAGTGGTGGTTTTGCCGTGTGCGGCGGCTTTTCGCGCTCCAGCGTGAATATCGAAGCTGGCGCTAATACACCGTTGGCCGGGGTGTTTTCAGCGGCGGTGATTGGGCTGATTCTGGTCAGTCTGGCACCGCTGCTGGCCTGGCTGCCGCAGGTGGTGCTGGCGGCGGTGATTCTGGTCGCGGTGGTGCCTTTGATTGATCTGGCCAGCCTGCGCCGGGCCTGGCGTTATGACCGTGCCGAGGGGCTGACCCTGCTGGGCACCGCGCTGGGGGTGCTGCTGCTGGGCATCGAGGCGGGCATCGTGCTGGGCGTGTGCTGCTCCATCGTGGCTCAGTTGTGGCGCGGCAGCCGGCCCCATGTGGCGGTGGTTGGCCGGGTGCCGGACACCCATTACTTTCGCAATACCAAGCGCCACCTGGTCGAGATCGAGCCGCACCTGCTGGCCCTGCGGATCGATGAGAACATCTTCTTTGCCAACACCAAGGCGGTTGAGCAGGCGATCTATCAGGCGCTGGCCGACTATCCCGACACCAGAGAAGTGTTACTGATTCTGTCAGCAGTCAACCACATCGACAGCACCGGACTGGACATGCTCAGCGAGCTGACCGAGGGCCTTAAGGAGCGCGATATTGGGCTGCATCTCGCAGAGGTCAAGGGCCCGGTGATGGATCAGTTGCAACACACTGACTGGATTGGTCGGCAGATTGGTCGGGTCTTCCCCAGCACCGATATCGCCTTCAACACCCTGAGCAAGGTAGCAAACCGCGCGCAAGCGCATCCTGGAGAGTAACCATGAAAGCAAATGTAGGTACCATTGATCGGGTTCTTCGCATTCTTGTGGGCGTATTGCTGATTGCCCTGACGCTGACCGGCATCATCGGTCTGTGGGGCTGGATAGGCTTGGTGCCGCTGGCAACCGGTGTGGTGCGCTTTTGTCCGTTGTATCCGTTGCTGGGTATCAGCACCTGCAAGCGGTGAATTACCTAGAAAAAAGCCGATAAGGAGATTGTATGAAATCCGTGATTGCTACTCTGGTTGGCGGTGCGTTGCTCGCCAGCAGCCTTTCTGTCGCCGCTGTGGAGCCTGCAAAGCAGATCGAACTGCGCCAGGCTGGCTTCAGCTACATGGCCTGGAACATGGGCAAGCTCAAGGCCCAGGTCATCGACGGCAGCGTCGAGTATAACCAGCAGCAGGTGGAGGCCGCGGCCAACACCATCGCTGCCATTGCCAACTCGGGTATCGGTGCGCTGTTTGGCCCGGGTACCGAGCAAAACATTGGCGATGTGCACACCAAGGTTGATCCGGCACTGTTCGAGAACATGCAGGACGTAGCCCAGCTGGCCGGCAATATGGGCACCGCTGCCAACACCCTGGCGGAAAAGGCAGCAGCCGGCGACCAGTCGGAAATTCGCGTGGCTTTTGGCGAAGTCGGCAAGACCTGCAAGGCCTGTCACGACAAGTATCGGCTGGACTGATACCGCCCGCGTGATCAACAAGACCCCGCCGCTGGCGGGGTCTTGTTTTATGGGGCTTAGCTGATGACACCCGCCTGAGTGCTGCTAAACCAGCGCACTTCACTGCATCTCGGTGGGCGAGACTTCCGCTTACCAGGCTGGTACGGCGGGTGCCGGTGGCGGTGCGGGAATCCAGGCGCCGGTGGCAAACCAGAGGGCGGCGCCAGCAATCACCAGCGCAATCACCAATGCGATCCAGCCGCCACCTTTCACCGGGTCGGCCTGGTTGGCCGGCACTTCGGCCTTGCCGTGGACCATCGGGCCGACCAGATTCTTGCCGCGCACGCGGTACACGATGATGGCCAGAATATGCAGCGCCAGCAGGGCGTAGATCAGCTCCTCGGTGGAACGGTGCCAGCCACTGAGCAGGCTGCCGGTGTCGCTGGAGACCAGACGGCTGAGCGGGCCGTAGAAGGCCACATCGTCGTTGCTGAACAGGCCGGTGACGGCCTGAAAGGCCATCAAGCCAAGTAATGCGAATACCGAAAAGGCGCCAATCGGGTTGTGTCCCTGATGCTGCCACTGGCCGCTGACATAGGCTTTCAGGCGCGCAGGGGTCGGGAAGAAGCTGGCAAAGCGCGAGTGCGTTGAGCCGCACAGGCCCCACACCAGACGGAAGGCCAGCAGGCCGATGACGGCAAGGCCGCAGCGCTCATGCCAGACCATCCAGTTACCGCCAAGACTGATGGTGACCAGCGCACCAGTAACGCTCAGCGCCAGCAGCCAGTGAAACAGACGCAGGGGAAGGTCCCAGACCAGGGTTTTCATCAGAGAGTATCTCGATCAGACAACGGAGGCCTGCAAGGCTAACCCCTCGCTTTGACTGCCCGCAAGCGTCTGGGCTGCGGGCTTGTGAGCTGATGTTGCACTGGCTGGACGCGGCGACGGATATATTTTTGCAATCATACTGACCTTATTGCCCATCACTGATTATGATCGGCGCGAAGGAACTGAAATAACAAAATCAATAATGCTCTGAAGAAGGATTCTTCAATGACTCGCAGTAGCCCGTCTCCATTCAGTCCTCCCCGCAAGGCGCGGACTTCAAGGTCACCAATAGCCACGGCACGGTGATTCGCCAGGGCACCACCCCGGCGACCGTCAGCCTGGAATCGGGCGACGGCTACTTCAAGAAGGCCCGCTACAACGCTCGCCACCATGGCGCTGAGCGAGTGCCCTGCAGCTCTGCTCAGCGCTGTTTCACACGGCTCCGACCGATCAGGTTAGGCCTGCATGTTGCGCCCGAGCTTGTCGCGCAGCAGCTCCGGGTTGTTGCCCGCTGCCTTGTCCAGCTCGGCCAGATCCTCCGGGATGTACCAGTGCAACTGGTCCGAGTGGTAGCTGCCCCACACCGCCTTGGCGACCTCAATGGCTTCGATCAGCCGGAACGGCCCTTTTTCCGGTGCAGCGGCCATCAGCTCTTCGCTCGGCATGCCGGTTTTGATCAGCCCCGGCAGCGCATCGGCGCAGCGGATGTCATAGCGGCGAAACTCGTTGGACAGCGCCTCGGTCAGGCCTTTCACCGCGTGCTTGCTGGCTGAATACACCGCGATCAGCGGCATGCCCATGGTGGCCGACGAGGATGAGGTGTTGAAGCACAGGGCGTTTGGCGTTGCCTTGAGCAGCGGCAGGGCGCTGTGGGTGCCGTTCAGCACGCCGATCACGTTCACGTTGATGATTTTCAACTGGTCTTCGAAGGGCATCTCGTCGAAGAAACCGCGCATCACAATGCCGGCGTTGTTGAACAGAATGTCCATGCGTCCGTCTGTGGCTGTGCCGAACGTTGCCACCGCCGCGTCAAACTGGGCCTTGTCGCTGACATCCAGGGTCTGGATAACGCAGTTGTCCGCACCCAGCTCGGCCTGCAGTGCCTGCAAGCCGTCCAGATTCAGGTCAAAGGCGCCGACAAACCAGCCCTTTTCGTGGAAGAAACGCGCTGTTTCGCGGCCCATGCCCGATGCCGCGCCTGTGATGAAAATGGATTGCCGCCCCGCTGCCAGTGCCATACCCCGTCCTTTTTTGGAATTATCGATGCAGCGACACTAGCACCACTGGGCGGGGGTGGGAGCCAACCGGTAGCAACATTGATTGGCCTGTAATCAGTTAACTGATGGCTGCTGGAGCGATGATGGTAAATTGCTAGTGTATGCATGTGTGCACGGATCGCTTGTTGTCTAGACTCAAACGAAAACAGGTAGTCTCAGCCGAGATGTCGAAGCCGATGCCGCACCCCCTTCTCCGCGCCTATGCCGTTCTTGCCTCGATGCTGGCTATCTGTGCTGGCCTCAGTGCGCCTCCGGCGGCTGCCGGCCGATGGTGCTGCCAATGCGCCTGCTGGATCCGACGGAACTGGCCCTGGAGGCGCGTGTTGCCACGCGCACCCAGCAGCTTGAGCAGGCCAACCTGGAGCTGAAGCGCCAGAGCCATACCGATGCGCTGACCGGGCTCAGCAACCGCAGGGGCTTTGATGAGCGCTTTGCCGCAGCGCTTGAGCGGGCGCGCGCCGATGCAGCGCCGCTGGCGTTTCTGATGCTTGATATCGACCATTTCAAGCGCATCAATGACCGCTTTGGTCACAGCTACGGCGATGAGTGTCTGGCGCAGGTCGGTCCTACCCTGAACACCTTCAGCCGGCGCGACAACGAGTTTGCGGCGCGCCTGGGGGGGAGGAGTTTGCCGCCGTGTTTATCGGCATGCTGCCGGCTCAGGCCCTGGCCATAGCCGAGCAGATACGTGAAACCGTTGCCGGGCTGGAAGTAAGTACGGCAGATGAGCGCTTGCGGTTCACCATCAGCATTGGTGTTGCGGTCTGGGTACCCGACGCGCTTGACGACAAGCTGAGCTTTTCCAAAGCCGCTGACGAGGCCCTGTACAAGGCCAAGGCCATGGGGCGCAACCGGGTGTGCTCGGCGCCGATCGAGCCGGTCACTGTCTGACCGGGGCTGCTGTTGCCCCGGCCAGTGCCGCCGCGCTCAGGCCCGTTCTTCGTCGCGCAGGGTGAGCACCTCATAACCATCGGCGGTCACCGCAATGGTGTGCTC
Source organism: Halopseudomonas pachastrellae (assembly GCF_900114765.1). Lineage (GTDB taxonomy): Bacteria > Pseudomonadota > Gammaproteobacteria > Pseudomonadales > Pseudomonadaceae > Halopseudomonas > Halopseudomonas pachastrellae. The sequence goes on from NZ_FOUD01000003.1 coordinate 167,604, forward strand.
CCACTGGGCTGACAGCTGTTTGTCGCAGGTCACTACCGTCCAGCCGTCCTTCTTGGTTTTAACCCGCGCTTTACCCTGATTGATCATTGGCTCAATGGTGAAGGTCATCCCCTCACGCAGCACCAAGCCCTTGCCCCGGCTGCCAACGTGCATGACCTCCGGCGCCTCATGCATTTCGCGGCCAATGCCGTGGCCGCAGTAGTCGCGCACCACGCTGTAGCCGTTGCGCTCGGCGTGACGCTGGATGGCGTAGCCGACATCGCCCAGAGTCGCGCCCGGCTTGACCACCTTGATGCCCTCCCACATGGCCTCGTAGGTCTTGTCGACAAGTTTGCGCGCCTCCGGCGTTACCTCGCCAATCAGGTACATCTTGCTCGAATCAGCGATGAAGCCGCCCTTTTCCAGGGTGATGTCGATATTGACGATGTCCCCGGCCTTGAGAATCTGCGTCTCGGAGGGCACCCCGTGGCAGACCACATGGTTGACCGAGCTGTTGAGCACATACTTGAAGCCGTACTGCCCCTTGCTGGCCGGGCGCGCTGCCAACTGATCGACAATGTAGCGCTCGGTCAGGTCGTTGATCTGCATGGTCGAGAGGCCGGCCTTGACGTGCTGGTCAAGGTAGGCAAACACCTGCGCCAGCAGCTTGCCGGACTGGCGCATGAGGGCCAGCTCCTGCGGGTTCTTCAGTTTGATCTCAGACATGGGCCACCCGCCTTGTATCTATCTCGGCAAGCCTGAGCTGCTCGCGCATGATGTCGGTAAACGACAGGGTCGGGTTGGCTTCGGCGAGCATGCCGACCTTCATCCAGAATTCGGCCTGCGCATTGATCGAGCGCACCATCACGGAACTGGCCTTGCGCACTTCCTCGTGCAGCTCATCGTTGATCTTGACGATGCCCATAACAACACCTTGATATGAAATGTATATAAAGCATATATACACCATTTTGTGCAGGCAACGAGCCGCGCTGCGCCAGCAGAAACAATTGCTCAACAAAAAGCTTTTTTTATCTGCGCGGACATCCGCAACGGGCGCTCAACCAGCTGCGCGGTCGCAAGCAACTGGTCGCCACCGATGATGGCTTTATCAACGACATGGCCGATGAGTCCGCGCAGGCCGAAGAGCTGGCCGACGCACGCTCCTCTGCCTGTCAGCTGCGCGACTGCCTGCGGTTGCTGGAACGGCCGCGCCGCCATCCGATATTGCTCGCGTTCTACCGGGGCCTGACCCATGACCAGATCGCCGCGCGCCTGAGCGCGCCGCTGGGCACCATCAAGGGCCGAATTCGCGCCGGATTGCGCGCACTACAGGAGTGTCTGCGGCCATGATTCTGCAAGCTCCCGAGCAACGCCGGGCTCTGATCGGCGAATACGTGCTGGGTCTGCTCGACGAGGCGGAAGCCTGAACGGCGCCGCCATGGACATCGTCAGCGATGGCAGCGGCAACAACACCGCCTACGTGCTTCCCTTGCACACTGTTGATCTGGCTACCGGCAGACCGACTACGCTGGGCGAGGTCACCGGTCTGGCAGACGGGATTGTCGATATCGCTGTGCTCGGCAGCATGTAAGCCCGGCTGGAGGGAGCCGCCCCGCGCGCTGGCGCGGGTTTTTTTGTATCTGGGTAAGGGGGCTGTCGCTCAACCGCGTGGCCGGCTTCGCCTCAAGCACCTGCTATGCGACCGGTGAGCCGATTAGACGCGTTATTCGGCTCATATGGTGAGCCGAATAGCTGCTATATTTGGCTCATAAAATCGTGAGGGCGGTTAATGAGTGGTGTGGAATGGATATGGCAGCGGCCGGAATGGCCGGCGTTTACCTGGCAGGCGGATGCCTTGGCCGCGCCGTTGCGGGCCTGCGTGCAGGCCCAGGGCACACTGCTGGGGATGGCCGGCGCGGTAGACAGGGCTGACGAGCTGCATGGTCAGCTGGATACCCTGTTGCAGAACATTATTACGTCCTCGGCCATCGAGGGCGAAACGCTCAACGTGGCCTCGGTGCGTTCTTCGCTCGCCCGCCGTTTGGGGCTGGAGCCGGACAGCAAGCCCAGTCCACGTAGTGAGGGGGCTGCCGAGTTGCTGCTGGATGCTACCCGCAATATTGACCGGCCCTTGACCCTGGAACGCCTGTTCGGCTGGCATCGGCAGCTGTTTCCGGATGAAACCTTGCCGCTTTACAGTGCCATGCACGTCGGCGAGTTGCGCGGCGATGAGCCAATGCAGGTAGTCTCCGGCCGGCTGGATCGGCCCCGGGTGCATTTTGAAGCGCCACCGCGCGCATGCCTGGAGGCGCAATTGGAGCGGTTTCTTCAGTGGTTTGCCGATAGCCGTGCAGACGCCGGGCTGGACCCGCTGCTGCGCGCCGGCGTTGCTCATTTCTGGTTCGTCACCCTGCATCCCTTTGATGATGGCAATGGCCGCCTGACACGCGCCATAACCGATCTCGCATTGGCACAGGCCGATGGTCAGGCCATCCGCTTGTATGCCATGTCGGCCAGTATTCTCGATGATCGTTCGGGGTACTACCGGGTGCTCGAGGCCAGCCAGAAAGGCGGTCTCGACATCACCGAGTGGCTGCAGTGGTTTCTCGCCACCTTGCTGGACAGCCTGCAACAGGCAATCGCCCGCATTGAGCGGTTGTTGGCCAAGGCGCGGTTCTGGCAACGGCACCGTGATGTCGTGTTTTCGCCTGAGCAGACCAAGGTGCTTAACCGTTTGCTTGACGGCGGTGAGCGAGGTTTTGCCGACGGCATCAGTGCCAGCCAGTATCAGGCGGTTGCCAAGGTGTCCAAGGCCACCGCTACCCGCCATCTGGCCGATTTGCTGGAAAAGGGCTGCATTGAAAAGCTGCCGGGCGGTGGGCGCAGCACCCGGTACCGGGTTAGCGCCGTCCCGTAGGGCGGAGTAAGCGCAGCATCTCCGCGGCTTTTGTGCGCACGGGCACGGCTTATCTATGGCCGTGGACTCTGTGCATGAATGGTGGAGACGCCGTTGGCTTTCTCCACCCTACCGCGCCGCGTCGGGCGTCACAGCACCGCCTTGCCCAGCAACAACACCCCCGTCACCACCAGCAGGCTGTACACCACTTGCCGAAAGCGCTGCTCGTTCAGGCGGTGATGGAGGATTTCGCCGAGCACTACGCCGATCACCAGCAGCGGCAGGTAGCTGGCGATGCGTGGCAGGTTGGGCAGCAGGCTGCCGTCGAGCAGAAACAGCACGGTCATGCTGCTGTTGAGGGTGAACCAGACGCTGATCAGGGTGGCGCGCAGCTGGCTCTTGTCCAGTCGGGTACCGGCCAGGGCGTAGACCAGCAGCGGGCCGCCGGAGGCGAACAGGCCGTGGGTCAGGCCGGCGCCGAGGGTCAGGCTGCGGCTCAGCCAGCTCGGGTGCGGCGGGCTGATATGGCCACGGAACATGCGTAGCAGCTCACGACCGGCAAACCACAGCACCAGCACACCGAACAGCGCCTTGAGCAGCTGGCCGCTGAGCCACGGCCGCAGGCCGTAACCCAGCAGCATGCCGATCAGCATCAGCGGCAGGATCAGTTTCAGCAGGGTCGGCCAGTGGATGTGCTGACGGTTTCGCCAGGCCAGATAGCCGCTCATGCAGATATTGAGTGGCACCAGCACCGGCAGCATGGCCGGAATGGGCAGCAGCAAGGCGCCGAGCGACAGCGCGATGACGATACTGCCGAAGCCGGTGATCGCTTCGATGGTGTAAGCCAGCAGGATAAACAGCCCCAGCCAGAGCCAGGGATTGAGCAGCAGGGTGTCGAGGGACATGGTGTCTTCTTTTTGTCGCGGGTGTGTAAGGAATCCGGAGAGCGTGCGTGCCCTAACGCGTTGGCGCTGAGCCGGATTCTGCGTCCCGCCGGTGGGTGATCAGCCCAGCTCACCAGCAAAGCGCTTGCGCACCTGACGCAGATACAGCGTCGGGGCAAAGTGCCAGAGCAGGCTGCCAAAGCGGGACACTGGCTCGGGCAGTAGCCAACGTTGCTGCTTTGCCAGTGCCTGGTCAACCAGCCCGACCATCCATTCCGGGGTGCGCATGCCGCCGACCATGGAGCGCGCGTGGCTGGCGGGCTTGCCGTCTTTGCCTAGCGCATTGTGTTCTATAGGCGTGTCGAGAAAGCTCGGGTAGACCATCAGCACGTGGATGTTGTCGCGCTCCAGCTCCAGCCGCAGCACCTCAAAGAACTGGGTCAGCGCGCCCTTGGCCGCGCAATAGGCGGCGCGACCCGGTACTGGCATCCAGCCTGCCATCGAGCCGATGCAGAGAATCTCGCCCTGGCTGGCGCGCAGCAGCGGCAGCGCCGCCATGGTCAGCTCGACCGGGCCTTGCCAGTCCACCGCCATGACCCTGCGGAATACCGCAGGGTCCGTTTGATGCGCCGGTGAGCGGTGGGTGATGCCCGCGTTGTTGACCAGCCGATCAAGGCGACCGAAGTGGTCGCTGGAGGCCTTGATCAGCCGCTGGATATCGCCGGCGTTGGTAATGTCTGCGGTGATCGCCAGCACCCGTTTGGGCGCATTCAACTCCTGCTCGCGCTGCTTGAGCAGCACCTCGTTAACATCAGCCATAACCAGGCTGTGGCCGGCGTCGAACCAGCTCTTGGCCATTGCCCAGCCAAGGCCGGAGGCGGCGCCGGTGATCAAAATAACCTTCATTTGAGCGTCCTGTGGGTTGTTCATTTTTGTGCCTGTAGGGGGAAGGCCTGAAGCTGGAAGCTTGAAGCAGCCCGAGCCGTCTAATCGCTTGGAGTCTGGCTCAGCTTCGGGTTGGCAATAAAAGCTCGATCAGCGCTCGCACTACTTCCAGCTTCCAGCTTCCAGCTTCAAACTTCCGGCCTTCAGCCCTCACGCCTCTGCAAAAAACTCAAAGGTTTCGGCCGACGTCTTTTGCAACTGATAGCCAAACTCCTCTGAGCGTCCAGTGGGTTGTTCACTTTTGGGGGTTGAGGGCCGGAGGCTAGAAGCTGGAGGCTGGAAGCTTGAAGCAGTCCGAGTGGTTTTAAAGGTTCTGCTTCCAGCTCAGCTTCAAACTGGCAAGAAAATCCCAAGTAGCGCTCGGACTACTTCAAGCTTCCAGCTTCAAACTTCCGGCCTTCAGCTTTCAGCCTTCAGCCTTCTAGCTTCTACAAAAAACTCAAACGTCTCCGCCGACGTCTTCTGCAACTGATACCCAAACTCCTCCTTCAGCCGCCGGTTGCTCAGCACCGGGCGGTAGCGCAGGAAGTTGATTTGCTCCGGGCCGGTCGGGCGGCCTAGCCATTTGGCGACCTGCAGCGCGCTTTTCAGAATCCACGGCGAGAGGGTCAGCAGCGGTTTGTTCAGGCGGCGGGCGATGTCTTGAATGCTCAGGGCGCCGTCGCCGGCCATGTTGAAGATGCCCTGGCGGTCGTCACGGATGCCCATCTCCATCGCGGCCAGCACGTCCTGATCCCAGATGAACACGAACGGCGAGTCGCTGCCTTTGATCGCCAGCACGCGCCTGGCTTCGAACAGATTGGTGATCTGGTTGCGGGTCTCGTTTCCGAGCACGGTGCCGGGGCGGAAGATCAGCTGCGTCAGCGCTGGATGTTCACGTCGGTAGCGCGCCAGCAGCTCCTCGATCTGGCGCTTGTGATCGGAGTAGGCGAATTCGCGGTTGCCACGGATGGCGTCCTGCTCGTCGATCCAGCTCGGGTTATCGGCGTAGTAACCGTAGGCAGCGCCGGAGCTGGTCACGGTCAGGTGCTGCACGCCCGCTTCGACACAGGCCTTGAGTACGTTGCGGGTGCCGTTGACGTCGATGTCGAAGTCGCGTTCGCGGTCCTTCGACGCCTGCAGAATGGACGCCAGATGCACCACGTGGGTGATCTGTTCGCGCTTGAGCAGGTCGACCAAACCTGCGTCGCGGATGTCCATGACCTGCACTGGAAAGTCCAGATCATCGCGGCCACGGATGTCGGTACCGATAACGAAGAAGTCCTTGGCCAGGCGGTTGCCCAGCTGGTGACCGATATAACCGGCAGCGCCGGTGATCAGAATGCGTTTGCTCATGGTTACAGGCTCTGCTGGGCGCCGCGGCGGGCGGCGTTTTGTTGTTCTTGTTTTTCTATCTGTTCGGCGCGGCGGCTCTGACGGGCCCAGATTTGCGACAGGGTCAGCCCCGATACCAGGTGCCAGACACCCCAGAACGCGGTGATCAGCATCATGCCGCCCGCCTCTGGGAAGAAGGTGAAGAGGATCACCAGCCCCAGACCGGAGTTCTGAATGCCCACTTCCATGGTCACCGCGCGGCGGTCGGCCAGCGGCAGACGCAGCAGTCTGGCCATGCCGTAGCCCAAACTCAGCGCCAGCAGGTTGTGGGCCACCACCAGCCAGAAGAAGCTGTGGAAGCGCTCGATAAACAGATCAAAGTTGTTGGTGAAGGCAATCGCGACAAAGCCGAGGAACACCAGCAGCGAGATCACCCGCAGCGGCTTTTCACTGCGGGTCACCAGCTTGGGCCAGCGCTTGCCACTGAGCATGCCGAGCACTAACGGCAGCGCCAGCACCAACAGCACAATGACCAGAATGCCGGCCGGGTCGAGGCTGATCTGGGTGAGGTACTCGCGGGTGTGTGGGTTGAGCCAGCCGTAGAAGGCAAAGTTGATTGGCGTCAGCACCGTGGCCGCGAGGCTGGAAACCGCTGTCATGCTGACTGAAACGGCGACGTTGCCGCGGCCCAGCCAGGTCATGACGTTGGAAAAACTGCCACCCGGGCAGGAGGCGACCAGGATCATGCCCAGTGCCAGCTCGGGGTCGATGTTCAGCAGCCAGGTGAACAGGCAGGTGGCCGCTGGCAGCAACAGAAACTGCGCCAACAGGCCGGCCACCGGTGCCACCGGCGTCTTGATGACACGCTTGAAGTCATCCAGCGTCAGGCTCAGCGACACGCCGAACATCATGCAGGCCATGATCAGGTTGAGCATGATCAGGCTTGCCGGGTCGAATTGAATCGGCAGCGCGCCGCTCATGTTGCCGGTACCGCTTGCGGTGCGGCCTGCTCAAGGCCGGCTTCCAGCTCGGCGATGTGCTGGTGCAGCGCTTCCAGATAGGCATCCTTGTTGACGTAGTAGGCCATGCGGGCGAGCTTGATGTAGTCGTAGCCGCCGTCCAGATTGGTGGTCGCCTGCTGTCGTTTGGTGGCGGCAAAACTGGCGGCCTGCGCACTGCCCTGGCGGTGCTGATGGATATACAGCGCGGTCAGACGCGCCTGCAGGTTACGACCTTCCCAGCCGAGCCCTGCAGCCTCGATCATGCCCATCATGAACAGGTTGTTGTATTCGGGGTGGAACACGTTCAGGTACAGCTGCGGTGCATCCAGTGCGGCTGGCCAGTTCAGGTGCTCGCGTTCAATGAACGGGTAGTCCAGCTGATACCCGGTGGCCAGCAGGATCAGGTCGTACTCGGCGCTTTGACCGTCGACAAAGTCGACCCGGTTGCCGTCCATGCTCTGGATGTCGCGGCGCGCGTGAATGTCGCCATGCCCCAGGTGATGCAGCACCAGCGAGTTCACCACCGGGTGCGACTCGTACATGCGGTAGTTCGGATCGGGCAGGCCGTAGTCGGACGGCTTGCCCATGATGAAACGGATCAGCGCCGCATCCACCTTCTGTTTCAGCGCGCGCGGCAGCTTGAATTTGCGGGCGGCGCCGAGGGTGTCGGTCGGTTTGCCTTTGATGAACTTGGGCAGGAAGTAATAGCCACGGCGCAGGCTCATGTCGACCGACTTGGCGTGGTGTACTGCGTCGACCGCGATGTCGGCACCGGAGTTGCCACAGCCGACGATCAGTACGCGCTTGCCCTTGAATACCTCGGGGCTGCGGTACTCGGACGAATGCATGATCTGGCCATCAAAACGGCCCGGCAGGTCTGGCCGGTTGGGGGTGTGCAAGGTGCCATTGGCGATCAGCAGCCCTTCAAAGCGGCGGCTCTGCTGCTGACCGTCGCGTTCGGTAACGATGGTCCACTGCTCGCCCTCGCGCGCCACACTGAGCACCCGAGTGTTGAATTCGTAGTGGCGGCGCAGATCGAAGTGCTTGGCGTAGGCCTGAAAGTAACGGCGCATTTCGCTGTGATGCGGGTACAGCGCCACGCTGTCGTCCATCGGGAATTCGGCGAACTCGGTCATGCGCTTGGAGGAGATCAGGTGCGCGCTGTCGTACATGGTGCTGTGAGGGTTGTCGATGTCCCACAACCCGCCAACGTCGCTGTGCAGCTCAAGGCCGATAAAGGGAATGTCCAGCTTCTGCAGGTTGCGAGCAGTGGCCAGACCCATAGGGCCGGCGCCGATGACAGCGTACATGGGGATACCTCAACTTGTTCTTGTCGTTGTTATGAACCCTGCTCACCGTGCGTTACACGGCGACGGCGGCAAGGTTATGATCACGAGTCTAGCCAAACGCCCCCCCGCGGTATCGGACAAAACGGGACAGGAATCCGGCAATTCAAGCCATGTCGAGCGTCGATCACAGCGTCACTCCCCTCTATGCCCAAGCGTTGCTGCAATCCGCGCAGCGCCTCGGCATTGCCCTGCCCGCCGAGCTGTTAGCCCGACTGCAGGGCAACGAGCGGATTCCGCTGGCACTGCAGGATGAGCTGTGGGACAGCTATTGCCGCCTCAGCGGTGACCCGCTGGCGGGCCTGCGTCTGGGGCTTGAGGTCCAGGTGGGCCACCTGGACAGCGCCGGCATGTTGCTGGTGACCTGCGACACCCTGGGCGAGGCGCTGGCAGAGCAGGTGGAATACGCGCCGGTGATTGGCGGCGGCGGCGGCTTTGAGCTGCTGCACGAGGGGGACCAGGTGGCGCTGGACTACCGCCCGCAGCTCAACGTGCGACAGGCCGAGCGGGTGGAAGCAGTGCTCTCAGGCCAGCTCAATCTGACCCGTTGGGCCACCGGTGGCCAATTCCGCGCCAGCGGTATCTGGCTGGCGCACGCACCGCTGGCGGCACTCGCCGAGTATCAAGCGCTGATCGATTGCCCGCTGCACTTCGAAGCAGGCTTCAACCGCATCACCTTCTCTGCAGACCAGCTCGACTTGCCGCAGATTCAGGCCAACAGCGCGCTGCGTGATCACCTGCGGCAACTGGCCGATCAGACCCTGGCCAGCCTTGGCCAACATAGCCTGGCCGCCGAGGTGCAGGCGCAGGTGCGCAGCCAACCGCGCTGGGGCAAGGAACGCATCGCCGAGCAGCTGGGCCTGAGCGGCCGGCACCTGAACCGCAAGCTGGCCGAAGAAGGCCTGTCGTTCAAGACCCTGCGCGAGTCGGTACTGCAGGAGATGGCCTGCCAGGCGTTGCAGCAGGGCCGCCTGAGCGTGGCGCAGATCGCCGAGCAGCTCGGCTTTTCCGACGAGAACGCCTTTGTCCGTGCGTTTCGCCGTTGGCAGGGCGAGACGCCTGCTCGGTATCGGGCATCCCGCCACGGGGTGTGAGTTCAGGGCTCCTTGCCGACCGCGTTGAAGCTCAGGCAGGTGTAGTCGAGAAAGCGTTCTATCAAGGTCATCGCCTGCGGAGTCAGGCTGACCAGCCGTATGCGGCGGTCGGTGGCGCAGGGCGCCTCGTTGAGCATGCCGTGCTCGATAGCGTGCTGCACATACTTCACTGCGGTCCGGCGGCTGATATTGGGCATCAGCGGGTACAGCTCTGTTTTGGGTTGTGGCGGTTGGTCGCGGATCAGCCAGAGATGGGTAAACAGGTCGCAGTAGTTCAGGTCGCTGGTACCTGAGGCCGCGAAGGTCTGTGCCCAGAAGGCGTCCATGTCCAGAATCGCGCGGCTGGCCAAGGCGCGCTGGATATTGCTGTATTTCCTGCTCATCCGTTTGTTTCGCTCTGCTCATCATGGGGCGTCTGATGCCCGTTTGCACCAGTTAAGCGCATGCGGGCACAGGGCTCCGATTCGATTTACATGTCGAGGAGCATGTAAATCAGCAACATATGCAACTTTGCACATATATGGCATGGCACTTGCTTTGTTCTGCTCAGCTAATGATACGAGCGGAGAAGCAGCATGCAATGCGATTTGTTCAAGACACTCTGGGGCCATCAGGGATCGTTCGAGAGTGCAGCCCTGTTGGCCAGCGCAGCAGGTTTCAGTGGCATCGAGGCACCTGCGCCCGAGCATGATGACCAGCGTACCGAGCTGGCACAAGTGCTGCGGCATCATGGCTTGAGCTACATCGCAGAGATCTGCACCGCCGGCAGCTATGTGCCGGACCGCCACGCTACCCCGGATGAGCACTTGCAGTCGTTGGAGCAGAAGATCCAGCGCAGCCTGCCGCTGGAGCCGGTGTTCTTCAATGTCATGGGCGGCTGCGATGCCTGGCCGCTGGATGTGCAGATCGACTTCTTTGGACGGGCACAGTCCCTGGCGGACCGGCTGGGCGTGCTCTGTTCCTTCGAGACCCATCGTGGCCGCTCTTTCTTCAACCCCTGGGTAACCCGTGATGTCCTGCGCGCCCTGCCCGAGCTGCGCATTACCTGCGACTTCAGCCACTGGGTGGTGGTTTGCGAGCGGCTGATGGACAGCGAGTGGGAAACCATCCTCGAAGTGGCCGAGCGCGCCCATCACATCCATGCCCGTGTGGGGTATGACCAGGGTCCGCAGGTACCGCACCCTGCTGCGCCGGAGTACGCCGAGGCGCTGGCCTCGCATGAACGTTGCTGGCAGGCAATCTGGGCCTCGCAAGCGCGGCGTGGCTTCCAGCGCACCACCATGACCCCCGAATTTGGCCCAGATGGCTACCTGCATACCCTGCCCTTCACGCACCAGCCGGTGGCGGATCTGTGGCAGGTCAACAGCTGGATCGGCAAGCGCCAGCAAGACCAATTTTTGCGCTGGCTCGATGCTCAGCGCGCTGCTGCTGCAATCGAGGAGTGAACTGATGTCTGCTGCAAAAAGCATCTGGCGTGACGAGCAGGGCACGCTGCCCAACGTGCTGGCCATCGCGTATATCCTGCTGACTTATCTGGGCGGCTGGTACGCCATGTGGATGGCCACCTGGTGGAGCTGGCCCCTTGGTGTGTTGGCGGCTGCCCATGGCATGACCATCGCGGCCTATTTGCTGCACGACTGCGGGCACAACGCGATCTTCCGCAAGGTCGAGCACAACACCCGACTGGGGCGCTGGTTGAACGTGATCGCCGGTGCCAACTACGGCACCTACGAAGACGTGCGTTACAAGCATATGCGCCATCATGTTGATAATTGCGAGCCGCTGAGCTTTGACTATCGGGCCTGGCTGCTTGCTCGCCCGCGTCTGCACAAGCTGGTGCGTGCCCTGGAGTGGGCCTACATTCCGGCGGTAGAGCTGTTGATGCACGGCATGCTGATCGCCGCGCCCTTCTACATGCAGAGCAAGCGTGATCAACGTGGCCGGGTCATCCGCGTGACGCTCGTGCGCGTCGCGCTGTTTGCTCTGGTGGCGTACCTGGCGCCACTGGCCGCGCTTGGCTATGTGCTTGCCTACTTGCTGTTCCTTACCTTTCTGCGCTTCATGGATTCATTCCAGCACAACTACGAAATCGTCTACACGCTGGATGAGTCCGGTCAGCCGGCGCCCTACAAGGGCAATCGTGAGTACGAAGAGGCCAACACCTACAGCAACCTGATCTCCCAGCGCTGGCCCTGGCTCAATCTGCTGGCGCTGAATTTTTCCTACCACAACGCGCATCACACCCGGCCAACCGTGGCCTGGCATCGGCTGCCGGCCTATCACAAGGAACTCTACGGTGAGGATTGCCCGCAGCTATTGAGCTTCTGGGGGCAGGTGAAGTGCTTTCACCGCCACCGCGTCGAGCGGGTGCTGGCTGAGGAGTACGGCACTGCTGATGTCCGCGAGACGGTGCGTAACGGCGAGGCTGTAGGCGTTAACGGTTTGTCATTCCTGACGGCGTTCTGAGAGGTGCTCATGGGGCAATGGCTGATACGCGTTGGCGACCTGTTCGAGTTCAAGCAGCCGGTTGCGCCGAGCACGAAGGTGGTACTCGGGATTGCGGCCTGGTGTCTGCTGCTGCTTGGCTGGCATTGGGCTGCAACCTGGGGCGGCGAGGTGAGCCCGCTGTTCCCGGGGCCTTTGCAGGTGCTGGGGGCCTTGAGAGAGCTGTTCTTTGAGCGCGGCTTTGCCAGCGACGTGTGGAGCAGTCTGACGCGGATTGGCATCAGCTTTGCGCTGGCGGCGCTGATCGCTATTCCGCTGGGGGTGCTGATGGGGAGCTTTGCCTCGGTATCGGCGTTCTTCAATCCGCTGGTGTCTGCATTCCGCTATCTGCCGGCACCTGCGTTCATCCCGCTGCTGTTGATGTGGCTGGGCACCGGTGATGAACAGAAGATCGCCCTGCTGATGCTGGGGGTTATCTGGTTTTTGATCACGCTGGTCAGCGATGTCACCAGCCAGGTGCCGCAAGACTTTATCGAGACCTCGAAAACCCTCGGCGGCTCCAAGCGCATTGTGCTGTGGACAGTGGTCGTGCGTTCGGCCTTGCCGGGCATTGTTGATACCTGCCGGCAAATGATGGCAGTGAGCTGGACCTATCTGGTGATCGCCGAGATCGTTGCCGCGACCGATGGCATCGGGGCCATGATGATGCGCGCCCGGCGCTTTGTGCACGTGGACGAAATCATGGCCGGCATCGTGGTGATTGGCGTGCTTGGCCTGCTCTGCGATCTGGCGTTTCGGGCGTTGCACTGGTGGTGGTTTCCCTACCTGCGGCGGCGCGGTAATTAGGACCTGACGAGTGTGAGACCGGCAGGCCTGTTGGCGTTGCCGGAAGCGGTTAACCATGGGGAGAGACAACATGCAGTTGAGCAACTGGAGCAAAGCGTTCAAGGGGTGTGTGCTGGGCGCCGCGCTGATGGGGGCCGCCGGCGTCGTGCAGGCAGTCGAGAAGGTTAACGTGTCGCTGTTCTCCTGGCCGGGCTATGCCTTCTGGTATATCGCCAAGGAGAAGAATCTGGTGCCGGATCTGGACCTGCAGATCAGCATCATTGAAGACCCGTACGAGAGCTTTGCACTGATGAGTGCAGGGCAGCTGGATGTGACTTCCAGCACCGTCGAGTACGGCCCTATCGCGGTCGACAAGGATGTGCCGGTTCGGCTGGTGACCTATACCAATCCGTCCTATGGCACCGACAAGATTATTCTCGCGCCGTCGATTTCATCGCCAAGCGAGTTGAAGGGCAAGAAGGTCGCCGTGCTGGAAGGCGGGCTGACGCAGATCTTCATGGGTATCTGGCTTGAGGAGAAAGGAGTCGGAATTGATGAGGTTGAGTTCGTCAACGTGATCATGGACGAGGCCGCAGGGGCCATGCTGGGCGGCACCGTCAGCGCGGCCGAGTTCTGGGAACCCTTCGGCAGTCAGGTACTGAAGAACATGCCCGGCTCCCGCGTCATGGCCACCTCCAGCGAAGACAAGTGGATCAGTACCGCGCTGCTGGGCGACGGCATGTACATGAGCGAGGCCTTCCTCGAACAGCGCCCGGAAGCGGCGGCGATGGCGATGGATGCTTACTTCAAAGCCGTGGAGTGGTGGAAGGCCAATCCGGAAGAAGGCAACCAGATCATTGCTGATGCCATTCAGTTCCCGGTCGATGACGTTGAAATGGTCATCGGCGCCGACGGTGAGATTCTCAAGGGCGGGATCATGGTGTTTGATCGTGAGCAGGCCGGCCGCTTTATGGGGGTCGTCGAGGGTGAACTGCCGCTGGGCATGAAAAATGGCCAGATCGTCGAGCACTGGAACACTACCAACAGCTGGTGGCAGAAGTTCGGTCAGGTGGATGCGCTGCATGACTGGAGCACGGGCGTAAACCTGGAGCCGCTGCGCACGGTATTGCAGGCTGAGCAGCCATGAACGCGGCAGTCGAGGCGGTTCCGCTCACGGTCGGGCAGGCGCTGCGAGTCAGCGAGCTGAGCAAGTCTTTTCGTGACCGCGGACGCGAGGTGCTGGCGGTAGATCGGGTGAGCTTTGATGTTGCAGCTCATCAGGTCTGCATCCTGCTGGGGCCGTCCGGCTGCGGCAAGTCCACCGTGCTGCGCATGATGGCCGGGTTGGAGCGCCCCAGCAGTGGCGAGATCACACTGGCCGGTGAACCGGTGCGCGGGCCGCACCGGGATCGCGGCATGATCTTTCAGGGGTACACCTCGTTCCCCTGGTTGACCGTGCGCGAGAACGTCGCCTACGGCCTGAAGATCAATGGCGATACGCTGGCGCTGCGTGAGGGCACGGTCGATTACTTTATCGACCGGGTCGGCCTGCGGCGCTTCGCTGATGCCTACCCGCACGAGCTGTCCGGTGGCATGCGCCAGCGCGTGGCGCTGGCCCGTGCGCTGGCCAATGCGCCCAAGGTGCTGCTGATGGACGAGCCCTTTGGTGCGCTGGACGCCGAAACCCGCTGGCAGATGCAGGAGCTGCTGCTGGATGTGGTGCGCAAGGAGCGCATGACGGTCGTCATGGTCACCCACGATGTAGAGGAAGGACTGCTGCTGGGTGATCGCATCGTGTTCATGTCACGCCATCCTGGGCGCGTGCGCAGCCTGTTGCAGCCGCCCTTCAAGGCCGATGGCAGCATCTCGACTCGCGAGGCCCTGCGCTCGCACCCGCAGTACGCGCAGATGGAGCAGCAGATTCTGGGCATGATGCGTGATGAGGGCAGTCACTAGGACGCATGCAGTAGCATGTGCGATCCGCTGTCGTTGGCAGCCGGGCCGCAGCCCGGCTTGCCTTTAATTTTTGCTGGCGTATGGTGGGGCAGTCTTTGTGATTCTGCTGGAGCCGTGCGCGTGCCCTTCGTTGTCAGCACCCATGCTGTCGCCTTCCTGATCTGAGCCGGGGCGGTTCGTCCGTACCCGGCCTGCGTGTCTATCCCCTTTTCTGTTGTTGGAGATGTCGAGATGGTATTTGCCATGGTCGGGGCAGGTGCGCGCCTGCGTGGTGCGGCGGGCAGCTGGATGATTGGGCCGCACGAGTTGGCCAGTGTGATCGGTAAGCTGGAGTTGCTGGCGCGCGCCGGCAGCGATGATCGGGCGCGGCTCGGGAGTGAGCTGGAGTTGCTGGATTTGCAGAGCCAGGAGCTGCTGCGCCTGCGGCTGGTGGATCGCCGCAGGCTTAGCTGCGAGGTGTCGATCTTCTCGCCGCTGGGCGCACGCCTGCTGGCCGCGCGCCCGGGTGAGGTAGTCAGCCCGCGTTGTGTGGGGCGGGGGTATCGGTTGCTGGTGGTGGCCGTGTTGTCTCAGTAACCGGCCTGAATCACCTCGACACCCTTGTTCAGCACCTCGCGCCAGGCGCGTGCGGTCTCTGCGTTGGCCTGCTTGTCGTGCTGCTCCACGGTGCGAATCAGCGCGTCGATCCAGTGGGTGTAGAGGTGCGGCTGGATGTCGAGCTTGTCACGCGAGTGCGACCTGGCCAATGCCTGCAGTTTGGTGGGTGGCAGGCCACGGGAGAACAGCACCAGATTAAGGATGCCCTGGCGCAGCAGCAGCTTCTGCGCGGGCATGTCGGTGTTGGTGAACTTGGCACGCACCTCGGGCGAACTTTGCAGGAAGCGCTGGTAAAAGTCGTCGAAAAACGTGGCAGAGGCGCAGCAGCGGCCGTAGCTCTGCATGACGATGTCGGGGGCGTTCATGGCGGGTCCTCAGGTGCGGCAGGGTGACGCGGGGCGCAGAGTGTAGCAGGTTCTGCAACACCGCTCGCTGCTGGCAATGTGCCCTTTTGCCGCTCTAGGACGCGGGTTGTAGTCCGACCGCTCTAACCCGCGCCCTGACGCACTCGTCAATACGCCTAAAGTTGAAAGCGCTCCATCTAGTCGGCTACCAGTTCGACAAAGCCTGGCCGTCGCCGCAGAGCCTGCGGACGGGCGACGGTCAGGGGGAGATGGGGGGCTGCGTTGTGGGCGGCTCAGGGCGAGGCGCCGGCAGCCCCTTGAATCAGTCTTTCCAGAAGTCTTCGTGGACGCGGATGGACTCTTCTTCCAGCAGCGGGCCAACGACGTCGACCTTGCGCTGGCCAGCCTCGAATACCGTGCGGCATGGCAGATCCAGCGTCGGGTTTTCCGGGTGGTTGCCGGTCATGTCTTTAAGGCGCTTTTCGCTGGCGCCGTAGACCACGCGACCCACGCCGGCCCAGTACACCGCGCCGGAGCACATGGCGCAGGGTTCGGCGCTGGTGTACATGGTGCAGCCGGCCAGTACGTCCTGGCTGTAGGTGGTGTTGGCGCGGGTCATCAGTACCCGCTCGGCATGGCCGGTCATGTCGTGATCGGGCAGAAAGGCGTTCAGTTGTTCCATCAGCACGGTACCGTCGGCGTCGACCAGAATGGCCGCGAACGGGTGGATGCCTTGCTTGCCGGCTTCTTCAGCCAGCCGGAAGCTTTCACGCAGAAAGTGGATATCGCGTTCGGTATGACTCACAAAAGTGTCCTTGCTTACAGCTTGAGGTCCGGCGGCGCGCAGGCCGCCGGTAAGGGGTTACTTCTTCTTCGGCAGACTCCAGGCGAAGAAGATCTGTTGGGTCCATTGCACCGACTTGAACAGCAGCAGGCTGACAATGGCGAGGAAGAACAGTCCGGCAAAGGCCTGCGGAATCTTGAAGAACGAGGTCGAGAACTGGATGAAGTAGCCCAGCCCTTCTTCTGCCGCGACGAACTCCGCCACCACCGCACCGATGATCGCCAGGGTAATTGCCACCTTGAGGCCGCTGAAAATGTGCGGGATCGCGTAGGGAATGCGGATCTGCCAGGTTTCCCGGCGGGTCGGCGCATCCAGCGAGCGGCTCAGCTCGATCAACTCGGCCGGCGTCTCGTTGATCCCTGTTGCGGTCGAGACCACCAGCGGGAAGAAGGTCAGCAGGCAGGTGATCAGCACCCGTGACGGATCGTCCGAGCCCATCATCACGATGATCAGCGGCGCAACGGCAACCACCGGAGTGGATTGCACGACTACCAGCATCGGGTACAGGGTGCGTGAGAGAAACTCCGAGCGCATCATCGCAATGGCCAGCGGAATGCTGATCACGATCGACAGCGCAAAGCCCATCAGCGCCACCCGCAGGGTAGCCCACAGGTGCATCATCCAGCGGCTGAACTCGACGTCGAAGAACGCCTTGCCGATCTCGCTCGGCGCCGGCAGCACGTAGGTCGGCAGCTCAAACACGCGGCAGACCAGCTCCCAGAGTACGATCAGGCCGATAAAGAACAGCCACGGCGACAGGTTCAACAGCAGCGCGCGACGCGCTGCGGCGTCAGTGGGCTTCTGGCTCATAGATATGCTTCCTTATGCGGTCAGTCAGCTCACTGAAACGGGCATGCTTGATGGTGTCCGAGCTACGCGGGCGGGGCAGATCGACTTCGATCAGGTCCAGCACGCTGCCCGGGCGTTTGCTCATCACCAGTACGCGGTCGGCGAGCAGCACTGCCTCGGAGATCGAGTGGGTGATAAACAGCACGGTTTTTGGATTTTCATCCCAGATTTTCAGCAGATCGAAGCCGATCTGCTCACGGGTCATGGCATCCAGTGCCGAGAACGGCTCGTCCATCAGCAGAATATCGGGGTTGAGCAGCAGCGCACGGACAATACCGACCCGTTGCTGCATACCGCCGGACAGTTCATCCGGCATCTTCTCGGCAAAGGCTTCCAGCCCTGCCATGGCCAGCAGTTCATCGGCGCGCTTTTCATCGGCGGCGCCATAGCGGCCAAATTTATGCTTGAGCGGAAACAGCACATTCTTGCGAACGGTCAGCCACGGCAGCAGGGTCGGCTTTTGAAACACGATGCCAACGTCGTCACGGGGGCCGTTTACCTGCTTACCGAATACGCTGACCTCGCCGTCGCTTGGAATCAGCAGGCCCGAGACCATCCGCAGCAAGGTGGACTTGCCGCAGCCGGAGGGGCCGACCACCGCCACAAACTCGTGGCGATGGATGTCGAGGTCGATGCCTTGCACCGCCATCGGACTGCCGGGCGTGGGATCGTAACGATGCCCAACGCCGGTCATCCGCACGAAAGCGCGTTCGCTAGTGTGCTCCATGGGTTACTCCGCTACCGGCATGAAGTCGCGATTGACAATGGTTTCCGGGTCCAGGGAGTCCACGCTCAGTTCATTGGCGCGGGCAACCCAGTCCCAGGTGGTGGCGATACGCTCGGGTGTCATGGCGCCCAGACCGTCCGCTTCGCTGATCTCGTTGAAGGTCAGCGGCATGGAGTCGCCGATCTGCGCGGTGGCAACCGCAGCGTCCACTTCCGGCACCATGGTGTGCAGGTCGGCAGCAGCCAGTTCCGGATGCTCGTGGGTGAAGCGAACCGACCTGTCAAAGGCGCGCATAAAGCGCTTGGCCACATCCGGGCGCTCGGTCAGGAACCTGTCGGCAGCGACCACGGCAGAGCTGTACAGCGACAGGCCGGCGTCGGACCAGCGGATCACGTTGATGTCTTTGCCAGCGGCCGCAGCCTGCTGCTTGAACAGCGCGATGTTGGTGACCCAGGCGATGATGGCGTCGGTGTTGCCGGTGACCAGCATCGGGCCCAGCGCGCCCGGATCAGACTTGGTCAGGCTGACGGCGTCGCCCGGCATGTCGTTGGCTTCCAGCACCAGTGGCAGGAAAGCGTTGGAGGAGGTGAACGGTGAGGTCGCGACTTTTTTGCCGGCGATGTCGCTGAAGCTCTCGATGCCGGAGTCAGACAGCGAGAAGAAGGCGTGCGGGCCCTGGTTGAAGATCATGTAAACGGCGCTGACCGGCACGGTGTCCTGCGCGCGGGCGGCCATCAGGGCGCCGATGTCGGCACTGCCGATGTCAGCCTGACCGGTGGCGATCTTGGTGATGGCGTCGGTGGAGCCACGGCCGCTGGCCACGGTGACTTCCAGCCCTTCGTCGGCGAAGAAGCCCTGCTGGATACCGGCATAGACCGGGGCCTTGTCGCCACCCGGCAGCCAGTCCAGCTGATAGGTAACTTTGTCGGCTGCTGCAGCAAACCCGCTGGCGGACATGGCGATGACCATCGCCAATACGCCGGACGCTTTCTTCAACATAGGTAACTCTCCAGTGTGATGTGCTTGGCTTTTTTATCCTGACCAGTTGGGCAGGTTTTGTTTATCTTGAGCAAATTGCGGGCCAGCTTTTGAAAATCCTGGAGATCGACCGAAAGCCCCGTGTTTTCAGGGTCTTGGAGAGGTGGTCAGCCTGCCGCGAGTAACGCGCTGGAATACCTGACCAGCGCGCCGCTCGCTTTTGGTGCAGCGTGAACCAGAGTCGTGCGTTGTCTCAGCTGGCCGGCGTGGCCTTGGCTGCGGTGCTGCGGTTGCGCAGGGCCTGGCGTCGGTCTGCCAGCCCCACCACCAGAATGCCCAGCGCGATCAGGGCAAAGCCGGCGAGGTCGCTCGGCGTTGGCACTTCACCCAGAAACCAGGCGGCCGACAGCATGCCGACCGCCGGTACCGACGCTGAACTGAGCGACAGGCTGACCGCCGGCAACGAGCGGATCGCCGCCACTTGCGCCGCCACGCAGATACCGGATGCGATCGCACCGCTGAACACCAGCATCCAGACAAAGCTCGGCTCCCAGTCGATCTGGCTCGGGCTCTCCAGCAGCAGCGCCAGTGGCAGCAGCGCCAGCACCGAGGTCAGCAGCTGCCAGGGAATCAGCGACAGCACATCGCCCTGCCAGTGATGCCGGCGCACGTGGATCAGTCCGGCGGTCCAGAGGATGGTGCCGAGCATGATCAGCCCACCGCCGATAAACACGTCGTGATTGGACCAGTCGATGCTCAGCGGGTTGAACACGGTCAGCAGCCCGGCCAAGCCCAAACCCACGCCCATGGCGCGCGGCAGGGTAAAGCGTTCACCGAGAAACAGCGCCGCCGCCGGTACCACCCAGATGGGCGTGGTGTAGGCCAGAATCGCCGCGCGCCCCGCGGGCAGGTACTGCACGCCCAGGGTGACCAGGGTGATAAAGGCCATGTTCTGCAGCACACCGACCGACAGCAGTATCGGCAGATCGCCGCGCCGTGGCAGCCGCAGCACTCCGAGCAGGCCGGCGATGATAAACATCGCCAGCGTGCCCAGTGCCATGCGCATGCAGGTAAACAGCATCGGCGGGCTGAAGGCCAACCCGAGTTTGAGCACCGGAAAGTTCAGCCCCCAGCCCAGCGCGTTGAAGCACAGCAGCAGATAACCCAGGCCAAAGGCGTAGCTGTGACCGCCGGCGGTTCCGGCGGTCGCGTTTTGGGCCACCTCAGTGCTCCACTTCGAGGGCGCTTTCGTGCCAGTTGCGCAGGGCGCGGTCAGACAGCCAGACCATCAGCGCGAACAGCGCGATACCGGTCAGGGTGATCAGCAGCAGTGCGGCGAACATGCGCGGAATCTGCAGGTTATAGCCCGACTGCAGAATCATGTACGCCAGCCCGGCCTTGGCACCGCCGGTGCCGGCGACAAACTCGGCCACCACCGCACCGATCAGCGCCAGGCCCGAGCTGATGCGCAGACCACCGAAGAAGTAAGGCAGCGCGCCCGGAATACGCAGGCGTACCAGCTCTTGCCAGCGGCTGGTGCGGTACATGCGAAACATGCTGAGCAGGTTCGGATCAACGCTGCGCAGGCCCAGCGTGGTGTTGGAGATGATCGGGAAAATGGCGATGATCACCGCGCAAACGGTCAGCGCCCAGGTGGTGTCATCCACCCAAATGATGATCAGCGGCGCGATGGCGACCACCGGCGTTACCTGCATCAGTACCGCGTACGGAAACAGGCTCATCTCGATCCACTTGCTCTGCACAAACAGCAAGGATGCCGCGACACCCAGCACCACCGCGATAAGAAAGGCCAGAAAGGTGACCTTGAGGGTGATGTAGAGCGCGCCCAGCAGCGGCTGCCAACCGTCGATCAGCGCTTTGAAGATCTCGATCGGCCCCGGCAGGATGTATTTGGGCATCTCCAGCGCCTGTACGGCGATTTCCCAAATGAGCAGAAACAGCACGCCCACGGCCAGCGGTGCGGCAACTTTTACGAAGCTTTCGTTCTGGATCAGTGGCGCGCTCATGCCTTGACCTCCTGTGGCTGGCCCATGGCACTGGCGCGTTCCAGCGCCTGCGAGACCTGACGGCAGTAGCCGGCAAACTCGGTCGAGACACGGAAGTCGGCGTTGCGCGGGAAGGGTTGATCAATGCTGATGTCGTCGACGATGCGGCCCGGGCGGGCGGCCATGACCACCACGCGGCTGGACAGGTAAACCGCCTCGTAGACGCTGTGGGTAACGAACACGATGGTCCAGCCGTTCTTCTGCCACAGCTTGAGCACGTCGTCGTTGAGTTTGTTGCGGGTCATCTCGTCCAGTGCGCCGAAGGGTTCGTCCATCAGCAACAGATTTGGCTCGGTGACCATGGCGCGGGCAATCGAGGCACGCATCTGCATGCCGCCGGACAGCTCACGCGGAAAGGCGTTGTCGAAGCCCTTGAGGCCGACCATCTCCAGCGCGTCATCAATCTTGCGCTCGGTCTCTGCCCCGCTCTGGTGTTCCAGGTCGAGCGGCAGACGTACGTTCTTGCGCACCCGTGCCCACGGCATCAGGGTCGCGTTCTGAAATACGAAGGCCAGCTTGCGGCCCTTGTCGCCGACCACGTCGTAACCCTGTTCCCAGAACTTGACGGTGCCGGTGGTCACGTCACCCAGGCCGGCCATGATGCGCAGCAGGGTGCTCTTGCCGCAGCCAGATGGCCCCAGCAAGCTGACGAATTCGCCCTGGCGGATGGTCAGATCGGCGCCCTTGAGCGCCACGGTGCCGTTGGCGTAAATCTTGTTGACGCCTTCGACCTGCAGCACCGGACGCGGATTGCCGTTGCTGTCAGTGTGCGCCTGCTCGGCAGCGCGGGTGTCGACCGGATTGGCCTTGAGCGGCGTCACTTTGGAGCTTGTCATTGGGGTCTCCCGTGAGCGGCCCGGTGCGGGCCGCCAGCTGGTAGGTGAATCAGGGCAGAACGGGTTCGGTGGGCAGATACTCGAGGCTGTAGACATCCTTGATATCCAGGCTGGCATCGACCAGACCGGCCTCCAGCATGAACTTGTGGATCTTCGCCCAGCGTGCGTCGGTCATGACGCCGATACCGCGGGTGGCCGCGTCGCCACCGGTGACCAGACCGTATTCCTGCATCTTGGCGATGCCGTAGGCGATCTGCTCGTCGCTCATTTCCGGGTTGGCTTCTTTGATCAGCGCGTTACCCGGCGCCGGATCCTTGAAGTAGCTGGCCCAGCCTTCCATGCTCGCCTGCACGAAGCGGCGTACCAGATCGGGGTTTTTCTCGATCAAGCCGTCGGTGGTTTCGATGGTGGTGGCGTAAGCCGGGTAGCCGTAGTCAGCCAGCAGGAAGACAGACGGCTGCACGCCGGCCTTTTCCATCGCGAAGGGTTCGGACGACAGGTAGCCCTGTTGCACGATGTTCTTGTCTGCCAGGAAGGGCGCCACACTGAAGGTGTAGGGGCGGATCATGTCATCGGTGTAGCCGTACTTGGCTTTCAGCCAGGGCCAGAAGGTGGTGTTGGCGAAGGCGGCGATGTACACCGGCAGGCCTTCTTCCTTGATCTGCTCTAGCGAGGTGATGTGCGGGTGCGCAATCAGCGCCTGCGGGTCGCCCTGAAAGGCGGCGGCCATGGTTGTGACCGGCATGCCCTGCTCTACTGCCTTGACTGCACCGACGGCGTAGCCCATGGAAAAGTCGCGCTTGCCGGACACCAGCAGTTGCATGCCGTTGACCTGTGGACCGCCCATCTCGATGGACACATCCAGACCGTATTTCTCATACAGGCCGGTGGCCTTGGCCTGATAGAACCCACCGTGTTCGGCCTGGGCATACCAGTTGGTACCGAATACGACTTCGTCCAGCTCGGCCGCCATCAGGGATGTGGACAAACCGCTGGCAAGCACCGCGCCGGCCATGCCGAGCAGTGCAGACGACTTCAGATTCTTGCGGGGGTGGCGCATGTGTTGCTCCTTGCTTGCAGTAGATAGCTGACCAGTTATTCAACATTTCTCCTGCAGCAAGCGCCGTGCCATGTGCCGTAAGTGCCGTTATTTCCATTTCCTGAACAGTTGGTCAGTAAAAACGTGCACCGGATTGCGTCGCAGTGTCGGCGCTCTGCACTGCAACGGCTCAATTTTCGCGAGTCAGTGGCTGCCCGCAGCCAGGTCCACCGAGGCCGGTTCCGGGGTGATCTGCCCGGCCAGACGCGCAACCCGTGCACCGAGGGCGCGGGCAATCGCCTGCTCACCGTCATCTACGCCCAGGGTGCCGTTGAAGCCGGTGACCGCCGAGGCGCCGTAGGGCGAACCACCGCTGCGGGTGTGCACCAGCGCCGGTACGCTGTGCGGCACACCCGCGAGGATCATGCCGTGCTGCAGGAACGGCAGCAGCAGGTTGAGCAGCGTCATCTCGTTGCCCGAGTGCATGCCGCCGGTGGAGGTGAACGCCGCGCCCACCTTGCCGATCAGCGCGCCCTGGCGCCACAGCGGTGCGACCTCGTCGATAAAGGCACGCAGCGGCGTGCTCATCAGCCCGTAGCGGGTCGGCGAGCCCCAGATGATGCCGGTCGCCCACTCCAGATCGGCCATGCTGGCCTGCGGCAGATCACGGTATTCGGCCTGGGCGGCAATAAAATCGGCGCGTTCGGTATCGACGCTGAACTCCGGTTCCGACAGCGCCACCCGGCGCAAACGCACCTCGGCGCCCTCGCTGACGGCGCCTTCGGCGATGGCTTTGGCCAGTGTCAGGGTGGTGCCGTAGCGTGAATCGACGACGACGGTAATGCGTGATGCGGACATAACAGCGTGCTCCTCAAGGGCAACGGATCAAAGACATGCGCCTTGGCATGCAATATGAATACCTGACCAGATGGACAAGTTGATATTTCCCGTCTCAGGAGAAAAACATGACACAGCAGTATGGGGCACAGGCAGCCAACCTGCCGGTGATCGACATCAGCCCGATGGCTGGCGGCAGTGAGCAGAGCAAGGCCGCGATGGCCGACACCCTGCGCGAGGCCTGCGAGCACAGCGGTTTCTTCTACGTCAGCGGCCACGGCATCGACAGCGCGCTGATCGAACAGGTGTTCAATGCATCAAAGCAGTTCTTCGACCTGCCGATGGCCGACAAGCTGCTGGTCGACAAGGCCCAGTCCAAGGCCAATCGGGGCTACGAGCCGCTGCGCGGGCAAACGCTGGAAGCCGGCGCGCCCCCGGATCTGAAAGAAGGTTTTTACATTGGCGAAGAAGTGGCCGCCGATGACGAGCGCGCGCTCACGCGCTTCAACACCGGGCCAAACCAGTGGCCGCACAGCGTCGCAGACTTTCGCCCGGCGATGGAGCAGTACTACGCCGCAATGGAGGCGCTGAGCGCGCGCATCATGGCGGCGCTGGCGTTGTCGCTGGGCCTGCCGGAGGACTTTTTCGCCGACTTCTGCGAGCACCCGCTGTGCACCCTGCGCCTGCTGCACTACCCGCCCCAGCCCGGTAACCCGGAGCCGGGCGAAAAGGGCTGCGGCGCGCACACCGATTTTGGCGGCATCACCGTGCTGCTGCTCGACGACAAGCCCGGCCTGCAGGTCTGGGACGCCGCCGGCGAGCGCTGGATCGACGCCAACCCGATCCCTGGTACTTTCGTGGTCAACCTGGGCGACATGATTGCCCGCTGGACCAACGACCGCTATCGCTCGACCCTGCACCGTGTGGTCAACACCTCCGGCGCAGAGCGCTACTCGGTGCCCTTCTTCTACAGCGGCAACCCCGATCACGAAGTCCGCTGTCTGCCGGTCTGCCTGCAACCCGGTGATGCGCCGCGTTACCCGGTCACTACGGTTGAAGCCCATTTGCAGGAGATGTACCGGAGGACCTATGCCTGAGCAGCAAAAGCCCACCTTTGTGCTGATCCACGGCGCCTGGGCGGGCAGCTGGGTGTGGGATGCGCTCAAGCCTGAACTTGAAGCCGCAGGCCATGCCGTGCTGACGCTCGACATGCCCGGCAACCCGCAGCATCCGGCGGTAGAGGAAGACATCAGCATGGCAGGCTGCATGGCGCATATCGCCGCCGCCTGCGCCGAGATTGAAGGCCCGCTGTTGCTGGTCGGTCATTCCGGCGGCGGCGTGATCGCCACCCAGGCAGCCGAAATGCTCGCTGAACGGGTCGTTGGCGTGGCCTATCTGGCGGGCATGATGCTGCCTTCCGGCTTGGGCTTTGCCGAGCTGAGCAACGCGCTGCTTGCGACCAACCCGGAAGCAGCAGGCATCTGGCCGCATCTGGTCTGGGCCGACGACCGGCAATCCTCCAGCGTGCCACCTGAGGCGGTGTGTGAGGTGTTCCTGCAGGACCTGCCGCGAGACCAAGCCATGGCCGCCGCACAGCGTTTTTGCAGCCAGCCCGAAGGTACCCGTGCACTGGTTGCCAACTGGACCGCCGAGCGCTTTGGCCGCCTGCCGCGATTGTATGTAGAAGCCACAGAAGACCGCTCCGTGGTGCTCGCCGCGCAGCGCAAAATGCAGGCGCTGGTGCCGGGCGCGCAGGTCGTCAGCCTGCCCTGCGGGCATGTACCGCAAGTGGTGCAGATTGCCGCCGTTGCTGAAGCCTTGTTGGCGTTTGCCAGTTGAGGGAAGCAGGGAGCCGCAAGCGGCTCCCCGGTTGGTTTACTCCGCGCCGTACATGGCGTTGACAAAGGTCAGGTCAAACGCCTTCTGCCAGTCCAGGTCGGCTGGCAGGGTGCCGGCTGCGACCATGTCGTCGAAGAAGCCTTTCCAGTGTGCGGTGGTCATGATGCCGTACTGGCCGTCAGCGGCATCCCCCGACAGCAGAATGCCTTCTTCCTGCATCTTGGCGGTGCTGTAGGCCAGCAGTTCATCGGCCATCTCAGGGTTGGCCTCTTTGATCAGCGCGTTGGCCGGGGCCGGGTCGGCAAAGTAGGCGGCCCAACCTTCGGCGGTGGCCTCAACCATGGCCTTGACCACATCCGGGTTGTTTTCCAGCATCTCGGCGGTGGTATCCAGCGTGCAGGCGTAGGCGTTCCAGCCGTAATCGGCCAGCAGCAGACTCTTGGCCGCTACGTTCTCCTTGGCCAGAAAATATCCGTCGTTGGTCACGTAGCCCTGCTGAATGGCCTGCGGATCGGCGATGAACGGGCCAAAGCTGTAGTCGTAGGGGCGCAGTTGTTCGTCGGAGAAGCCGTATTGCGCCTTCATCCACGGCCAGTAGGCAACGCGGCCGGCAGTGGGAATGCGGATGCCCTTGCCCTTCAGGTCTTCGAGGCTGTCGTTACCGGCACCTTCATGCACTACCAGCGATTGCGGGTCTTTCTGGAACCAGGCCGCTACGGTCACCAGCGGGATGTCTTCCTTCACCGCATTCAGCGATTGCAGCGCGTAGCCCATGCTGAAATCGGTTTTGCCGCCCATCAGCAGTTGCACGTTGTTGACCTGCGGGCCGCCCATGTCGATGGTCACGTCCAGGCCGTACTTTTCATAGATACCTGCTGCCTTGGCGGCGTACAGCCCGCCGTGCTCGGCCTGCGCGTACCAGGTGGTTGTCACAGTGACCGGTGTCAGGTCCGCAGCCTGTGCGGTGGCGGCGCTGAAGCCCAGCGCCAGGGCCAGGCCGGTCAGTTTCAGAGAGGTAAATTGCATGGGTAAAACTCCTTGATGGTGAACTCAGTAAGTGGCGTTAAGGCGTTGCAGCAGATGGTCGCCGGCAGAAATCGGGGCGTAGCGCGCGGGGTTGTCGGCGCTGGCGCAGGTGTCGATGCAGGCGATCTCGGCATCCTTGTTCGGGTGGCAGAAAAAGGCGATGGAGAAGCGATCACGGTGTTGCGCCTGGGGCGGCACGTTGACCCGATGGGGCGTTGAGCAGAACACGTGGTTGGTCCAGCGGTGCATCAGGTCACCGGTGTTCACCACCACAGTGCCGGGGATTGGCGTGGCTGCCAGCCACTCACCGGCGCGGGTACGCACCTCCAGCCCGCCAGCGTCGTCCTGAAACAGCAGGGTGATGCTGCCGTAGTCGGTGTGGGCACCCGCGCGGTTCTCGCCATCCTGCGGGGTATAGCCCTCCGGCAGTGGCGGATAATGCAGCAGGCGCAGCGTGTGGTGATGGCGGTTGTGGGCGGTGACGAAAAAGTCGTCCGGCTGCTCAAGCGCCAAGGCAAAGGCTTCCAGCACGCGGTCGGCGGTGGCGATACAGGCCGCCATGAAGTGCTCCATTTCAGGCTGGAAGGTCGGCAGCGCGGCTGGCCACAGGTTGCGTGGGCCGCCCGGTTGCTCCGGTGCCAGGTTGAAGGCTTCTTTCAGGTCGCCGGGCTTGCTGTCATCCAGCCGCTCACGGCGCACGCCAACGTAGCCACGGTTGCTCTCGGCGTTCTGCCAGGCAATGGCCTGTTTGTCGTCGTCGGGCAGGGCAAAAAAGGCCTTGGAGGCAGCAAAAGCCTCTGCCAGCTGGTCGGCGGGCATGCCGCAGCCAGACAGATAGAAAAAGCCCCAGGCGCTGCTAGCCTGGCGCATCTGCTGCGCGACTGCGGCGCGGGCGGCGGTGTCGCCATTGATGAAAGGTGAAAAGTCGATTACCGGTATTGAGTCCGTTGTCATCCGTGTCTCCTGTTGCGAGTGAAGCTCCAGCGCGCGCCGGAGCGCCTGTGGTTTAGTCCTCGCACCTGCAACAGGACGACACGACTCATAACCTGACCAAGTAAGCAGGAATTGGAAAGCAAGGGCTGTGCCAAGCGCTCTGGCATGGGGGTGGGTGCGCGATTACGCGCCAGTTTGGCCGGCGAATGCACTGATGCTGTGCTGCAATGAGTGCCAAGGCACCCAATCTGCGCGGTTTTGCGGCGGCCCCACAATTGCATGCCGCGCGGCAGGAGAAAGTTTGTCCTTCTGGTCAACATAACGAATACCGAGGAACCTTATGTCACCCACCCTGCTGCTCAAAAACGCCCTGGTCATCGCCACCCTGGATGACGAACAACGCGAAATTGCCAACGGCTCCGTGTTCATCCGCGGCAACCGCGTCGAAGCGGTCGGCCCCGCCAGCGAGCTGCCGGACACCGCCGACAAGGTCATCGACATGACCGGCCACGTGCTGATTCCCGGCCTGATCAACACCCACCATCACATGTTCCAGTCTCTCACCCGTGCCCTGCCCGCCGCGCAGGACGCCGAGCTGTTCGACTGGCTGACGGCGCTGTTCCCGGTCTGGCAGAACATCACCCCGGCCATGCAGCGCGCCGCCACCCGCACCGCGATGGCCGAGCTGATGCTGTCGGGCTGCACCACCGCTGCCGACCACGCCTACCTCTACGTCAACGGCACCCGGTTGGACGACAGCGTGCAGGCCGCGCAGGAAATGGGCATGCGCTTTCACGCCGTGCGCGGCGCCATGAGTCTGGGCCAAAGCAAGGGCGGGCTGCCGCCGGATGCACTGGTCGAACAGGATGAAGAGGCGATCCTCAAGGAGATGCAGCGCTTGGTCGAAGAGCTGCACGACGCCACGCCCGACGCCATGATCAAGGTCGCCCTCGGCCCCTGCTCACCCTTTACCGTCACCACCGATCTGATGCGCGAAGGCGCGGCTTTGGCTCGCTCTTACGGCGTTGGCCTGCACACCCACACCGCCGAAAACGCCAAGGACCTCGCCTTCAGCAAGGAGCGCTACGGCATGACCCCGACCGAGTACACCGAATCGGTTGGTTGGGTCGGCCACGACGTCTGGCACGCCCACTGCGTGCATCTGGACGACCCGGGCGTCGCCCTGTTCGCCCGCACCGGCACCGGCGTCGCCCACTGCCCCTGCTCCAACATGCGCCTGGCCTCCGGCATCGCGCCCATCCGCAAGATGCGCGACGCTGGCGTGAAGGTTGGCCTGGGCGTGGACGGCAGCGCCTCCAACGACACCAACAATCTGCTCGACGAAGCTCGTCAGGCCATGCTTTCGGCCCGCGTACGCGATGAAAACCCGACCGCCATGAGCGCCCGCGAAGCCCTCTACATCGCCACCCGCGGCGGCGCCGACGTGCTCGGCCGCAGTGATGTGCTGGGCCGCATCCAGCCCGGCTACTGCGCCGACATCATCGCCTTCCGCACCGACGACATCGCCATGGCTGGCGCCCTCATCGACCCCATCGCCGCCCTCGTCTTCTGCACCCCGCAACGCGTCGGCCACAGCATCATCAATGGCCGACAGGTGATTGAAGATGGCGTGCTGCTGACGCGGGAACTGCCGCTGATTATTGAAGAGCACAATGCTCTGGCGAGGGAGTTGGTGTTAGGGAAATAGGGGCGGTGCGGCTGTTGCCGGGCGCATAACGATACCCACCCACACTCGTCATCCTCGCGCAGGCGAGGATCCATGCGGGCTGGACGTTTCACTGGATTCCCGCCTGCGCGGGAAAGACGTTTATCGTGATCGTGCCTGGCTACTGGCCGCGCTCCGCCGCTCTTTGTGTTCGCTCATCAGCACCTCGACAATCCAGCGGAGATAGCGCAGGAACATGCCCAGCGCGAGTGCAACCGTGGGCACCAACAAAAAGGCCAGCCCAAGCGCAGCATCGGGCGACCCTGTGTTCTCCGGCCTGGATACTGCGCAGAAATTCTGCGCCCACGCCAGGGCCATTGGTATGCCAAGCGCACAGCAGAATATCCAGAACCAGCGCCAGCGTGTGAATAGGACTGGCGTTATCAGAAGCGCAAAACTGATGAGCAAAAACAGCGGTTGTTCCATGTGATCGGATGGCCTGGTGTTGGTTTGGGCGCTTTGGGTCTTGCGTGCATGGCAAGCAACGGGGCCGTGTGTAGCGGGTGGGGAACGCTTGGCCACGATGCCGTAACCCTACGAAAGCCTAGACGCCGAAGGGCATGAACACTGACCTTGGTGAAGCACGGCAACGCCCTGGCCGAGTTGAAACCCGGCCCTTCCAGAATCAGCTGCGAATCAACTGCGCCACCGACTCCTGCACCCGCGCTGTCAGCTCGGTCTCATCCAGCCCGCAGATATCACCGTTGTCCACTGCCGGGCGGCCCTGGATAAAGCTGTATTTAACGCTAGCCGGTTCGCCACACATCAGCGGCGCGGTGAGCGGGCTGTGCACGCCGGCAAAGCGCGGCTGGTTGATGTCGAACAGCACCAGGTCGGCGGCCATGCCCACTTTGATTTCGCCCACGTCGTGCAGGCCAAGCAGCTCGGCGCCGTTGCGGCTGCCCCAGCCGAGTACCTTCTCCAGCGTGGTGGCATCCGGGCCGTGTACGGCGCGGTGGATCAGCCACGCGAGGTTCAGCTCCTGCAGCATGGAGCCGGATTCGGCAGAGGCGGAGCCGTCCACACCCAGGGTGATCGACATGCCCGCCTGCTCCATTTTGATGGCCGGGGCGATGCCGCTGCCCAGACGGCAGTTGGAGGTGGGGCAGTGGGCGATGCCGGTGCCGGTGCTGGCGAGGCGGTCGATGATGTAGTCGTCGCAGTGCACAAGATGGGCAAACCAGACGTCGTCACCCAGCCAGCCGCAATCACCGGCGTAGTCCACGGCGCGTTTGCCGTACTTTTTCAGGGAGGCGACTTCATCAAAGTCCACTTCCAGCAGGTGCGAGTGCATGCCCAGCTTGAACTCACGGGCGTAGGCGGCCTGTTCGCGCAGGCCGTCCGGGTCGCTGGAGTGAATCAGGCTGGTGGGCGCTACCACCAGCTTGCGCATGGCGTCGCCGCCATCCTGGTGATAACGCACGCGGCTGGCGTCCAGCCGCTCGATGATTTGGCCGATGGTTTCCGGGGAGATGCCGTGCTCGATCATGCCGTGGTGGCTGCCGACCGAGGTGGCGCTGCCGCGACACAGTACCAGGCGCATGCCCAGTTCTTCGGCGGCGCGCCAGACGGCATCCTCCAGCTCGGGGCTGGTGCTGGCGTGATACAGGTAGTGGTGATCGGCGCAGGTGGTGCCGCCCGAGCGCAGCAGCTCATACAAGCCCAACCGCGCGGCGTGGTACATCAACTCCGGGGTGACCTTGGGCCAATAACGGTAGGGGACGGAGCCCAACCAGTCGTTGAGGTTCTGGTTCAGGCCGCCCGGCACGCCCTTCATGATCGACTGGGCCAGATGGTGGTGAGTGTTGACCAGGCCAGGCCATGCAACACAGCCACGGGCGTCGATCAGGGTTTCATCGGCGGCCAGCGCCAGGTCACGCCCGAGTTCGGTGATCTTGCCGTCGCTGATGCGGATGTCGGTCGCGTCTGCGGCGGTGGGGGAAAAGACGGCTTGTGCGTTCTTGATCAGGTACGCCATGCAGGTACTGCTCCTCTGTTGCTGCCAAAGAGCAATGTCCCGGAGCCGGGGAAGCACGAATCAATGCCTCACGCCCCTGACCGCTTCTACTCTGTTGCGTTGTGTTGATATGACCGCAGCATGCGGTGCTGTGGTGATGAGTGCAATTTTTTGACCAACCTGCTAGCGGCCCTGCAGCCACCATTTCACCGGGCCTGCAGCGCCTACAGCCTGCTCCAGGCGATCAAAACCAGTGCAGCTGGTCAGCTTTTTGCGCAATGACGGTGCAGCCGCGCAGGTCAGCGGCAGATCTGCGATTGGCGCCACGCCGCACCAGCCGGCGCGTTCGTCGGATTTATCCAAGTTGGCGCAATAACTGCTTGAGTATTCGTGCCTGAGGATTATCCTCGGCAACGTGAGTAGAAGCTGTCAGGGGGCAACACCCCAGGTCATTGCTCAGTAGAAGGAAGCGATGGTTAATTCCACACGCCCTCTGCGAGCGCCCAAGCGGGTAGATGCAAGGCGCGATGTGCAGTCAATAATGGTTCTATTGGCAAGCAGCGCAACGCGGCAGATGCATGCTTGAGCACTCGCCCTGCGGGGCGCTCAGGCGGAACCGCACTCGGTGTTGCGGTCTCTCGACAGGTCCAGACATGCCTTCGAGACCTCGCCTTGATTGCGGCTCCGCCTGAACGCCAGAGGGCATGCGGAATTAGCCATCGATTCCTCCGTCGGACAATGCGCATTGCGCGGTGGACGCCGGACTGACAGGCCACAGCCTCTTTCCGCCTCCCGCCCTGCGTCATTCTCCGCCCCATTTGCCCCCAACGGGACTACTCGGAGATTCAACATGACTACTGCAACAACCCCTGAATACGGCCTGAAAGAACTGCAGCTGGAAACCACCTTCGGCGGCATGGGCAAGGAAACCGTCCGCGACATTCCGCTGATCGACCTGACTGATTTTGAGAACCGCCGCGGCGAGATCACCGATCAGCTGTGGAGCGCCGCGACTGAAGTCGGCTTCTTCCAGCTGGTCAACCATGGTCTGGACGTGAAGCTGGTACAGAGCGCGTTTGAGCTGTCTGAAGCCTTCTTTGCCCTGCCGAACGAAGAGAAAGCGCGCTTTCCGCTGAAGAAGGGCCTCAACGCTGGTTGGGAGTTCATGTCGCAGGTGCGCCCCTCAACCCGCACGGCTGACCAGAAAGAGTCTTACCAGATCACCCTGCCGCATATGGATGACCTATGGCCCAACCAGACCGTGGTGCCGGAGTTCCAGCGCATCATGCTGGATTTTGAATACCGCGCCTGGCGTCTGGGCATGGACGTGCTGTCCTGCTTTGCCGAGCGCCTGGGCTTTGCCCGTGACTTTTTCACCAAAGCTCACGACCGCAGCCTGCCCGACTACCAGAGCACCCTGCGCCTGCTGCACTATCTGCCGATGCCGGAAGACGACCTGGACGCCAGCCTGTGGCGCGCCGGTGCGCACACCGACTTTGACTGCCTGACCATGGTGTTCCAGAAGGAAGGCCAGGGCGGTCTGCAGGTCAGCCCGGGCAAGGACGCCGAAGGCGCCGGCGACAACCGCGAGTGGAGCAGCGTGATCCCGCGTGACGACATCATCACCTGCAACATCGGTGACATGCTCATGCGCTGGAGCGACGACCAGCTCAAGTCCACCCTGCACCGCGTGCGCATGCCCAAGCCGGGCGAGTACCGTGGCCCGCGTTACAGCATGGCGTTCTTCTGCCAGGCCAACAAGGAAGTGATGATCGAAAGCCCCGCCGGCAAATACCCGCCGATCTCGGCGGCCGATTACCTGCTGCAGCGCATTCAGGCAAACTTTGCTGAAGCCAAGAAGTAACCCGCAGCGGTGCTAGACGAGCCCGGCCACTGTGCCGGGTTTGTTGGTTTTGGGCTGTTGATAGGGCCGCGTTCTGGCTCGGCCACGGGGTTGCGCGGCGGTGTGTTGGTCGAGCGGGTGCTTGGCCTTGCCGGGTGGAGCGCGCGGCCACGCCTTTGGCTTAGGCCGCCCTACAGAGTCCGTGCACAAAAAAGCCCGCGCCGTGTGCTGGTGCGGGCTTTTGCGCTGTCTTGCAGCACCCGCCATTGGCGGGCGGTGCGGGGGCAGGCTTACTTCGGAATGGTCGCGGTCATGCCTTCGACGTACCAGTCCATGGTGGCCAGCTCTTCGCGGGTCATGGTGGCGCCTTCGGCTACGCGTTCGGTGCCGCCCTGATCATTGATCGGGCCGGTGAAGGGGTGGAACTCGCCGCTCTTGATGGCGGTGATGACGCCTTCAACTTTGGCGCGTTGCTCGTCGGTCAGCTTAGCGTTGATTTCCTTGATCTGGATAACGTCATCGCTGATGCCGCCCCAGTAGTCAGCCGGCTCCCAGTTGCCATCCATTACGGCCTGTACGGTGTCGATGTAGTACGGACCCCAGTGGTTCACCACTGACAGCAGGTGGGCTTCAGGTGCAAAGTGGCTCATGTCAGACGCCTGACCCACGCCCCAGACGCCGCGCTTTTGCGCAGCCAGCAGCGGAGCCGGGCTGTCGGTGTGCTGGATGATGACGTCAGCGCCTTGGTCCATCAGGGTGTTGGCGGCGTCAGCTTCCTTGGCCGGATCAAACCAGGTGTTGACCCACACGACTTTCAGTTCGATATCCGGGTTAACGGCCTTGGCGCCCAGGTAGGTGGCGTTGATGTCGCGGATCACTTCCGGAATCGGGAAGGAGGCGATGTAGCCCAGTACGTTGCTTTCGGTAACCAGACCGGCTGCGGTACCGGTGACGTAGCGGCCTTCATAGGTCACCGACAGGTAGGTGCCCAGGTTCTCGGCCTGCTTGTAGCCGGTGGCGTGCAGGAAGGTCTTGTCCGGGTAGTCGGCGGCAACGCGCTCGGTGGCGTTCATGAAGCCGAAGGAGGTAGTGAAGATAACGTCGTTACCGGCCTGGGCCAGACGACGGATGGTGCGCTCGGCGTCGGCGCCTTCGTTGACGTTTTCAACGTAGGTGGTTTGCACCTTGTCACCAAAGTGGGCTTCAAGCTCCTTGCGGCCCTGGTCGTGCTGGTAGCTCCAGCCGTGGTCACCGATGGGACCAACGTAAACAAAACCGACCTTCAGTGGGTCGTCGGCAGCAACGGCCTGCAGGGGCAGGGTTAGCGCTGCAGCAAGGGCAAGCGTGCGTTCCAAACTCATGGTACTTCTCCTGGATGTGATCTTGTTGGCGACCGTGCCGCGTCCTTGGACGGCGGCCGATGGTTCCTGATACAGCAAAAAGCTGGCCATCTGTTCAAGAAATCGACGAAATTCTAGCGTTCCTGCTGTCATGCGGCCAGCGGCAGCGCATCGATAGCCGCAAAATTCACGGCAAATGCACAGGGCTGGTGCAACGCCCAGGTGCGTGCACCAGCAAAGCAGCAGGTTTAGTGCTGCGCCAGTGGCAGCACCCCACCGTGCAGGCTGGCCACCTGCTCAAAGCCCGCGCCGCGCAGGATGCCGGTTGCCAGGGACGAGCGCTTGCCCGAGCGACAGAGCGCGACAACGGGCTTGCCCTGCGGCACCTCGGCAACGCGGTCGGCTAGGCTGCCGATCGGGATCTGCACCACGCTATCGAGCTGCGCGGGCAGCGGCTCGTTTTGCCACTCGCCGGGCTCGCGTACATCCAGCAGGGTGACCGCATCGCGGTGCTCCATCAGCCATTGCGGGCCAACCTCGGGGATGCCGGCGTAGGTCATGCGCAGGTCGCTTGACCAGTCCGGCTCGGGCGGCAGCTGGCCGTCTTGCGGGCAGCCGCTGCGCAGGTTGGCCGGCACCGCCTCGGCGATGCGTTTGGGGTGCGGCAGCTTGAGCGCCTGCATGTAACCGACAAAGTCGGCCTCGTTGGCGTTGCCACCCAGGCGCGCGTTGCAGCGGCGCTCTTCATCGATACTGCTGGCGGTGCGGCCGTTGTAGTCGTGGGCCGGATACACCGCGCAGCTGTCGGGCAGGCTGAACAGCTGCTCGACCACCGAGTGGTACAGGGTATGCGGGTTGCCCTGCTGAAAATCGCTGCGCCCGCAACCGCGAATCAGCAGCGCATCGCCGGTGAACACCATGGACTCATCGCTCAGCACATAGCTCATGCAGCCGTCGGTATGGCCGGGGGTGGCCCGTGCTTCCAGCTCAACGCCTTTGACGCCAAAGCGCTGGCCGTGCTGCAGCGGCAGGTCTACATGCTCGGCATTGATGACCGCCGCCGAGGCAATCTGACAACCGGTTTTCTGCTTCAGCAGCCAGGCGGCGGTGACGTGGTCGGCGTGGGCGTGGGTGTCGACCACCAGCTTCAAAGTCAGCCCCAGCTCGTGCAGCAGCGACAGATCACGGGTGCTTTGCTCAAACACCGGATCAATCAGCAGGGCCTCACCGCTCGCCGGGTCGGCCAGCAGGTAGGTGTAGGTGGAGGAAGCAGCATCAAACAGTTGGCGAAAGAGCATGGTCACCTCGCAGCAGGACAGTTAACTTAAACACAATATATAAAAACATATATTGAAGAGGGGCGATCCGCAAGCGTCTGCTCTGCGGCGCGGGGTCGCAGGCCATAAAAGACGAGAAAATGGCGTAATCTGCAGGTTATTGTCCGCCGTGACCCGAGCTAGCGCCTTATAATGCGTGCACTCTTTTTGCCCCCGTTTTTGCCAACTACTTCGCAGGTTACCCATGGATCGCGCCGCACGCTGGATTGCCACAGGTCTTTCGGCCATTGCCCTTACCACTTTGCTGTCTGGCTGCTCCGAGCCGGCCGAGCCGGTGGCAGAAAAGCCCCGCCCGGTGAAACTCTTCACCGTGACCGACCCGGGTGCCGAGCGCATTCGCGAATTCCCGGCCCGCCTCAAGGCGCCGGAAGAAGCGCAGCTGTCGTTCCGCCTGGGTGGCGAGCTGCAGTCGCTCAAGGTGCACGAGGGGCAAGAGGTCAAGCAGGGTGATCTGATTGCCCAGCTGGACGACACCGACTATCGCCTCAAGCTGAGCGATCGCCAGGCCAGCTTTGAGCTGACCCGCAGCCAGCTGACCCGCATGGAGCAGCTGGTTGAGCGGCAGATGGTCTCGCAGGCCGAGTACGACCAGCGCAAGGCGCAGTTCAACTCCGCCGAAGCCGCGCTCAACCTGGCCCGCCAGGAGCTGGCCTACACCCGCATCAACGCGCCCTTTGATGGCGTCGTAGCGCGCACCCACGTTGAGCAGTTTCAGGTGGTGCAGCCCAATCAGCCGATTGTCACGCTGTACAGCAGCGACAGCATGGACGTGGTGTTTCAGGTACCGGAGAACCTGTTCAGCAACCTGCGCCGTGACCTGAAACCCGAAGACCTGCACTCCAAAGTGCGCCTGGAAAACCTGCCCGGCACCCCGATCGAGGCCGCCTACAAGGAGTACGCCAGCCAGCCGGACCCGTCCACGCTGGCCTATGACGTCACCCTGAGCATGCCGATCCCGGAGGGTGTGGTGCTGCTGCCGGGCATGAGCGCCACCGTGATCGTCGACTTTGCCGGCATCACCCGTCACACCCAGATACCCATGGTGGTGCCGGTTGAGGCGGTGTTCAGCCCCGACAGCCAGAGCAGCGAGGCGCGTCAGGTGTGGGTGATCAGCGAGCAGGATGGCGAGCTGCACGTCAGCGCCCGCAGCGTCACCGTGGGCGAGCTGACCCATGACGGCATCGAGGTGCTCAGCGGGCTTGAGGCCGGCGAGCAGATTGTCGCCGCCGGTGGCAACGAGCTGAGCGAAGGCCAGCAGGTGCGTCGCTGGGTTCGCGAGCGGGGGCTGTAATGAATATTGCCGCGTACTTTATCCAGCGTCGGGTGACCAGCTGGCTGGTCGCGCTGCTGCTCGGCATTGGCGGCGTGATCGCCTTTATCGATCTGGGGCGGCTGGAAGATCCGGCCTTTACCCTGAAAATGGCCATGGTCGTCACGCCCTACCCCGGCGCCTCGCCGCAGCAGGTGGAAGAGGAGCTGACCTACCCGCTGGAGAACGCCATCCAGCAGCTGCCCTACGTCGATACCATCACCTCGACCAGCAGCGCCGGCCTGTCGCAGATCATGGTCGAGGTGCAGGCGCAGTACCGCGCCGAGCAGCTGCCGCAGATCTGGGACGAGATGCGCCGCCGCATCAATGACCTGCGCCCCAACCTGCCGCCGGGCGTAAGCGAGCCGCAGATCATGGATGATTTTGGCGACGTGTTCGGCACCTTCTTCATGATCAGCGGTGACGGTTACGACTACCGCGAACTGCGCGATTACGCCGACTACCTGCGCCGCGAGCTGGTGCTGGTCGAGGGCGTTGGCAAGGTCAACCTGGCCGGCGTACCGCAGGAAGAAGTGCACCTGGAAATCTCCCGCGCGCGCATGACCGCGCTGGGCATTGCCCCGCAGGCCATCTATGACCTGCTGAGCAACCAGAACGTGGTGTCGGACGCCGGACGCATGCTGGTGGGCAGCGAGTCCATTCGCTTGCACCCCACCGGCGAGTTTCAGGATGTCAGCGAGCTGGAGCGGCTGATCATCAGCCCGCCGGGCAGCTCCAAACAGGTCTATCTGGGGGATGTGGCGCGGATTAGCCGCGGCTTTACCGAAACCCCCACCAGCCTCTACCGCGCGCAGGGTAATCCGGCGCTGGGGCTGGGCGTGTCCTATGCCGCGCACGTTAACGTGGTGGACGTAGGCAACGCGGTAGCCGCACGCCTGGCCGAGCTGGAGGAGGACCGCCCGGCCGGCATGCAGGTGACCATGTTCTATAACCAGTCCGCCGAGGTAGAAAACTCGGTGAGCGGTTTTGTCTGGAACTTCCTGGCTTCTGTCGCCATTGTCGTGATTGTGCTGCTGATCTTCATGGGGCTGCGCAGCGGCCTGTTGATCGGTCTGGTGCTGGCGCTGACGGTGCTGGGCACCTTTATCTTCATGCAGATGATCGGCATTGAGCTGCAGCGTATCTCCCTTGGCGCGCTGGTGATTGCGCTGGGGATGCTGGTGGACAACGCCATTGTCATTGTCGAAGGCATTCTGGTCGGCCGGCAGCGCGGCCAGACTACCCTGCAGTCAGCCGGCGATATCGTGCGCCAGACCAACCTGCCGCTGCTGGGCGCCACCGCCATCGCCATCATCGCCTTTGCGCCCATTGGCCTGTCGGATGACTCCACCGGCGAGTTCTGTCTGTCGCTATTCCAAGTGCTGCTAGTCTCCCTGACCCTCAGCTGGGTCACGGCGATCACCCTGACGCCGTTCTTTGCCAGCCTGTTCTTTCGCGATCAGCCCGCAACAGATGAGCAGAGCGAGCCGGAAGACCCCTACCGCGGCATCGTTTTTGTGGTGTACCGCAAGCTGCTGGCCACCGCCCTGCACCACCGGGTGCTGACGCTGGTGATGCTGAGCGTGCTGCTGGTGGCCTCCGTGGTCGGCTTCAGCCAGGTGCGCCAGGCGTTCTTCCCGCCGTCCAACACACCGATGTTCTTTGTCGACGTCTGGCTACCCAAGGGCAGCGACATCCGCTACACCCAGCAGGTGGTGGCCGAGATGGATCAGTACGTGCTGGCGCAGGAGGGCGTTACCGAGGTGACCTCTACCATCGGTCAGGGCGCGCTGCGATTTATCCTCACCTACTTCCCGGAGCGTATTCACGCAAACTACGCCCAGCTGCTGGTGCGTACCGAGCAGCGCGACCAAATTGTGCCGCTGATTGCCGAGCTGGATGAGTACTTTAAAACCCAGCACCCCACCGCCAAGGTCAAACTCAAGCAGCTGATGCTTGGGCCGGGCAGCGACAGCAAGATCGAGGCGCGCTTTACCGGCCCCGACCCCGAGGTGCTGCGCAGCCTGGGCGCGCAGGCCATTGCCATCCTCAAGGCCGATCCGGTGGCCGATGCCGTGCTGCACAACTGGCGTGAGCGCACCAAGCTGGTCCGCCCGCAGTTTGCCGAGGCGCAGGCCCGCGAGCTGGGCGTGGACAAGGGCGACCTGGATACCCTGCTGAAGATGAACTTCAGCGGCGTTAACGTTGGCCTGTACCGCGACGGCACGCGCATGCTGCCGATTGTGGCACGCACCCCGGAAGACGAGCGGCTGGACGCCAGCACCCTGAGCGACCTGCTGGTATGGAGCAGCGTGCGCAACGCTTACATCCCCATCACCCAGGTGGTCAGCGGCTTTGTCACCGACTGGGAGGACCCGCTGATTCTGCGTGAAGACCGCAAGCGTACGCTGACCGTACAGGCCGACCCGAGCATCATCAGCGGCCAGACCGCCGCCGAGCTGTTCGCCCGCATCCGTCCGCAAATCGAAGCCATCGACCTGCCGCGTGGTTACAAGCTGGAGTGGGGCGGCGAGTACGAAAGCTCGCGTGATGCTCAGGCCGCCGTATTCGGCAGCCTGCCGCTCGGTTATCTGGCGATGTTCCTGATTACCGTGCTGCTGTTCGACTCACTCAAACGCGCCACCATCATCTGGCTGACCGTACCGCTGGCGGTGATCGGCGTGACGCTGGGCTTTTTGCTCACGGGCATTCCGTTCGGCTTTATGGCGCTGCTGGGCTTTCTCAGTCTGAGCGGCATGCTGGTCAAAAACGGCATCGTACTGGTGGATGAGATTCGCCTGCAGATCGACTCCGGCAAAGAGGCGTATAGCGCCTTGGTGGACTCAGCCATCAGCCGGGTACGCCCGGTCTCCATGGCCGCGCTGACCACCATCCTCGGCATGGCGCCGCTGCTGACCGACGCCTTCTTCCAGAGCATGGCCGTGGTGATCATGTTTGGCCTGGGCTTTGCCACCGTGCTCACGCTGGTGGTGCTGCCGGTGATCTACAGCCTGTTCTTCAAGATTCCGGTCGAAGGGCGGCGGGTATAACCTGCCGCCGCACTGCCGTCGCCGGTAGGGTGGAGAACCGCAAAGCGTTCTCCACCATCGTGAAGCCCGGCCCAACGCTGCCGTTGCACATCGCCCACGGCTGACGCGACCGACGCACTGGAGTAGGCTGCAACAACCTACTCGCAGCCGGAGCGTCGCATGAGCAGCCACCCTGTCAGCGCCCAACGCATCACCGCCCGCAGCGCCGAAATTGGCGGCACCCTGCCGGTCAACCGCGTACTGCCCACCCGCCAGCGCCGCCAGATTGGCGCCTGGTGCTTCCTCGATCACGCCGGCCCTGCCCGCTTTGAGTCCGGCGACGGCATGCACGTAGGCGCGCACCCGCACACCTGCCTGCAGACCTTCACCTGGATGATCGAAGGCGAGGTGCTGCACCGCGACAGCCTCGGCAACCAGCAACTGATCCGCCCAGGCCAGGTCAACCTGATGACCGCCGGCCGCGGCATCAGCCACACCGAAGACTCCACCGACGCCACCACCCGCCTGCACGCCGCCCAACTGTGGATCGCCCTGCCACCGCACATGGCAAACGCCGACCCCGCCTTCACCGATTACCCCGAGCTGCCAGCGTGGCAGCAAAACTGCATCGACTTCACCCTGCTGGTCGGCGACTTTGCCGGCTACACGTCCCCGGTCGAGGTCTATAGCCCCCTGCTCGGGCTGGACATCCACAGCCCCAGCGGCGGCACCTGCGAGCTGACCCTCAACCCCGCCTTTGAACATGGCCTGCTGGTGATGGAAGGCGAACTGGAGCTGGACGGCGAACGCTTTGCCGAAAATGAACTAGCCGCCCTCGACCCCAGCCCCACCACCCTGCACCTGACCCTAACCCCCGGCAGCCGCCTGATCCTCATCGGCGGAGAACCGGCCGAGAAGGTGCTGATGTTCTGGAATTTTGTCGGCTACAGTCGCGAATACATCATCGAAGCAACGCGGGACTGGCAGGCCGAGTCTGCGCGCTTCGGCAAGGTGGCGGGGTTTGATGGGGAGCGGATTGCGGCACCGGCGTTGCCGTGGCGGAGTGCATAGTCGGGCGCTAGCCCGGCGGTAGGGCGGACACAAGTGAAGCGTTGTCCACCAGGCGGTGTATTGGTTCTGCTCCGAGCGGATTGCTCATCTACGCCTTTCGCCTTCACGGCGAGCAGGGGGAAATGCATGGCCATTTCCCCCTGCACCCCAACGGGTCTGCTCACGACCAATCGCGAGCAGACCCGATGCCACCCCGACTACGCGGCCCTTCGGGTTCGCTGCGTTGCTCGGCCTGACGGGGGTGGCCGGCGAGGTGCTGGCAGAACTAGGCTCTGCGAGTCTCAGACATGCTGCCGTCCTGCTTCCCGCCAGCCCTGCGCTACTCGCCGGCGTAAACGGGGACCCAGCGGGTCTGTGCATTGGTTAGAAGTCTTTCTGCAAAGCAGCGTATAGAGCTTTTTTTATCCAAGACTAGATGTTTGGGTAAAAGTAATGGCTGATACTGAGTGTGCTGTTATTTACTTTTGTAGGCATCAGCTACTTCTTTTGGAATAAAAGTGTACTTGGATACTTCGTCAATGATTTCAGGGTATAGGAAAAGTGGGGAATTCTCGGCCATGATTGAACTCTTCATATAAACTTTTTTACGTTTCGATGCTGAATAGTATAGGTTGCACCAGATTAAGTCTGGTCTACTCCTAGAGTCTCGTTTTCTCAATGTTTCCTCGAGAAGCCCACCAGGTACTAGTGTGTTAGTTTGGGTCGGCTTGTCAATGGGCTTTACCTGTTCGTATTTTTCTCGTGATATTGAAGTGAATTGATTTCCAGAGTATTCATATAGCTCGGCATTGCAGTAGCGGCGCAGTTCCCATACTGCTCTATCCAACATTGCAAGCTCACAGTCCCTTATGAACCAAGATACTTCTAGGTATCGAAATCTTGCCCCGAACTCTTCAAGCCTTTTTATGAAGTTTTTGGTTTGCTCTGACAGGGGAATATCTAGCTTCTCAGAGATAAGGTCTAAGCTTCTTTTTATCTCATGCGTTATAGCTAGCTTTGGCTTTGGAATACGGACAAGAATTGCAATGCATTTTGCATATTTTTCAAGGGCATGAAGCGCAGACCAGTGAAACTGCGGGAACAGGTCTGCCCTGTAAGCCATGCGAGCATGGATGTAGTCTCTGTCAGCGGTGTCTCGAAAAGCTCTGAGAGCGAAACTGTTCACCTTTTGCATCATGCTGTGAGGCATACTTACCCTCTAAATTGGCTGGCGTTTGGTTAAGCCGTCAGCTTTAGCCCGCCCCATAAAACGAAACGAACGGTTTGAACCATTTGTTATGTCTGTTTACACGCTTTCGATAGTGATAGTTCTTACTATTTGCCCTAAGAGCACAAGCGCAGCCAATCTATCATTTAACTGATTAATGATAATTGCTCGTGCGTTTTCGGTAGTTAAGTCAGCCTCTATTTCGCGCCATGCAGCGGCTTTTTCTTCTTCCGTATGGTACTGAGTGCCGTTCAGCCATGTTCTAAGTAAAGAACTGTCAAATAGTGGCTGTTCTCCGATGGATACCTGCATGTAAGCGGCAAGTTGTCCATGGTCGAATATATGCTGCAGCTCCTTCAGGCGAGCCGATAAACGCTTGTTCTTGAAGCATCTACCCAAGAGCGCACGAACTGCTCCGAAAGAAGCAGATTCTTTATGGAGGATCAATGGTCGAAGCACATGTAACAGCTCATGCAGTTCGGCGTTGGAATAGCTTGCGGCGTTGAACTTCATTTCACCCGCCTCCCATTTCATGCCGCTTATTCTAGGAACTCCGCGGCGAACAAGGCTGCACTCCATAGCACGGTCAAGGTGAGATACGAATTTGATAAGTATTTTCCAGTCAGACTCGGAAAAATCGCCGCTTAAAGTATCCAAAATCACGCCATCATTGCTTCGCTCTTCAAGACTGATAGTGCGCATGCCGATACCTTAAATTGAGCCAGACGTAACAGTGAGTAGATCC
Source organism: Halopseudomonas pachastrellae (assembly GCF_900114765.1). Taxonomy (GTDB): domain Bacteria; phylum Pseudomonadota; class Gammaproteobacteria; order Pseudomonadales; family Pseudomonadaceae; genus Halopseudomonas; species Halopseudomonas pachastrellae. The sequence goes on from NZ_FOUD01000003.1 coordinate 210,771, forward strand.
CGCTAGCTTTAATGCGCGGTGTGGCGTCGTATACAGTGGCCTCGTATTCTCTTGTGTTCCGATGGATTGGCCGTGTTCTCGCGCGAGTGCTGAACGTTAAACCGCGCGAGGCTTAATGCTCCACTGGTCGACCGCGAAGGCTTGTGCGCAGGTGAGGGTGCTGACGGGTATTCGAGATGAGAGGAGTCGAGTCTATGTAGCATCCATGCCTCCTGACGGGGCCGCGAGAAGTGCGGTGTTTTGATAGTGCTACTACGCGCCACGTTTGCCAACCCTGAATACGGCTAAAGGCTAGATCAAGTAACGCGGCTTTGCCCGCATCTGCGAACGTGGCGAATGCACGGACTCCAGTCCCGTTTACGCGGGCGAGTAGCGCAGGGCTGGCGGGAAAAAGAGTCATAGGATGTCTGAGGCTCGAAGAGCCGAGTTTTATGACTCCCCGCCAGCCCGAGCAACGCAGCGAACCCGAAGGGCCGCGTAGTCGGGTGCCCGGGGGTATCGCCAAGGGGGGGCCGGGCAAGCGGCCCCCTTTGGCTCGCCGGAGAAGGCGAAAGGCGAGCAGGACGACGCCGCAAATGTTGAGCAACATTGCGATGGTTGAAGCAGTACGGCCACGGCATGCCGTGGCCCTACGAACGAGGTGGCGTGGGAGCGATCAAAATGTGCCTAAACTCCGCGTTGCGTCAGATGCCGCTTGGTGGACAAGGCTGCGCTTTTCTCTACCCTACGGATGCGCTAGCCCGGGTAGTGCGCCCTGTGCTTGTAGGGTGCTGATAACGTTCAGCATCTCTCGCCGTGCACTTTCCTGACTCACCACCCGCAACCTCACTTTCTGCCCCGGCGCACATTGCGCCAACCGCGCCAGCGACAGCGGTGTGACTGCGCCGAGGCGTGGATAGCCGCCGATGGTCTGGCGGTCGTTCATCAGGATGATCGGTTGGCCGTCTGGCGGTACCTGGACGGCGCCGAGGGGGATGCCTTCGGAGATCAGGGCCTGGCCCTGGTAGCGCAGCGCGGGGCCGGTGAGGCGCATGCCCATGCGGTCGGCGCGTTGGTCAAGGGTCCAGCTTTGGTTGAAGGCGGCGAACAGGCTGGCTCCGGTGAAGGCGGCGATTTGCTCGCCGGGGATCAGGTCGAGCACGACTTCATTGCCCGGATACCAGAGCGCGTCTGCGGGCAGAGTGCGCGGTTCTGCATCGCCGGCCTTGCCCTGCAGACGGTCGCTGTTGTGCAGGCCGCGGCCATTGCCGTGCAGGCCACCGAGCTGTTCGCGCATGACGGTGGCGACGGCGTCCATCACCGGTTCTGCGGCAAAGCCGCCGGGGGTGGCGAGGTAGGCGCGTACGCCGCGTTTGGGGTTGTTGAACTGCAAGGTCTGGCCGTGGCGTAGCTGGAACGCCTGACCGGGTGCCAGTGGCCGATCGTCGAGTTTCGCATCCAGATCGGCACCGGTCAGTGCCAGCCAGCCGCTGGCGTGCGCGCGCAGTTGCAGTCCGCCAAGGGGGATTTCGATCACGGTGGCATCCGCGGTGTTGCCGAGCAGCCAGTTGGCCTGCTGCATGGCGACCCAGTCCAGCGCGCCGCCCTGGGTGATGCCCAGATGGCGCACGCCAAAGCGGCCGCCGTCTTGCAGTTGGGCAAAGCCGAGGCTGTGTTCGACCAGCAGCTCAATCATGTGCTGGCCTCCATGGCCGTGTCGTCGCCGCCCAGGCGGATAAATTCGGCGTGGTCGATGGACACAAAGCGCACCCGGTCGCCTGGCTGCAGCAGGCTGCCGTGCTCGGCGCTGAACAGGGTCACCGGGCAGCGGCCAATCAGGTTCCAGCCGCCGGGTGAGGTCAGCGGGTAGATGGCGGTTTGCCGTTCGGCGATGCCGACGCTGCCCTTGGGCACGCGCGGGCGCGGGGTGGCAAGGCGGGCCGAGGCGAGCGCTTGATCCACCAGCCCCATATACGCAAAGCCGGGCGCAAAGCCGAGGGTGAACACCGGGTAGTCGCGGCTGCAGTGCTGCTCGATCACCTGCTCCGGGCTGAGCCCGGCGCGCTGGGCGATGGTGGTCAGTTCGGGGCCGACGCTCTGGTGATACCAGACCGGGATGGCGTGCAGGGTGCCGGTGTCGGCGGTCAGCGGTTGCAGGTTGTGCAGGCTGCGTTGAATCAGAGCGATGGCGGCATCTTCGCTCAGGGCGTGCAGGTCGTAGTGCAGCAGCAAGGTGGTGTACGACGGCACCAGATCGATCAGCTGCGCGCCGAAGGCCTGGCGCAGCTTCTCTCCGGCGGCCATCAGCCAGGGCATGTTGGCTTCGTCGATCTCATCGAACAGGCGCACCATCAGACTGTCGATGGCTGCGCTTTCGATGCGCAGGTTCACAGCGCGTCCAGTGCGGCGCGGATGCGGGCGACTACGGCGACTGATTCCGCGTTGTCACCGTGTACGCAGAGGCTGTCGGCGCGCAGGTGCAGTTGGCTGCCGTCGCTGGCGGTGATCGGCTCGCCGCGGGCGAAGCTCAGCGCCTGGGCCAGGATGCGCTCCGGGTCGTGGTGCACGGCGCCCGTCTGGTTGCGTGGCAGCAGGTAGCCGTCTGGGTCGTAGCCACGGTCGGCGAAGGCTTCAAACAGCAGGCCGATGCCCTGCTCGGCGGCCAGTTGCTCGGCCTCGCTGTTGTCGCGGCGGGCCAGCAGCATCAGCGGCAGCTGCGGGTTGAAGCGGGCAACGGCGCGCATCACCGCTGCGAGCAGCGCGGGCTGCTTCATCATGTCGTTGTAGAGCGCGCCGTGGGGTTTGACGTAGCTGAGGCTGGCGCCTTCGGCGCGGCAGATGCCATCCAGTGCGCCGAGCTGATAGAGCAGCAGGTCTTCCACTTCTTGTGCGGAGCAGGCCATGGAGCGACGGCCAAAGCCGACCAGATCCGGGTAGGCTGGGTGCGCACCGATACGCACGCCGTGCTGCACCGCCAGCGCGACGGTGCGGCGCATGGTCGAGGGGTCGGAGGCGTGAAAGCCGCAGGCGATGTTGGCGCTGTGCACATGCGGCATCACGGCTTCGTCCATGCCCATGGTCCAGGCGCCGAAGCTTTCGCCCATGTCGCAGTTGAGTTGTAGCGGCTGCATGGTTGCTGGTTGTCCTGTGCTGTCACCGGCGCGGCGAAACTGAACCATTTGCGTCGATTGCTGCCGGATTTACTGTGTATTCATGCTGTCTGGCGCGCGTCCGCGTCACAGCCGTTGGTTCATCGATTGCAGATTGCAGAGAGGAGCGATATGAAGATTCTCATGGTTCTCACCTCGCACGACAAGCTTGGCAACACGGGCAACAAGACCGGCTTCTGGCTGGAGGAGTTTGCTGCGCCCTATTACGTGCTGCGTGATGCCGGTGCCGAAATCACCCTGGCCTCGCCCAAGGGCGGGCAGCCGCCGCTGGACCCCAAGAGCGCCGAGCCGGATGCGCAGACCGAGGCAACCAAACGCTTTGACGCCGACAGCGCCGCCCAGGCGCAGCTGGCGCAAACGGTGAAACTGAGTGAGGTATCGGCAGACGACTTTGATGCGGTGTTCTACCCCGGCGGCCACGGCCCCATGTGGGACCTGCATGACGACGCCGACTCGTTGGCGCTGCTCAATGCCTTTGCCAAGGCGGACAAACCCATCGGCGCGGTGTGTCACGCACCGGCGGCCTTGGTCAACGCCAAGGGTAAGGACGGCGAGGCGCTGGTTGGCGCCAAGCGGGTGACCGGGTTCTCCAACTCCGAGGAAGACGGCGTTGGTCTGAGCGACGTTGTGCCCTTCCTGCTGGAAGACGCGCTGAAGGAAAAGGGCGGCGTTTACAGCAAAGGCGAGGATTGGGGCGAGTACGTGCTGGTGGATGGCCTGCTGGTCACCGGACAGAACCCGGCGTCATCCGAGAAGACGGCGCGTGAGTTACTGACGCTGTTGAAGGTGTTGCCGGGGGTGTGATGGGTTGATTGGTGGTGGGCTCTTAGATGGAGCTGCTGTCGAGTCAGCCTTTCGCCTTTTACGGCGAGCCAAGGGGGGCCGCTTGCCCGGCCCCCCAAAGGGAAGCGCTAACCCAGTTCACATGCCCTCTGGCGCTCAGGCCGGTCCGCAATCAAGGCGTGGTTTCGACGGCATGTCGGGACCTGTCGAGAAATCACAACGCAGGGTGCGGACCGGCCTGAACGCCCCGTAGGGCGAGCGCTCAAGCATGCATCTGACTGCGTTGCGCTGCTTTGCCAATAGAACCACTATTGGCTGCACATCGCGCCTTCCATCTGCATGCTTGAGCACTCGCAGAGGGCGTGTGAAATGGGTTAGCGCTTCCCTGAATCCCCCGGGGCACCCGACTACGCGGCCCTTCGGGTTCGCTGCGTTGCTCGATTTATCGGGGTGGCCGGCGAGGTGAGTCATAAAACTCGTCGCTACGCTCCTCAGACATCCTATGACTCTTTTTCCCGATAAACCTGCGCTACTCGCCCGCGTAAACGGGACGAAAATTAGTGCACACTTCAACATCAGTTAGTGGCACGAAATGCCTTGAGCGTCCGGATGCCTGGTGCCTATTCGTGCGGCTTAGTTGAATCACAGGCTTTGCGACGACACCATCCTTGCAGCTTGCAGCTTGCAGCTTGCAGCTTGCAGCTTGCAGCTTGCAGCTTGAGGCTTCTAGCCGAGAATCATATTAGTCGCGGTGGCATAGGCATACAGCGAGCCGTTCTCGTCCCGCAGGTAGCCTTCGCTGATGATCAGGCGGCGGGTTTTATTGATCACCTTGCCTTCGGCGATCAGGGTTTTGTTGAAGGGCACCGGTTTGCACATCTTCACGTTCAGTTCGATGGTGCCGTAGCCTTCGCCCGCGCCCAGTGTGGTGTGTGCGGAGCAGCCGGTGACCGAGTCCATCACGGTGGCAGCAAAGCCACCGTGCACGCCGCCCAGCGGGTTGGTGTGGCTTTCGTCGGCGGTGGCTTCAAACACCACGCGGCCTTCTTCGGCCAGCTTCACCTGCATGGGAATAGTCTTGGCAATAGGGGCAATTGGCAGGTGGCCGGCTGCGGCGGCTTGCATGATTTGCAGGCCGGTCATGTCTTTCGGGTTCATGCTGTTTCCTTGTGTCGTGGCGCTGCCTGGGCAACGGCCGGATAGTGGGCGAACCAGTCCAGCGCATCGCGCCAGAGCGGTTCGGCGTAGGCGCGGAAGTAACCCATGTGGCCCAGCGGCTTGAGGCCGAGGGCTTTGGGGTCAATGTTCTGGGCCTGATAATCGGCGCCGGTAAAGGCGCTCATAAAGGCATCGCGTGAGGCCGGGCCTGCCCACAGGTCATCCAGCGACACGGCCGCCTTGATGGGGGTGCGCACGGCGGCAAAGTGGTCAGTCAGCCAGGCCATTTTTGGGTCTTCGAAGAAGTAGCGCGGGTAGCGGCACCAGTGCTTCCAGTCGCGGTAGACCCCTTTTGGCAGGTCTTCGCCCATGCCGAGCCAGTTCCAGGCCTGATAGCCCTTGATGGCGACGATCACCGGCAGCACCACATTCCACATGAACTGCACCTTGCGGCGCTCGCCTGCGGGCATCCAGCCGTGCCAGCCCGCGCCGGTGCCGAAGGTGTGCACGGCGGTAATGGCGTCGCGGTTGGGCAGCAGGCCAAAGGCGTGGCCACCGAAGGAATGGCCCACCAGATACAGCGGCAGATCTGACTGGCTGAGGTAGTCCACGCCCGCGGCCAGGTCTTTATCGGCCCAATCCAGATAATCCATCTCAAAGCCCTTGAGGCTGGCCGGGGCCGAGGCGCCGATACCGCGATAGTCCAGCGTCAGGGTGGTGTAGCCGTGGCTGGCCGCGTACTCGGCAAAGCGGCGGTAAAAGCCCTGCGGTACACCGGTGGCGCTGCCGACCAGAATCTGGCCGATGGGTTTGCTGGCCGGATACAGGGTGGCGGCCAGCGGATAGCCGTCGGCGGCGGCCAGCTTGAGGGGGCGCGGAGCGAGTGGGTCAGTGGCCATGGGCGAGTTCCTTCTGTTGCAGGCGAACGTGGCTGAGCAGGGCTCGGAAGGCGCGTTCGATAGGGTCGGTGCTGCCGGCAGCGCGGGCCATCATCAGGCCACCCTCGTAGCTGGTCAGTACCAGTACGGCGAGGTCGGTGGCTGCGTCAGACGGAAAGCCGGCACGGCTGATATGCGCGGCCAACTGATCACGCAGGTTGGTGAAGGCGCCGTGCAGCGCGAGCAGCAGATCGGTGTCGTCGGGTGAGCAGTCGAGCGCGGCAGCGGCCAGCGGGCAGCCAAGTTTGAAGCGGCTGGCGGCGATGCGTTGCAGGGCACTGTCGATCCAGGCGGCGAGGGCGTCCAGCGGGTCATCGAAGCGGGCAAACACCTGCTCCAGAAACCGCGCCATCTCCTGCTCTGCGTTGGCAATGGCGGCTAGCGCCAGTTCTTCCTTCCCGCCGGGAAAGTGGTAGTACAGGCTGCCCTTGGGCAACCCGGCGGTCTTCAGAATCTCGCTCAAACCGACGCCGTGGAGTCCCTTGCTTTGCAAGGCGCTCTGCATGGTTTTGACGAGAATTTTGCGGCTATCTTCTTTGCTCATGGCGCTAGTTATAGACCGATCGGTCTATGTAGTAAAGCGAGAATTAGGATGCTGAGGGAGGGGGCAGAGGTTTTAGCGCTTTTTGGCCACCGCCGAGGCGGACGCGGGGCGTCCGACAGGCATTCCCACGCGGAGCGTGGGAACGATCTTGGGGTGGCGAACAGATTGCCTGCAATCGTGATGAGTGCACGGACCCTCTCCCCGTTTACGCGGGCGAGTAGCGCAGATTTATCGGGAAAAAGAGCCACAGGATGTCTGAGGGGGCAGAGCCCCCGAGTTTTGTGGCTCCCCGATAAATCGAGCAACGCAGCG
>NZ_FOUD01000040.1 GCF_900114765.1 Halopseudomonas pachastrellae
CGAAACCAAATGGGATGACGACTACCTGCCAATTGGTCAGTCCTGGCGGCGCAACTGGGCTCGGATCACGCCGTTCTTCGACTTCCCACCGGAGATTCGCAAAGTGATCTATACCACCAACGCCATTGAGTCGGTGAACATGAGTTTGCGCAAGATAACCAAGAACCGCGGCTCGTTCCCCAGCGACGAGGCGCTGCTGAAACTGTTCTATCTGGCGCTACGCAACATCAGCAAGAAATGGACGATGCCGATCCGTGACTGGAAAGCGGCACTGACACGCTTTACGATCAGCTACGAAGGCAGGCTGCCACAGTAGTAACCCCATCCCCGGTTACACAGAATTCTGCACACCCTCATGTCCGCTTCTGGCCCGAGGCGGCTATTTAGCGCCTCCTAATACATCCGGATAGCGGACATTTCTTTCGGCATATCAGACCAACCAGTGCAGGCGATATCGCCCCAAACCAATGGTATGGTTGAGCGTTTCAACGGGCGTACGATGTGCTTAAGACCCATCACTTCGATAGCCGTGAAGAGTTGGAGCAAACCCTGCTACGCTATGTGCATCTATATAACAATCAACTGCCGCACCAGTCCGCGTTGAAGTCCAGGCCACCCATTATGGCGATGAAGGAGTGGTATAAAATCCAACCAGAGCTTTTTAACAAGCGCCCTTATAACCATACGGACGTGACAAATAGTCACTTAGCCTACTTTTCCAATTTATCCATCAGATTGTATACGGCAGTTAATTTTTCTTGCGTTATATCAGCCACTTCAGCCACTCTCTGACGGCATTCAGAGAAATCTGATATACCTCGACAACAGCTATGAACCAAGTCGGTTATAGAGTTGTATGGTATTTCGGAACGACCGAGCAATCCTTTTTTCCTGAAGAAGCCTTTGTCCTCAAAGTGGCTTGCGAAACCAAGATAAAACGCGATAGGCAAATTTTTCTTCAATTTGTAGTTCATCTTTTCCTGAACAACTCTGCCTTCTTTGATAGCGTTACCTTCATACAAGACTTCCCTCAACGCATCAGCGAAGGCGTCAATATCAGTATTCTTATAGGCCACATCCGGATGCATATAGAGCAATTCGTCTACTCGTACCACCTGTTTCAGTGTCATCATCTGATCAATATAGAAGTTCGCGTGACGAATACTCTTGCTTCTTAGCTTGGAGGCGATTTCTTGTTTCGTCATTCCAGTTTCCGAATTTTTGAGCATTTCGATAATCATATCGTGCTGACTGATCGCACTCGCATTTTCGTCAAGGGATACGGTATCCTGGTTGCTCTTCCCTTTAAAGTAGAGGCCGAAGTCGCCTCCGAAGTCTCGCACCAGATATCTTAACTCCCAATAATTGACTGACTTATAGCGTGGTTCACTGCTTAATAATGCCTCGTAGATGTTAGTTAGGTGTAGTGTGTCTAGCCCACTCCTCTCGATAAACTGCTTTACTGATTTTAATAACTCTTCCTTCGGAACTTTCAAATCTAGGTAATAGACGTGGCCCCATGCACCCCTATCAACCTGATATAGGTAGGGATTATCCCTGAACGATGAGGTAACCCTGTCTTTGTGTAGAGCAGTACAGCGGCCGGACGCATTCACTGCTGCAATTAGATCTTGCCATGGCATACCTTTCGGGTGGTTCAGCAGCTCCATACCAAGAGCCTGTACTCTGGTCAGCTTTACATTTTCTTTTAAATCTATAATCCCAGAGTTGAATTCTAAGTAATCAGCAGAGTGAAAAATGTATAAATCTATATCCTCGTCAGTGAACTCAGTCTCATTTCGGAGGTAGTTTTCGAAGATTTCAATTGTTCTTGGTTTAGGTATAGAACAGAAAAAATCCAACAAATAGCCTTTATTAAAAACGGTACTACCGGCTTGTTCCAGTCTTTCCTTCAAATTCGTATCAATATTTTCCTGTAGGGCGTCCATTAGCCTTATTAAGGATGATCGAGACTCAAAGCTGTCTTGAATTTCTTCGTAGTAGTTGTCAAATTTCAATGAGTCATTACTTTCATAGTATGCAGTAAACAGCTTGCGAAGCCCTGGATGCTTGAGGCGAAAATCATCCATGATCTGTTTTTCTTTCTGGCGGGCTCGTTCTCGAGTCAGACCTAACTTTTCGCCACAGTTTTCTAGGGTCTCACTCGGTTGGAAAAAACCCAATCTGCTGAGGAATAAATCCCGGTCCTTGGCTTCAAGCTCGAAAGCAAACTCCCCTATGCGCTCGATTAGAATGTCGAAAGCTTGGGCAGGACTCTCGTATTCCATGCTCATATCAGTGCTATTAGCCAGTTTTAAGCTTACTTCAAGTAAAGACTTGATGCCTTTTATTTGGCTCTCAGAGAGTTTTTGGGTGATTTCTGTGTGGACGCCTTTTTGGAGGTTCATGTATACATCTAGAACATCGCCCCAGCTAACGTCTCGGTTCAGGAGTCTCGACAACTTATTTAGAGCGCGTGTGTGCGCTGACTCAAGTGGAGCGGGAGTATTTCCAACGAGAAGTAATTTTTGAAGAATTTCCTCGGTATTATCCGAGCCGTCAGATTGTGTTTCTTCAGTCGTTTCATGCTCTATATCAAGCTCTCTCCTCACGATTGAGTACAACCCTTCCACCCATGCAGGTGATAGTTTCCGGAGTATTTGCTTGTGTAATCGATTGCCGTCGTCAGCAAAAATCAAACATATATCGTCGTAAGTTGGCGGGGTCTCAAGCATTCTAGCTACCGCAAATAGAGCATTCTTCTCAACGCGGTTTGTATAGGCTGGAGGAGGAGAGCTATCCAAGTGCTTCTTCAGATATCTCCACTTTAGTTTATTAGATGACGCCAACATAAACTGGTCATCCAGTTTGAAGTCATTATACTGCCGGATTGACTGAAGCTCCGTTATCAACTTGGAGGCAAGCGCTACGGTATCAAAGTCAATATCTCGATTAAACGACAGCTCTTCCTTGAGGCGTCTCAGAAAGGTAATCGGTGAAGTACTATCCCAATTCGAAGGGTCCATTTTTTTAAATGCACGTCTTTCCTCAGTACTGAACTTGTATTTCGAATAGAATTCCTCTCTTGGCAGGTCAGGGTTTTCGACCTCTCGTTCGATTAGATTCTGGAGTTCTGAATTATCCAATTCTCAGTTCCTTGAATAGCGCAAAAGGTGATTTGAAGGTGGCTTTAATCTCTTTTTTATCTTCATCCGACAATTGTTTGTAGTCGTCTACACTGCTCAAGAGATTGCTATATTTTGCGATGAGAGCTGCCTTTGGGTCGATCTGGGGACTTTCTGATTGAGCTTCTGTAGTGTCGCTCTGTGCGCCAACGGACACCGCTTTGGATGGGGAAGGGCTGATTCCAGATAAGATCTCATCGATTTCAATTTCTGAGGCTATGTCGAGCACACCATCACTTAGCTGCAACCTGTAATATTTTGCGCTGTGCTGGATAGCCTGTTCATCGATGGATTTTCTAATACGCCCCTCAACTTGCTTAGCAATTATCTTGGCGTAATCCTCGGGCTCACATGCTCTGGCTAAACCAAGTAGGGATCCAAAAATTGTAGCCACCTGATCTCTGGAAACATCCTGTAGCACGGTTTCTATATTCTCGCTCGTTACTACGATTCCATTTGAAAACGCATGGTTCACTTGCCTGATTATCCTTGCTCTTGTGGTCAGTCTGAATTCGAGGTTTTCTATCAGCGTAAGGACCTGAGCGGCGCTCTCATCGAAATCAACTAAGATTGACTCATCATGGATAGGATCCCCTGCTTGGGGTCTGTCAAAAGAGTTTGGTTCAGCATCGGGCTTCAGAGAGTCCTTATCGATAGGAGCTCGATCTACTGCACGTTGTAAATCTCTTACGTTTTCGATTTGCTTGAAAGAACCTACAAAATCTAACACGTGGACAATGGATTTGTTTTTTGTTTTTCGGAGCCCACGTCCTAGTTGTTGCAGCCAAATCGTACGTGAGGATGTTTGGCGCAGAAATACGAGCATGTTAGCTTCTGGTATATCGATTCCTTCATTAAAAAGGTCGACCACTAAAACGTAGGAGAGATCCGTTTCTCGGAACCTTCTTATGTTTTCTCGGCGCTCATCATCAGGCTGCTTCGAGTGGATCATTACTACATCGGACGGGTTGAAGTATCCGATCATATATTTCATGTGTTCTATAGACTTACAAAATACAATGCACTTCGGTGTCGCGATCTTGTTTTCTTCAACGCACTCATTTATCTTCGAAATAATCCCGTCATCTTTCCTGTGAAGAAAGATTGATTTGTCGATATCTTGCACCGATAGGCCGGCTCGCAATTGATCGAGCTTTGCTTGGTCAACGTTATCCAGTATTACTTTGTAACGAGGGAAAGCGAGCTTTTTGTGCTTTAGAGCCCAAGCCAGATCGTAACGCCCAACATGCCCAGACTCCCCACCGAAAAAACCGTGTACATCGAGACCGTCCATCCGCTGTGGTGTCGCAGTTAGCCCAATCATATATTTTGATTTTAGGTGATCAAGTACAGCTCCATAGGTTCTAGCAGGTGCGTGGTGAGCTTCATCAACGATAACTAGGTCAAACTCACTGTGATCAATGTATCGAAGCCGGTTAAATAGTGTGTCGAATGTCGCAAACACGAAGTCTGTTTGCTCGGGTGCCGCACCCGCAAAGCAGGCAGACATTGTATAGTTGCCGACTCCGAGTACGTTTTTAAAAGCGCTTACGGACTGCGTTATGATCTCAATTTGATGAGCAATAAACAGGACACGTTTTATTGCACCTCTGCTAAGAAGCTCCTTGGTGAGAAGCGCAACCGTGTATGTCTTACCAAGCCCAGTTGCCATTTCAATTAATAGCTTTCGCTGCCCGGTGCCAATTGTTTTAAGACATTCTTCAATTATTGATTCTTGATATGCGCGAGCTTTAATCTCTCGCCCGATTTCAGACGCTTCGTATTCCCACATCGACTTTAAAGCGTCGCGGTCAATTAGCTCAACACCCAGACGTAATGCGCGAATCTTGACTTCAGAGGTGAAGTAGGAGTTTGTGACTAATATTCGGTTATTGATGCCATAGAGTTTGGCACCGGTTTGGAGCTGATTAAGAGCTTTTACGTCAACTAGGTTACCTTTACCTCGTTGTTTCGCTTCAACTGCAAACCTGATTCCGCGACGGGTCGCTATGATGTCTATACCTCCGTCACCGTGCTTAAAGGTCGAGTTAACCCTGGTTACGTCAGCTTCGTGCCATCCCGAGCGGAGTAGTAGATCAGCTATAGCGTGTTCAAAATCATCCGGACTAAGACTGTCTAGGTCACGGAATTTCATCGATCAACTCCCTATACTGGTATAAATAAGTCTACTAATCATAGACGGCTGCGGCAAAAACTGAGTGCAACACCTGACCTTTCCGGTACGGTGCTGCCCTATGTCTTATTCCGAACTCAGCGTTGAAGAGCGTGCCACCATTCAAGTTAGTCATGCCCAAGGCCTCAGCTTGCGCAGGATTGCCTGCTTGATCAACCGATCCCCTTCGACGGTCAGCCGAGAGATGCGCCGCAATCGAGATGCAGCTGGCAGCTACTCGGCCCGCGTGGCTCAGCAGCGGATGAAGGTCCGCCGCCAGGCTTGTCGGCCCATGCGAAAGCTGCTGCCAGGTAGTGGAGGGTGTGCAGAATTCTGTGTAACCGGGGATGGGGTTACTACTGTGGCAGCCTGCCTTCGTAGCTGATCGTAAAGCGTGTCAGTGCCGCTTTCCAGTCACGGATCGGCATCGTCCATTTCTTGCGATGTTGCGTAGCGCCAGATAGAACAGTTTCAGCAGCGCCTCGTCGCTGGGGAACGAGCCGCGGTTCTTGGTTATCTTGCGCAAACTCATGTTCACCGACTCAATGGCGTTGGTGGTATAGATCACTTTGCGGATCTCCGGTGGGAAGTCGAAGAACGGCGTGATCCGAGCCCAGTTGCGCCGCCAGGACTGACCAATTGGCAGGTAGTCGTCATCCCATTT
>NZ_FOUD01000010.1 GCF_900114765.1 Halopseudomonas pachastrellae
GACGCCAAGGAGCTGCACGGGCACCGTTATGCCCGATTCCGTGGACTGCGCAAGGTAATGAAACAGTGCCTGCTGGCAGCCGCCTGCCAAAACATGAAGAAGATTGCCCGCCTGCTGGCGATGCTTTTACGCCTGCAATCCGGGATAAGACGCGGCACTTGGCTGCGAGGCTGGAAATGGAGCTGCTCGGACGGTTTTTAGCGGTTAACAGGCTAAATTACCCGACACCTGCAAAATCATTACAAACACCCCAGAAAAACGAAACCCCGCGAAAACACGGGGTTCGTCAGCAGTCTGAAACCGTCCTTGAGACGGTTTTTTTGTGCCCGGGTTTCGGGCGCAAAAGGAATAGCTCAGTTGGTAGAGCACGACTTTGCCGAGGTAGGGGCTGGGCGGGGAGCCTCGCGAGTTCGAGTCTCGTTTCCCGCTCCAGTCGTAACAAAGAAACCGCTCTTGAGGCGGTTTTTTTGTGCCCGAATTTTTGGGCGAATTGGCTCAACTTTCTTGTGGCTCCGAAACCGCAGCGATGGCGGCTTCGGAGCTTTTCATTTCAGCGTTAGTGGTTAAGGCGTTTGCGCGGTTGCCGCTGAATCAATCTGTGCTCAGTTCTTTCAGCAGCGCCTGGTGAAACTGCTCGGGCGCCTCTACCTGCGGTGAGTGACCCAGCTCGGGGAATTCCACCAGGGTCGCATTGGGGATGGCCTCTGCTGTCTTCTGGCCCAACTCCGGGTAGTTGCCAAGTCGCTGGGCGACAGCCTCTGGCGCGCGATTGGCGCCGGGCGCTGTGCGATCCTTGCCGCCAATCAATAGCAGGGTCGGTGCCTGAATGTTGCCGAACTCGTGCACCACCGGCTGGGTAAACAGCATCTCTGCGGTCTGCGCCTGGTTCCAGGCGACGATTTCCTTGCCGGGGCCGGCGTACATGCCGTAGCTCATATCCACCCAGCGGTCATACTCAGGTTTCCACTCGCCGTTGTAATAAAACTTCAGCTGGTAGTTCTTGATGCCTTCGCGGGTGGTCTTGAGCTGGGCCTGGTAAAGCTGGTCGATGGTGGCGTAGGGCACGCCCTCAGCCTGCCAGTCTTCCAGGCCAATGGGGTTGACCAGCACCAGCTGTTCTACTCGTTCCGGATGGCTGAGTGCATAGCGTGCGGCCAGCATACCGCCCATTGAATGGCCGATGATGGTGGCCTTGTCGATGTTCAGCGAGGCAAGCAAGGCGTCGGTATTGTCGGCCAACTGGCCAAAGCTGAACTGGTATCCGCGTGGCTTGCTTGAGCTGCAAAAGCCCACCTGATCGGGTGCAATGACGCGGTAGCCGGCGTTGCTGAGGACCTTGATTGTTGTCTCCCAGGTGGCGCCGCAGAAGTTTTTGCCGTGCAGCAGAACGGCTGTTTTGCCGTTGGCAGCCTCGCTGGGCGGCACGTCCAGATAGCCCATCTCGAGTGCTTGCTGTTGCGAGCTGAAGCTATAGGTCTGCAACGGGTAGGGGTAGTCGAAGCCTTCGAGTTGGGGGCCATATTCGGCCTGGGCGGTACAGGTGGCCAGCAGCGTGGCGGTGGCGAGGGTCTTTTTCACGGACAGCTCCTTTCACGTGGCGATGCCCGACTATAGCAAGTGCTGCTTGTGCAGGCGGCGGCAGTCCTTTGCCGGATGTGACCGTGCGGTTGGGCTGCTCAGTCGGCCTGTAGCAGTTGCCTTGCCTGCACCCAGTCGAACACTTCGCCACGCTCCTCGGCAGCGGCGCGGTGCTCATCCAGCAACTGGAACTGGGCAATTTCCTCGTCCGGCATGAAGTGCAGGCAGTCGCCGCCGAAGTACCACAGCAGATCGCGTGGAATCAGGTGGGCGATTTGCGGGTAGCGGGCGATGATTTGGCAAAGGATGTCCTGGCCCTGGTAGAGGCTGTCGTGATCACCTTGCTGCAGTTGGGTCAGCAGCTCGGAAAAACGCTCCATGAAGAGTTCGTTGCTTTCCTCGGGGACCTGATCGAGCAGGACGGTTTGCGCCTTGATGGTATCAAACAGGCTCTGCAGCAGGGCGAGGTGGTATTCGTGGTAGCTGGGCGGGGTAGACATGGAAACTCCTGATAGGCCGGGCGTGTAGCAAGTGCCGAAACCCGGCGAGTCTATCAGGTTGTGCGCGTCAGGCCAGCCATCTCTGGCTGGCCTGACGGCTGCTCAGGCGTCGTCGGCCTTGGCTTTGGCCTTGGTTCGACGAGGTTTGGCGGGCGTCATCTCTTCCTTGGAGAAGTCATCCACCTTGATCACCGCGCTCCGGGCCTGGCGTGCATTGCGCACCTGCTCGGCCTCGGCGGCGGTAATCAGATCGCTCTCAACCGCGGCGGTGAGCGGGTCTGCACCCTCTGGCTTGAGCTCGCCACTGCGCAGGGCTTTTTGCAGGCGTGCTTCAATCGGTGCACTTTGCAGTACGGCTTCCAGCGTGGTGTTGAGCAGGCCGGTGACGTCCTGCGGGTCGTCGCTCTGGTAGCAACCGGCGATCAGCCGATCGCGAGCCGCGCCCGGGCGCATCAGGATGCGTGCGATCTCGGTTTCCAGCTCATCACTCGGCGGCGTCAGGCGACGGCCCAGCGGGAAGACCGCAACGCGCAGCAGGCAACCCATGCTCGGGTTCGGGAAGTTGAGCAGGATTTCATGCAGGCTGTTTTCGATGCGATAGAGCAGGTCTTCCAAGCCCCACTGCACGAACGGCAGGTCCTCTTCCGGGCGACCTTGATCATCAAAGTGCTTGAGTGTGGCGCTGGCCAGATACAGGTTGCTCATCACATCGCCAAGCCGTGCCGACAGGCGCTCGCGGCGTTTCAGCTCGCCGCCCAGCATCAACATGGTGCAGTCGGTCAGGGTGGCGAAGGCGGCTGCCAGGCGCGACAGCTGGTGATAGTAGCGACGCGTCTGCGGGTAGTCCGGCACGTTGGCCAAGCGGCCACCGGTCAGGCCCAGCAGCAGGCTGCCAGCGGCATTGCTCAGCGAGAAGCCGATATGCTCGAACAGCAGGCGGTCAAATTGCTTGAGCGACTCGTTTTCGTCATCCAGCGCTGCGGCCTGCATCTCGCGCAGTACATACGGATGGCAGCGGATTGCACCCTGACCAAAGATCATCATGTTGCGGGTGAGGATGTTGGCGCCTTCCACGGTGATGGAGATCGGCACCGACTGGTAGGCACGGCCCAGGTAGTTGTTGGGCCCCATGCAGATGCCTTTGCCGCCGTGTACGTCCATGGCGTCGTTGACGCACTGGCGCATGCGCTCGGTCAGGTGGTACTTCACTACCGCAGACAGCACAGATGGTTTCTCGCCCAGGTCAACGGCTCCTGCGGTCATCGTGCGCGCGGCGTCCATGACGTAGGTGTTGCCGCCGATGCGTGCGAGCGCTTCCTGAATGCCTTCAAACTCGCCAATCGGCAGGTTGAACTGCTCGCGGATGCGGGCGTAGGCGCCGGTGGTCATGCTGGCCATCTTGGCTGCGCCGATGCTACCGGCCGGCAGCGAGATGGAGCGGCCAACCGAGAGACAGTTCATCAGCATGATCCAGCCCTGACCGATGCGCTCCTGGCCGCCGATCAGGTAGCTCATCGGGATGAACACATCCTTGCCGGAGTTGGGGCCATTCATGAAGGCGGCGTTGAGCGGGAAGTGGCGACGGCCGATCTCGACGCCTTCGGTGTCGGTCGGAATCAGCGCCAGGGTAATGCCCAGCGACTCTTCATCGCCCAGCAGGTGGTCCGGGTCATAGGCCTTGAAGGCCAGGCCGAGCACGGTGGCAACCGGGCCCAGGGTGATGTAGCGCTTCTCCCAAGTGACGCGCAGGCCCAGCACTTCTTCGCCATTGAACTGCCCTTTGCAAACGATGCCCTTGTCGGGCATGGCGCCGGCATCAGAGCCGGCATCCGGCGCAGTCAGGGCAAAGCAGGGGACGTCTTCGCCCCGCGCCAGGCGCGGCAGATAGTGCTGTTTCTGCTCATCGGTACCGTAATGCATCAGCAGCTCGGCGGGCCCCAGGGAATTGGGGACCATCACTGTGGTGCCCAGATCACCGCTGCGGCTGGCCAGTTTCATGGCTACCTGGGAGTGGGCATAGGCAGAGAAGCCCTTGCCGCCAAACTCCTTGGGAATGATCAGGCCGAAGAAACCGTTGTCACGAATGAACTGCCAGACGTCCGGCGGCAAGTCCTGCAGGTGGGTGGTCAGCTCCCATTCGTTGGTCATGCGGCAGAGTTCTTCCACCGGACCATCAAGGAAGGCTTGTTCTTCCGCACTCAGGTGAGGCGTCGGGAAGCTGTGCAGCTTGCCCCAGTCCGGGCGGCCGCTGAACAGTTCGCCATCCCACCACACGGTACCTGCATCAAGCGCCTGCTGCTCGGTATCGGAGAGCGGCGGTAGAACCTTGCGGAACCAGGTGAGCAGCGGGGCACTGATGCTGCGTTGGCGCCATTCGGGCAAATTGAGGGGGATGGCAATGCCGAGGAACAGTGCCCACAGCAGAAGATCGATCAACCAGTGGACCGGGCCCAGCAGGGTCATCACGGCCAGGTAGGCAGCCACACCGAGGGTGGCATTGAGTAAGCTCGTTCGAATATAGGCCAAACCGCAAATACACAGCAGCAGGCCAACCAGCCATAGCAGGGTCATCATGTCGCGCACTCCTTGTTCGTCACAGTACTCCTGACCGCGCATGACGCCGAATAATTCCCCACTCTTGTTTGGTGGGTGGTGCTGTTTCGCCGATTCTGCTGACAAAATGGGGGCGTCGCAGTGATGTGAGCGGTCGGAAAGCCGATGAGCATCGGCATGCACGACTAAGCATAGTCGTTTGTGGCGGCAATGGAGAAGGGAGGGAGGAACCCCGGGTACCCTTGGGCACCCGGGGTAGAGCGCTTAGTTGTCTACGTTGTCGAGGTCGTGACGCAGGGTACGGCCGGCAAAATAGTAGTGTGCGCAGGCCCAGATATTGAGGAAGGCCGCGCCGATCAGTGCGTAGCGCAGGCTGTCGGTGCCGAAGGTGCCGCTGACCATGTCGCTGACGATACCAATCAACTGCGGGCCCAGACCCAGGCCGACCAGGTTCAGTACCAGCAGCATGATCGCTGATGCCAGTGCGCGGCTACGCAGCGGCGTCAGGCTCTGGATCATGGCAAAGCTGGGGCCGAGGTAGAAGGCGCCCAGGAAGACGGCAGGGCAATAGACGACCAGCGCCCAGAAGGTGCTGTCGATCATGTAGAAGGCGACAATAAAGGGAATCGCTATCAGCTTGGCCAGGCCAACGATCCAAGCGTTCCAACTGGCGTCACGGGCTGCCAGCTTGTCGGCCAGCATACCGCCGATCCAGGCGCCCAGGCCGCCCACAATACCCATCAGCGGGCCCAGGAACAGGCCGACCTGGCCGGGCGTCAGGCCGTGGCTGCGAATCAGGAAGGCAGGGTTCCAGACGATGGTGCCGTAGCCGACCAGCGCTGTCAGGCTGACGCCCAGTACCACGTGGCGGGTGGTGCGTACACGCCACAGGACAGCAAAACCGGCTTTGATGTTGACCTTGCCCAATGGCGGCGGCTTGACCCCGTCAGCGAAGCCGCGCGGCGGCTCTACCATGGTAAAACGCACCAGCAGGGCAATCAGAATACCGGGCAGGCCGACGACAAAGAAGGCTGCTCGCCAGCCCCACCACTGAGCGACAAAGCCACCAACGATAAAGCCGATCATGATGCCGAGGTAGACGCCCAGGGCATAGATGGACATGGCGCTGGAGCGCTTTTCCTTAGGGTAGAGGTCAGCGATCATCGAGTGCGACGGCGGGCTGGAGCCTGCCTCGCCGATACCCACGCCGATACGTGCCAGGGCCAGTTGCCAGAAATTGTTGGCCATACCGCACAGGGCAGTCATGGCACTCCAGATGGCGATGGACCAGGCGATGATGTTACGACGGTTGGAGCGGTCGGCAAAGATCGCGATCGGGATGCCGAGGGTGGCGTAGAACAGGGCGAAGGCAATACCGGAGAGAAAGCCCAACTGGGTGTCTGACAGCAGCAGATCGGCTTTAAGCGGCTCGATCAGGATACCGACGATGTTGCGGTCAACGTGGCTGGACGTATACGCCAGTACCAGGATGAACAGGGCATAGCGGCGGTAGGCTGGGGTTATGCGATGACTGACGTCATTCGGGTCCGTCGCGGTGTCAGGCGTTTGAGCCATTAGTGTCTCCGGTGTTTGTTGTTTTGTCCGGAGAATACGTTGTCCCGTTAATAGTCACAATCGACCGGCTGGCTGCTTTTGTTGCAATTTTGTAAGCCCGTTGTTTCGCTGTGCGGTATTTTCATTCGCTATATTTGTGCGTTTCCAATGTTGCTTGGGGCCAGGGGTTGATTCTTGCGGATATGACCACATAGTTAGCCCTCAACTTTGCAAGGCGTGAGGCATGGCATGAGCGCAGCTATTCGTATTCGGGGCCTGGAAAAGACCTATGGCACCGGAATGCGCGCCCTCAAGGGCATTGATCTGGAGGTGCGCGAGGGCGACTTCTTCGCCCTGCTAGGGCCTAACGGCGCCGGCAAGTCCACCACCATTGGCATTCTCTCTTCGCTGGTCAACAAGTCTGCCGGCGAGGTCAGCATCTTCGGTCACGACATTGATCGGGAGCTTTTGGCCGCCAAGCGCTGTATTGGCGTCGTGCCGCAAGAATTCAATTTCAGCCAGTTTGAAAAGGTCATGGATATCCTGGTCAGCCAGGCGGGTTATTACGGTATTCCGCTGGCGCGGGCCAAGGAGCGCGCCGAGCATTACCTAAAGCGTCTCGGTTTGTGGGACAAGCGGGACGTACCCTCGCGCATGCTCTCAGGCGGCATGAAGCGCCGCCTGATGATTGCCCGTGCTCTGATTCACGAGCCCAGACTGCTGATCCTGGACGAGCCGACCGCCGGGGTCGATATCGAGATTCGCCGCTCGATGTGGCAGTTCCTGCAGGAGATCAACGCCCAGGGCATCACCATCGTGCTGACCACGCATTACCTGGAAGAGGCGGAGCAGTTGTGCAAGCACATCGCGATCATCGACCAGGGCCGCATCATTCATAACACCAGCATGCGCGAGCTGCTCAAGGAGCTGCATGTCGAGACCTTCTTGCTGGATGTTCGACAGACTCTGGTTGAGGCGCCGTCACTCGGTGACTACCCGTGCAAGCGCGTGGATGAGCACACCCTGGAAGTTCAGGTGGACAAGTCCCAGAGCCTCAATGCGCTTTTTGCGGCGCTGAGCGAGGCTGGGCTTGAGGTCGCGAGCTTGCGCAACAAGAGTAACCGGCTGGAGGAGTTGTTCCTGGCGCTGGTCGATGAAAATGCCGAGAAGCGGGGAGCCTGACATGCAGTATTGGCAACAGAGCTGGGTTGCGTTCAGCACCATCCTGACCAAGGAAATTCGTCGTTTTACCCGTATCTGGCCGCAGACTTTGCTGCCGCCGGCGATCACCATGGCGCTGTACTTTGTGATCTTTGGCAACCTGATCGGCAGCCGTATTGGTGAGATGGGTGGCTTTCGCTACATCGATTACATCGTGCCGGGGCTGATCATGATGTCGGTGATCACCAACAGTTACTCCAACGTGGTCTCAAGCTTTTTCAGCACCAAGTTCCAGCGCTCCATCGAGGAGCTGATGGTGGCGCCAGTGTCGCCCCATGTGGTGCTACTGGGTTATACCTTTGGCGGCGTTGCGCGCGGGCTGATGGTCGGCTTTATCGTGACCCTCACATCGTTGTTCTTTACCCGGCTGCAGGTTCAGCATATCGGTCTTACCATCGCGGTGGTGTTCTTCACCTCGCTGGTTTTCTCGCTTGGCGGCTTCATCAATGCGGTGTTTGCCCGCACCTTCGATGATATCTCCATCGTGCCGACCTTTGTGCTCACGCCGCTGACCTATCTGGGCGGGGTGTTTTATTCGATCAGCCTGCTGCCGCCATTTTGGCAGGCGGTGTCGCAGGTCAACCCGATCCTGCACATGGTCAACGCGTTCCGTTACGGCATTCTCGGCGTCTCGGATATTCCGATTGCCACCGCGCTGGTCATCATGTCGCTGTTCACCCTGATTCTCTACAGCCTCAGCTACTGGCTGCTGGTCAGGGGCACCGGTCTGCGGCAATAATGGCGCCGGGCCGCCGTCCGGCAGCCTTCTGGTCAATTGAGGGTACACGCATGTTTGATCATCCAGCGACGGGATCTCCACTGGGCAAGTCCAGTGCTTACGTCAGCGTTTACACGCCATCGTTGCTGTTCCCGATCCCGCGTCAGCCTAAATGGCAGGAGTTGGGGCTGGATGCGCAGCAGTTGCCCTTTCACGGCGCTGACATCTGGAACTGCTTCGAGCTGTCCTGGCTGACGCCCTCCGGCAAGCCGGAGGTGGCGGCGGCGGAGTTTGTCTTCCCGATCAAGGCGGCGCGTATTGTTGAATCCAAATCCTTCAAACTCTATCTCAACTCATTGAATCAGACAGTTTTTCGAGACCGTCGAGAGCTGCTGGAGACATTGGAGTCCGACCTGTCGGTAGCCGCGCAGGGGCCTGTTGCGGTGCGCCTGTTCAACATGCAGCAGTTACATCAGCTGGGTATGCTGACGCTGCCCGGACGCTGCATTGACGACCTGGATGTGAGTGTCAGTCAGTATCACTACGACGCGTCGTTGCTGGCGCTGGACGCCAGTGGTGTTCAGGTCAACGAGACGCTGCATAGCCACTTGCTCAAGTCCAACTGCCCGGTCACCGGCCAGCCTGACTGGGGCTCGGTGCTGATCAGCTACAGCGGCCCGCGTATTGATGAGGCGGCGCTGGTCCGGTATCTGGTCTCGTTCCGCGAGCACTCGGATTTTCATGAGCAATGTGTTGAGCGGGTCTTTCTCGATCTGCTGACGCTGCTGGGCGAGGGTGCCAAGCTGACGGTGTATGCCCGCTATGTGCGCCGTGGCGGGTTGGATATCAACCCTTGGCGCTCTACCGAGCCGGGCATGCCGGAGAACCTGCGACTGGCGCGGCAGTAAGATGCAAAAACGCCCCGACTTGCGGGGCGTTTTTGTGTTGAAAGGGTTAGATACCCATGTCCGCCAGGCTTTGCATAACGCTGCGCAGGGTGCCAGCCAGGGTGGGGTGGCGCGCCTCAAATTGCTCGGCCATCAGATTGACGCCATCAACCAGGGTTGGATCTTCTTCGACATCAGCATCGCCGCGCTCTTTCAGCAGCCGGGCTTCCAGGCTGGTTGCCAGCGCCTGCAGGGCTTCTCGCTCCTCAACGGTCAGCTGTGAATCGCTTTCGTTGAGCGTCGCCTGCAGCGACTCCAGCTGTGATTTCAGACGCTCTGTGGGCATGTACTCTCTCCTGTCCTACGGGTTTGGTTCACTATACCCCTAGATAGACAACGCGTGCGTCCAAATTACGGCAATTGGGCTTTGCCTAATCGCACTTCGATGTCATCCAGGCAGCTACCCAGCTCGTCCACGCTGTCGATCACGTAGTGGGCCCCGGCGTTCATTAGTGCCATGGTGGCCTGTAGTCGCAGGCGATCATGCGTATCGCTGTCCTGCTCTTCCCACTGTTGCATCTGTTGCGCGTTCAGGGCGCCACTCAGGGCTGTGCCAACGGTCCAGAACCCAGCATTAAGCCCGGCGCTGACAGCATCGGCGCTACCGCACACCAGCACGCAGCGGCGCAGCGCCGCGGCCTTCATCCGCACTGCCAGCGTGGCGACGCGATCGGGGGCGGGAAAGGGGCGCAGTGCCTCGCAGTCATCCAGCACCTCATCGAGCAGGGGGCGCAGCTGCTTGCTGTCACGGTTCTTGTGGTCCGGCAACAAGCCGGTGGGCAGGGCGCGCTCTGCCAAATCTTGCAGGCAAGGCATTGCTTGCGGCAGCAGGTTGAGGGTGTCAGGCGCGGGGTCGGCGGCGGTCAGGGTGCCGCCGAGATCGAAGAGTACGGCCTCGATCCGGTGTGCGGTCATGGTCCGGGGTCCTTGTCGGAAACGGTGTTGACCGCACATCATCTTGCAATTGCTTTGCAGTTTTATGACTGCGAGCGGGGTTGGACGCTCCTTACAACTAATGGAGTCCGCGAACAGGTGCCTCAGTCCGCCGCCAGCAACTCGGCCCCCATGGCCGCGCGAACGCTGTCGGGTACCGGGATCGGGCGCTGGCTGGCGACATCAATCCAGACCATTTTTACGTCGCCATGACCAACCAGGTCCGGCGAACCTTTGCTGTACATCTTGTGCTCCAGCGTCAGGCTGGTGCGGCCAACCACGCCAGCGTACAGCTCTACGATAACGGTGCCAGGGTGAAACAGTGGCTTGAGGAAGTGGTGGGTGCAGGTCAGCAGGACCAGGCCCTGGCCAACCTGGCGGCGGTGCGCTCCCAGACCATCCAGCCACTCAATGCGCGCTTCTTCGAGGTACTGATAGTAGCGGGTGTTGTTGACGTGCTGATTGCTGTCCATGTCGCCATAGCGAATGGGGAGTTCGGTGCTATAAATCAAGGGGCCTTTGGTATCGGTCATGGGCAATTTTCCACTGAAATCAAATCGGGTTTTGCATTACACTGCGGGCCTGCGTCGGTATTGCCTGACTGACGAAACCAAGCCAGAACTGGAGAGGCCGCTGATGAGCTCGCTGAAGACAGGAGCAGTGGTTGCACTGCTATCGGCACTGTCGTTGACCTGCATTACACCTGTTTTTGCCGCAGATGACTACGACGATTACGAGTCCGACTACGTTAACCCTGACCCTTGGGAGCGCGTTAACCGGGTTACCTTTCGATTCAACGACACCCTTGATCGTTATGCGCTGAAGCCTGTTGCCAAAGGCTATAAGGCGGTGACGCCCGAGTTCATGCGTGACGGCATCGGTAACGCTTTCCACAACCTGCAAGAGCCGATGAACTTCGTCAACAACACCCTGCAGGGCAAGTTCAACGAAGCCGGCGTAGACATGTCGCGTTTTCTGTTCAATACCTTGCTGGGCGGACTGGGCGCAGTAGACGTTGCCACGCGTATGGGGCTGGAGCGTAACGACGAGGATCTGGGGCAGACTCTGGGTTACTGGGGTGTGGAAAGCGGTCCTTACCTGATGTTGCCTTTTATCGGCCCCAATACGCTGCGCGATACGGCATCCAAGCTGCCGGAAAACTTCTTCAATTACACCTACACCGGTTATATAAACGACATTCGTGTGCGTAACCAGATGTTTGCCACCGAGGTGATCGATGCCCGTGCGGGCCTGCTGGATCAGGAACGTCTGATTACCGGCGATCGTTACACCTTTATTCGCAACGCCTATCTGCAAAATCGCGAATTCAAGGTGCGTGACGGTAACGTGCCAGACGAGTTCTAGATACGCGTCAGCGGCAAGCGAGCGCCCGGCCGTAAGGCCGGGCGTTTTGCTGTGTGGCGCCTGATAGGGCTGCCGGTCAGCTCAGACTGTCGAAGCGCAGGCCGATGCTGAACTGGCCATTGTCCTCGGGCTCGCAGCGCACCACGTCGCCCTTGGCCTGCAGGCCCTGCAGACCGGGAGTGGGGGAGGATATGGTCAGGCCGACGGTTGCCCCTTCCGTCACCGGTTGCTGGCTGATGACCAGGGCTCCCTGGTTGGACAGGTCTCGGCACACGACGTCCAGCTCAAGATCGCCAGTGCTCAGGCGGGCGCTGGTGTCCATGGTCATGCGCATGAAATCGCGTTTTTCACTGTACTGCTGGTCATGAAATGACATCGGCGGCTCCCGCTGCAAACAGGTACATTTTATTGCGGCATTTCGCAGTTAATCCTAGTGCTGCCGGGGCTTGCAGACAAGCACCCGAATGCGGCCGGGCAACGGTTGCGAGATAGAACGGATGGGAGTAGTGTTTCCACCTTGAAAACGCCGGGGTACTGCCGGCCCGATTCAGCCACCCTGTGGTCTCCGCGCAAACGCGCAGCGAGACGTTGACGTAGGGACTCTATGCAGCCTTCAGGCACAACATTGCTGGTGATTGACGATGACGATCAGGTTCGCCAGCGTCTGACCGCCTACCTGGAAGAGCTTGGTTGCGACGTGTTGCAGGCCGCCACTGCCGCAGACGGCGTGGCACTGTTTCATGATGCGCGCCCCGAGCTGGTGCTCTGCGATCTGCATCTGGGCAGCGGGCAGGGGTTTGAGGTAGTTCGTCAGATCACTGAAGCCGGGCTCGAAGTGCCGGTGATTGTCATGTGCGCTGACGGCGCGATGACGGACGCCGTGGAAGCACTGCGTCTGGGGGCAAGCGACTTCCTGCTTAACCCCTTGCATGATCCTGAAGTGCTGTCCCACGCGGTGCGTCGTGCGCTAGATCGCGCCCGTCTGCGGCTTGAGAACCAGCGTATTCGCGAGCGACTGGAGCGTGCCAATCGCGAGCTGGAGGTTCACCTCAAAGAGCTTCGTGACGATCAGGCCGCCGGCCACCAGGTGCAGCTCAACATGCTGCCGCAGTCGCCGTGGGTTAGTGGCGAATATCGTCTGGAGCACCGGCTGATCCCCTCGCTGTACCTGTCTGGCGACTTTGTCGACTATTTCCGTATCTCCGATACACAGCTCGGCTTTTATCTGGCGGATGTGTCGGGGCACGGGTCCTCTTCTGCCTTTGTAACGGTGTTGCTCAAGTTCATGACCACGCGTTTGATGTATGAGCAGCGCAAGAGTGAGGCGCGGGCGACCGGGCGGATCGAGTTTAAACCCTCGGACGTGCTTGGGCACATTAATCGCAGCCTGATCAACTGCAACCTCGGCAAGCACGTCACCATGCTGGGCGGAGTAATTGACGAGCAGGCGCGAACGCTTACTTACAGTATCGGTGGGCACCTGCCGTTGCCGGTCATCTATACTGATGGTCAGGCGCGCTACCTCACCGGCAAGGGGCGCCCGGTCGGCCTGTTTGAAGATGCCGAGTATCAGAACGAAACCATCGAGCTACCCGAGCGCTTTAGCCTGACGCTTTGCTCCGATGGTGTGCTGGATTGCCTGGAAGGCTCTACGCTGAAGGATAAGGAAGCCCGCTTGCCGGCATTAATTGCCGAGCATGGCGGGACGATGCAGGGTATTATGGCGGCCCTGGGGCTGGACCCCAATAAAACCATGCCTGATGACATTTCCGTGTTGGTGTTGAGCAGGAACGCAGAATGATGACCACTGGCAAGATCCAGTTTGCCGAAGAGCAGGGCACGTTCGTGCTCAAGTTCATTGGCGATGTTCGCCTTACGCTGTGTGCGGCGCTGGATTCTTATATCGAAAAAATCTTCAGCGTGCTGAGTTTCGAGTCGATCGTCATTGATCTGACCGAAACCGAGTGCATCGACAGCACCTCTCTAGGCCTGCTGGCGAAGCTGTCTATCCTCTCGCGGCAAAAGGTCGGCTTTCTGCCGACGCTGGTTTCCAATCACGATGACATGAACCGTCTACTGCAAAGCATGGGCTTTGATCAGGTGTTCAATATCGTGCCAGAAAGCACGCCCAGCTGCGAAGAGTTGCAGGATCTGCCCGCGCAGATGCTGTCAGAAGAGAAGGTCAAGCGTAAGGTGCTGGAAGCACACCGTATCCTGATGAATCTCAACGACAGCAACCGCGAAGCCTTTCGTGATTTGGTCAGCGCCCTGGAATCAGGCGCCTGACCCCGCTATCAGGCGCTCCAGCTTGATTTGATCCGCGGCAAAGGCCCGAATCCCCTCCGCCAGTTTTTCCGTCGCCATAGCGTCCTCGTTGTGCGCCCAGCGGAAGGCCTTCTCGTCCAGCTGCTGGCGCGCGTCGGCTGCGCCTGTGCTCAGCAGGGGCGAGACCTGCAGCTTTCCCGCCTGCTCAGCCAGGCTTTCCAGCAGCTGCGGGCTGATCGTCAGGCGGTCACAGCCGGTCAGCGCTTCAATCTGCCCGGTATTGCGGAAGCTCGCTCCCATCACCACGGTGCCGTACATGTGCTGCTTGTAGTAGCGGAAGATGCGCGCCACCGATTGTACGCCCGGGTCTTCCAGGCCTGTGAAGTCGCGGCCCTCATGTGCCTTGTACCAGTCATAGATGCGACCGACAAACGGCGAGATCAGATAGACCCCGGCATCAGCGCAGGCCTGGGCCTGCGCGAAGGAAAACAGCAACGTCAGGTTGCATTGAATGCCCTCGCGCTCTAGCGCGGCGGCGGCCTGGATGCCTTCCCAGGTGGCAGCAATCTTGATCAGCACGCGGTCACGGGTAACGCCGGCGCGCTCGTACAGTTCGATTAGCTCGACTGCCTTGCGCAAAGTCGCGTCGCCGTCAAAGGACAGGCGCGCGTCGACCTCAGTGGAGATACGGCCCGGGATCAACTGCAGGATCTCGCGGCCAATGGCCACGGCGAAGCGGTCACACGCGTTGGTAATAGGATCGCTGCTGCCCTTGGCATCGGCGATTGCCTGTTCCAGCAAGGGCTGGCAGCGCGGTAGCGAGGCGGCTTTGAGCAGCAGGGACGGGTTGGTCGTGGCGTCGGTCGGTTGCAGTTTGGCGATGGCGTCGATGTCGCCAGTGTCGGCAACGATCTGGGTGTGCTGTTTCAGGCTGTCGAGTTTCGAGGTCATGATGCAAGGCAGATTCCATGGGGCTTTGCCTGACCTTACCCTATGCGCTTTGACAGCCGCAATCGTCAACAGGTCTTATGCTCTTTCGAGTCTGGCCTGCATCTGCTCAAACAGCTGATCGAACAGGGCCAGCGGCTGCTCGGTACGGTGGATGGTGGTGCTCAACTCGCGGCGAAAATGCCGCGCACCCGGCAGGCCCTGGAACAGGCCGAGCATATGGCGCGTGATGTGATGCATCTGACCGCCGGCCGCCAGATGCTGCTCGATATACGGGCGCATCTGTGCCAAGACCTGCAAGCGGGTCGGTTGCGGGTGTGCGTCGTTGAACAGTACTTGATCGACATCGGCCAGCAGCCAGGGGTTGTGGTAGGCCTCGCGGCCCACCATCACACCGTCGACGTGGGCCAGCTCGGCCTGCATCACGGCGAGATCGGTCAGACCTCCGTTGAGGATGATCTCCAGCTGCGGAAAGTCCTGCTTCAGCTGGTGTACCACTTCGTATTTGAGTGGCGGGATCTCGCGGTTTTCCTTGGGCGATAAGCCTTCCAGAATGGCGATGCGCGCATGCACGGTAAAGCTGGTGCAGCCGGCTGCGTGTACCGTGCTGACAAAGTCAGACAATTGCTCGTAGCTGTCGCGACCGTTAATGCCGATGCGGTGCTTCACCGTGACCGGCACAGCGCAGGCGTCGCGCATGGCGCGCACGCAATCGGCCACCAGCTCGGGGTGAGCCATGAGGCAGGCGCCAATCATGTTGTTCTGCACCCGATCACTGGGGCATCCCACGTTGAGGTTAACCTCTGCGTAGCCGGCAGCCTCGGCCAGCGCCGCGCATTCTGCCAACTCCTGAGGATTGCTGCCGCCCAGCTGCAGGGCCAGCGGCTGCTCGGCGACGTCATAGCCCAGATAGCGCGCCCGGTCACCGTGCAGGATTGCCCCGGTGGTGACCATCTCGGTGTACAGCAGCGCGTGGCGGCTGATCAGCCGGGCAAAATACCGGTAGTGACGGTCAGTCCAGTCCATCATCGGCGCAACGCTGAAGCGGCGATTGGGCTCTGGGCGCGTGGTGTGGTTGGGCGAGGAGGCTTGCGGGTTCATGGCGGCTGTCTGTGAGGTTCGTTCTATAGCGGCTGGCCGCAGGGCGTGGCTGCGGTGTTGCGCGGCGAGTGAGGTAACACCGTTGTCGCTCGGACAGAGTCGAAAGCCGGGCGGCGCGCAGCAGGGGCCGGAGCGCCTCACTGGGGCGGTATTTTATCAGGAAACCGGGGTTTTCGAACCGGGGCGTGATAAAGCGCTTGATGAGCCCGGCTGACAACGGTATCGGCGTGTTTTTCGTCCCATGACAGCTTGCCGGCGAACCGCGCGAAAGTCTCTTGCATACCGCTGTAAGCGCTGTTCTTGAGCCTCTGGCGCTATCGGATGACGGCGCACATCCTTACAATGCGCGGTTTTTGCCGAGAAAGCTCCGCGTTATGAAGTCGCTGGCTGATCTGTTTGTTGCCGTACTGCTGTGCCTGTTTGTTTCCATCTCCTTTGCTGATGCGCCGACCAGTTTCTCCGCCGCCAAGGCGACAGCCAAGCGCGAGGTGTTTCTGGATGAGCGGGCCGTTAGCCAGGGAGACCTGTATTGCGGGTGTCGCTGGGATTGGGTTGGGCGCTCCGGTGGCCGGGTTGACGCCAGCTCTTGTGGTTATGAGACGCGCGCCCAGCAGACGCGGGCAGAGCGGATCGAGTGGGAGCATATTGTCCCGGCCTGGGTGTTTGGCCATCAGCGTCAGTGCTGGCAGAACGGCGGGCGGCGCAATTGTGTGATGAACGATCCGGTGTTCCGGGTGATGGAGGCCGATCTGTTTAACCTCTACCCGTCTGTGGGGGAGGTCAACGGCGATCGCAGCAACTTTCAGTATGCAATGATCGGTAGAGCGCCCGCGCAATATGGTGCCTGCACGTCAAAGGTGGATTTTCAGCAGCGGGTGGCTGAGCCTCGGGACGACGTTAAGGGGCTGGTCGCGCGGGTTCACTTCTATATGTATGACCGTTACGGCCTGTCGATGTCTCGTCAGCAGCAACAGCTGCTGATGGCCTGGAGCCGTCAGTATCCGGTTACCGAGTGGGAGCAGGAGTGGAGCAACCGCACGGCGCGGGTCATGGGGCACAGCAATCCTTTTGTCACAGGGGACAGGGTCTGGTCGCTTGGATACAGGCCAACGCGCGATGGCGTTGTATCGCCAGGTCCGGTTGCGACGCCTGCGCAGGGGGCGAGCAGCACCGGCGGCATCATCGGTAACCGCAACAGCAAGGTATACCACTTGCCCTCAGGCTGCCCGAGCTACGACCGGGTCGCGCCGCGCAACCAGGTGCATTTTGACACTGAGGCGGCTGCAGTGGCTGCCGGGTTCAGGAAAGCGGGCAACTGCAGCGATTGACCCGGCGATATGCTGGATTCGCTTGCTGGGCGCAGCCCGGCTGACTGGGTAGACTCGCTGGGGCGTGCCCTTGCCGTCGGTTGCGATGGTTGGTCAACCGGCAAGGGCAGCACCGTTGTTGCGACAGACTGACGGGAAATAGGCGCTACGCCGGTGATATTTGATCAGGCGCAGCAGGCGGATCGGGCGCGTTTTGATCAGGTGCTCGGCTGGGGTGGTGAGCCCGATCTGGTTATCTCTGGCTTGAGGCAGGGGGCGAATTGTTTATGCTGAATATCTTTAGACAAAGACGCTCCCCCGCTGCAGCGCCAGTGAGCATGCCGCCGGTGGATGAGTGGCGGGTAGCGCTCTGGCGCGCGTTGTCGGAGCTGTTTCTGGACACTGAGCCCGATACGCTCACCTTTGATTATGTGGCTCGGGTGGTGCTTGAAAGCGGCTATCGCCCGGAGCAGGTACGACAGGTCTTGTGGGCTGAGCTGTATCCGGTGCTGGCGGCTAATCTTGCGTCGGTGGCCGGGGAGTGGGCCGGCTGGTCCGATGCCTGGTTGCTTGAGCATATTCGGCCCGCCAGTGAGCCGGCCAGACAGGGCGGCCATGGCAGTACGGCGCGGGAGATTCGTCGTTGCTGGGCCGAGATTGCCGCTCGTTTGCCGACGGGTTTCAGTTAGGATGCATGCCTGATCCAAAGCCCGAGGATAACTGCGTGGACTTTCAAACCATTCCTGTTGTGCGCATTTTCGACGAGCAGAAAGCGCGTGAGTTTTACCTTGGCTTTTTGGGGATGCAGGTTGATTGGGAGCACCGCTATGAGGCGGGTTTTCCGCTCTACCTTCAGGTATCCAGAGGCTCGCTGGTCTTGCATTTGAGTGAGCATTCGGGTGATTGCAGCCCCGGCAGCAAGTTGTTCGTGAATGTCAGTGACGCGTCAGCCTTGCTGGCAGAGCTACAGGGGCGGGATTATGCCTACTGCCGCCCGGTGATGGAGCTGGCGCCCTGGGGCGACCAGGGCTTCAGCGTGACCGACCCGTTTTCCAACCGGATCTGGTTCAACCAGCCGGGCGACTGACCTGGCAAGTCCCCTCTATTACTCGTTGTATTTGCGTAGCTCATCAGCCAGCAGGGCCACCAACTCGGCTGCCGGTAGCTCCCGCGCCAGTGTCGCACCTTGTCCTGCCCAGTGGGCGGCGAAGGCGTGATTGCCCTGTGCGCTGGCGGCGGCGTGCAGCTGCTTGGCGGCGTCATAGGCAAGCGGGTAGTCCGGTACCTCCGGGCTGCCCGGAGTCTCGCAAAAGCGGATGAAATCATTGACGATGCCGCGCGCTGGTCGCCCGGAGAAGCTGGCGGTCAGGCAGGTATCGCCGGCCTGCTCGCTTTTCAGGTTGGCACGGTAGGCGGGGGCGGCACTGGACTCTGGGCAGAGTACAAAGGCGGTTCCCAGTTGCGCCGCTGATGCGCCCAGCTCGAGCATGCGGGCAACGCCCTGGCCGTCCATGATGCCGCCTGCGGCGATGATGGGCAGGCTGCACTGTTTGGCGAGCTTTGATACCAACGCTGCCGTACTCAGCTGCTCGTCATGGGCACTGGGGTCAAAAATGCCGCGATGACCGCCCGCCTCAATACCTTGCGCGACCACTGCATCCACCCCCGCCTGCTCAATTGCTGCTGCCTCCTCAACGCTGGTCGCGGTCGCCAGAGTGTACATTCCCGCGCGGCGCAGGGCGTCGATGTGTTCGGCTGGCGGCAGCCCAAAATGAAAGCTGACCACGGCGGGGCGCTGTTCAAGCAGCAGAGCAAGGGTGTCGCTGTCGCCTACAAAGCTGCGATAAATCTCCTCCAGCGTGGCAGGTGTAGGCGCAGCGGCGGCTTCGAATAAGGGGCTGAGGTGGGCGAGCCACGCCTGGGCGCGCTGGGTGTCAGGCTGAGGTGGTGCGTGGCAGAACAGGTTGACGTTGAAGGGGCGTGTCGTCAGTGCGCGGGTTTTGTTGAGGGCATAACGGGCCTGATTCAAAGTGCCTGCGCCGATAGCAATGGAGCCCAGTGCCCCGGCGTTGGAGACGGCTGCCGCGAGTTCGGGAGTGGATACGCCAGCCATCGGCGCCTGAATGATGGGTATTTCTATACCCAGGCGTTCGAGCAAAGGGTGGGTGGATCTCATGCGCTCTCCTTGGGTGTTGATGTATTCTTTTTTGGAGAATAGTATTTAATAAATATTCTTTCAATGAGAATTATATGGATTCGGAAACGCTTCGAATATTTGCCGCTGTAGCGGCGGAGCTGAGTATCACGCGCGCTGCGGCGCGGCTGGGCAGGGCGCCGTCCAACGTCACCACACGGATACAGCAGCTGGAGATCGATCTGGGCACGGAGTTGTTCGTGCGAACGGGTAAGCGCCTGTCCCTGTCGCCGGCCGGAGAACGTCTGGTCGACTACGGTGCCCGAATGTTGGCACTGGAGGACGAGGCGCGGCAGGTGGTGAGCGGCGGCGGCCATGCGGGCGTATTGCGCCTTGGCAGCATGGAAAGTACGGCGGCGGCGCGGCTGCCGGCCATATTGGCGGCCTTTCACCAACGGCAGCCAGCCACGCGCATGCAGCTGCAGACTGGTCCATCGATGCCGCTGCTGGAGCAGGTGCGTAACGGGCAACTCGACTGCGCCTTTGTTGCTCTGCCGGCTGATTTTGGCGGTGTTGAAGCCTTGGCTGACCTGGGCCTGCAGGCGCGGGCTGTCTGGCGTGAACAGCTCCTGCTGGCGATGCCGTCTGGAGCATTGGCAGGCGGTGATATTGATCATCTGGCCATTCGTTCGCTCGCGGCGTTTCCTCAGGGGTGCACCTACCGGGGTGTCGCCGAAGCGTTGTTGGGGCTGCACGGGTCGACCGAGTGGCGCGTGCAGGAGATGGCGTCCTATCACGCGATGATCGCCTGCGTGGCAGCCGGGGGCTGCGTAACGTTACTGCCCGAGAGCGTGCTGAATCTGAGCCCTGCGCGGGAGCAACTGCAGACATGGCCAGCGGGGCCGGCTGATACGCTGCTGGTGTGGCGTGAGCGCTCCTTCACGCCCGCCCTTGAGCATCTGTTGGCGTTGCTGCCGGAGGTCGCTGATGGCGCGGATGCTTGATCTGCGCTCGGCAACGGAGGCGGCGCTGATCCTGGTCATCGGCATGGGGTTTGGGCGCTTTGCCTTTACCGCCATTTATCCGCTTATGGTGGAAGAGGGCGTTATCACGCTGCAGGGCGGCAGTATCGCGGCCTCTGCCAACTACGCCGGTTATCTGCTGGGCGCTCTGCTTTTGATGTGGGCTCGCAGTCATCGGGCAAACCTGCTCTGCGTGGTAGCTACGCTGGGCACGGCGGCCTGCCTGGCGGTGCTGGCCATGCTGACATCTGTCTGGGCGATTGTTGTGGTACGCCTGCTGGCGGGCGTGCTCAGCGCTGTGGCTATGGTGGCCGGGTCGTTGTGGCTGTTTGAGCACCGAGCGCAGTTTGCTGGTGCGCCGCTGTTGTACGCCGGCGTGGGCGTGGGTATCGCCATGTCTGCCGAGCTGTTGGTGCTGGGCGGACAGTTTGGTTTGCATAGCGGCGGGATGTGGCTGCTGCTCGGCGCCGCTGCGTTTGCGCTGAGCCTGCTTGCGCTGCCCGGTTTGTTGTTCACTCCGGCTGTGGCGGCAGGCTTGTCAGCAGATAGCGCCAGGAGCCGTGCGCCGTCTGTTGCGGCAGTGCCGCTGGTCCTTCTTTATGGTCTGGCCGGGCTCGGCTATATCGTTACGGCAACCTATCTGCCGGTGCTGGTTCGCGACAGCTTTCCAGATCTGAACGCAGCCCATGTCTGGGCGGTATTTGGGGTGGGGGCTGCGCCCTCGTGTTTTCTCTGGCATCAGGTGCATGAGCGGCTCGGCACCCGCGCAGCCTTGCGGCTCAACCTGCTGGTTCAGGCCTGCGGTGTGGCGTTGCCGGTGTTGCTGCCATCAACCATCGGATTCACTCTGAGT
Source organism: Halopseudomonas pachastrellae (assembly GCF_900114765.1). Taxonomy (GTDB): domain Bacteria; phylum Pseudomonadota; class Gammaproteobacteria; order Pseudomonadales; family Pseudomonadaceae; genus Halopseudomonas; species Halopseudomonas pachastrellae. The sequence continues at coordinate 21,000 of NZ_FOUD01000010.1, forward strand.
GCCTTGCTGGTTGGTGGCACCTTTATGGGGACCGTGACCATCGCCATGCCTGCGGCGCAGCGCGCTGCGCGGCAAGGCGGTGCCAACCTTATGGCTATCATGACACTGGCTTACGGGGTGGGGCAGATTCTTGGTCCGCTGATGGCTGATCGGCTGCACGCGGTGTTTCTGAGTTTTAACAGCGCGCTGCTGGCCGCTGCCGCGGCGTTGCTGTTGGCAGCGGCCTTGTCGTTGCGTCTTTAGCCTCGCAGCAGGGTTATTTGGGGAGCAGGGCGGTGATGATCAGGCGCGCACCAAAGCCCTCTGGGCCGTTCTCGGTGCTGTCTACCCAGTAGCGCAGGCCGCCACCGATACTGAACAACTGGCCGCCAACCGGCACCACCTTGGATACGACAAAGTTGATGGGCACCGCGCTGTCGTGGTTTTCCCAGTCGTGGGTGGCTTCGCTGTTGAGGGTGTAGGTCACGGCCGACGGTGTGGTCTAGCTGCCGAACGGTTGAATGAAGGTGCTGTTGATATCGGTGCGCCGCTCGGCGTCTGCCACATCAACCAGATGATTGAACAGCAGGCCGACGGTCCACGGGCCGCTTTGGCGCAGGGCGACACCGGTCGGGCCAGCGGCCCAGGTGTCGGTGGTCAACTCGTCTTCCGAGCCGGTGGGCAGCATGACGATGGGCCCGGCACCCCAGATCCAGCCGCTTGCTGTTAGCTCTTTGGGTGAGAAGAACAGACTCTATACGGTATCGCCCGTACCGGTCTGGCTGCCAGCGCCGGGGAAGACGGCACTTTGGTGGGAGACCGGCAAGATGGTGCGTGAGATAAGGTTCCAGTCTTCGCTGATCGAGATGGCGATGACCGGCTGGATGTTCAGCGTGTGCCGGTCGCCATTGTTGCCGGGGCCAATGTTGTGATCGTAGTTGTACTGAAACGGCACGCTGATCAATGCCGCCACCGGGTTGCTGAGTGACTTGGCGAGGTCGGCGGCGGCCTGGTCGGCGCTGGCGCTGAGTGTGTGCAGGGCGGCGAGCATCGCCAGTGCGCTGATGGGGATAATCCGAGGCATGAGGCTGGTCCTTTCCTTGGCGTCAGGGTGGTCTTGGTTGTGTCGGTGTAGTCACGCTGCTAGTGGTTGCATGGGCCTAATGGGCGACCTGTCGCAGAAATTGCCATTCAGCTCATTGATAGCGCTGCGATCATGACATGCCTAGTGGTTTCGGTTGCCTGGTCTATCGGTGAGACTCCTTGAAACGCCCGTTCCAGAGGTGTTTGTCTTGCTTTCGGCAAGGCTGGATAACAAGAGAGGTCAGCTCATGCAACAGCCACAACAGGCAAAGAACGCCTGGCGGGTCCTTTTTCTGCTGTTCCTGGCGAACATGTTCAACTTTTTCGACCGCACCATCCCGGCCATCATCATCGAGCCGCTGCGCATGGAGTGGGATCTGAGTGATTTCCAACTGGGCCTGGGCGGCACTGCCTTCACGGTTGTTTATGCGCTGGCTGGTATTCAGCTGGGGCGCATGGCTGACGTTGGTTCGCGCCGCAAGATCATGGGCTGGGGCCTGGCGGTGTGGAGTGGCTTTACCGCGCTGACCGGTGCGGCCTGGAACTTCTGGAGCTTCCTGATCATTCGCATGGGTGTTGGCGTGGGCGAGGCCAGCTATGCGCCGGCGGCCAACTCCTTGATCGGCGACCTGTTCCCGGCGCACAAGCGCGCACGGGCAATGGGCATCTTCATGCTCGGTTTGCCGCTTGGCCTGCTGCTGGCCTTCTTCACGGTCGGCGCGATGGTCGAGGCTTTCGACAGCTGGCGTGCGCCGTTCTATATCGCCGCAGTGCCGGGGCTGCTGCTCGCAGTGTTCGTCTTCATGATCAAGGAGCCTGCACGGGGCGCCGCAGAGGTCGTTAAGACCAGTGCCGCGCCGGTGGACAAGCCGATGCGCAAGATCTTTGCCGTGCGCACCTTCTGGTGGCTGACGCTGGCCGGCCTGGCGTACAACTTCGCTTCCTACGCCTGTAACTCCTTTATGGTGCCGATGCTGCAGCGCTACTTCCATCTGTCACTGCAGGAAGCGGCGGTCTCTACCGGTGTTATCGTCGGTGTGACCGGCCTGGTTGGCCTCACCACTGGCGGCTGGATTGCTGACAAGGTACACCAGCGCTGGGCAACCGGGCGGCTGATGTTTGGTGCCATCAGTATGCTGGTCGCCGCCCTGGCGACGGGCTATGCATTGTTGCAGGAAGAAATCGAGATTGGTCTGTTCATCGCAGTGTTCTCGATCGGCTGGCTGTTCTCCTACAACTACTTCACCAGCGTTTACACCGCGATTCAGGATGTCATCGAGCCGCGTCTGCGCGGCACCGCTGTGGCGCTGTTCTTCGCCTGCCTGTACCTGCTGGGTGGCGGCATGGGGCCGGTGGTCGTGGGGCTGATGTCTGATCACTTTGCCGAGGCGGCGCGGGTGGCTGCCGGTGCTGCTGAGATGAACGAAGTGTTCAAGGCGCAAGGTCTGCATGATGCAATGATCTCCATCCCGGTTGCGCTGCTGGCTGCCATGGCGGCGCTGCTGATGGGCGCGCGTTATTTCGTTGCTGATTCCAAGAGAATGGAAGCGGCGATGGCGGCAGATGAGCCTGAAGACGCATCGGACCAGGCGGCTGCGACGGCGTGAGTTGATCACTGCTCGACAAGAAAACCGGCGCTGGCCGGTTTTTTTGTGCATGTAGCCGGCAGGCTGCTGCCGGATGTTCTCATGGCCTGGGGCGCCAGTTTTGACCGGCACAGCGACGCTGGGCTGGGTAGGGAGCCGGCGTGCTCAGAAAGGGCAGGCAGGTTGCAGGGTATTGAGCAGATTGCCGACCTTGGTCAAGGTTTCCTGGTACTCAAGCTCCATGACCGAGTCGGCAACGATACCGCCGCCGCCCCAGCAATGGATGCGCTTGCCATGGCAGATCAAGCTGCGAATGGCGATGTTGAAGTCCATCTGACCCTCACAGCCCAGGTAGCCGACGCTGCCGCAATACAGGCTGCGACGTACCGGCTCCAGCTCCTCGATGATCTGCATCGCGCGGATTTTGGGGGCGCCGGTGATGGAGCCGCCGGGGAAGGCGCGCATCAGCAGGTCAATGGCATCGCAGTCGTCGCGTAGTTGGCCGGTCACGCTGCTGACCAGGTGGTGCACGTTGGGGTAGCTCTCCAGGCTGAACAGCTCCGGCACGCGAATGCTGCCGGGTTTGCAGCTACGGCCAAGATCGTTGCGTAGCAGGTCGACAATCATCAGGTTTTCTGCCCGATCCTTGTTGCAATCAAGCAGCTCCTGGGCCAGCGCCCGATCCTCGTCAATTGATTGGCCTCGCGGGCGGGTGCCCTTGATAGGTCGGGTCTCTACGCGCCCCTCACGTACCTCGATAAAGCGTTCAGGCGACAGGCTGAGCAGGGCGCCGCCGGGTACTTCCAGATAGGCAGAAAAGGGTGTCGGGCTGCGCTCGCGCAGGCGGGTGTAGGCCTCCAGCGGGTCGCCGCTGAACGTTGCGCTGAAACGCTGGGCCAGGTTGATCTGGTAGCAGTCGCCGGCATGAATGTACTGCTGGATGCGCTCGAAGGCTGCGGCGTATTGGCTCTTGCTTTGGTCTGCGCCAAAGGGCGCGGTCAGGCTGAATGTGCTCGCCGGCTCGGCCGGCTGCTCAAGCGCAGCCAGGAGCTGGGCTTGCCGCGCCGGCGAAACGCTGGGGTGGCATACCAGCCAGCAACGCTGCTGCTGGTGGTCGCTGACCAAGCTCCAGTCGTATAGCCCGAAGGCCAGGTCCGGCAAGGGAATGTCGTGCCGCGCCTGCTCGGGCAGCGCTTCGAGTTGGCGGCCGTAGTCGTAGGCGAGATAGCCCGCCAGGCCGGCACCAAAGGGCAGGGTGATGCCGTCAGGCCAACTGGCCGGGCCGAGCTGCTGCAAGGCTGCGCGCAGGTGTTGCTGGTCTGTTGCAGGGTTGCCGCTGCTTGTGAGCTGACGTAGCGGGCCCGCGCAGAGCATGCTGAAGCGCCCCAGTTGACTGCGCTGGTCGGCGGAATCGAGCAGGATAGGGGCGCCCAGGCTGCGCACGGCGTTCAGCCGTGGCAGCGGGTCTGCCTGGTAGGCCAGCTCGTGGAGCTGGTAGTCAGGCATGGAGTCGCTCTTTGGTCATGCGCTGGTGGCGTTGGCTTCGTCACTCGACAGCGGTGCGTCCGGCAGCTTGGCGAAGTGCTTCTGGGAGAAGGCCACGCGCTCCTCGGCGCTTTCCTCGCGGCCTTCCTTCTTGAGCTGTGCCAGGTGGTGCTCGACCATGTGGCAGCGCTTGGTCAGGCCGGCGTCGTTGGCAATCTGGATGTTCAGACCCGGCCGGGCGTTGAGCTCCAGGATCAGCGGGCCCTGATCCTGGTCCAGAACCAGGTCAACGCCGATGTAGCCCAGGCCCGACAGCTCGTAGCAGGAGGCGGCCAGATGCATAAAACCGTTCCAGTCAGGCAGCTGCACGCCGTCTACCGGGTTGGTGGTATCCGGGTGCTTGCTGATGATCTTGTTCAGCCAGGTGCCCTTGAGGGTGATGCCGGTGGCCAAGTCTACACCGACGCCAATGGCGCCCTGGTGCAGGTTGGCCTTGCCGCCGGACTGGCGCGTCGGCAGACGCAGCATGGCCATGACCGGGTAGCCCATTAGGCAGATGATGCGGATATCCGGCACGCCTTCATAGCTGATGCTTTTGAAGATCTGGTCCGGGGTCACGCGGTATTCGATCAGCACCCGGTCACGGTGGCCGCCGAGTGAGTAGAGGCCGGACAGGATGCTGGAGATGTGGTGACCAATCTCGTCGCGGCTGATGATCTTGCCGCCCACGGTCTTGTACATGCCTTCAAAGCGGTCGGCGATGACGATGATGCCGTCACCGCCGGCGCCCTGCGCCGGCTTGATTACAAAGTCGCGGTGTTCGGCAACGATGCTGTCGAACTTGTCGAAGTCCTTCTCGGTATCGATGATGCCGTACAGCTGCGGCACATGGATGCCGGCGGCGATGGCGCGCTCCTTGGTCAGGATTTTGTCATCGACCACAGGGTACAAGTGACGCTTGTTGTACTTGAGCACGTAGTCCGCATTGCGGCGGTTGATGCCCATGACGCCGGCCTCGGACAGCGCCCTCCAGGTTTTCCAGAACATGCAGCCTCCTCAGCTCTTGGTCAGCGCCTTGAAGCGCATCAGCTCGGTGAGGCGGTAGCCGCGGTAACGACCCATCGCCAGCATGAAGGCCACCAGAATCAGCAGCACGGCCGGGAAGGTGAACACGAAGTAGGTCAGCTCCGGAATGGTCATCAGCAGGTGTGCCAATGTTGCGGCAACCAGCGTGCCCAGGGCGGTTTTCAGCGACTGGGCGCCGCCACGCTCTTCCCAGGTGATCGACAGGCGCTCAATGGTCATGGTCAGAATCACCATCGGGAACAGCGATACCGACAGCGCCTTCTCCAGCCCAAGTTTGTGGCTGAACAGGCTGATGGCGGCAATCACCAGTACAACAAAGGTCAGCACGATGGACAGGCGCGGCAGCATCTGCAACTTGAGGTGTTCAAGGTAGGAGCGCAGCGACAGGCCCAGAGCGGTGATCACGGTGAACAGCGCAATACCCCAGCCCAACTCCGTCTCGCGGAAGGCGAGGGCGATCAGCACCGGAGTGAAGGTACCCAGTGTCTGCATGCCAATCAGGTTGCGCAGGATCAGAATGACCAGTACCCCGACCGGGATCATGATCATTACCTGATACACGCGCTGGGCCTGCAGGGGCAGACCGTACAGGGAGTATTCCAGCAGCGCGGAGGCACTGTTCTGGGTGGTCAGCTTGGCCAGACGCAGGGCGTTCATTTCGCTGTTGCTGACAGTCAGGGTCACGCTGGCCTGACGGCCGCCTTCGAGCGACAGCATCGGGTTGCTGCCGGTCCACCAGACCAGACGGTTATCAGGGATGCCCTGTTGGCCAGTCTCCGGATGGAAATACAGCCAGCGCTCTCCGTTGTAGCTGCGCAACCAGAGTTCGGGCGTCTGGGCGTCGGTGTTTTCCAGGCGAATGGTGTGCACCAGCTCCAGCGGAATGCGGGCGTTGGACAGCAGCAGTTCAATCACGCGTGCTTTGTCCATGGCGCTGGTGCCGCCGGCCAGCAGCAGTTTGACGTTATCGTCGGTGATGTCGTTGACCCGGCGAATGGTCTCGCTGATAAAGGTTTCGATATCAGCCGAGTGCTGGCGGATAGGGTTGATCAGGGCGTCGGCGGCTACCTGCTCGGGGCCTTCGAGCTGCACCGGTTGCGGCGCGGGCGGCGGCGCGGATTTGGCCTGCTCTTCGCTATAACGCTGGGTCAGTACCAGGCGGTAGTAGAGCGTCTGGGTGCCACTCGCACGGCGTGAAGACCAGGTCACGCGGCGGTTGCCGGCCTGGTTGTTGATGTTCACACCGTAGTTGTTGGAGATAAAGCTCTCGTTCAGGCTGACGTAGTCCTGATTGAGCGGAGGAATAAAGAACTGCGCCTTAATTGGTGTACCGGGTACCGCGCGAAACTCGACTTTGGCATCCAGGCTCCAGATGTCATCGGTTTCGTCTTCGGTTACGGGGATATCAAGGAAGTAGATCTGGTAGCCGGTGATGAGTACGCCAAGGCTGACCAGCACGGCGATCAGGATCTTCAGGTGCAGATTTATTGATTGCATAGTTATCTCAACAACTGTTGTAGGTCCGCCTGACCTTTTACCGTCCTGGCAGGCGCAGCGAGCTGGCCGCATCTTAGCATGCGCACAGGGCGCCTCGTAGAGGTTGCGTACAGCATTTATCGAGCCCTCCGGCAGACAGCCTGTCGCGGGTACGGTTCCCCGCGCGGTGCCGGGAGGGGCATTAAGCGGGGTTCCTTATCAGCATAGTCCAAGCGTTGCTACTTATGGATTGTTGACAATCGTCGGTAGCGGGGCGCAGAATTTCGCTGTTTTCTGCTATCGGCTGCTGAGGATTGTAGACAATTGATAGAAGCGACTCTGGATGGGCCAACGCAAACCCTGTCTGACGGCGCCTTTGAGCGTATTCAGGCCGCCATCGTCAAAGGCGAGATCGCACCGGGTACGCGTATCAGCGAACAATACCTGTCGACCACCTTCGGTATTGGTCGCGGCCCGCTGCGCGAGGCGATTCGCCGCCTCGAGGGTCGCCGCCTGGTGGTGCGCATCCCTCATGCCGGCGTGCGGGTGGTGTCGCTGGACTACGCTGAATTGATCGAGCTGTATCACGTTCGTGAAGCATTGGAAGGCATGGCCTGTCGGCTGGCTGCGCAGAACATGACCGAGGACGAGATCGCCGCGCTGCGTGACGTACTCGCCATGCACGAGCAGCACAGCGGACTGAAAGCCAACAAGTCCTACTACCAGCAGGAAGGCGATCTGGATATCCACTATCTGATCGTGCAGGGCAGCAAGAACCGCACCCTGAGTCACATGCTCTGCGACGAGCTCTATCAGCTGGTGCGCATGTACCGCTATCGCTTTTCTACTACCCCCAAACGGCCGAAGCAGGCCTTTGCCGAACACCACAATATTATTCAGGCCATCGCCGACCGCGATGGTGAACTGGCGGAAATGCTGATGCGCCGACATATCAGCGCATCACGCCGCAACATCGAGCGTCGACTGCAGGAGCAGGGCGATGCTGTCACTTCCCAAGGAGGAACAGTCTGATGTCGAAAACCCCGGGTAAACGTTTCCGCGAAGCACTGGCAGCCGAAAATCCGTTACAGGTCATTGGTGCCATCAACGCCAACCACGCGCTGCTGGCCAAGCGTGCCGGCTTCCAGGCTATCTACCTGTCTGGCGGCGGCGTTGCTGCCGGCTCTCTGGGGCTGCCGGACCTGGGTATCAACACCCTGGAAGACGTGCTGATCGATGTGCGTCGTATCACCGACGTGTGCGACCTGCCGCTGATGGTCGACATCGACACCGGCTTTGGTCCGAGCGCGTTCAATATCGAGCGTACCGTGAAGAGCCTGATCAAGGCCGGCGCTGCTGCTGCCCACATTGAAGATCAGGTGGGTGCCAAGCGTTGTGGTCACCGTCCGGGTAAGGAAATTGTCTCCACCGAGGAGATGGCTGACCGGGTGCGCGCGGCTGCTGACGCCAAGACCGATCCGGACTTCTTCCTGATTGCCCGTACCGATGCCATTCAGGCTGAAGGCGTGGACGCCGCCATTGAACGCTGCAAGGCCTATGTTGAAGCCGGTGCTGACGGCATTTTTGCGGAAGCGGCCTACGACCTGCCGACCTACGAGCGCTTTGTTAAAGAGTTGAACGTGCCGATTCTGGCCAACATCACCGAGTTTGGTGCGACGCCGCTGTTCACCCGTGAAGAGCTGGCCTCGGTTGGCGTTGCCATTCAGCTGTATCCGCTGTCTGCCTTCCGCGCCGCCAACAAGGCTGCTGAAAACGTCTATACCGCCATTCGCACCGAAGGCCATCAGCAGAGCGTGGTTGACAGCATGCAGACACGTGCCGAGCTGTACGATCGCATTGGTTACCACGCGTTTGAGCAAAAGCTGGACGCGCTGTTCGCCGCCGGCAAAAAGTAATTATTGGCTCCGGCCCCGCCCAGGCGGGGCCGTCATCTATCTAAAAGAATGATCCGTGAGGAGACACTCGCCATGACGTCCAACACCGAGACCCCGACTTTCAAGCCGAAGAAATCCGTTGCCCTGAGCGGCACTGCTGCCGGCAACACCGCACTGTGCACCGTTGGCCGCAGCGGTAATGATCTGCACTACCGCGGCTATGACATCCTGGATGTTGCCACCACCTGCGAATTTGAAGAAATCGCCCACCTGCTGGTGCATGGCAAGCTGCCGACTGTTGCCGAGCTGGCCGGTTACAAAGCCAAGTTGAAGGCGCTGCGTGGTCTGCCCGCGGCAGTGAAAGCTGCCCTTGAGCAACTGCCGCCGTCTGCCCACCCGATGGATGTGATGCGTACCGGCGTTTCTGTTCTGGGCTGCGTTTCCCCGGAGAAAGACGATCACAACCACCCGGGTGCCCGTGACATCGCTGACAAGCTGATGGCCTCGTTCGGCTCCATGCTGCTGTACTGGTACCACTTCAGCCACAACGGCAAGCGCATCGATGTGGAAACCGACGATGACTCCATCGGCGGCCACTTCCTGCATCTGCTGCACGGCGAAGCGCCGCGCGCATCCTGGGTTCGTGCCATGCACACCAGTCTCAACCTGTACGCCGAGCACGAGTTCAACGCATCGACCTTCACTAGCCGCGTGATCGCCGGTACCGGCTCTGACATGCACTCCTGCATCGCGGGTGCCATCGGCGCTCTGCGTGGCCCGAAGCACGGTGGCGCCAACGAAGTCGCTTTCGAGATTCAGAAACGCTACGACAATCCGGAAGAGGCAGAGGCCGACATCCGCGCCCGCGTCGAGAAGAAAGAAGTCGTCATCGGCTTTGGTCACCCGGTCTACACCGTCTCCGACCCGCGCAACAAGGTGATCAAGGAAGTGGCTCGCGAGCTGTCTGACGAGCAGAGCAACACCAAGATGTATGACATCGCCGAGCGGCTGGAAAGCGTTATGTGGGAAATCAAGAAGATGTTCCCCAACCTCGACTGGTTCAGCGCCGTGAGCTACCACATGATGGGCGTGCCCACCGCGATGTTCACTCCGCTGTTTGTGATTGCCCGTACTGCTGGCTGGTCCAGCCATGTGATCGAGCAACGCATCGACGGCAAGATCATTCGTCCGAGCGCCAACTATGTCGGCCCAGAAGATGTGCCGTTTGTAGCGCTCAAGGATCGTAAATAACAATGACTACTACCGTGAATAGCCAATACCGTGAACGCCTGGCCGGTACCGATCTGGATTACTTCAACGCCCCCGCGGCGGTGGATGCGATCCAGCCCGGTGCCTGGGCCAAGCTGCCCTATACCTCCCGTGTGCTGGCCGAACAGCTGGTGCGCTGCTGTGATCCGGCGAGCCTGACGGCGTCGCTGGAGCAGCTGATTTACCGCAAGCGCGATCTGGACTTCCCCTGGTATCCGGCGCGCGTGGTGTGTCACGACATTCTGGGTCAGACCGCGCTGGTCGACCTGGCAGGTCTGCGTGACGCCATCGCCGAGAAGGGTGGTGACCCGTCCAAGGTTAACCCGGTGGTGCCGACGCAACTGATCGTTGACCACTCGCTGGCAGTTGAAGCGCCCGGGTTTGACCCGGATGCGTTCGAGAAGAACCGCGCCATCGAAGATCGTCGCAACGAAGACCGCTTCCACTTTATCGAGTGGACCAAGACCGCGTTCAAGAACGTCGACGTGATCCCGGCCGGCAACGGCATCATGCACCAGATCAACCTGGAGAAGATGAGTCCGGTGGTTCAGGCGCGCGGCGGCATTGCCTTCCCTGACACCTGCGTCGGAACCGACTCGCATACCCCGCACGTTGATGCCCTGGGTGTTATCGCTGTGGGCGTCGGCGGTCTGGAAGCCGAGACCGTGATGCTGGGTCATCCGTCGATGATGCGCCTGCCTGATATCGTCGGTGTCGAGCTGACCGGCAAACGTCAGCCTAGTATTACCGCGACCGACATTGTGCTGGCGATTACCGAGTTCCTGCGTCAGGAGCGTGTGGTCGGTGCTTACGTTGAGTTCTTTGGCGAGGGTGCGGACAGCCTGACCATCGGCGACCGCGCCACCATCTCCAACATGTGCCCGGAATACGGCGCAACCGCTTCGATGTTCTACATCGACGGCCAGACCATCGATTACCTCAAGCTGACTGGTCGTGAGCCGGAGCAGGTTGCGCTGGTTGAGACCTACGCCAAAGAACTGGGCCTGTGGAGTGATGCGCTTAAGAGCGCCGAGTACGAGCGCGTGCTGAGCTTTGATCTGGGCAGCGTTGTGCGCAATATGGCTGGACCAAGCAACCCGCACCGCCGCTTGCCGACCTCGGCGCTGGCTGAGCGTGGCATCTCCGACGAGGCCAAGTGGGAATCCGGCAAGGGTGAAGAAGCGCAGGGCCTGATGCCTGATGGCGCAGTGATCATCGCTGCGATCACCAGCTGCACCAACACCTCCAACCCGCGCAACGTGGTGGCGGCAGGTCTGTTGGCCAAAAAGGCCAACGATCTGGGCCTGGTGCGCAAGCCGTGGGTGAAAACCTCTTTCGCACCGGGCTCTAAAGTCGCCAAGCTGTATCTGGAGGAGGCGGGCCTGCTGCCGGAGCTGGAGAAGTTGGGCTTCGGCATCGTTGCCTACGCCTGCACTACCTGTAACGGTATGTCCGGTGCGCTGGATCCGAAGATTCAGCAAGAAATCATCGACCGTGACCTGTACTCGACAGCCGTGCTGTCCGGTAACCGCAACTTCGATGGTCGTATCCATCCGTACGCCAAGCAGGCGTTTCTGGCCTCGCCGCCGCTGGTTGTGGCTTACGCCATTGCCGGTACCATGCGCTTCGATATCGAACAGGACGTGCTGGGCCTTGATGCGAACGGCAATCCGGTCACGCTGAAAGACCTGTGGCCGAGCGACGAAGAGATCGACGCTATCGTTGCCTCCAGCGTCAAGCCGGAGCAGTTCCGTCAGATCTACATCCCGATGTTCGATCTGGGCAGCGTGCAGGAGGCGGAAAGCCCGCTGTACGACTGGCGCCCGATGTCTACCTACATCCGTCGTCCGCCGTATTGGGAGGGCGCGCTGGCCAATAAGCCGGCACTCAAGGGTATGCGTCCGCTGGCGATCCTGCCGGACAACATCACTACTGACCACCTGTCGCCGTCCAACGCAATTCTGATGGATAGCGCCGCTGGTGAGTATCTGCACAAGATGGGCCTGCCGGAGGAGGACTTTAACTCCTACGCGACTCACCGTGGTGATCACCTGACCGCCCAGCGCGCCACCCTGGCCAACCCCAAGCTGTTCAACGAGATGGTGTTGAACGACGACGGTAGCGTGCGCCAAGGTTCGCTGGCCCGGGTTGAGCCGGAAGGCAAGGTCATGCGCATGTGGGAGGCCATCGAGACCTACATGGAGCGCAAGCAGCCGCTGATCATTGTGGCTGGCGCTGACTACGGTCAGGGCTCGTCGCGCGACTGGGCGGCCAAGGGCGTGCGCTTGGCGGGTGTTGAAGTGATCGTGGCTGAAGGCTTCGAGCGCATTCACCGCACCAACCTGGTGGGCATGGGTGTGCTGCCGGTTGAGTTCAAGCCGGGCACCACCCGCCTGACGCTGGGCCTGGACGGCACCGAGACCTACGACATCAAAGGGGAGGTGTCGCCGCGTAGCGAGCTGACGCTGGTGATCAACCGCCGCAATGGCGACGTCGTCGAGGTGCCGGTGACCTGTCGCCTGGATACTGCTGCCGATGTCAGCGTGTATAAGGCCGGCGGCGTGCTGCAGCGCTTCGCCAAGGACTTCCTTGAGTCAGAGCAAGGTTGATCCACTACCGGGGCGCTTGCGCCCCGGTGTTCTTTTCAGGAGAGGTTTTCATGGCTCACGTAAGCCAAGTCAAAATTCCCGCTACCTATATGCGTGGCGGTACCAGCAAAGGCGTGTTCTTCCGCCTGCAGGATCTGCCCGAGCGTTGTCAGGTGCCGGGCGAGGCGCGCGACAAGCTGTTCATGCGCGTGATCGGCAGCCCCGATCCGTACAGTGCGCATATCGACGGCATGGGTGGTGCCACCTCGTCGACTTCCAAGTGCGTGATTCTGTCGAAAAGCAGCCAGCCCGAGCACGACGTTGATTACCTGTACGGTCAGGTCTCGATCGACAGCGCGTTTGTGGACTGGAGCGGCAACTGCGGCAACCTGTCGACCGGCGCGGGCGCCTTCGCCATTCACGCGGGTCTGGTTGATCCGTCGCGGATTCCGGACAACGGCGTCTGCACTGTGCGCATCTGGCAGGCGAATATCGGCAAGACCATCATCGCCCATGTACCGATCACCAATGGTGAAGTGCAGGAGACCGGTGACTTTGAGCTCGATGGTGTGACCTTCCCAGCGGCTGAAATCGTGCTGGAGTTCCTTGATCCGTCCGACGACGGCGAAGAGGGCGGCTCCATGTTCCCCACTGGCAATCTGGTCGACGACCTGGACGTGCCCGGTGTCGGCACCTTCAAGGCGACCATGATCACCGCGGGTATCCCGACTGTGTTCGTCAATGCCGAAGATATCGGCTACCAGGGCACCGAGCTGCGCGAAGACATCAACAGCGATTCGGCCCAGCTGGCACGCTTTGAGCAGATTCGCGTTGCCGGCGCGCTGCGCATGGGGCTGATCAAAACCCCGGAAGAAGCCGCCAAGCGTCAACACACACCCAAGATTGCCTTTGTCTCGGCGCCCAAGACCTATAAGGCCTCCAGCGGCAAGCAGATTGAAGCGTCTGACGTTGACCTGCTGGTGCGTGCGCTGTCCATGGGCAAGCTACACCACGCCATGATGGGCACCTGCGCGGTCGCTATTGGTACGGCAGCGGCGATTCCAGGCACGCTGGTGAATCTGGCTGCCGGTGGTGGCGGGCCGGAGGCAGTGCGTTTTGGTCACCCGTCCGGGTCGCTGCGCGTGGGTGCCGAGGCCAAGCAGGTTGACGGTCAGTGGGCTGTCACCAAGGCCATCATGAGCCGCAGCGCGCGCATCCTGATGGAAGGCAACGTAAGGGTGCCGGGCGACGCGTTCTGATGTGCTGCTACCCACCGCGTGTTAGGCTCGGGCGAGCTTAACAACGCGGTGAGGATGCGATATGAATCTGGATTTGTCTGGTCGGCGTGCGCTGATCTGTGGTGGCAGTCAGGGATTGGGCGAGGCCTGTGCTCGTCAGTTGGCGGAGCAGGGCGCTGAGGTGGTGCTGCTGGCGCGCTCGCTCGATAAGCTGCAGGCGGTGCGCGACAGTCTTACTACCAATCAGGGACAGCAGCACGCCGTGCTGTCGGTCGATGCAAGCGATCGGGCTGCGCTGACGCTGGCGCTGGTGAATGAGTTGGAGCGGGGCGGCCCCATCCATATTTGGCTGAATAACACCGGTGGCCCTGCGCCAGGGCGCGCCTGTGACGCCTCGCCAGACGCCTATGCTGATGCGCTGACCCAGCACGTGGTCAATGCGCAGGCCATCCTCACGCTGTTATTGCCCGGTATGCGCAGTGCAGGCTTCGGGCGCATCCTCAACGTGCTCTCTACCTCGGTCAAAGAGCCCATTCGCAATCTTGGCGTCTCCAATACCGTGCGTGCAGCGGTGGCTAACTGGGCCAAGACCTTGTCGACCGAGCTGGCGGCCGACGGCATTACGGTTAACAACGTGCTGCCGGGGCTGACCCAAACGCCAAGGCTGGACAGCTTGATTGCCGGCGGCGCTAAGAACAGTGGCCGGAGTGTAGAGCAGGTGGCGGAGGGTATGGCCAACAGCATTCCGGTTGGCCGCTTTGCTGAGCCTGCGGAGTTTGCCAATGCGGTCGGTTTTCTGGCGTCGCCGGCGGCGGCCTATATCAACGGCATCAACCTGCCGGTAGATGGTGGTCGCACCGGCAACCTCTGATTGTTGAGGTAGAAACGAAAACGCCCGGCTTTTGCCAGGCGTTCTTGTTTGCGCTGCTGCGTTTATTTGTGCAGGTGCTCGCAGGCGTGCAGGGTGTTTTCCAGCAGGCAGGCGCGGGTCATTGGGCCAACGCCGCCGGGCACCGGGGTGATCCAGCTGGCGCGCTCGGCAGCGGGGCCAAACTCCACATCGCCAACCAAGCGGCCGTCTTCCATGCGGTTGATGCCCACGTCGATGACGATGGCGCCCGGCTTGATCCACTCGCCCTTGACCAGGCCCGGTTTACCCGCGGCAACCACAACCAGATCGGAGCGGCGTACGTGTTCTTCCAGGCTCTTGGTGAAGCGGTGGGTGACAGTAGTGGTGCAGCCAGCCAGCAGCAGCTCCAGCGCCATCGGGCGGCCCACGATGTTGGACGCGCCAACAACGGTGGCGTCCAGGCCGTAGAGGTCAACGCCGGTGCTGTTGAGCAGGCGGACGATACCCATCGGCGTGCAGGGGCGCAGCAGCGGCATGCGCTGGGCCAGACGACCAATGTTGTAGGGGTGGAAGCCGTCAACGTCTTTGTCAGGGCGGATGCGCTCCAGCAGCTGGGAGGCGTCCAGGTGCGCCGGCAGCGGCAGTTGCACCAGAATGCCGTCGATCTCGGCATCCTCGTTGAGGCTGTCGATCAGATCGAGCAGCTCCTGCTGGCTGGTGGTGGCCGGCAGGTCATGCGAGCGGGACAGGAACCCGACTTCTTCGCAATCCTTGCGCTTGTGCGAGACATACACCTGGGAGGCAGGGTCGCTGCCGACCAGAATCACTGCCAGGCCCGGCAGGCGCAGGCCGTTATTCTTGCGTTCGGTGACTTTACTGGCGATGTCCTTGCGGAGGTTGGCGGCAATTTGCTTGCCATCGATGAGTTTGGCGTTCATGGGGTTCCTGACGCAGAAAAAAGTGGCGCTATTGTGGCACGCCGGCCCCCGCGGAAAAAGGGCATGCGGGGCAGGTTGTCGGAAAACTGCATCCGGGCGGCGGGCTACCGGCGTTTTAGCCTATGAGATGCTTAACTTGCTCTTGTGATTAAATTTTTTTGAATGTGGCGTTGACGTGGGCGGGCGTGCTCAGTATTATTCGCCCCGCTTCACAAACACAGCGATACCGGTTTGGAAGGCGACCAGGCAGCATCGATTACACGTCACAAGGTGATCGGATACGCCACCCGCAAGGGCGGAGTATGCAGAGGGCGCCCGTAGCTCAGCTGGATAGAGCATCCGCCTTCTAAGCGGATGGTCGCAGGTTCGAGTCCTGCCGGGCGTGCCATTTGGCAAGGCTGTGTGGTCGAGAAGCATGTAGTGGTGGGCGTAGCTCAGTTGGTAGAGCACAGGATTGTGACTCCTGTTGTCGTGGGTTCGATCCCCATCGTCCACCCCACTATTCTGTAAAAATGCCAGGCCCAGCCTGGCGTTTTTGTTTCAAGCTCCGAATGCGGACGTGGTGAAATTGGTAGACACACCAGATTTAGGTTCTGGCGCCGCGAGGTGTGGGAGTTCGAGTCTCCCCGTCCGCACCATCTTTCAAGCCCTTTGGCTTTCTTGATTTGCTTCCTTATATAACAGTTGTCTGTCGCCTCTCGCTTGCTTGTGAGGGTGGCTGTTTTTCTGTTTGTCGCGGCGGTGATGACTTCTGCAAGTCAAGCGACTAGAATGTCGACCCTTTGGAATTCGCCAAATAACATTTTCTTTGTCTGTTGAACGAGGACTATCCATGCAAGTTTCGGTTGAAACCACTTCCGGCCTCGAGCGCCGCATGACCGTAGGCATTCCTGCCGATCGTATTCAAAACGAGGTCAACAAGCGTCTGCAGCAGACCGCCAAGCGTGCCCGCGTTGATGGTTTCCGTCCTGGCAAGGTGCCTATGAGCGTTATCCGCAAGCGCTTTGGTGCTTCCGCTCATCAGGAAGTGATCGGCGAAGTTATCCAGTCCTCCTTCTACGAAGCAGTCATGCAGGAAAAGCTGAACCCGGCCGGTGCGCCGAGCGTTGAGCCCAAGTCCATGGAAGAGGGCAAGGATTTCGAGTACATCGCTACTTTCGAAGTCTACCCAGAAGTTGCTCTGGCTGGTTTTGAAAGCATCAGCGTTGAGCGTCCCGAGTCTGAAGTGACCGACGCCGACGTCGACACCATGCTGGACACTCTGCGCAAGCAGAACACCCGCTTTGAAGCGGTTGAGCGCGCTGCCGAGAACGGCGATCAGGTCACCATCGACTTCGTTGGCAAGATCGACGGTGAAGCATTCCAGGGCGGCACTGCCAACGGCACCAACCTGGTACTGGGTTCTGGTCGTATGATTCCGGGCTTTGAAGAGGGTCTGGTCGGCGCCAAGGCGGGCGACAGCCTGACGTTGAACGTGACCTTCCCTGAGGATTATCAGAACCTGGATCTGGCTGGTAAGGCCGCCGAGTTCGAAACCACCGTGCAGGCTGTTGCCGCGCCGGTTCTGCCGGAACTGGACGACGAGTTCTTCGCCCAGTTTGGTGTGACCGAAGGTGGTCTGGACGGTTTCCGCGCCGAAGTTCGCAAGAACATGGAGCGTGAGCTGCGTCAGGCAATCAAGACCAAGGTCAAGGCTCAGGTCATGGACGGTCTGCTGGAAAGCAACACCGTTGAAGTGCCCAAAGCACTGATCAGCAGCGAAATCGATCGTCTGCGTGAGCAGGCTGGTCAACAGTTTGGTGGCGCCAACTTTGACGTCAGCCAGCTGCCGGCAGAACTGTTCGAAGAGCAGGCCAAGCGCCGCGTTAGCCTGGGTCTGATTGTTGCCGAAGTGGTCAAGCAGAACGACATCAAGCCTGACAACGATCGCGTTCGCGCCATGGTTGAAGAGCTGGCCTCTGCCTACCAGGAGCCGGAGCAGGTTGTTAACTGGTACTACCAGAACGAGCAGCAACTGGGCGAGATCCAGTCGGTTGTGCTGGAAGAACAAGTCGTGGATACTGTGCTGCAGAAGGCGCAAGTGACTGATAAGAAAGTTGCTTATGAAGAGGCCGTGAAGCCGGCGCAACCTGTTCAGGTTGCTGCTGACGAGGCCGAGGAAGCCACTGCAGCCGAGTAATCAGCTGCAGCTTTCCGTCAACGCAAGCCAGCCTTCGGGCTGGCTTGCGCGTTTTTGCGACACGCATATTCGGAGTTACAGAGATCCATGACCCAAAACAGCTTTATGCAGTTGCCCCCAGAAGTGCAGGCCGCCGGCGGCCTGGTCCCGATGGTGATCGAGCAGTCTGCCCGTGGGGAGCGCTCCTACGATATCTACTCTCGACTGCTGAAAGAGCGCGTGATCTTCCTCGTGGGTCAGGTGGAAGACTACATGGCCAATCTGGTCGTGGCGCAGCTCCTGTTCCTTGAGTCGGAAAATCCCGACAAGGACATTCACCTGTATATCAACTCGCCGGGTGGCTCGGTGACCGCTGGTATGGCGATCTACGACACCATGCAGTTCATCAAGCCCAACGTCAGCACCCTGTGCATTGGTCAGGCTTGCAGCATGGGCGCCTTGCTGCTGGCTGGCGGTGCCGAGGGCAAGCGTTTTTGTCTGCCGCACGCACGCATGATGATCCACCAGCCGCTGGGCGGCTTCCAGGGTCAGGCTTCGGACATCGAGATTCACGCTCGTGAAATCCTCTTCATCCGTGAGCGCCTGAACAAGGTGCTGGCTGACCATACCGGGCAGCCGCTGGACGTGATTGCGCGAGACACTGATCGTGATCGCTTCATGAGCGGCACCGAAGCAGTGGAATATGGTCTGATCGACAAGGTGCTGGAGTCGCGCACCAGCGCCGAGTAAGGCCGCAGAGACCGGAGCACGCGCCTTTCTGGCTGCTGACGTGCAACTCGTCGTGGCCAGATGCCGCCGGTACAAGTTTGATCGGGTCGCACTTGCAATGTGGGCATGTTGCCCCCATCTTTGTTACAAGAGCGATTCTAGAGTAGGGGTTTTCGATGACCGATATGACTGGGAAGGGTGACGACAACGGCAAGCTGCTGTATTGCTCCTTCTGCGGCAAGAGCCAGCATGAAGTGCGCAAGCTGATTGCCGGCCCCTCCGTGTTTATCTGCGATGAGTGCGTTGATCTGTGCAACGACATCATTCGCGAAGAAGTACAGGAAAGCCAGGCTGAAAGCAGCCAGCAAAAGCTGCCGACGCCGGTAGAAATCTGCTCGATCCTTGATCAATACGTGATTGGTCAGCAACGCGCCAAGAAGGTGCTGTCGGTAGCGGTCTACAACCACTACAAGCGCCTCAATCAGCGCCAGGGCAAAGACGAAGTCGAGCTGGGCAAGAGCAACATCCTGCTGATCGGCCCGACCGGTTCCGGTAAGACGCTGCTGGCCGAAACCCTGGCCCGTCTGCTGAATGTGCCCTTTACCATTGCTGACGCCACCACCCTGACCGAAGCCGGTTACGTGGGTGAAGACGTCGAGAACATCATTCAGAAGCTGCTGCAGAAGTGCGATTACGATGTCGAGAAGGCCCAAATGGGTATCGTCTACATCGACGAGATCGACAAAATTTCGCGCAAGTCCGATAACCCGTCCATCACCCGCGATGTATCCGGTGAAGGCGTTCAGCAGGCGCTGCTCAAGCTGATCGAGGGTACGGTTGCTTCGGTGCCGCCGCAGGGTGGTCGCAAGCATCCGCAGCAGGAGTTCTTGCAGGTCGATACCCGCAATATCCTGTTCATCTGTGGCGGTGCTTTTGCCGGTCTGGAAAAGGTTATCCGTGATCGCTCCGAGAAGAGTGGTATCGGTTTCAACGCCAGCGTACGCAGCAAAGACGCCGGCAAGAAGGTCGGTGACACCCTGAAAGACGTCGAGCCGGATGACCTGGTGCGTTTTGGTCTGATTCCCGAGTTTGTCGGTCGTCTGCCGGTCATCGCTACCCTCAACGAACTGGACGAGGACGCGCTGATCCAGATTCTGACCGAACCGAAGAACGCACTGACCAAGCAGTACGCTCGTCTGTTCGATATGGAAGAAGTGGAGCTGGAATTCCGCACTGATGCGCTCAAGGCGATTGCTGGCCGCGCATTGGAGCGCAAGACCGGTGCCCGTGGCCTGCGTTCCATTCTGGAAAGCGTGCTGCTGGAAACCATGTACGAGATCCCGTCTGCCGAGAACGTCAGCAAGGTGGTCATTGATGAGAACGTCATCAATGGCGACGCCCAACCGCTGCTGATCTATCAGACGCCGGAGCAACCGCCCAAAGCTGTGCCGGAAGACTGATCTGCGTTAATAGAACGCCGCCGCCAGGCGGCGTTTTGCTTTTTGTGGCAATTGTGTTGCGTTAATCGATTGCCCCGAGCTTGTAATTTCCTGGGGCTGCCCCCATCTTGAAAGCATGAACCCGTCCTGTTTCGGTGCTGCCGTTACGGCCACCCCTCTTCAAGCGAGCCTCTGCCATGACGACTCCCGCTGAATATCCGCTTCTACCGCTGCGCGACGTAGTGGTCTATCCGCACATGGTCATCCCGCTGTTTGTCGGGCGTGACAAATCCATCCAGGCCCTTGAAGCCTCCATGGCCGGGAACAAACAGGTGCTGCTGGTGGCGCAGCGTGACGCCAGTGACGACGATCCGGGCCGCGACGCGCTTTACGACGTTGGTACCCTGGCAACCATCCTGCAGCTGCTGAAACTGCCTGACGGCACCGTCAAGGTGCTGGTTGAGGGCGAGCGGCGTGCTCGGCTGGTTGAGCTGGAAGAGGTTGAGGGCTACCAGAGCGCCGAGATCGAACTGCTGGAGGAGGGCGTGCTGGACGAGCGCGAATCCGAAGTGCTGGTGCGCAGCCTGATGAGCCAGTTCGAGCAGTTTGTGCAGCTGGGTAAAAAAGTACCCGCCGAGGTGGTGTCTTCGCTGTCCAGCATCGATGAGCCGGGCCGCCTGGTCGACACCATGGTGGCGCATCTGTCGCTCAAGCTGGACGAGAAGCAGAAGATTCTCGAGATTCTGCCGCTGCGCGACCGCGTTGAGCATGTGCTCGGTGTGCTGGATGGCGAGATCGATCTGCTGCAGGTCGAGAAACGCATCCGTGGGCGCGTCAAAAAGCAGATGGAGCGCAGCCAGCGCGAGTACTACCTGAACGAACAGATGAAGGCCATCCAGAAGGAGATGGGCAATCTGGACGAAGGCGAGGGCGAGTTTGACGAGCTGCGCCGCAAGATCGACAACGCCGGCATGCCCGAAGAGGCCCTGAGCAAGGCCAATGCCGAGTTGAATAAGCTGAAGATGATGTCACCGATGTCGGCCGAGGCCACCGTCGTGCGCTCCTACATTGATTGGCTGACGGCCGTGCCGTGGAAAAAGGCCAGCAAAGTACGGCACGACATTGCGCGCGCCGAGAAGGTGCTGGAGAACGATCACTATGGCCTGGAAGAGGTCAAGGAGCGCATTCTCGAGTATCTGGCGGTACAGAAGCGCGTACGCAAGCTGAAAGGCCCTGTGCTTTGTCTGGTAGGCCCTCCGGGCGTAGGTAAGACATCGCTTGGTGAGTCCCTGGCGCGAGCCACCAACCGCGAGTTTGTTCGTATGGCGCTGGGCGGCGTGCGTGACGAAGCCGAGATCCGTGGTCACCGTCGGACCTATATCGGTTCGCTGCCGGGCAAACTGATTCAAAAGATGACCAAGGCAGGGGTGAAAAACCCGCTGTTCCTGCTCGATGAAATCGACAAGATGGGGCAGGACATGCGCGGTGACCCTGCCTCGGCACTGCTGGAGGTGCTGGACCCCGAGCAGAATCACGCCTTTAACGATCACTATCTGGAGGTCGACTACGACCTGTCGGATGTGATGTTCATTTGCACCTCAAACTCGATGAATATCCCGGCGCCGCTGATGGACCGGATGGAGATCATCCGCATCCCGGGTTACACCGAGGATGAAAAGATCAACATCGCCCAGCGTTACCTGGTGCCCAAGCAGATCAAGAACAACGGTCTGAAAAAGGACGAGCTGACCTTCACGCCGGAGTCCCTGCGCGACCTGATTCGCTACTACACCCGCGAGGCCGGTGTACGTGGCCTGGAGCGTCAGATCGCCAAGGTGTGCCGCAAGGTCGTCAAGGAGCAGGCAGGAGAGCGCAAACCCAAGCCGGTGGTGCTCGACGAGGCGCTGCTTGAGCACTATCTGGGCGTGCGCAAGTTCAAGTACGGGCTGGCCGAAGAGGCCGATCAGGTGGGTCAGGTAACCGGTCTGGCCTGGACTCAGGTGGGCGGTGAGCTGCTCAGTCTCGAGGCCGTAGTGGTGCCAGGCAAGGGCCGTCAGATCAAGACCGGCTCGCTGGGTGACGTCATGCAGGAGTCGATCAGCGCAGCGCTCACCGTGGTGCGCAGCCGCGCTGCTAGTCTGGGTATTGCCGCGGATTTTCATGAGAAGCAGGACATCCATATTCACGTGCCGGAAGGGGCGACGCCCAAGGATGGCCCTAGTGCCGGTATCGGCATGTGTACCGCGTTGGTGTCGGCCCTGACGGGCATTCCGGTGCGCGCCGATGTGGCCATGACCGGTGAAATTACCCTGCGTGGTCAGGTGCTGCCCATTGGTGGTTTGAAGGAAAAACTGCTGGCTGCTCACCGCGGTGGCATCCGCACCGTAGTGATTCCCCATGACAACGTGCGTGATCTGAAAGAGATTCCTGAGAAAATTCGCCAAAACATTGATATCAAGCCGGTAAAATGGATTGACGAGGTGTTGCAGATTGCGCTGCAATACCAGCCGGAGCCCTTAAAAGAAGGGGTTGAAGAGATGGTTGCAAAGGATGACAATCGCGAGACTGATGAACAGGGACGCATCAGTACTCATTGATCTTATCCGGGTCGAGTGGCGGTTCGCTTCCCTCAGGAAGCATCGCCAATCGGCCTAGGGTCGCCGCAGGCACACTCCTTGACATGGTTTTTGACCGCTTGCTATAAAGCGGCTTCGACCTAAAGCAGGTATGCTGACTGGCCACAGCTTTGCTAAGACCAAAAGCTTACATAATGACTAACTACTCGTTGAACTAGATAAGGGGACTTAGAGTGAACAAGTCTGAACTGATTGATGCCATCGCTGCATCCGCCGATATTCCTAAAGCTGCTGCCGGTCGTGCTCTGGACGCCGTCATCGATTCCGTTACCGGTGCACTGAAGGATGGTGACTCCGTGGTATTGGTAGGTTTCGGTACTTTCGCCGTTAAAGAGCGCGCTGCTCGCACTGGTCGTAACCCGCAGACTGGTCAGCCGATCGAAATCAGCGCAGCCAAGATTCCCAGCTTCAAGGCTGGCAAGGCTCTCAAGGACGCCGTTAACTAATAGCGTCCCTGATCTGATGGCATGTCCGCGCTTGCGTTGACGTGCATGCGGGACCGGTGACCTGGCGGCCTGAGACGGCATCACAATCCGGTTCCGACAGTTAGCAGAAAGGCGCATCACCTCGATGCGCCTTTTTTGTTGGGCAAAACAAAAAAGACGACGCCGATTTCGGTGGCAATCCTGGGCCTTAAAGTCGCAGCTAGCAGACAAGATTTCGGGGGAATGATGCTGCAAACAATGAGGGACAATGCGCAAAGCTGGGTCGCTAAGGTGATCGTAGGCGTCATTGTGCTGATTTTCGCGTTGACCGGATGGGAGTCCATCAGCCGTTTCACCAGTGATGCGGAGACGGCGGCCGAGGTCAACGGGCAGGCCATTTCCAAGCTTGAGCTGGAACAGGCCGTGGCGCTGCAGAAGCGTCAGCTGATTCAGCAGTTGCAACAGATGGGCAACCAGTTTGACCCCAGCATGATCGATGACGCCTTCCTGCGCACGTCTGTGCTCGACGGCTTGATTGAGCGCGCCGTGCTGCTGCAGGGCGCTGAAGAGGCCGGTTTCCAGGTTTCCGATCAGATGATCGATCAACTGATTCTGTCCACGCCGGACTTTCAGGTTGACGGCAAGTTTGACGCCAACCGCTTTGACGTTGTGATCCGCAATATGGGTATGCCCTCGCGTATGGCGTTCCGCGATCTGGTCCGTCAGCAATTGATGATTACCCAGTATCGCAACGGCTATGAAGCGACTGCGTTCGCCACGCCGCAAGAGCGTCAACAGCTGGTCGCGCTGGAAAACCAGACCCGTGACTTTGCGGTCATCGAGATCCCGGTGGGCGATGTTAACGCCGAGGTGAGCGATGCTGAGATTGAGGCTTTCTACAACGAGAACGCCAGCCAGTTCATGACACCGGAGCAGGTGGTGCTGGAAACGCTGACACTCAAGCGTGCCAGCTTCTTTGATCAGGTGCAGATTGACGAGCAGGCCGTTGAAGAAATGTATCAGCGCGAAATTGGCAACCTGGCCGAACAGCGCCGCGCTTCGCACATTCTGGTCGAAGTGGCTGATGACGACGCGGCAGCCAAGGAGAAGATCGAGTCCGCTGCTGCGCGTATTGCAGCCGGCGAAGACTTTGCCACTGTCGCTGCGGATGTGTCTGATGACTCTGGTAGCTCGCGTGAAGGCGGTGATTTGGGTTACATCGTCAAGGGCAGCTTTGATGATGCCTTTGATGAGGCGCTGTTCGCGCTGCAGCCGGGTGAAGTATCTGCGCCGGTACGCAGCAGCTACGGTTACCACCTGATCAAGCTGACAGACCTGAAAGCGCCGGAAGTGCCTACGCTGGATTCCATGCGTGAAGAGCTGGTGCAGGAGCTGAAGGTCGAACAAGTCGAGCGCAGCTTTGTTGAGGCATCCCAGGAGCTGGCTAACCTGGCCCATGAGGCGCCTGACCTTGCTGAGCCCGCTGCCGCGCTGGGTCTGACTGTGGAAACCCTGGGCCCGGTTGAGCGCCTTGGTGGTGACGGCCTGGCCGCTAACCCCAAAGTAATGAATGCGGCTTTCAGCGACGATGTCCTGAAAAATGGCTTCAACAGCGAGCTGATTGAGCTGGATGCCGATACCGTTGCCGTTGTGCGCGTCAAGGAGCATCTGGAGCCCGCCCAGCGTCCGCTGGCGGATGTCAGCACCGAGATTCGCGAGCAGCTGGCCTTCAACAAGGCTGAGCAGGCAGCAGCCGAGCGTGCCGAGGCGCTGGCTGGTGAGCTGCGTGATCAGGCGACTGACGCCGACGCGGTAGCAGAGCGCCTGGCGGCAGAGTGGCAGGTGCATGAGGCAGCCAGCCGCGCTGAACGCGATATCGAGCCGGCGTTGCTGCGTCAGGTCTTCGCGCTGCCCAAGCCCACCGCCGAGCAGCCGGTTTATACCAGCATCAAGAAGCCGGCTGGCGGTTACTGGCTGGTCTCGCTGCGTGGTGTTGCCACGGCTGAAGACGTTCAGTCAGCGGCGGGCGCACCGGACCAGTACGCTCTGTTTGTTGCCGGTCAGACAGGTGAGCAGGACTTTGCTGCTGCCCAGCAGCAACTGCGCACTGAGGCGGACATTGAACGCCATTGATGTTGAGTGCGTTAACGGAAAAAGGCGCTTCGGCGCCTTTTTTTGTGTCTGACGCACGGTGGTTTGGGATCGAGAGCACGCCGCAGGCTGCCTGAAACGTCGCTGGTGATCCGGCCTGGCTACACAGGTGGGAGTGCGCATGTTCTGTTGGTTGGGGCAAAGCTTGCTGTAATGGCGCTCAAGCGGTGCGGCGCGGACATGCCTTTGGCTTGGCCCGCTCTACAGGTTGGCGTGCTTGGCGGTGGTAGGCGGTGTTGTTTGGTGTGACATGGCGATCGGCCGCGTGTTTCCCGGCCGGCTGGGTGATGCGCCATAAAAAAAGCCGACACCGCATCGGGGCGCGGTGCCGGCTCAAATCCAGGCTGTCTCTGGGGGGGGGGCTTGCCTGGATGGAGCGGAGCTATTTCAGCGCAAAGCTGTAGCTGAGGATCAGGCGGTTTTCGTCGATGTCGCGGGTCGCGTCGGAGCGGACCATGGCGTTACGCCAACGCACGGCCAGGTTTTTGAAGGTGCCGGTCTGAACGGTGTAGCTGACGTCGATATCACGTTCCCATTCGCTGCCTTCGCTGCCGCCAACATCAAAGTTGTCACCGCTGACGTAACGGGTGAAGGCGCTCAGGCCAGGGATACCCAGTGAGGCAAAGTTGATGTCGTAGCGCGCTTGCCAGGACTTCTCGTTGGCACGGGTAAAGTCGAGGATCTGCACATAGTTGACGACGTAGGGGTCGGTCTCGGCCAGGTAGGGGAAGGCGGTATCGCCATCGCTGTGTTGGTAACCAACGCGGAAGGTATGTGCACCGGTGGCCGCAGACAGGGTGATCGATGTCAGCTCGTTGTCGATGTCCAGCGGCTGGTTGCCGTCGTCGCTGGTGTCAAACCAGGCCAGATTGGCGCCCAGCTTCCAGTCGCCGACGGGTTGGCTGTGAATCAGGTTGATCAGGTTTTGGCCGTAAACGTCCTGCAGCTCTGCACGCCACAGACCCACCGTGGTGTTCTTGCTGTTGAACGCGTAGGTGCCGCCCAGGAAGTTGAAGCGGTCTGAGGCGCCCCCGACGGTGGAGCGAATGTCTTCGCGGTTGCTGCTGTTGCGGTAGTTGACCTCACGCAGCTGACCGGCCTGAATGTCCAGGTTCTCGATCTCGCTGACCGAGAGGCTGGCACCGGTAAAGCTCTGTGGCAGCAGGCGTGAGTCACCGGAACTAACCACGGGCAGTTTGGGCATCAAGCCGCCGACCTTGAGCACGGTGTTGGACATCCGCGCCTTGACTGCGGCGGTAGCCTCGCTGTAGCTGTCTTTGCCTTCGTCGCCAAAACTGTTTGGCAGCAGACCGGAGCCTGCGCGTTGATCATCGGAATCCAGCTTGACGCCGAGACCGGCGTAGACATCGACACCAAAGCCGATAAAGCCTTCGGTGTAACCGGATTCGGCCTTGAAGATAAAGCCCTGGGCCCATTCTTCGGCTTTGGACTGGGCGCCGGGATCGCGGAAGTCGCGGTTGAAGTAGAAGTTGCGCAGCTGCAGTGAGGCGCTGGCGTCATCGGCAAAGCCAGCCGCCTGGGTGTGTCCACAGGCGAGCGCTGCCGCGACGGCGAGCGCAAGGGGCGTCACATGCTTCATTGTTATTCTCCTGATGTGATTTGGGTGGCGCGGAGAAAATAAAGCATGCGGCTCGTTCCTTGGCCTTACGACCATGGTCGAACTGTCATCAAACTGTCTTGTCGCGTTCAGCGGGGAGGGGGCTGCAAAGCCTTGATCTTGAGCTGTGGCGCCGCCGTGTGGCGGCGGCGCCTGACTTTAGTCTAATAGGCCGTCAGTAACGGGCTGGCGAACCAAACCTTTAGGACATGCCGTTGGTGAACGCCGGGATGCTCATGTCGATCTGGTCGCGTATGCCGGCCAGTGCCTGGCTGTAGCCCAGCAGAATATCCAGGTTGTAAGCCAGGCGGTCGCGCAGGCGCTGATCAGCCTCGGACTCGGCTTCTACCCCGTTGAGTACGTGGTTTACGTCGCGCACGATCAGGTGTTCAGGGATATAGCACAGGCGGCAATTCTTGTAGCTGGATGCACGCAGCTCGCTGATCGGGAAGGCACCGCCAACGCCTGCCGAGATGCTGCCCAGCATCGCCGGCTTGTGGGCCAGCTGCGCCTTGCTGGCATACAGGAAGAAGTTCTTGATGGCCGGGCAGGCCATGCCGTGCCACTCCGGCGCAAGGATAATGACGGCGTCGGCTGCGCTAAGGAGCTGCTCGTGTGCGGGCCAGGCATCTGCGTTGTCATCGGGCCACAACGGGAGCGGTTGTTTGCCCAGGTCAATGACTGATACGGCGTTTGCGTCCAGGCCGTGGTGGCTGGTCAGTGTCTGCTTGATGAAATGAGCAACCTTGCTGGTTTGGCTATCGCTGCGGCTGCTGCCGGCGACAATCGCGACGTTCTGCATGGGGAGTCCTGTTGGTTGACGGGATGCTACTGTACAACGTGTTGGCGGCCTTTGGTCAGCGGCTTTTGACAGGGCCGGGCGAGTGGGGCAGAGTACGCGGCCTTCGGGGCGCCGAATCGGTGCCAACGCCTGTTTTCTGGGAGAGTCCACAATGAATGCTGTGGTGGCGGCGGTAGCCGTGATGCTGGTTCTGAGCCTGTGCCGGGTGCATGTGGTTGTCGCGTTGATCATTGGAGCGCTGACCGGCGGTTTGCTGGGCGGGCTGGGGCTGGAGGCCACGCTGAGTACCTTCCAGGCGGGCCTGGGCAAGGGCGCCAATATTGCGCTGAGCTATGCACTGCTGGGTGCCTTTGCGGTGGCTATTGCCAAGTCCGGGCTGGCCCATGCGCTTGCCGATAAGGGCCTGTCTCTGGTCGACAGTCGACGCGACAGCAGTGGCGGCTTGCTCAAGCTGATGATGCTGCTGGTGTTGCTGGCGGTGGCTATTTCGTCGCAGAACATCTTGCCGATCCACATTGCGTTCATCCCGTTGCTGGTGCCGCCGCTGCTGTTTGTCATGGCGCGTCTGCGACTGGATCGCCGGGCGGTGGCCTGTGTGCTGACCTTCGGCCTGATTACGCCCTACATGTTCTTGCCGGTCGGCTTTGGTGGCATCTTCCTGAATGACATTCTGCTGGCCAACGTAGCTGAAAGCGGTGCCTCCATCGAAGGTGTCAACGTCATGCACGCCATGGCGCTGCCTGCGCTGGGCATGCTGGCCGGTCTGCTGGTAGCGGTGCTGATCAGCTACCGTAAGCCACGCGACTACGATCAAAGCCTGATCAGCGAGGTAGAGCGCACCGGCACCCGCTATAACAGTCTGTCACTGCTGGTGGCGCTGGTTGCAGTGGCTGCGGCCTTTATCATCCAGCTGTGGCTGGATTCGATGATCATGGGCGCACTAGCGGGGTTCGTTATCTTCTCGCTGTCTGGTGTGGTGCGCTGGCGAGAAGCAGATGATGTCTTCACCGAAGGCATGAAGATGATGGCTATGATCGGCTTTATCATGATCGCCGCCGCCGGCTTTGCCGAGGTCATGCGTGAGACGGGAGCCATCAAGACGCTGGTCGACAGTTCTGCCGCCATGATTGGTGACAACCGCGCGCTGGCGGCGCTGTTGATGCTGCTGGTGGGTTTGCTTATCACCATGGGCATCGGCTCATCGTTTTCGACCATTCCGATTGTTGCCGCGATTTACGTGCCGCTGGCCATGCAACTGGGCTTCAGCCCAGCCGCCATTGTTGCTCTGGTGGGTACCGCCGCGGCATTGGGCGATGCGGGCTCACCTGCTTCCGACTCTACTCTGGGGCCGACTGCGGGCCTGAATGTGGACGGGCAGCACAACCACATTTGGGACACCGTGGTGCCGACGTTCCTGCATTACAACTTGCCGTTGATTGCCTTTGGCTGGTTGGCGGTGCTGGTGCTCTGATCGCCGTCCCGGAATGAAAAAGCCCCGAGTAGCCAAGGCTGCTCGGGGCTTTTTTGTCGGGCGCTGATTACACCCGGAAGCGCTTGATCAACTCGTCAATCTGGCGGCCAAGGCTTGCCAGGTGTTGGCCGGCCTGGGCGGTTTCACGGGCGCCGTCGGTGGTTTCGCGGGCCAGCTCGGCAGCTTCGGTCACGTTGCGGTTAACGTCTTCCACCACGGTGGACTGCTGAGTCGTGGCGCTGGCAATGGAGGCATTCAGGGCCACCAGTTGCTGCATGGACTGGGCAATCTGCTCCAGCGCGGCGCCTGCTTCATTGACTTGTTCAACGCTGGCCTGCGAGTGACGGCTGCTCTCGTTGATCACGCTGACCACCGTCTGGGTGTTGGTCTGCAGCTTGCTGATCATGTTGTGGATTTCTTCGGTCGACTGCTGGGTACGCTGCGCCAGGTTGCGCACCTCATCGGCCACCACGGCAAAGCCGCGGCCCATCTCACCTGCACGGGCTGCCTCAATGGCGGCGTTCAGAGCGAGCAGGTTGGTCTGTTCGGCAATGTTGCGGATCACATCCAGTACCGAGGTGATCTCCTGCGCATCGCTGGACAGGGTTTCCATGTGCTCGACCGCAGTGCTGACGCTGCTCGACAGCTGCTTGATTTCACCGATGGTGCGATCAACCTGGGCGCGGCCGTTGTCTGCCCCCTGATTGGCCTTTTCAACTTCTCCGGCTGCGGCGTTGGCGTTCTGCGCAACATCCTGTACGCCGTAGGTGATTTCATTGATGGCGGTGGCCATCAGTTCCATGCGCTCGGATTGACGGGTCATGTCACGTAGGCTGTTGTTGCTGATCTCGTCAAGCTGGTGGCTGGAGCTGATCAGTTGGCGTGCGCTGTCACCGAGTTGCTGAATGATCTCGCTCAGATTGCGGTTGAAGCGGTTGAAGTAGTGCGCAATCTGCGACAGCTCGTCCTTGGCGTTGTCATCCAGGCGGCGGGTCAGGTCTGCCTCGCCGCTGGCCACATCACGCATTGCGTTGACGATCTTGTCCAGCGGTTGCGAGATGCTGCGACCAATAATGAACAGCAGCAGGAACATGGCCAGCACCACCACCGCGCTGAGTATGACCGAGCTGATCACGGCGGTGCGGAGCTTGGCCTGCATGGCGTCGACATAGATGCCTGTGCCGATCATGTAATCCCAGGGTTTGAAGTGCTTGAAGGCGGCGATCTTGGCGGAGCCGTCTTCTTCACCGGGCTTGGGCCAGGAATATTCAAAACTGGCGGTACCCTTGCTGCGCGCAAGCTGGACCATTTCCGATATGACGTTGACGCCTTCGGTGTTGCGCATGGTGGTCAGGTCGGTACCAACGGTTTGCGGCGCCAGCGGGTGCATGATCATGATGTTGTTCATGTCATTGACCCAGTAGTACTCGTTGCCGCCGTAGCGGACTGCGGCCAGCGCGGCGAGCGCCTGCTGACGGGCCTGCTCGCCGGTCAGTTCGCCGTTCAGCTCTTTCTGGTGATAGAAGGCCATGAGGTCGTGGGCCACCTCGACCAGGTGGGTCGCCTTGGTGATTTCCGCTTGGCGGATTTCCTTGTGCAGGTGGGAGAGAGACAGCCCTTCGGCAGTGAGCGTACTGACCAGTGCAATAATCAGGATCAGCCAGATCCGCTGGCTGATACGAATGTTGCGCAACAGCTTCATTTACAACCTCCACCCGCTGAGTGAAATATTTCTTGTTATGCCTGCGACCGCGCTGGCAAGGTCCTTCGAGCGCGTTACAGTGTTATCAGTGTGTCGGCTGCATACGTCAAAACCTGAGCGGTAATTTTCCGTCACCTGTGATGGCGATTTGACTCTAAGCGGGCAGGGGTTGCAACCCACAATGCATTTCTGTGATCTTTTCTCATAAAACAAAGCGCGTGTTTTACCGGCTACGCTGGTATAAACGCGCTGCGCCATCGCTGATGGTCTATTCGCTGATTTTGTTTATAAGGGTTTCTCATGCGGTCAATGTTCAAGGTGGTTGGTCTGTGCGCAGGTCTGCTGTGCACGGTTACGGCAGGCTCAATGGCGCAGGCCGATGAACCGCGGGTGGTTGGCTGGATTGAAAAGGGCTTGATCCTGCCAGAGTACACGGCGGTCAAGATCAAGGTCGACTCGGGTGCGCTTACCTCGTCGATGCACGCAGTCAACATGGAAGAGTTCAGCCATCGCGGTAACGACTGGGTGCGGTATGACGTGCCGGTCGAGGATGTGGACACCGGCGAGCAGGTAACCCTGCATTTTGAGCGCCCGGTATTTCGGCGCATCCTGGTACGCGGTGCAGGCGGCTCCGAGCGTCGGCCGGTGGTCAAGATGTCCATCTGCATGGGCGACCAGGTGTACGAGGAGCAATTTTCCCTGCGTGACCGGGGAGAGATGAATTACCCGGTACTGATTGGCCGCCGCACCATCGCGCACATCGGCCTGATCGATGTCTCCGAGACCTTCATGCACAAGCCCAACTGCTCGCAGGAGCAGATTGATGAAGAGCGTCGCCGCCAGCAGCAGCGCGAAGAAGAGGGCGCTGACAACGAGACAGGCGAGACAGACGACTCTCAGGCCTGACAGAAAAAAGGGGCTGCCCGCTCAGGCAGCCCCTTTTTTATCGCGCTTTGCTCGCTTACCACATCAGATCATCGGGGATCTGATACGCGGCATAAGGGTCATCCTCAGCCACGGGCTGCTTGCTGACCTCGGCCACATGCACCGGCCAGTGCGGCGCGCGTTCGCGTACCTTCTCAGCCACTTCTACCGGGATCAGGACAAAGCCGCCTGACAGGCGCGTGATGCCCAGACGGCCCCGGCTGAGCAGGCCAAACTGCTCTTCGGTGACGTGAATCTTCTTGATCTTGTTCTTGGCGACGAACTGGTAGGGTGTTTCGCCTCCGGTGCGCTCGACCACCGCCTGTTCAATCATCTGCTTGGCCTGGGCTTCAGCTGCCTTGCGCGCCGACTCGGCCTCGCGCTGCTGATTCAGCTCACGGTCGCGGGCCGCTTTCTGCTCGCGGGCCTGTTGTGCGGTATTGGGCGCTTTCTCGCCGGCTGGCTGCGCCTTGGCCTGCTTTTTCTTGGCGCGCTGCGCCTGCTTGAGTTTCTTCTCGTCGACCAGTCCGGCCTTGAGCAGTTGGGCTTGCAGTGAGTTGACCATGAGTTGCCACAATCATCGTGATGAGGCGCGCGGTGACGCACCGGGTTGACAGCATGCCAGCGGGCTGGCGTTGAGAGGCGCCTAGTCTAGGGTCTGTTGCCGTTTCGCTCAACCGCAACAGGGCGAGGCGTACGCGCTGTTCAGCGTGCGTCGTTTTCGGCATCTTCGCGTTTGAGCTGCGCCTCGCGGGCTTTCACCTTGGCGATGGTTTCGGGGCTTACCCGGTTGCTGCCGGCGTTGTCGCGCAGCAGCAACAGGCTGCCAACGATACTGCCAAGCGCCAGGGCCATGAACAGCCAGCCGTACCAGGGCATGGTGTCACTCCTTGTTGAGCATGTGACTTCATCATGCGTGCCCCCTGCAGCGATGGCAAGTGCGCACAGATGGTTGGTGCCTTGTGGTCAGGCACGCAGCGACTGGTTGAACATCATGATGGTGTACTCGAACAGCGCGGCCGGGTCGGGCTGACCGGCGACGCAGACGCCTTGCTCCCGTGTTTGCAGAATGATGCCGTGCAGTGCGCCACGCAGATAGTAGGCGGTGACCATCGGGTCGCTGATGCGCTCGCGGCTGAGGCTGCCGTCGGTCACGCCGGCTTCCAGTGAGTCGACCATGCAGCCCATGGTCAGGGCGCTGCAGGTTTCCATATCCTCTGTCTGCTCATCCGATTCCATCAGGTGGGCAAAGGTACTGGCGTTGGTCAGCACGTCGAAGTAATCGGGCTGCTCCAGGCTGAAACGGTAATAGCTTTGGCCCATGCGTTCCAGTTGTTGCAGGCCGCTGCCGCCGGCATCTCTGGCTGCGCGAAACTCATTCAGCAGTGCGTAGCCGGCGCGCAGCATGACGCCGCGCATGATGGCGGCCTTGTCCTTGAAATAGACATAGAGCAGGGCGCGGCTCAGCTGGGCGCCCTTGGCAATGTCGTCCATGGACGTGCGGTCATAGCCCTTGCCGAAGAAGCTTTGCTCGGCACTGTTCAGGATGCTCTCGCGGCGCTCCTGTTTTTCCTTCTCTCGGCGTTCAGCGGAACTCATCTGGTCTCCCGTTGATGGTGCATTAAAAACATTTTGCCAGTTATTGACAGAGTGTCAGTGTCTGACAGGGTGTTAATAAGGCGATTCACTTCAGGAGCAGGATGATGTTCAGCGCATCGATTTGGCAAGGTTTACCGGCGCGGTATAAGGCCGGGGTGCTGGCGGTTGCAGTGCTGGGGCTGGTTGGTTGCCGTACCAACGCGCCTGAGAGCGGCGCAGCCTCGCAGGCGGTGCCGATACGGGTTGCAGCTGCAGGCGTGCTGCCGGGGCTGGTGCTGTCGGGTGCGCCATTCGGCTTTCAGTCATTGCTTGGGGTGATCGCGCTGGTGGGTATCGTGGTTAATAACGCAATTGTGTTGATTGACGTGGTGGATCAGCGCCTGACCAGCGGCTTGGATATCGATGCTGCGGTGTCCGAGGCAGTGCTGCGGCGTACCCGGCCGATCCTGTTGACCACGGCGACCACTATTGCCGGATTGCTGCCCCTGGCGCTGTCCAGCTCGACCCTCTGGCCGCCGATGGCCTGGGCGACTATCTCCGGTTTGCTGGCCTCAACCGTGTTGACGCTGCTGGTGGTGCCGGCGGTATGTCGTTTGGCGTTGCGCCCAAGGCAACAGCCGACAGGGGAGGTGACGCAGGTGCCTGCAGATATTTTTAAATAAACGCACGCAAGTGCTTGACTCCGTTGGCGGAATCGATAAAATGCGCCCCAGTTCAGACGGACAGGGCGCTAGCCCAAACCCCTAAACAGGTTGTTCTCTGATCTATGCGCAGCGGTAGTTCAGTTGGTTAGAATACCGGCCTGTCACGCCGGGGGTCGCGGGTTCGAGTCCCGTCCGCTGCGCCATTTCGCAAAAGCCCTGATTCGCAAGAGTCAGGGCTTTTTTGCTTTTGTCTTGCGGATGCTCAGGCGAGGTGATCCGGGTCAATTGCCTCGCCGTTCCAAGCGTCCAGCCGGGCGCGAATATCCTCAAACATCGCGTCATACTCCTGGTGCGCCGACAGTGACATGAATTCCCGTGTGAGCACGCCGTGACGGCGCAGCAGATGATCAATGTTGCTGGCAAAGTTAAAGGCGGTATCGCGTGGCAGGCTGAAGTTTTCGTGCACTGCCTGCTGGTTTATCTCCCCCTCGACAACAAAGTCTACGCCGCTGCGCTGGGTATCGACGCTGTAACGAATGTCCAGACTGTAGCCCGTGTCGGTAGGCAGCAGTTGAACTCGGCTGATATGCAGATGACCTGGCTCGAACATGAGGTGTCCTCCTTGCAGTCAGCCTAGACCGGTTGCGTTGGCAGTCAACGCGGCTGCTGGCATGCCTCTTGCTGAATCTCACAGGTGATTGGCAGAGGATGGACTATGACATCGGCGTTGGACTTTATGCTGGCGGCGCGGCGCAGCGAAATGCAGGCGTTGCAGGCGCTATCGGTCACCTGTGCCCTGGTGGTCCAGGTAAGTCGGCTGGTCCATGCGTTGCAGCGCGAGCGCGGATACTCCAATTTCTGCCTCGGCGGGCAGGCGGCGACTCACGTGAAGATGCTGGATGAGCTCAGCCAGCAGGCGCGCGAGCAGGAACAGGTTGTGCGCGGTGCCTTGGGCCAGATTGATCTGGAAGACAGTACCAGCGCCGATAAGGCGCAGCTGTATACCCGCATCGCCTACGCCTTGCATGCCCTCGACGGCTTGCCGGGCCTGCGCCAGCGCGTGCGCGAGGAAACCGTGACGGCCAGCGAGGCAACGCGACAGTTCTCGCGCCTGGTTGCCGCATTGCTGGCGGTGGTATTCGAGGCGGCAGATACCGCTGTAGACCCCCGTGTAACCCGCGCACTGGCTGCCCTGTTCAACTTCATGCAGGGCAAGGAGCTGGCCGGGCAGGAACGGGCTACCGGGGTGGCCGGTTTTATGGCGGGTTTCTTTGATGCCACGCTGCAGGATCGGCTGCGCTTTCTGCAGGATGGGCAGCAGCGCTGCTTCGAGAGTTTTACCGAGTCGGCTGACGATGTGGCGCGTACGGCGTGGGAGCAGCTGTGCGGCGCCGAGCTGGTCGAGCAGATAGAGCGCCTGCGGCAGGTGGCGGTGCGTACCACCTCTGCCCAGCGGGTACAGGGCGAACTGGGTGACCTGTGGTTTGATCTCACCAGCGCTCGCATGGACACCATGAAGCAGATTGAAGACCAGCTCGCTGACGGTTTACAGCAACTGTGTGCGCAGCAGACCCGCAAGGCCAAGGCCGATCTGGATAACCAGCGCCGGCTGCTGCGCCAACTTGATCAGCTTGACCGGGACGCAGGGCAGGGCGCGCCCCGGCTGTACAACGTGCAGGCCACCGACTTGCAGGCGCTGCCCGGTGAGGCGCCTGGTGGTGAGGTTAATCGCTCGCTGCTGGACGCCTTGCACGATCAGACCCAGCGTTTGCAGCAGTTGCAGGATGAGCTGGAGCAGGCCCGTGAAACGCTGAATGAGCGCAAGCTGGTCGAGCGCGCCAAGGGCCTGTTGATGAGCCAGCATGGTTTGAACGAAGAAGAGGCCTATCGCACCTTGCAGAATGCGGCGATGGAGCGTGGGCAGCGGCTGGCCGAGGTGGCGCGCACGGTGCTTGAGCATAGTAGCCAGCGCAAGCCGTCGTGATGCCTTGCGTGCTCCGTCACGGTGCGCGCTATGCTTTTTTTGGTGCGCGGCGCGCTCTGATAGGGCGCCCAGGCTGACGTAGATCAAGGCGCAGGGGAACTTGTACCGTCATTATTCATCTGAATGTCATGCTGGCGCGGTAGCGTCGGCTGGAACCCTAAAAACGACAGGAGCGTCGCATGAACGATTACGTAGAAGAACTTATTGAACTGCAATCCCAGCAATGGGACGACGATGTAGAAGACGCCGAAGAGATGTAAAACCTCTTCGCGCGTTTTCTTTACTTTCTGCTTTATCCCTCTGTTTTAACTCTGTATTTCCTTCTCTATTCTGTTCGCCTCCAGCAGCTCTTTGCGGTAGCTGCCGGGCGGTGAGCCAGTCCAGCGTTTGAAAGCCCTCTGCAACGCCTCGGGTGATGAAAACCCTAAAAGGTAAGCTACCTCGCCCAACGCCAGTTCGGTATCGCGTATATAGCTGATCGCCAGGTCGCGGCGCATCTCGTCGAGTATCTGCTGGAAGGTGGTATGCGCTTCGTGATGCAGGCGTCGGCGTAGTGTCCAGGCGGTCATGCCCAAGTGTTCGGCAACCGCAGGCAGTGCCGGTGGTTGGCCGTCCAGGCGCGGCGCCACGAGGCTTTCGACGCGCTCGCGCAGACCGCGGTGTCGCGTCAGCTCGCGCAGCTGCTGGCTGCACAGCTCGCGCAGATGTGCGTAGGTGCCGGCTGCACTTTGCGTCAATGGCAGCGACAGGCTGCGAGGCTCCCAGACCAGTTGGTTGTGCTGTTGCTCAAAGTGGACCGGGCAGCCGAACACCTCGTCGTAGCGGGCAGCGTAGGGCGGTGCGGGAAACTCGATATGCACCTCGCGCAGTCGCGCCTGTCCGCCTGTCAGGACGCGTCCGGCATGGGCGCGTGCCGCCAGCGCCGAGTCCACCACAAACAGGTTGAACATGTTGTACGGGCTGATCGAATAAAAGCGCAGCGCCGGCGGCTCAAAGCTGGAATGCCCCCGGTAGTTCTGACTGCCAAGCAGCTCGAATTCGACCAGCGTGGCAAAGGCCTCTTCCAGCGTTGGCGCGCATTGGGCTGTCATGCCGGCCAGTCCGAGGTGACTGAGCTGGCTGCAACTGCCCATGGTCAGGCCGATGGCCGGGTTGCGCGTATAGCGGATGGCCGCGTTACCCAGGCGCATGAAGCGGGCAATGCTGATGCGCGCATGGGGCTGGGCGAGCAGGGCATCATCTATACGAAAACGTGCCAGCAAGGGCGTCGGGTCAAGTCCTGAGCGCTGTATCGCTTCGCGCAAGGCCAGCAGGTAGCCGACCGAAATATCACCCAGTTTCATGGCGTCGTCCGCGACAGGGGGAGATGTTGTAGTGTAATTTGCCGTTATTAAAGTGTCACTTTAGGTTATTGAGCGGCGCTGCGAGCGGGCCTATTGTTTTGCTCACAAACAGGCGCCGGGCATGTATCCGAGCGCCGTACCTGATGACGACGCCGGAGTAACCGATGAGCGAACAAACCCTGTATCCGCACCTGCTGGCCCCGCTGGACCTGGGCTTCACCACCTTGCGCAACCGCACCCTGATGGGCTCCATGCACACTGGGCTGGAAGAGCGCCCCAACGGCTTTAACCGCCAGGCGGCCTACTTTGCCGAGCGCGCACGGGGCGGGGCTGGTCTGATCGTGACCGGAGGCATCGGCCCGAACGAGGAAGGTTGTGTGGCTCAGGGTGCGGCCAAGATGACTACGCCGGAAGAGGCTGCCGAGCACCGCGTTATTACCGACGCCGTGCACGCTGAAGGCGGCAAGATCTGCATGCAGATTCTGCACGCCGGCCGTTACGCCTATAGCCCCAAGCAGGTTTCCGCCAGCGCCGTGCAGGCGCCGATCAACCCGTTCACCCCCAAGGAGCTGGACGAGGACGGGATCGAGAAGCAGATTTCTGACTTTGCCCGTTGCGCCACGCTGGCCAAAGAAGCGGGTTACGACGGTGTCGAGGTGATGGGCTCAGAAGGTTACTTCATCAACCAGTTTCTGGTTGCCCATGTGAACAAGCGCACCGACCGCTGGGGCGGCAGCTACGAAAACCGCATGCGCCTGCCGGTCGAGATCGTACGCCGTGTGCGTGAAGCGGTAGGCACCGACTTCATCATCATCTATCGCCTGTCGATGCTCGATCTGGTGGAAGGCGGCAGCACCTGGGATGAAATCGTTATGCTCGCCAAGGCCATCGAGAAGGCCGGCGCCACCATCATCAATACCGGCATCGGCTGGCACGAAGCGCGCATTCCGACCATCGCGACCAAGGTGCCGCGCGGTGCCTTCGCCAAGGTCACGGCCAAGCTCAAGGGTGAGGTGTCTATCCCGCTGGTGACCACCAACCGCATCAACACGCCGGAGCTGGCTGACCAGCTGCTGGCCGATGGTGCTGCTGACATGATCTCCATGGCGCGCCCGTTCCTGGCCGACCCGGAGTTCGTCAACAAGGCTGCTGCCGGCCGCGCTGATGAAATCAATACCTGTATCGGTTGTAACCAGGCCTGTCTGGATCACACCTTTGGCGGCAAGCTGACCAGCTGTCTGGTCAACCCGCGCGCCTGTCACGAGACCGAGCTGAACTTCATTCCAACCACCCAGGTGAAGAACATCGCCGTGGTGGGCGCTGGCCCGGCGGGTCTGGCGGCTGCGACCGTTGCTGCCGAGCGCGGGCACAACGTCACCCTGTTTGATGCGGCGGACCAGATCGGTGGCCAGTTCAATATCGCCAAGCTGGTACCGGGTAAGGAGGAGTTCTACGAGACTCTGCGTTACTTCGGCAAGCGGATCGAGAAGACGGGCGTGAAGCTGGAGTTGAATCGCCGCGTCAATGCCGCTGATCTGACCGAGTTTGATGAAGTGATTCTGGCGACCGGTATCGTGCCGCGCACGCCGGATATCCCGGGCATCGACAACCCGAAAGTCATCGGCTATCTGGACGCCATTTTGCAGCGTAAGCCGGTCGGCCAGAAGGTGGCTGTAATCGGCGCTGGTGGGATCGGCTTTGATGTGTCCGAGATGATCACCCATCAGGGCACCAGCCCGAGCCAGGACATTGATCTGTTCTGGAAAGAGTGGGGTATCGACCCGAACCTGGAAGCCCGCGGCGGTATCGCCGGCGTCAAGCCGCAGCCGCATCCGCCGGCGCGTGAGGTTTACCTGCTGCAGCGCAAGACTAGCAAGGTGGGTAACGGCCTGGGCAAGACCACTGGCTGGATTCACCGTGCGGGCCTTAAGAGCAAGCAGGTGCAGATGCTGAACTCGGTCAATTACCTGAAGGTGGATGACGAAGGGCTGCACATCAGCATTGGCGAGAATGGCGAGCCTAAAGTGCTGCCGGTCGATACCATCATTCTGTGCGCCGGTCAGGAGCCGCTGCGCGAGCTGCAGGACGGCCTGGTTGCCGCCGGCAAGAATGTGCACCTGATTGGCGG
Organism: Halopseudomonas pachastrellae; assembly: GCF_900114765.1. Taxonomy (GTDB): domain Bacteria; phylum Pseudomonadota; class Gammaproteobacteria; order Pseudomonadales; family Pseudomonadaceae; genus Halopseudomonas; species Halopseudomonas pachastrellae. Next base: position 60,226 of record NZ_FOUD01000010.1, read on the forward strand.
TGCCGATGTGGCGGCCGAGCTGGATGCCAAACGCGCCATCGATCAGGGTTCGCGTTTGGCTGCAGCTATCTGACGCGCCGGTAGCTGATACCTCGCAGTGGGGTGTCAGCTACCAAAAAGTGCGACGGATTCGGCTTTTTCGGCTTGATCTCAGCGGCGCCTGCCGGTCCCTTGCCAAGTCGGTCACACACGACATGGAACCTTTTGCCTACACTGTGAGACTGATGAGGGATCAGGGACAGCTATGTCCCGCATAGGGACAAGCCGCTGCAGGGCGAGGAGACTGAATGATGAGCACGGTAGCCAAGCCGTTACTGACCGAAGCGGTCATGTTCTTTTCCGAACGAGGGATCAGCAAGGAAATGCTGTTCCCCGAGTTCGAGGCATTGCTGGATGGCCTGGTTGCCTCCCCCGACTTCGCCGACGAAACCGTGGAAGCGGTTTTTTTGCAGATCAACGCTCGGCTGCAGGTGCGTGCCGCAGTCTTTTTTACCCTGGATTTTGACCTCGACGGCTACGTCAATCGCCTGTGGAATATGCCGCTGCGCCAGATTGCCGAGCGCGCTGAGCGCGGGCCGGACATGGGCGGCGGGCCCATCCGCCTGGTTTGCCTGGGCTACAACAAGCAGCCGCAGTATCGGCCCATGCTCTGGAAGCCCGGTCAGCGCGCCGGTACCAACGATTTGGCGTTGGTCAAGGACGCCGTAGCGCGCAACTCGCTGGGCATTCTCGGTGAAGACGAGGAAGCCCTGGGGGTGATCTCGCCCGAGCGGCTCAATATCGCTGCCGAGGACGCCTGGTACGGCGGTGGCAATGTTATTGGTGGCGTGGCCGCAGAAGCGGCGGTGGCCGAAGAAGCGCAGGCCCAGCAGGAAAAGCACACCAGGGAGGTGCGCGAGTATCGCCAGCAGATCGAGCTGCTCAACAACCGCTTGCGTGCGCTGACGCTGGAGAAGGAGCAGGCGCTGGTGGAGCTGCGCGGTATCCACGCCGAACATCTGGAAATCGTGCAGGGTGAGCTGCTGGACATCAAGCAGGAGCTGGCCCAGCAGCAGAAGGTGAACGCCAACCTCAAGCGTGAACTGAGCAAGGCGCAAAGCCGCTCATCCACCGATATCGAGTAGTCTGGCCGCTCAGGCGGGCCAGGCGTCATCCACGCAGAGCAGCCGTTCGGCGCTCAGGCTGTCATCTTCCGCGGCACAGAACATGCGCGCCCGATACCGCCCCAGGCGCAGGCAGAGCGCACGCATGGCCGATGGGCTAAGCGTTTCGCTAGTGTCAGCTGGCGGTGGCATCAACCATTCCTTATGCGGCAGCTGCAGCCAGCGCGAGTGTGCGGGTAGCGTCTTCAGTGCGTGCACGGGACACCAGTGCAGGGGCTTGGGCGGTGCCAGTCCGCCTGCTGGCAGCGGCATTGGCTGATCCAGCGGGGTGAACAAACCGCCTTGCAACCAGGCGGCCGCGACTTCGGGCAGCGGAAGCGCGCGATGGGCGGTAGCTAGCTCTGGCAGGCGCTGACTGAGCGGCAGTTGATGCTGGGTCAGACGCGCCAGTTTGTGGGCCAGGGTGTCGCGGGTATCAATGCCCCACCAGTGCTGCGGGTCACTGCAATGCTGCTGCGGGTTGTGCAGGTCGGCGCGGCCCAGGTAGAACTTGACCGCCAACTCCAGGTGCACGATGGCGCCGTCGGCCGCCTGCATCACCAGATCAATCTCCCCCAGCGTGTGAGCGCCACGGCGCAAGGCGATATTGTGCGCCAGAATGCGCGTATCCGGCGCAAGCGTCAGCAGGGCGTGCCATAGGCGCTCGTAGTGGCTGCCAAGGCGCCGGTCTGGCGAATCGCTGAACAGCTCGGCCAGGCGATGCGGGGCTTCGTCCAGTGCGTTCAGCTCATGCCAGAGCTGGTCCGGGTCCTGGCGCCAGATAGAGTCCTGCAGCGGGTCACGCATGGGTAATAACTGGCGGTCGAGCAGCGCCGGGCTGGCGGCTACCCAGGCCAGGTCGCGGACAAGCGGATTGTGAAAACGCGGTGGCATCGCGGCTCCCGTATTTGCCAGTCACAGCTGGCTGCGGAATAATCGGCGCGTGCCCTCAGTCTCGGGCATCTCACAGACGAACGCAAAGGGGTGGTATGGATCAGTTCCGCAACATCGGTCTCATTGGACGTCTTGGCAGCGGGCGCGTGGTCGATACCCTCAAGCGGCTCAAGCGCTTTCTGCTCGACACCGGGCACACCGTTATTCTGGAAGACGCGGTAGCGGAACTGCTGCCCGGACACCAGCAGCAGGTCTGTTCACGCAAGATGATGGGCGAGATCTGCGATCTGGTGATTGTGGTCGGCGGCGATGGCAGCTTGCTTGGCGCCGCGCGTGCACTGTGCCGCTACAACATCCCGGTGCTGGGCGTGAACCGTGGCGGCCTGGGCTTTCTGACCGATATTCCGCCAGATGAACTCGAAGCCCGCGTAGGCGAGGTGCTGGCCGGCAAGTACATGGTCGAAACGCGCTTTCTGCTCGACGCCTTTGTGCGCCGTGGCGAGGAGCAACTGGGCACCAGTGAAGCGCTGAACGATGTGCTGCTGCACCCGGGCAAGTCGGCGCGGATGATCGAGTTTGAGCTCTATGTCGACGGCCAGTTCGTCTACAGCCAGAAGTCGGACGGGCTGATTGTCGCCACGCCCACCGGCTCAACCGCTTACTCGCTGTCGGCCGGCGGGCCGATCATGCATCCCAAGCTGGATGCCGTGGTGCTGGTGCCGATGTTTCCGCACACCCTGTCCAGCCGCCCGATCGTGGTTGATGGCAACAGCGAGCTGAAGATCATCATTTCCAAGCAGAGCGGTATCTATCCGCAGGTCAGCTGTGATGGTCAGGTGCACATGTCCTGCGCGCCCGGCGACAGCATTACCATCCGCAAGAAACCGCAGAAGCTGCGCCTTTTGCATCCGCTGGATCACAACTTCTACGCCATTTGCCGCAGCAAACTCGGTTGGTCCAGCCGCCTGACGGAGCAGTAAGGTGAGCGACGCAGAGCTTGACCGGGGCTATGACATCATTGGTGATGTGCACGGCTGCGCGCATACCCTCGAACGCCTGCTGGAGCAGATGGGCTACCGCCGGCTGAATGGCGTCTGGCAGCACCCACGCAGGCAGGCGCTGTTTCTAGGCGACATTATTGATCGTGGCCCGCGTATTCGTGAGGCTCTGCACCTGGTGCGCGACATGGTTGAAGCAGGGCATGCGCGCTGCATCATGGGCAATCACGAGTTCAACGCCATTTGTTGGGAAACGCCTGCACCACCCGGCAGCGGGCGCAGCTACCTGCGCGAGCACACCGAGCGGCATCACCGCCTGATTGGCGACACCCTGGCGCAATTCGACCCCTGGCCGCAGGAGTGGCGGGAGTTTGTACAGTGGTTCGGCGATCTGCCGCTGTTTCTGGATATGGGCCCGTTCAGGCTGGTGCACGCCTGCTGGGACAGCAGCCTGATCGAGCCGCTGCGCCAGGACTACCCGGACGGCCGCATTGACGACGAGTTTCTGATTGCCTCGGCCCATTGGGGCAGCTTTCCCGCGCAAACCTTGGACCGCCTGCTGCGTGGCACCGACATGCGTTTGCCGCACGGCATCACCATGACAGGGAAAGACGGCTTTACCCGCGCCTTCTTCCGCACCAAGTTCTGGGAGGAGGCACCAGAAACTTACGGCGATGTGGTGTTTCAGCCCGATGCGCTGCCTGAGCCGGTGGCGGAAAAGCCGCTCACCGAACAGCAGAAGGCCGAGCTGATGATCTATCAGCCCCACGACCCGCTACTGTTTGTCGGCCATTACTGGCAGCAGGGTACGCCACAGCCAATTCGCCCCAATCTGGCCTGCCTGGATTACAGCGCTGTGAAGTACGGCAAACTGGTGGCCTATCGCTGGAGTGGAGAAACGCGTCTGGAACGCGATCACTTTGTCTGGGTCGAAGTCCCGCAAATGAGTTGAAGCGAGGCCCGCATGCTTAAAGCACTGACCTGTCCGCTGGATGAAGATCTGGCGCCGCTGGCGCAGTTTCTGCGTAGTCGTGGGGTGGTACACCGGATTGCCGAGGAGCGCGGCGAGCAGGTGATCTGGGTGGTTGATGAGGCGAGCGCGCAGATTGTGCGCAGCCTGTATGAACAGGGCGTCGACAGTTTGCCTCGGGCGAGCGAGGCGCCGCGCGCGCCCAGCCCGGCGGCGCAGTTCTGGCGTCAGGCCCACCGGTTGATACCGGTCACCTTGGGCGTTTTGCTGATCACTGCCGTGGTCGCGCTGTTGACCGGCCTTGGCACTGATGTGCGTCAGGTAGTGATGTTCACCTTTACGCCGCTTGAACCAAGCGGCTATCTGGCCGAACAACCGGATATGACCCAGTGGTGGCGCTTGATAACGCCGATCTTCCTGCACTTTGGCGTAATGCACCTGGCGTTTAACGCGCTCTGGTATTGGGAGTTGGGGCGGCGCATTGAGATGCGCTCCGGCGGGCTGTGGCTGCTGGGACTGACGCTGCTGATCGGGCTGGTCTCCAATACCGCCCAGTGGCTGTGGAGCGGCAACAGCAGTCTGTTCGGAGGGCTGTCTGGCGTGCTGTACGGCCTGCTTGGTTATTGCTGGCTGTACCAGAAGCTGGCGCCGAACGTGTTCTTTGATCTGCCACGCGGGGTCATCATCATGATGCTGGCCTGGCTGGTGCTGTGCATGACCGGACTGGTAACCCTGCTGGGGTTTGGCGCCATTGCTAATGCCGCCCATGTCAGCGGCTTTGCTGCCGGCTGCCTGATCGGCGCAGTGGCAGGTGCGTTGCAGCGTCAGCGGCAGGTACAATAGCCACTTTCACTCATCCAGCGGGAGACCCGATGACTACCTTCGTCGAGATGCTGCGCAACATCAGCCCGGAAATCTATCAAAGCCTCAAGCTGGCCGTGGAAATCGGCAAATGGCCGGACGGGCGCAAGCTGACGCGCGAGCAGAAGGAACTCTGCCTGCAGGCGATGATCGCCTGGGAACAGGACAATCTGCCGGAAGAGGAGCGCACCGGGTACATGGGGCCGCAAGGCTGCAAGTCGCAGGAGAAGGAAATCCCCAATATTCTGTTTTCGACCCGTTCGGAGACCTTGCATTGAGCCAGCTGCAGTTTCAGGGCGGCGTCAGCAAAATGCGCGGCCAGCTCGAGTCACCCGAGACGCCGGTTACCTACAGCTTGCCGATTGGTGAAGAGCAGGTGCCGCTTAACGCCTTGCTTGGCAAGACACTGCGTCTGGAAGCGCTGGGCGTTATCAATTGCGTGCACTGTGGCCGCAAGACCAAGAAAAGCTTCAGCCAGGGCTATTGCTACCCGTGCTTCACCAAGCTCGCGCAGTGTGATGTCTGCATCATGAGCCCGGAGAAGTGCCACTACGATCAGGGTACCTGCCGTGAGCCAGCATGGGGTGAGCAGTTTTGCATGACTGATCACATCGTCTATCTGGCCAATTCGTCGGGCCTGAAGGTGGGTATTACCCGCGCCACCCAGATTCCGACGCGCTGGATCGACCAGGGCGCAAGCCAGGCACTGCCGATCATGCGCGTGGCTACCCGGCAGCAGTCTGGTCTGGTGGAGGACCTGCTGCGTCAGCAGGTGGCAGACAAGACCAACTGGCGCGCGTTGCTCAAGGGTGATCCGGAACCGCTGGATTTGTGCGCCGAGCGTGATCGCCTGCTGAATAACGCCGAGGCAGGCCTGACTGAGCTGCAGTCGCGTTTTGGCTTGCAGGCGATTCAGTTGCTGCCGCAGGCCGAGTCGCTGGAGATTCGTTATCCGGTCGAGCAGTACGTGGCCAAGCCGCAATCGGCCAACCTGGACAAAGATCCGGTGCTCGAAGGCACACTGCTTGGCATCAAGGGGCAGTACCTGCTGCTCGACACTGCAGTTATCAATATTCGCAAATACACCGCCTACCAGCTGGCCTTCAGCGCCGGTTGAGCATAACGGCAGGGCCGCCCTGCAGGGGCGGCCGAACATGATTTCACCGGCCGACCTCGGCCGCAGCGGAGCTCTGACATGCGTACCGAACAACCCAAGACGATTTACCTCAAGGACTATAAGGCGCCGGATTACTGGGTCGACGAGACCCAGCTGACCTTTGAGCTGTTCGAGGACCACGCGCTGGTGCACAGCCGCCTGGCGTTGCGCCTGAACAGCGACCTGCACGGCGACGGCGCACTGCCTGCGCTCACGCTGCATGGCCAGGAGCTGGCGCTGCTCAAGGTGGTGCTGGATGAGCGCGAGCTGGGCGAGGGCGACTATCAGGTCGATGATGACAGCCTTAGCCTGCAGCCAGCCGATGCCACCTTCGCGCTGGCGCTGACCACCCGCATCGAACCGCAGAACAACACCGCGCTGGAAGGGCTGTACAAGTCCGGCAGCATGTTCTGCACCCAGTGCGAGGCTGAGGGCTTTCGCAAGATTACCTACTACCTCGACCGCCCGGACGTAATGAGCCGCTTCACCACCACGGTCATTGCCGAGCGCGAGCGCTACCCGGTACTGCTGTCAAACGGCAACCCGATTGCTTCCGGCGAGCACGAGGGGGGGCGCCACTGGGTCAGCTGGGAAGATCCGTTCCCCAAACCGGCCTACCTGTTCGCCCTGGTCGCCGGTGACCTCTGCCTGCTGCAGGACAGCTTCACCACCATGAGCGGGCGCGAGATCGACCTGCGCATCTACGTCGAGCCGGAAAACCGCACCCAGTGCGACCACGCCATGGACAGCCTCAAGCGCTCCATGCGCTGGGATGAAGAGGTCTATGGCCGTGAGTACGATCTGGATATCTTCATGATCGTTGCGGTCAATGACTTCAATATGGGCGCGATGGAGAACAAGGGCCTCAATATCTTCAACTCCAGCTGTGTGCTCGCGCATCAGGACACTGCGACCGACATGGCCTTCCAGCGGGTCGAGGCGGTCGTCGCGCACGAGTATTTCCATAACTGGTCGGGCAACCGGGTTACCTGCCGTGACTGGTTCCAGCTGTCGCTGAAAGAAGGCTTTACCGTCTTCCGCGACTCCGAGTTCTCCGCCGACATGAACTCGCGCACGGTCAAGCGCATTGAGGATGTCACCTTCCTGCGTGCCAACCAGTTTGCCGAAGACGCCGGCCCCATGGCGCACCCGGTGCGCCCGGACTCCTTTATCGAGATCTCCAACTTCTACACCCTGACTGTCTATGAGAAGGGCGCAGAGGTGGTGCGTATGCTGCACACGCTGTTGGGCGAGGAGGGCTTTCGCAAGGGCACCGACCTGTACTTTGAGCGTCACGACGGCCAGGCCGTCACCTGTGATGACTTTATCAAGGCACTAGAAGATGCCAATGGCGCTGACTTTAGCCAATTCAAACGCTGGTACAGCCAGGCCGGTACCCCGCGCCTGAGCGTCACCAGCGAGTATGACGCCTCGCGCTGCGAATACCGTCTGCACTTCAATCAGGTCTGCCCGCCAACGCCCGGCCAGCCCGACAAGCTCCCGCAGGTGATTCCGGTGCGTATGGCACTGCTGGACCGTGACGGTAAAGAGATGACGCTGCGGCTCAATGGCGAGGCGCTGGGTACCGAGGCTGTTGTGTCCATCACCGAAGCCGAGCAGACGCTGGTGTTCGAGAATGTACCGACTTGCCCGCTGCCGTCTTTGCTGCGCGGCTTCTCTGCGCCGGTCAAGTTGAGCTATCCCTACAGCCGGGATGATCGCGTGTTCCTGGCCAAGCACGACCCGGACGGCTTCAATCGCTGGGAGGCGGCCCAGGGTCTGGCGGTAGATGTGCTGCAGGGGCTGGTCGATATTCATCGGGCCGGCCGCCCGCTGAATCTCGATCAGCGCCTGGTGGACGTCATGCGCAGCGTGATCACCGATTCCGAGTTGGACGCTGCCATGGTGGCAGAAATCATCCGTCTGCCGTCTGAGGCCTATCTGGTTGAAGTGGCCGAGGTAGCGGACGTTGATGCTATCCACTTTGCCCGTGAGTGGCTGCGCCGCGCACTGGCGGTGGCCCTGCGTGACGACATGGCTGCCCGCTACCAGGCCCTGGCAGCCGCCGGGGCAGGGGAGTTCAGCCCCAGTGCATCGGCGATGGCTGACCGCAGCCTGAAGAACAGCCTGCTGGGTTATCTGATGCTGACCGGTGAGCAGGAGGTGTTGAACTGGTGTGTGCGTCAGTTTGTTGAGGCCAGCAATATGACTGACCGTCAGGCTGCGCTGGTGGCGCTGGTTAACTCACCCTTTGAGCAACAGCGTGAAGCGGCCTTGGCCGACTTTGCCGAGCGTTGGGCCGCTTATCCGCTGGTGATGGATCAGTGGTTCAGCGTGCAGGCCATGGCTTCCCAGCCGGGCGCGCTGGAGCGGGTGCAGAAACTGATGGAGCATCCGCTGTTTACGATGCGCAACCCGAACAAGGTGCGTGCGCTGATTGGCGCTTTCGTTAACCAGAACCTTGCCAACTTCCACGCCATCGACGGCAGCGGCTACGCCTTCCTGGCTGATCGCATCATCGAGCTGGACCGCAGCAATCCGCAGATTGCCTCGCGCCTGGTGACGCCGCTGAGCCGCTGGCGCAAGTTTGATGACGAGCGTCAGGCGCTGATGCGTGAGCAGCTGTCGCGCATTCTGGCCGAGAAGTTGTCGCCGGATGTCTATGAGGTGGTCAGCAAGTCGCTGGCCTGACCGGTAACGGCGAGTTCACGTCCGCCAGCCGTCTGGCACGCGGCTCTTGAACTCGTCGTCGATAAATGAGTTACTCAGCACGCGCAAGTGTGAAATTTTAATAAAAAATTACCGAGAGGTATTTGTGCCCCGCCTTGCAGGTCTCTAATATGCGATGTCCGCTGGCGGAATGACTGCATGGCTGCGCCTGCGCTGCAGCAGGCGCCATGTGGCGACAACATGCTTCCCGTAGCGGAGCAACACCTATAAAAACAAAGAGGGGTGGTGTTTATGCGTAAGCCGTCTAACTGGCGCGCTTCACTCGCAACCTGCGCAGTTGTTTCACTGCAGGGTTCGTATCTCAAGAAAGCGTTTTCTGTCTCTGCGTTGGCCTCTGCCGTTATGTTGTCCGGCTTTGGCGCGCTTGGTTCTGCTGCCGTTCAGGCAAATGACACGGTCGGAGAAGCGGTAAAACCGGCTATTCAATCGCCATTGGCTTCCCACACGCTGCTGATTGACGCAGCCGTTGTTGGCGACCGTCTGGTTGCTGTCGGTAGTCGTGGCCACATCGTCTATTCCGATGATCAAGGTAAAAGCTGGAGCCAGGCCGAGGTGCCGGTGCGCCAGCTGCTGACCGCCGTATACTTCGTTGATGACAAGCGCGGCTGGGCGGTCGGTCATGACTCGCTGATTCTCAATACCACCGATGGCGGCGCCACCTGGGCGATGCAGTATCGCGACCCGGAACTGGATCAGCCGGTTGACCCGGATGGCCCCAGTCTGCTGGAACGCCCCTTGATGGATGTGTGGTTCCGCGACGCGAACACCGGCTTTGCTATCGGCGCCTACGGCACCTTCCTGCGTACCGATGATGGCGGTGAAACCTGGGAAGACCGCACCTACGACATCGATAACCCCGATGGCTTCCACTACAACGCCATGGCTGAAGTCAATGGCGCTGGTCTGTTCATCGCTGGTGAAATGGGCACGTTGTACCGCTCAGCTGATTTCGGCGACACCTGGGAAACCCTCACCGATCTGCCCTATGACGGCTCCTGGTTCGGTGTATCCGGTACTGCGCAAAACAACGTGGTACTGGTTTGGGGTCTGCGCGGCAATCTCTTCCGTTCTACTGACTTTGGCGACAGCTGGCAGCAGATAGAGCTGAAGACGCCGAGAAACGGCCCGCTGGAAGCGACCCTGCTGGGTGGCGGTCTGTCGGCAGACGGGCAGGTTGCAGTCGTGGGTGTTGGCGGCGTTGTGCTGACCAGCGACAACGGCGGCCGCAGCTTTGACGTCATGACCCGTCCGGACCGTGTGGCACTGGCTTCGGCCCGTGTGTTGACCAACGGCGAACTGCTGCTGGTGGGCCAGCATGGTGTTGTCACCATGCCTGCCGACGCACTGCACGCGCACTGATAATAATTACAAGCCAGGAGAATCTGGATGTCCTTTGACCAGAAAGATGCCCCCTTCATGGAGCGGTTGGTCTTCAACAACCGCCTTGTGGTGGTGGTGCTGTTTACCCTCGTTTCACTGTTTCTCGGTTATCAGGCGCTGCAGGTACGGCCCGATACCAGCTTTGCCAAGATGATTCCGCTTGAGCACCCCTACATCGTCAACATGCTCGAGCACCAGGACGATCTCGCCAACCTCGGTAACTCCATCCGCATCGCGGTGGCCATCGAGGAAGGCGATATCTTCAGCTCCGAGTACATGGAAACCCTCAAGCAGATCAACGACGAGGTGTTCTTCCTGCCCGGTGTAGACCGTTCCAACCTGCGCTCGCTGTGGACGCCGAACGTGCGCTGGACCGAGGTGACCGAGTACGGCTTTGATGGCGGCCCGGTAACCAACCACCCGGCCTACACCAACGAGCAGGACCTGGAAGAGCTACGTGCCAACGTACTCAAGTCCGGTGAAATCGGTCGTCTGGTGGCCAACAACTTCAAGTCCAGCATCATCGAGGTGCCGCTCCAGGAGTTCTATCCGAACCCGGAAAACCAGAGCGAGCTGCTGCGCCTGGACTACAAGGAGTTCTCCCACCAGCTGGAAGAGAAGATTCGCGATCGCTTCCAGAATGAAAACCCGAACATCAAGATCCACATCGTAGGTTTTGCCAAGAAAGTCGGTGACCTGATCGACGGCCTGATCGGCGTTGTCGGCTTCTTCGCCGTTGCCTTCGTGATTACCTTTGTGGCGCTGTACCTGTTCACCTGGTGTATCCGCAGTACCGTATCGGTGCTGGTAACCACGCTGATTGCGGTGATCTGGCAGCTTGGTCTGATCAATCTGGTCGGCTTTGGGATAGACCCGTACTCGATGCTGGTACCCTTCCTGATTTTCGCTATCGGTATTTCCCACGGGGTACAGAAGATCAACGGTATTGCGTTGCAGTCAGGAGGCGCTGATAACGCCCTAACGGCTGCGCGGCTGACCTTCCGTCAGCTGTTCCTGCCGGGCATGATTGCGATCCTGGCCGATGCGGTTGGCTTTATCACACTGCTGATCATCGATATTGGCGTGATCCATGAGCTGGCGATCGGTGCCTCCATTGGTGTGGCGGTCATCGTCTTTACCAACCTGATCATGCTGCCGGTAACCATTTCCTATCTGGGTATCAGCAAGAAGGCGATTGAGCGCTCCAAGCGTGACGCTGTCCGTGAGCATCCGTTCTGGCGCTTCCTGTCCAATGTCGCGCACCCGAACGTGGCACCCTGGCTGGTGATCATTGCGCTGGTGGGTGGTGTTGGCTGCTTCATGTACCAAAAAGCCAATATCAAGATCGGTGACCTGGATGCCGGCGCACCGGAGCTGCATCCGGACTCGCGCTACAACCTGGACAACGACTTCATCATCAGCAACTACACCACCAGCTCCGACATTCTGGTGGTGATGGTCAGCACGCCGCCGGAGAAGTGCTCTGCCTACGACACCATGGAAGCCATCGACCAGCTGCAATGGAAGATGAGCAACCTCGAAGGTGTGCAGTCGGCGGTATCGCTGGTGACTGTGGCCAAGCAGGTGATCATGGGCTCCAACGAGGGCAACCTGAAGTGGCAGGGGCTGTCGCGTAACCAGGACGTCCTGAATAACGCCATCAGCCGTGCGCCGTCAGGCATGTTCAACGCCGCCTGCTCGCTGGCCCCGGTGATGATCTTCCTGGATGACCACAAGGCCGATACGCTGACTCGTGCAACCGACGCGGTGAAGGAGTTTGCGGCCGAGTACAACACCGATGACATGACCTTCAAGCTGGCTGCGGGTAACGCCGGTATTGAAGCGGCTACCAACGAGATCATCTCCAGCTCGGAGCTGACCATTCTGGTGCTGGTGTACATCTGGGTGGGTGTCATGTGCATGATCACCTTCCGCTCGGTACCTGCGACTATCTGTATCGTACTGCCGCTGATCCTGACCTCGGTGATGGGTAACGCGCTGATGGCCTTCCTCGGCATTGGCATGAAGGTGGCCACCCTCCCGGTGATTGCGCTGGGTGTGGGGATTGGTGTGGACTACGGTATCTATGTCTACAGCCGACTGGAAACCTTCCTGCGCCAGGGTATGCCGCTGCAGGAGGCCTACTACGAGACCCTGCGCTCCACCGGTAAAGCGGTACTGTTCACCGGTCTGTGTCTGGCAATCGGTGTGGCAACCTGGATCTTCTCGGCCATCAAGTTCCAGGCCGACATGGGTCTGATGCTGACCTTCATGTTCCTCGTTAACATGATCGGTGCGATGCTGCTGCTGCCGGCACTGGCGCGCTTCCTGATCAACCCGGAGAAGGTTCGCAAGTCCAAGGGCAGCAAGCTGTCTCACTGAGGCGACTGACTGACCTGCAAGGCCCGCCAATTCGGCGGGCCTTGTTGTTTTTGGGTGGCATAAAGAGTGATTCTCGGGACAATATTGCGGCTAAAAGTAGTGATTCCGCATCAATATTGTGATTAACAAAAGATAACCGTCAGCCGTTGGCGCTGGCCCCCCAGCCTCGTTACCATGGGTCATTCAGCGCACCAGCGCAGAAGAACTGATAACAATAAGGGGGATTGGTGTATGCGTGAGCCCACTCGTCGGCGCACTCAAACGACTCTGCCGGCCGTCTCCGGCCACCGGGCGCAGTTACGCAAACTGTTCTTTTCATCTCGCATGCTGTCTGCTGCCAGTCTCAGTGTCGCACTCTGTGCCGCACCGTTTGTGCAAGCTCAAGACACCGTTGCCGAGGCACCCAAGCCGGCTGTCAAATCCGAGCTGGCCAGCCACACGCTGCTGCTGGATGTTGCCGCCGCTGGCGATCGCCTGGTAGCCGTAGGCAGCCGTGGCCACATTGTCTACTCAGATGACCAGGGTGCCAGCTGGACTCAGGCCGAGGTTCCGGCCCGTCAGCTGCTTACCTCTGTATTCTTTGCCGATGCCAACAACGGCTGGGCGGTAGGTCATGACTCGGTCATCCTGCACACCTCTGATGCGGGCAGCAACTGGGAAATGCAATACCGTGACCCTGAGCTGGATATGCCGGCTGACCCCAACGGCCCCGGCCTGCTGGAACGCCCGCTGATGGATGTCTGGTTCCGTGATGCCAACACCGGCTTTGCCTTCGGCGCCTACGGTATCTATCTGCGCACCGATGATGGCGGCGAGAGCTGGGAAGACCTGTCTTTCGACATCGACAACCCCGATGGCTTCCACTACAACGCGGTCACTCCGGTGAAAGGCGCCGGCCTGTTCCTGGCTGGTGAAATGGGCACCCTGTATCGCTCTGCCGATTTTGGTGATACCTGGGAAACCCTGCAGAACTCTCCCTACGATGGCACCTGGTTCGGCGCAGCCGGCACCGGTGAGGCCAACCAGGTACTGGTCTGGGGCCTGCGCGGCAACATGTTCCGCTCTACCGACTTTGGCGACAGCTGGGAGCAGGTCGAGCTTCATACGCCGAATAATGGTCCGCTGGAAGCCACGCTGCTTGGCGGCACCCTGTCTGCCGGCGACAGCCTGGCAGTGGTCGGTGCTGGCGGCGTAGTGCTGACCAGCAATAACCACGGTGAAAGCTTCGACGTGGCTGTACGCCCCGACCGCGTAGCGCTGGCAACGGCCAAGTATCTGCCCGATGGCCAGATGCTGCTGGTCGGTCAGCACGGTGTGGTCAAGGCATCCCCCAAGGGTCTGCCCAACGTTCAATAAGAATTAGCTGCCAGGAGAGTCTGGATGTCCAAGCATCATCAGGAGACAAGCGCTCCCTTTGTGGAGCGGTTGATCTTCAATAACCGCATTGTCGTACTGCTGCTGTTTTCGCTGCTGACCCTGTTCTTCGGGTATCAGGCCGCGCAGGTTAAGCCCGACACCAGCTTTGAGAAGATGATTCCTCTCAAGCACCCGTACATCGCCAACATGATCGAGCACCAGAATGACTTGCCGAACCTCGGCAACACCATTCGTATTGCGGTTGCGATCAACGATGGCGACATCTTCTCCACCGAGTACATGGAAACCCTCAAGCGCATTAACGATGAGGTGTTCTTCCTGCCGGGTGTAGACCGTTCCAACCTGCGTTCGCTGTGGACGCCGAACGTACGCTGGACCGAGGTGACAGAGTACGGTTTTGACGGCGGCCCGGTGGCCAACCGTCCGGCCTACCTGAGCGAAGCGGATCTCGACGAGCTGCGTGAAAACGTACTCAAGTCCGGTGAAATCGGCCGCTTGGTTGCCAACAACTTCAAGTCGACCATCATCGATATCCCGCTGCAGGAAGCCTATCCCAACCCGGAAAACCAGGGTGAGCTGATCCAGCTGGATTACGGCGATTTCTCCCGTCAGCTGGAAGAGAAGATTCGTACCGAGTTTCAGGGCGAAAACCCGAACATCCAGATCCACATCGTTGGTTTTGCCAAGAAGGTCGGTGACCTGATCGACGGCATCATCAAGGTCGTGATGTTCTTCGGTGCTGCGCTGCTGATCACCTTTGTGCTGCTGCTGATCTTTACCCGCTGCTTCAAGAGCTCGCTGACCACACTGGTCTGCTCGGTGATTGCGGTGGTGTGGCAGCTTGGTCTGCTGCGCACACTGGGCTTTGGTCTGGACCCATACTCGATTCTGGTGCCGTTCCTGGTCTTCGCCATCGGTATCTCCCACGGCGTACAGATCATCAACGGTATGGCGATTGAATATACCGGTGCCGATGACGCGCAAACCGCTGCCCGTCGTGCTTTCCGTGCCCTGTACATTCCGGGCATCGTGGCGCTGATCTCGGATGCTGTGGGTTTTGTGACCCTGCTGCTGATCGAGATCGAGGTTATTCGTGAACTGGGTATTGCTGCCTCTGTTGGTGTGGGTGTCATCATCCTGACCAACCTGATGCTGCTGCCGATTCTTATGTCCTACATCGGTATCAGCCGCGGGGCCGTCGAGCGCAACCGCAACCTGGCCAACCGCCCGCAGAAACTGTGGCTGTCGATCTCTCGCTTTGCCCACCCGACAATCGCGCCGATCTCCATTGTGCTGGCCATTGGCGCCTTTGTCTTCGGTATCTACCACGGCAAGAACGTCGCGATCGGTGACCTGGACCCGGGTGCACCGGAGCTGCGTGCCGACTCGCGCTATAACCTCGACAACCAGTTCATTATCGAGAACTACTCCACCAGCTCCGATATTCTGGTGGTGATGGTCAAGACGCCGGCAGAGCGCTGCTCGGCCTACGAGACTATGGAAGCCATCGATCAGCTGGAATGGCGCATGAACAACCTGGATGGCGTGCAATCAGCCGTGTCGCTGGTGACCGTTGCCAAGCAGGTAATCATGGGCAACAACGAGGGCAACCTGAAGTGGCAGACCCTGTCGCGCAACCAGGACAACCTGAACAACGCCATCAGCCGCGCGCCGTCTGGCATGTTCAACTCGGCCTGCTCGCTGGCGCCGGTCATGATCTTCCTGGATGACCACAAGGCCGAAACCCTGCAGCGCGCAACCGCCGCAGTGGAAGAGTTTGCTGCCGAGTACAACACCGACGATATGCAGTTCCTGCTGGCGGCCGGTAATGCCGGTATCGAAGCGGCGACCAACGTCGTGATCGAAGCGTCGCAGACCAAGATGCTGCTGACCGTATACGCGGTCGTCATCCTGATGTGTCTGATCACCTTCCGCTCGATCCGCGCAGTGCTGTGTATCATCATCCCGCTCGCCCTGACCTCGGTTCTGGCCAACGCACTGATGGCCTTCCTCGGCATTGGCGTGAAGGTAGCAACCCTGCCGGTAATCGCCTTGGGTGTGGGTATTGGTGTGGACTACGGCATCTATATTTACAGCCGCCTGGAAACCTACCTGCGTCAGGGCCTGCCGCTGCAGGAAGCCTACTATGAAACCCTGAAGACCACAGGTAAGGCTGTGACCTTCACCGGCTTCACCCTGGCGATCGGCGTTGCCACCTGGATCTTCTCCGCAATCAAGTTCCAGGCCGACATGGGTATCCTGCTGACCTTTATGTTCCTGTGGAACATGTTCGGTGCCCTGTGGCTGCTGCCGGCTCTGGCTCGCTTCTTGATTCGTCCGGACAAGCTGCGTAGCTGAGTGAGTTGAGCTGCACAAAAAAACCGCCGTCGGGCGGTTTTTTTGTGGCCTTTCTCAGATTGCGGGAGAGACAAAGTGCTGGCTTGCCAACAAAGGAGGGTGGCAGGAGTCTGTCCCCAGCTCGATTTTGCCTGAATGCGTCGTCTTCAAGCGAGCCTTTCGCCTTTTACGGCGAGCCAAGGGGGGCTGCTTGCCCAGCCCCCCTTAGCGATCCCCCGGGCACCCGACTACGCGGCCCTTCGGGTTCGCTGCGTTGCTCGATTTATCGGGGAAGCCTCGCCGGCCACGCGAAAACTCGTCGCTTCGCTCCTCAGACATCCTACGCTTCTTTTTCCCGATAAATCTGCGCTACTCGCCCGCGTAAACGGGAATTGAGCCCGTGCACGCTTGGCGTCCGGAGGTTGGGCTGGTGTGGTCCGAGAGTCGGCGGATAGGCCAGCATCGCTGATTATCCATGTCTGTATATGGGCATCTCTCAGGTGACGCGCTACGCCATCCGCGATATGTCACACATCCGGATACAACGGCTCAATCCCGCCTTCGCCGAGTGCTTCGGCTTCGCGCTGGCGGGTCTGGGTGACTTTGCGCACGGCGCGCCAGAGCGGTTTGCCGCGCCAGGTGCTGTCGATCTGGCCGAACAGGCAGGCGTTGAGTTCGTCCAGCGCGTCGGCCAGCACCGGGTAGGTGTGGCTGAGGGAGATCAGGTCGCTGTCCTGGCGCTTGGCCCAGTGTTCCAGCGCCTTGCGGGCTTCGGCCGGGCGGTTGTGGCGGCAGGCGGTCTGCAGGTCGGCGAGCGGGTTGTCGGGCTGGTCGGTCTCAAGGCTGACGCTGTCTTCATCCAGTTGCTGCAGGGCGTTGAGTTCGCGGCGCGCGGTGCGCAACAGGTGCAGTGCGGCGAGCAGGGCGCAGAACAGCGCCGCGCTGAGCAGTTGCCACGGCCAATTTGGAGAGGCATCGGCGCCCGGTGGCAGGTTCCAGTCCGGCGGCGGTGGCGGGGCGTTGCCGTTGCCGCGCACGTTCAATTGCACAGCGGCCAGCTCGGAGGTTTCCAGTTGATCGGTTTGGGTGTTCCACCACTGAACGCGAATCGCCGGGATCTCGAAGCGGCCGGCATGGCGGGTGACCACCGCAGAGCTTTCCTGACGCAGGCCAAGAATGCCGGAATCAGACAACTGGTTCTCCAGTTGGGGCTGGTCGCTGTACTGACGCAGGTCGTCGTCGCTGTCACTCAGGGCGCTCAGTTCCGGCAGCTGGCTGGCGGTGAGGCCATCGGCCTGGATCGACAGGGTGCGGGTCAGCGGCTCACCCCGTTGCAGCTCCTGATTGGGGTCGGGCTGCCAGTTCTGGCTCAGGCGCACCTGGCGCGCCGGCAGCCATGGCGTGTCGGCCGGGTAGCTGTCCGGCACGGGGCGTACCTCCAGCTGCAGACTGGGTGAGCGCAACTGCACAAACCGCGCGTTGTGCCCGCTGTTGCTGCTTGCCTCGCGGGGTTGCAGGGCGGTGGCGCTGAACAGCTGCGAGGGGATTTCCAGTGGGCCGCTGCGTTGCGGGTAGATGGCGTAGCGAATTTCGATGACGCCGTGTACTACACCGTCCAGCGTGCGTTCGTAGGTTTTCGGCGCGCTCAACGCCTCTACCCGGGCATCGGGGATATCCAGTCCGCTCAGGGTAGAGTCGTCGTACAGCGAGACTGAATGAAAGATACGCAGGGTCAGCAGTACCTGCGCCTGCACATACGGATTACGGGTATCAACCTCGGCATTGATGAATACCGGTGCCTGATTGGCCGGGTCGGCGTTGGCCAGTTGCTCGGCGGTGAGCACGCGCAGGCTGACGGGCTCGCTATGGTCGCCGCGCAGGGTCAGGGGCGGAATCACCACAAAGCCACTGCGCAACGGGCGCAGCTCGATGACCCAACGGGTGACCGGAACGGTACGCCCGTTAATTTGGCTGACCAGGCTCAGGCGGCGGTCGTCGAGCACCTCGAAGTGTTCCTGTAGCGGCGTCAGGTCGAGTTGATCGTCGCGGCTGGCCAGGGTGCTTTCCAGCGTCAGCTCAAGGGTCTGTTCCGGCTCCAGCTGGGTGCGGTTGACGCTCGCCTGCAGCGCCGCCTGCAGCGGTGCGCTGGTGCATAACAGCACAAGGATAAGAAACAGCTGGCGCATTATCGTGGGCGTCCGTCCGGTTGTTGCAGGTGTTGATAGAGAAACTTGCGGCGTAGCAATTCTGCCGGATTGTCATGAATATCGCGCAACCATTGTTGCACCGCCTGTTGCTGTTCTATCTCATGTCGGCTGCTGCCGCCACCACCAACGCCGCTCTCAATGCTGCCGGCGTTGCCGTCATCCGGGCTGTCGACCAGCTCACCCGTCAGAGCCGCGCCTTGCTCGCCTGCCTGGCCGCTGTCGCTGCTGCCTTGTCCTGCGGTATTGCTGCTGGCCGCGCTGCTGTTGTCAGTGGCCTCCGGGGTGGCGTTCTGCGCGTTGGCGGTATTGCTCTGGGACTCTAACTGAGCGTCGTCGGTGACACCGTCCTGCTCTGACGGGTCGCCAGTCCCGGGGCCTGGTTGGTCGCTGTCTGTGGCGTCTGGGGTATCGGACTGTTCTTCGAGGCTGGCAAGATAGGCTTCGACCAATTGGCGGTTGTGACGGGCGGCGGTGTGGTCAGGCGCCTGGGTGAGGGCGGCTTCAAAGGCCAGCAGCGCGCCCCGGTAGTCCTCTGCAAGAGCCAACGCGGTGCCCTGGCTGAAGTGGTGGTTGGCGTTGCTCGGCTCGGCGCTGGCCAGCGCTGCCCAGGTGTCGGCGGCAGCCTGGAAATCGCCGCTTTGCATTAACGCCCAGGCGCGCCACTGCGGGTCTTCAAAGCGGCTGGCGGCCTCGGCGTTTTTGCCTTCCTGCAGCAGTTGGCTGGCCTGTTGATCCGGGCGTTGCCACAAATCCTGCCAGGTCATGGCGCTGGCCGGCGGCGGCAACCATAGCGCGACCAACAGTACCAGCAACCAACCACGGCGCGCCCCCAGAGCGGCCAGCGGCAATAGCAACAACAGCAACCAATGCCCCTGATCCTGCCGCTGCACGGCTGCCGGACCATTGGTGGACTGGCTGTCCGGCACAGCGAGTAATTGCTGCAGGTCGCTTTCGTCGCTGCTCAGGCGGCGGTAGTCGCCGCCGTTGGCGCGGGCAAAGGCGAGCATGGCCTGCTCATCAAGGCGAGGCAGCATGATGCGGCCTTGTTCGTCGCGCATGAAGCCGCCCTCGGCCAGCGGAATAGGTGCTCCGTCGGCCGTGCCGATGCCGATCACCCGCAGTGCACTGCCCAGTTCGCGGCGGGCAGAGGAAGCCGTGGTGTTGTCTGCGTCTTCAATGCCACTGGTCAGCAGCAGCACCTGTGTACGGCTGTCGCCTCGCGAGGCGCGCATGTCGGCGGCCAGCTGCAGGGCTTGATCAAGTTGCTGACCACGCACTGGCATGATGTCCGGGTGCAGTGCATCGAGCAGGTTGCGCAGCGTGTCGTGGTCGCGGGTGAGTGGGGCAACCAGGTGTGCGCTGCCGGCGTAGGCAATCAGCGCCACGCGGCGGTCCGGGTAGTCGCGCAGCAGGTCGCGAATCTTGCGCTTGGCTTGCTCCAGGCGCGTTGGTGGCAGGTCATTGGAAAGCATGCTGCGCGACACCTGCAGCACAATGATCAGGCTGCCGCTGTCCTCGCGCCGCTGGGTGTTATCTGACTCCCAGGCCGGCCCGGCGAGAATCAGCAGAGCCAGTGTCCAGACGCTGCCCAGCAGCAAATAGCGGCCAAGGTAGTGGCGCCCGCTGTGCTGCTGCAGCAGTGCGCGGCGCAGGTTGGCCGGCAGCAGTGCATCCCAGCCGGAGTGCTGACGCCGGTGGCGGTACAGGTACCAGCAGAGCAGCAGCGCTGGCGCGATGCCGAGCAACCAGAGCGGGCGCAGAAAGGTAAAGGGCAGCAGCGAGTCAGGCATGCAGCCTCCGGCGCATCGGGCGACTGCTCCACAGGGCGCTGAGCAACAGGGCGGCAGCGAGTGGCCAGGGATACAGTGGCTGCGCCTCACGGCTGCTACGGTCAGCTCGCTGGCTGGGTTCGAGTTGTTCGATGCGCTCAAGCATCTGCGCCAGCGATGCCTCATCACTGACCCGGAAGTAGGCGCCGCCGGTCAGCTGGGCAATTTCCTGCAGGCTGGCCTCGTCCAGGTCGCTGGCCGGGTCGGCATCGCCCTCCAGTATGCTCAGCAGGTCGCCCTGGCCACTGGCCTGAGCGCCAACGCCCACGGTAAATATGCGGATGTGCTCCTTGGCGGCGACTCTGGCGGCCTGGATGGGGGACATGCCGCCGGCTGTGTTGGCGCCGTCGGTTACTAGCAGCAGCACTCGGCTGTTGGCCGGCTGGGCACTGAGCCGCTTGATCGCCAGGCCAATGGCGTCACCGATGGCGGTGTCGCGGCCGGCAAGACCAATAAAGGCTTCACTCAGCCACAGGCTGACGCTGTCCAGGTCATAGGTCAGTGGCGACTGCACGTAAGCCTTGCTGCCAAACAGAATCAGCCCCAGCCGGTCACCGCTGCGCTGGGCGACGAACTCGCTCAGCCAGTGCTTGACCACGCTGAGACGGTCGCTGGTGGCGCCTTCGAGCTGCAGGTCGCGGGTGTCCATACTGGCGGAGAGGTCGATGGCCAGCATCATGTCGCGGCCGCTGCTCAGCGGTGGCAGCGGGGCGCCCAACAACTGGGGTCGGGCCAGGGCGCACAGCAACAGCAACCAGATCAGGATCAGCGGCGCGGCGTTGCGCGTTGTGCGTCCCAGCGGCTCCTGATCTGCCTGTAGTCGCTTGAGCCTGGGCATAAAGCCGATGTGCAACGCACGGGCCGGGCGCTCGGCCGGCGGCAGCAGCCAGCGCACTATCCAGGGCAGCGGTGCAAGCAGCAGCGCAGCAGGCCAGGCGAACTCAAGCATGGTTGTACCTGATCCAGCGCAGCAGCTCGCGCTGCAGGCTGCGTCGTTGCTGGGGGCTCAACTGTAGCTCGGCCTGGTACAGGGCATGGCCGAGCGGTGCCAGCAGGTCGCTGCGGGGGCGGGGATAATGGCGGCAGAGATAATCGACCCAGGCCTGTCCGTACAGACGGGTGGCGGACGCCTCGCCGCGGGCTTTGAGGTGCCGTTTCAGTTGTGTGTTGAGTGCGGCCAGCCAATCCTGATCCGGCAGGCTGTCGCTTACCTCCCAGATGATGCGCTGCGCCTTGAGACGGCGGCGCTGGCGCTTGCGGTTGAGCACCAGCAACAGTGGCATCAGCACCGCCAGGGCGAGCAGCACTGCAGCCAGCAACAGCCAGCCGGGAGCCGGTGGCCACCAACTGATCGGTGGTGGCGCGCCGGGCATCAGCAGGCTGCCCTGCAACGGGCTGCTCATGCGCCGCCCGCGCGTGTTGAGCCGCTCAGGGTGTCGCGCAGCTGTTCGTGGGCGGGTTGCCGTGTGTCCAGCGGCAGCAGGCTGCAACGCAAACGCCGCGCTAGCCGCAGCCAGGCCTGGCGCTGGGCGGTGAACTGGGCGGCGTAGTCCTCGCGCACGCTGTCTTGCTGGGTATCCAGGGTCAGGTGGCGTTCGCCCTGGACAAAATCCAGCGGACCAAAGCGGGGCAGCTCGACATCCAGCGGGTCAAACACCGGCAGCAGAATCAGGTCGTTGTGGCCGGCCAACGGCACCAGCAGGCTCTGATTGAGTCCTTCTATAGCGGCGTGATCACAGACGATATAGAGAATGCTGCCCGGGCGGATAATCTCGCGGCTGTGGCGTAGCGCCATATTCAGCGGCTCGTTGGCCGGCTCGTACGGGTCGTGAGATTCGGGCGTCAGTGCCTGGTCGGCGTCCACCAGCAGCTGCAGCAGTTTGAGCAGCGCCTGACGATCGCGCCGGGGCCGTACTTCGTGGCACTCGCGAGGGCCGAATACCATGCCGCCCACCCGGTCGTGATGCGCTAGCGCGGTCCAGGCGATGAGTGCGCAGGTCTCTGCCGCCAGCACCGATTTGAAGCAGCGCTGGCTGCCGAAAAACAGCCTCGGGCTCTGCTCGCCAATCAGAAATACCGGGCGCTCGCGCTCCTCGTTGAAGACCTTGGTATGTACCTTCTGGCTGCGTGCGGTAACGCGCCAGTCGATGTTGCGGATGTCGTCACCGGGCAGGTAGGCGCGCACCTGATCAAAGTCCACACCTCGGCCGCGCAGGCGAGAGTTCTGCTGACCGGTCTGCCGGCTGTTACGCACCGGGCGGCTGAACAGCGGCAGTTCATGGCAGTGTCTGCGGGTGGCGAGCAGACTCTCCAGCGTGCAGTGGATGGCCGGGTCGACGGCAGCACTCATGGCGCTCAGACCACCGGCACCGAGTCGATCAGCAGGTTGATCGCCTGATCGCTGTCCATACCTGCAGCCTCGGCCTCAAAGCTCAGCAGTACGCGGTGACGCAGCACGTCGTGGGCGATGGCTTGCACGTCTTCGGGGCTGACAAAGTCGCGCCCGGCCAGCCAGGCGTGGGCGCGGGCGCAGCGATCCAGCGCAATAGTGCCGCGCGGGCTGGCGCCCATCTCCAGCCATTCGGCCAGTTGCGGGTTGTACTGGTCGGGTCTGCGGGTGGCCATGACCAGCTGGATCAGATACTCCTCCACCGCATCGGCCATGAACAGCTCAAGCACTTCCTGGCGGGCGGCGAGAATGCACTGCTGGCTGATGCGCTCGGCAATGCGCGGTTCCTCGCCCCGGGCTTCGCCCCGAGCCAGTTGCAGAATCTGCCGCTCAAGGGCCGCATCCGGAAAGCCAATGCGCACGTGCATCAAAAAGCGGTCGAGCTGCGCCTCTGGCAGCGGATAGGTGCCTTCCTGCTCGATCGGGTTTTGCGTCGCCATCACCATGAATAGCTCGGGCAGCCCGTAGGTCTCGCGGCCGATACTCACCTGGCGTTCGGCCATGGCCTCCAGTAGGGCAGATTGCACCTTGGCCGGCGCCCGGTTGATTTCATCAGCCAGCACCAGATGATGAAAGATGGGGCCTTGCTGAAAGCTGAAGGTGGCGGTTTCCGGGTGGTAGACCTCGGTGCCGGTAATGTCGGCGGGCAGCAGGTCGGGGGTGAACTGAATACGGTGGAAGTCCGCCTCGATACCCTCGGACAGGGCTTTGATGGCCTTGGTCTTGGCCAGCCCGGGAGCGCCCTCGACCAGTACGTGACCGCCAGCCAACAAGCTGATGAGCATACGGTCGATCAGATGTTCCTGACCGAAAATGTGTTGGCCCATAAAGGCCTTCAACTGCAGCAGGGAATCCCGATGGGTCATGTGGTGTCCGTTGTTCCGAGGCACGGGCTGGAATCAGTGGGTGTCACTGTAACGAAAAGCCCTTGGTCTAGACTATCCTCACAGACAAAAAACAGTGTGCCCGCAAGGGCCCAAGCCGCCGACCGAATACACCCAACCCCCAGGAGGGAGGCAAGATGGCGCTGATCACGGCCAGTTCCAAGCAGGCGTTTATCGAGCAATTGCAGGTCCGTTTGCAGGATCTGGTACCGCGTGGTGACCACAGTGCTGTAGCGCAGTTTTGCAGCCAGTTCTTTGGCATTGCCACGCTCGCAGAGCTGGAGGTGCGCCAGGATGCAGATTTGCTGGGCTGCACGCTGTCGGCCTGGCGCTTTGTGCAACAGATGCCGGGGGGCGATGTGAAGTTGCGGGTGTTCAACCCCGACACCGAGCAGCATGGCTGGCAAAGCACCCACAGCATTGTCGAGGTGCTGCATCGTGACCTGCCGTTTCTGGTCGATTCGGTGCGCATGGAGCTGACCCGCCAGGGCTATGCCATTCACAACCTGTACAACAGCATCGTGCATGTCGAGCGTGACCAGAGCGGCAATCTCAAAAAGCTGCTTGCGCCGGGCGCGCAGGCCGCCGATGCCCGCGCCGAATCGGTCATGTACATCGAGATTGACCGGGCCACCAACGCGTCTGATCTCAGCGCCCTGCAGAACGGGCTGCTGGCTGCGCTGGATACGGTGCGCGCCACCGTACAGGACTTTAGCGCCATGCGTGAGCGGGTGCAGGCGCTGATCAGCCTGCTCAACAGTCGCCGCAAGCAATATTTCTCGCGTGACGAGCGGGCCGAGGCGGTGGCCTTTCTCGAATGGCTGCTGGATGACCATTTCACCTTTCTGGGCTACGAGTGCTTTGCCATTAATGAGGGCCTGCCCGAGCAGCGCCTTGGCCTGCGCACCGACGCCAGCCTGGGTGCGCTGGCACTGAATCCGCGCGATGAGAATCTTGGGGGTTTGCCGGACACGGTTACGGCCTATCTGCAGGCTCCGCTGTTGCTGTCGTTTGCCAAGGCCTCTCAACTGAGCCGTGTGCATCGGCCGGCGTACCCGGACTATGTCTCGGTACGGGAGGTAGATGCTGACGGTAACGTGCTGCTGGAACACCGCTTTATGGGGCTTTATACCTCGCGGGTGTATTCCGCGCTGGTTGACCATATCCCGCATGTGCGGCGCAAGGTGGCTCATGTGCGCGAGGTGTCCGGCTTTATCCCGCGCAGCCATCTGGCCAAGGAGCTGGAGCAGGTGCTGCAGGTGCTGCCCCGTGATGACCTGTTCCAGACCCCGGTCGACGAGCTGGCGCAAACTGCAATTGCCATCGTGCAGATGCAGGAGCGTAACCAGATTCGCGTGTTCCTGCGCCGTGGCAACTATGGGCGCTTTTATTATTGTCTGGCCTTTGTGCCGCGGGATGTCTACTCCACCGATATTCGCCGCACCATCCAGGAGGTGCTGACGCGCCGCGTGGAAGCCAGCGAAAGCGAGTTCTGGACCTACTTTTCCGAATCCACCCTGGCGCGCACCCAGTTCATTCTGCGCGTTGACCCGACCAAGCCGCTGGATATCGACCCCGTGAAAATTGAACAGGAAGTGGTGCGCGCCTGCCGCAACTGGCAGGACGAGTTTCGTGATCGTCTGCTCGAAAGCCTGGGCGAGGCGCGTGCGACTGACGTACTGGCGCACCTGGGCGATGGCTTTCCGCCGGGTTACAGCGACCGGTTTACCCCTGCCACCGGGGTAGTTGATTTACAGACCCTGCTGGGGCTGACCGAGGCCGAGCCGCTGGCCATGAGCTTTTACCAGCCGCTGGCGCAAAAGCCCGGTGTGTTGCATTGCAAGCTCTACCACCTGAATGAATCACTGCCGCTGTCGGATGTGATCCCGGTGCTGGAAAACCTTGGCCTGCGGGTGCTGGGCGAGTTTCCGTTCCGCGTGGTGCAGGCAGACGGCACGCAGTTTTGGATTCATGATTTTGAGTTCACCTTTGGCGCCGGCGCCTCGCTGGATATTCAGGAGACCAACGCGCTGTTCCGCGATGCCTTTGCCGCGGTCTGGTCCGGGCAGGCAGAGAATGACGCCTTCAACCGGCTGGTGCTGCTGGCAGGGCTCCCCTGGCGTGATGTGGCGCTGCTGCGCGCCTACGCGCGTTATCTCAAGCAGATTCGCCTGGGCTTTGAACTGCCCTATATTGCCAGCACCCTGGTGGCGCACGCGGATATCGCCCGCGAGCTGGTGCGGCTGTTTCGTACCCGTTTCTATCTGGCGCGCAAGCTCAGCGCCGATGATCTGGCGGAGATGCAAGGCAAGCTGGAAAGGGCGATTCTGGGCGCGCTGGATGACGTGGCGGTGCTCAATGAAGACCGCATCCTGCGCCGCTATCTGGACCTGATCAAGGCGACGTTACGTACCAACTTCTATCAAAACGATGACGAAGGCGACGCGCGCGAGTACCTGAGCCTCAAGTTTGACCCGACGCAGATTCCAGAACTGCCGCTGCCGCGTCCGATGTTCGAGATATTCGTGTATTCGCCGCGCGTTGAGGGTGTGCACCTGCGCGGTGGCAAGGTGGCCCGCGGCGGGCTGCGCTGGTCTGACCGCGAAGAGGATTACCGCACCGAGGTGCTCGGGCTGGTCAAGGCCCAGCAGGTGAAGAATGCGGTGATCGTGCCCGTTGGCGCCAAGGGCGGCTTTGTTCCGCGCCGGCTGCCGCTGGGTGGCAGCCGTGATGAGGTGCAGCAGGAGGCGATTGCCTGCTACCGCCTGTTTATCCAGGGCTTGCTGGATATCACCGACAACCTGGTCGACGGCAAGGTGGTGCCGCCAGCCAACGTGGTGCGCCATGACGGCGACGACCCGTACCTGGTGGTGGCGGCCGACAAGGGCACCGCTACCTTCTCCGATATCGCCAACGAAATTGCCGCAGGTTACGGTTTCTGGCTGGGCGATGCGTTCGCCTCTGGCGGCTCTGCCGGGTACGACCACAAGAAAATGGGGATTACCGCGCGCGGCGCCTGGGTCTCGGTGCAGCGGCATTTCCGCGAGCTGGGGCTGAATGTGCAGACCGATCCGATCAGCGTGATCGGGATCGGCGACATGGCCGGCGACGTATTCGGCAATGGCCTGCTGCAATCGCGCAGCCTGAAGCTGGTGGCGGCATTCAACCACCAGCACATCTTCATCGACCCCGATCCGGACCCGGAAACGAGTTATCAGGAACGTCAGCGCCTGTTTGCGCTGCCGCGCTCCAGCTGGACGGACTATGACAGCAGCCTGATCTCCGAAGGTGGCGGGGTGTTCGCTCGCAGCCTCAAGCAGATCACGCTGACCCCGCAGATGCGCGCCTGCTTTGGCATCGAGGCCGAGCGCCTGACGCCAACCGAGCTGATTCATCAGTTGCTAAAGGCGCCGGTCGATCTGATCTGGAACGGCGGCATTGGTACCTACGTCAAGGGCAGCATGGAGACCCACGCCGATGTGGGTGACAAGGCCAACGACGCCCTGCGCGTCAACGGCCGCGACCTGCGCTGCCGTGTAGTAGGTGAGGGCGGCAATCTGGGGCTGACGCAGCTGGGCCGTATCGAGTTTTGTCTGGCCGGCGGAGCGCTCAATACCGACTTTATCGACAATGCCGGTGGCGTTGACTGCTCCGACCATGAGGTCAATATCAAGATTCTGCTGAACGAGGTGGTCGCCGCCCAGGACATGACCGCCAAGCAGCGCAATACGCTGCTGGCCAGCATGACCGACGCGGTTGCCGATCTGGTGCTGGCCAACAACTACAAGCAGACCCAGGCAATCAGCCTGGCGCAGCGTCAGGCAGCGCAGACCATGGGCGAGTATCAGCGCTTTATCAGTGCTATGGAGAGCAGCGGCAAGCTCAATCGTGCGCTGGAGTTCATCCCCGATGATGAGCAACTGGCAGAGCGCAAAGCCAACGGCAAGGGGCTGACCCGCGCCGAGTTGTCTGTACTGATTTCCTACTCCAAGGCGGATCTGAAAGAAGCGCTGGTCGCCTCCGACGTGCCCGAGGACCCGTATCTGGCGCGGGAGCTGGAGACGGCCTTTCCGCAGGTGCTGATCAAACGGCATGCTAAGGCGCTGGCCAGCCACCGCCTGCACCGCGAGATAGTGTCGACCCAGTTGGCCAACAACCTGGTCAACCACATGGGGATTACCTTCCTGCGCCGGCTGGTGCAATCGACCGGAGCCAGCATCAGCGACGTCGCCCGCGCCTGGGTTGTCGCGCGGGACGTGTTTCATCTGCAGACCCACTTCGCCGGCATCGAAGCGCTGGATCATCAGGTGGCCGCCGAGGTGCAGCTGGAGCTGATGGACGAGCTGATGCGCCTGGGCCGTCGGGCCAGCCGCTGGTTTATTCGCAACCGCCGGTCCCAGCTGCTGCCGGAACGTGAGGTTGAGCACTTTGCACCGTGCATCGAGACCCTGGCCAAACGCTTTGATCAGCTCCTTGAGGGCGAAGTGCGCGAGCTGTGGGAAGCGCGCTTCAATCGCTATGTTGAGGCCGGGGTGCCGGAAGCCATTGCCCGCGTGGTGGCAGGCACCGGACATGCCTACACGCTGCTCGGTATCGTTGAAGCGGCCGATGCAACCGGGCAGAATGCCGAGCGCGTGGCGCAGGTGTTCTTTGCTCTGGGCAGTCAGCTGCACTTGCCGTGGTTCAGCCAGCAGGTCAACAGCCTGCCGGTCGACAACCATTGGCAGGCGCTGGCCCGCGAAAGCTACCGGGACGACCTGGACTGGCAGGTGCGCAGCATGACCGTGGCCGCGCTGCAGGGTGGCGATGACAACCAGCCCGTAGACGCCCTGGTTGCCGAGTGGATCAGCCGCAATCAGGCGCTGGTGCAGCGTTGGCAGGCCATGCTGGCTGAGCTGCGCAGCGTTGGTGCCGGTGACTACGCCATTGTGGCTGTGGCCATGCGTGAGCTGCTGGATCTGGCGCAGCACGCGCGGCACCACGGTGGCGAGGGCGGTGGCGACTGAGTGCGTTGCTTCCTGTCCAGCGCAGCAACATGACACCGGGCGGTAGTCGCCGCCCGGTGTCTCGCTTCAATCACTGTGACAGAAGGCAGCATGCAACAACTTATTCTCGACCTCGCGCTGCCCGCAGAGCGTTATCTGGCCTGGTATCAGGGCCGCGCCGAACGGGTCAGCATGGTCAGTCGTGATGGTCGACGGGTCAGCCTGCCGGCGCATCACCTACGACCCTTTCTTACCCATCAGGGTGTGTACGGCAGCTTTGTGCTGCAGTTCACCGACGAGGGCAAGCTGATCAAGCTCGAACGTCTGGCGGACTGATCAGGTATACTCTGCAGCCTGATTTTTCTGCTCCGGATGCCGCCATGTACGATTTGCTTCGCTCGCTGATGTTTCGCCTGCCCGCAGAAACCTCCCACGACCTCGCACTGGACATGATTGGTGCTGCCGGCCGCCTGCGCCTTGCCGACAAGCTGGTGCGCCCGGTGCCGTCGCAGCCGGTGCAGGTCATGGGGCTGACCTTCGACAACCCGGTGGGGCTGGCGGCAGGTCTGGACAAGAATGCGGTTGCCGTGGATGGCCTGGCCGCCATGGGTTTCGGCTCAATTGAAGTGGGCACCGTTACCCCGCGCCCGCAGCCGGGCAACCCCAAGCCGCGCCTGTTTCGTTTGACCGAGCAGCTGGCCATCATTAACCGCTTCGGTTTCAACAACCAGGGCGTGGATGCCATGCTGGAGCGTCTCGATGGCGTGCGCTACCAGGGCGTACTGGGCATCAATATCGGCAAGAACGCGGTAACCCCGGTAGAGAACGCCGTGGATGATTACCTGTACTGCCTGCGCAAGGTCTACGACCGCGCCAGCTACGTCACCGTCAACCTGTCGTCGCCCAACACCCCCGGTCTACGCACGCTGCAATACGGCGAGGCGCTGAAGGTGCTGCTGGGCCAGATCAAGCAGTGTCAGCAGCAACTGGCTGCCGAGCGTGGGCGCTACGTGCCTATCGCCATCAAGATCGCCCCGGATATGACCGCAGAAGAAGTCACGCTGGTTGGCGCAACCTTGCTGGAAGAGGGCATGGATGCGGTGATTGCCACCAATACCACCCTTGATCGCAGCGCCGTAGCAGACTCGCCCTACGCCAATGAGGCGGGTGGGCTCTCGGGGGCACCGCTGACCGATATGTCCACCGAGGTCATCCGGCTGCTGGCCGATGAGCTGAAAGGGCGCATGCCGATTATCGGCGTGGGCGGCATCTTCAGTGGCGCCGATGCGGCGGACAAGATTGCTGCCGGTGCCAGCCTGGTGCAGCTGTACAGCGGCTTCATCTACCGCGGGCCGGAGCTGGTGCGTGAGTGTGCTGATGCGATTGCGGTGATGCCACAGCCCTGAAAATGGAAGCCCCCGCAGAGCGGGGGCTGGGTGGGCCCTCTTGGGCCCGGCGCTGTGGGCGAGCGCCTTGGGGAAAAAGTAAACGCTGTGGTAACGGCCTTAGCCGACGGCGTGCATCTCGTTCAGGCGATGTACCCCCGAGATGCCGGTATATCCATCCCAACGGTCCGCGCGACCTTCACGCCAACCATTGATCCAATTCTGGCGGGTAGAGGGGTTGTTAAAAGGGCAGGTGTCCTGAGATTTGCCACTCACTCCATGCTGGTAACCGCGTTGAAATGCTCGTTCCATCGGATCACGCTTGAGTCTTCTCATAAGTTGGCGTCCTCGCTTGCTATGACAGGATCGGAACAATCAGAGTTGCTCCGCCATCGGATGCGCAGCCATGGATCGGCTACGCTGCATGGAGACCGGGAAAAAGGGTTGTCTGGCCCGGCTCCGAATACTGTCTCACCGCTAACGTCATACCCTGTTGTACCCTATCGCAGGCGGGCACTTCAAAGACCGATTTGGCATACCCTTAGGCATTGGTTAGTTGCCACTGAAATATAAACGTCATCGTTATCCGGAAATCAACGACATGCGCGAGATCCTTGAATTTTTTGTTACCTGTCCAAAAGGCGTGGAGGGTCTATTGCGTGACGAAGTACTCGCTTTGGGCGCCGAGTCCGCCAAGGAGACCGTCGCCGGCGTGTCGGTACAGGGGGACATCGAGCTGGGTTACCGGCTGTGTCTTTGGTCGCGTCTAGGTAACCGTGTGTTGCTGGTGCTCAAGCGTTTTCTTGCAGGCACTGCCGAGGACCTGTACGCCGGCGTGCAGATGATCGACTGGCGTGACCACCTGGCTGTCGATGGTACCCTGGCCATCGATTTCACCGGCAGCCTGGCCGGTGTCGACAACACCCACTTTGGCGCACTCAAGGTCAAGGATGCGGTGGTCGATCAACTGCGCCGCCCGGATGGCAGCCGCCCCGGCGTTGACAAGGTGCGCCCGGACCTGCGCATCAATGTGCATTGCCACCGTGGCGAGGTGCAGCTGGCGCTGGACCTGTCCGGGGCCAGCCTGCACCAGCGTGGCTACCGTTTGCAGCAGGGCGCCGCGCCGCTGAAGGAGAACCTGGCGGCAGCGATCCTGATTCGTTCCGGCTGGCCGGCGCTGGCTGAGGCCGGTGGCGCCCTGACCGATCCGATGTGCGGCTCCGGTACCTTCCTGGTCGAGGCCGCTTTGATGGCCGCCGATGTGGCGCCGAACCTGCAGCGTGAGCACTGGGGCTTCAGCCGTTGGCAGCAGCATGTGCCGGTGCTGTGGCAGAAGGTGCTGACCGAGGCGCGTGAGCGCGCCGAGCGCGGCCTGGCGCGGCCACCGCTGTGGATTCGTGGCTATGAGGCTGATCCGCGTTTGCTGCAGCCGGTGCGCAATAACATCCAGCGCGCGGGTGTGGGCGAGTGGGTCAAGGTGTATCAGGGCGAACTGGCGACCTTTGCGCCCAACCCGGATCGCGGTCAGCAGGGCCTGGTGGTCTGTAACCCGCCCTATGGCGAGCGGCTGGGTACCACTGCCAGTCTGGTGTACCTCTATCAAAAGCTGGGTGAGGTGCTGCGTCAGCAATGTCAGGGCTGGCAGGCGGCGATCTTCACCGGCAACGCCGAGCTCGGCAAGCGCATGGGCATCCGCAGTCACAAGCAGTACAACCTGTTTAACGGCGCCTTGCCGTGCAAGCTGCTGCTGATGAACCTGGAGAGCGAGCGCTTTGTCACCAAGGCCGCAGAGCCCTCGGCAGCAGGACAGGCGCCGGTAGAAACGGCGCGTCTCAGCGAGTCGGCGCAGATGTTTGCCAACCGCCTGAAGAAGAACCTGAAAACCCTGGGTAAATGGGCGCGGCAGCAGGGCATCGAGTGTTATCGCGTGTATGACGCGGATATGCCGGAGTTTGCAGTGGCGGTCGATCTGTACAGTGACCGGGTGCATGTGCAGGAGTACGCGCCGCCGTCGTCGGTCAGCGAGGAAAAGGCCGAGGCCCGCCTGCAGGACGTGATGGCCGCGTTGCCGCAGGTGCTGGGCGTCGCGCCTGAGCACATCGCGCTCAAGCAGCGCCAGCGTCAGTCCGGCAAGCAGCAGTATCAGCGCATGGCCCAGCAGGGCGAGTTCTTCGAGGTGCGGGAAGGGCAGGTGCGGCTGCTGGTCAATCTGACCGATTACCTGGACACCGGCCTGTTTCTGGATCATCGCCCGATGCGCCTGCGCATCGCGGCCGAAGCCAAGGGTAAACGCTTTCTCAATCTGTTTTGCTACACCGCCACGGCGACGGTACATGCCGCCGCTGCCGGGGCGCGCTCAACCACCAGTGTTGACCTGTCCAACACCTACCTGGACTGGGCACGTCGTAACCTGTCGTTGAACGGCCTGTCTGATCTGCATCGGCTGGAACGTGCGGATGTGATGGCGTGGCTGGAGTCGGCGCGCGGACAGCAGTTTGATCTGATCTTCATTGACCCGCCGACCTTCTCCAACTCGAAGAAGCTCGAAGGGGTGTTCGATGTGCAGCGTGGTCACCCGCGCCTGCTCGAATTGGCGATGAAGCTGCTGGCGCCGGGTGGCGTGTTGTACTTCTCCAATAACTTCCGGCGTTTCCGCATGGACCCGGCGGTGGAGGCGCGCTATCTGGTAGAGGACATCTCGGCGCAGACACTGGATCGTGATTTTCAGCGCAACAGCCGTATCCACCGCACCTGGCAGATCAGTAACCGCTGATTGATTTGCCCGGCGCGACGAGGAATGAAAAACGCCCCTGAATGGGGCGTTTTTTTGGCTTACTGCGCGGTCGCGATATCCGTTGGTACGCGTCTGTAGACGTCCTGTAAAACCAGATCCAGCGCCTGACCGCTGGCCCCGGCACTGACGTGGTTGACGATGGCGGTCACCGCCCAGCTCTGGCCGTTGGCGTCACGGGTGATGCCGGCGATGGCCTTCACGTTACGCAGTGACCCTGTCTTGATATGTGCCTGACCTGCCACTGGTGTGTTGCGCAGGCGCCGGCGCATGGTGCCGTCCATGGCCGCCAGCGGCATGGACGCAATGAATTCGGCGCGATACGGGCTTTGCCAGGCCTGGGCCAGCAGTTGTGCCATATCACGCGCAGTCAGACGCTCCATGCGTGACAGCCCTGAACCGTTCTCCATCACCAGTGCGTTGGCCTGGATACCCTTGCCGCGCAGCCATTCATTGATTACTCGCACGGCAGCCTTGTGGTCGTCGCGGTCGGTGGCGATGCGGTTTTCACGTCCAATGGTCAGAAACAGCTGCCGGGCCATGGTGTTGTTGCTCCACTTGTTGATGTCGCGTACCACATCAACCAGATCGGGCGACCAGCTTTGCGCCACCAGGCGCGAGCTGGCCGGAGCGCGCCCAATCTGGGTGCCGCCCTGGATGGTGCCGCCCATTTCCTGCCACAGCGTGCGCAGGGTGCTGGCGGTGTAGGTGGTGGCGGTGAGTGCGGTCAGGTAGCGTTGGGCAATGCAGTTCTCATGCAGGTTGCCGGTCAGGGTAATGGTGGCCTGATAGCCCTCATCCTGAATGTCATAGGCTACGTTGGGGCGCGGGCAGTTGCTGGTGGCCGGCAGCAGGGTCAGTTGATTGACCACCTTGACCTCCGGCAGTGCCGGTTCAACGTTCACGCGAATACCGTTTTGTTCACCGTAGCTGCTGACGACCAGTACCTTGAGGTTGGTCAGCAGCGGATCGGGCTCAACCAGAAACGGACGGTTCTGGTTGCCGCTGTCGTCGATAAAGGGCGGGATATCGTTAGGCAGACGCAGGTCCGCCGGTTGCAGCACCAGATCGCCGGTAATGTCGCGAATGCCGGCCGCCTTGAGATCGCGCAGCATCAGCCACATGCGTTCCAGGGTCAGCTTGGGGTCGCCGCCGCTGCGGAAGATCAGGTCACCCTGCAGGGTGCCATTGACCACCGGGCCGTCAACAAAGAGGTCGCTGCGCCATTGGTGGGTGGGGCCGAGAATTTCCAGCGCCGCATAGGTGGTTACCAGCTTCATGGTAGAGGCGGGGTTGACCGGAGTATCGGCGTTAATGAACTGGGCCATGCCCTGGCCTTCCAGCGGAATGACTGCCAGGGCGACGGCGTCAGACGGGATCTTGGCGGACTGCAGGGCACTCTCTACGCGAGCGGGCAGGGTGCCGCTGTCGGCAGCGTGCAATGGGGTACTGACAGCGGACACGGCGAGCATAGGCATCAGGCAAAGAAGGGCGCGTGCAACGGCGTTGGGCATGGTGGGGCAGCTCCCTGAGCAAGTTGGCTGGAGGTAGAACCGCTTTCCTGTCAGTCCTTATTTTTACGCATCATCACTTAAATAGAGGGTTGGGTCGAGAGCTTAAAGTAAATTCTCGGATTAGCGGTCACGCCGTAGCCGCCAGCAGAACAGCCAGGTGAGGACCACCAGGCTTAGGCACGCTGCCATCGACAACCAGAAACTCTGGCGGCGCAGGCGATAGGCGTCGCTCAGCAGTTCGGCTTCGGGCACCAGCACGGCCAGATAGCTGTCTGGTGAGCCGGGTATGCCGATGCGCTGCTGCTGAATGATCCAGCGCTGGCCCTCCAATTCACGGATGGTCTGGCGCTGCAACTGGTAGCCCTCCTGGGCGATGGTCGCCAGCAGGGTGCTGCCCAGCTCCTGAAAGCGGCGCGGCTCCAAAGTATTGCTGCCCCGAGCTGTGTGCTGCAGTCGCTGCGGGTCATGATAGGCAATCACAACACCATCACCGGTGTAGAGGATCAGCTCCGAGGACGGTGTCACACGTTGCTGGGTCAGGGTATGCGAGAGCCGCTCAAGGGTGAGGTCTGCGCCCAGTACCGCGCGGTCGCTGGCTCCGCGTGCCAGGGTGGTGCCAAATTCCCGGGTAGAAAAGAACACGTAGGGCGTGGTGACCAGTTGCTGGTCAGCCCGGTGGGCGGCGGCGTACCAAGGCCGCTGGCGCGGATCGAAGCCCTCGTCGGCAGCCATGCGCGCCTCGATTACCTTCAGATCGGAATTGAGGAAGAGATAGCTGTTGTGCCGGAGGCCGTCATCGTTGCCGATGTGCCAGGCCATCCAGACGGCGCGCTCGGGCGCGGAAAAGCGCTGCTGGCTACCTGAGTTGATCAGCGGGCGCAGCATCAGGTAGTCGCCGTCTTGCCAGCCGATGTAGACCGAGTTGAGCTGCGGGTTGTCGCGCAGTACCTGAGCCAGCAGCGGGAAGTAGTTAAGCCGTTCGGCCAGGCTGTCGGTTTGAATCAGCGGGCTCAGGCTAAGCAGGTTGAGTGCCTGCATGGGCGGGCGATACACGTTGTCCAGTTCGCGACCAACCTGTTGCACGACCCGCTCGAACAGTTTGGAGCCGTCGTTGCGCATCACCTTGCTGAGTTGCTCGTAGTGAAACAGGCTCAGCAGCAAGCCAAGCAAAAAAACGGCTACGACGCCCAGAACCAGGGCGAGGATGGGCCTGTACTGCGGTATACCGGGGGTGTTGGGCATGGTTGGCCTTTGACTGCATCCGTGCGAAGACTCACCCAATATAGCCTAAGAACGCGGTGTTTTCTTATGGCAGCGCGAACAGGGCGCGCGCGGCCCGGCAACTGTTGTCACTCAGGGTCTGCAGCGATTCGTTGCGGCATAGGGCGACCATGCTGGCGACCTCGGCGATAAAGGCCGGTTCGTTGCGACGATTCTTGGGCTTGGGCGACAGCGTGCGCGGCAGCAGCCAGGGGGCGTCGGTTTCCAGCAGCAGGCGGTTGGCGGGTATGTCACGCACCAGCGGATGCAGGTGAGTGCCGCGGCGCTCGTCGCAGATCCAGCCGGTTATGCCGATGTGCAGATCCAGGTCGAGGTAGGCGTAAAGCGCGTCGCGCTCGGCAGTGAAGCAGTGCACCACCGCGCCGCTGAGCTGATCGCGATAGTCGCGCAGCACGGCCAGCAGGGTGTCGCTGGCGTCGCGCTCGTGCAGAAAGACCGGCAGCTGAGTGTCAACGGCGACCGCCAGTTGTTCCTCCAGCGCCCGGATCTGCGCCGGTCGTGGAGAAAAGTCGCGATTGAAGTCCAGCCCGCATTCACCCACCGCGCGCACCGCAGGCTCCGCACACAGGGCGGCGAGTTGCCGACTGCTGTCAGTGGTCCAGTGGCGAGCTTCGTGGGGGTGTACACCGGCAGTGGTGAACAACCGTTGCGGCTGTTCGGCGCACAGGGCGAGCAGGCTGTCGGCCTGCTCAAGGGAGGTCATGGTCAGCAGCATCTGGCTGACATCGGCCTGCCAGGCCCGCTCCAGCACCGCTTCGCGGTCCTGGGCAAAGGCCTTGTCGGTCAGGTTGACGCCGATATCAATCCATTCCATCTGCCGCCGACTCCGTGATCAGGCTTTGCGCGGCGGCTTGCCCTTGCCCTTGGCAAAGTCACGGCGCGGCTTGCGCGGGGCGTGATCACGCGGTGGCAGTTCACCCTCGGGCAGCGGCCAGGCCTTGATCTGCAGCGCAATGCCATTGATCTCGGCACCAGCCAGGCGGTTGAGTGCCTGCTGGTCGAGCTGCGGCAGGAAAACGCCGGTGTGCTCGTTGAACAGCTTGATGTGACCAATCTGCTGACGCTGGATACCGCCAACCTTGACCAGTACGTCGACCAGCGGTTTGGGCATCAGGCCGCTCTTGCGACCACCCTGCACCTTGTAGCGGGTCAGGCCGCTGTCACGATCAAACTGACGATCCTTGCGCGGCGGCTGGGCGGGCAGGTCGGAGACCGGCTCCAGCAGGGTTTTGGCGCTGGGCAGGATGCTCAGCAGCGCGGCGGCCAGTTCGGTGGCGTCCAGGCTGGTGAGTTCCTGCAGGTCGCTGACCAGTTGCTGGTGCAGGGCAGTGGACTGCTCGCGGGCATCGTTCAGGCGGCCAGCCAGCTTGTTCAGACGGCCACTGCGTACGGCGTCGGCGGTCGGCAGGGCTTGCGGCTCGATCTTCTGACCGGTCGCGCGCTCCAGTACGTGCAGCAGACGGCGCTCGCGCGGGGTGGCGAACAAAATCGCGGTGCCCTGGCGGCCGGCGCGGCCGGTACGGCCGATGCGGTGTACATAGCTTTCGCTGTCGTGCGGCAGGTCGTAGTTCAGTACGTGGGTAATCCGTTCCACGTCCAGACCACGGGCGGCAACGTCAGTCGCAACCACAATGTCCAGCAGGCCACGTTTGAGGCGGTCAACTACCTGCTCACGCAGTTGCTGGCTGAGGTCGCCGTTCAGCGCGGCGGCGGCAAAGCCGCGGGCTTCCAGGCGCTCGGACAGCTCCAGGCTGGCGGTTTTGGTGCGCACGAAAACGATCATGGCCTCGACCGGCTCGACTTCGAGCAGGCGCGTCATGGCATCCAGCTTGTGGTGGTTGGAGACTTCCCAGACCTTCTGGGTGATGGTCTCGAGGCTGCTGCTCGAACCACTGTGCAGGCGGATCTCGGCCGGCTCTTTCATGTGGTTGCGCGCAACGTTGCGTACGCCGGGCGGCATAGTGGCGGAGAACAGCGCCTTCTGGGTCTGCTCCGGCACTTCTTCAAAGACCGCTTCAAGGTCGTCGGCAAAGCCCATCTTGAGCATTTCGTCGGCTTCGTCCAGGACCAGGTAGCGCAGGTCCTGCAGCTTCAGGCTGCCGCGACGCAGGTGGTCGGTCAGACGGCCCGGGGTTGCCACAACAACCTGGGCGCCGCGCTCCAGCGCCTTGAACTGGGGAGCAAAGGCCGAGCCGCCGTACAGGGCCAGCACGGAAAAGCCGCGCATGTTCTGGGCGTAGCGCTGGAAGGCTTCGGCAACCTGCAGGGCCAGTTCGCGAGTCGGGGTGAGGATCAGAGCCTGGGTAGCGCGCAGGCTGATATCCATGCCGGCCAGGACCGGCAGCGCAAAGGCTGCAGTCTTGCCGGTACCGGTCTGTGCCAGACCCAGCAGGTCCTTGCCGGACAGCAGGGTCGGGATAGCCTCGGCCTGAATCGGGGACGGTGTTTCATAGCCGAGGCTGTTGAGCGCCTCAAGAAGGGGGGCGGGCAGGCCAAGATCGGCAAACTGCGGAGCCGCCGGAGAGGTGTCGGACATAGAGGGAGTAAACCTTGGGGGATAAGATGGGCGCGCATTATACGGGCTTTACTGGCAAATTACCGCAGCCTTTTGTCTGAGCGTTGCAATATCCGGGCAAAATGTCAGTCTAGACGGCTTATGGCAGCGTATTTTTTGCCAAAACTTGGGCCAGACAACAGGAAACAGCCGGATGGGACGTCTTGTAGAAGGACGCTGGGTTGACCAGTGGTATGACACCAAGAGCACCGGCGGTGCTTTCAAGCGAGAAGATGCCGGTTTTCGCGATCGGATTGAGGCGGGTGGGCGCTTTGCGCCGGACAGCGGTCGCTACCATCTGTATGTATCGCTGGCGTGCCCGTGGGCGCACCGCACGCTGATTTTGCGCAAGCTCAAGGGGCTGGCGCCACATATCGCAGTGACCGTGGTGCACCCGCATATGCTTGATCAGGGCTGGACCTTTGCCGAGCCCGAACCGCTTTATGGCTATCAGCACATGCACCAGCTTTATACCCATGCCCGTGCCGACTACACCGGCAGGGTTACCGTGCCGGTGCTGTGGGACACCCAGGAGCAGACCATCGTCAACAACGAGTCGGCGGAGATCATCGAGCTGTTCAACAGCGCCTTTGACGGCTTGACCGGCAACACCAGCAATTTTGCCCCGGCCGGGCTGCGTGAGGCGATGGCTGAAATCAATCAGCTTGTCTACGACGATGTAAACAACGGTGTTTACAAGGCGGGCTTTGCCACCGAGCAGTCCGTATATGAGCAGGCCTGTCGTAGCCTGTTTGAGGCCCTTGACTGGCTTGAGGGCCTGCTCGCCCAGCGCCGCTATTTGTTGGGTGAGCAGGTGACCTTGGCCGATTGGCGCCTGTTTACCACCCTGGTACGCTTCGACCCGGTTTATCACGGCCATTTCAAGTGTAACCTCAAGCGCCTGGAAGACTATCCCAGCCTGCTCGGTTATCTGCGCGAGCTGTATCAGTGGCCGGGCGTAGCCGATACGGTGAACTTTCAGCACATAAAGCAGCACTACTATTACAGTCACGACACTATCAATCCGACGCGTATCGTGCCGCTTGGCATGGGCCCGGATCTGACCTTGCCCCACCGCCGTGAGACGCGCTAAGGCGTCTGCTATTCCTTCGCTTACAGGGAGATGACATTGAGCGAGATGCACCCGATGATTACCCCAGCGCTGACCTTGTCCGGGGTCGCCCTGGTCAGCCTGGTTTGCCAGCTGACAGCCTGGCGCCTGCGCCTGCCGGCGATTCTGTTTTTGTTGCTGGCCGGCATTCTGCTGGGGCCGGTATTTGGGCTGCTGCAGCCGGATGCGTTTTTGGGCGATCTGCTGTTCCCGCTGGTGTCGGTGTGCGTAGCGCTGATCCTGTTTGAGGGCAGCCTGACGCTCAAGTTTGAACAGCTCAAGGAAACCGGCAGCGTGGTGCGCCGGCTGGTGACCGTGGGTGCGCTGGTGACCTGGGGCGTTATAACTGCAGCCTGTCACTGGCTTATCGAGCTGGACCTGGCGCTGTCGGCGCTCTTTGGTGCCTTGGTGGTGGTAACCGGCCCGACCGTGGTGGTGCCCATGCTGCGCACCCTGCGCGCAACCCAGCGGATCTCCAAGGTGCTGCGCTGGGAGGGCATTCTGATTGATCCGATCGGCGCTTTGCTGGCCGTACTGGTGTATGAATGGATCGTGGCCCAGAGCGCCGGCGGCAATGGCTTTAGCGCGGGGCTATGGATCTTTGTCGAGGTGATCGCGGTTGGTGCCATTGCGGGTGCGGCAGGTGGTGCGTTGATGGCGACCGCGCTGCGCCGGCACTGGATTCCGGAATACCTCGAGGTGCTGGCCTCGCTGGCGCTGGTGCTGGTTGCCTTTACCGTGTCCAACGAGCTGGTACACGAGTCCGGTCTGCTGACCGTGACCGTTATGGGTATCTGGCTGGCGAACGCCAAGGGTGTGGATATCGAAGAAATTCTGGTGTTTAAAGAGCACCTCTCGGTATTGCTGATTTCCGGGCTGTTTATTCTGTTGGCGGCGCGGGTAGACCTGGGCGCCTTGCTGGCGCTCGGCTGGCCTGCGTTGGCGCTGCTGGCGGTTATCCAGTTTGTCGCCCGGCCGCTGGCGGTGTGGGTCAGCAGTATCGGTAGTGAGCTGACCTGGAACGAGCGCGCGCTGGTAGCCTGGATCGGGCCGCGCGGTATCGTTGCCGCTGCCGTTTCGGCACTGTTCGCCCTGCGTCTGGAACAGGCCGGCTACGAGGACGCAGCGCTGGTCAGCGCACTGACCTTTGCGGTGATCATTGGCACCGTGGTGTTTCAAAGCGCCACGGCGCGGCGCATGGCGCAGCTGTTGGGCGTGACCGAGCCGGAGCGACGCGGGGTGCTGCTGATTGGTGCCAACGCGGTGGCGCGTTCGCTCGCCGAGGTGCTGCAAAAGCTGGAAGTGCCGCTGCTGATTGTTGATACCCACTGGGACTCGATCCGCCAGGCGCGCATGAAAGGCTTGCGCACCCTGCGCGGCAACCCCTTGTCGACGCACTTTGACGACAATCTGGACCTTGCCGGTCTTGGCACGCTGGTGACCCTGACGCCTGAGCGTGAACGCAACGCCTTGCTCAACAAACACTTTCAGCGTGACTTTCCGGCGCACCGTATCTTCAGCGTGCGCAACGAGCGTAGCGGCGCCAACGAGCGCCTGCAGATTTCCAGTGCGCACGAGGGCTTGTTGATGGGCGCGGAGGGGATGACCTTCAGCAAGCTGTCGAGCCTGATCAGCCAAGGCGCGCGCTTCAAGGCCACCACCCTGACCGAGGGCTTTGGTTTTGAGCAGTGGCAGCAGGAGGCGGGCAAGAACCGCGTACCGATGCTGGCGCTGACGCCGGAGCGGCGCGTTCGCGTGTTCTCGCCTGCGCAGAAGCTGGAGCCGGTGGCGGACTGGACATTGATCTATCTGGAGCTGTCGCCGGAGGCTGCCAAAATCTCCCGTGAGGCCGAAAGCGGCGAGCCGGCGACTCAGTTGCCTGATTGACAGCAGCGGCGGCCTTATCGGCCGCCGTTACTGCAGGGTGGTGCGCAGCCGGCGCAGCGCCGCGTAGAAGAACACCGCACCGATGGCTATCAAAGCCAGCAGCTTCGGCCACACGATGCCCAGGCCGGCACCGCGCAGCAGCACGCTCTGCGCCAGTTCAACAAAGTGAGTGGTCGGCGCCAGCGACATGATCAGCTGCACCGGCACCGGCATGCTCTCGCGCGGCGTTACCGCGCCGGACAGAATCTGCAGCGGGATCAGCACCAGCATGATCAGCAAGCCCAGCTGCGGCATTGAGCGGGCCACCGTGCCAAGAAAGATGCCCATTGAAGTGGTGGCAAACAGGTGCAATGCCGTGCCCACCAAAAACAGCGCCATCGTCCCTTGAATCGGTACCTGCAGCCAGCCTTCGACGATAAAGCGCAGGGCAAAGCCAGATGCAACCAGGACCACCAGTCCCATGGCCCAGACCTTGGCCAGCATGATTTCCAGCGGCGTCACCGGCATGACCAGCAGGTGCTCAATGGTGCCGTGCTCGCGCTCGCGAATCAGCGCTGCGCCGGTCAGGATGATCGACAGCATGGTGATCTGGTTGATCACCTCGGTGATGGCGCCAAACCAGCTGGCATCCAGGTTGGGGTTGTAGGCAATGCGCACGACCGCCTCGACCGGCTGTTTGGCGCTGCCTTGATACCGCTGCACAAATGCGGCTGTTTCGCTCTGGATGATCTGCCGGATATGGCCGGCACCGCTGAAGGCCTGGCTGACCTGGGTGGCATCCACGTTCAGTTGAATGGCCGGCTGCTCGCCGGCCAGCAGGTCACGCTGAAAGTCCGGCGGGATGTTCAGGGTAAAGGTGTACAGGCCACTGTCCATGCCTTGGTCCATCTGGCGGTGATCAATCAGCGTGGGCGGTAGAAAGTAGGGCAACTGAAAAGCGTCTTTCAGCCGGGCTGAGACTTGTGAACGATCTTCGTCGACGACTGCAATGGTGGCGCGGTTGGGAGTCTCCGGCATCGCGGTGGCGGAGGAGTAAATACTCAGGCTGAACGCATAGATAATCAGTGCCACGAGCGCCGGGTCGCGGGCCAGACTGCGCAGTTCCTTGATGCCCAACTGCAGGATGTTGCTTAGCGATCGCATCATGTCACTTCTCCTGCTTGCTCAATCCAAGCACGCTGGCGAGCGTCAGCACCGGAATAGCCAGCAGCAGGGGACCGAAGAACGGGTACAGATCGGCAAAGCCGAGCGCCTTGGAGAAGACGCCTCGGGTGATGATGAGGAAATGGCTGGTCGGATACAGTTGGCCGATCAGCGCGCCCGCACCCTCCATAGCTGAAACGGGATGCAGCATGCCGGAGAACTGAATCGCTGGAATCAGCGTGGCGATGGCGGTACCGAATATCGCGGCGATCTGGCTTTTCAGCAGTGACGACACCAGTAGCCCGAGACCGGTTGCGCAGATGAGATAAAACAGGCCGCCGAGTAGCAGCGTCGCCAGGCTGCCCTTGATCGGTACGTCAAAGGCAAACACGGCCAGCAACAGCAGCGCGATGAAGTTGACGAAGCCCAGCGCAACATACGGCAGCTGCTTGCCGAGCAGAAACTCCAGCTCGCTGACCGGCGTAACGTAGAAATTGGTGATCGAGCCCAGCTCCTTTTCCCTGACCACCGCCAGCGCCGTGAGCATGGCCGGGATCATCATCAGCAGAATCGGGATAACGGCCGGTATCATGGCTGGCAGGCTTTTAACGTCGGGGTTGTAGCGGTAGCGCGTCTCCACGTTTACCAGGCTGGTTGTATAGGTGGTGGGCTGATGGGCGGCCAGCGTCAGCAGGTAGTTCAGGTGAATGCCCTGGGCATAACCGCGCAGGGTATCTGCGCGCATCGGCATGGCGCCATCGACCCAGTACGCCACTTGGGGAGCGTCGCCGCGCAGCAGGTCGCGGCCGAATCCGGGCGGGATTTCCAGTGCCAGGCTGATGTCACCGGCGCGCATGCGTTCATCGAGTTCAGCATGGCTGTACAGTGGCGGCTTTTCGATGAAGTAGCGCGAGCCTGACAGCTCCAGCGCATAGTTGTGGCTGTAGGTTGTCTGGTCGCGATCCAGCACCGCAAAGGTCAGGTTCTCGACATCCATGTTGATGCCGTACCCCATGATCAGCATCAGGAACACCGTGCCGACCAGCGCGAGCAAACCGCGCACCGGGTCTCGGCGCAGCTCCATGGTTTCGCGTCGGGTGTAGCTCAGCAAACGGCGCAGGCTGAAGCGTGGTACCTTGACGGGTGCGTTTGCGGTGGTTGTGGGCGCGGGAGCTGTGTCCACCTCGGGCGCACTGTCATCCGGGCCGCTGGCTTCACGCAGCCAGTCGATGAACGCCTCTTCCAGCGTGGCTTTGCCGCGCTGCTGGCGCAGCGCTTGCGGCGCGCCGCTGACGAGCACCTTGCCGGCGTGCATCAACGACATCCGGTCGCAGCGTTCGGCCTCGTTCATGAAGTGGGTAGAGATGAATATGGTCACGCCGTCTTCGCGCGAGAGTTTGACCAGCAATGCCCAGAACATGTCGCGGGCAACCGGGTCGACGCCGGAAGTCGGCTCATCAAGGATAAGGATTTCCGGCTTGTGGATGACCGCAACCGCCAGTGACAGCCGTTGGCGCACGCCCAGCGGTAACGCCATAGGCAGGCTGTCGGCCACCTCATGCAGGTTGAATTGGTCCAGCAGTTCAATAATGCGCTGCGGGCCTTGCTCTGCGGGCAGGTGGTACAGCTTTGCATGCAGCGCCAGGTTTTGGCGCACCGTCAGTTCGCTGTACAGCGAGAAGGCTTGGGACATATAGCCCACACGCATGCGCACGCCCATGTCGTTTGGATCGACAGGCTTGCCGAGCACCGAGGCCTGGCCTTCGCTGAAGGGCAGTAGGCCGGTGAGCATCTTCATCGTGGTCGACTTGCCGCAGCCGTTGGAGCCGAGGAAGCCAAAGATCTCGCCGCGTTCGATGCGGAAGTTGACCTTGTCTACCGCTACAAAGTCGCCAAAGCGGCGGGTCAGGTCGTGGGCTTCGATGGCGATGCCGCTGTGCTCGCCGCGCGGCGGAATGATCAGTTGCTGGTGCTGACTGCTTTTTTCCTCGGGCAGCAGGGCGACAAAGGCCTGTTCAAGGCTACTGGACTCGGTTCGCTCAAGGATCTGCTGCGGGGTGCCGGTAGCCAGTACCTTGCCGGCGTCCATCGCGATCAGCCAGTCAAAGTTTTGGGCTTCATCCATATAGGCGCTGGCAATCAGCACGCTCATCTGCGGTCGACTGGCGCGAATGCGCCGAATCAGATCCCAGAACTGGCTGCGTGACAGCGGGTCGACGCCGGTTGTAGGTTCA
Source organism: Halopseudomonas pachastrellae (assembly GCF_900114765.1). Classification (GTDB taxonomy): domain Bacteria; phylum Pseudomonadota; class Gammaproteobacteria; order Pseudomonadales; family Pseudomonadaceae; genus Halopseudomonas; species Halopseudomonas pachastrellae. The sequence goes on from NZ_FOUD01000010.1 coordinate 104,707, forward strand.
TCCAGGATCAACAGGTCCGGGTCGTGAATCAGTGCGCAGCACAGCCCCAGCTTTTGCTTCATGCCGCCCGACAGCTTGCCTGCCGGGCGATCAATAAAGCGGCTCATGCCGGTGCTGGCGAGCAGATCGCTGATCCTGGCCTGGCGCTCCTGCCGGTCCTGGTTGAATAAACGACCGAAGAACTCCAGGTTCTCCGCGACACTCAGCGTGGGGTAGAGGTTTTTACCGAGGCCCTGTGGCATAAAGGCAATGCGCGGGCAGACACGGCGGCGATGGCCGGCGCTGCGCATATCGCCGCCCAACACCTGAAGTTGCCCCTGCTGCAGGCGGCGCGCGCCGGCCACCAGTGAGAGCAGGCTGGATTTACCCACGCCGTCGGGGCCGATCAGGCCAACCATGCAGCCGGCCGGTAACTCCAGCGTCAGGGTATCAAGGGCGGTTACCTTGCCGTATTGCAGGCTGATACCGTCCAGTCTGGCGACCGGATCGTGCGCGTCCATGCTCAGTGTCCGACGTTGACTTCAAGTTCCGCCGGCCAGTCGGCGTCGGCGTCCAGCTTCAGCCAGGCGACGCCGGGCAGGCCGGTCTTGACCTGTTCGATGTGCTCCTCCAGCAGGGCTGGGTCGATGCGCGCGCGGATGCGGAACATCATCTTCTCGCGTTCCTGTTCGGTCTCGACCGACTTGGGCGTGAACTGGGCGACGCTGGCCACATAGCTGACGGTAGCGGGGATGACGTACTCAGGCGCAGCATCGATGATGATGCGAGCGTCAGAACCCATGGCAACCCGGCCAGCCAGCCGTTCCGGCAGGAAGAAGGTCATGTAGACGTCGGTCAGATCAACCAGGTTGAGCACACGTCCGCCGGCGCCGAGCACTTCACCCGGCTCTACAGTGCGGAATTGCACGCGGGCATGACGGTCGGCGCTTAGGGTGCTGTCGGTGATATCGGCGGCGATGCGGTCGACGGCGGCGCGGGCAGCGTCCAGCGCTGATTCGGCACCGATCACCTGTGAGCGCGCAGCGGCGATACCGGCCTCGGCCGACAAGATTTGCGCCCGTGCGGACGCAACGGCCGCTTGCGCACTTTGCAGCGCGGCCTCTGCGTCGTCCAGCTGCTGGCGCGACATCGCATTGCGCTGCACCAGCACTTTGATACGGTCATAGCGTTTCTGCGCAGCATTGGATTCAGCCTGGCGTTGCAGCAACAGCGCCTCGGCGGTGGCGTGTTCGCTTTCGCGCTGGCTGACCAGCGCCTGCGCGGTTTGAATGGCGTTTTCTGCCTGTCTGGACTGGGCCTGGGCCTGCTGCAACTGCGCCTGCAGGGTGGTGGTGTCCATCTCGGCGAGTACGTCGCCGGTATCAACAAAGTCGCCTTCGTCGACCAGGATGCGGGCGACGCGACCGCCGAGCTTGGTGGCGACGTTGATTTCGGTTGCTTCGATGCGGCCATTGCCGCTGACGAATCCGTCGCCATACCCGGAGGGTTTGAGCTCAATCCAGGCGACAACGGCAAGGGCAATGAGGATGGCGGCGGCCACCAGGCCACGAACGAGCTTGCGGGGAGGTTTCTGCACGGTGATTCCTTTTCCTGTATGCGGGCAGATCACGGATGATCGCTGCTACGAAATCCATTCTAGAAAATACCGGGGCGAGGGGTGTTGATGCTGGTCAATGCGCTTGAGCACTGTCTCGCTTCTGAGCCAAAGTATCTTGTCCGGAGGCCTGTGTTCAAGCCTTGGGGCCGTCTAGATCGGCGTTTTGTGACCTGCTCTTGCGGTTGGCTGCCGTCAGTCGGCCGAGACGTTACGCAGTAGCTGTGCGCGTCTCTGCTCAAGCGGCCCGGATAACCGCAATGTGTCGAGCTGCCTGTTGGTCAGTTCTGACTCGTACAGCGCCTGTTGCTGCTGACGAAATGCCTCGGGGCTGCGGGTGCCGTCTTGCACCATTGGAAAGTCAGCCGCACACAGCCAGAGCTGATGATAAGGGCGTTCGGCCAATGCGATCAGCTCGGCTGGAGGCGGCTCAGGAAACATCATTTGGTGGTATATCAGCGTGGTCAGCGGGGTGGTATCGCAGATCACCGCGCTGTGTCCCTCGCTGGATGCGAGGGCAACGGCTTTGTCTTCCAGTTCAACCTGGGTGCGGGCGATGGTCAGCAGATCGTCAGAGCTAAGCACGCCGCCGCAATCTTCCCAATGCTGGCGGCCGAATTCGGCGACCCAGTGCCAGCCGCGCTGCTGCGCCAGCCATAGCCCGAGGCTGGTCTTGCCGGTGGACTCTGCGCCGATCAGGGCGATGCGTTGGCAGCGTTGGGTGGTCAAGACGTCAGTGGTTTGCCAGCGGGCGCTGGGGGCCGCACGCAAGGCGGTACCGCTGACGGGGTGGCGAATACGGTCACGGTCGAGCAGCACTGACGCCACCGGCCGTTGCCAGTGCTGGGCAAGGTGGTCGGCAAACCCTTGTCCGTAGTCTTCACTGCTGAATACGACGTCTATGGGCTGGCCAAACGTGCGATCAATCAGCTCTGCACAGAACTGTCGCTGCTGCAGATCGCTGGCATTGTTATCAGGCATTACCAGCCCAAGCCGGCAGGCCTGCGCGGCGTCGAGCACCACGCATTGATGCTGCGGCCAGCCGTCATTGAGCCATTGCTGGCGCAAGGCACTGGTGCAGCCGGCAAACTCCGGCCGTGAATAGCTCAGGATGAGTAGCTGATCGCAGGCCGCGGTCGCGGTGTCGATCAAGTACCTGTGGCCGCTGTGCAGCGGCGAAAACTTGCCGACGACTAAGCCGGTTCGGTAGTGCTTTGACATGCTTTGCTCAGTTCTCGGTGCCAGCGCCACAGCCCATAGCAGGCGTTGATCCAGAAGCCGACATACACCATGGAGGTCAGCATCAGCTCGCGCGAGGCATACAGCGGGACAGCGATGGTGTTGACGATCAGCCAGAACCACCAGGTTTCAATGCGTCGTTTCATCAGCAGCAGCTGGGCAGTCACGCTGAAGGTCAGCACTGCGGAGTCGACGAAGGGCGCGTAGGCATCGGTGTGCAGGTGCAGCAGTGAGCCGTAACCCAGCAGCGTTGCCACGGCGATTAACAGGTAGAGCGCGAGTTGCGACCAGGAGCTGCGGCTGATCGCCTCGGCGCTGGCGCCGCGCTGCCATTGCCGCCAGCCGATGACACTGGTGCCGATGTAGAACAGCATCAGTGTGGCGTCCGCGTACAGTTGCACCTGAAAGAACAAAACGGCAAACAGCACGCAGCCCACGATGCCCAGGGTCCAGGTGTGGCGATGATTGCGGGCGGCGAGGAAGACGCTGATCAGAAAGAAGGCGTTGGCGCTGTATTCCAGCAGGGTAAGACTGCTCATCCTTCGTGGGCTCCGGGATAGTCGCTGGTGTATTGAATCAGTTTGTCGATGCCGAGCGGGAAGGGCTCGATGCTGAGGCCGCAATCCTGACCAAAGGTACCGGCAATTGCACGGCGCAGGGCCTGCTCATCAGTGCTGCCCTGCAGGCGCAGCACCAGATTGCCATCGGCTAGTTGGTGCAGCTGATACTGGGCCAGTTCAAACGGCTGCATCAGATGGGTGATGTCGACGTTGTTGAGCCAGCGGCCAGCGGCGTGAAAGCGCACCGGTGGGCGACCGTCCAGTTGCTGCAGGTACTGGTGTCCTTCGGGGCTTTGGTACAGGCGGGCATAGTCACCGGTGCGATAGCGCAGCAGCGGCATGCAGGGGTTGAAGCCGCCGGTGATGGTGATTTCCCCGCGCTCGCCTGCGGGTACGGCGCGGCCTTGACGGTCGAGCAGCTCGACCTTGAGCGTGCTTTGCACTAGACGCAGGCCGTTGCCGCTGCCGTCGCAGGCGGCAATGGGGCCCGCTTCGTTCATTGAATAGAGGTTGATGACCGGGCAGGCAAAACGCTCGCTCAAGCGTGCCTTGAGGCCGTCCAGCAGGGTCATGGAGGTCGACAAAATGGCGGCAGGCTGGTGGTCGAATTCAATCGTCAGTAGCGTACTCAGGCTGCGCGGATCGCCGGTCATCAGCAGCGGTTTGACCCTGTCCAGATAGCGTCCACGCGCGGCGGCGCTGGGCCAGTCAGCCGGATTCATGTTGAGCTTGAGCAGTACCTTGTCATCCCAGTAGGGCAACACCGACGCATAGGTGAAACAACGCTGTTGATCACCAACCAGCATGACGCCGGTATCGCCCGGCAGGGTTTGCAGATCGATGCCGTGCCAGCCGAGGATGCGTTCGTGAAAACAGTGGTAGCGCGCGGCGACCAGCGGCAGTGACGGCACGCGCAGGGGGTGGCCGGTGGTGCCGCTGGTCTCGAATACGATCAACCGCTGCGGATCAATGTCTGTCGGCACAAAGGCCGCCACGTCGCTGCTCAGATCTTGCCGGGAAGTACAGGGCAGGGCGTCAAAGCCAAGGTGCCAAGGGTAGTCACGATAGCGCGGAACCTGTCGCCGGCAATGGTCGAGAAAGCTGGTCAGCCATTGGGAGTCCGGGTATTGCAGCAGCTGTTTTTCGATCTGCAACTGGGACAGCGCCGCTGCGTCCAGATGATGGCCGCTACGGCCGCTCAGCGTGGGCGCGTCCGGGTGCTGCAGGCACGCTTGCAACCGCTGTGCGGCGCGTGGGCTCAGTTCGGGCAGGCGCCGGGAGTCGAGCCAGGGAGCGGGTTCCGCAGCGTGTGTGGTCATTCGCGGGTGTACTTGTCGGCGGCTTCGCGGGCGCGCTTTTCTGCCAGCGCCTTTCGAATGGATTCGGCGCGCTCTTCGGCGGCTCTGGACGCCGCGACGACCCGAGCCCGCTCGCTGGAGCTGACCATCAGCAAGCGATCCTGCGCTTGCTGATCGGTTTCGTTCTGCGGCTTGAGGCGCAGGCCGCTGAGCGTCAGGCGGATCAGCTCTTCGCGCTGGTCTTCATCGTTCAGATTCGGGTGAGTGGTGTCCATCAGCGCGTTGCTGGATGCCAGCAGAGCGACGACTTCATCGGAATACAGGGTCAGGCCACAGAAAGCGTCATCCGCCAGCAGCCAGGTCATCAGCAGTAATGTGTCCGGTCGCTCCCTCTCTTCCGGCTCTTCCCATTCAGGCAGGTCGTAAATCGGCAGCAGGGTTGGCGCCGTGACGGCCGGTGCCAACCGCGCGATCAGGTCATGCAGCAGTGCGATTAAATCCTGACCGATCGGCACCGGGCCGCCGGGGTAGGCCAGCAGGCGCTGATGCAGGTGGAGCATGGACGGGCCGGATTGCAGGTGGCTCATGGGCGGGTCGCTCGCTGCGCGGTGGCGTCGTTGGCTTGGTAGTACTGCCGCGAAAAGCGGCGGGCGAAGGTGAGCATCGGCTCCAGGCCGTTGACGCGATGTACCTCCCAGCCCTGATCTCTGCCCACGCGCATCTTCTCATAGGCGCCTTGCAGCCAGGGGTGTCCGGTCTGGCTGTCCAGCTCCATTGGCAAATCCAGTACCCAGTGACCTGCGCCGCCGCAGTGACGTAAGGTGCGTGCGCTGATGTCGGCGCCCGGTGTGCCTTCTTCGTCATCAGCGAACATTGAACTGACGCCGTCATCTGACAGCACGACCACCTGCGTTGGCGTGCGGCGCGGCTGCGCGTAGGTATCGCGCAGCAATTTCAACGGGAAGCTGGTGCTGCCGCCAAAGAAGCCGGTCAGTATGCGCAGAGCGCCGGCCTCGTCGCGAATGAAACCGTCGGTTGTCAGGCATTGGCGTGCGCCGCTCCAGAGCGTGACCTGCACCTGTGCGCCGGCCCGCAGCGCCGACATGCAGAGCAACACGCCGGCGAGCGCCGGATAGGACAGTTGATATTGCGGATTGGGCATGGAGCCGGAGCTGTCCACGTACAGGTCCAGATCGCAGACCTGATGACGAGGTTGCTCGGTGCCGTCGCGGCTGAATACCGCCTTGTGGGTGGTGATGCCGGGAATAGGATCACCGCCGGCCAGCAGGGTTGCAAACCAGTCGATCTCGGCCGGGTCATTGCCTGGTTCCCACAGGGCAGTGCCTTCGCGTTCGGGCTCGCTGGGGGCGGGTGTCGACTTGGCAGGGAATGGCAGCAGGTAGGGGCGCACAGCGTCACGGTAGTAGTTGACCGTGGCATCGTGGCGCGAGATGTCGACGCCAGCGGCGCGCAGTACCTCGTAGTACTCCTGCGGCTCAAGCGCCTGGCCAGCCGAGCGCGTGGCGCTAGCTGCACTGCAATCGCCGTGAGCGTCAGCTGTGGCCGGCGTCTGTTCGCTCAGCTCCGGGTCGAGACTGGGGTGCAGTACGTCGATTGCTGGCAGAGCGGGCACGCCTGTGCCGGTGTGGCCGTTGCCGGCGTCGGCGGTATCGGCCAGCACGCCAAATGCGTCGTTGGCTGCTTGTTCGTCGTCTTGCAGATAACGCAGCAGCAGGGTGGCAAAGCGGCTGGCGCCGGTCAGCCAATCCTTGGCGTAGACCTTGATGATGCGGCTGCCAAGCCAGGCGTCGCCTTCCTCCGAGCTGCTGAGCGGAGCAGAGGTCAGGGTTTCTGGCGGCAGCTGCCAGAGACGCTCATAGATGCGCATGTATAGCTGCCACAGAGGAGTGGCGGTGGCTGGTTTGAGCCGCTGGTAGATCGCATCCATTTGGCAGGGCGTATTGCGCTGCAGGTGCTGGTTGATCAGCAGATCGGTATAGAGATTGGCGACCAAGGGCGCCAGTTGCTCGCTGCCCGGCAACGCTTGGCGAATGACCGCCAACAGTTGCAGGTGCTGGGTCATGTTGGCAGGCGCATAGACGTGGTGACCGATTTCGTGGGCCAGGACCTCAAGCGCATAGTCGTCCAGCCCGCGCTGGGTAATGTCCTGCAGGTTCACCATGACCCGTTGCGAGGTCAGGCGAATGGCGGCAAAGCTGTCGGTCAGCCCGGCTTCGGTGGCGGCCTGCACGTCAAACAGCCAGAGCGGCTCCTGCAGTTGCAGGTGATCGCTCCAGAGCTGCAAGGCGCGTTGCCATTGGGCTTGCCAATGATCCAGCTGCGGATCTGCGCTCATGGCTGGCCACCGACTTTGGGGATGATCATGATGCGGAAACTGTTGTGGAAGCTGACGACCCAATCGTACCGGCGCTCGAGGCATTGCCGCGCCAGATCGAAACTGCGCCAGTTCTCGCTCAGGCCGGGCGGCAATTGCTGCAAGTCCTGAATTGAAACGGGGTCGGCGTGCTCCGGCGTATGGGCAAGTAATTTGTGCCCCCAGGCGTCGGCGTGTAGCTGCCAGCAGTCATTACCGGCCTGAATCAGCGTCTGATCTGCTGCGACCAGCAGCACCGGCAGCGCCGAAAACTCGCCCCCCAACCAGGTTGATGCGCCCAGCTCCAGCGGCGCTGTCCGCCAGCCGGCAGTCGTGCCTTGCCACCAGGGGTGGGCAAGCTGCTCAGGCTCGCCCAAGTGCAGGTGTTCGGCCAGCGCGGGCTGACGGCTGAGTGCGGTCACGGCGGCGCTGCGAAACTCCGGGAGGCCGGCCATCCAGCCGAGTACCAGCAGATGGTCCGGTGTGGCATCCGGCGAAGGGTTGCAGCGTTGCCATTGCTCCAGCAGTATGCCGCGCTGCGCGGCTGATGGCAGGTGAGAAAGGGTATTGAGCAGTTGCACCAGCAGCCTGGGGGCGTCAGCCGGATAAGGCGCGAGCCAGCTGGGCAGGACCGTGGTAAACAACTCGACGGTCAAGGCGCGTTGCTCTGCGGCCAGCCAGCCGCGGCGCACCAGCGTCAGGCCTACCTGATAGGCAGTCTGGGCCAGCGCGGCCTTGTTGGCTGCCGGCCAGGGTTCCAGAGCCAGCAGCAGCGGGTCGAGCGCATCCAGCACAAAGCCGCTGAAGCAGCGGGCAAACTCGGCCTGATCGCCCTGGCGCGCCAGGCGATAGGCATGATTGAGCGCATCTGCCTGCTGGACCAGATACTGTGCGAGCCAATCGGAGCGCATGTCAGCTCTGACTGGTCAGCCAGCGCTGGTAGTTGCTGTAGCGCTGGTGCAGGTATTTCAGCGTCATGGCGTCGTCGTGCACTGCGCCGGACAGTTTGTTGCCGGTGGCCAGTTGTTGCAGTGTGCGCTCAATGCGTTGCAGGCGTTTGCGGCACTCCTTGAGTGACAGCCCCTCGAGCCCTTCATCCATCTCGGCCTTGAGCGCGGCGACCTCGTCGTTGCGGTGGCGGCCCTGACGCTCGAACTCGCGACAGCTGAGCTGGAACAGATGACGCAACCAGCCGATCTTGTCGCTCAGGAAGGCGGCATTCTCCGGTTGCTGGAAGAACGGCGCGTCTTCATCGGCAAACAGGTGAGAGTGCAGCACGAAGGGTAGCATCTGGGTCAGGTCATTCAGCTCGACCTCGCTATTGCCGCGGAAATACGCCATGGCTTTGGCGTAGACGATCAACGACATCAGACTGCGCACCGACAGCCCGTTGCGGGTCTGGCAACCCAGATCGGCGAGACGGTCGCGGCCGTTTTCGAGCATCGCCAACTGGTGCCGGGCCACGCCGGCCAGGCGTGAGGTGTCTTTGCTCTTGTACTCGAACTGCTGCCCTGAGTATTCGCTGAATTCGAACTGGCTGGCGAAGAATTCAAGGCGCTGGCGCAGGGCTGGCGGCAGGTTGACCGCGCGGATGTCGGCTTCCATCTGTGCCATATCCGCTTCGCTGAACTGCAGTACGTCCGGCAGGCAGTCCGCCGGATCAACGCCTTCTTCGATACGGATCAGCAGCTCGTCGAGAAAGCGCGGGTTGAACGGCAGCGCCTGCACCACGACGTCGATACGGTCTTTGAGGGCCTCAATCACCGGATACGTGCCGCCGCCCTGATCATCGTTAGCGGTCAGGTACCAGGCCGCGGGCGGGCACTCGTGGATCTGATTGAACATCTCGGCGTAGTTGTCGCCCATCACGGTCAGCAGGGCGCTCTGGGTGCGGGTGGGGATGCGGTTGTACTCGTCGACAATCTTGACCCGCATGTCCAGCCAGCTGCGCCAGCTGATGCGGATATCCGATTGCTCCTCTGCCTTCATGATATCCATGGGCATCGGGTTGCCCAGCAGATCTGCCACGGTCATCTGCGGGTGGCCGTGCTGCATCGCTCGGCGTACTTGCTTGGGGCTGTATCCGGCCAGCAGGCCCATGAGCAACGCCGAGGCAGTTTTGCCGCGGCCGGGGCCGCCGATGAACAGGCATTTTCGCCGCGCGGCAAAGGTCAGAATCGGCAGCAAAATAAAGCTGGAATAGCTCTGATCGGTCGGCAGGTAGAGCGGTGTCTGGCTGTCCCCAAACTGGATCGGCTGCGGCGGCGAGAGGTTGTACTCCACATCGTAGTGCGGGCTGATGACCGCGTGATTGACGATCCAGAAGTAGGCTTGCCGCAGTTTTTCAGCGAGCGCAACGGATGCCGGCTGCACAGCCTGATCCGGATCACCAAAGGGGCCGTTGACCAACGCTGCTACATCAAAGCTGGCGCTCGATGTCGATTGCGCGGCGGGGCGGGTGGGCGACGCCGAGATACGGGAGAACGGGTTGAATCCTTTCATGAAGAGCCGGCTCTGACTGCAAAACAGGACGGCAGTATGCCAGAGATGGCCCGCGCCGGGTTGTGCGCCGCGTCACCGGCGCGCTATCCACTGACCGTCAGTAACGGATGTCGGTGACCCAATAAAGGCGCTCACCGCCAGGTGCCATAACGCAGACTTCGTCGTCCAGCTGCTTGCCTAGCAGGGCGCGAGCCATGGGGCTGTCGATGCTGATGTGTTGCTGCTTGGGGTCGATCTCGTCAGGGCCGACGATGCGCAGCTTCAGTATCTTGCCGTCTTCGTCTTCCAGTTCGATATGAGCGCTGAAGTAGATGCGGCTGGGGTCGCTCGGAGGCTGGTCCACTACCTTGAGTGCTTCCAGGCGTTTGCGCAAAAAGCGCACGCGGCTGTCGATCTCACGCAGCATCTTCTTGCCATATATGTACTCGGCGTTCTCCGAGCGGTCGCCCAGCGCAGCGGCCTCGCTGACGGCCTGGGTAACGGCTGGGCGCTTGCGCAGCCACAGCTCATCAAGTTCTTCGCGTAGCCGCGCGGCGCCCGCCGCGGTGATAAGCGGGGTGCCGGCGCGGCGTGGTGGACGGTAACGGCTCATAGCTCAGGCGCCCCTGCTGATCAGACGCATGGGGCTCTGGCGCACTACGGCACGGGTACCCCAGACGCCAGCGCAGCCTATCAGCAGTGCAGCCACCAGTGGTGTGAGCAGCCAGAACAGTAGGTGTGGCGACCAGTCCAGCTCAAGTGCAAGACGGTAGAGCGCCCAGGTAGCCAGCTCGGCTGCCACCACGGCCATGACACCTGCCAGCAGCCCCAGCAGCAAAAACTCCAGCCATGTAGCCCGGCGCAGCAGCGCCCGTTCCGCGCCCAGGGTGCGCAGCAGTGCGCCCTGGTACAAACGCTGATCCAGCGTTGCCTGCAGCGCGGCAAACAGCACAGCCAGGCCAGCCAGCAGGACAAAGACCAGCACGTACTCGACCGCCAGGGTGACCTGCTTGAGGATGCCGCGAATCTGCTCCAGCACGGGCTCCACTTCAAGCAATGTCATCGCCGGAAACTGGCGGGTCAGCCCGCGCAGCGATGCACGCTCGCTGGTGGGCAGATGGAAGCTGGTGAGCAGGGTGGCGGGCAGGCCATCCAGCACGCCGGGGGCAAATACCATATAGAAGTTGGGCGTAAAGTTGTCCCACTCGACCTGGCGAATGCTGGTAATGGTAGCGCTCAGGGCCTGGCCCTCGATAACAAAACCCAGCTCATCGCCTAGGCCAACGCCCAGACTCTCCGCCAACTCGGATTCGATCGACACGGCATTGTCCGGCGTGCTGTCGTTCCACCACTGGCCGGCGGTCAACTGGTTGTCGGGCGGCAGTGTGGCAGACCAGGTCAGGCTGAGGTCGCGGTTGATGGCGCGGGTGCCGCGGTCCTGTTCGCCGCGCTGGCCGTCAGCTTCTGCTTCCTTGCTGACCTCCTGGCGCACCGGCTCACCATTGATGCTGACCAGGCGCCCCGGCGTAACTGGGTAGAGGGGCGCGCTGTGCGCACCTATCTGCTCCAGCTGCTCGGCAAAGGCCTGTTGCTCGCTGGGCAGGATATTCAGTGCAAAGTGGTTGGGCGCATCGGCCGGCAGTTGATCCTGCCAGTCGCTGAGCAGCTCCGTGCGCAGAATCAGTACCACCAGCATGCTCATGAAGATCAGGCCAAAGGCGAGAATCTGCGTTGCCGCTGCGGCCGGGCGTTTGAGCAGCTCGCCACTGCCCAGGCGCCAGGCCAGGCTAAGGTTGTGCAGTTTACCGGCAACGCTGCGCAGCAGCAGCCAGGCCAGCAGGCCCAGCACCAGCGCCGCCGCCGCGCCGCCAAAGATCATCGCCAGGGTGATCTGCAGGTCACCGGTAAACTGCCACATCAGCAGGCTGAGCACAGCCAGCGCCAGGCCATAGATCAGCCAACTGCTGCTCGGCATGGGTGCCAGGTCCCGGCGCAAGACCCGCAGCGGGGCGACCTGGCCCAGGCGCAGCAGTGGCGGCAGGGCAAAGCCGAGCAGCGCACAGAGCCCGGTTGCGCCGCCGACCAGCAAGGGCGTCAGCCCCGGCTCGGGCAGGCTGCTGGGTAGCAGCTCGCGCAGCAACTGCAGCAGCCCCCATTGGGCAAACCAGCCAAAGGCCAAACCCAGTGCAGTGGCGAGCGCGCCCAGGTACAGCAGCTGAAACAGAAACAGCCGCATCACCTGCCGGCGTGACAGCCCAAGGCAGCGCAGCATGGCGCTGGTATCGAAATGGCGCAGGGCAAAGCGGCCAGCCGACAGGGCCACGGCAACGCCGGCCAGCACCACCGCAGCGATACTGGCCAGCCCCAGGAACTGATCCGCTCGGCCCAGTGCGCGGCCCACCTGACGGTTGCCGTCCTTGACCGAGGTGACCCGCTGGTTGGGCTCCAGGCGATCCTCCAGCCACTGCTGATAGGCGCTCAATTGCTCATCGCTGCCAGCCAGCAGCAGGCGATAACGTACGCGGCTGCCGGGCTGCACGATGCCGGTAGCGTCCAGGTCCTGCAGGTTCATCAGCACGCGCGGCGTCAGGCTGTAAAAGTCGCCGGCGCGGTCCGGTTCATGGGTTAGTAGCGCGCTGATGGTCAGGCTGGCGTAGCCCACCTCCAGCGCATCGCCCACCTCCAACTCCAGCTGGGTGAGCAGGCGCGGCTCGATCCACAGCTCGCCGGCTGCCGGGCCGGTGCTGACCGGCTGCTCGGCCGCAAAGGGTTGCTCGGCAATGCGCATCTGGCCGCGTAACGGATAGGCTGCATCCACCGCCTTGACGCTGGACAGCTGCATGGCTGCATCACTGGCCATGACACTGTTGAAGCCAACCTGTTGGCTGATCTGCAGCCCCTGGCTCTGGGCCTGTTCGGCATAGAGGGCCGGCAGCGGGCTGCCCGAGGAGATCACCAGGTCGGCACCGAGAAACTCGGCGGCCTGACCGGTCATGCTGCGTTCAAGCCGCTCGGTGAAAAAGCTGATGGCGGTGCTGATGGTGACCGCAATCAGTAACGCTCCGAGCAGGACGCGCAGCTCCCCCGCGCGCCATTCTCGGCGCAACAGGCGCCAGGCGAGGCTGGCCAACGGCGCGCTGTTCATACAGCTTGCTCCGCTTGCAGTTGGCCTGCCTGCATGTGCAGGGCACGCTCGCAGCGGGCGGCCAGGCGTTCGTCGTGGGTGACCAGGATCAGCGTGGTGCCGTGTTCGCGGTTGAGGTCGAACAGCAGATCGGTGATCTTCTGGCCGGTGGCGGCGTCCAGATTACCGGTCGGCTCGTCGGCAAACAGAATGGCCGGCTCACTGGCAAAGGCGCGGGCAATGGCCACCCGCTGCTGCTCGCCGCCAGACAGTTGCTGCGGATAATGACTGATACGCGCCTTGAGGCCGACGCGCTCAAGCAGCTCGGTCGCATGCTGACGGGCATCACGACGGCCGGCCAGCTCCAGCGGCAACATCACGTTTTCAACCGCGTTGAGGCTGTCCAGCAGCTGAAAGGACTGGAACACGAAACCTACTTCCAGACCGCGCAGGGCGGCGCGTTGGTCTTCATCCAGTGCGGTCAGGGATTGTCCGGCCAGCAGCACCTCGCCACTGCTGGGCAGATCCAGCCCGGCGAGCAGGCTGAGCAGGGTGGACTTGCCGGAGCCCGAGGCGCCGACAATGGCAACACTGCTGCCGCGCTGAATGCTCAGGTTTACGTCCGAGAGTATCTGCAGTGGCGCTTCCGAGGTGGTGACGACTTTGTTAAGGTGGCGGGCAATTACGACAGCGTCTGACATGGTAACGGGCCTGATGAACGTCTTGAGAAACTGGCTGGGAGGGCTGTTGCTATGTCTGCTCTCCCTGCCCGCAGCAGCACAGGGGATTTTGATCCTCGGTGATAGTATCAGCGCCGCTTTCGGTCTGGAAATCAGTGACGGTTGGGTAAACCTGCTGGAGCGCCGCCTGGAGGCGCAAAACCTGCCCTTTGACGTGCACAATGCCTCGGTCAGCGGTGACACCACCGCAGGTGGTCTGGCACGTCTGCCGGCCCTGCTGGCGCGGCATGAGCCCAACCTGGTGGTGATTGAACTGGGCGGTAACGACGGCCTGCGCGGGCTACCCACCGATAAAATGCAACAGAATCTTGCGGCCATGGTCCAACGCTCCCGCGAGGCCGGGGCAGAGGTGGTGTTGCTTGGCATGCGCATTCCGCCCAACTACGGCGTGCGTTATACCAGAGCTTTTGAACAGGTCTTCCGCGATGTTGCCGAGCAGCAGCAGGTGCCGCTGGTGCCCTTTGTGCTGGAGGGTGTGGCGGGCGAGCCCGAGCTGATGCAGGCCGACGGTGTGCACCCCAACGTAGAGGGGCAGCCGGGCATTCTGGATAATGCATGGCCGGTGATTCGTGACTGGGCCCAGTCGCCACCGCCGGCGGATGAGGTCGACAATTGAGCCTATCCTGGATGGCCAGGCGCTGGTGTCTGGTGGAGCAGGATGAGCAGTTGGATCTTTTTGTTGAAGACTCCAGGCATGTTCATCTGGTGGACATCAACCTGCGTCTGGATGTGCCGCGCGAGCGCACTCTGTGCGCCGACTTGTTGCCGTCTCGGCCGATCTACCGGGAGCTGACGCGAGCCGATTTGCGCACGCTGTGCCCGGCCTGTGTAAGGTTGGCTGACCAGGCGCGCGCAGCCGGGCAGCGACGCACGGTGTCGCGCTCGCGGAGCGAGGCTGCGCCGGTGCAGCAATTTGACTTGAACATGATGCTGAGTGGGAGCTGATGCGGATGAAAGGTCCGATGCTGTTAAAGGGTTTGCTGGCGGCACTGATGGCGGGGCTGGCTACAACGGCGACGGCCAATGATTACCCGATACTGTCTCCCGAGCAGGACATGATCGGCGAGGTCGAGCGTTATCAGGCCGCGTACGAAGACACCTTCGCTGATCTTGGCAGTGTGCGCGGTTTTGGCTACCTGGAGATGACGGCGGCCAACCCCGGCGTCGACCCATGGTTGCCGGGCGCGGGTGTCGAGATCATTCTGCCGGGTGAGCATGTGCTGCCCGAGGGAGTGCGAGAGGGCGTGGTGATCAACCTGCCCGAGTTTCGCATGTACTACTACCACAAGGATGCGCAGCTGGTGTCCAGTTACCCGGTGGGCATAGGCCGCGAGGGCTGGTCCTCACCTATTGGTGAAACGCGCATTTTGCGCAAAGAGGCCAACCCCTCCTGGTATCCGCCCAAGTCCATTCTGGAAGAGCACGCAGCCAACGGCGACCCGTTGCCCTCGGTGGTGCCGCCGGGGCCGGATAATCCCATGGGGCCGTTCAAGATGAACCTGGCAATGAGCGGCTACGTGATCCACGGTACCAACAAAAAGTTTGGCATCGGCACGCGGGTCAGCCATGGTTGCTTCCGCATGCGCAACGAAGACATTACCGAGCTGTTTCCGCAGGTGCCGGTCGGCACGCCAGTGACCATCGTCAACCAGCCTTATAAGCTCGGCATCAAGGACGGTTTGCTGTATCTGGAGGTGCACACTGCACTGGATGAGCACGGCATGCCGTCAACGCTGGATAAGCAGGCGGCAATTCAGCGCTTGCTGGCAGAGCAGCAGGACAAGGTGCGGGGTTTTCGTCTGGACTGGAAGGCGATCAGAGATTTGGTATATGCCGAGAGTGGCATTCCCGGTGTGATTGGACAGCCTATCCGGACCATGTGATCCGGATAGGCTGCAGGTAGCCTTATTACTTCTGGCTAGCCTTTTCGAGCATGCGCAGAGCGCGCTCGTTGGCTTCATCAGCGGTCTGCTGGGCGCGTTGAGCGGCAGCCAGAGCTTCATCAGCCTTGCGGTAGGCTTCGTCTGCACGGGCCTGGGCGCTGGCGGTAGCGTTTTCGTTGGCGGCAACGCGAGCGCTCAGTTCCTTTTCCATGCTGTTGCTGCAACCAGCGGCAACCAGGGCTGCCAGTGCTACGGCGGATACTTTCAGTGCAGTTTTCATAACTTTCCCCTTGTGTAAAAGTTCCATGCTTCAAGAACGCACAGCAGAAGACCCTAGGTGGCTAGATGAGTTCCCTGGGTGTTCTGATGGGCTTTCCCGGCAGGGCTGTTAATAGTAGCAGTTGCTTGCGTACTGAAAAGGGGAGTGGTGCTAATTCTGTTACCAATGAACAACAATAAACTGCCCTGATTGAGCGGTTAAGGTCTTTGTCAGTGTTCGGCCCTGCGCTAATGTAGCCTGCGCTGTTCATTACAAGGATAAAAATAATGCTTGGAAATCTGGGTCTCATTGCCGGCGTGACGCTACTTATCTATCTGGCGTTGCGTGGTATCAACATCTTTATTGCTGCGCTGGTCTGCGCGCTGGTGGTCGCCCTGACCAACGGCATGCTGATCTCGCAAACCTTTCTCGAGTTCTTTCCGTTTGGCCCGCTGGGTGCGTTCACCTTTGCCGGCAAGTTCTTCCTGCTGTTCCTCTGTGGCGCCATTTTCGGCAAGGTGATGGCCACCAGTCAGGCGGCCAAGAGTATTGCGCTATCCATCACTCGCGCCCTGGGCGTGCGCCACACGCTACTGGTAGGCATGGTCGTTTGCGCCTTGCTCACCTATGGCGGCGTAGTGGTGTTTGTCGTGGTCTTCACCATGTATCCGCTGGGTATCACGTTGATGCGTGAGGCCAACTTGCCCAAGCGCCTGTGGGCTGCAGCCACCTCTGTGGGGGCTGGTACCTTCACCATGACGGCGCTGCCGGGTACGCCGTCCATTCATAACGTGATTTCTGCCAGCTCGCTGGGTACCGATCTGTTCGCAGGCGGCTGGATCGGCATTTTTGCTGCTCTGCTGATGGCCGGCCTGGGTATGTGGTACGTGGAAAGCCAGTGGAAGCGCGCCCAGGCGCGTGGCGAGGGGTTTGTCGAGAATGCCCAGGATCGTCGCATGGAGCAGCTTATCGGTGACCCGAATGACGCCCCGGTGTGGTGGATGGCGTTGATTCCGATGGTCGTAGTGCTGGGCTCGATCATGCTGCCTCGCGCTATTCTGGGCATGGCAGATTGGTCAGAGAGCGACGGTATTGTGGCTCGCGTGCTGTTGTTCAGCGCGTCGCAACCGATCATCTGGCCCAGCATTTCGCTGATTCTCGGCTCACTGACCTGCGTGGTGCTGTTCCCTGCGCTGCGCCGTAAAGCGGCTCAAGCCTTTGGGCAGGGCGCTGATGACTCGATCATGCCGCTGCTGAACACGGCTGCCGTCATCGGTTTTGGTGGTGTAGTGACCCAGACCGCCGGTTTTGCCCAGTTTGCCGACTGGATTCTCAACGTTGATCTGCCGCCGCTGCTATCGGTGTTTGCGTCGGTCAGCGTGGTCTCGGCGATTGTCGGCTCTTCTTCCGGTGGTCTGCAGATCTTCATGCAGTCGCTGGGCCCGCATTACATCGAGATGGGTGTTGATCCGGAAATTCTGCACCGTATCGCGGCGATCGCTGCCGGTGGTCTGGATTCGCTGCCGCATTGCGGCGCGGTGATTGCGACCTTCATGATCATGGGTATTACCCACAAGGAAGCCTATCGGGACATCTTTGTTGTCACGGTCGCCGTGCCTGTCATCGCCTGTCTGGCCTCCATTGCCCTGCTGATGTCGCTGGGCATGGGGATGGTCTCCTGAGGCCCATGGGGCACGCGGCGTCGAAAGGGCGCTGCGTGCTCCAGTGCACAAAATTTCATCAGTTGAGGAACATTCCGGCTGATATGGGTCTATAGTGGATGACTCCTCGCTCGGAGTTATATCTGCCTGGGAGACTGACAATGAATATGAACGCCACCGTCCAGCACGATCAGGAAGGCAAGCAGTTCTATATCGCATTGGAAGGTGCACGGGCTTATCTCGCCTACATGGATCTTGGCAAGAAGACACTGGATATCTACCGCACCTTCGTACCCAATGCCCTGCGCGGCAAGGGGCTGGCGGCAAAACTGACGGCACACGCATTGAGCTTTGCCCGTGAGCAGGGTTACACCGTCATCCCTTCCTGCTCGTACGTTGAGCGTTATATGGATCGTCACGCGGCGAACGTTGAGTAGCCCGCAAGACACAACAAAAAACCCGCCAGTTTGGCGGGTTTTTTGTTGTGTGCCGATCAGCGTTGCAGGCGAGGGCGGCGGGGCAGCACGTCCTTGAGTTTGTCACGCATGCTGCGCACGCTCTGTTCAGTGGTTGCCCAGTCGATACAGGCATCGGTCACCGAAACGCCGTACTGCAGCTGCGACAGGTCCTTGGGAATAGACTGGTTGCCCCAGCCGATGTGGCTCTCGACCATCAGGCCGATGATGGAGTCGTTGCCTTCCAGAATCTGATTGGCAACGTTGTCCATGACCAGAGGCTGCAGGCCCGGGTCTTTGTTGGAGTTGGCGTGGCTGCAGTCGACCATGATGTTGCTGGCGATGCCGGCCTTTTCCAGGTCCTTCTCGCACAGGGCGACGCTGACCGAGTCGTAGTTGGGCTTGCCGTTGCCGCCGCGCAGTACCACGTGGCCGTAGGGGTTGCCCTTGGTGGTGACGATGGAAACCTGGCCCTGCTGGTTGATACCCAGGAAGCGGTGCGGGCTGGATACCGACTGCAGGGCGTTGATGGCAACCGAGAGGCTGCCATCGGTGCCGTTCTTGAAGCCGACAGCTGAGGACAGGCCGGACGACATTTCGCGGTGAGTCTGCGATTCGGTAGTGCGGGCACCGATGGCCGACCAGGAGATCAGGTCCTGCAGGTACTGCGGCGAAATCGGGTCCAGCGCTTCAGTGGCGGTGGGCAGGCCCATCTCCGACAGATCGCAGAGCAACTGGCGGCCGATGTGCAGGCCGTCTTCAATCTTGAACGAGTCATCCAGATAGGGGTCGTTGATCAGACCTTTCCAGCCGACGGTGGTACGCGGTTTTTCGAAGTAGACGCGCATGACCAGATAGAGGGTGTCGCTGACTTCTGCAGCGAGCTGCTTGAGGCGCGCGGCGTAGTCCTTGGCGGCCTCGATATCGTGGATCGAGCAGGGGCCGATGACGATGAACAGGCGGTGGTCCTTGCCATCGAGAATGTCGCGAATCACCTGGCGGCTTTCGACGACGGTCGCCTGGGCAGCTTCGCTGAGCGGAATTTTGGCTTTCAGCTGCTCGGGGGTAATCAGAATCTCGTTGGAGGTAATGTTCAGGTCATCAATAGGTAAATCGGCCATCAGTCTTCCCGGAAGTGGTACCGGCCGCGCGGTGCGGCACTATTTTGAGTGCGTCACAGCTTAATCAAGGTTGGCCGCTTAGGCTACCCCGCAGGCCGCTATCGCCCTGAAAAACAAAATTAATTGGCGCACTAAGGTGCGCTTGCAGGGCTATTTTGTCGTGTTGTTGACTGTCTTGCCGGGCGTCAGCCCCTTACCATGGCCGGATACCAATAACAGATCATCCAAATGAGGGTTGTATGGACCAGAACAAACTGCAAATCGGCATCATCGGCACCGGCGCAATCGGCGGCTTTTACGGCGCCATGCTGGCCCAGGGCGGCAACGATGTGCACTTTTTGCTGCGCAGTGAATACGACGCTGTGGTGGAGAAGGGCATTACCATCAACAGCCTGGTCAACGAGCAACTGCATTTGCACCCGGTGCAGGCGTACAAGGATGCTGCTGACATGCCGCCCTGCGACTGGCTGTTTATCGGCGCCAAGTCGACCGCAGGCAACCTGGGCGACATCATCACCCGCGCCGGCAAGCCCGATGCCAAGGTCGTGCTGCTGCAAAACGGCCTGAGCAACGAAGACCAGCTGCGTCCCTTCCTGCCCGACACCATGCATCTGATTGGTGGTCTGTGCTACGTCTGCCTGTTCCGCGAAGGCCCGGGCTTGGTCAAGCACCAGGCCAATGGCATGGTCGATCTCGGTTACCACTCCGGCCCGGCAACCACCGCCGAGGCGCAGCAGGCGCTGCTTAAGGAAGGTGCCGAGCTGCTTGCTTCCGGCAAGATTCCCACACGCCTGCTGCCTGGGGTAGACGAGGCGCGCTGGCAAAAGCTGGTCTGGAACGCACCCTTCAATGGTATTTCCGTGGTGCTGAACTCCGGTACCCAGGCGCTGCTGAAAGACCCGGCAAGCAACAAGCTGATCAAGGAAATGATGGAAGAGGTCATCAGCACTGCCAGGGCCAAAGGCGTCAGCATGCCTGATGGTCTGGCAGACAAGTTGCTGATGGGCACTGGCGCCATGCCCGACTACCAGCCAAGCATGTACCACGACTGGCTGCACAAGCGCCCCATGGAGCTCGACAGCCTGTATGGCGAGCTGCTGCGTCAGGGCCGTGAGGCGGGTTGCAGCCTGCCGAAAATCGAGGCAATGTTGGATCAGCTGACGTTCATTCAGAACCGGTATCTGTCCAATCAATAGGAAGTCCGCATGCCCAGCCAGCTCGGCGACAAACTGGTTATCGCCATTTCTTCAAGAGCCTTGTTTGATCTGGACGATAGCCACGCTGTCTTCGAGCGCGAGGGGCTGGAAGCCTACCGGCTGTATCAGATAGCGCACGAAGACGAGCCGCTGGAGCCGGGTGAAGCCTTTCCGTTGGTGCAAAAGCTGCTGCGCATCAACAGTCTGCTGGAGGGTGACAGCCGGGTTGAGGTGGTACTGATTTCGCGCAATAGCGCCGACACTGGCCTGCGCGTATTCAACTCGATTCAGCACTACGGCCTGGGTATTACCCGGGCCGCCTTTGCTGGGGGGCGCAGCCCCTTTACCTATATCCCGGCCTTTGGCTGTCAGTTATTCCTCTCGACCCACGCCGAAGATGTGCGTGCCACGCTGGATGCGGGCTTTGCTGCCGCAACCATTTTGCCGGCCAAGCGTCGTCCGGAGCAGCGCGACGAACTGCGTATCGCCTTTGATGGTGACGCGGTGCTGTTCTCCGACGAGTCCGAGCAGGTATTTCAGCGCGACGGCTTGGCGGCTTTCCAGGCCAGCGAGCAGGCATCGGCCCATCAGCCGCTGCGCGGTGGTCCGTTTAAGGCGTTTCTTGCTGCGCTCAACCGCATTCAGACCGAGTTCCCCAACGAGCAATGTCCGATCCGCACGGCACTGGTAACAGCCCGCAGCGCGCCGGCCCATGAACGGGTAATTCGCACCCTGCGTGAGTGGAATATTCGTCTGGACGAGTCGCTGTTTCTGGGCGGTCTGGACAAGTCCGAGTTTCTGCAGGCCTTTGGCGCGGACCTGTTTTTTGATGACCAGGAAGGGCATTGTAAGCGGGCGGTGGGTGTGGTGCCCACTGGCCATGTTCCACACGGCATCAGCAACCTCAAATCGTCCTCTTCTGCCTGATAATGTCGCAGCTGTGCGACACAGTGCAGTATTTCGTTCCGTTGCTGGAATTTATGGACTAACCTAACTGTCAGAACAGGCGATCTGGTTATAAGCGCTTATCGCGCTGCCGCGCCAGCCAAGCCGCCACCGGGCTTGGATCGATAGAGGAAGCATTCATGAAGCTGCAGCAGCTGCGCTATATCTGGGAAGTGGCCCACCATGACCTGAACGTGTCCGCCACTGCCCAAAGTCTCTATACCTCTCAGCCTGGCATCAGCAAGCAGATTCGCCTGCTTGAGGACGAGCTGGGCGTGGAAGTGTTTTCTCGCAGCGGCAAGCACCTGACTCGCATCACGCCGGCCGGTGAGCGCATCATTGCGACCGCGGGCGAGATCCTGCGCAAGGTCGACAGCATCAAACAGATTGCCCAGGAGTTCAGTAACGAGCGCAAGGGCACGCTGACCCTGGCAACCACGCACACGCAGGCGCGTTATGCCTTGCCGCCGATCATTCAAAAATTCATCAAGAACTACCCGGATGTCTCGCTGCACATGCATCAGGGCTCGCCGATGCAGATATGTGAAATGACCGTGGACGGCACCGCCGATTTTGCCATCGCCACCGAGGCGCTGGAGCTGTTCGCTGATCTGGTGATGATGCCGTGCTATCGCTGGAATCGCTGCGTTATCGTG
Source organism: Halopseudomonas pachastrellae (assembly GCF_900114765.1). Taxonomy (GTDB): domain Bacteria; phylum Pseudomonadota; class Gammaproteobacteria; order Pseudomonadales; family Pseudomonadaceae; genus Halopseudomonas; species Halopseudomonas pachastrellae. The sequence continues at coordinate 126,293 of NZ_FOUD01000010.1, forward strand.
CCCAAGGGGCACCCGCTGACGCAGCTGTCGTCTTTAACCCTGGAGACGCTGGCAGAGTGGCCGCTGGTGACTTACGTGTTCGGGTTTACCGGGCGCTCCAAGCTCGATGAGGCTTTCAGCAATCGCGGGCTGTCGCCCAAGGTGGTATTTACCGCCGCAGACGCCGACGTGATCAAAACCTACGTGCGGTTGGGACTGGGGGTTGGCATTGTGGCGCACATGGCAGTCGACCCGGTGACAGACCCGGACCTGGTGGTGATTGACGCCAGCCAGCTGTTCGAGTCCAGCGTGACCAAGATCGGCTTTCGCCGTGGCACCTTTCTGCGCGGCTACATGTACGAATTTATCGAGGCATTCGCGCCGCATCTGACGCGCGAGATGATTGACCAGGCGCTGCTGTGCAGCAACAAGGTAGAGCTGGAGGCGTTGTTCGACGGGGTAGAGTTGCCGACCCTGTAACACAGGGCCGGCGCTGCGTCAGCTGCGGGCAATCAGGTTGCCGGCGTGCAGACCGCATTCCTTCTTGGTGGACTCTTCCCACCACCAGCGGCCTTCGCGCTCGTGCTGGTTAGGCAGCACGGGGCGGGTGCAAGGCTCGCAGCCAATGCTGATGAAACCTTTCTCATGCAGTGGGTTGTAGGGAATCTCCAGCATGCGGATGTAGTTCCAGATGTCCTCACTGCTGTAATCGGCCAACGGGTTGAACTTGACCAGTTGGTGCTCCGGCGTCGAGAACGCGGTGTCCAGCTGAATCACCGGTACGTCGGCGCGGGTGGGGCTTTGATCTTTGCGCTGGCCGGTAATCCAGGCGTCGACTGTGCCGAGTTTGCGGCGCAGTGGGGCAATTTTGCGCACGCCGCAGCAGCCACCGTGACCATTTTCGTAAAAGTCGAACAGTCCGTTTTCACGGACGTACGCTTCCAGCTCCTGGTGATCGGGGGACAGCACTTCAAGCTGAATACCGTAGTGCTTGCGTACCTGCTCCAGGAACCGGTAGGTCTCGGCGTGCAGGCGGCCGGTGTCCAGGGTGAACACCTTGATCTGGGGGTTGATTTTCCAGGCCATATCCAGCGCGACGATATCGTCGGCGCCACTGAATGACAGCCAGAGATTGTCGAACTGGCCGATTGCCAGTTCCAGGATCTGCTGGGGCGACTTGCTGGCGTACTCGCTGGCCAGTTCGTCGATGTCGAAATTACTCATTGCATCAGGCTCTCAATCCGGCGGTGGATCGGTGTGCCACCGTTTCTGGTTTCAGGCGGGCAGTCTAACAAAGGGCGTCTTAGTCCATCCTCTTTTATTTGGTTATATTTTTATGCCTTTTTACGAGGTTGCTTGGCGCTTCTCGTGTCCTTCTCGTTGCGCCTGACAGCGCTTGCCGGTAGATTGTGCGCCAGCCTCAACTATTGAAACTCAGGAGTGTCGCGTGGAAATTGCTTGCCTTGACCTGGAGGGCGTACTGGTCCCGGAAATCTGGATTGCCTTTGCCGAGAAGACCGGCATCGAGGAACTGAAGGCAACCACCCGTGATATTCCAGATTACGACGTGCTGATGAAGCAGCGGCTGTCCATTCTGGACAAGCACGGCCTCAAGCTGTCGGACATCCAGGAAGTGATCGCCACGCTGAAGCCGCTCGAAGGTGCCGTCGAGTTTGTTGACTGGCTGCGCGAGCGCTTTCAGGTCGTGATTCTGTCTGACACCTTCTACGAGTTCTCTCAGCCGCTGATGCGTCAGCTCGGTTTCCCGACGCTGCTGTGCCACCGCCTGATCACCGATGAGAACGACCGCGTTGTCGACTATCAGCTGCGTCAGAAAGACCCGAAGCGTCAGTCTGTTATCGCCCTGAAGAGCATCTACTACCGCATTATCGCCGCCGGGGACTCCTACAACGACACCACCATGCTGTCTGAAGCGCATGCCGGTATCCTGTTCCACGCGCCGGACAATGTGATCCGCGAGTTCCCGCAGTTCCCGGCGGTGCATACCTATGAAGACCTGAAAAAGGCCTTTATTGCTGCCTCCAACCGCGAATTGTCGCTGTAACAACGCGCTGATCCGCGTGCTCGGTGGTGGTCTGCGCCGAGTCAGAGCCTGTTGATGCTCCCCAGCATTAACAGGCTTTTTTCATTGGCTTGTCCGCCTAAGCGGCAAGCATCCTGCGGCCCATCGCGGCCAGGGCCACCAGCGCCGTAGCGGCTGGCCGAATACCTCTCTTAATTCACTCACGCTGCTGGTTCGCTGTGCCGGCTCGAACGCGAGTGCCCGCCGTAGTGCTGGCCAGCAATGGGCGGGCAGGTTCGCCGGCTTTTGCAGGCTGCTGTACTGATCCATGCGCATTGCCTGACGCGCCGTCAGGCGGCTGAATGGGTGATGACCGCTGGCAAGCTCGTAGAGTACGCAGGCCAGCGCATAGAGGTCAGTAGCAGGGCTGAGGTCGCCACCATCAAGTAGCTCGAGTGCCGCGTAGCGCGGTGTCCAGGCCGCCAGGCGCCGGCGCGAGAGCCGTGGCAGGCGGCTTAACAGCCCCTCGTTGCCCTGGCCGAGGCCAAAGTCGAACAAGCGCACGTCATTGTCGCAGAGCATTACGTTGGTGGGCTTGATGTCGCCATGCAGCACACCGCGCTGGTGCGCGTGCTGCAGTTCATCAAGCAGCGCCAGCGCCAGGGGTTGCAAGTCATTCCAGGGTAGCCCCTGAGGCTGGGCGGCGATGATTTGGTCCAGCGTTGGCCCGGCCAGCAGCTCCAGGGTCAGGAACGCGCGCTGGCTATGCGCATCTACGTGGAAACTGTGAGGGCGCACGATATGGCGGTGGTGCAGGCGACTGGTCAGAGCAAACTCGCTGTAGAGCAGGGCGTTGGCGTCGGGGTGGCGGGAGAAGGTGTCGTTCAGTGTTTTCAGCGCAACCCAGGGTTCCGGGTCGCCAAATTGTTCGCGCACCAGATCACGTGCCCGATAAACCGCGCCCATGCCGCCGACACCAAGCAGCCGTTCGATGCGATACCGCTTGCCCATCAGCTCTGGTAGATCACTCGGGGTCTGTAAGGGGGCGCCTGCCGGCGCAGTTATCTGGTTCACGTTGGGCTCGTCGCGGCTGTGGGACGGATGACAATAGCGCTGAGGTTGTCGCTGGCGGGGCCTTGCAGGGCAAGGGTAAATAGCTGTTCGACGCTGGCTTGCGCTGTCGGCAGCTGCAATGACTGGGCAAGTTGCCTGACGCTCAGGCTGCGATACAGGCCGTCGCTGCAGAGCAACAGGCGGTCATGAGGCTGTAGCGTAAATTCGCTGACATCCAGGCGCAGTACCTCGTGTGCTCCAACGGCGCGGGTGAGTGCCTGTGCGTTGGGGTGACGTGCTGCCTGGCTGGCGCTGATGTTGCTATTGCTGATCAATTGCTGGGCAAGAGTGTGATCACGCGACAGCAGGTATAGCTTTTTCTGACGCCACAGGTAACAGCGGCTGTCGCCGGCCCACAAACAGAGCGCACGCCGTCCCTGGGCGAGAACGGCCACCACGGTGCTGCCGCTCAAGGGGGCGGGGCCGCCAGCGCACACTGTCATGTCCTGCGTCAGACGATGGTTTACCTGGTGCAGGGCCTGACGAACCCGCCGCTGGTTCTGGTCAAGATTGCTCCCCAGCGGCAGGTCCGCCAGTTGTTCCACGATCAGCCTGCTGGCCAGGGCGCCATTCTGATGGCCTCCCATACCGTCGGCAACAGCCCAGAGGCTGCCCGGGCGCCGGTCAAGCAACGCGTCTTCATTTCGTTTGCGCACCTTGCCGACGTGGGTTTGACTTGCGCTGTCCCAGTGGATCATAGGTGCGCGGGCAGGGCGAAGCTGCGCAGCAGGTCCGGGTCAAAGGGGTTGGGCGCTCGCTGGCTGTGCAGCAGGTACTGTGCCCGCATGCCGCCGATGCTGGCCCGCAGCAACAAGGCGTCGCGTTCTTCCTGTCGCTGGATGTCTATGCGGTCCAGCAGACGGAACAGTGACCAGGTGCCGGCTTCCTGTTGCAGCCCCAGGCGTCGACCGCCCAAGTCTTCCAGTGTCAGGCTGATACGTTCGCTGCCTTCGGCAGCGGGCCAGCGAAAGGCACTGGCGACGATGGGGCCGTGACGATATTCAAGTTGCTGGGGCCCATAGTGGAAGCTCGCACGGCCCAGGCTGGCGTCCAGCGCGTAGGGCTCCAGCCGGAACTGCACACCGGGCTCGAAGGGGTCATCGGCAAAGAACCCGGCACGGATGGCCTGGGCTCGCCCCAGCTGGGTCAGCAGTGCGGAGGACAGCGGCAGGCTGCGTCCGTCCAGTGAGCGCAGGCGGTAGCGGCCGTCGCGCTGAATCACGAATGGCTCTAGGTAGCTGGCGACAAACTGCTCGACGGTACCTTCCTGTTGGAAAAACCGACGAAAGTCGTTCAGCTCAACGTCTCGACTGCTGTCGGCGCTGAACGGATAGCGCTGGGCGAACGCGCTGCGGTAGACGCTGTACAGGTCGGTGCGGTAACGCTGATTCAAATAACGTCCGGCGTCGGCCAGCACCTGGCCCCAGGCGTCTGACGCGAGTTGGTTGATCCAGCCATTGAGGGGCGCGGGCAGGGCAGCGGCGGCGTCACGAGTGGCGCTGATCGCATCGGCCTGATGCTGCATGCGCTTGCGTGCCATCTCAAAGGCCAGCTGACCGCTGTCGCCACTGTTGTAGAGCTGCGCCAGCTGCAATTGCAGTTGAGTCAGCGCTTGCTGGCTTTGCAGCAGTACCGCAGTGGGGTTGCCGTCGTTGTCGATCAGGCCATGCAGGTCGGCGAACTGTTGCTGGAGGGCCTGCTTGGCGGGGCTGGCTGGCGCTGCGTGGTCAAGCTGAGGGTCTATCAGCCGAGTGTGTTCACGCAGCTGTTGCAGCAAGAGCAGCTGTGGCGCGCTGCTGGCACTCAGGGCCGACAGATCGCTAACCGCTCGGCCGTTGCGTAACGCCGCCATGCGCAGGGAGGCCAGTGCGCGTACCCACTGGTCGGTGTAGTCCTGAAAGTACAGCGCCTCCACCTCGACCAGCAGTTGGCGTTGCTCGCTCGGCGTCAGCTGGCTGCGATTGCCCAGCACCCAGTTGTCTTCCAGCAGGCGCTCGATCAGCGCAGGCCCCTGCTGCTGAAACAGGCTCTGATAGCCGGGCCGGGTGTAAAAACCGGGGATGCTCGTTGGGCGGCTGGCCAGTAGCTGATGATCGGTGCCCAGCTGGTTGTCCAGACGATAGGTTGGCAGCGCGCGAGCCTGCTCGCGCAGCAGGCGGTAGGTCAGCTGCGCAAGCGACTCCTGTTGCAACTGATCACGCACCCTGGTTATCAGTTCCTGATCGGCGGCAGCGGGTTGCCAGGGCAGTGCCAGCAGACGTTCAAGGTGGGCGTTGAGTTGTGCCTGGACATCGCTCTGTTCGGGGTAGCGATGTTGCCATTCTTCGCTCATCCACTGCTGCAGATAATCCGTATCCAGGCGCTCTGGCTGGCTGAGCATGAGGTAGGCGCGCAAATGACCAATCAGTTGCTGACGGTCGGCGTGGGCGCTGCGCAGGCGCGCCTCCAGCTGCCGGGTCATCAGCGGCAGCAGGTAATCGCGTAACGCTTGCTGGTAGTGGCGTTGTACTTGCGGCAGAACCTCAGGTGCCTGCTCTAACATCAGGCTTCGAGTGAGGGCGCGGTCGTTGCTTTCTGGGTGTACCAAGGTGGCCGCATAGCGGGTATCGAGCTGCTGCAGCAAGGCGGTGATGCGGCTGTGCGCCTGTATTTGCGGCGTGCTCGGCAGAAAATGCTCTGCCAGGTTGGCCAGTTGCGACAGTCGCTCGCTTTGCTGATGATACGCCCAGCTCCAGCCGACGGCGCAGCAGGCAAGCCCGACAGCGGCCAGGCCAAACCCGATGCGCTGGCGGCGGCGCTGGCGTTGCTCGCGGCTGGCATCGAGTGTTACCTGGTGCGGGTTGCCCAGGATGATCTGCTCGAACAGCTCGGTGACAAAACCCGCTTGCCTGGTCGGGCCGGGTGCATATATCAGACTATCCTGCTCCGACTGGCCGCTGCAGGTGAAGTACATCCCCTGCAGACGCGAGCCTGTTTGATAGCGACTGGCGCTGAAGGTTTGTTCGATAAAACGCTGCACGGGGCCTTCAAGGCGCGCCAACTGCCAGGGTAAGTCGAGCAGTCGCCCGCGGCGTGAGGGGGCCCGTTCCTGATGCAGACGGGGGAGCATCTGCGCGTTCAGGCGGCCCAGCAGTGCAGCGTAGGCCTGCGTGCGTTGGTCTGAATCGGCCTGCGAGTCATTGTCCAAGCGCAGGCCGAAATGCTGCTGACGCTGCTCGGCCGGGAGCTGCTCCAGCAGCTCGGGTAACCCCGGAATCAGGTCGCTCTTGCTGATAAGCAGATAGACCGGCAAGTCTAGACCAAGTTGACTGCGCAGCTCGCTGAGGGCCTGGCGCAGGCGCCGCGCGAGATTGTCCAGCTCCAGATCGTGTCCTTGCTGCAGCAGGTCCACCGGCAAGGTGATGATGACGCCTGTCAGTGCCGGCTGGCGCCGTTGGCGCAGCAGGGACATCAGGGCCTGCCACTGCGGCGCCGGCTGGTCACTGTCGGCCTCGGGCAGGCAGTGGCCACTGCAGTCGATCAGCGCGCCTGCGCGGTGGCAATGCCATTCGACCGGACTGATGCCTGCGCTGCCGTGTGGGGCTTCTGCGGTGCTGCAGAGCAGCTGTAAGTCAGGTTGCGCGAGCAGGCTGCTTCTTCCCGCGCCCTGTGGGCCAATGAGCAGGTACCAGGGTTGCTTGCGACGCTGGTTGGCGCTCACGCCAGCCTGTTGCAACTGCTGCTGGGCGAGGATCGCGCGTTGGTGCAGTGCCAAGTGTACGTCCACCTGCTGCTCGCGCTGTTGCTGCTGCTCGGCTGTTGGCGGCACGGGCTTGGGACGCTTGCGCCAATAGCTGATTGCACGCCAGAGCAGCCATGGGGTTGCCAGCAGAGCGATGGTGCCGGCACGACTCCAGCGACTGCTCCAGATCGCGTGGCCGTTGACCGAGATCATCGGGCCAAGCGTCCAGACCAGCAAGCCGAGCAGCATCAGCACCAAGGCAGACCAGCCAGCAGGAGAGCGAAGCACGCCCAGCAGGCGCGAAAAAACGGGGTTCATTGATGCGTCTCCTGGGTACTGTATTGCTGCAGGGTGCTTTGGTGTTGCTGATCCAGCGAGCTGCTGAAGGCGACATGCAGCAGCGTCATGCCAGCGAGTGTGGCGCTAATTAGCAACCAGGCTGGCAAGGGGCGTCGCAGCGATTGGTTGTTTGCATCAGTGACAGCTGGCTCGGACAGTCGCGTATCGGGCACCTCGCGGTAGCGTTGGAGCTCCCGGTACAGGCGCTCACTGATCTCGGCCAAGGCTGTTTCGCCTCGGGGTTGCAGGCGATAGCGCCCCTGAAAGCCAAGGGCAATGCACACGTACATCAACTCCAGTACGTCCAGATGTCTGCCCGGGTCGCGGTGCAGGCGCTCCAGCAGGACAAAAAACTTTTCGCCGCCAAAGGTTTCCTGGTGAAAGAGGGCGAGCAGGCTGTGTTGTGACCAGTCACTGTCGTTGCCCCAGCGCGTAGCAAGAATCGCCTCGTCGAGAACGGTGCAAAGCACGTAGCGGGCAGCGTGGCGGCTGGTTTGCTCGATGTTGTGGTCCTGGCACTGCAAGTCAAAGTGTTGAATGCCGGCGCGTAGCGACTCACGTAGCAGCTCCGGCCGTTCCTGTGCAGCGTCGGATTTGAGGTGCACCAGTTCGCTGAACAGGGGCGCAGCCAGGGCCAGCAGCGTGTTGGGGCCGTGGGCGTCGATCAGCAGCGAGCTATTGCCCGGTGGCAGCGACAGGCGCTGTGCCAGTGGCGGCGGGCGCAGCGCGGGGTCATAGTCTGTGAGCGGGCTATCGGCTGACCAGGCGTCGTCCTGGGCGAGGATCACGGTCCTGTCGTCATCTCGGGATGCCATGGCGTGCATGCGTCAGCTCCTGATGGCCCAGAAGGCCAGTTGCAGATTGCTCAGCTCGCCCGCAGCGTGAAAGGCGAAGCCGCCGGAACTGGCCAGCTGCGCGCGTTCATCGGCGCTGAGTTCCAGGGCGAAGTAGATGCGATCGTTGTGAAAGGGCAGTTGTCTGGGGGCAACCGGCAACGCGCGGACGCGGATGCCGGGCAGGTGCAGGTTGACCAGTTGGCGAATCTGCTCCACGGCACCGATTTTCAGGTGGGTGGGCAGGCGCTTGCGCAGGGCATCGCCGTCGCAATCAGCCTTGGCCGCCAGCACAAAGAGTGCGCCATCAAGCAGGGCCGGGTCGCTGATGGGCGCCACCCGAATGCCGTATTGCCGTTGCTGCAGCGGCAACTCCAGGGCATGTTGCTCCAGCACCATGGACAGGCTTTGGCGCAGGGCGCGCATGAGTTGCCGGTAGCTGGCGCCCTGATCGCTGTGTTGGTAATGCAGGTCGGCTGGCGGGCGCTTGCTGTCGCAGCTGAATGTGGACAGTTCGCCGAGCAGGCTCAGCAACAGGTTGAACAGTGTTGCCGGTGGGGTGTGGCTGCCGCTGCGCAGTTGACGTAGCAGCGGCTCCTGACGGTTAAGCAGTTGCAGCATCAGCAGGTCGCCCAATTCGGCGCTGGCAGCTGTGCCGCGGCTGCGCAGTCGTTCGGCCAGGGCATCGGCGCGGTGCTGCACCAGGCTGATGGACTCCTGCAGGCATTTTTGCAGATAGGGGCTGTCCTGGCAGTGGAGGTAGCTGGCGACCAGCTCGTCATCCAGCCGGATGTTGCCATCGCTGCTGCACTCCTGTACCTGACAGAGCCGCAGGCGAACCAGGGCCTGATCGTCGCCGGCATCGCCCAGCACCAGACGGAAGGCCGGCTGAGCGACGCGTACAGTGGCGCTGAGGCCGGCACCGGTGTTGGCATCGCTGATCTCGTGATCGGTGCTGAGATAGCGGGCCAGTGGCGCGTCGCCTGCCGCTTGCTGCACCTCATGGTGGCCCGGGCTGGTAAGGGGCAGGGCCAGATAGACGGGCGTGTTCAGCGTGCCGGGTGGGATGTCCAGCGCGAGGGGCTCGGCACGCTGTGCAAGGTCAAACAGGCTGCCATCAGGCAGCATGCCGGCAGCGTTGCTCAGCACGATCTTGCCGAGCGCGAGGAACTGGGTATCTAGCTCAAGCCGAGTGAAGCCCCAGGCGTGGGCGCGCAAGCCGCTGGTTCTGCGTGTGAGTTGTTCGTCGTAGTAACGGTCATGTTGCTGAAAGTGCTGGGGGCGCAGGAGCATCCCCTCGTGCCACACCACGTTGAGGGTTTGCATGTCAGGGTTCTCCGGTGGTGTGGCGTTGGCTGATGCCGTGCTCATCGAGCGCCAGCGTGAACTGGTTACGTGCGCCGGGCTGCACGTCCAGGCGGATACGCCAGCGGGTGTTGGGCAGGTCCCGGTAGGCGGCGATCAGCCCCAGATGTCTTGCCTCAGCGCCCGCAGCAATTTTGAAGTGACGCTGCTCGCCCGGGCGCAGCTCAAGCTCCTGTAACGCGAGCAGGTCAGGGGAGAGGATCTGCTGCGGTCGCTGCTGCAGGGCAAAAAAGTCGGCTTGCTCAAAAGCCACCGGGTGGCGCAGTTCTACCAGTTGCAGCACGACGGGCGAGGGGCGGCCATGCAAGTCCGGGTTAAGCGCGTCGGTGGCGCTGATCTGCAGGTCGATCTTGGTCATGTCCGAATAGGGGGACAGCAAGCTGCAGGCACTCAGCAGGCAGGCTGTCAGTGCAAGGAGGAGTCGATGCATGGGCTTATCCGAAAGGGTTGTGGTGGAGGCTGTTGAGCAACTGGTGCTGCTCCTGGTACGCCTCTTTGAAGGCGTGCTGGCAACGCTGTTGCAGCGGCCCTGCTTGCTGGTACTGCTGCTGCAGGGCTCGCCAGCGAGCGCCGTCGGTACGCAGCCTGGCTGAGCCGATCAGTTGGGCGGGTGCCAGGATCACCGGCAATTGGTCGCACAGCCGGTTACCTGCCTGCTGGATCGCCAGTTGATGGGATCTGAGCTGACGCCAGGCACTGCGCAGCAGCTCTTCGCCATCGGCGGCGCCAAGCAACTGCTGCATCGCCGTGACGGCATCGGTACTGTCGCTGAGTGGGTGACGCGTGGCGCTTGCCTGTAACTGAGCGGCGCTGTGTTGCTGTGCATGCAGGCTGTGCTGCAGTTCGGCGACGGCGCTGCGCAACAGGCCAATAGCGCGGCGGCTAAGTTCGGTGGCCTGGGCCGGTGAGGCAGGCTGCAGGCCAAGCTGCTGGCACAGCTGCTCGGCCAGCTCTGCGTCGGCAGCAGGCTGTGGCGTTACCGGTAACTGGGTGCGGGGCAGGCGGACATGCTCTGCTTCCACCGGGTGGTGCTCTGCACTGGTCACGGGTAAGGGTTCAAGTGCGGGTGCCTGCAGCCACTCGGCCAGGGGGTCGTCATTGTCAGGGTCGTTTTCATCCAGCGTGAGAAAGGCATCATCGGGGATCAGCTGATGGGCACCGCTTTGGGTAACCTGTTGCAGCCGTGCGCGTACCTGCATGTCACCCAGACAGTAAATCTGCCCGTGTTCTATGCGTTCAGGCTCGCCTTTGGTCAGGCGACGGCCATCGCTTTTGATGTGGATACCGTTGCTGCTGGTGTCGGTGAGATAGAAAGCCTCGTCGCTGTAGCTGACCTGGGCATGACGGCCGGAGATGATGCGCTGGCGATCAGGCAGCACCCAGTCGCAGTCGGCGGCGCGTCCAATGACGCCGCCGGCCTGACGGAACAGCCGAGTAAGCGCGGGCTCCTGTGTTGAAGGCGGTGGGTAGATTACTTCCAGCATCAGCTCCATGCGCGCTTCTCCTCGGCCAGCGGAGAGGCACCAGGGGTGTTCAGGGGCTGATACTCATCATCATCGAAGCGCAAATTACTGCTGCATGCGCTCAAGGCAAAGGCGGCAGCCAGCAGCAGGGCGTATTTGACCGGCGTGGGGGCAAAGAAGGGTAGACGCATTACAGAATCCATCAGGTGCTCAACAGAACCCGTCCTGGGTTATTGGTTGAGCTGCAGCAAGGGCTATGCCTGGATTCTTAGTTCTTTTAAATCAAAGAGTTGCGTCAGTCTTTTAACGATGCTTTGCCGTGTTGTGACGGTGATCGCGGCGCATTGCGCAGATTATTGCGCAATGCGTGCGAAAACTGGCGCACTTGGGGTTGGCTGCGGTGATGGCGAATCAGCGACAGACAGGAATCATGCAGTCAGGAGCCGCTTGCTGGTTGTCTTCCAGATTGGCGGCTGCGCAGCTGCGTACCTGCTCTGCGGCTGCGTCGCAGCCCATTTCCTTCATGCCGGTGGCCAGGTTGTTCCAGCCGGCCGGATAGCTCGGGAAGCGGCGGACCAGTTCGCTGAAGTGTTCAATGGCTTCAGCTTGCTGCCCGCCGTTCCAGGCGATGTTGCCCATCCCGAGCAGGGCGGCAGGCTGGTCCGGCCAGCGCTCGGCGGCGGCTTGATAGGCCTTGCCTGCACTGACGGTCTGGCCCACCTGTTCCAGGTCGGCTGCTGCGGCCAGGTAAGGCAGTGGCTCGGCCGTAGCCGGAATGCGGCCGGGCGGTACGGCAACACGGGCCCAGCGCTCGGCTCGGTCCCAGGTGCGCATGAATACGGAGAAGGGTTCGCGCTGGCGCGCGTTCAGCCCGGAGTGCAGGATCAGCTCACGGGTGTTCAGGTCATAGCCAACGGCAACGGCGTAGTGCCATTGGGGATACCAGTCAAAGGCCAGGTTCTGCATAACCAGCACCGCGTTGCCATCGTCCAGCTCGCGCAGGATGGCGTCCAGCTCGCCGGTCAGGGGGTAGACCAGAAGGCCCTGTTCACGCGCGGCGGCGACCATTTCAACCTGCAGGCTACCCTTGCGCTCGGGCAGGTACACGCGGCCGGTGAGTTGCGCTGGAGCGATTTCGATACCGCGCTGGCCGAGCATCATGGATAGCGCTGCGGGGCCGCACTGGTAGGCGTCCTGCGCGTGGAACGGCAAGTCGGTCAGCAGGCGATTGGGAGGCAGGTCGGTGGGGAGTTCAGTGGCGGTGCGGGGGGCGAGGCCGGCACAGGCTGACAGCATGGCTGTCAGCCCGAGGAGCAGGCCAAGGCGAAAGGCCTTGTACATGGTCTTAGTTCACGCAGTTGACGAAGCTGTAGACGTTGGTGGCACACAGCATGTCGGTGATGATGAAGATGACCAGGAACAGCACGATGATACCGACGACACCGGCGGCAGCAGGAGCGTCATCCAGTTGGCTGTTGAAGTCGGCCAGCTCGTCAGCGGTCAGGCTGTCGATACGCTGTTCAACCTGGTCCTGGGATACGCCTAGGCTAGCCAGTTTGGCCTGTACTTCCTGATCGTCCAGCATGGCCTTGAGTTCGGCGCGGTCGACGCTCAATTGCTGCTGGGCAACGGCTTCACCGGTGCCGACCATGGCGGCCTGGGCCTGCAGGCTGGCCATGGAGGTCAGCATGAACAGGGCGGTCAGCAGGATGGACAGGTAACGCTTGGTGGATCGCATGAAAGTCATGGGTTATTTCCTCATTAGTTGTGGCTTCCCTGCTTGGAAGCTTTCAACCACCTAAGGGTGGCCGTCCGGTGCGCAGGCTGCGCTCAATGTAAACGACCCACGCAACGTCCAGAGGTTCCAAAGTGCCAGCGCCTGTGTGATCTATTTCACCTCTTGCGACTACCTGATCACAGGCCCAGCTTGTCGCGCATCTGGTAGTACCACGCCCCCATGGCAGTAAATGGCACACGCAACAGGCGCCCGCCAGGGAAGGGGTAGTGAGGCAGCGCAGCAAAGGCGTCAAAACGCTCGGCTTGACCGCGTAACACCTCGGCAAGCACGCGTCCGGCGACGTGGGTGAAGGTGACGCCGTGGCCGCTGCAGCCCTGGGAATAGTAGATGTTGTCGCCGATACGGCCGACTTGGGGCAGGCGCGACAGGGTCAGCAGGAAATTGCCGGTCCAGGCATAGTCGATCTTGACGTCCTTGAGCTGCGGGAAGGTCTTGATCAGATTAGGTCTGATGAGCGCCTCGATATTGCTCGGATCGCGTGCGCCGTAGACCACGCCGCCGCCAAAAATCATGCGCCGGTCACCGGACAGGCGGTAGTAATCGAGCAGGTAGGCGCAATCCTCAACGCAATAGTCCTGCGGCAATAGCGAGCTGGCCAGCTCCTCGGACAGTGGCTCGGTGGTGATGACCTGGGTACCGCAGGGCATGGACTTGGCTGCCAACTGCGGCAGCAGGTTGCCGAGGTAGGCGTTGCCCGCCACGATCACATAGCGTGCTTTGACCTGACCTTCGGCCGTGTGCACGACCGGAATGCTGCCCTGATCGATCCTGGTGACGGGGGAGTGCTCGTGGATGATGCCGCCGAGTGACTCGAAGGCCGCCGCTTCGCCAAGTACCAGGTTCAGTGGATGGATGTGTCCACCGCTCATGTCCAGCATGCCCCCGGTGTAGATGTCAGTATTGACCACCTCACGTATGCGTCGATCGTCCAGCAGCTCCAGCTGGGTGTTGCCATAGCGCTCCCAGAGTTTCTTCTGCGCTTCCAGATGCTTCATGTGATTGCCGTTGAGGGCGGCGAATACGCCACCATCTTTCAGGTCGCAATCAATGCCATAGCGGGCGACGCGCTCGCGAATGATGCGTCCACCCTCGAAGGCCATATCGCCCAGCAGCCGGGCCTGGTCTGCTCCCAGGGTACGCTCGATGACATCGATATCACGGCTGTAGCTGTTGACGATCTGCCCGCCATTGCGCCCGGAAGCACCAAACCCAACTTGCACAGCCTCGAGCACTGTAACCCTGAACCCCTGCTCGGCCAGATGTAACGCAGCCGAGATACCGGTGAAGCCGGCGCCAATCACGCAGACATCGGTTTCGCTGCTGCCTTGCAGCGCCGGGCGTGCGGGGGAGGGGTTGGCCGAGGCGGCGTAATAGGAGGTGGTGTGCTGGGTTTCTAGCATGATTGCACCTGCGTGGAATGTTTAAAATATTTGACAATATTCGCCGATGCTACTCGCGGGCGGGCTCCATGGCTATAGGGTGCTCAAAAAAAGACACAGTTGGGCGGGCGTCAATGCTCAGGGGTGGGCTGGTTCGGGCTCGCCTTGTGAGGTTTGCGGCGGCGCCTTGGGTAGGGGGCGGCACAAGAGCACAAACACCATCGAGCAGCCGAGCATGATGGCAATCAGGTGAAAGGCATCGTTGTACGCCATGATCGCAGCTTGCTGATGGACCTGGTTGCTGAGCAGTTGCAGCGCGCTCTGCTCGTTGCCGAGCTGGCTGGTGAGCAGCTGCATGCGCTCCTCGAAGGCAGGATTGCCCGGTGTGATGTGCTCACGCAGAAAGTCGAAGTAGTACTTGGCACGGCTATCCAGAATGGTGGCTAGCGCGGCGATCCCGATAGCACCACCGAGGTTGCGCAGGATGTTGTAGAGGCTGGAAGCAGAGCCAGCCTGGGATGGCGCAATCATCGCGGTAGCAATGATCGACATGGGCACCAGCACCATGGGCTGGCCGAAGGCACGGAATATCTGGATCGCGATGAACTGGTCTCCCGCAAAGTCCAGACTCAGGCTACCGCTGTAAAAGCTGGCGAAGGCGAACAGAAAGAAGCCGCAGGAGCAAAGCAGGCGGGCGTCGATAAAACGCATCAGGATGGGAACCAGGGGAATCAGCAGCAACTGCGGCAGCCCCATCCACATGATGACTTGGCCGATTTGTAAGGCGTTGTAATCCTGAATCTGGGCCAGGTAGACCGGCAGCACGAAGACGGTTCCGTACAGTCCGACCCCGAGGCCGATGTTCGCCAGGCTACCGAGCAGGAAGTTTCGGTCTTTGAGCAGGCGCAGGTTGACCAGCGGGTCTTCTCGGTTCAGCTGAATGATGACGAAGCTCACCAGGCTGATAAAGCTGATAACCGCCAGGGCGACCATCAGGTTGGACTCAAACCAGTCCTCGCGGTGACCCTCTTCGAGAAACACCTGCAGACAGCCTAGGCCGATAGCCATGGTCACGATGCCGAAATAGTCGCCTTGGCGCAGCAGCTCCCAGCGGGGTTTGGCCTTGTCCAGGCCGTACATCAAGCCGGTGGCCATGAGGATGCCCGGCACGATGTTGATGTAGAAAATGTATTCCCAGCCGAAGTTCTCGGTCAGCCAGCCACCGATGGTAGGGCCGATCGACGGCGCGAATGTCGCGGTAATGGCAAACATTGCCATGCCCTTGGGGCGCTGGTCTGGCGGCAGCTTGGTCAGAATCAGGGTAAAGGCAAAGGGTATGAGTGCGCCGCCGGCCAGCCCCTGCAGGGCGCGGAAGACGATCATGCTCTCCAGATTCCAGGCCATGGAGCAGAGCAGGGAGGCGATGACGAAGATCGTCGAGATGGTCACGGCAAACCGGCGCGGCGACAGGATCATGGTCAGCCAGGCGGCCAGCGGAATGATGATGATTTCCGCAACCAGGTACGAGGTGGATATCCAGGAACCTTCTTCGACGGTAGCCGACAGCGCGCCCTGAATATCCTTGAGCGACGAGTTGATGATCTGGATATCCAGAATCGCCATGAAGGCGCCCAGGATGGCACTAAGCAGGGCGATCCAGTCACGTCTGCGCGGTGGCGGGATATCGTGGGCCGAGCCAGCTTCAGTCACGCAGATCGACCTTGACCATAACCGACATGCCCGGGCGAATCAGGCCTGCCAGCGGATTGTCCTCATCAATCACCAGCTTGACCGGAATACGCTGCACGACCTTGGTAAAGTTGCCGGTCGCATTGTCCGGCGGCAGCAGGCTGAACTGCGCGCCCGAGGCCGGGAACAGGCTCTGCAGCGTGCCGGTCACCGGCTGATCGGGAAAGGTATCGAACACCAGTTCGGCTTTCAGCCCTTCGTGCATGCGGCTGATCTGGGTTTCCTTGAAGTTGGCCTTGATCCACAGCTCGGTGTCGGGCACTACTGCCAGCAGGTTGCTGCCGGAGGATACGTTCTGACCGATACGCACGTTGCGCTGGCCGATACGCCCGGCTACCGGGGCGCGGATCTCGGTACGCTCCAGATCCAGTTTTGCTTGCTGTACCGCCGCTTCGGCTACCTGAATCTGCGCGTCCAGGCGGGCGATATCGGCAGCCAGCGTCTCTTTGGCCAGCTGCTGCGTCTGGCGATCAGCCTGCGCCTTGTTGACTTGCGCGCGGGCCACTTCCAGTTGTGCACGGTAATTGCTTAGCTGTTCTTCAGAGGCGTAGCCGGACTGGCGCAGTGGGGTGATGCGTCTGATGTCGAGTTCGATGCGGCGTTGCTCAGCCGTACTGGCGTCAACATTCGCGGCGGCGGCGGCGATGAGACTGTCCTGCTGGACCAGGCGTGATTGCGCCTGTTGATGCTCGGCGCGGCGGGTAGCGAGGTTGGCGTTGGCTTCAGCCAGGGTGATCTCGAAGTCGCGTGCATCGAGGCGCACCAGGAGATCACCGGCGACGACGGCCTGGTTATCTTCGACAAGGACTTCGGTAACCTGCGCCGATAGCCGGCTGGAGACATAGGTAATATCGCCCTGAACGTAAGCGTTATCGGTTTCTTCAAAGTAACGACCGACCAGCCACCAGTGCGCGAAGGCGGCAGCCCCAACGGTGGCGCAGATCAGTAGAAAGACGAACAGACGGGCTCTAACTCGGGCAGACATACCATTTCTCATTTATTGTTCTGGCTGCACTCTATCACTGTTCCCTACAGCGCCGGAGGCGCTAGAATCTGGAAACTTTGTTGCAGTCAGGGAACAGTATCTATGGGTTTGGATGATGCGCTGATTTTTACGCGAGTCGTTGAATGCCACAGCTTTACCAGTGCCGCCGCCACCTTGGGCATGCAAAAGTCCACAGTCAGTCGACGTATTGCCCAGCTTGAGGAGCGCCTTGGTGTGCGTCTGCTCAATCGCACCACGCGCAAGTTGCGTCTGACCGAGGTGGGGCAGGCTTACTACGAACGCTGCCGGCAGATCATGCAGGAGTTTTCCGAGGCCGAGCAGGCCATCATGCAGTTGCAGCGCGAGCCCACGGGGTTGCTGCGGGTCAGTTCGCCAATCGAATTTGGCCAGCTGTTTTTGGGTGGAGTGGTGGGCGAATTCATGCGCAGCTACCCAGCCATTCAGGTGGAAGTTGAGCTGACCACGCGCACGGTGGACCCGGTCGAGGAGGGGGTTGACGTCGTCATCCATCTCGGTCGCCCGCAGGACTCCAGCCTGGTGGCGCGACGGCTGATGACCAGTCCGCGTCAGCTTTATGCTAGCCCCGACTATATCCAGCGCTATGGTATGCCGCAGGCGCCCGACGAATTGACTGGCCATCGCTGCATTCATGCGCTGGTCGACGGCGCACGCAAATGGCGTTTTGACCAGCCCGCCGCCAGCGTGCCGATCAATCCGGTGCTGGTGGTCAATAACATTACCTTTGCACGAGAAGCCGCGCTGGCGGGCGTTGGTATCATCAACGTGCCGGCGTTTATCGCCGAGCCCTGTGTTGAAGCCGGTACCCTGGTGCGGGTGCTGGAAGGCACCGAGCTGCCGTCCAGCGAGCTGTACGCGCTGTACCCGTCACGCCGTTTTCAGGCCATGAAGGTCAAAGCCTTTATCGACTTTGTTATCGAGCAACTGCATCTGCGCTCGTCGAGTCATATAGAGGTCGAGGCGTAAGCCCTGATAAAATCCGCCGTTATCCTGTAGTCAGTCCCGCGTTGTCGGGACGCCAGATCGAGAGAGTCCATGACTGTTCGTACCCGCATTGCGCCTTCCCCAACCGGTGACCCGCACGTTGGCACCGCCTACATTGCGCTGTTCAACCAGTGCTTTGCCCGCCAGCACGGCGGCCAGTTCATTCTGCGTATCGAAGATACCGACCAGGTACGCTCCAGCGCTGCGTCGGAAAAGCAGATTCTCGACTCGCTGCGCTGGCTCGGGCTGGAATGGGATGAAGGTCCGGACGTTGGCGGCCCGCACGGCCCGTACCGTCAAAGTGAGCGTAGCGCGATCTATCATGAGCACAGCGAAGCGCTGATCGAAAAAGGCCACGCCTTCCGTTGCTTCTGCTCCAGCGAGCGCCTGGATGCGCTGCGCGCCGAACAGATGGCCAACAAGCAAACCCCCGGCTATGACGGCCATTGTCTGCATTTGAGCGCCGACGAGGTGAGTGCGCGCGTTGCAGTAGGTGAGCCGCATGTTGTGCGTATGAAGGTGCCGAGTGAAGGCATCTGCAAGGTGCAGGACATGCTGCGTGGCGAGATCGACATCCCTTGGGAGCAGGTCGACATGCAGGTGCTGATGAAGGCTGATGGTTTGCCGACCTATCACCTGGCCAACGTGGTAGATGACCATCTGATGGGGATTACCCACGTACTGCGTGGCGAAGAGTGGATCAACTCCGCGCCCAAGCATATTCTGCTGTATCAATACTTCGGCTGGGACATGCCCGCGCTGTGCCACATGCCGCTGCTGCGCAACCCGGACAAGAGCAAGCTGTCCAAGCGCAAGAACCCGACCAGCATCACCTTCTACGAGCGCATGGGCTATTTGCCCGAGGCGCTACTGAACTATCTCGGCCGTATGGGCTGGTCCATGCCGGATGAGCGCGAAAAGTTCACCCTGGCCGAAATGGTCGAGCACTTCGACATTCAGCGCGTTTCGCTGGGTGGGCCGATCTTCGATATCGAAAAACTGTCGTGGCTGAACGGGCAGTGGATTCGCGAGCTGTCAGAAGACCAGTTCGCTGCCGCCGTGCAGCAGTGGGCGCTGAATCCGGCCTACCTCAAGCCGATGATCTCGCTCGCGCAGACCCGGGTGGAAACCTTCAGCGACCTGCCGAAGCTGCTGGGCTTTTTCATGGCCGGTAAGGTCGACCCGGCACCGGAGCTGTTCGCCCACAAGAAGCTGGACGCTGACGGCGTGCGTAAGGCCCTGCAGTTGCTGCTGTGGAAGCTGGAAGCGCTGCGCGATTGGGACAAGGACAACATCACCGCCGTGATTCAAGCCGTGGCTGCCTACATGGAGCTGAAACTGCGCGACCTGATGCCGCTGCTGTTCCCGGCTATCACCGGTCAAGCCAGCTCTGTATCGGTGCTGGACGCCATGGCACACCTGGGCCCAGACCTCACCCGCTACCGCCTGCGCCAAACCGTCGAACTGCTGGGCGGCACCTCGAAGAAAGAGAACAAGGCGTGGCAGAAGGAACTGGAGAGCATCTGAAGCCTCAAGCCTCAAGCCTCAAGCGGCAAGCTAGAAGCAGAAGCGGCGCGGGGTTCGACCCTTGCGCCGCGATTCGCCGCCACCCCAATCAGCTTGCGGCTTATCGCTTGCCGCTTGTGGCTGCTTTACCCATCAGCTTGCGGCTTACAGCTTGAAGCTTGTGGCTGTGTTTTAGATAAGTTGCTGTTTTGCGTAAATTTCTGTTGACAGGTCAGAGCGTCAATCTTAATATGCGCACCGTCGTTGAGACGGGGCTATAGCTCAGCTGGGAGAGCGCCTGCATGGCATGCAGGAGGTCAGCGGTTCGATCCCGCTTAGCTCCACCAAGTTTTTTGGTCGACGGTCGCGTTGACCTGTTTTCTACACTGCTGAACAGATTCCAGCCTGTTCAGAGAAGGGATTGCGTCCCCTTCGTCTAGTGGCCTAGGACACCGCCCTTTCACGGCGGTAACAGGGGTTCGAGTCCCCTAGGGGACGCCATTTTTACCGATGCACGCAAGTGTGTCAGGGTCGCAAGACCTGGGGCTATAGCTCAGCTGGGAGAGCGCCTGCATGGCATGCAGGAGGTCAGCGGTTCGATCCCGCTTAGCTCCACCATTTCAAAAGCCGACATCTCTGATGTCGGCTTTTTTTTGCCCGCGATTTGGCGGGGCTGGTTCGGCTATTCCACCAAACAGTCGACCCGCCAGCGGCGCTCACCGTCGATAAGGTCGTTGCGCAGGCCGTGTATGTCGTTGCCAAAGCCCGGAAAGCGCGTTTCCAGGTCGATAGCGGCGTCCAGGTAGGCGGCAATCACATTGTCGTCAGGAAAGCGCTCTCCGGGCATGATAACCGGTATGCCGGGCGGGTAGGGCACCAGCATGACCGCACTCATGCGTCCGCTCAGTGCGTCCACCGGCACCGACTCGACGTGCCCGCGCACCATCTGCTGATAGGCGTCGGCGGGGCGCAGGTGCATCTGGGGCAGTTCGGTGTACATGTCGCGCTGCAGGCGCACCAGCGAGTGCTGCTTGTAGCAGCGGTGCAGCTGCTCGCCCAAATCGCATAAACCAAGGCCGGCATACGGCGCTTGCCCGGCGATATCGGGCAGGGTGCTCTCCAGTGGTGCGTTCAGGTCGTAGAGTCGCTTGAACTCGCGCAGCTCCGACAGGAGGGTGCTCCATTTGCCCTTGGTGATGCCCAGCGAGAAAAGGATCAGAAAGGAATACAGGCCGGTTTTTTCTACAACCAGTCCGCGGTTGGCCAGAAAGCGTGTGACCAGGGCGGCGGGGATGCCGCTTTTTGCCAGGCGGCCTTTCTCCTCAACGCCCGGCGTCAGCAGGCTGACCTTGATCGGGTCCAGCAGGGCGTAGTTGTCGGCCATGGGGCCAAAGCCGTGCCAGTCGGCGCGATGCTCAAGGGTCCAGTCTCCGCTTTGCAGGTTGTCGCTGTCGAGGGCTTCCTCCGGCTCCCAGACATCAAACCACCACTGATCATCATCGAGTTGCTCGGCGCTCTGCTGCATGGCTCGGCGGAACGAGAGGGCCTCGTCCAGCGTTTCCTGTACCAGAGACTCACCGGCCGGGCCGGCCATCATACCGGTGGCTACGTCAATGGAAGCGATCATGCCGTAGTGCGGGGAAGTAGAGGTATGCATCATGTACGCCTCGTTGAAGCGCTCATGGTCGAGCTGCTGATCGGCGCTGTCGCGGGCCAGGATGATCGAGGCTTGGGATAGTGCGGCCAGTACCTTGTGCGGGGACTGGGTCGCGAACAGCAGCGGGTGACCGCTGGCGCGCGGACGGCTGCGGCTCATGCCATGCCGCCCGTGGTAGAACGGGTGAAAAGCCGCGTAGCCAAACCAGGCTTCGTCAAAGTGCAGCACCTCGACCCGATCCTGCAGTTGCTCGACGATCATGTCGGTGTTGTAGCAAAGACCGTCGTAAGTCGAGTTGGTCAGCACGGCCAGACGGATGCGGGGCGCATCTCGGCCTTCGAGCAAAGGGTGGTTGGCGATCTGTTCGGCCAGTTGCGCGCCGCTGAAGCGCTCGTGAGCAATCGGGCCGATGATGCCGTAGTCGTTGCGTGAGCCTGTCAGGTAAATGGGGATGGCGCCGGTCATGATGATCGCGTGCAGGATCGACTTGTGGCAGTTGCGATCGACCAGCACCAGGTCATCACGGGTGACGTAGGCGTGCCAGATCACCTTGTTTGCCGTCGAGGTGCCGTTGACCACGTAGAAGCTGTGATCGGCGCCAAATACCCGGGCGGTGTTGTGCTCTGCCTCGGCTACCGGGCCCGTGTGATCGAGCAGCGAGCCTAGCCCCGGTACCGATACCGAGAGATCGGAGCGCAGGGTGTTCTCGCCAAAGAAGTCGTGGAAGGCGCGGCCCACAGGGCTCTTGCGAAAGGCGACGCCGCCGCCGTGGCCCGGAGAGTGCCAGGAGTAGCTGGCGCGTCCGGTGTAATCGAGCAGCGCCTTGAAAAATGGCGGCAGCAGCTGGGCCAGGTAGCTGCGTGCAGTGCGTGCTATCTGGCCGGCTATAAACGGCAGGGTGTCCTCGAACAGGTAAATGATGCCGCGAATCTGGTGTAGTTCGCGCAGTGCCGAAAGCAACTCAGGGTCAATGCTTTGCCGGGTGCTCAGCGCCATGATGGGCAGCTCCGGAGAGCGGCTGTGGGCCGCGCTGAACAGCGCTTCAACCTCCTGCAGGTCGGGCACCGCCTCCGGCGTAAAGAGAATGCAGGAGAGTCCGCGATGGGCTTCTGCGATGAGGCGGCCTTCTTCCAGATGTTCTGCGCCCAGTACTTCAAACCCGTCGTCATCCAGCGCTTGGAACAGCGCTTCAAGTTGGCGCCCGGCAACGTTGTTCTGGCCGATGGCCGGGTGAATGAGCAGGATCGGAAAATTCAGCTGCTTGAACATGGCAGGGCCTCTTTGGCGATGATGTACCCCAGACTACGCCACGCGCGGCCGCTTTGCATGGCTCTGCTGCGCATTCTTGACGTGTCTTTGTAGTACCATCGGGCATCACATTGCGGTGAATCTGTTTTTGGGGAGATGTATTTCGTGAGCTGGGATCTGCCAACGCCTTTCACTCTGCCGATCCTGGTCGGTGCGGACGATATCGATGAACTAGGGCATGCCAACAATGCGGTGTATGTGCGCTGGCTTGAGCGCTGCGCCTGGCAGCACTCGCAGTCGCTCGGGCTGGGGCTGGCCGAGTACCGTGAGCTGGACCGTGCCATGGCAGTGCTGCGCCATGAGATCGACTATCTGGCGTCGGCCTACGAAGGTGATGAGCTGGAAATGGCGACCTGGATTTTCAGTTGGGATCGCAAGCTGCGCATGACTCGGCATTTTCAGCTGGTGCGCAAGTCGGACGGGGCTACCCTGTTGCGGGCGCGCACGACCTTTGTCTGCATCGAATTGTCGACCGGTCGGCCGAAGCGTATGCCTGAAGCCTTTATCGAAGGCTACCGCGTAGGCATGACCGAGGCGCCGGAAGGATTCTGAAAACGCCCGGCGCAGTGCGCGCCGGGCTGAGCACTCAGCGGTACTCGCACAGGTAGGCGGTATCGCGCTCTACCTTCAAATTGAGGCGGCTGTTGGCCGGTACGGTGAACTGGTCGCCGGCGTTGTAGGTATTCCACTCGTCGCTGTCCGGCAGCTTGACGATCAGTGCACCGTTGATGACGTGCATGATTTCCAGCTGGCTGGTGCCGAACTCGTATTCGCCCGCGGCCATGACGCCTACGGTAGCGGCGCCTTCAGGTTGCTTGAAGGCAATGGAAGCAACCTGACCGTCGAAATACTGATTTACCTGGAACACGGGCGATACTCCTGAACATGAAAAGGGCGCTCATTATGCCGAGCGCCGCTGGGGCGGGCAATTGCTCGCAGTACGCACTATTGAGGCAGATCGCGCGAGGCGATCAGGGTCAGAGGAGAAGCGGTATGGCGAACGTCGCATTTATCGGGCTAGGCGTGATGGGATATCCCATGGCAGGCCATCTGCAGCGGGCCGGCCATCAGGTAACCGTCTACAACCGCACGGCCGCCAAGGCAGCGAGCTGGGTTGAGAGCTACGGCGGGCAGTCGGCGGCTACCCCTGCCGAGGCGGCGCGCGGTCAGGATGTGGTGTTGCTGTGCGTGGGCAACGATGATGACCTGCGCGAAGTGGTTTGTGGTGAGCAGGGTGTTTTGGCTGGTGCGCACAACGGCATGGTATTGGTTGACCATACAACGGCTTCTGCCGGCGTGGCGCGGGAGTTGTCTGCTTTGGCGGCTGAGCAGGGTGTCGGCTTTATGGATGCGCCTGTCTCCGGTGGACAGGCGGGCGCAGAAAACGGCCAGCTGACCATTATGGCGGGTGGCGATGAGGCGGTGTTTGATCTGGTCAGGCCAATCCTGAGCAGCTATTCGCGCATGCTGCGACTCATGGGGCCGGTCGGCAGCGGCCAACTGACCAAAATGGTCAATCAGATCTGCATTGGCGGGTTGCTGCAGGGGTTGTCGGAGGCGATGCATTTTGCCCAGCAGGCAGGCCTTGATGGTGATGCGGTGGTGTCGGTTATCAGCAAGGGGGCAGCGCAGTCCTGGCAAATGGAAAATCGCTACCGCAGCATGCTCGATGGCGAGTTTGACTTTGGCTTTGCGGTTGACTGGATGCGCAAGGATCTGTCGATTGTGCTGGAAGAGGCCGGGCGCAACGGTGCTCGCTTGCCGGTAACCGCGCTGGTCGACCAGTTCTACGCCGATGTACAGGCGATGGGCGGTGGCCGCTGGGATACCTCCAGCCTGATTGCGCGCCTGCAGCGCGATAGCTGATGGAATGCCGCGCCCAGTGCGGCGCCTGTTGCACGGCGCCCTCCATCAGCTCGCCTATTCCCGGCATGCCGGGCGGCAAGCCGGCAGGCGTGCCCTGTGTGCAGTTGTTGGCGGATATGCGCTGCGCGATCTTCGGTTCGCCGGAGCGGCCCGCCGTGTGCGCGGGCTTTCTGCCGGAGGAGTCAGTGTGCGGTCAGTCGCGTGCGGATGCGTTACGCATCATCGGCTGGCTGGAGTCCGAAACCGGCGTTGGCACAGCCTGCTGACGGCGGCGCAGCTGCCCACCGAATACGTTGATTGCCAGGCCGCTCATGATGAGGATGGTGCCGAGCAGTTGCAGCTGGCTGAGTTCCTCGTCCAGTAGTACGGCTGCGGAGCTGAGTCCGATGACCGGGACCAGCATCGAGAAAGGTGCGATTTGGCCCGCAGGATAGCGAGACAGCAGGCGGCTCCACAGGCTGTAGCCGAGCAATGTGGCGCCGAATGCCAGGTAGGCCAAGGCAAACAGAGATGCTCCGCTGATGTTCAGCAGCGCATCGGCAATCCGCTCCGGCCCCTCCAGCCACAGTGACATGGCCAGAAAGGGGAGTGGCGGGACCAGGCTCCCCCAGACCACAAGCGCAGTCAGGTCAACCTGGCCAACGCGTTTGGTAATAATGTTTCCACAGGCCCACATCAGTGCGGCGCACAATGTCAGCAGCAGGCCGGTGGTGGTCATGCTGGCACCGCTATGCAGCCCGATAAAGAGTAGTCCCGTCGCGGCGACCAGCAGTCCAATCAGGTTGTGTGCGCGTACTTTTTCGGACAGCAGCAGCGCTGCCAGCAGCAAGGTGAAAAACGCCTGCGACTGCAGTACCAGTGATGCAAGGCCGGCGGGCATACCGTTATCCATGGCGCTGAACAGAAAGGCAAACTGACCGAAGGAAATGGTCATGCCGTAGGCGATCAGCCAGCGCAGCGGCACCTGCGGTCTGCGAATAAAAAAGATGGCCGGAATGGCCGCCAGGGTGAAGCGCGTGGCGCCCAGCAGCATGGGCGGCAAGCTGTCCAGGCCAACCTTGATCACCACAAAATTCAGCCCCCAGAGCAGAATGACCAGCAAGGCGAATCCAAGATCTCTGGCGGACATGGTGTGGCAGGCTCCGTTGGGGTAGTGGTGTGGAGCTGCCTATACAATCACGTCTGACGGGTTTTGCTGCGGTACAGTGAGGTCCCCAATGACCTGTACAGTGCAGCACGGCACTTGCTGGTCGGCCTGTCTGGACGCTGCGGCCTCAGAGGTTCGCAAGGCTCTGTATGACAAAGCTATGTAGCGCGTCGACCAACGGGCTGCCATTACTGCTGCGCTCAAGCACGATCTGGTAGCTGGTCAGCGATGGAAGGCCGGCGGCGTTGTCGACGATTTTGAGCGGTTTTCTTACCAGGCTTCGCGGGAAGGGCGCTACCGCCAGGTCGGCCTCCATTGCCGCTTGCTGGCCTGCACAGTGCTCGCTCACGTAGGCAATACGATAGGCCACGCCGGCGCGATCAAGTGCGGCCAAGGCTGCTTCTCGCCATACGCAGCCGGTGCCGGCCAGCGATAGTGGTAAGGGGCGCAGTGTTGCGGCTTGTCCGCCTGCGCATTCTGCCCAGACCAATTGCTCGGTATGAACTACCTCGCCACTGGGTGCATGGCTGCCAGAAGTGACCAGCGCCAGATCCAGCTCGCCTTGGCGTATCTGTTCGCTCATATCCTTGCTGCGCGCCATTACCACATCCACTTGTACGCTGGGGTAGCTGCGCGCAAAGCTGCTCAGTACCGTCGGCAGGATGCGCGTGCCCACGTCATCGGAGGTGCCGAGGCGGACGCTACCGCTCAGTTCGGGGTGGTAAAACCGGCTCAGCGCCTGCTCGTTGAGGTTGAGCATGCGCCGGGCAAAGCCCAGCAGTGCTTCGCCCTCGGCCGTGACGCTGGCGCGACGAGGCTCGCGCGTCAGTAGGCGGTAGCCAAGCAGTTCTTCCAGCCGCTTGATCTGCATGCTGATGGCAGACGGTGTGCGGTGTACCTGCGTTGCGGCGGCAGAGAAGCTGCCGGTCTCGGCAATGGCAATGAAGCTGCGCAGCAAATCCAGTTCCAGTAGCGGCAGGGCGGTGCCTTTCGGAGTGGTGTTCATGATGTTTTCGTTCAATTAAATTGAATATGCATGTTATTTAAATTCGCTGGATTGAACAATTGTTGCGCGAGAAGGTGGTGCTTCCATTTCAAAGGAGGTTGCGCCATGAGTTGCAATGAGAAACCCCGGTCGCCCAAAAGGCAGATCCCTGTATCGCCGCCACAGCATGATTTCTACATGCCTGCGATGCCGCCGTTCTGGTTGTTTCGAGCGCTGAGGCGCGGTGTGCGCAAGCTCTTTTCCTGCCTCAAGTAGCTAGCGGGAAATCCGTGTGAGGTCGGCGCGTTTTCGTCCACCAGCACGTTAGGTGGCTGAGGTGGTGAGGGCGCCGACATCTGTTGGCTCAAGGGCGGCGCGAGGCCAATAAAAAACCCGCCGAGGCGGGTTCAGACTGCTGACAAAGCCCCTAGCCGAAAGGCGGGGGCTTTTGTTTAATGGGTTGTCGTTTATCGCAGGCCAACCCGATGCTCAAACCCCCTTCACCCAAACAACACGCGCTGGAGATGGTCACCCTCGAAGAACTGGTGCCAGCTGACCATCTGCTGCGCAAGATCGCCCAGCACATTGATTTCGAGTTCATTCGTCCTGCCACCCAGCACCTGTATTGTGCTGACAACGGTCGCCCGGCGATTGACCCGGTCACTCTGTTCAAGATGCTGTTTATTGGCTACCTGTTCGGCGTGCGCAGCGAACGACAGTTAATGCGCGAGATTCAGGTTA
>NZ_FOUD01000026.1 GCF_900114765.1 Halopseudomonas pachastrellae
CAGGCGCAAGGAAACCGTCGAGCGCAGCTTTGCGGACGCCAAGGAGCTGCACGGGCACCGTTATGCCCGATTCCGTGGACTGCGCAAGGTAATGAAACAGTGCCTGCTGGCAGCCGCCTGCCAAAACATGAAGAAGATTGCCCGCCTGCTGGCGATGCTTTTACGCCTGCAATCCGGGATAAGGCGCGGCACTTGCCTGCGAGGCTGGAAATGGAGCTGCTCGGACGGTTTTTAGCGGTTAGCAGGCTAAATTACCCGACACCTGCAAAATCATTACAAACACCCCAGAAAAACGAAACCCCGCGAAAACGCGGGGTTCGTCAGCAGTCTGAGCCCCGCAAATGCGGGGCTTTTTGTTGTAGCTGGGGTGCGTATTGTCAGTCGAGGTATTCGAACAGCTTGACGATACGTTGTACCCCGCCGATCTGCTGCGCTTGCTGCACGGCAAGGTCGGCTTCATGGTGGGTAACCAAGCCCATCAGGTAGACCACGCCGGCCTCGGTGACCACCTTGATGCGGCTGCCAGGAATGGTGCCATCGGTGAGCAGGCGGGTTTTCAGGTTGGCGGTAATCAGGCCGTCCTGGTTGCGCGCTAGCAGTGACAGGCGCGGGCCGGCGGTCAACTCGTTATGTACCACCTTGACGCGCTGTACCTGTTTGGCCGCTTCGCCTGCGCGGGCGATCAGGTCGCCACGGGGCACCTGTCCGGCAAGCAGTACGACGCCGTTGTAGCTGGTGGCAACAATGCGCCCTTCAGACTCGATGGCGGTATCGGCCTTGTTGACGTTGACCGCTACCTTGGTTTCGATCAACTGGTCGTCGATGGTGCTGCCGAAGGTGCGGGTGCCATGGTTGTCTTCAATCGGTGTGTCACGCGTGGCGGTCAGTACGCTGCTGCAACTGGCGAGCAACAGCGACAGGGCAATAATGGACGCTCTGATCATTCTTCACTCCCGAACAGCTGGCGGTCGATCAGGTCGCACAGGCAGTGGATGGCCAGCAGGTGGACTTCCTGGATGCGCGCGGTGGATCGCGCCGGTACGCGGATTTCGACATCTTCCGGCAGCAGCAGTGACGCCATGGCGCCGCCGTCACGCCCGGTCAGGGCGACTACCTGCATTTCGCGGTCGTGGGCTGCCTGGATGGCCTGCATCACGTTGCCGGAGTTGCCGCTGGTCGAGATGGCCAGCAGCACGTCACCAGGTTGCCCCAGCGCGCGAATCTGCTTGGAGAAGACTTCCTGGTAGCTGTAGTCGTTGGCAATCGAGGTGATGGTGGAGCTGTCGGTGGTCAGGGCGATAGCCGGCAGGCTTGGGCGCTCGCGTTCAAAGCGGTTGAGCAGCTCGGAGGAGAAGTGCTGGGCGTCGCCGGCAGAGCCGCCGTTGCCGCAGCTGAGAATCTTACCTTCGCTGAGCAGGGCGTTGACCATGAGCTGGCTGGCCTGCTCGATGCTGGGGCAGAGCACCTCCATTGCGCGGGTTTTGGTTTCGATGCTGTCGGTGAACAGCTGTCTGATGCGGTGTTGCATATCCATAGGGAAACTCGCTAGCAAGTGAAAGCTTCTCGGATCCAGGTGTAGGAAGAGGGATCCGCGGGGTTGCCTTCGGCGGCAATGACGTCAAAGCGACATGGGCGGTTCGCCAGGCGGGGGTGGGTCAGCAGAAAGTGTTCGGCGGCGCGGATGACGCGCTGTTGCTTGCTGCGCCCGACGCTCTCTGCTGCACTGCCCCAGCGGCTTTGCTGCCGGTAGCGCACTTCGACAAATACTACTGTATCGCCGTCACGCATGACCAGATCAAGCTCGCCCTGACGACAGCGGTGATTGCGCGCCAGACAGCTTAGACCGGCCTGGCGCATGATTTGTTCAGCCATGCGCTCAGCCTGATTACCGGTTTTTTGCCTGCTGGTCAGGCGCAGCATCAGAGGGCGTTGGCGCTGCTGTCCGGGGCTGGCTCCAATACGCCGTTCTGGATTTCACCCCAGGACAGTTGGCGTTGGATGCGGCCACCCTGATCCAGCGAGAGGGTGCCGGTGGCGCCTTCTATGCGGGTATCCGGGTATTGGCGCATTTGCGGCAGGCGCGCAAACACGCGCTGGGTGTCCACGCCCATGGCGTACAGGCGCCCCAGGGCACCACTGGCCTGGGGCCAATTGCCTGTGACGGCGCCATACAGCGGGTCGTTGTGATCGAGCAGCCAGGGGATCTCGGCAATCAGCAGGCCTTCCAGGTCGGCGTTCTGCAGGCCGCTGGGGTCAATCTGGTAAGAGTGAGAAGTTGCATAGACCGGCAGGTCGGCGGCGTACTGGAAGGCCAGCGTCGGCTTGATCTGGCGTGCCTGCAGCGGCGTTGCGGCCAGGAACAGGGCATCCAGATCCTGGCGCGGCGTCGGTTGGGTCAGGACGTTGCCGAGAATGCCCTTGACGCGGTTGGCGCGTCGCTCGCTCTGCTGAATCTTCAGCAGCTCGCCCATCTGGTTGGCGACGGCGGCTGGCTGGTCAACCAGCTCCTGGCCAATGATGCTGCCACCCATGCCTTCCCACTCGGTAATGAAGGCGCGGTTGGCGCGCTGGCTCCAGTCATCGTGGGTGCTTAGCGTAGCAACGCGGCGGTGGCCGTCGCTCCAGGCGCGCTGGGCGGCAGAGCGGGCTTCATCCTCCGGTGCCAGGCCGAATTGGTAGAAGGTGCTGCCGGCGGCCGGTTGCTCGGCGTAGTTCAGTGCCAGCGTGGGCAGGGGCAGGCTTGAGGCGCTTGCCAGCTGGGCTACCTTGTCTTTTTCCAGCGGCCCGATCATCCACTGAACGCCCTCGCTCTGCGCCTGGTTGAGCGCATCAACCACTTGCGCGTACTGGGTGCTGTCGTACAGGGTGACCTGAGGCTGTTCCAAGCCTTCGCTCTGGGCCTGGTATTGGGCGGCCAGGAAACCGTCACGCAGCGCCTGAGCGGCACCGGCCAGCGGGCCGTTGAACGGCAGCAGCAGGCCAATGTGTGTCGGGCGGCTGGCGTGCAGCGATTCGATCTGTTGTACCGGCTGCGGCAGTTGGGCGGCAGCGGGATGGTTGGGGTGTTCTTCCTTCCAGGTTTGCAGTGCACGAATCTGCAGGTCGAGATTGCGCTCGGTGCGGGTGATCAGTGCCAGCTCCAGCCAGCCTGCATAGTCGCCGCTGGCGTTCTTGCTGGCTTGTTGCAGTGCGGCCGTATCTGCGGCGCTCAGGCTTTCCCAGATGGCCTGGCGGTTGCTGGCCTGGCGGCCGGCCGGGAGCAGGCCGTCGATATAGACGCGCTCTTGGGCGGCTTCGATGGGCTGGTTGTTGGCTTCCAGGATGTCGGCGCGCAGTTGCTGGATGCGCAGCTGTTCTTCAACGGGGCGCAAATCCAGTTGCTGCAGTGAGTTGTGCTGAATGGCGCGCAGTGCGCGCGGATTCTCGCCCAGTGCCAGTGCGCTGGTCGCTTGCAATTCGCTGAACCGAATTTGCTGGTCGGTCGGCAGGTCGCTTTGCGGGACGCGCTGCAGGATCTTCTGGGTTTGCTCGGGGTTGCCGGCATTGAGCGCCGTCTGGGCTGCGTGCAGGCGCAGCAGGTTTGCCTCGGCGCCCTCGCGGCGGTCAGCGTCCTTGAGGATTTCATCGACCGAGGCCTGTGGCGTGCGCGGCAGGTCGTCGAGGCTCTGAGGCGTGGAGGCGCAGCCCGCCAGTAGCGCAGACAGGGTCAGGGCGAGGGCGGACAGGCGAAGCGTGCGAGGCATGCGGAGGGTATCCTTACGTGCGGGCAAAGCAGACGGTTGGTTGGCGCTATTGTAGCCGTCGCGTTGGCCAATCTCCAAGGCGGGCGGCGACTGTCTGGCCCCTGCTGTACAATGCGTCACAAATCAGCTTCAGGAATCGCCATGACCATCGCTGCCGGCACCTTGTTTGTGGTCGCCACGCCCATCGGTAATCTGCAGGACCTGACACCCCGCGCGCTGCAGGTGTTGCGGGATGTCAGTCTGATCGCTGCGGAGGATACCCGCCACAGTGCGCGTCTTATGCAGCACTTTGGTATCGCCACTCCCATGACGGCCTGTCATGACCATAACGAACGAGACAAGGGGCAACGGCTGGTCGAGCGGATGCTGGCCGGTGATGATATCGCCCTGATCTCCGACGCCGGTACGCCGTTGATCTCCGATCCGGGCTTTCATCTGGTGCGTCAGGCCCGCGAGGCCGGAATAAAGGTGTCGCCGGTGCCGGGCGCCTGCGCCCTGATTGCTGCGCTGAGCGCTGCCGGTATGCCGTCTGACCGGTTTGCCTTTGAGGGCTTTCTCCCGGCCAAGGCGCATGGTCGCCAGCAGCGCCTGCGGGCCTTGCTTGAAGAGCCGCGTACCTGGCTGGTGTACGAGGCGCCGCACCGGCTGCTCGATTGCCTGCGGGACATGCAGCAGGTGCTGGGCGCGCAGCGGCGAGTGCTGTTGGCCCGCGAGCTGACCAAAACCTTTGAAACATTGCATGCGGCGCCGCTGGATGAACTGGTTGCCTGGGTGGCCGCGGATGCCGACCAGCAGCGCGGTGAGTGCGTCCTGGTGGTCGAGGGCGCGCCCGAGCCGGAGGCTGACGAGGTGAGCGCCCAGGCTCTGCATGTGCTGGATTTGTTGTTGGCCGAGCTGCCGGTCAAGCGGGCGGCCAGGCTGGCTGCGGAGATCACCGGGGTGCGCAAGAATCTGCTTTATCAGGTAGCGCTTGAGCGTGGTGATGGCACGGCGCGTTGACGGGGGCTGCGCCTGCCGCTACTCTTGCCGCCGAGAGTTGGCCGGGCAGTCGCTGTGGTGGTGCGCAAGCACTGTCATGGAGGAAAGTCCGGGCTCCACAGGGTAGAGTGCCAGGTAACGCCTGGGAGGCGCGAGCCTACGGAAAGTGCAGCAGAAAGCAAACCGCCTAAGCGCGCAAGCGCCGGTAAGGGTGAAAAGGTGCGGTAAGAGCGCACCGCGCAGCTGGTAACAGTCTGTGGCGTGGTAAACCCCACTCGGAGCAAGACCAAATAGGAATCCGTTGGTGTGGCCCGCACTGGATTCGGGTAGGTTGCTAGAGGTTGTCAGTGATGGCGATCCCAGAGGAATGACTGTCCTCGACAGAACCCGGCTTACAGGCCAACTCTTAATTTCTTTCCTGTGTGACATCCTTCGCTTTTAGAGCAAAAAAATCTTATTCCTCACAATTCACTTTAAGTTGTGGGGCGATCTTTTTGCTTTGGCTGTTTTTTGTCCTCCCTTATATACCCTCTTTGCATCCCCATTCCCGGTAAATAGCGCTAAACCACTGCTACGCAAGGGTTTTTTCCTCTGTGCGGCTATTGACGCTGTATGGGCGCATTTCTATAGTGTCGCAAAGTGGTGTTAAGTGGGTCGAAGTGGGAAATTTTGGCGCTTTCGACCGCCAACCAAGGAAAAAGGACTGCAGCGTGTTTCGCGGAGCCAATGCCATCAATCTCGACGCCAAAGGGCGACTCGCGGTGCCAGCGCGCTACCGCGACCGCCTGTTGGAGTCGTGTGGCGGGCAGTTGGTCGCGACTATCGCGCTGGAAGAGCGCTGCCTTTGGATCTACCCGCTGCATGAATGGGAAGTGGTCGAAGAGCAGCTGCGTAAGGCGCCGAACATGAATCCTGCGGTCAAGCGTCTGCAGCGCCTGTTGATTGGTAATGCCAACGATCTGGAGCTGGACGGCAACGGCCGCTTTGTTATTCCGCCGCTGCTGCGCGAACACGCCGGGCTGGATAAGAAAGTCATGCTGGTCGGGCAAATCAATAAATTCGAGCTCTGGAGTGAAGAAGCCTGGACGGCTACCACCAGTGCCTATCTGGACGAATCGCAGGAACCCGGCGAACTGCCGGAACAACTGCATTCGCTAAGTCTATGAGTGCCGCAACCGGCTATTCACATATCAGCGTGCTGCTGAACGAGGCGCTTGAGGGGTTGGCCATTCAGGCTGACGGCCTTTATATCGACGGTACTTTCGGGCGCGGCGGGCATAGTCGCGCGCTGCTTGCGCAGCTCGGGCCGGAGGGCAGGTTGATCGCCTTCGATAAAGATCCGGAGGCCATCCGGGTTGGCGACCAGCTAGCGGCCGAAGACGGCCGCTTTGTCGTTGTACAGCGCTCCTTTGCCGAGATGGCTGAAGAATTGCGCGCACGCGGTCTGGCCGGGCAGGTACAGGGCGTTTTGCTGGATCTGGGCGTGTCCTCGCCGCAGCTGGATGACCCGACTCGCGGCTTCAGCTTTCTCAATGACGGCCCGCTGGACATGCGCATGAATCCCTCTGCGGGGCAGAGCGCGGCCGACTGGATCAACAGCGCCAGCGAGGCGGATATCGCGACTGTGCTCAAGGAGTACGGCGAAGAGCGTTTTGCCAAGCGCATGGCGCGCGCTGTGGTAACCCGCCGCGCCGAGCAGCCGTTTACCCGCACTGCTGACCTCGCTGCCGTCATTAAAGAAGCCAACCCCGCCTGGGAAAAGGGCAAGCACCCGGCAACCCGTGCTTTCCAGGGTATTCGCATCTTTATCAATCGTGAGCTGGATGACCTGGCTGACGGCCTGCGCGCGGCGCTTGATGTGCTGGCGCCTGGCGGGCGGATGGCGGTGATCAGCTTTCATTCGCTGGAAGATCGCATGGTCAAGCAGTACATGCGTCGTGAGGCCAAGGGCGCGCCCATTCCGCGCGACCTGCCTATCCGCGATATCGATATCCCGGTGTCCATCAACCTGGTGGGCAAGGCGATCAAGCCGAGTGCCGCCGAGGTAGACGCCAACCCCCGTGCTCGCAGCGCCGTGCTGCGCGTAGCGGAGAAACGCTAATGACCGCCCCGGCGCCCCAATCCCGCCGCTCAGGCCTGCCTGCCGGCAGCGGCTGGCTGCTGCTGGTCGCGGTGCTGGTGATTGTCAGTGCGCTGGCGGTTGCATTCAGCGCGCACTGGAGCCGTCAGTTGCTGAACGAGCTGGCCGGTGAAATGGACGTGCGTGAAAAAGCGCAGGCCGAATGGGGGCGTCTGGTGCTGGAGCAAAGCACCTGGACGGCCTACAGCCGTATCGAACGCATTGCCACCGAGCAGCTCGGCATGAAGGTGCCCGAGCCCAGCGACGTGATTCTGGTGCAGCCATGAGAAAGTTCGCACTCAAGCCCAATGGCAGCCTCTACCCCTGGCGTTTCCGCCTGGTGGTGGGCGTGCTCGGCTTGTGCTGCGTGGCCGTGGGCTGGCGGATTGCCGAGCTGCACGTGCTGGACGAGGGCTTCCTGAAAAGCCAGGGCGACAAGCGCAGCGTGCGCCATGTGCCGATCCCGGCCCATCGCGGCCAAATTACCGACCGTAACGGCGAGCCGCTGGCGGTCAGCACCCCTGTGCTCACTATTTGGGCCAACCCCTCGCAACTGATCGATCAGCAGTCGCACTGGCCGGCGCTTGCCGCTGCGCTGGGCACTGACCTGTCTACCTTCAGCGAGCGCCTCAAGGCAAACGCCGACAAGGAGTTCATCTACCTGCGTCGCCGCATGACGCCAGCGGAAGGCGAGGCGGTGATGGCGCTGGATGTGCACGGCGTTTACAGCATTGAAGAGTACCGCCGCTTCTATCCAGCTGGTGAGGTCGCTGCCCATCTGGTCGGCTTTACCAACGTCGATGAGCAAGGACAGGAAGGGCTCGAACTGGCTTATGACCAATGGCTGCAGGGCGTGCCCGGTCGCCGCCAGGTCCTGCAGGATCGCCGTGGTCGCTTGATCAAGGATGTGCAGGTGGTTGCCAATGCGCGCCCTGGCAATGATCTGCGCCTGTCCATCGATCTGCGTCTGCAATACCTGGCCCACCGCGAACTGCGCGAGGGCATGCAGGAGTTTGGCGCCAAGGCAGGCTCGGTGGTGATTCTGGATGTGAAGACGGGCGAGGTGCTGGCCATGGTCAACCACCCGTCCTACAACCCGAACAACCGCTCCAACCTGCAGCCCAGCATGATGCGTAACCGCGCCATGATCGATGTGTTCGAACCGGGCTCGACCATGAAGCCGATTTCCATGACGGCGGCGCTGGCCACCGGGCGCTGGAAACCGAGCGATCAGGTAAATGTGTATCCAGGCACCCTGCGTATCGGGCAGTACACCATTCGCGACGTATCTCGCGCCCCGGGCGGCGTGCTGGATCTGGGCGGCATTCTGCTCAAGTCCAGTAACGTCGGCATGAGTAAGGTAGCGCTGGATATCGGCGGCGAGGCCGTGCACGACGCCATGCAGGCGGTCGGTCTGGGCGAGTACACCGGTGTCGGCTTCCCGGGTGAGGGTGTCGGCAAGCTGCCAACCTACCGTACCTGGCGCTCCGCTGAGACTGCCGCGCTGTCCTACGGCTACGGCTTGTCGGTTACTGCCGTGCAGCTGGCGCAAGCCTACGCGATTCTGGCCAACGACGGCCGCAAGGTGCCGATGTCGCTGCTGCAGGTAGATGAGCAGCCTGCTGGAGAACAGGTGTTGCCCGAAGAGGCGACACGCATGGTGCAGACCATGCTGCAAAATGTGATCGAGGCCGACGGCGGCACCTACCGGGCACGTGTGCCCGGTTACCACGTGTCCGGCAAGAGTGGCACCGCGCGTAAGGCCAGTACCTCTGAAAAGGGCTATCGCGAAGATTCCTATCGCTCACTGTTTGCCGGCTTCGGGCCGAGCACCGATCCGCGCATCGCCATCGCTGTGGTAATCGATGAGCCAAGCGAAGGTGGCTATTACGGTGGCCTGGTTGCGGCGCCGGTGTTTGGCGGCCTGATGTCCAACGTACTGCGTTTGATGAACATCGCGCCGGACAACCTGGCCGGCCTGCAGCAGGTAGAGTTGCCCGCGCCGCCTGCGGAAGGGGGGCGTGGATGAAGCTGTCTCAGTTGCTCCCTGACCTGACCCAGGCCGATACCGAGATTCAGGGCCTGGCCCTGGACAGCCGCCGCGTAAAGGCCGGTGATCTGTTTCTGGCCTGTGCTGGCCGCCAGCACGACGGCCGCCGCCACATTGAGCAAGCGGTTGCTGCGGGTGCGGTTGCGGTTGCTTTTGAGCCGGAAGGTTTCAGTGCCCCGGCGCTGGCTGTGCCCATGCTTGCGGTCAGCGGCCTGCACCAGCAGCTGTCGGCGTTGGCCGATCGCTTTTACGGCCAGCCCAGTGCTGCGCTGCAGGTGGTGGGCATTACCGGCACCAACGGCAAAACCAGTATCAGCCAGATGCTGGCCCAGGCGCTGAACCAGTTGGGTTCGCGCTGTGGCGTGATCGGTACCCTGGGCAGCGGTTTCCCCGATGCACTGATCGATCATGGCATGACCACCCCCGATGCCCTCGCCGTGCAGCGCCAGTTGGCCAGTCTGCAGGCAGAGGGCGCGCGTCAGGTCGCCATGGAGGTGTCGTCCCACGCGCTGGATCAGCAGCGGGTCGCGGCCGTGCGCTTTGCGGTCGGCGTGTTCACCAACCTGAGTCGCGACCATCTGGATTACCACGGCAGCATGCAGGCCTACGGTGAAGCCAAGGCCGAGCTGTTCAAGCGCCCGCTGAGTGCGGCGGTGATCAACCTGGATGACCGCTTTGGTCGCGAGCTGGCCGCCAGCTGCGCCTGCCCGGTCATTGGCTTCAGCCTGCAGGACAGCGGCGCTGCTCTGTATTGTGCCGACGTGCAATCCGACAGTCTGGGCCTGAGTGCCCGCCTTTTCATTCAGGGTAAAGAATTCAACCTGCGCAGCCCGCTGCTCGGTCGCTTCAACCTCAGCAACCTGCTCGCCGTGCTCGGCAGTCTGCTGGCGCTTGGAGTGGATGCTGACGCTGCGTTGGCGCAGGTGGCGTCACTGCTGCCGCCAGCAGGGCGCATGCAGCGCCTGGGTGGCGGCGCGCTGCCGCTGGTGGTGGTGGATTACGCGCACACACCGGATGCGCTGGAAAAAGCACTGGTCGCCTTGCACGAGCACGCGGCCGGTCGTGTTATTTGCGTGTTTGGTTGCGGTGGCGACCGCGACAACGGCAAGCGGCCGCTGATGGCGCGCATTGCCGAGCAGCACGCAGCGAAAGTTGTGGTGACCGACGACAACCCTCGTACCGAGGCGTCGGCACAGATCATTGAACAAGTTTGTCAGGGCGCGGAACACCCGCAGGCGTTGACCGTCATACCCAACCGTGCACAGGCAATCGCGCAGACGATTGCTGCTGCACAGACCGGCGATGTCATTCTGCTCGCCGGCAAGGGTCACGAGAATTACCAGGAGATCGACGGCGTGCGTCACCCCTTCAGCGATATTGAACAAGCCGGTCAGGCTCTGCAGCAGTGGGAGGCCAGCCATGCTTGAAGCGCTGCGTCTGAGCGACCTGCTGAAACCCCTGATGGCGACCCTGAACGGGGTCGATACTCATTTTGACAGCGTCAGCATTGATGCCCGTACCGTCGAGCGTGGCGGTCTGTTTGTTGCCTTGGCTGGCAGCCGCAGCAACGGTCATGACTTTGTTGCCCAGGCCCGTGAAAACGGCGCAGCTGCGGCGATGGTCGAGTACCTGGTGGACGATCCGCTGCCGCAGTTGCTGGTGCATGACTGCCAGTTGGCGCTGGGTAGCCTGGCCGCTCTGGTGCGTAAGCAGTTCACCGGCACGGTAATCGGCATTACCGGCTCCAGCGGCAAAACCACCGTCAAGGAAATGCTGGCCGCCATTCTGCGCGAATGCGGGCCGGTACTCGCCACGCGCGGCAATCTGAACAACGAACTGGGTGTGCCGCTGACGCTGCTGCAACTCACCAGCGAGCACCGCTTTGCGGTCATCGAGATGGGCGCCGCTCAGGTGGGCGACATCAATTACAGCATGGGCCTGGTCAAGCCGCAGATCAGCGTGCTGACCAACGCCGAGATGGCGCACGTTGGCCGCTTTGGCAGCCCAGAGAGCATTGCCAAGGCCAAAGGCGAAATTGTTTCTGCGCTGCCGGCCGGTGGTCATGCGGTGCTGAACCTGGATAGCCCCTGGTTCGAGCAGTGGTATCAGTTGCTCGGCAGCCGCCGCACCGCCAGCTCTTTCAGTCTGAAGAATCCGACCGCGCAGCTGCGCGCCGAGGCGCTTGAACTGGACGAGCAGGGTCGCCCGCACTTCAACCTGATCACGCCGGCAGGTGGCGTGTCCGTGCAGCTGCAGCTGCGCGGCATGCACAACGTTGCCAACGCGCTGGCCGCTGCCGGCGCCGCCTTGCAGGCTGGTGCCGACCT
Source organism: Halopseudomonas pachastrellae (assembly GCF_900114765.1). GTDB lineage: Bacteria > Pseudomonadota > Gammaproteobacteria > Pseudomonadales > Pseudomonadaceae > Halopseudomonas > Halopseudomonas pachastrellae. The sequence goes on from NZ_FOUD01000026.1 coordinate 11,218, forward strand.
GAGCGCCATTGCCGCGGGCCTGGCTGCACTGGCACCCGTTGATGGTCGTGGCAACTGGGCGGTCGGCCTGGGCGGTGCGCAGATCATCGACGACGCCTACAACGCCAACCCTGCCTCTGTTATCGCCGCCATTGACCTGCTGGCCAGCCTGGACGGGCGCCGCGTGCTGGCGCTGGGTGACATGGGCGAGCTGGGCGAGTGGGCTGAGCAAAGCCACCGTGAGGTTGGTGAGCACGCTCGCAAGGTCGGCCTGGACGCCCTTTATGCCACCGGCCGGCTGTCCGCCCTGGCCGTTGATGCTTTTGGCGAGCAGGGCTGCCTGTTCGATAGCCGCGAGGCGCTGGTTGCCGCGCTGGCTCCCACTCTGGATGCCAACACCCGTGTGTTGGTGAAAGGCTCGCGCAGTGCGGGCATGGATACTGTCGTCGCCGGCCTTCTGGCCCCGGCTGACGCGCACAACAACGACAACGGGGCCAGCTGAAATGTTGCTTTTCCTTGCCGAGTTTCTCCAGCAGTACTACTCCGGCTTTTCGGTATTCCAGTACCTGACCCTGCGCGGCATTCTGGGTGTGCTGACCGCGCTGGCTATCGCGCTGTGTCTGGGGCCCTGGATGATTCGTACCCTGCAGGTGCGTCAGATTGGCCAGTCGGTGCGTACCGATGGCCCGCAGTCGCACCTGTCCAAAAAGGGCACGCCCACCATGGGCGGCGCGCTGATTCTTGTCGCTATCGGCATCGCCACGCTGCTGTGGGCTGACCTGCGCAACCTGTATGTCTGGGTGGTACTGGGCGTGACCATCAGCTTTGGTGCAGTGGGCTGGGTTGATGATTACCGCAAGGTGATCGAGAAAAACTCCCGTGGCCTGCCGTCGCGCTGGAAGTATTTCTGGCAGTCCGTTTTTGGTCTGGCAGCGGCAATCATCCTTTATATGGCGGCAAAGACGCCGGTCGAGACCACGCTGATCGTGCCGTTCTTCAAGCAGGTCGAGTTTCAGCTGGGCGTGCTCTTTGTCGTGCTGACCTACTTCGTCATCGTCGGCTCCAGCAACGCGGTCAACCTGACTGACGGGCTGGATGGCCTGGCCATTTTGCCGACCGTGATGGTTGGCGGCGCGTTGGGCATCTTTGCCTACCTGTCCGGTAACGCCAAGTTTGCGGAATACCTGCTGATCCCCTATGTGCCGGGCGCGGGCGAGCTGATCATTTTCTGCGGTGCGCTGCTGGGCGCCGGTCTTGGCTTTCTCTGGTTCAACACCTATCCCGCCCAGGTCTTCATGGGCGACGTGGGCGCGCTGGCACTCGGCGCGGCGCTGGGTGTGATTGCCGTGATCGTGCGACAGGAAATTGTGCTGTTCATCATGGGCGGCATTTTCGTGGTCGAAACGCTGTCGGTCATCGTGCAGGTGGCGTCGTTCAAGCTGACCGGGCGCCGGGTGTTCCGCATGGCGCCGATCCATCACCACTTTGAACTCAAAGGCTGGCCGGAGCCGCGCGTGATTGTGCGCTTCTGGATCATCACCGTCGTACTGGTGCTGATCGGTCTGGCCACATTGAAGCTGCGTTAAGGAGCAGGGCGTGTCACTGATTACCACGGACAAGAAACGGATCATCGTCGGGCTCGGCAGTAGCGGGCTCTCGGTCGCCCGTTATCTGGCGGGCCAGGGCCTGTCCTTTGCCGTGGCCGACACCCGTGAAAACCCGCCCGGGCTGGAAAAGCTGAAGCGTTTTGCCCCCATGGCTGATCTGTACCTCGGCGAGCTGGATGAGGCGCTGCTGTGTGCTGCCGACGAACTGATTGTCAGCCCTGGCGTGGCGCTGGCAACGCCTGCACTGCAGACCGCCGCCAAGGCAGGCGTCAGCATCGTGGGTGATATCGAACTCTTTGCCCGTGTTGCCAAAGCGCCGATCGTGGCGATCACCGGCTCCAACGCAAAGAGCACCGTGACCACGCTGGTCGGCGAGATGGCCGCTGCAGCCGGCGTCAAGGTGGCGGTGGGCGGCAACCTGGGCACGCCTGCGCTGGATCTTTTGGATGAGCAGCCGGAGCTGTACGTGCTGGAGCTGTCGAGCTTTCAGCTGGAGACCACGGCTAACCTCAATGCCATGGTCGCCACCGTGCTCAATATCAGTGAAGACCATATGGATCGCTACAGCACGCTGGCTACCTATCACCTGGCCAAGCACCGCATCTTCCGCGGCGCGCAGCAGGTTGTGGTGAACCGCGATGACGCGCTGTCGCGTCCGCTGGTGGCAGACGATCTGCCGCGACTGACCTTTGGTCTGTCGCGTCCTGACTTCAAGGGCTTTGGTCTGATCGAGCAGGCCGGCGAGAGCTGGCTGGCTTATGAATTCAAGGCGCTGATGCCGACCCGCGAGCTGAAAATGCGCGGCGCGCACAATCAGTCCAATGCGCTGGCGGCGTTGGCGCTCGGGCAGGCGGCTGGTCTGCCGATGGCTGCGATGCTCGATACGCTGCGCAGCTTCACCGGCCTGCCGCACCGCTGCCAGTGGGTCGGCAGCCATAACGACGTGGCGTACTTTGATGATTCCAAGGCAACCAACGTGGGCGCTGCGCTGGCGGCGATCAACGGCTTTGCTGCGGACATGGACGGCAAGCTGGTGCTGATTGCCGGTGGCGATGGCAAGGGCGCCGACTTTGCGCCGTTGCAGGCTCCTGTTGCCGCGCACTGCCGTGCGGTGGTGCTGCTTGGCCGTGACGCTGACCGGTTGAGCGCCGCGCTGGGCGATGCGGTGGTGCAACGCCGTGTCGGCTCAATCGAAGACGCCGTCAGCGTGGCCGCTGAACTGGCAGAAGCCGGCGATCTGGTGCTGCTGTCGCCCGCCTGCGCCAGCCTGGACATGTTCCGCAACTTTGAAGAACGGGGCCGGCTGTTTGCCGACGCGGTCGGGAGGCTGGGCGCATGAACCTGTCTCTGAACCTGCGTGAGGCCGCTGCTCCGCTGTTTGGCGCGCGCCGCTTTGATATGGACCTGCCGCTACTGGTGGGGGCCTTTGGGCTGCTGGCGCTCGGGCTGGTGATGGTGACTTCCGCCTCGATGGAAGTCGCAGCCGGTCGCCTTGGCAGCCCGCTGTACTACATGAACCGTCAGATCGTTTATCTGCTGGTTGGCCTGGGCGCGCTGGCGGTGACCTTGTCGGTGCCGGTGGCTGTGTGGGAGCGTTTCCGCTTCCTGCTGCTGTTCCTCGGCTTTGCCTTGCTGGTGGCGGTACTCATCCCGGGCATTGGGCGTGAGGTGAACGGTAGCTGGCGCTGGATTGGTGTCGGCCCGATCAACATTCAGCCCTCGGAATTGGCCAAGCTGTTTGCCGTGGTCTTTCTGGCCGGTTACCTGGTGCATCGCCAGGATGAGGTCAAAGAGGCCTGGTTCGGCTTTATCAAACCCTTCATGGTGCTTGGGCCCATGGCCTGCCTACTGATTGTCGAGCCGGACTTTGGTGCCACTGTGGTGCTGCTGGGCGCGGCCACCGGGATGCTGTTCCTGGGCGGCGTCGGGCTGTTCCGCTTCCTGCTGCTATTCGGCTCGCTTGGCGCGCTCGCTGCGCTGGCCGTCTGGGCCGAACCCTACCGTCTGCAGCGCCTGACCGGTTTCCTCGACCCGTGGCAAGACCCGTACGGCACCGGTTACCAGCTGACCCAGGCGCTGATCGCCTTTGGCCGTGGCGAGTGGTTTGGCGTTGGTCTGGGCAACAGCATTCAGAAGCAATTCTATCTGCCCGAGGCGCACACCGACTTTGTGTTTGCCGTGCTGGCCGAGGAGCTGGGCATGATCGGTGCGCTGGCAGCCTTTGCCCTGCTGATCTTTGTTGCGGTACGTGGCCTGTACGTGGGTCTGGCTGCCGAGCGCGAGGGCATGCTGTTCCACGCCTATCTGGCTTACGGCCTGGCAATCATGTGGTGTGGCCAGATTCTGATCAACGTGGGGGTCAACATCGGCCTGCTGCCAACCAAGGGGCTGACGCTGCCGTTCCTCAGTTATGGCGGTAGCTCGCTGGTGGTCTGCTGCATCTGTCTCGGTCTGTTGCTGCGCATCGACTGGGAGCGCCGTCAACCGCGCCAGGAGGCCAGCAATGAGCAATAAGGTACTGGTAATGGCCGGCGGCACCGGTGGACATGTCTTCCCGGCACTGGCTTGCGCGCGTCTGCTCAAGGAGCAGGGCTATGAGGTGCATTGGCTGGGTACCCGACGCGGTATCGAAGTGGACCTGGTACCCCAGGCTGGCTTCCCGATCCATTACATCGACATTCAGGGGCTGCGCGGCAAGGGCAAGCTGGATCTGCTGAAAGCGCCGTTCCGCATCCTGCGCGCGCTGGGGCAGTCGCTGAAGCTGCTGAAACAGCTGAAGCCCATCTGCGTACTGGGCGCTGGTGGCTACGCCACCGGGCCGGGTGGTCTGGCTGCCTGGCTGCGCCGTATCCCGCTGGTGATCCACGAGCAGAACGCCGTGGTCGGCACCGCTAATCGCTTGTTGGCGCGTCTGGCCAAACGTCGCTGTGAAGGCTTTGCCGGCAGTTTTGCCGAAGGCGCAGACCGCCGCAGCACCGGCAACCCGGTGCGTGAGGATATCTTTGCCACGCCAGCGCTGAGCTGGGACGGCAGCCGTCCTCTGCGCCTGCTGGTACTGGGTGGCAGCCTCGGCGCCATGCCGCTGAACAAGCTACTGCCGGCGGCGCTGGCCAAGATTGATCCCGCGCAGCGGCCGCAGGTGGTGCACCAGTGCGGCAAGCAGCATCTGCTGCTGGCGCGCGAAGCCTATGAGCAGGCCGGTGTGCGCGCCGAGGTTGAAGCCTTTATCGCCGACATGGCTGGTGCCTACGCCTGGGCTGATCTTGTGATCTGCCGAGCCGGTGCCCTGACGGTATGCGAGCTGGCCGCGGCTGGCCGGCCTTCGCTGCTGGTGCCGCTGCCGCACGCTATTGACGATCACCAGACCGCCAACGCCCGTTACCTGGCTGACCGCGGCGCCGCTGTGCTGATGCCCCAGAAAGAGCTCGATGCCGAGCAATTGGCCAATACCCTGACGACTTACATGAATAACCCGGAGCAGCTGCAACAGATGGCCCAACGAGCCCGTGAACAAGCCACCCCCAACGCCACCGCCGACGTCGTGCGTGCTTGCCTGGAGGTTGCCCGTGAGCACTAACAAAACCACTCAGGCCACCTTCACGCTGCCGGGCATGCGGCGTATCCGCCATATCCACTTTGTTGGTATTGGCGGTGTGGGCATGTGCGGTATTGCCGAGGTGTTGCTGAACCTTGGCTACGAGGTGTCGGGCTCGGACCTCAAGCGTTCCGCCGTAACCGAACGACTGGCGTCCTTTGGTGCGCGCATCGACATCGGTCATCGTGCCGAGAACCTGCTGGAAGCCGATGTGCTGGTGGTATCCAGCGCGATCAACCCGCAGAACCCGGAAGTAGCCGCCGCCATCGAGCGTCGCATTCCTGTGGTGCCGCGCGCCGAGATGCTGGCTGAGCTGATGCGCTATCGCCACGGTATCGCCGTTGCCGGCACCCACGGCAAGACCACTACGACCAGCCTGATTGCTTCGGTGCTGGCTGCCGACGGCATGAGCCCGACCTTTGTTATTGGCGGCAAGCTGACCGCTGCCGGCACCAACGCCCAGCTGGGTGAAAGCCGCTATCTGGTGGCCGAGGCCGATGAAAGCGACGCGTCGTTCCTGCATTTGCAGCCGATGGTGGCGATCGTTACCAACATCGATGCCGACCACATGGAGACCTACGAGGGCGACTTCAGCAAACTCAAGCGCACCTTTGTCGAGTTTCTGCACAACCTGCCGTTCTACGGCCTGGCCGTGCTGTGCATTGATGACCCGGTCGTGCGCGAGATTCTGCCGCAGATCAATCGGCAAGTGGTGACCTACGGCCAGTCCGAAGACGCCGACATCCGTGCCGTGAACATCCACCAGCGTGGCATGCAGACCTTCTTTACCGTGCTGCGTGAAGGGCGCGAGCCGCTGGACGTATCGGTCAACATGCCGGGCGTTCACAACGTGCTCAACTCGCTGGCAACCATCGCCGTGGCCACCGACGAGGGCGTGTCTGACCGCGCGATTGTTGACGGTCTTGCCGGTTTCCAGGGTGTTGGTCGGCGCTTCCAGGTACAGGGCAACTTCCGCTGGGGTGCAGGCGAAATCATGCTGGTGGACGACTACGGTCACCACCCGCGCGAAGTGGCTGCCGTGATCAAGGCCGTGCGCGCCGGCTGGCCGGAACGCCGCCTGGTGATGCTCTATCAGCCGCACCGCTACAGCCGTACCCGCGATCTCTACGAAGATTTTGTGCAGGTGCTGGGTGAAGCAAATGCGCTGCTGCTGATGGAAGTCTATCCCGCCGGCGAAGAGCCGGTGACGGGCGCAGACAGCAAACACCTGTGCCGCAGCATTCGCCAGCGCGGCCAGCTGGATCCGATCTACGTCGAGCGTGATGCCGACGTCATGCCGCTGCTCGAAGCAGTGCTGCAACCGGGCGACATCCTGCTGACCCAGGGTGCCGGTGATATTGGCGGGTTGTCGGTGCAGTTGGCCGATGCCCTGGCAACTCATTCCCGGGAGGGTAAAGCCTGATGGCCGACGTATCTGTATTCGGGCGGGTAGCGGTGCTGTTTGGCGGTAGTTCTGCCGAGCGCGCGGTGTCCCTCAAATCCGGTGCTGCCGTGCTGGCTGCACTGCAGGCCGCTGGCGTAGACGCCTACGGCATCGACGCTGGCGCGCAATTGGCCGAACAGCTGTTGAATGAGCGGCCGGACCGGGTGTTTATCGCGCTACACGGGCGCGGCGGTGAGGATGGCAGCCTGCAGGGCCTGCTTGAAAGTTTGCGTATTCCCTATACCGGCAGTGGCGTCATGGCCTCGGCGATCGGTATGGACAAACTGCGTACCAAACAGATCTGGCAAAGCCTGGGCCTGCCGACGCCGGCTTACGCCATGCTGCGTGATGGCGAGCAGTGTGCCGAGATTGTCGAGCGTCTGGGCACGCCGCTGATCATCAAGCCGCTGCACGAAGGTTCCAGCATCGGCATGGCCAAGGCTGACAGTCTGCAGCAGCTGCAGGATGCCTGGCAGGGCGCGCAGTCCTACGACAGCGAAGCGCTGGTCGAGCAGTGGATACAGGGCGCCGAGTTTACCGTCGCCGTGCTGGACGGTCAGGCGCTGCCGCCGATCCGCCTGCGTACGCCGCACACCTTTTATGACTATGAGGCCAAGTATCAGGCCAATGACACCCAGTACCTGTGCCCGTGCGGTTTGCCGCCCGAGCAGGAAGCGCAGCTCAAGGCGCTCAGTCTGCGTGCCTTCGAGGCCGTGGGCTGCAAAGGCTGGGGCCGGGTAGACGTGATGCAGGACGAGCAGGGCAACTTTTACCTGCTGGAAGTCAACACCGTGCCGGGCATGACGGACCACAGCCTGGTGCCCATGGCGGCCAAGGCCACGGGGTTGAGTTTTGGCGATCTGGTACTGGCCATTCTGGCTGGCACCCTGAACTGATGGATAACTGAATGCAGGCTATTCGCGATACACGCAGTGCACCGCCGCCGCCTCGCCGTAAGGCAGGCAGCCGTGGCGCCGTGCGCGTGCAGCCGGCGCAGCCACGGCAAATGCCGCGCCTGCGTCTGCCGAGCGCGGGCCTGCAGGGTATCGGGCGGCGTTTGCAGCAACTGCTGTGGCCGCTGCTGCTGGTGGCCCTGGGTATGGGCCTGTACGAGCTGGGCAGCCGCCTGATGCCCTTGGCTGATCGCCCTATCGCGCTGATCAGCGTTGAGGGCGACCTGCAATACATTGATGGCGATGCGGTGCAGGGGGTGATTGAACCCTATCTGCAAGACAGCTTCCTGGGCATCGATCTGGACGGTCTGCACACCGACCTGCAGGCCATGCCCTGGGTCGCTCAGGCGTCAGTGCGCCGGGTCTGGCCGGATCGTCTGGTTATTCAACTGGATGAGCAACTGCCGGTTGCTCGCTGGGGCGACAGCGCGCTGCTCAACAACGAGGGCAAGGCATTCATGCCGCAGAACATCGGCAGCTTCAGCGAGCTGCCGCGCTTGAGCGGGCCCGAGCGCGCCAAGCGCAAGGTCATGCGCCAGTACCAGCAGTTCAGTGGCCTGCTGCGCCCGCAGGGCATGGTGGTGAGCAGCCTGGAGTTGCGCGACCGCGGCAGCTGGTTCCTGACCACCGAGGACGGCATGCAGTTGCTGCTCGGTCGCGACAATCTGGTGGAAAAGATGCAGCGGTTCATGACCGTCGAGCAGCTGATGCTGTCCGACCGTCGTGACCTGATCGCGCGGGTTGACCTGCGCTACAGCAACGGTATGGCCGTGGCCTGGCGAGAAGCCGCCACGGCGGAAACAGCGGGGGAGTAACGGGAGATTATGGCAAGCAAGCAGGGCAGCAGAATGATTGTGGGCCTGGACATCGGCACCTCCAAGGTGGTCGCGCTGGTCGGTGAGATCGGCTCGGACGGCGAGCTGGAGATCGTCGGTATCGGCTCGCATCCCTCGCGCGGACTCAAGAAAGGCGTGGTGGTGAACATCGAGTCGACCGTGCAGTCGATTCAGCGCGCCATCGAGGAAGCCGAGCTGATGGCCGGCTGCCAGATTCACTCGGTCTACGCCGGTATCGCCGGTAACCACATCCGCAGCCTCAACTCCAACGGCATTGTTGCGATCCGCGACCGTGAAGTGGTGCAGGCCGATATCGAACGCGTATTGGATGCAGGTCAGGCGGTCGCCATTCCGGCGGACCAGAAGGTGCTGCACATCCTGCCGCAGGAATACGTCATCGATAACCAGGAGGGCGTACGCGAGCCACTGGGCATGTCGGGCGTGCGTCTGGAAGCCAAGGTGCACCTGGTGACCTGCGCGCTGAACGCGGTGCAGAACATTGAAAAGTGCATCCGCCGCTGCGGCCTGGAAGTCGAAGACGTGATCCTGGAGCAACTGGCCTCCAGCTACGCGGTGCTGACCGAGGACGAGAAAGAGCTGGGCGTCTGCTTGGTAGATGTTGGTGGCGGCACCACTGACATCGCGATCTTTACCGAAGGGGCGATTCGCCACACTGCGGTGATTCCGATCGCCGGTGATCAGGTCACCAACGACATCGCCATGGCGCTGCGTACGCCGACCCAGTACGCCGAAGAAATCAAGATTCGCTACGCCTGCGCGCTGGCCAAGCTGGCCGGCCCGGAGGAAACCATCAAGGTGCCCAGTGTGGGCGAGCGCCCGCCGCGCGACCTGTCGCGTCAAGCGCTGGCGGAGGTGGTCGAGCCGCGCTACGACGAGCTGTTCACGCTGATTCAGGCAGAGCTGCGTCGGTCCGGCTTTGAAGACATGATCCCGGCCGGCATCGTGCTGACCGGTGGCACCGCGAAGATGGAAGGGGCCATTGAGCTGGCCGAAGAGATTTTCCACATGCCGGTTCGCCTTGGTATGCCCCAGGAGTTCAAGGGGCTGACCGATGTGGTCCGCAACCCGATTTACGCCACCGGTGTGGGCCTGCTGCATTACGGCATCAAGCACCACGGTGAGCAAAGCTCTCAGCCAACTGACAGCAACAAGGCGTCAGTGGTCGAGCGTATGAAGAAGTGGTTCCAGGGCAACTTCTAGTCGCCCGCAGTTATCAGACCCGCCAGAGCGGGCATATGCAGTAAACGAAACGACAACGAAACAAAGAGTGATTCAAGGAGAAAGGCCATGTTCGAACTTATCGATAATGTTCCCCAGAACGCAGTAATCAAAGTCGTCGGCGTTGGCGGCGGTGGCGGAAACGCCCTCCAGCACATGGTGGTCAACAACGTGGAAGGCGTTGACTTCATCTGCGCCAATACCGACGCGCAAGCGCTGAAAAACGTCAGCGCCCGCACTGTCCTGCAACTCGGCTCCGGCGTGACCAAGGGTCTGGGTGCCGGCGCGAATCCGCTGATCGGCCGTGAAGCGGCGATCGAAGACCGCGAGCGCATTGCAGAAGTCCTGCAAGGCTCCGACATGGTGTTCATTACCGCAGGCATGGGCGGTGGTACCGGTACCGGTGCTGCGCCGATCGTTGCTGAAGTTGCGCGAGAAATGGGCATCCTAACTGTTGCCGTGGTGACCAAGCCGTTCCCGTTTGAAGGTCGCAAGCGTCTGCAGGTTGCCGAAGAAGGTATCCGCGAGCTGAGCCAGCACGTTGACTCGCTGATCACCATCCCGAACGAAAAACTGCTCACCGTACTGGGCAAAGATGCCAGCCTGCTGGCTGCTTTCAGCAAAGCCAACGACGTGCTGCTGGGCGCGGTACAGGGTATTGCTGACCTGATCATGCGCCCGGGTATGATCAACGTCGACTTTGCCGACGTGAAAACCGTCATGAGCGAAATGGGCATGGCAATGATGGGTACCGGCCACGCCAGCGGCCCGAACCGCGCCCGCGAAGCGGCCGAAGCGGCTATCCGCAGCCCGCTGCTCGAAGACGTTAACCTGATGGGCGCTCGCGGTATCCTGGTTAACATCACCGCTGGCCCCGACCTGTCGCTGGGTGAGTTCTCCGAAGTGGGTAGCACCGTTGAGGAATTCGCTTCTGAGTCTGCGACTGTTGTTGTGGGTACCGTTATCGATCCTGAACTGCGTGACGAGCTGCGCGTTACCGTGGTTGCCACTGGTCTGGGCGCACGCGAGAAGCCGGTCAAGGTTGTCGACAACACCGCTGCTGCTGCACCGACTGCCCGTCAGTCCGACGCTGCTGCACCCAACTATCGTGACCTGGATCGCCCGACCGTGATGCGTAATCAGCCTGCAACCAGCGCTGCGGCGCACCTGAGCAAGCCGGCAGAAGATCTGGACTACCTGGATATCCCGGCCTTCCTGCGTCGTCAGGCCGATTGATCTAGTTAATCGGAGGCATAGGGGTAATTGGTATTCATCAAAAGCGGTCTTTGCTATGATGCACGCCAATTTATTGAGGGTTTTTCGCAACCAGAGCGGAAGCAAACATGATCAGACAACGCACACTGAAGAACGTCATCCGGGCAACCGGTGTAGGTCTGCATTCGGGTGAGAAGGTATATCTCACCCTGAAGCCGGCACCGATTGACACGGGTATCGTGTTCCGTCGCGTGGATCTCGACCCTGTGGTCGAGGTCCCTGCCCGAGCCGAGTGCGTGGGCGAGACGACCATGTCCACCACCCTGATCAAGGATGGTGCCAAGGTCGATACCGTCGAGCATCTGCTGTCTGCCATGGCCGGTCTGGGGATCGATAACGCCTATGTCGAGTTGAGCGCGCCGGAAGTCCCGATCATGGACGGCAGTGCCGGTCCCTTCGTATTCCTGATTCAGTCGGCAGGTATTGCCGAGCAGGATGCAGCCAAGCAGTTCATCCGCATCAAGCGGGAAGTGACTGTCGAGGAGGACGGCAAAACCGCGACCTTCGTGCCTTTCGAGGGCTTCAAGGTCAGCTTCGGGATTGATTTCGACCACCCTGTGTTCCGTGGTCGTAGCCAGTACGCCAGCGTCGACTTCTCCAGTACCTCCTTTGTTAAGGAAGTCAGCCGGGCACGCACCTTTGGCTTCATGCGCGATATCGAGTACCTGCGTTCACAGAACCTGGCGCTCGGCGGCAGCGTTGACAACGCCATTGTCGTTGACGAATACCGCGTGCTGAATGAAGACGGTCTGCGCTACGAAGACGAGTTTGTGAAGCACAAGATCCTGGATGCCATTGGTGACCTGTACTTGCTGGGCAAAAGCCTGGTTGGCGAGTTCCGTGGTTACAAGTCCGGTCATGCGCTGAACAACAAGCTGCTGCGCGCGCTGCTGGCTAATCAGGATGCATGGGAGCTGGTGACCTTCGATGACGCAGGCACCGCACCAATTTCCTTCATGCGTCCGGCCACTGCTGTATGAGGGCCTGAGCCCACACCTTTCTCGTTTCGTTGTACTTTGTTTCGGCCACCCTCGGGTGGCCGTTTTCTTTTTTGGTGGGCAGGGAACTTTATGGTGGCTTGGGTGTCCCTGTGTGCCTCAGGACTGTCCCTGGCCATCGTCGTGGTGACGAGCCAGGCGTTGCAGGGCGGCTTTCAAGCCCGGGTCTTCCACGTAGTCAGCGGTTTCTCGCAGACTGGCACTGGCTACCTGTGAGCGCGGCATAATGCGAACCGGTGGTTCTTTTTTGACCAGTGGTGGTTGTACCTTGCAATGAATTTTCGTTAAGGTGGCGAATTCGTTGAACGCCTGTAGCTGGCGAATCAGCCGTTTTTGCTGATAGCGCAGTCTGGTTGCCCAATGGCTGCTGCTGACCACCAGGCGCAACGTGCCGCTATCCAAAGCCGCAACATGACAATGTGGGCGAGCTGCCGGTTCCAGTCTGGACTCCAGTAGCGCCTGCAATCGCTCAATTTGACGGGATTTTTCCAGCAGCGCCTTTAGCGTGCTGTTGGTGCGTAACAGGTCGGTTGGTCGACGTGCATCCAGTGGACGGAATGCCATAGGGGTTGCTGCCAGCCAGAGAAGTGAAGGAGCGGCCATGCTAACAGAAGCGCCGCTACGATTGTTTGGGGTCGTTATTTGAATATCATCATTTTAACCGGGCGCCACGGTGCGTCGCGGACCGTGACGCTAGGGGCGCACTGGGTTGCCGCGGGAGTGAGCCTGTTGCTCGCCTTGCCGTTGGTTGCTTCCCTTGTGACCTGGCAATTGCTTTCCGGTTCCGGAAGTGCTGGTGTCGACGACTCGGCCCTGCCGGCCTGGCAGCAAGCTCTGCAGGAATATGAAGTAGATCCGCTGCTCGAAGACGATGGTACGCAAGCGCAGATCGAGCGTATGAGTCAGCAGCTGGCACGCTTGCAGATGCGCCTGACCCGTCTGGATGCGCTCGGTGTGCGGTTGACCGAGCTGGGCGAGTTCAGTGATGGCGAGTTTGATTTTGGTGTCGAGGCCGATTTTGGTTTGAGCTCTGAGGTTCAGCCCGGCATGGGTGGGCCCGAACTGCGCGATGATGACCTGAGCTACAACGCGCCAGACCTGCAGAGCCTGATCGAGCAATTGTCTGCGCGAGTGGATAACCGCACTCGCCAACTGCAGCTGCTGGAAGATTTGATGGTCAGCCGGCAGACCGATGTCGACGCCGTTCTCGATTTCATCCCGGTGCCTGACGGGCGCCTGTCTTCCGGTTTTGGTCGTCGTACCGACCCGATCACCGGTCGCTTCTCGATGCATAACGGTCTGGATTTTGCCGCCCCCCGCGGTACCCCCATTTATGCGGTTGGGGCTGGCGTGGTTACCTTTGCCGCCCGCAACGGCGCCTACGGCAATATGGTAGAAATCAATCACGGCAATGGCCTGAAAACCCGTTATGCCCACGCCAATGAGCTGAAGGTGAGCAAGGGCGATCTGGTCCAGAAGGGGCAGGAGGTTGCCACGGTCGGCAATACCGGGCGCTCTACCGGCGCGCACCTGCATCTGGAAGTCTACCGAAATGGCATGGCGGTCAACCCGCGCCGTTTCCTGGCATTGAATTAGTCTCGCGCCGCCCCCACTCATATCCTTTCATACCGGCCTTTGCCTGAATTGTTCTGGCAAAGGTCGCGCCGGCTGCGCGGTTTAATGTGCAGCAAGAATCAGAGTAGAATGCCTTTTTCAGTGCTGGTCCGGGCTGCACGGGACTGAGCTCGTCACCTCTCACATGGATACCTAATTCGATTATGTTTGCGCCGTTAGTCAGAAAGCTGTTGGGAAGCAAGAACGATCGTGAGTTGAAGCGCATGGGCAAGGTGGTTGTTGCCATCAACGCTCAGGAAGAGGGGTTGAATGCGCTGAGCGATGAACAGCTGAAGGCGAAGACCGGCGAGTTCAAGCAACGCCTGGCCGATGGTGCCACCCTGGACCAGCTGCTGCCCGAAGCCTTTGCCGTTGTCCGCGAGGCGGGCAAGCGGGTGATGGGCATGCGTCACTTTGATGTCCAGTTGATCGGCGGCATGACACTGCACGAAGGCAAGATCGCCGAGATGAAAACCGGTGAGGGTAAGACGCTGGTAGCAACGCTGCCTGTCTACCTGAATGCGCTGGCCGGCAAGGGCGTTCACGTGGTGACGGTCAACGACTATCTGGCTAGCCGTGACGCCAATACCATGCGTCCGCTGTACGAGTTCCTTGGCATGACCGTTGGTGTGGTGGTGCCATTCCAGGACCCACAACAGAAGCGCGCTGCCTACCAGTGCGATATTACTTACGGCACCAACAACGAGTTGGGCTTTGACTACCTGCGCGACAACATGGCCTTCCGTTTGGAAGACAAGTTCCAGCGCGAGCCCTATTTCGCGGTGGTCGATGAAGTTGACTCCATTCTGATCGACGAGGCCCGTACGCCGTTGATCATCTCCGGCCCCGCCGAAGACAGCTCGCAGATGTACGCAGCGATCAACAAGCTTATCCCCCTGCTCAAGCGTGGCCAGGCCGCCGAAGAGGGTGTGGAGGCGGTCGATGGTCATTATCTGATCGACGAGAAGGCGCGTCAGGTTGAACTGACCGAAAGCGGTCACCAGTTTATCGAAGACCTGCTGGTACGCGAGAAGCTGCTCAATGAGGGCGACAGCCTTTATGCCGCGCAAAACCTGGGCCTTTTGCATCACGTCAATTCTGCGCTGCGTGCACATACCCTGTTCCATCGCAACGTCGAGTACATCGTGCAGAACAACCAGGTGCTGCTGGTTGACGAGCACACCGGGCGCACCATGCCGGGCCGTCGTCTTTCCGAGGGCCTGCATCAGGCTATCGAGGCGAAGGAAGGTCTGCAGATTCAGGCCGAGAGCCAGACTTTGGCCTCCACTACCTTCCAGAATTATTTCCGTCTGTACCAGAAGCTGGCCGGTATGACCGGTACTGCGGATACCGAGGCCTTCGAGTTTCGTCAGATTTACGGCCTCGACGTGCTGGTCATTCCGACCAACAAGCCGATGGTGCGCAAGGATTACAACGACCTGGTCTATCTCAGCATCGAAGAGAAATTCGCCGCCATCGTCGCCGATATCAAGCATTGCATGGAGCAGGGCCGCCCGGTGCTGGTAGGTACTGCATCCATCGAGTCTTCCGAGGTGGTGGCGCAACTGCTCAATCGTGAGAAGGTGCCGCACAAGGTCCTCAACGCGAAATTCCACGAGAAGGAAGCCGAGATCGTGGCCCAGGCGGGTCGTCCGGGCGCGGTTACCATCGCTACCAACATGGCAGGTCGTGGTACCGATATCATCCTCGGTGGTAACTGGGAGGCCGAGGTCGCGGCCCTCGAGAACCCCACCGATCAGCAGATCGCGCAGATCAAGGATGAGTGGCAGCTGCGCCACCAGCAGGTGCTGGAAGCCGGCGGCCTGCACATCATTGCCTGCGAGCGTCACGAGTCCCGCCGTATCGACAACCAGCTGCGTGGTCGTGCCGGCCGTCAGGGCGATCCGGGCTCCAGCCGCTTCTACCTGTCGCTGGAAGACAACCTCATGCGCATCTTTGCCTCTGACCGGGTGAAGAACTTCATGAAAGCACTGGGCATGGAGAAGGGCGAGGCGATCGAACATCGCATGGTCACCAATGCCATCGAGAAGGCCCAGCGCAAGGTTGAGGGGCGCAACTTCGACATCCGCAAGCAGTTGCTGGAATACGACGACGTTGCCAACGAGCAGCGTAAGGTGATCTACGGGCAGCGCAACTCCATCCTGGCCAGCGAGTCGGTCGAGGAAACCATTGCCGCCATCCGTCAGGATGTGGTCACCGACATGGTTGCCATGCACATGCCGGCAGGCAGTCTGCCCGAGCAGTGGGACATTGGCGGCCTAGAGCAGGCGCTGGCCGGCGAGCTGGGCCTGCATCTGCCGATCCAGCAGTGGCTGGATGAGGACGAGCGGTTGCAGGAGCAGGGCGTAGCCGAGCGCATTCTGGACGCGTTGGTTGAGGCCTATCGCGAGAAGGAAGCGCTGGCCGGCGCTGAAGCCCTGCGTACCTTTGAGAAGCAGATGCTGCTGCGCGTGCTGGATGATCTGTGGAAAGAGCACCTGGCGACTATGGATCACCTGCGTCAGGGTATTCATCTGCGTGGTTATGCGCAGAAAAACCCCAAACAGGAATACAAGCGCGAAGCCTTCAACCTGTTCCAGGAGATGCTGGAAACGCTCAAGCGCGACACCATTCGCGTGCTGAGCCATGTACAGGTACGTCGCGAGGACCCGGCCGAAGAAGAGGAGCGTCTGCGCCGCCAGGCTGAGGAAATGCAGCGTCGCATGCAGTTCAAGCATGAAGAGGTCAATGCCGTCGCAGACGAGGCAGAGCCTGCCGAAGAGCCCCAACAAGCTGCTGCGCCGCAGACCCGTGAAGGGCCCAAGGTTGGCCGAAATGACCCCTGTCCCTGTGGCTCCGGCAAGAAGTACAAGCACTGCCACGGGCAGATAAGCTAAGCCTGAAAAGCAGTTGTAAGCTTCAAGCGGCAAGCTACAAGGTAAACCCGTTAACCCTCGGCTTTATAGTCGGGGGAATCTGTATGCTTTTGAAGCTTACAGCCTCTCTCCCTCTTTTTTGGAGCGTCAAACATGCCTGTCGGTCTCGGCCCGTTACCTGCGTTGCACCCTGTCTCCGGTTTTCGTCTTGGTATTGCTTCGGCCGGTATCAAGCGTGTTGGCCGCAAGGATGTCGTGGTTATGGAGGCCGCTCAGGGCTCCAGCATTGCTGGCGTGTTTACCCGTAATGCCTTTTGCGCTGCACCTGTCACCCTCTGTCGCCAGCGGTTGACCGGTTCGCCGCAGTACCTGCTGGTCAATACCGGTAACGCCAATGCCGGTACCGGCAAGCCTGGTATGCAGGCTGCCGAGCGCACCTGTGAGGCGCTGGCCGAGAAGGTGGGTTGTGAGGCGGCGCAAGTGCTACCGTTCAGTACCGGTGTGATTGGCGAGTTGTTGCCTGCCGACAAGGTTATCGCCGCGCTGCCGGCTGCTCTGGCGGACCTGGCCGAAGATAACTGGGCGCATGCTGCTGAAGGCATCATGACCACCGATACCCAGCCCAAGGGCTGCAGTCGGCGTATCGAGATTGCCGGTCAGGTCATCACCATTACCGGTATCTCCAAGGGCGCCGGCATGATTCGTCCAAACATGGCAACGATGTTGGGCTATATCGCTACCGATGCACCGGTAGCGCAGCCGCTGCTGCAGGCGTTGCTGCGGGAGGCGGCCGACCTGTCGTTCAATCGCATCACCATTGATGGCGACACCAGCACCAACGATTCCTGCATGCTGGTTGCTACCGGCAAGGCGGACATCCCGCTGATCGATAGCCCCGAAGCCCAGGGCTACGAGGAGCTGGCAACCGCCATCAAGGATGTGATGCTGACACTGGCGCAGGCTATTGTGCGTGACGGTGAAGGGGCGACCAAGTTCGTAACCATTCGGGTCAACGGTGGCGCCAACAACGATGAGTGTCTGGATGTCGCTTATGCAGTAGCCCATTCTCCGCTGATCAAGACCGCGCTCTTTGCTTCCGACCCCAACTGGGGGCGCATTCTGGCCGCCGTTGGCTATGCCGGTGTGCCGGATCTGGATGTCGAGAAAATCGACGTTTATCTGGATGACGTCTGCATTACCCGCCAGGGCGGTCGTGCGGCAGAGTACGAAGAGTCTCAGGGTGCGCGTGTGATGGGGCAGTCAGAGATCACCATTCGCATCGAGCTGGGGCGCGGCGAGGTGAGTGAAACCTTGTGGACCACCGATCTCTCCCACGAATACGTGCGGATTAACGCCGAGTACCGGACCTGAGGTGCTGAGGCGCACACCTGGTCACAGGTGTGCGCCTCACTCATGGCATAGCTGCGCATTGCCGTGCCTCAAACTGGCGAGATTCCGTGCGCAGGCGGCCGACACGATTGATGATCAGCGCTCGGCCGCGCTGCGCTAAATCTGGCGGGCACAGCCTGAAGCTACCGGCCAGAAAACCGCCGTACACCTGTTCTGACTCGCCCAGCGCGTTGTAGCGCAGGTAGCCTTGCAGTTGGCCGCTAGCAGTGACGCTCGACACCAATGCCGCCTGATCTTCCAGCAACAGGACGTCATCGGCGCCAAGGGCAAGGTTGTTGTCACGGTCGACAAACACCTGCCAGCCTCTGTTCCAGTCCCCCGCTAGCGGCATCATGACCACCGGTTCGTTGCGGTCGATGGCCTCGTTTCGAGTAAACCTGATGCTGCGCTCCAGCGCGTCCTGCGCGCTGTCCAGGCGATGCTGGTTAATCAGCCTGCTGAACGACGGCACGCCAATACTTACCAGAATGCCCAGCAACGCTAAGGCGACAAGCAGTTCGGTCAGGGTAAATCCGTTACTTTTCATCTGCACTTGGCCCACACCTTCGGATCGGTTGTCAGCTTGTCCGGTGATTATGACCGCCTATCTGCAGTGCCGAGCTATTGATGTAGGCGAGATTTATGATCTACCAATCAAAAAGTGGAGGTTCTGAGAATGCAGCGGGAAAGAGGGTTTACTGTGCTCGAGCTGATGGTGACGCTAGTGGTCGCTGCCATTGTGTTGAGTCTTGCCGTGCCGTCCTTCCAGAGAACTGTTGCAAATAATGCCGTTAGATCAACTACGAGCGACCTAGTCTCCGCCTTGAATGCCGCCAGGGCGGAATCTATGAGTTCTAGGGCGATGGTTACCGTGTCACCCCAGGGTGGGGACTGGGGGAATGGATGGACGATAGTGCATCAGGCCTCTGTAAATAGTGACGACGCTTATCAGCTTGCCGATAAGGTCAGGATTCGTAGTGATATCGCCTCCGTTGTCTTCAGGCCAGAGGGTGGGCTCACTGCTGCGGGAAACAACATCACGATCTGTCACGAAGATGCCACCATTGATGGTAGGCGTATAACCCTCTCTTTTCTGGGGCGTGTGACGGTTGAAACGATCGCAGGGGGGTGTGGAGCGTGAACAGGCTTTCGATGAAGAGTGCTCAAGCAGGTGTGAGCATGGTGGAAGTGCTCATCGCGGTGCTTGTTCTGGCTGTCGGTGCGCTGGGGTTTGCAGGTGTGCAGGTGGTTGCGATGCAGAAATCCGAAGATGCTAATTACCGTAGTGCGGCCATGCTGATCGCCCAGGATGCAGTAGAGCGAATTCAAGCCAACGCGGCTGAGATTGCCGATTACCGGAACGGCACTGCGATCGTCACTCCTTCCAGCGCTCCCGCTCAGACGTGCGGTAATGGGTGTGACGTAGTCGATTTGGACTTGGCTCAGTTGGCGTGGGCGGCGAATCAGACCTTGCCAAATGGGCTGATCAAGATTGATAGCTGCGACTTCAATGGGTTGACCTGTGTGGTGCTGAATTGGGGAGAGCGTGACGGTGCGGTGAATAGTATCGATGCTTGCACTAGCGGTGCCGGTGTGAATCTCGCCGAGGATGCAAATTGTCTGGTAATGGAGTTCGCTCGATGAAGCACTCACAACAAGGGTTGACCCTAGTAGAGCTGATGATTGCATTGTTGCTTGGCTTATTGCTGAGCTTCGCGGCTATACAGCTGTTGGTGAGCAATCAACGAACTTTCTCGCTGCAGGAGGCAGTGGCCGGAGTGAACGAAGATGGCCAGACGGTGTTGCGCTATATCGCTGCTGATATTCGCAACGCTGGGCGCGGTGGTCAGATTGAAGGGTTTGTCCAGCCGGTAGTGTTGGCGCTATCTGTTGATGACTCTGAAGGTAATCCCGTCGCTTTCCAGTCAACAGATGGGGGGGCGAACGGCAACGACGTATTGGTGGTTAGCTACTTGGCTCAGCGGGCTTGTCAGGGTGCCGACTTGACGGCAGGCGGCGCCAATCCAGAGGGCGAGATCGTTGTTAATCGCTACTTTGTCGTAGACGACAGCTTGTGGTGTGCGAGTGTGCGTCAGCTTGAAGGAGGCGGTTATGCCGCGTTAGCCCCCAATGCAGTGGAGCTGATTTCAGGAGTTGATAGCTTCCAGGTTCTATATGGCGTTGATGGAAGTCTCAATGGTGAAATTGGTGCTACCCGCTTTGTATCGGCGACAGATCTAGCTGCAGCTGACTCTGTTGTGTCCATACGAGTAGGTCTGCTTCTTCGTAGTAGCGATACAACATTGCCTGTTCCAGCGGGTGGCCAGACGGTCTCTGTGCTTGATCAGCAGGTTGTGACGCCGGAAGATCGCGCAATCCGCCGTGTCTTCTCTACCACCGCTCAAGTTCGCAACGTCTATTGGGATGGTATTTGATATGAATTCTCTGACTAACAACGGTTCTGCGCAACGAGGGTCTGCATTGATTGTCGCGCTGTTTATTTTGCTTATGGTATCGGTTCTGGGGATATCAGCGATGCGAACAAGCATTTATTCCGCCAAAGTGGCCACGGGTGTTCAGGCGGACACCATGAGTTTTGATGCAGCAGAGTCGGCCGTGGCTATGAGCTTGGAGCGCTTGCGTGGGCTAAATGACACCGAGCTTTCAAGGTCTGTTCTTAATGGTGAGTCAATGCAAACCTGTCTTCTGTCAGATGGTTCGCTGAAAAATAGTGAGTGTGGCAATTCGGATCGGATGGACTCGCGTGAGCTTCTGCAGGCTGGTAGTTATATTGTTCATTTGCAGAATAATTGCCGAATGGTTTCCGGTAGTGATGTCGAGATATATCGAGACTATGTGATTGATATATTGGGTGAAAGTAACATGCAGTCCTATCAGATAGAGAATAATCACTTGCAAGAGGCCTTGAAAGTAGGTCTCGACTGCGTCCAGCTTTGAGTCTGGAGGAGGCGAAAATGAAGGTTTTTACTCGTTACACTCCTGTTGCTTTCTTTGCCGCGGCAGCGGTGTTTTCTTCGGCTCAATTGTGGGCTGAAGATGTTGAGGTGTATTACTCTGAGGTGTTATCAGACGACTCAGTGAATAAGAATGTCGCTAACGTCATGATTATGCTGGATAATTCTGGCTCCATGCGGAACTGTGAAACAGGTACGGGGGCCAGCTGGTGTACGGGGAGTGATTGGCGTGAGCGCAGGATCAATCTATTGCATGATGCAATGGAGACCATTCTGGATGAAGTGGATGAGAACGTAAACATAGGGTTGGGGCGATTCAATAATTCCAGTAACGGTGGTTATGTCATGGTGCCTGTCATGCCGGTGACTGAGAAGACGCGCCCTTACTTTGACGCTGCGCTTGACTCGATCAATCCTAATCGAAATATTCAGTCTCCTTCCGGTAGCACCGCAGACAGGATGCCAAGGACCGGTACGCCAACTTCGCTTGGTTATGAGGAGATGGCGGACTATATGCTTGGCCGTGCCAGTAGTAATTCGTACTCTTCTTCAAATAACCAGTTTTGTATTAAGGATGAGTATGAAGAGCAATGCACTACAGAGTACGAGTACTCTGGTGGCCAGCCAGTAGACTTTTGCGATGTTGATGAGCCGACCTGCTCTGCAAGTTACGGAGGTTGGGCTACATTGCCTGCAAGTCAAAATTGTACTGTTGGTGATCTATGCCAGATCCTCTGGAGTAACCCGATAAGATATGATTTTTGGCGGCCCCAGCCTTCCTGCCCGTCGAGTGCGGCGATCTGTCAGTATAACAACGATAGATGGTGGGACCCGTGGTACAGGACTGGGCTTTATCAGGTGCGAGAGGTTAATTATCTTCAAAGTCAAGTCTTGAATGAGGTTACTTATTGTGAAATGGTGCCTACTGGTAACTGTGCCGAATATGCACAAATCACATCTGGCACCAGATATGACTCTCCCACTGTCCAAGCTAATCAGTGTGAGTCAAATCACATCATTCTGTTTACTGATGGCGCGCCCTCTGGCGATAGCCCTAGCGATGTTAATCTCGTTAGCTGTACGTCGGGATCTTACAATTGTCAGGAGCGCATTGCCCGGCATCTGAATCGCGAAAATAATGCGATTGGGCGTGAGATTAAAACCCACAATATCGGGTTGTATATGGGGAGTGGCACTCTGGCAAATATGCAGGGCGTGTCTGCGGCAGGTGGTGGAAGTACTTACAATTCCGACAACGCAGATAGTCTGCTGCTTGCGTTTCAGTCAACCCTGGACCTGATCGCTGACGAAGCCAGCACAATGGTGTCACCGGGTGTGGCGGTGAGCCAAAGTCAGCGTTTTCAGCATCTTGATGAAATGTATTTTTCGTTATTCAAGCCGCTGCAAAATAGTTTCTGGAACGGCAACCTCAAGCGCTACCGGGTTGAGGTGGATGATGGTGAGGCGACTTTCTACGATGCGTCCGGTAGTAATGCGATGACCGGCAGTGAGTTCTCTTCCTCGGCCCGCAGTTGGTGGAGTCGTTCGGTCGACGGCGCCGATATCATGCTGGGCGGCGCTCGTGATCGACTGCAGACTACGTCGCGCCGGCTCTTCTATACAGCCGCGCCTGGCGGCAGTCTGCGCCGGTTTGATCTGAATGATTTCACCAATGCGCAGCTGCTGTTACCCCCGGAGGCTACCGATGCGGTGCGTGGGAACGTAGAACGTGAGCTGCTCAATATGTGGGGCGACCCGCTGCACAGTCGGCCGCTCATGGTTAACTATGGTGGTACTACTGTGGGTGAGGACTTTGTTGAAGACAACATTGTTTTCGTCTCAACCAACGCCGGCATGCTGCACGCAATCGATACCAGTAACGGCGATGAAAAATTTGCCTTTATGCCCTACGAGTTTATCTCGAAAGCCTCTAGCTACACGGTTAATCGCCCGCCGCTTGCCGGGGGGAACAAACGCCAGACATACGGGTTGGATGGTAGCTGGTCGGTGTTGCGGCAGCCTGGCGCCTCGCTTGAGGACGCACCATCAAAGGTCATGATTTATGGTGGGATGCGGCGTGGAGGTAATAGCTATTTTGCGCTGGACGTCACCAATGTAAGCAGTCCGCAGCTCGCATGGCAGATTAGTGGCGGCACCGGTGACTTTGTCGACTTGGGCCAGACTTGGTCTACGCCGAAGGTGGCTCGTTTCCCAACTAGTGATGGTGGGAGTATTCCGGTGGTGATCTTTGGTGGGGGGTATAGTCCAGCAGATCACGATGACCACAAGGAGCGCCGCGCTCAGGATGAAAAGGGCAACGCAATCTATGTGGTAAATGCCAACACCGGCGAGTTGGTTTGGTCTGCGGGTAGCCGGAGCGGGAATGTAGCAACAACCGTGTCAAGTATGACGCACTCGATTCCAGGGAGCATCGCGGTAGTTGATGCTGATTCTGATGGGGTGGTTGATCATTTGTATTTCGCCGACCTTGGTGGGCAGTTGTTCCGCGCTGACATCGATGGTTCGGAAGCTGGTGCCCATAGCGTCACGCTGCTGGCGCGACTCGGTGGTACTGGCGAGAACCACCGTCGATTCTATGAGCAGCCGACGGTTTCATATGTGCGCGATGGAGCTTATTCCAGTTACTACGTGTCGCTGGCATCGGGGTATCGTAGCCACCCACTGGATGTTGATGCGCAAGATGCGCTCTTTGTGTTGCGTGACCGGGAGCCTTTTGGTGGTCCCGCGAAATCGGCGGCGACACTTGGCGACTTCACTAATGTGTCGACCGGAGCTGAGCCCGATACAACTAAGCGTGGCTGGTATATGGCGTTGAATAAGGCCGAGGGCGAGAAGTCGCTATCCTCGCCGGCCGTCTTCAATTACGAGGTGCTATTCACAACCTACTCTCCAGCTACCTCTTCGGATGATGAGGCTGATCCCTGTTCGGTCAGCTACGGGCAATCTTACCTGCACCGGGTTAACTTGCTGACGGGGCAGGGTGAGCGCTATACGCTGCTGCAGCCCGGCCTGCCGCCGGGAGTCACTGTTCTGTTTGGCGAGGACGGTGATACAGCCATCGTTGTTGGAACCGAAACCATTCCGGAGGGCGCTGGCGGTGGCGGTGGCGGTGGCGGTGGCGGCACGTTGCGTGATCTGCGCCATGGTCGCTGGATGCAGTTGACGCCGGACGCTGCTGGGGCTATCAAACTGCCTCAGGATGAAGGCGGGGAGGGGGATTAACCGTGATGAGAAAAGCGATGAAGTTCTCGCGTAGTACCGGTTTTACGATAGTCGAGGTGATGATTGTGGTAGCGATTGTGGGGATTCTTGCCGCAATCGCTTATCCCTCTTATCAAGAGCACATTCGCAATACGCGAGAGGCGGAGGCTAAGGGGCAGATAATGGAGTATGCAAGTGCGCTGGAGGCCTTTAGAGCTAAGACTTTTGCATATCCTGTTGATGATGCTGCGGCCAGGGCATTGGCCCCTGATGGGCTATATGGCGGCGACTTCTATACACCGGTATACAGCCGCGATAGTCCTCATGCCTTTACTATCACGGCGACCCCGAAAGGTATTATGACGGGCGAGCAGACGCTTGAGTTTGAGACCGTAAATGGTGGGCCGCAGTGGGCAGACTGAGGGGCCCTTACATCTGCTCCAGCAACACCCCCGACTCCATATGGTGGGTATAGGGGAATTGATCGAACAGAGCGCACCGCACTACGCGGTGCGTTTTTGTAAGCGTCTGCAGGTTGTCTGCCAGGGTTTCCGGATTGCAGGAGATGTAGAGAATGCGCCGGTAATCCTTGATCAGGTCCAGCGTGGCGGGGTCTAGGCCAGCCCGCGGCGGGTCGACGAAGACGGTGCCGAACTCAAAGCCGCTCAGGTCGATGCCTTGTAAGCGGCGGAAGGGGCGTACGCCGGTCAGCGCCTGGGTCACCTCTTCGCTGGCAAGGCGCACCAGGGTGACATTGTCCATGTTGTTCAGACGCAAGTTTTCCTGTGCGGCGCGTACCGAGCTTTTGGCTAGCTCGGTGGCCATAACCCGGCGGAACGCGGTAGACAGCGGCAGCGTGAAGTTGCCGTTGCCGCAGTACAGCTCCAGCAGGTCGTCACTGTTGCTGCCGGCGGCATTCAGCGCCCACCCTAGCATGTGCTGGTTGACGCCGCCGTTGGGCTGGGTGAACCCGCCTTCAATCTGCTGGTACTGCCACTGGCGGCCGGCCACTTCCAGCACTTCCACTACATGATCTGTCTGCAGCACACGTTTTTGGCCGCGGCTGCGGCCGATCAGTTGTACCCCGAGTTGCTCGGCCAGTGCGAGGGCGGGAGCATCCCAGGTGTCGTCCAGTGGGCGGTGGTAGCACAGGGTGATCAGTGCCTGGCCCGATAGCGTTGTCAGAAACTCAACCTGGAACAGCTTGCGGCCCAGAATGGGATCGGCCTTGCAGGCGTCCAGCAGGGGCATCATCAGTGCGTTGATCTGGCGGCTGGCGATGGGCAGTTGGGTTATCAGGATAGGCTTGCGTTTGTCGCCCTGCTCAAACATCGCGTAGTGCGGTTCGCCATTCTCGTACCAAAGACGAAACTCGGCGCGCAGGCGAAAGTGTTCGCGCGCTGATTCGAATACCTCGGGGCCGGGGGCGTCAAAGGGGGCGAGTAACTGCTCCAGACGTTCGCGCTTGGCTGCCAGTTGGCTTTCGTACTGCTCGGGTTGGAATGCGGTACTCATCAGCTGAACAGCGCCAGTTTGATTACGAACAGGCCAGCCAGAACGTACAGGCTGGGGTTGAGCTCACGCCAGCGGCCCGCCAGCAGCTTGATCACGGTCCAACTGATAAAGCCCAGCGCGATGCCGTTGGCGATCGAGAAGGTCAGCGGCATGGCTAGCGCGGTCACGACGACCGGGGCGGCTTCTGTCAGGTCATCCCAGTTAATCTGCACCAAGCCGTGGGTCATCAGTACTGCAACAAACAGCAGCGCAGGTGCCGTCGCATAGCCGGGTACGGCCGTCGCCAGTGGAGAGAAGAACATGCTGAGCAGGAACAATAGCGCCACCACGCAAGCGGTAAGGCCTGTGCGGCCGCCAGCGCTGATGCCTGCGGTCGACTCGATATAGCTGGTGGTAGTCGAGGTGCCGAGCGCGGCGCCTGCCATGGTGGCCGTGCTGTCGGCCATCAGCGCGCGGCCCAGGCGCGGCATCTTGCCGTCGGCTTCGACCAAGTTGGCCTTTTGTGCCACGCCGATCAGAGTGCCGGAAGTGTCGAACAGGTCGACGAACAGGAACGCAAAGACCACGCTCAGCAGGCCGACTTCCAGGGCTCCCTTGATGTCCAGCTCCAGAAAGGTCGGTTTCAGGCTGGGCGGTGCCGACACAAGGCCGTCGAGGTGGCTAAGGCCAAGCAGGAAGCTGGCAGCGGTCACCAGCAGGATGCCGATCATTACGGCGCCTGTGACCTTGCGGTAGGAGAGGGCAACGATCACGGCAAAGCCGGCTGCCGCCAGCAGTGGCTCGGGCTGGCCCAGATTGCCCATGGTGACCAGCGTGACCGGGTGATCAACCACCAGGCCTGCGCTCTTCAGTGCGATCAGCGCGAGGAAGAGTCCGATGCCCGCTGCGATGGCGGAGCGCAGTGGTAGCGGGATGCTGTCGATGATCCACTCACGAATGCGGAACAGGCTGAGCAGAAAGAACAGAAAGCCGGACAGGAATACCGCGCCGAGGGCGACCTGCCAGCTGTAGCCCATGGAGCCGACTACGGTGTAGCTGAAAAACGCATTCAGCCCCATGCCGGGTGCCAGCGCGATGGGGTAGTTAGCCCACAGGCCCATGACCAAGGAGCCGATGGCCGCTGCGAGGCAGGTGGCGACGAAGGCGGCACCTGGGTCGATGCCGGCATCGGCCATCATCATCGGGTTAACGAAGATGATGTAGGCCATGGTCAGGAAGGTGGTAACGCCAGCGAGCACCTCGGTGCGTACGTTGCTGCCGTGTTCGCGCAGTTTGAACAGTTTTTCCAACATGGTTGTGGCGTTCCGGGCTGAGTGCGAAAAGCCGGCAATTGTAGCGGATTCGCCGCTGCGGGTGAATTTTTGCCGACAATGTGTCAGGCTTGTCGGCCATTTTTCTAGCGGAGTGCCGCCACCATGAGCAATACAATCGATACCGACGAAAAGCGCGTCAGCTACGGCATTGGCCGCCAGATGGGTGACCAGTTGCTGGCCAGCAATATTCCTGATCTGGATCTGGAGCTGGTTGCCGCCGGTCTCAAGGACGCCTTTGGTCAGCAGGCCAGTCAGGTGCCGGAAGCCGAGCTGCAGGCTGCCTTCCAGGTGCTGCAGGGCAAGATGCAGGCCGCTGCCGAGGCTGCTGCAAAAGAGGCGGCGCAGGCCGGTGTCGATTTTCTGGCTGAGAACGCCAAGCGCGAGGGCGTTGTGACTCTGCCTTCTGGCCTCCAGTACGAAGTGGTTACCGCGGGCACTGGCGCTACGCCTGAAGCGAGCTCCACTGTGCAGACCCACTATGAGGGCACGCTGATTTCCGGTGAGGTGTTCGACAGCTCTTACAAGCGTGGTCAGCCGGCAGAATTTCCGGTTGGTGGCGTGATTGCAGGCTGGACCGAAGCGCTGCAACTGATGCAAGAAGGTGCCAAATGGCGCCTGTTTATTCCCTCCGAGCTGGCCTATGGCGCTCGCGGCGCGGGCAACAGCATTCCGCCGCACAGCGCGCTGGTGTTCGATATCGAGCTGCTGAAAGTGCTTTGATCGGGTTGCGGCCACGGTATGCCGTGGCCGTAAGGCGGTGCGTGGCCCGTTCCTTCGTAGGGCCACGACATGTCGTGGCCGCGTTGTGCAGGTTAGAAGCTGCGCTTGACCGCAAAGCGTGCCAACTGCTCCAGCGCGTCGCGGTATTCAGACGCGGGCAGAGTGTCCAGCAGCGCGATGGCGCGATCAGCATGTTGCTGGGCAAGGCGGGCGGTGTAGTCCAGTGCGCCAGATGCGGTTACGGCTTCGCGAATGGGCGTGATGTCCTCGGTGCCACCTTTCTGGATTGCCTGGCGAACCAGCGCTGCCTGCTCTTCAGTGCCGTGGCGCATGGTGTAGATCAGCGGTAGCGTGGGTTTGCCTTCGGCCAGGTCATCGCCGACGTTCTTGCCCATCTCGGCTGCATCACCGCTGTAATCAAGCAGGTCGTCCATCAGCTGGAAGGCAATGCCGAGCGCGTCGCCAAACTCGCGCAGTGCCTCGACCTGGTCAGCCTTGGCGCCGGCAAGGACTGCAGCGCTGTGGCTGGCCGCTTCAAACAGCATCGCCGTCTTGCTGCGGATGACTTCCATATAGGTGGCTTCGTCGGTATTCGCGTCGCGTACCTTCGAGAGCTGCAGTACCTCACCTTCGGCGATCACGTTGGTCGCGTTCGCCAGGATCTGCATGACCTGCATGTTGCCCAGCGCCACCATCATCTCGAAGGCGCGGGAGTAGAGGAAGTCGCCGACCAGTACGCTTGGCGCGTTGCCCCACAGCGCGTTGGCGGTAGAGCGGCCGCGGCGCAGGTCGGAGGTGTCGACCACGTCGTCGTGCAGCAGGGTGGCGGTATGCAGGAACTCGATGATTGCAGCGAGCGAGTGCTGCTCGCTACTGTCGGCGCCGCAGGCGCGCGCGCTGAGTAGCACCACCAGTGGACGCAGGCGTTTGCCGCCCGCGCTGATGATATAGTGGCCAATCTTTTCCACAAGCGGGACCCGGGAATGCAGTTGATCCAGGATCAGCTGGTTGACCGCAGCAAAGTCTCCGGCGACCGGCTCATAGAAAGGCAGCGTGCTCATTGAATGCAGAATTCCAGAAAAGGTTCCGCGGCATGCTAGGTTGCGGGCTGCGGGCTGTCAAGAAAGGCGGGTTGTCGCAGTGTTTCAAGGCTTGCTTAATAGTAGGTGGTTGAGTAAAATCCGCGCCCTGAGATAGAAAGCATCCCTGTTTTGACAATGGCAAGGTGGATCTCGATAGGCGAGGTCACTTGCAGCCATGCCAGCCAATAACCATTAGACAAAGCGCTGGGTGAGCAGGATTACGGAGAAAGCAACATGTACGCAGTCATTGTTACCGGCGGCAAGCAATACAAGGTCGCTGAAGGCGAGTTCCTGAAAGTAGAAAAACTGGACGTTGAAACCGGCGCCAGCATCGAGTTTGACAAGGTGCTGCTGGTAGGCAACGGTGATGACGTCAAGATCGGCGCGCCGGTCGTTGAAGGTGCCAAAGTGACTGCAGAAGTCAGTGCACACGGTCGTGGCGACAAAGTTCGCATCATCAAATTCCGTCGTCGCAAGCACCACATGAAGCGTCAGGGCCACCGTCAGTGGTACACCGAAATCAAGATCACCGGCATCACTGCCTAAGCTGATTCAGGAGAGTAAAGACTCATGGCACACAAAAAAGCAGGCGGTTCCACGCGTAACGGCCGCGATTCAGAATCCAAACGACTTGGCGTGAAAATCTACGGCGGTCAGGCCATCATCCCGGGCAACATCATTGTCCGTCAGCGTGGCACCGAGTTCCACGCCGGCAAAAACGTCGGTATGGGCAAGGATCACACCCTGTTCGCCAAGGCGGAAGGCGTGGTCAAGTTTGAAGTCAAAGGCAAATTCAATCGCCGTTACGTTAGTGTCGTAACTGCCTGATTGGCCCGAGATTGCAAAAAGCCCTGTCTTGCGACGGGGCTTTTTTGTTTGTAGCGTATTCTTTCCATTAGCCCGTCCCTTCCGGGAAGGGGAGCAGAATGAAATTTGTTGATGAGGTAGCCATCACGGTCAAGGCTGGTGATGGTGGTAATGGCTGCATGAGCTTTCGGCGTGAGAAGTTCATCCCCAAAGGCGGCCCTGATGGCGGTGACGGTGGCGATGGCGGCTCCATCTTTCTGGAGGCGGACGTCAATCTCAATACCCTGGTGGACTACCGCTACACGCGGCGTTTTAACGCCAAGCGCGGCGAGAATGGCCGTGGCAGTGACTGTACCGGCGCCAAGGGCGAGGACATGGTTCTTCCCGTCCCGGTGGGCACCACGGTAATTGACGCGGGTACTCAGGAGATCATTGGTGATCTGACGGAGCCTGGGCAGCGCTTGCTGGTTGCGCAGGGCGGCTTTCATGGTCTGGGTAACACTCGCTTCAAGTCCAGTGTGAACCGCGCGCCACGGCAGACCACCCAGGGCTCGCTGGGAGATCTGCGTGATCTCAAGCTGGAGCTGAAGGTGTTGGCTGATGTCGGCTTGCTGGGTCTGCCTAACGCCGGCAAGAGTACCTTTATTCGTTCTGTTTCCGCCGCCAAGCCCAAAGTGGCTGATTATCCCTTTACCACTATGGTGCCCAATCTGGGTGTGGTGGATGTTGGTCAGCTGCGCAGCTTTGTGATTGCTGACATTCCGGGTGTTATCGCTGGCGCCGCCGATGGTGCGGGTCTGGGGACGCGCTTTCTCAAGCACCTGTCGCGTACGCGTCTGCTGCTGCATCTGGTTGATATGGCTCCGCTGGATCAGTCTGATCCTGTTGAGGCGGTTGAAACTATCCTGCATGAGCTGGGCAAGTTCAGCCCTTCGCTGACCTTGCGTGAGCGTTGGCTGGTGCTGAACAAGTGCGACCAGCTGCTCGAGGACGAGCAGCAGACGATTCTGGATGATGTCGTCGAGCGTCTGGAGTGGGAAGGTCCGGTATATGTTATTTCGGCGTCTGAGCGACAGGGTACTGCTGAGCTGGCCAAGGATGTCATGAATTGGCTGGATGAGCGTGAGCATCGACTGGTCGAGGATGAAGAGTACGCCGAGGCGATGGCGGAGCTTGATCAGCGCATTGAAGATGAGGCTCGGGCGCATATCCAGGAGCTGGATGATCGGCGTGCGCTGCGCAAGCAGGGTATCGGTACCGGCGATCTGGATGATGACGACGATGAGGATGATGAAGACGGACCTGAGATCATCTACGTCCGTTGAGTGAGCGCCGTGGTGGCGGCCGCAGTCGCCACGGGTAGGCTTTGACAATTTGTTGATGGAATCAGCATGCGTGAAAAGGTAACCGGGGCCCGTCGCTGGGTGGTGAAGATTGGCAGTGCGCTGCTTACTGGCGACGGTCGTGGCCTCGATCAGGCGGCCATGGCGGTATGGGTTGAGCAGCTGGCGGCCTTGCGCGCCTCGGGTGCTCAGGTGGTGCTGGTGTCCTCGGGGGCGGTGGCGGCCGGTATGAGTCGTCTTGGCTGGAGTGAGCGGCCCAAGACTACCCATGATCTGCAGGCGGCGGCGGCCATTGGGCAGATGGGGCTTGTACAGGCCTGGGAGTCCAGCTTTCAGCGTCACGGGTTGTCGACTGCGCAGGTGCTGCTGACCCATGATGATCTGTCAGATCGCAAGCGCTACCTGAATGCCCGTAGCACGCTGCGCGCCTTGCTGGATCTGGGTGTTATTCCGGTTATCAACGAAAACGACACCGTCATCACTGACGAGATCCGCTTTGGCGACAACGATACCCTGGGTGCCTTGGTGACCAATCTGGTTGAGGCCGACCTGCTGGTTATTCTGACTGATCGTGATGGCTTGTTTACCGCCGATCCGCGCAGCAACCCAAATGCTGAGCTGGTGTCCTCCGCCATGGCGGATGACCCTGAGCTGGATGCAATGGCGGGCGGAAGTGCGGGTGCGCTGGGCCGTGGTGGTATGGCGACCAAGTTGCGCGCTGCGCGTCTGGCCGCCCGTTCCGGGGCGGCCACGGTGATTGTGGGTGGCCGGCTGGAGCGAGTGATTGATCGGCTGCGCGCGGGCGAGTCGCTGGGTACGCTATTGCTGTCCGAGAAGGGCATGCTGGTGGCGCGCAAGCAGTGGTTGGCGGGGCACCTGCAAACCCGTGGTCGCCTGTTGCTGGATGCGGGGGCTGTTAGGGCGCTGCGCTCGGGCAAGACCAGTTTGCTGCCGGTGGGTGTTGTGGGGGTTGAGGGCGGTTTTCGGCGCGGCGAAATGGTCGTCTGTGTTGGGCCTGATGGGCGCGAGGTGGCGCGAGGCCTGGTCAATTACGCTGCGCAGGATGCGGCGCGCATTGCCGGCAAGTCAACCGACGAGATTGCCAGCATTCTGGGTTATATCGATGATCCGGAGATGGTGCATAAGGACAATCTGGTCCTGGTGTGATGCGCAACTGGCCACGGCATGCCGTGGCCCTGCGGATTCGTGCGGTAGGGTGGGCAAAGCTGCAGGTGTGCCACCGAGCGCTGGTGGTCTATGCGCACGCACAAAAAAACCGGCCTAGGCCGGTTTCAGACTGCTGACAAAGCCCCTAGCCGAAAGGCGGGGGCTTTTGTTTAATGGGTTGTCGTTTATCGCAGGCCAACCCGATGCTCAAACCCCCTTCACCCAAACAACACGCGCTGGAGATGGTCACCCTCGAAGAACTGGTGCCAGCTGACCATCTGCTGCGCAAGATCGCCCAGCACATTGATTTCGAGTTCATTCGTCCTGCCACCCAGCACCTGTATTGTGCTGACAACGGTCGCCCGGCGATTGACCCGGTCACTCTGTTCAAGATGCTGTTTATTGGCTACCTGTTCGGCGTGCGCAGCGAACG
>NZ_FOUD01000011.1 GCF_900114765.1 Halopseudomonas pachastrellae
GACTGGTCAGCCGCAGCGATGGTCCGCAGATCAGCCAGCAGCGAGGCGACTTTGAGCGCGAATGGCAGAACGCCAACGGCGCGATCTACAGCCTGCCCTACGCAGACTTTGCAGATCACAGCCGTTGGCGCTATCTGGTGTACCGCTTTATGGAAGCCAGCGGGCTCTCGACCTTCTGAGGCCCGCCGGGCGCAGATATCCGGCCACGGCATGCCGTGGCCCTTGTATGTTGACTGTGGTCCCTGTGACCATGGTCCCCGACTGATCATCGGGCGGCAGGTGACAGGCCGGTGTGGCCCTGAAGCCTCAAGAGCTTGGTTCGTAGATGGGCCGTCACCTGCCAACACACTCAGACAGTTCGAACGGTATCTGGTGCCGGTGCTGAGCGCCTGAGCACGTATTCGCAAGGTAGAACAGAGTGTGGTGACGATCACCTTTCAACAGAGCCGGAGGCCCCATGACCTGCGCTATCGGAATCGACATTGCCAAGCACACCTTCGACATCGCTAAGCCGCTGGAGCGCGACAAATACCGCACCAAGGCCAAGGTGGCGAACACCCCCGAAGGCTTCAAGCAACTTGACCAATGGTTAGAGAAGCACGCCGAGCCACATTGCTGGGTGCTGATGGAGGCAACCAGCGTGTACCACGAAGCGCTGGCGACGCATCTGCATCATCAGGGCTATCAGGTCTGTGTCATCAACCCTGCACGCATCGCCAAATATGCGCAAAGCGAGCTGCGCCGGGTTAAAACCGACAAGACCGACGCCAAACTGATCGCCCGCTACGCACAGCGCCATCTGGAAGAGATGCGTCCCTGGGAGCCCGAGCCAGAGAGCATCCGTCAGCTACGCGGCCTGGTACGTCGGCTTGCCGACCTGAAGGCGTTGGCGCAGATGGAGCGCAACCGTCTGGACGTCAGCGCTGAATCCGCTCAAGCCTCTATCCGCATTCACTTGGAGCACCTGGACGGCCAGATAGCCCTGATCAGTAAGGCCATCAACGATCACATCGACAACGACCCTGACCTGCGCGAGCAGAAGCAGTTAATGAAGACCATTGATGGTGTCAGTGATGGCACTGCCGCCACACTGCTGGCGGAGCTGGGCAGCCCTCTGCGATTCGACAGCGCAAGGCAGCTGGCAGCGTTCTGTGGTCTGAATCCGCGTTTGCAGGAATCTGGGATATACCGAGGCAAGTCGACCATCTCGCGCACCGGGTCAGGCCGAATGCGCGCAGCGCTATACATGCCAGCGCTGTCGGCGATGACCTACAACCCGGTCATCAAAGCGATGAAAGTGAGGCTAGCTGAACGCGGTAAAACTGGTCGGCTGGTTGTCTGCGCAGCCATGCGTAAGCTGCTGCACCTCATCTACGGGGTACTGAAATCAGGTCAGCCGTTCGACCCGATCAGAGCACTTGCACACTGATCGGGAAGACGGTATCTACGGAGGCTGGGCAAGCAGCCACCTTGGCTCGCCGGGAAAGGCGAAAGGCGAGCTAGATAGCGGCGCAGAGATAGAGCAATGATGCGGCGGTGCAGAGCCTATTTCTCAGGCCAAAACCTCTGCCACAACACAAACACCGGCTCGGCCAAAAACATCACCAAAAACAACCGCAACACCTGCAGCGCGGTGACCACCGCAACCGACAAATGCAGCGCTTCTGCGGTCAGGCACAGCTCGGTGATGCCGCCGGGCATCATGCCCAGCATCAGGCTGATGCGGTCGACGCTGCCCAGTTGGGCGAGCAAGAGCGCTGCGCCCGCTGCCACCAGCATCGCCAGCAGGGTGAAGCACAGCACGCGCAGCAGAAACGCCGGTGCCTTGCGGAAGAAGGCGCGGTCGAAGTGGCAGCCCAGCGCGCTGCCGATCAGCCACTGGCCGGCATCGCTGGCGCCGGGTGGCAGGGCGATTTCGATGTCCAGCAGCACGCCGGCGCTGGCGCAGACGATCAGTGGCCCGAGCATCCACGGGTTGGGCTGACGCAGGCGGCGCATCAGCAGGGCCAGCAGCGCGCCGAGCGGAATCAGCCAGGCCAGGGTTGGCAGGTCGGTGGGCAGCGGCGGTGGTGCCTCGACCGCCGGCAGGCTCCAGGTAAACAGCGCCGGAATCAGCAGCACCACCATCAGCAGGCGCAGACTGTGTGCCGCGACCACGTTGGCGATGCCCGCGTTATGCCGTGCGCCGATCACCGCCATCTCGCTGGCGCCGCCGGGCATGCTGGCGAAGTAGGCGGTGGCGCGGTCGTAGCCGGCGCGAGTGAGCAGGTTGATGCCGATCAGACTGAGCAGAAAGGTGCCGCAGGCGCCTAGGACGATCAGGCCAAGGTGGCTGAGCATCTGGGCAAGGACAGGGGTGGTGAAGTGCAGGCCGATGGCGCAGGCGACGATCAGCTGGCCGGTTTGCCGCGAGCCCGGTGGTGGGCTGCACAGGCAACCGCTGCAGCGCAGCAGGATGACCGCCAGCAGTGAGCCGGTCATCCATGGCAGCGGCCAGTTGGCCAGGCTGGCTAGCAGGCCGCCCAGCGCACCGGCCAGCGGTGCGCTGAGAAACAGCAAGGTACTACGCAGGCGCTCAGGCACTGGCCAGCGCAACGCTGCGCTTGGCGCGGTAGCGGCGCCAGAACGGCAGCGCAACCATGGCGGCAACCAGCACCCACAGACCGATGGTGATCGGGCTGGAGAACAGGATGCTCAGATCACCGTTGGAGATCGACAGCGCGCGGCGCAGGTTGCTCTCCATCATGTGACCCAGGATAAAGCCCAGCAGCAGCGCCGACAGCGGGAAGTCCAGCTTGCGCAGCAGGTAGCCGAACAGGCCGATGGCGATCATCAGGAACAGGTCAAAGGTGGTCGCGTGTACCGCGTAAACACCAATCGAGGTGATGATGGCGATGGCCGGTACCAGGGTCCAGCTCGGCACTGCAAGGATGCGGGTGAACACCTTGATCAGCGGCACGTTCATCACGATCAGAATGATGTTGGCGACGAACAGCGAGGCGATCAGACCCCAGACGATATCGGGCTGGTGCTGGAACAGCAGCGGGCCGGGGGTGATGTTGTACAGCGTCAGTGCGCCGAGCATTACCGCGGTGGTGCCGGAGCCCGGAATACCCAGGGTCAGCATCGGGATCATCGAGCCGCAGGCCGAGGCGCTGTTGGCGGTTTCCGGTGCGGCCAGACCGCGCAGGTCGCCGTCACCGAAGCGGCCCTTGTCACCGGCCAGACGCTTCTCCGACATGTAGCTCACGGCGCTGGCGAGGGTTGCACCGGCACCCGGCAGTACGCCGAAGATAAAGCCCAATACGCCGCTGCGCAGGTTGGTCGCCAGTACAAAGGCGCCTTCCTTGAGATTGAACAGCATGCGCCCGCTGGCCTTGACCGCCACCTGACCCTGATGGGTGCGCTCGAGCAGCATGAGGATTTCGCTGACGCTGAACAGGCCCAGTACCAGCACCACAAACTGGATGCCGTCGGCCAGACCCAGGCTGCCGAAGGTGAAGCGGTAGACACCGCTGTTGGCGTCGATCCCCACGCAGGCGAGCATCAGGCCGATCAGCACGGCGACTGCAGTCTTGATGGGCTTGTCGCCCGCCATACCGGCCAGACAGACAATCGCAAAGACCATCAGCATGAAGTATTCGGCCGGGCCGAAGGAGACGGCCCATTGGGCCAGCAACGGGGCAAAGATGGTCACCCCGATGGTGGCGATCAGGCCACCGATAAACGAACTCCAGGCCGAGATCGACAGGGCAATGCCGCCCTTGCCCTGCTTGGCCAGCGGGTGGCCGTCCAGCGTGGTCATGACCGCAGAGGCTTCGCCCGGGATGTTGAGCAGAATGGAGGAAATACGGCCGCCGTATTCACAGCCCAGATACACCGAGGCCAGCAAAATAAGCGCGGTTTCTGGCGGCAGGCCGAGAGCAAAGGCAACCGGAATCAGCAGCGCCACGCCGTTGATCGGGCCCAGACCCGGCAGCAGGCCGACGATGGTGCCGATGGTGGTGCCGGCTAGCGCGGTCACCAGGTTGTTCGGGCTCAGGGCAACGTCGAAGCCCTGGCCAAGGTAAGAGAGGGTATCCATGATCAGATCTCCAGGGCGCTGAGTACGCCAAGCGGCAGGGGGACTTCCAGTACCCGGTCAAAGAGGAAATACAGGCCAACGCCCAGCACCACTGCCAGTACGCAGCTGGGCAGCCAGCGGCCGCCGAACAGGCGGGCCATGCCGAGGGCAAACAGAATGCTGACCGGGATAAAGCCCAGGCGCTCGAATAGCGCCGCCAGTGCCAGCAGCAGGCCAAGGCAGATGGCGGCCTTGATCAGCATCGGGCGCGTGAGCGTCGGCTCATCGGATTCGCTGCTCTCCATGGCGGGTTTGACCAGCAGGACCAGTGCGCCCAGGGCCAGCAGAATCAGCAGCATCAGCGGGTAGGCGCGGGGGCCGACCGGC
The DNA here is from genome assembly GCF_900114765.1 of Halopseudomonas pachastrellae. Classification (GTDB taxonomy): domain Bacteria; phylum Pseudomonadota; class Gammaproteobacteria; order Pseudomonadales; family Pseudomonadaceae; genus Halopseudomonas; species Halopseudomonas pachastrellae. The sequence goes on from NZ_FOUD01000011.1 coordinate 4,451, forward strand.
TCGTAGGAAAACGGGGCCTGATAGCCCCAGGCGATAAATCCCAGGCACAGGCAGACGAGCAGCAGCGACGCCGCAAACAGACGTTGGTGAAGCATGGGGGGTAATCCTCGCGAACGCAGCAGGCACCCGGGGCCGGGTGCCTGCTGCCAGGTCGGTTACTGGGTCAGGCCGAACTCGCCAGCCAGTTCCTTGTACTCGGCAACGTGCTCTTTGACGTAGGTCTCGAGCTCAGCACCGGTAAGGGCGAAGGGGAAGAGTTCACGCTGCTCGCGCAGGGTGGCGAACTCGTCGGAAGCGAGCATGTGCTCGAAGGTGCCTTTCCACCAGGCGAAGTCTTCGTCGCTGACGTCCGGACCCATGTAGAAACCACGGATGACCGGCCACTGCACGTCAAAGCCCTGCTCTTTGGCGGTGGGGATGTCCTCGACGATATCGCCGGCCAGACGCTCGTCGGCCAGGATCGCGAGAATGCGCATGTCGCCGCTTTCAACGTGCGGCATGGAGTCGGAGATGTCGGTACTGGCAACCTGGATGTGCCCACCCAGCAGCGCGGTAGCCAGCTCGCCGCCGCCTTCCATCGCTACGTAGCGCAGGCTGCGCGGGTTGATGCCGGCAGCGCGGGCAACCAGTGCGGTCTGCATCCAGTCCTGGCTGCCGACGGTGCCGCCGGAGCCGATCACGACCTTGGACGGGTCTTTACGCAGCGCCTCGATCAGCTGCTCCAGGGTCTGGAACTCGGAGTCGGCGCGCACGGCGATGGCGCCGTAGCTGGTGCCGACCGCGGCCAGCCATTTCACGGCGGTCTCATCAAAGCGGCCAAACTTGCCCTGCGCCAGGTTCAGCAGCGAACCGGTGGAGAAGGCGGTGATGGTGCCGGGCTCGTCGGCGCGCTGGGCAACCACGGCGTTGTAGGCGACCGCACCGATACCGCCCGGCATGTAAGTAACACGCATCGGGCGAGACAGGTATTCACCCTGCAGCAGGGCGCTTTGGGCGAGTTTGCAGGTCAGGTCAAAGCCGCCGCCCGGCGAAGCCGGAGCGATACATTCAGGGCGTGGCGGCTCGTCGGCCTGGGTGTAGCCGGCCAGGCCAAAGCACAGGGTAATCAGCAGGGCAGAACGAAGTGTCGCTTTCATGGTTGTTATCCTCATGGCGTCATTCTAGGCGATTGTCGGATGGCTGCGGCGCTTACCAGATCGGGAAGGCGTAGCTGACAATCAGGCGGTTCTCGTCGGCATCGCGGGCAAAGTCGGAGCGGTAGCTCGCGTTGCGCCAGCGCAGGCCGAGATTTTTCAGTGCGCCGTCCTGGAACACGTACTGCAGCTCGGTGTTGCGTTCCCATTCCGAGCCGGTACCGCCGGCGGCAGGCTTGGCGTCATCACCGCTGATGTAGCGGCTCATGAAGGTCAGGCCGGGGATGCCGAGTGCGGCAAAGTCGTAGTCGTAGCGCAACTGCCAGGAACGCTCGTTGGCTTCGGCAAAGTCGTTGATCTGCACAAAGTTGACGAGGTAGGGGTTGCTGCCGTCGATATAGGGGAAGGCGCTGTCGCCGCGCATTTTTTGCGCGACTGCGCTCACTTCGTGACCGTTCAGCGCGTAGCCGATGCGGCCCTGCCAGGCCTGGTTGTCGATCCGACCAGCGTGGGCAGCGCCCTGCTCGTCGGATACGGCGACCCGCAGCTCGGTGCTCAGCTCACCGGCGCCCAGAGCGGCGCTGTGGTTGAGACCGAAGAAGTGTTGGCGGTAGACATCATCCAGTTGTGCCAGATAGTAGCTAGCCGCCAGGCTGGAGTTGAACTCGTAATTCAGTCCGGCCCAATCAAGCTGGTCGGCCGAGAACGAACCGCCAAAACGGCGGTTTTTGTTGTTCAGGGCCAGGTCCTCGGCATCGGTAGAGTCGCGATCAATCGCCTTGGTCAGACGGCCGAAATCGATGCTGAGGTTGTCGAACTCGTTGATGGTCGCCATGCCACCGCGAAAGGTCTGCGGCAGAATGCGGCTGGTGTTGGGCTGCAGAATCGGCAGCTTGGGCATCAGCGTACCCAGGAACAACTCTGACTCGGAGTAGCGCATCTTGGCGGTCAGGCCAAGCTTGCTGTATTCATCGGCGGCGCGGCCATCATCGTGGGTCGGCAGCAGGCCGGTACCGGTGCGGTCCGGGCTGGAGTCGAGCTTGATGCCGAGCATCGCCTTGGCGTCGAGGCCAAAGCCGACAGCGCCATCGGTATAACCGGACTTGAGATCAAGAATGAAACCCTGACCCCATTCTTCACGCTTGGATTGGCCGGTGCCTTCGCGGAAGTCGCGGTTGAAGTAAATATTGCTGGTGCTCAGCTTGGCGCTGCTGTCTTCGGTGAAGCCGCTTGCCTGGGCCAGCGGAGTGAGCAGCAGGCCGGAGGTGGCCAGCAGGGCAGCAGACAGGCTGCGCCGTGGGATGAATACGGTGTGCATCAGGTGTACTCCGATGTTGTTCTTGTTTGCGTGTAATGCCTACGGTGGGTGACCGTCGGGCGATGCTAATGAGCTAACCTTTCAGCAACCTTTCATCCGGAACCCCGCGAAATCCGCGCTGTCGCGCGCCGATGGCCGGTGTAAACTCCGCTCATTCGACCCTTTGCAAGAGAGGCCGCCAGTGCGCATTCTGCTGGTAGAAGACGATCCCGAATTGGCTGACAGCCTGGCCCGAGCGCTCAAGAACGGGGGCTGGACTGTGGATGTGCTGCACGATGGGGTAGCCGCCGACCTGGCCCTGCGCAGTGAGGATTACGCGCTGGCGATTCTTGACGTCGGGCTGCCCCGTCAGGACGGTTTTGAGGTGCTGCGCAAGTCGCGTGAGCGCGGTCAGACCCTGGCGGTACTGATGTTGACCGCCCGTGGCGAAGTGGCTGACCGCGTGCGCGGGCTGAATCTGGGCGCCGATGACTATCTGGCCAAGCCCTTCGAGCTGAGCGAGCTGGAGGCGCGGGTCAACGCGCTGCTGCGCCGTAGTCTGATGGGCGGTGAGCGTCAGCAGCAGTGTGGCGCGCTGATCTACGACCTGAATGACCGGCGCTTCAGCCTGTCTGGCGAGCCGCTGGCTCTGCCCTCGCGCGAGCACGCGGTGCTGGAAAACCTGATCGCCCGCCCGGGCCGGCTGATGAGCAAGGAGCAGCTGGCCGGCAAGGTATTTGGTCTGGATCAGGACGCCAGCCCCGAGGCCATCGAGATCTACATTTCCCGCCTGCGTCGCAAGCTCGACGGCAGCGGGGTGCGTATTGTCACCTTCCGCGGCCTGGGCTATCTCCTGGAGGCGCCGGCGTGACACTGGGTGCGCGTGCGCCGGAGGTTGGCGCCGCCGGCAGTCTGCGCGGCCGCTTGCTGCGGCGCCTGGCGCTGGTGATGTCGGTGCTGTTGTTGATTGCCAGCTCGGTGGCCTACTGGAATGCCCGACTGGCCGCCGATACCGCCTATGACCGCTCGCTGCTGTCCTCGGCGCGGGCGATTGCCGAGCGGCTGTACAGCGAAGAAGGTGACCTGGCGGTTGAGGTGCCCTACGTGGCCCGGGACAACTTTGCCTACGACATCACTGGCCGGCTCTACTACCAGGTGATCGACTTCAATGGTCGGGCCATCTCCGGCTACGAAGACCTGCCCGCCGCCTCGCCGACCATTCCGATGACCCAGGACTATCCGGCGCTGGCGCGCTTCTACGACGCGGTCTATCGGGATGCCGAAGTGCGCGTGGTCAGCCTGTTGCAGCCGGTTAGCACCAACAGCGGCAGTGGCATGGCGGAAATACGCGTGGCCGAAACGCGCGGCGCGCGTGATCGCATGGCGGCCAACCTGCTGCGTCAGTCGTTGATCAACCTGGGCGTGCTGACGGTCAGCGCCCTGCTGCTGGCCTGGCTGGCGGTGTCTGCCGCGCTGCGCCCGCTGCAGCGCCTGCGTCATGAAGTGGCCGAGCGGCGCAGTGATGACCTGCGGCCCATCGGTACCGACGGCCTGCAGCGCGAAGTGCGCCCGCTGGTCTATGCGATCAACCACTTTACCGGCCGCCTGCGCGAAAACTTTGAACGCCAGCGCGACTTTATCGCCGAAGCCTCACACGAGCTGCGTACCCCGCTGGCGGCGCTCAAGGCGCGCATCGAGCTGGGGCTACGGTCCGACCGGCCGGAAGATTGGCAGCAGGCCTTGCGCGAGGCTGACGCCAGTACCGACCGCACTATCGGCCTGGCTAACCGGCTGCTGTCGATGGCGCGTATCGAACGCGGTGCCCGCGCCGTCGCCGAGGGCAGCGCCGAGCAGGTGGCGCTGGCACCGCTGGCACAGGAGCTGGCGCTGGCCATGGTGCCCCTGGCTCATGCTCGCAATATCGAACTGGCGCTGGAGGTGGAGCAGGCCTTCGACGTCTGGGGCGAGCCCACTCTGCTGCAGGAGCTGCTCGGTAACCTGATCGACAACGCCCTGCAGCACACGCCCAATGGTGGCTCGGTTACTCTGCGGTTGCGCGCACCGTCACTGATCGAAGTCGAAGACACCGGCCCCGGTATCCCGCCCGAGGAGCGCGAGCGGGTGTTCGAACGCTTCTACCGGCAAAGCCCGGAAGGCACGGGGTTGGGGTTGACCATCGTGGGGGAAATCTGTCGTGCGCATCGGGCGGATATCAGTTTGCATGAGGGGGCTGAGGGGGGGTTGTTGGTGCGGGTGAGTTTTGTTGTTTAGCGCGAGTGCTCGAGCAAGTATTTGAACCACTTTCGCTGTCGGTTGCCTCCCTTTTCGCCGTCCCGGCGAGCCAACGAAATGCTTGCTCACTCCCCTAGGACCACGGCATGCCGTGGCCGTGCTGTCTGAACGTCAGCGCCATCGCTCAAAATCTGGGTAGTGTTTGGGTCAGCCTTTCGCCTTTTACGGCGAGCCAAGGGGGGCTGCTTGCCCAGCCCCCCCTTAGCGATCCCCCGGGGCACCCGACTACGCGGCCCTTCGGGTCCGCTGCGTTGCTCGATTTATCGGGGAGCCACAAAACTCGGGGGCTCTGCCCCCTCAGACATCCTGTGGCTCTTTTTCCCGATAAATCTGCGCTACTCGCCCGCGTAAACGGGGACTGGTTCCGTGCATTCTTCGCGTCTTTCGCCCCTCATGATCGTTCCCGCGCTCCGCGTCACTGGTGTCCGGGGAAAATTGGTCATAGCTGAAGGCTCCCCATGGCAAGCCTCATTTGCATGTGGTTTCGCCTTCGCTCGTCAGCCCTGAGCAGCGCTTTGCCGCAGCGCTGAAACAGGCGCAGGCCGCTGGGGAGATCCGCCCGGAGGTCGACTGCGACCGGCTGGCGCGCTTGCTGCAGGCACAGGTTATTGGCCTGCGCTGCTTCACCGAGCGGGCGACGGATGCTGCCCACTTTGTCGAGCTGGCCGAAGACATGGGCGCCCTGCTGGCAACCTACCTTACTCCCTAGCATCTTTTGAATTATGGTTGACATTTAAATGCGCTCGTTTAAATTATGGTCGTAATTCAATGGGTCCGCCGGACCTTTTGACCGTAAGGAGCGTTGCCATGACTTCCATCGTGATTGCCGGTTATTTGCGTTCACCCTTCCAGTTCGCCCGCAAGGGTGGGCTGATCAATCTGCGCCCGGATGACCTTGCCGCGCAGGTGTTGCGTGGTCTGGTCGAGCGCCTTGACCTCAACCCCGCTCTGCTGGAAGACGTGATCATGGGCTGTGCCTACCCGGAGGGTGAGCAAGGCACCAACGTCGCCCGCATCGCCAGCTTCCGCGCCGGTTTTCCGGACACCCTGGGCGGCGTGACCCTGAACCGCTTCTGCGGCTCGTCGATGACGGCCATTCACTTCGCCGCCGGCCAACTGCTGCTGGGCGCCGGTGAGGCTTATATCGCCGCCGGGGTCGAGTCGATGACTCGCGTGCCGATGGTCGGCTTTACCCCCTCACCCAACCCGACGCTGCTGCAGGCGTTCCCCGAGGTGTACATGGCCATGGGGCACACTGCAGAAGAAGTGGCGCGTCGCTATGGCGTCAGCCGCGAGGATCAGGATGCGCTGGCGGTACTATCGCACGCCAAGGCTGCCGAGGCTCGGGCGGCGGGCTTGCTGGCAGATGAGATTGTGCCGATCACCACGCCCGATGGCCTGGTCAGCGAAGACGGCTGCATCCGCCCTGGCACCAATTTGGAGGCGCTGGCGGGCCTGAAACCGGCGTTTGGCGGTGTAGTGACGGCGGGCACCTCGTCGCCGTTGACCGACGGTAGCGCGGCGGTGCTGGTGTGCACCGAAGACTTTGCCCGGCGCCACAATCTGCCGATGCTGGCGCGCATCAAGGCCACAGCCGTTGGCGGCTGCGCGCCGGAGATCATGGGCATGGGGCCGGTGGAAGCAACGCGCAAAGTACTTGCCCGCAGCGGTCTGACAATCAATGATGTCGATCTGATGGAAATCAACGAGGCGTTTTCCAGCCAGTCACTGGCCTGCCTGCGCGAATTGGGCATGCCGCTGGAGCAGGTCAACCTGGATGGTGGCGCGCTGGCGCTGGGACACCCGCTGGGCGCAACGGGCGCACGCATCACCGGCAAGGCCGCCGCGCTGCTCAAGCGCACCGGCGGCCGCTATGCGGTGGCGACCCAATGCATTGCCGGCGGGCAAGGTGTGGCGACGCTTCTGGAATCTGTTGAGTAAAGCAATAACAACAGGGTCGAGACAGACCCGCGGGGAGAAAATATGAAGTCTGCAGCCAGATTGGCAGTGCTGGTCGGTCTCTTGGGGAGCTTGCTGGGGTGTCGTGATGAGGCGGCTCCGGTCGCTGAGCACAGCGAGACGCCAGCGCGTCTGGTGTTGTCGATGGAGGTTCATCCGGTTGCCAACGATGGCGCGCTATTCACCGGGGTGGTGGCGGCGCGTACCGAAAGCGAGTTGGGCTTTCGGGTCGCTGGCGAGGTTATCGAGCGCCGGGTTGACCCGGGTGATCGGGTCAAGCGCGACGATGTGCTGCTGGTGCTGGATGTGGACGACTTCGAACTGGCCCTGCGGGCTGCTCGGCAGCGCGTGCGCTCGGCCGACGCCTCGGTACGGCAGCTGCAGAATGATGAAAAGCGTTATCGCCAGCTGGCGGACAATGGCGCGGTATCACGTCAGGCGCACGATCAACTGGTGACCGAACTGCGCGTGGCCGAAGCCAATCTGGCCTCGGCCCGCGCCGACGCTGCGCAGGTCGAGAACCGTCGTGGCTACTCCACCTTGACCGCTGATGCCGACGGCATCATCACCGATGTGCTGGCCGACCAGGGGCAGGTGGTTGCGGCCGGTCAGGTTGTCGCCCGACTCGCCCACAGCGGCGCCCGCGAGGCCGTCATCAACATTCCGGAAACCCAGCGCGGGCTGGCCGCCAGTCAGGCCCAGGCGTTTTTGTTCGGCCAGCCGGACACACCGATTGCCGCTACCCTGCGCGAGTTGTCGGCGGTAGCCGACCCTGTCACCCGTACCTACCGCGCCCGCTATGTGCTCGACACCTCCGCCGAGCCGCTGGCGATTGGCTCCACCGTCAGCATTCGGCTGCAGGACAGCGAGCGCGCCCCGCGTTTGCGCGTGCCGCTGGGTGCTCTGCTGAATCAGGGTCACGGCACCGGTGTCTGGGTGATCGATGGCGACAGCCGGGTACGCTTTACGCCGGTCGAGGTCGAGCGCCTGGGGCAGGAGTTTGCGGTGCTCAGCGCCGGCCTTGAGGACGGCCAGCGGGTGGTCGCGCTGGGCGCGCATCTGCTGCACGAGGGTGACGCCGTGAAGCAGCTGCCCGAGGGCAAGCTGGCTGGGTCCGAAGCCGCACGGAGCCTGTGACATGAGCCGTTTCAACCTGTCTGCGCTGGCGGTTCGTAACCCGGCAGTGACGCTGTTTCTGATCATCGCGGTGCTGCTGTCCGGGGCCTTTGCGTTCAGCAAGCTGGGCCGCGCCGAAGACCCTTCCTTTACCGTCAAGGTGATGACTATCACCGCCGTCTGGCCGGGCGCAACCGCGCGCGAGATGCAGGAGCAGGTCGCCGACCGGCTGGAGAAGCGTCTGCAGGAGCTGGATTACTACGATCGGGTGGAAACCACCGCCCAACCCGGCTTTGTGTCGATGAAGGTGCAATTTCTCAACTCGACCCCGCCGGCCTTGGTGCCCGAGTTGTTCTACCAGACCCGCAAGAAGCTGAGTGACGAAGCGGCCCGTCTGCCAAGTGGCGTCTCTGGCCCCTTCTTCAACGACGAATACAACGACGTCTATTTCGCCCTCTACGCCCTTGAGGCCGGCCAGCTGCCACACCGCCAGCTGGTGCAACTGGCCGAGCAGATGCGGCAGGACTTTCTGCAATTGCCTGGAGTGAAGAAGGTCAACATTCTGGGTGAACAGGCACAGCGTATTTACGTCGAGTTTTCCTACCAGCGCCTGGCAACGCTGGGGCTGACACCTGAGCAGATCTTCGCCGCGCTGGCCCGCCAGAACGCGGTGGCGCCCTCGGGTGCGGTCGAAACCGCCGGACCGCGTGCCTATATCCGTCTGGACGGTGCTTTCGACAGTCTGGAGCAGATCGAGAACGTACCGGTGGTCGCCAACGGTCGGGTGCTGCGCATCGCCGATGTGGCGGAAGTGCGACAGGGCTATGAAGACCCGCCGAGCTACCGCATTCGCCATCAGGGCGAGTCGGCACTGATGCTGGGCGTAATCATGCAGAAGCACTTTAACGGGCTGGAGCTGGATCGCGCGCTGCAGGCTGAAGAGGAGCGCGTACACCAGAACCTGCCGCTGGGTATCGAATTCACCAAGGTATCGGATCAGGCCAGCAAGATTCGTAACGCGGTCGACGAGTTCATGCTCAAGTTTTTTGTCGCCCTTGGTGTGGTGATGCTGGTCAGTCTGCTCGCGCTGGGTTTCCGCGTGGGGCTGGTGGTGGCAGCCGCGGTGCCGCTGACGCTGGCGGTGGTGTTTGTGGTGATGATGATGACCGGCCGCGAGTTTGACCGCATCACCCTCGGTGCGCTGATTCTGTCACTCGGTCTGCTGGTGGATGACGCCATCATCGCCATCGAGATGATGGTGGTGAAGCTGGAAGAGGGCATGGATCGGCTGAGTGCTGCGACCTACGCCTGGTCCTCTACCGCCGCACCGATGCTGACCGGAACCCTGGTAACCATCATCGGATTCCTGCCGGTCGGTTTTGCCCGCTCGGGTGCCGGTGAGTACGCCGGCAATATCTTCTGGATCGTCGGCTTTGCGCTGATCGCCTCCTGGGTGGTGGCGGTGGTGTTTACGCCCTATCTCGGGGTGAAGATGCTGCCGAAGATTGTGGCCAAACCCGGCGGGCACGACGCGCTCTATGACGGCCCGCTCTACCAGCGGCTGCGCGCCACTGTGCGGTTTTGCGTGCGTCATCGCTGGCTGGTAACCGGACTGGTGCTGGCGAGCTTTGTGCTCTGCGTGATGGGCATGAAGGTGGTGAACAAACAGTTCTTCCCCAACTCTGATCGCTCCGAGGTGATCGTCGAGGTCTACATGCCGCCGGGCACCGCGTTCAAGAACACCGAGGCGGTGGTCGGCCGGGTGGAGCAGGCGATCATGGCCGAGCCGCAAACCTTGATGGTCGACTCCTATGTAGGTGGCGGCGCGCCGCGCTTCTTCCTCTCGCTCAACCCGGAACTGCCGGATGCGGCCTTTGCCAAGATGATTGTGCAGACCACGGATGCCAGCACCCGCGATGCGTTGATTGCGCGGCTGCGTGAGCGGGTACGTGACGGCGAATTCCCCGAGGCGCGTGTGCGGGTGACGCAACTGGTGTTTGGCCCGCCGGTGCCCTTCCCGGTGGTATTCCGCGTCAGTGGGCCGGAGCTGGGGCCGCTGCGCGCCATTGCCGAGCAGGTGCGCGAGCGCGTTGAGGCCAACCCGCTGACCCGCGATACCTTTATTGATTGGGGCGAGAAGGCCAGCAGCTACCGACTGGTGCTGGATCAGGACCGTCTGCGCCTGCTCGGCTTTACCCCGGCGCAGGTCAAATCGCAGATCAACGCCTTGCTCTCCGGCAACCCGATCACCGAGGTGCGTGAAGGCACGCGCACCGTCTCGGTGGTGGTGCGCGCGGTCGATGCCCAGCGGCAGAACCTCGGCAGCATTGATGATCTGACCATTACCAACGATGCCGGGCAAGCGATTCCGCTGCGCCAGGTTGGGCACTTCCAGCCGGTGATGGAAGACCCGATTCTGCGCCGCCGTGATCGTGTGCTGACCTTTGAGGTGCGCGCCGACATCGTCACCGGTACTCAGCCGCCAGATGCAGCGATGGCGGCGTACCGCGATTTGAGTGACGTGGTCGACAACCTGCCCGCCGGCTACCACATCACCATCGGCGGACCGGTGGAGGAAAGCGCGATTGCCAACAAGGCGCTGGCGGTGCTGTTCCCGATCATGATTCTGCTGATGCTGGTGGTGATCATGTTCCAGGTGCGCTCGTTCGGGCTGATGTTCATGGTCTTCGCGACGGCGCCGCTGGGCCTGATCGGCGCGGTGCCGGCGCTGCTGGTGTTCAACCAGCCGTTTGGCTTCAACGCGATTCTGGCGCTGATCGGCATTGGCGGGATTCTGATGCGTAATACGCTGATCTTTACCGACCAGATTCAGCAGAATCAGCGCGCGGGTATGGTGACTCGCGAGGCGATCATCGAGGCAACCGTGCGCCGAGCGCGGCCGGTGGTGTTGACCGCGCTGGCCGCTGCACTGGCCTTTGTGCCGCTGACCTTCTCGGTGTTCTGGTCGTCGCTGGCCTTTGTGCTGATTGGTGGCGTGACCATGGGTACCTTGCTGACTTTGCTGTTCCTGCCGGCGCTCTGTGCGCTGGTATTGGAGCGCAAGGCCGCTCGTTCGTCGGCTGAGTCCGAACCGACAGAGGCGAGCGCCGGTCAATCGGTGTAAGATGATGACCGGCATTCAATACCCGGAGGCGTCATGCGCTATTCAGAAGACCACAAGGCCAAAACCCATCAGCTGATTCTCGACGAAGCGGCCCGTCGCTTCCGCCGCGACGGCGTCGGCGCGACCGGCCTGCAACCGTTGATGAAGGCGCTCGGCCTGACCCACGGTGGCTTCTATGCGCACTTCAAATCCAAGGACGATCTGGTCGAAAAAGCGCTGCGTCATGCGGTCGACAACTTGAAGACATCACTGGCCATGCACACCGGCCCCGATGTGCCGCTCAGTGCGCTGATCGATACTTACCTGTCCGAAGGCCACCGGGCCAATCCCGAGCAGGGCTGCCCGTTGCCGACGATCTCTGCCGAACTGGGTCAGCGCGGCCAGCAGAGCGAGATTACCGACGAAGTGGTGGAAGACCGGCTGGACAACATTGCCAGTAAGCTGCCGGGCGAAGACAGCCGCGCCCAGGCGATGCTGGTGCTCTCGGCGATGGTCGGTGCGCTGTTGCTGTCGCGCAGCGTGAAGGACGAATCCTTGTCTGCAGAGCTGCTGAGTAATACCCGCGAGCAGTTGAAAGCGCTGACTGAGTCGGCGTGAACGGCAGGCCGTGGCCCTCAGCTGTAGCGCGCTGCCGGCTGGTTATGTGACAGGTCGGGGGCCAGCTGCAGCCTGGCCTGGGTCAGCGCCTGCCACTCGCTGCTGTCCTGCGGCGAAGGAATAGTCACCAGCTCGCCCTGATCAAAGCCGCGTAGCGCGGCATCGACCAAGTCCTCTACTTCCATCACCATGCTCGGCGGAACCTGCGCCAGCGAGCTGCTCGAGCGCTCGAAAATCTCGGTACGGGTGACGCCGGGCAACACCACTTGCACCTGCACACCGGTGCCGCTCAGTTCGCTGTGCAGGCTAATGATAGTCGTAATTCAATGGGCTGTTTGGCCTGGCGACCGGCGGTATGAGGCGCCGGTCGGCGTATCAGCCAAATAGCTTCTGGGTAACCCCGGCGACGTATTTGCCCTGATAGCGGGCAATGGCGCGTTCGCGCGCATCGGGCTGGCGAGAGCCATCACCACCGGCGATGGTGGAGGCGCCGTAGGGTGTGCCGCCCTTGCCGTGCTCGATGTCGGCCAGCTCCTTGGTGCCGTAGCCAATTGGCAGCAGGATCATGCCGTGGTGCGCCAGGGTGGTCCAGGTAGAGGTGATGGTCATCTCCTGGCCGCCGCCGGTGCCGGTGGAGGTAAACACGCTGGCGATCTTGCCATGTAGCGCGCCCTTGGCCCACAGGCCGCCCGTCTGGTCGAGGAAGGTGCGCATCTGTCCGGACATGTTGCCGAAGCGCGTCGGGGTACCCAGCAGGATGGCGTCGTACTCGGCCAACTCGCCGGGGCTGGCTACCTCGGCCGCCTGATCAACCTTGCCGCCAGCGGCCTTGAAGGCGTCGTCGGGCATGGTTTCGGGTACACGCTTGACGGTCACCTCAACGCCTTGAACCTGTCGCGCGCCTTCGGCAACGACCTGCGCAAGGGTTTCGATATGTCCGTACATGGAGTGATAAAGCACCAGAATCTTGGCCATCAGTTTGCTCCTGCTGTGATTGAAAAGGCTGAGCCAGGCCCGCTACAGCGACATGGTTCAGCGTGTCTCTCAGCATAGAGCACCTGAGGCAAGGCAAGTTCAGGTGATCTGCACTATCAATTTTGATAGTGACGGGGCGGCACCTTGCGCAGCGGGTCCAGCAGGGGCTTGAGGCCGTTGTGGTCGATCTCCTGCATCAGTTGCAGCAGACGGCCAACCTCGCCCTTGGGAAAGCCCTCGCGGGCAAACCAGTTGAGGTAGTGGCCGGGCAGATCGGCGATCAGGCGGCCCTTGTACTTGCCGTAGGGCATTTCGCGGGTGACGAGCAGGAGAAGGTCTTCGGGCTTCATCGGTGCATTATGCTCCGTTGCGTTGGTCGGGTCATCTTGGGTCGCGGGGGCGGAAAGGGTATGCTGCGTGGCCTAATTTTTCGCTACAGAGAGTCATTGCCATGATCGTCAAGGCACTGCGGGTCGTTGTTGGCCAGCTCGTCGTCTTTATCAGCTTTCTTACCCGCCCGAGCCCCATGCGGCGCGAGCCTGCTGCCCAGGCGGAGGTGAACGACGCGGCATCTGCGCTGGCGCTGTACCAGTTTAACGGCTGCCCGTTCTGCGTGAAGGTACGCCGCACCCTGCGCCGGCTGAATCTGCCGGTCGAGCTGCGCGACGCCTCCGGCAATGCCGAACACCGTCAGACCCTGTTGGCCCAGGGCGGCAAGGTCAAGGTGCCTTGCCTGCGCATTGAAGAAGCTGGCCAGACCCGCTGGTTGTACGAGTCCAGTGCGATCAACGAATACCTCGAACAGCGTTTTGCCTGAGCCCGGTCAGCTCAATTTTGCTGATAGCTGTCGATGACTTCCTGCGCTGAGCGGAAGGCGTCGATGGCGGCCGGCACACCGGCATAGACCGCGCAGTGCAGCAGCGCTTCGCGGATCTCTTCTACCGTGCAGCCGTTGTTCAACGCGCCGCGCACGTGGCCTTTCAGCTCCTGCGGGCACTTTAGTGCGGTCAGCGCGGCCAGGGTGATCAGGCTGCGCGTTTTGCGGTCCAGCCCTTCTCTGTTCCAAACCCCACCCCAGGCGTGTTCGTTGACGAAGTCCTGCAGCGGCTGACTGAACTCCGTTGCGTTGTTCAGGGCGCGATCAACAAAGGCGTCGCCCATGACTTCACGGCGTACCTGCACGCCTTCCAGCTTGGTATTGCTCATAGTCTGCTCCTGTGACGATCGCGGCAGTGTATCAGCCTGTTGGCGCTAACGCTGATGTGGGTCAGCGCAAGCGACGGCATGCCCCGGCAAACTGTGCCACAGTGGAATAGCCACGATGACATAGCGGAGGTTGCGGCATGGCGAGTGTTCGATTTCTGGGTGCGGCGCAGGAGGTCACCGGGTCTTGTCACCTGTTGAGTTCTCCGGCGGTGGGCAAGGTGCTGCTGGACTGCGGCATGCATCAGGGCGGCGATGCGGTGGATCGGCTGCGTGACGAGCGCTTTGGCTTTCAGCCCGCCGAGATCGATGCGGTCATCCTCTCCCATGCGCATATCGATCACTCCGGCCTGTTGCCCAAACTGGTCAGCGAAGGGTTTCGCGGCCCGATTTATTGCACCCGCGCGACTGCCGATCTGCTGCAGGTCATGCTCAACGACGCCGCCGGGCTCTATGAGCGCGACCTTGAACGGGAGAACCTGCGCCGCGCGCGCCGTGGTGCGCCGGAACTGCAGCCGGCCTATACCCGGGCGGATGTGGAGCGGGTGTTCAAGCAATGTGCGCCGCAGCGCTACCGGGAAACTGTAGCGCTGGGTGAGGCAGGCACCCTGACGCTGCACGACGCCGGCCACATTCTCGGCTCGGCGATTGTCGAGCTGACGCTGCAGGAGCAGGGCCGCGAGAAGCGCCTGGTGTTCTCCGGCGACCTGGGCAAGAAGGACAGCGTGCTGCTGTTTGATCCCGAGGTACTGACCCGCGCCGACGTGGTGATGATGGAAGGCACCTACGGTGACCGTGATCACCGTACGCTGGGTAACACCGTTGAGCAGTTCGAGCAGGTGCTGCATGAGGCCTGGGAGCGCGGCGGTAACGTGATGATTCCGTCCTTTGCCGTGGGCCGCACCCAGGAGCTGCTGTTCTATCTGGGGCAGTTGTACCAGCAGGGCAAGCTGGATAACTGGGAGGTGTTTCTCGACAGCCCCATGGCGATCGAGGTGACGCGCCTCTATGACCGCTGGCTGAGCCAGCTCGACTGCGAGGGCGCCAAGGGCCTGTGCAGTGGCGACCAGACCTTGCTGCGCGATTTTCTGCCGCGCCTGCGGCTGACTGCCAGCACCGACGAGTCGATGATGATCAACAAGATCAAGCGCGGCGCGCTGATCATTGCCGGCAGCGGCATGTGCACCGGCGGGCGCATTCGTCATCACTTCAAGCAGCGTATCTGGGATGAGCGCAACACCCTGATCTTTGTCGGTTATCAGGCGCGCAACACGTTGGGCCGCATCCTGGTTGACGGGGTCAAGCGCATCAAACTGTTCCGAGAGGAATATCTGGTGCGCGCGCAGATCGAAACCCTGGGCGGCTTTTCGGCGCACGCCGGGCAAACCGGGCTGGTGGACTGGGTCAGCCATTTCGAGACCAACCCCAAGGTGGTGCTGGTGCACGGCGAGGCGGATGCGCTGGATGCGTTGGCCAAGCGGCTGTGGGATGAGCACCAGATTGAGGCCATGATCCCGACCCAGGGCCAGAGCCTGGCGTTCTGAGTGCGCCCCGCTCACCGCCTGGCGGTGAGCGGCTAGTCCTGCAGCAGCCGTGGATCGCCCTGCCCCTTGAGCACCGCCTGTTCGGTGGGCTCCAGCAGATCATCCAGCGGCATTGCAAGTAGCTGCGCGGCGGCGGCGACCAGGTGCGCCCAGCTTTGCTGGTTGGCAAACTGCATACCGAAGGTATCCAGCGTGCCGCCGCGGCTGCGATAGCCGAGGAAGCGGCTGGTCTGCGGGCCGGTGTCGAGGCGGCGCAGCACCCCGGTCATGACCTCGGCGTGGCCATGGCAGACAAACAGGCGGCAGCGGGCAGCGGGAATGCGCCGGGCCAGATCGGCATCGCTGTGCACGGCGGCACGCTCCATCGCATCGCGCCCTTCGCGCAGCAACCCTGGCTCGATCAGCACCACCTCGCTGCAGGGTACGCCGTGGTAGCGCAGATGCCGGGCGGCGCGGCGTACTGCCTGCAGCTGGTAGGCGCCAATGGCCAGCAACTGCAGCTCGGCGCCGGGGTCGGCACTGAGTACGGCGAAGCCGCTGTCGGCAGCGGCTTGGGCCTCCGGCACGGTCAGGCAGGTGTCCACCGGGTTTTTCGGAGCCACGATCAGCGCCACCTGTCCGTGGCTGGCGTAGACCTTGCGCAGCACCGCCACGGCGCTGTGGCTGTCGACCGGGAAGTAGACCGGGGCACTGTCACTCATCTCCTGCAGCCAGGCGTCGCACAGGGTCGGGTCCTGGTGGGACTGCTCGTTCTTACCGTTCTCCCAGGTGTGGGAGGTGGCAATGATCGGCACGCTGAGCCAGTTGGTCGGGCGGCCCAGCTCACGGGCGTGGCGACTGAAAATCAGCTCCTGACGCATGGCGCCGAGCATTTTCACGGCAAAGGCTTCGTAGCTGACGGCCAGGTTGATGCCCTGCCGGTTGGCCAGTGCGGCGGAAACCACCGCTTCTTCGTTGAGTGCGGTAATCACGCTGCCCTGCAGCCCCTCGGCGATACCGTCCTCGGCGGCGGTAACGCGGTGCAGCAGGTGGTCCAGAGTCTGGTTCATGCGGTTGCTGCGCATCTCATCCGGGTTGCCAACGCGCACCCGCAGCTCGGGGTTGGCGCGGGTCAGGGCGCAGAACCACTGGTCGATGGCGGCCATGGGTGCGCCGGGCTGCTCGATACTGATCGGCGGCAGCACTGGCGTGGCGACCTGAATCTGCGCCAGTGGGTGATCCTTCTCCTGCGGGCGCTGTTGCCCTGCGTGATTGCTTAACGCGGCAACCGCGGCGCGCAGCTCTGCCTCGCTGACATGCAGCGCGGCGATGCCCTGATTGAAGCGCTCGCGGGCGGCTGCGTCGGTGGCGGGGTTGTCGACCAGCGGCAGGTTGTGGGCGGCATTGGTGCCAGCCCCCGGAAAGCCGAAGCCCTTGACCGTCTCTGCAATTGCATAGGGCAGGCGCACCGGGTACTCGGCATCGCCGTCTACGATGGCCTGGTGGGCATCGCGCAGGGCGCGGCCCATGCTGATGATGGCCCAGGCAAAGGCGGCCGGGTCGCGGCCATCGATGTCGATCGGGTCAAAACCGTTCAGCGCCAGATGCTCGCGCAGCCAGTCAACCCCGCCGACCTGGGCCATGGTTGAGCGCTGGTCGATGCGCCGGCCGTTGGCGATCATGATCGGCATGACCAGCCCGCTGTCTTCGCCGCGCCACCAGCGCGGTGCCCAGTCGCTGCCACGCTGCTCCTCAAAGGCGCCGTCGCTGAGAAAGGTCACCAGCTCTTGCCCTGGCAGCGGCATGTGCACGTATTGCAGCCCGGCAAAGCCGAGATAGCCGCCCTCGCTGATGCCGCCACCGGTGTGCGGGTTGACGTGGCTACCCAGCGGCACCGCCGGGCGGCCTTCGGCATCGATGGCGTAGCTGTAAAAGTCCTGACAGAGCTGACTGAGCCCGGCGTCGCTGAACGGGTAGCGTTCGGCCTGCGCCGCTTCGGTGTTGCCCGTCAGGACGTTGACCGCATCAATTGCCGCCACGCAGTGCCCCTGCCCCATCAGCCAGCTGCGGGTGGTGCCGGTCAGCGCGTTGGCGAGCAGGTAGCCAACGTAGGCCGGCACCATGTTCAACGCGCCGCCGGTGTGGCCCTCGGGTTGGGGTTTGAAATCGCTCTGCGCGAGCGGGCGGCCGTCCAGGTAGACCTGACGTGCGTAGGTCATGTGCGCCACCTGACGCATCGCGGCGTTGCATAATCTGTCTGCCGCCTGCAGCAGCGTCAGCGCCTGTTCGCGGGAGCAGGTGCCGTCTGCGGCCAGGACATCAAGCAGCGTATCGATGCGCTCGCGGGTCAGAAAATCATGCTGGATGACGCCGAAGCCCTGGCTCCAGTTGTGCAATGTGTCGGTCATGCTGGTCTCCTTGCCCTGTCTGTTTGCCACCCTAGCAGAGATTGGCGTGACCACCTTGCGCTGGGTCAGGGTTACTGCCGGCATGCTCTGATCTGAACAGAGGCCCAAACGCAAGCACCCGCCGTGATGGCGGGTGCGGGGTCCTTCAGCGTGGGGCGCTATAACTTGGGTCGGCGTCCTATGATGAAGGAGACAATGAACAGCACCAAGAAGACCAGGAACAGGATTTTCGCGATCCCTGTTGCGGTGCCAGCGATGCCACCGAAGCCCAGAACCGCAGCGATGATGGCGATAATCAGGAAAGTAATAGCCCAACTAAGCATGGTGTTTCTCCTTTTCAACAAGCCTGCGGCGTGATCGCTCCGGCCTGATCTCTCTGGTTGCCGCCAGGCGGAGCTGACGGCGACCGGTGTTGTTTACTGTGCTTTTTTCAGGTCGCGCATGCGGTCGTGGCAGGCGCGTACCTTTGGCAGCAGCGGGGCGACGTCGGCGCGCAGGTCAGGCTCGTGCGCGTCCATGGCATCTTCAAAGGCGTGCAGAATGCGGTCCTCGGCCTCTTCCAGCTGGGCGATATAGGTAGCGCCCTCATCGCTGGACAGTTTGGCGCGGGTGTCGGCATAGACTTCACGCAGCTTGCCGGTCAGGGTGCCACCGGTTGCCGGGGTGTCGGCGTTGGCAGCGACCTTGCCCTGCAGGGCAGCGATCACTTCGGTCTTGGCCTGGGCCATGTCGGTGAACAGGGCCTTGAGTTGGGGTTCTTTCACCTCATCACGGGCGTGCTCGTAAAAGCGCTTGCCGTCACGGGTTACTTCAATCAGGTCATTCAGTTCGTCAGTCTTGGTGCTCATGATCCGTCTCCTTCTGTTGGGTGCTTAACAAAAAACGGTTCCGCTTCAAGCTTCAGAGGTGTGGCCGGCCCGGTTGGGCCGGCCTGCGGGTTAGCTGGCAGTGCGCAGGTTTTCTGCGGTCACTTCCTTCACGCCCTTGATGTTCTCGGCAGTCTGGATGGCCAGATCTTTCTCTTCGCTGGACATCACGGTGCCGCTTAGGGCAACTACGCCGTTCTTGGTGTCCACAGAGATATCCAGACCACTCAGGTTGCTGCTCAGCAGGTAGCTGGATTTGACCTTGCTGGTAATCCAGGCGTCGCTGATGGCTTCGCCAGCGTCATCGGCTGCGTTCTGGGCCTTGGCGGCAGCAGTGGCTTCGCCATTGACGCGAATTTCGTTGTCAACGCGGTGCACGCCGTCGGTGTCTTTGGCCAGCATGCCGGCCAGATCCTTGGCTTCGTCGCTCTGGGCGGTACCGCTCAGGGTAACCACGCCGTTGTTGGTGGTGACGTCAATGTCCAGGCCTTCGGTGTTGCTGTTCCACAGCAGCTTGGACTTGATGGTCGCCGTGGTGGTGGCGTTGCTGAAGCTGGTCGACAGCGACGGGTTGCCTTCAGTGCGCTCCTTGCGCTCGGCGTCCGGGTTGACCTGCAGTTGGTTGTCAACGCGCTGGATGCCGTCGATGTCCTTGGCAACCTGTTCGGCCAGGTCGCGATCAACGTCACTCTCTACATCACCGGTCAGGGTGGCGACGCCGTTTTCGACATCGACATCAATGGTGAAGGGGTTGAGGTGACGGTTCAGGGTGATGGCGGTCCAGATAGAGCCTTCCTGGCGGGCTTCGGTCAGGTCACCGTCGTCAGCGTGTGCGGCCATTGACGTCATGCTCAGTACGCTGGCGGTGGCGGTAGCAATGGCAAGTGTTTTCAGCTTGGTCATGGGTGTTTCTCCTGTTCTCGCTTTGTCCGTTTCCGGTCTATCGGTGACCGTTGCAAGAGATATTGCAGAGGCCGTGCCAGCTTTTTTGTTTTTTTAATTTCTTTATGAATCAATAAGTTATGGCGTTTTGATGGCCCGGTGACCTATGCGCATTGCACGACCGCAAAAAAAT
This sequence comes from Halopseudomonas pachastrellae, assembly GCF_900114765.1. GTDB lineage: Bacteria > Pseudomonadota > Gammaproteobacteria > Pseudomonadales > Pseudomonadaceae > Halopseudomonas > Halopseudomonas pachastrellae. Next base: position 24,019 of record NZ_FOUD01000011.1, read on the forward strand.
GGCCGTGCAATTTGCACGCTTTTTCGGTGTCCAATTTGGCAAGTGCGACCAGCGGCCTTATCGCGGCCATGGCCGGGCAGCGGTCAGAGCTGCGTCGCGCTACACTGGGGGCCGGCGTCATCACCATTGGAGTACTTCTCATGCGTCTTCATCATGTGTTTCTGTTGCCCTGTGTCCTTGCCTTGGCAGCCTGTCAAACCACCATCAAGCCGGACTACGACACCAGCTATGACTTTTCTACCAGCCAGACCTGGCAATGGGCTGAGCCCAAGGTCACCTTTACCCCCGCCGATGATCCACGCCTGAGCAGCGACCTGACCGCCGAGCGCGTCAAGCAAGCGGTGGCCGATGGGTTGGACGCTCGCGGCCTGAGCCCGGTGCTGGAAGGTCAGACGGCAGATTTGTCGGTCAAGACGTATGTTGTGGTGGAAAACCGTGAAGAGAACGTGAGTACCAGCTTTGGCGGCTACTGGGGCTGGGGTGGTGGGTTCTGGGGCGGCCCGTCGATCCAGACCTATCCCTCGGACTACAAGGAGATCACCCTGCAAATCGACCTGCTCGACCCGGCCAGCGGACGCCTGTTGTGGCGTGGCAGCGAAAGCGAGCGCCTGAGCTCCTCGCCGCAGACCCCGGCCAAGCGCGACGAGCAGGCTCGGCGCATGACGGGGCGAGTGCTGGAAGCCTTTCCGCCCTACTGAGAGGGGCATAAAAAAACGCGGATGGCATGCGTGGTGCCATCCGCGTTTTCTCTTCTGTCAGGCCGGCAACAGCGTGCCGGCCTCTCCTGAAGTCAGAACCAGGCGTCCTGCATGTCGTAGGTCAGGCGGTTGCCGGCGCGCAGCAGCTGTGCCTGGCTGGCCAGGCCGGCTAGTTCCCAGTCCATGAAGTAACGCGCAGCGTGCAGCTTGCCCTGGTAGAAGTCGGCTTCGCTGTCGGCTGCGCCGGCCTCCAGCGCGCGTTCGGCCACCAGTGCCTGACGCAGCCAGATCCAGCCCACCACAACCCGGCCAAACAGATCCAGGTACGCGGTAGCGTTGGCCAGACCCAGATCTACATCCGCAGCGACCTGTGCCTGCAGTTCCGGGCTGAGTTGTTCCAGAATGCCCAGCGCGTCGTTCAGCGCGGCAGCCAGGCCGGCGCACTGCTTGCTGCCAGCGGCCTCGCTTATGCTGGCGCGAGCCGCCTCGAGGAACAGGCGATAGCCCTTGCCGCCACGCTGGCCCAGCTTGCGGCCCAGCAGGTCGAGGCCGTGGATACCTTCGGTACCTTCGTGGATCGGGTTCAGGCGGTTGTCGCGGTAGTACTGCTCCAGCGGGTACTCGCGGATATAGCCGGAGCCGCCGAGGATCTGGATGCCCAGATCGGACGCAATCACGCCGTACTTGGACGGGTAGGACTTGACCATCGGGATCAGCAGGTCGAGCAACTCGGCGGCGTCTGCGCGCTCTGCGTCGGTCGGCGCGGTGTGCGAGTCTTCGAACAGGCTGCTGGCGTACAGGCACAGGCTCAGGCTGCCTTCGGCGTACACCTTTTGCTGCAGCAGCATGCGACGCACGTCGGCGTGCTCGACGATGCGAACCTGCGGTGCCAGCGGGTCTTTGCTGCCCGGCAGACGGCCTTGCGGGCGCTCGCGGGCGTAGTCCAGTGCGTGGATGTAGCTCTGATACGCCAGCACCGAGGCGCCGAGGGCAACACCAATGCGCGCCTCGTTCATCATCTGGAACATGTACGACAGGCCCTTGTTGGCCTCGCCGACCAGATAGCCGACCGCACCGCCTTTCTCACCGAAGCTCAGCACGGTGGAGGTGGTGTTGCGGTAACCCATCTTGTGCAGCAGACCGGCCAGGGCAACGTCGTTGCGCGCACCCAGGCTGCCGTCTTCGTTGACCAGTACCTTGGGTACCAGAAACAGGGAGATCCCCTTGACGCCGGCCGGTGCGCCTTCAATGCGCGCCAGCACCATGTGCACGATGTTGTCGGTCAGTTCGTGATCGCCGCCGGAGATGAACATCTTCTGGCCGAATACGCGATAGCTGCCGTCTTCTGCCGGGCGTGCGGTGGTGCGAATGTCGCCCAGCGCAGAGCCCTGGCCCGGTTCGGTCAGCGCCATGGTGCCGCTGTAGCGGCCGTCCAGCATCGGCGGCAGGAAGCGCTCGCGCAGCTCATCGCTGGCAAAGCTCTTGACCAGGTTGGCAGAGCCGATGGTCAGGAACGAGTAGCCGGAGGTGGAGATGTTGGCGGCGCTGAAATAGGCAACGCAGGTGCGCAGGATGACTTCCGGCAGCTGCAGGCCGCCGTCTTCGGCATCGTGGTGGGCAGCGTGGAAGCCGGCTTCGGCCAGGGCGTTCCAGGCGGCTTTGGTTTCCGGAATCAGGGTGACCTTTTCGCCGTCGAAGGTGGGCTCGTTGGCGTCGCCTTTCCGGTTGTGCGGGGCCAGATACTCGGCGGCGATGCCGCGGGCGGTTTCCAGCGTGGCATCGAATACGGCGCGGTCGTGATCGGCGTAGCGCGGGCGCTCCAGCAGCGCTTCGGTGTCGAGCATTTCGTAGAGCTGGAAGTTCAGCTCGCGTTCGTTGAGCAGCTTGTCGGTCATGGTGGCCTCGTCGGCAGGGTGAAACACGCTGTGCTTTTTAGCAAAGTGCCTGACCTGATGCGTCCAACCAAGGGTGGATTTTTTGGGTGGAGGTGGGTGGAGAAAAAGGCCGCTAGGATAGAATTTTGAGGCTGCGGGCAATCTGGATGGCCTGCTGCCGCTCGCTGGCGCCCAGCTTGCGGAACAGGTTGTTGATGTGGGTCTTGATGGTGCTGGTGCTGACTGAGAATGCCTCGGCCAGTTGCTGGTTGTTCTGGCCCCGGGCAATACGTTGCAGCACCTGCTGCTCGCGCCGGGTCAGTGGCTCAATCAAAAGTTGTTGGGTCTGGCTGTCGGCCAGCAGCTGCTGCAGTGGATGCAGCAACGGGTTATCGGCCGGTAGCGGCGCGAGCCCCTGTTGTTGGCGAAAACGCGCCGATAGCAGCGGCCTGAGCGCCTCGCTCAGGCTGCGGCCTTCATGCTGCAGCAATTGCGCAAAACCGTGTTGCAGGCTGAGTTGCAGTGCGGCCTCAAGCTGGTTGATCAGGCTGTCGCGGTGGCCGGCGTCTTGCGCCAGCCGGGCGCCCAGCAGGTGCGCCTGTAGGGCCAGCCAGTGGTTATCCTGTTGCCGGGCCTGGTTGAGCAGGTCTGCGGCGCGCTGGTGAGCTTCGCTGTGTCTGCCCTGATGCTGCAGTACCCAGGCGTAGGCCAGCAGCTCCTCACGGTGGGCGTTGGCCTCCCCTTGCTGCTGGCACCAGCGCCACTCGTCAAGCCACTGCTGAATAACGGCTTCGTCCTGCTGCCGCACAGCAAGGCGGACGCGCCAGGCGGCTGCCTGGCGGTAGAGTCCGCAGAGGCGAAACTGACTGGTCAGGCGCAGGGCTTCATTCCACAGCCGTGCGGCGGTGGCGCTCTGGTCCCAGGCGTCGTGCAGGCAGGCCTGGTAATGCAGCACCCAGGGTAAGGCGGCGCTGTGGCTGACCTCCAGCGCGGTTGCCTCGGCCTGGGCCAGTTGCTGGCGCGCCGCCTCGAATGCGCCCTGCTGCTGCAGCACCTGCGCCTGCCCAATGTTGAGAAACAGCTCGTAAAAGGTGTTCGAACGGCTATCGGCTCGCTCGGTCAGGGCGCCCAGGCGGCGAGCGGCGCCGGGGCTGTCGCCCTGGCTGAGGTCGATCTGGGCCAGCAGCAGTTGCAGGTTGTGGGTGTAGCCGCGGAAGGCAAACTGGCTGAGCTGGGTCAGGGCATCCTGCGCTACCCGGCGGGCGGCCTGCAGTTCGCCCAGGGCATGCAGGCAACTGGCGCGGTTGTACAGCAGTACCGCGCTGGCGGCGGTTTGCTGCGGCCAGCGGCGCAGGCTGTCGCCGGTCAGACGCAAGCCGTGGCGGTAGTTGCCGGCCAGCACCGCCAGCCGGCTGCGCACAAAGGCCATGCTCTGGAACACCCGTTCTGGCCGGGGAATCGGCGGCGGCAGTTCGCGCACCAGACGTTGCAGGCGGGCTAGGCACAGGCGGGCGCGCTCGATGTCATTGGTGGCGATGACGGTACTGGCCTCGGTGATAGCCAGGGTCAGGTGGTCGGTGTCGCGGTTGGGCAGGTCCATCAGAAAGTCAACGATGGAGTCCACCTTGCCCTCGCGCAGCAGGTCAAAGCTGTGCTGCTCCACCTCGGCCAGCAGCCGGTTGTAGTCGCCACCGCGCCCCAGCTGATAGACCGCCTCGCCGTAGCAGCCGTGCTGCAGCAGCCAGTCTGCTGCGCGCAGGTGCAGTTGTCGCAGGCGTTCCGGCGCCCGCTGCTGCAGGCGCTGCTGGCAGGCGTTGCGCAGGGCCGGGTGGTAGCGCAGCGGTAGCAGCGGGTCCGCGTTGTCCTCAATGAACAGGCCGTCTCGGCGCAGCTGGGCCAGGGTGCGGTCGGTCTGCGTAGCGCCAGTCAGGTGCGCGGCCAGTGCCGGGCTGAAGGCGCTGACCACCGAGGTTTGCTCAAGAAAATGGCGCAGGCGCGGGGTCAGGCTGTCCAGCACCGACTCATTCAGGTAGCGCGCGGTATCGTCATCGGCGTTTGCCTGACGGGCGCGGGCGGACAGGGCCAGCAGCACGCCGCTGATCCAGCCTTCGGTGCTGGTGCGCAGCTGATAGAGGCTGTCATTGTCCAGGGCGATATGGCGGGTGCTGGCCAGCGCGGCTATCTGCTGGCTGTCCAGGGTCAGGTCGGCGGTGTCGAGTTCGAGCAGCTGCTGGTCACGGTACAGCTGGGTGATGGCCAGCTGTGGTTCGCCCTGACAGGCGGCGATAATCTGCAGCCGGGGTGTCGCCAGTGTCAGCAGGCGGTTGATCAGCTGGCGCGCAGGGTTGCTGCGCAGCAGGTGCAGGTCGTCAATAAACAGCACCAGTGGCGCCTGGCGTGCTTCCAGCTGGTTGAGCAGCGCGGTTTCCAGGTGCGCCGGATTGCCGGTTTGCGCTACCGCCAGCAGTGCAGCCAGTTGGCTGTGTAGCTGCGCTGGCTGGTTGTCGGCGCTAGTGCAGCGTAACCAGAGCCAGTCCTGTTGCAGCTGCAGGGCGCAGGCGTGCATCAGGGTGGTCTTGCCATAGCCGGGCGGGCTGCGGAGCAGTGCCAGGCGACGCCCTTGGGCCAGGTGCTGCATGAGCTGGTCGAGCAGTACGCTGCGCGTGAGGGGTTCGGCTGGCAGCGGCGGCGGGCGCAGGCGGGCATGGTCGGGCGGCGGTGCGTCCCGGTACTCGCTGTGCTGCCTGTGCTGACTCATGTGCGCGCCTGCGGTGGTGAATGTCCTGCGCAGTATACGCGCTCTCCCCGCCTTGCCTGCCCGAAAGCGGCCTGTGGCGGTGGGAAATGTGCGCAGGCGCTGCAGGTTACATCGCGCTTGCCATCGCCTGCTCGCCGCGCAGCTTGCTGACGTCGGCGCGCGGTGGTGCGCCGAACATGCGGCGATACTCGCGGCTGAAGTGCGAGGGGCTTTCGTAGCCGACGCGGTAGCTGGCCGTCGCCGCTTCCAGCCCTTCGAACAGCATCAGGCGTCGTGCTTCGTGCAGGCGCAGCTTTTTCTGGAACTGGACCGGTGACATGCGCGTGACCTGCTTGAAGGTGTGGAACAGGGTCGACTCGCTCATGTTCACATCGTCGGCCAGTTCGCGTACCCGTAGTGGTTCGGCGAAGCGGTCCTTGAGCACCGCAATTACTTTGGAGATACGATGCGCCTGGGTGTCGCTGGCAACAAAGTCACGCAGGCGCCAACCCATCTCGCCCATCAATGCACGATAGAGCAGTTCGCGGCGTACCAGCGGGGCCAGGATGCGGGCGTCGGTTGGAGACGACAGCAGTGCTACCAGGCGGGTCATGGCCTGCAGGATGCCGGTATCCAACGGCGCGACACACAGGCCACAGGACGCTGCCGGGCACTCGCGCTGCTGGTCGAGTGGCGGCAGTGCGTCGCCCAGCTCCATTACCATCTCTGACACTTCCTGCTGATCCAGCGACAGCTTGACCGCCAGGTAGGGCGCGCTGGGCGTGGCATCGACAACCGCGCCAACCACAGGCAGCTCAACCGCCGAGATCATGTAGCTCAGCGGGCCGTAGACAATTTCCTTGTCGCCGAGCTGCACCGTCTTGCTGCCTTGAGCAATAACGCAGAGTGCGGGCTCGTATACCGTCGAGCGGACGCTGGTCGGGTGGTCGGTACGAAAAATCTGCAGCCCGGCAATGGAAGTGTCGTTGATGCCTTCGACCTCTGCGCGCTCACCCACCAGGTCGGCCAGCTGGCGGCACATGGGCAGGTCTAGCGTGGTTGGGTGAACATGCTGGTCGGACATGGTAATGGCCTCGTTCGGAGTTTCGCGACAGTATACGCAGCTCGATTAACGCCTTGGTGACAGCCTGTCAGCAATTGCAGGATCAGGCAATAAGCTTGCAGGATCGCGCAAAGCCTGGTTCTGTAGCGTGTGTTTTGTCTCTTTCTGGTGCGATTGTGTCTACTGCTGCGCACAGTTATGAGATTGCCAAAAACTCCCGCAGAACAGAATTAGGCAATCTTTGCGCAGAACTCCGCTACCCGGAAATGCCACCCCCACCGTATCGTTCACGCCATACCTGATCCCTCTTAACCAGCCAGCGCCCATCCGGGGCGCGGGGATCATTTCGTTTTTGTCTGCCAAATAGCGCAACCCACAGGGAGCGATGGATAACATGAACAAGCATGCTTTGAATGGCTTTGCCCGTTACGGCGCTGCATCGGCGCTGGTTCTGCTGCTGGCTGGCTGTGACGCCAACGGCGATCAGGCCAGCAACCAGGCGATACCGGCACCGGAAGTGGACGTTGCAGTGGCCCAGTCGCGCGACGTAACACTCTGGGACAACTTCACCGGCCGTATGGCCGCACCGGAAACCGTGGCGCTACGAGCCCGTGTCAGTGGTTATATCGACAAGGTTGCCTTCGAAGAAGGCGAGCTGGTCAAGCAGGGTGACGTGCTCTTTGTCATCGACCAGCGCCCTTACCTGGCACGCCTGCAGATGGCGCGCGCAGAGGTTGCCCGCGCTCGCAGCCAGGTGACGCTGGCCGCGCGTGAAGCCGAGCGCGCCGAGCAGCTGTGGGAGCGCCGGGCCATTTCCCGCGAGGAGATGGAACAGCGCAGCGCTGCCCGGACCATGGCGCAAGCCGCGCTGGCCTCGGCTGAAGCGGCGCAGGACAACGCCGAGCTGGATCTGGCCTACACCGAGGTGAAGGCGCCGGTGTCTGGCCGCATGGGGCGCGCGGAGATTACTCGCGGCAACCTGGCGACCGCCGATGCGACGCTGCTGGCAACGCTGGTGTCGGTGGACCCGCTGTATGTCTATTTTGAGAGCGATCAGCAGACCGCCGAGGGTAACCCGCTCGATGACGCGGGCAGCACGCCGGTTCGTCTGGGGCTGGGCAATGGTCAGGACTACCCCTATCAGGGGCAGCTCGACTTTGTCGATAACCAGTTCAATGCCAGCACCGGCACCCTGCAGTACCGCGCCGTGATCGCCAACCCCGAGGGGCTGTTCCGTCCCGGTCAGTTTGCCCGCGTGCAGATGCCGGTGGCGGCTGCCAGCAAGGCCATTCTGATCGACCAGAAAGCCGTGCTGACCGATCAGGATCGCCGCTATGTCTACGTGCTGGATGAGGGCAACCGGGCGACTCGTCGCTTTGTCGAGACGGGCCGGCGGGTGGATGGCCTGCTGGTGATCAGCGGTGGTCTGCAGTCGGGCGACCGGGTGGTGGTCAACGGGCTGCAGAAGATTCTCTACCCGGGCATCGAAGTCGCACCGCAGCTGGTCGCCATGGATCGCCGCAAGCCTGCTGGCAACGAGGTCGCACAGCACACTGCGTTCTGACCCTGAACTGACTTTCCCCTTTTAACGATATTGCTGGGGCGTGCTCTCTCGAGCACGCCAAGGGAGCGTATTGCCGTGAATATTTCACGTTTCTTTGTCGACCGGCCGATCTTTGCCTCGGTGCTGTCGATCATCATCTTTGTGGTCGGCCTGATCAGCATCCCGATGCTGCCGGTCAGCGAGTATCCGGAGGTTGTGCCGCCCAGCGTGCTGGTCAGCGCGAGCTATCCGGGCGCCAACCCCAAGACCATCTCGGAAACCGTCGCCACGCCGCTGGAGGAAGCTATCAACGGCGTTGAAGACATGATCTACATGAAGTCGGTAGCCGGCAGTGACGGCAGCCTGGCGCTGACCGTGACCTTTGCCCTGGGTACCGACCCGGATCAGGCGCAGGTGCAGGTGCAGAACCGGGTGTCGCAAGCCCTGCCGCGCCTGCCCGAGGATGTACGTCAGCTGGGGGTGACCACGCAGAAGCAGTCGCCCAACCTGATGATGGCGGTGCACCTGATCTCACCGGATGACAGCCTGGATGCGACCTACATTCGCAACTATGCGGTGCTGCACATCCGTGACGAGCTGGCGCGTATTCCGGGTGTTGGTCAGGCCGGCCTGTTCGGTGCCGGCGACTATGCCATGCGCCTGTGGGTTGACCCCCAGCGCGCGACCTCCCTCGGCGTTACCGCCGGCGATATCGTCGCTGCCGTGCGCGAGCAGAACGTGCAGGTGTCGGCCGGTCAGATCGGCGCGCCACCGATGCCGCAGGGCTCGGACATGTTGATTTCGATCAACGCCAAGGGGCGTCTGGACAGTACCGAAGCCTTTGGCGATATCGTGCTGAAGACCGGTGCTGACGGCGAGATTACCCGCCTGCGTGACGTAGCCCGAATCGAGCTGGCGGCGCAGGAAGATTCCCTGCGCGCCCTGCTCGACGGCCGTCAGGCGGTGGCCCTGCCGATCTTCCAGTCACCGGGCTCCAATGCCCTGGATGTGTCTGCAGCGGTGCGTGCCAAGATGGCCGAGCTGGCTGAGGACTTTCCCGAAGGCCTGAGCTGGGAAGTGGCCTACGACCCGACCGTGTTTGTCAGCACCTCCATCAGCTCGGTGATCACCACCTTGCTCGAAGCGGTAGCGCTGGTGGTGCTGGTGGTCATTCTGTTCCTGCAAACCTGGCGCGCGTCGCTGATTCCGCTGCTGGCGGTGCCGGTGTCGATTGTCGGCAGCTTTGCCGTGCTGCTGATGCTGGGCTTCTCGATCAATACCCTGACGCTGTTTGCCATGGTGCTGGCGATCGGCATTGTGGTGGACGACGCCATCGTGGTGGTCGAGAACGTCGAGCGTAACATCGAGCAGGGGCTGGCTCCGCTGGCGGCGGCGCATCAGGCGATGCGCGAGGTCAGCGGGCCGATTGTGGCGATCAGTCTGGTGCTCTGCGCGGTGTTTGTGCCGATGGCGTTTCTGGATGGCATTACCGGCCAGTTCTATCGCCAGTTCGCCGTGACCATTGCCATTACCACGGTGATTTCGGCGATCAACTCGCTGACCCTGTCGCCGGCGCTGGCCGCTACCCTGCTCAAGCCTCATGGCGCCGCGCCGGATCTGCCGACCCGGGTAATCAACCGCAGCTTCGGCTGGTTGTTCCGCCCGTTCAACCGCTTCTTCCAGCGTAATGCCGAGCGCTATGAAGGGCTGGTAAGCCGCAGCCTTGGACGACGCGGCATGGTGTTTGTGGTCTATCTGCTGCTGTTAGGCGTCACCGTGGTGATGTTCCGTCAGGTGCCGGGCGGCTTTATCCCGGTTCAGGACAAGACCTACCTGATCGGCAGCATCCGGCTGCCCGAAGGCGCCACACTGGATCGGACCGAGGCGCTGGCGCGTCAGGTCAGTGACCTGGCGCTGGAAACCGAGGGCGTGGCCAACGCGGCGGCCTTTGTCGGCTTTAACGCGCTGCAGGGCACCAATACGCCGAACGTCGGTACCGTGTTTATCCTGTTTGATGACTTTGACATCCGTGAGCGCACGGCCGATGAGATTGCCGCCGAGATCAACGGCAAGCTGGGGCAGTTGAAGGAAGGCTTTGCCATTTCCTTTATGCCGCCGCCGGTGTTTGGCCTGGGCGCGGGGTCGGGTTATTCGCTGTACATTCAGGATCGCCGCGGCAATGGCTACGGTGCCCTGCAGCAAGCCACCGACGGGCTGGCGATGCAACTGAGCCAGACGCCGGGCCTGAGTTTCCCGATTACCTCCTATCAGGCTAACGTGCCGCAGTTGGACGCCGAGGTGGATCGTCTGCAGGCCAAGGCCCAGGGCGTGCGCCTGGATGAGCTGTTCGGCACCCTGCAGCTGTATTTCGGCGCGCAGTACATCAACGACTTCAACCTGTTCGGCCGGACCTATCAGGTGCGCGCCCAGGCAGATGCGCCCTTCCGTGACGAGCCAAGTGACATCGACAGCCTGTACGTGCGCAACGCCGCCGGCGAGATGGTGCCGCTCAACACCATGGTCAGCCTCAAGCCGAGCTTTGGCCCGGACCCGGTGATCCGTTACAACGGCTACCCCGCGGCGGATCTGATTGGTCAGTCTGACCCGGCCATGCTGTCGTCGACCGAGACCCTTGCCACCGTTGCGTCGGTTGCTGCCAAGGCGCTGCCGCCAGGTATGGATATTGAGTGGACCGACCTGAGCTTCCAGCAGGTCAATCAGGGCAGCGCCGCACTGGTGGTGTTCCCCGTTGCCTTGCTGCTGGTGTTCCTGGTGCTGGCGGCGTTGTACGAGAGCTGGGTGATGCCGCTGGCGGTGATCCTGATCGTACCCATGTGTTTGCTGGCGGCCATGCTTGGCGTCTGGTGGACGGGCGGTGACGCCAACATCTTTGTCCAGGTGGGCCTGGTGGTGCTGATGGGGCTGGCGTGCAAGAACGCCATCCTGATTGTCGAGTTTGCCCGCGAGCAGGAAATGGAAGGCGTGGAGACCGTCAAGGCCGCGCTGGAAGCAAGCCGCCTGCGTCTGCGCCCGATCATCATGACCTCGGTCGCGTTCATCGCCGGTGTGGTGCCGCTGGTGCTGGCCTCGGGTGCCGGCAGTGAAGTGCGCAACGCCATGGGCATTACCGTATTTACCGGCATGCTCGGTGTGACCCTGTTCGGGTTGCTGCTGACACCGGTGTTCTATGTTGCGCTGCGCAAGCTGGCCGGCACCTCGCTGGCCGTCGAGCAGCCTGCGGCGCAACAGGAGGCAAAATCCAATGCATAAACTTCTCCCTCTGGCCCTGAGCGTGATGCTGAGCGCATGCGCCGTGGGCCCTGACTATCAGGCGCCGGCGTCAGTGCCGCTGACGAGTTTCAGTCAGGCCGACGCGGCGGCCGAGCAGCAGGCCAGCGAGCAACGCTTCTGGTCCGGCTTCAATGATCCGCAGTTGGCGGCACTGGTCGACCGTGCACTGGCGCAGAATCTGGATGTGCAGACCCTCCTGGCGCGCTATCAGGGAGCCGAAGCACTGCTGCGTGGCGCCCGTCGTGACCGCTGGCCCAGCGTGACCTTGCAGGCTGCCGGTGGTGAGCAGCACCTGGCCGAGGTGGAGCGCACCGATCCCAACCGGGAACGCGTGGAGCAATACTCGGTGGGTTCCGTCGCTAGTTGGGAGCTCGACTTTTACGGTCGCCTGCAGCGTGCGGTAGAAGCGGGTGAGGCGGACCTTTCGGCCAGCGCAGCGGATCTGTCGGCGTTGCAGGTCGCGATTGCCGGTCAGGTTGCCAGTGGTTACTTCACTCTGCGCGGTCAGCAGCAGCTGCTGGCCGTAGCCGAACAGAATGTCGAATTGCAGCAGGCCTCGCTGGATATCGTCAGTGCCCGGCTGGATGCCGGTCGCGGCACCGAGTTTGATCGGGTCAGGGCCCAGGCCGAGCTGGACGCCCTGCGCGCAGCGGTACCGCAGCGCCAAGCCGATGTGCAGCTCAGCCTGCACCGGCTGGCGGTGTTGACCGGCCAGCCGCCAGCAGCGCTGAACGAGCAGTTGGCTGCGCCGCAGGAGTTGCCGCCGATGAACGCTCGCATTGCGGTGGGCGCGCCTGCCGAGGTGCTGCGTCGTCGCCCGGATATTCAGGCGGCTGAGCGGCGGCTGGCGGCAGCGACTGCGCGCATTGGTGTAGCCACTGCGGATCTGTTTCCGCGCTTTACCCTGGGCGCCTTGCTTGGCTCGGTAGCGGGCAGCGACGGTGACCTGTTCACCGCTGGCGCCGAGTCACGCAGTGTGACGCTGGGTATCGACTGGACCTTCCTTGACGTAGAAGGCGTGCGCGCCCGCATCGCAGCGGCGGATGCCACCGGCGCCGAGCGCCTGGCGCAGTACCAGCAGGCCGTGTTGCTGGCGCTGGAGGAAACCGAGAACGGGCTGGTGCGCTACCGCCACGCGCAGGAGCGCAGCCGCTGGCTGCTGGCCTCAAGCGAAGCGGCGCAGGCCGCGGTTGATCAGGCGCGGCTGCGCTACGAGCAGGGCTATATCGAGTACTTTGAAGTGCTGGATGCCGAGCAGCAGCTGACCGGCGTGCGTAGCGATCTGGTGCAAAGCCGCATCGAAACCGCAACCGCGATGGTCAGCGTCTATCGCTCGTTGGCCGGCGCACCGCCAGTACCCGGCGCGTAGGGGCACGGCATGCCGTGATCGGGTGGCCTTGAAGACGGCGCTGGGCGAGGTTGTCGAGATTGCTCGGTGGAGAAGCCTGCGGCGTTCCCCACCCTACGACCCACCGGCGGGTGCTTAGAAGTTGGCGGGCGTGGTTGCGCTGATCAGCACGCAGGGCACGTCGAAGGGGTTGCGGAAGCGGTGCGGCTGGCTGCTGTCAAAGTAGTAGCTGTCACCGGCTTCCAGCACGTAGACCTCACTGCCGACGGTCACTTCCAGCTGGCCGCTGACCACGGTGCCGGCCTCTTCGCCTTCATGGTTGAGCATGTCCGGGCCGGTATCGGAGCCGGGCGGGTAGGTCTCGTTGAGGAAGGAAAACGCGCGATTGGGATGACCCTTGCCGACCAGTTTCATGGTCACTTCGTTGCTGCCGATGTCGAGCAGCTCGTCGGCGCGGTAGATTACCTGGCGCTGGCTGTCCTGTTCGAGTTCAAGGGAGAAGAAGTCTACCAGCGACATGGGGATGCCGGAGAGAACCTTTTTCAGGGAACTGACCGAGGGGCTGACGCTGTTCTTCTCGATCATGGAGATGGTGCTGTTGGTGACGCCGGCGCGTTTGGCCAGTTCACGCTGGGACAAGCCCTTGAGTTTGCGAATGGTTTTGAGACGGGCACCAACGTCCAATGGCTGCTTCCTCCGGCGAATCGGGTGAGTGAACGCTTTGGCGGCGTTCGACCGGGGGATAATTGCACGGCTGTTCAGAATTTTCAACGGCTGTGCAATCTAGCGGGCCACCTTTCAGTCGCGGTAGTGACGGGGTACGCGGTTCAGGTTGCAGAACAGCTGATAGGGAATACTGTCGGCCCAACTGGCAACTTCGCTGGCGTTCAGGCCGTTGCCCCACAGGGTAACCGCGCTGCCCAGACCGCTGCCGGGCAGGTCGGTCAGGTCAACCGTGAGCATGTCCATCGACACCCGACCAATCAAACCCGTGCGCTGGCCGTCGACCAGCACCGGCGTGCCGTCTTTGGCGTGGCGCGGGTAACCGTCGGCATAGCCCATGGCAACCACGCCAACCCGGGTCGGCCGGGGTGTGATAAAGCGCGAGCCGTAGCCGATGGGCTCGCCCGCCGGCAACTCGCGCACGGCGATGATGCGTGAGATCAGCTGCATCACCGGGCGCAGCTTGCTGGCGTTGTCCTGTTCGAACTCAAACGGCGTGGCGCCATAGAGCATGATGCCGGGGCGCAGCCAGTCGTGATGGGCTTGCGGCCAGGCCAGGATACCCGGTGAGTTGCACAGGCTGGCCGGGCCTTCAAGGCCGGCAGTGGCGGCGGCAAAGGTCGCCAGTTGCTGTTCGGTACGCCCGGTCTCGGGCTCATCGGCGCGTGAGAAGTGAGTGATCTTGCTCAGGCTGGCGACCTGCGGCAAGGCGGCCAGACGCTGCCAGACGCTGGCGTATTCAGCGGGGCTAAAGCCGACGCGGTGCATGCCGCTGTCGAGCTTCAGCCAGATGTGCAAGGGGCGGCTGAGGTTGGCGTCTTGCAGCTGCAGCAGTTGCTCTTCATGGTGCAGCACGGCCCAGAGATCGTGCTCGGCCAGCAGTGGCAGCTCGTCGGCCTCGAACCAGCCTTCAAGCAGCAGGATCGGCTGGCGGATGCCGGCGGCGCGCAGCTCCAGTGCTTCCTCTATGCAGGCCACGGCAAAGGCGTCGGCGCTACCCTGCAGGGTCTCGGCGCAGCGCACGGCGCCATGCCCGTAGGCATTGGCCTTGATCACCGCAAAGGCGCGGCACCCGGAAAGGGATTTGGCCAACTGGTAGTTGTGACGCAGGGCAGACAGGTCGATCAGGGCGTGGGCTGGGCGCATGGCAGGGCATCTTGAATAAAAAAGACGGGGCAAAGTGCCCCGTCAGAATATCAGAGGTCGCCGAGTGCGTGGGGGCGACAACTGAGAGGGTGACTGTTACAGCGCGGCGACCACCGACATCTCGACCAGAATCTCCGGCTCGCACAGTTTGGCTTCAACGGTTGCACGGGCCGGTGCGGTGCCAGTCGGCAGCCACTGATCCCAAACACCGTTCATGGCTTCAAAGTCGGCGTCGATGTCTTTCAGGTAAATGGTCACCGACAGGATCTTGGTCTTGTCGGTACCCGCTTCGGCCAGCAGCTTCTCAATCTCTGTGAGGGTGCTGCGGGTCTGCTCGGCGGCGCCTTTTACAAGGTCGTCATCGGCGGCAACCTGACCGGCAAGGTAGACCGTGTTCTGGTGAATCACGATCTGACTCATGCGCTGGTTAGTGTGCAGACGCTGGATGGCCATGGTGCTGGTGTTCCTTGTGGTTGGAGTAACGGTCAAAGCTGTAATCGCCGGCGTTCAGTGCGGGCTTTTCGCCGGACAGCAGGTCGGCCAGCAGCTTGCTGGAGCCGCAGGACATGGTCCAGCCCAGGGTGCCGTGACCGGTGTTGAAATACAGGTTGCGCAGGCTGCTGGCGCCGATGATCGGCGTACCGTCCGGGGTCATTGGGCGGAACCCGGTCCAGAAGGTGGCCTCGGCAACCTTGCCGCCCTGCGGGAACAGATCGGAGACGACCATCTCCAGCGTGGCGCGGCGCTTCTCTTTCAGGGTGTCGTCAAAGCCGGTCAGCTCGGCCATGCCGCCCACGCGGATACGGTCGGCAAAACGGGTAACGGCCACCTTGTAGGTTTCATCCATGATGGTGGAAACCGGTGCCATGGCGTCGTCTGCCACCGGCAGGGTCAGCGAGTAGCCCTTGACCGGGTAGATAGGCAGGTCAAAGCCGAGCGGGCGGGCCAGTTTCGGCGAGAAGCTGCCGAGGGCCAGCACGTAACGGTCGGCGGTCAGGACTTCGCCGTTTTGCAGGCGCACACCGGTGATTTGCTTGCCGTCGCTATGCAGCTCATCGATTGCACAGTTGTAGCGGAATGTGACGCCCAGCTCGGCCGCTTTGGCGGCCAGGCGAGTGGTGAACAGGTGGCAATCGCCGGTTTCGTCGTTGGGCAGGCGCAGGCCGCCGACGATCTTGTCGGCGCTGGCGGCCAGGCCGGGTTCGGCGCGCACGCAGCCGTCACGGTCGAGGACCTCGTATGGCACGCCGCAGCGCTCCAGCACGGCGATGTCCTTGGCGGCTGCGTCCATCTGTTTCTGGGTGCGGAAGACCTGCAGGGTGCCCTGCTCACGGTGTTCGTAATCGACGCCGCTGTCGCTGCGCAGGTCCATCAGGCAGTCGCGGCTGTATTCGGCCAGGCGCATCATGCGCTCTTTGTTGACCGCGTAGCGCGCCTCGGTGCAGTTGGCGAGCATCTGCACCATCCAGCGGTACTGGTGCGGGTCGCCGGTCGGACGGATGGACAGCGGCGGGTGCTTGGCCAGCATCCATTTGACGGCCTTGAACGGCACGCCCGGTGCGGCCCACGGGGCTGAGTAGCCGGGGGAGATCATGCCGGCGTTGCCGAAGCTGGTTTCCAGACCGGCACCCGGCTGGCGATCAACCACGGTCACCTGATGGCCGGCGCGGGCCAGATACCAGGCGCTGGTAACGCCGATGACGCCACTACCGAGGATGAGAACCTGCATGCTGTGCTCCCGCAAATGTGCTGGTGAATATGCCCTTGGGCGATATTGCTATTCTATGGCAAGTGATCTGGGCTGATTTTTCGTTTATTTTGCGCATTGCAGAGCAAGATTCTTTTCTGAAATTTTTTTTCAGGGGTATTTCATGAAAACCAGAAAGGCCTCCAGTCGCGAGCTGGATCGCATCGACCGCCACATCCTGCAACTGCTGCAGGAAGAAGGGCGCATGTCCTATGTGGAATTGGGCGAGCGTGTCGGGCTCTCTACCACGCCCTGCATGGAGCGGGTAAAGCGGCTGGAACGGGAGAAGTTCATCCTCGGTTACGGTGCCCGGCTCAACCCGCAGAAGCTGCAGGCCAATCTACTGGTGTTTGTCGAGATCAGCCTGTATTCCAAGTCGGCCGATATCTTTGATGACTTTCGCCGCGCGGCGACCAAGCTGCCCCACGTGCTGGAATGTCATCTGGTCTCCGGTGACTTCGATTACCTGATCAAGGCGCGGATTTCCGAGATGGCGTCTTACCGCAAGTTGCTGGGCGACATCTTGCTGCGCTTGCCCGGGGTGCGGGAGTCCAAGAGCTACATCGTTATGGAAGAGCTGAAGGAGACACTGGCGCTGCCGATTCCGGAGTCGGACTGAGCGGGATTGTAGGGGCGCTGGTATCTGGTTATGCTGGCGTCAATTTTTATTTACGGTGTTTCACGATTTCAAACGCCATGACCGCGAACGGATAACCCCATGCTGCGCAGCGCAACCCATACCCATGAGCACGCCCCCTCCTATTACGCCGCCACTGCCAACCAGCAGCTTGGGCTGCCGGTGTTGCAAGGCGAGGAGCAGGCCGATGTCTGCATCGTTGGTGGCGGCTTTACCGGGGTCAACACCGCGCTGGAGTTGGCCGAACGCGGGCTCTCTGTAGTGCTGCTGGAAGCACATCAGATCGGCTGGGGTGCCAGCGGCCGCAATGGCGGTCAGCTGATTCGTGGCGTTGGCCATGACGTCGACCGTTTTGAAAAGCAGATTGGCGCCGAGGGTGTGCGCAGCCTGAAGCTGATGGGCATTGAGGCGGTAGAGATCGTCACCGAGCGGATCGCGCGCTTCAATATCGATTGCGACCTGACCATGGGCTATTGCGATCTGGCCAACAAGCCGGCGCACATGGAAGGCTTTCTGGCCGACCGCGAGGAGCTTAAATCCTTGGGCTACCGCCATGAAATGACGCTGATCGAGCGCGAGCAGCTGCACAGCGTGGTCGGCTCCGATCAATATATCGGCGGCATGACCGACATGGGCTCCGGCCACTTGCACCCGCTTAATCTGGTGTTGGGCGAAGCAGCCGCAGCCCGTCAGCTCGGCGCTCGGCTGTTTGAGCATTCGCCAGTCAGCCGCATCGAGTATGGCGACACCCTGACCGTGCACACCGCAACTGGCCGGGTGCGCGCAAAGCAGCTGGTGCTGGGCTGCAATGCCTATATGGGCCAGCTTAACCCCAAGTTGGGCGGCACGGTGATTCCGGCCGGTAGTTACGTGATTGCCACCGAACCGCTGGGCGCGGAGCGTGCACGTAGTCTGATCCCGCAGAACATGGCGCTGTGTGATCAGCGCGTGGCATTGGATTACTACCGTCTCTCGGCTGACCATCGCCTGCTGTTTGGCGGCGCCTGTCACTATTCAGGCCGCGACCCGGCGGACATCGCCGCCTACATGCGCCCCAAGATGCTCAAGGTGTTCCCGCAGCTGGCCGATGTGAAGGTCGAGTTCCAGTGGGGCGGCATGATCGGCATCGGCGCCAACCGCCTGCCGCAGATCGGCCGGCTGGATGAGCAGCCCAACGTGTTTTATGCCCAGGCCTACTCCGGCCACGGCGTCAACGCCACCCACCTGGCCGCCCGCCTGCTCGCCGACGCCATCGCCACCCAGGCCAGTAGCGGTTTCGACGTGTTCGCCAAGGTCCCGCACATGGCCTTCCCGGGTGGTCAGCGTTTCCGCGCGCCGCTGCTGGCGATGGGGATGCTGTGGGAGCGGACTAAAGAGCTGTTTTGACCCCGCGCGCTTGGGCGCGCGGGGAGCTGCAAGCTACAAGCTACAAGCTAAACAAGCGTGAGCTGGCAGCAAAGTCGTGCGCTGCGGGGTTTTACTTGCGGCTTGAGGCTTGTGGCTTGTCGCTCGGGTTTAGGTCGACCAACCCCCACGGCAGCTCCGCCACTTTGACGGGCTGTGCGCCAAGATCGATCAAATCGCCGTTGCCGGGGATCAGGCCGCGCAGGCCGAGTTCTCGGCCCAGGGCCATATGCGCCTGCTGGTGATAAAGCTCGCCGTGGACCGGCAGCAGGTAGCGGGCTTTGAGCCAGCTGTAGAGCTGGCGCAGGTCGTCCTGCGGGGGGTGGCCGGAGGCGTGCACCTCGGGTTGCATGTCGTCGTCAATCAGCTCAACGCCCTGCTCTTTCAGGCCCTGCTTGATGCGCTCTAGCGCGACTTCGTTGCCGGGGATCAGGCGTGAGGAAAAGATCACGGTATCGCCCGGCTCCAAGCTCAGGTGCGGATGACTGCCTGCAGCCAGCCTGCCCAGCGCCGCGCCGGGTTCGCCCTGGCTGCCGGTGCACACCCAGAGCTGCTGTTCGCGCGGCAAATGGCCCAGCTCCCATGGCCCGATGTAACCGGGCCGGCCCGGTAGATAGCCCTGTGCGCGGCCAATGCTGTGCATGTGGGTTAAGCTGCGGCCCAGTAGCGCGGCGTAGCGAGCGCAGTCAAAGGCAATGTCCGCCAGGCTGTGCAGGCGCGCCAGATTGCTGGCAAAGCAGGTGACGATGACACGCTGGCGGCAGGGCCGAATGGCATCCTGCAGACCGTTTTGCACGGCAGCCTCGGAGCGACTGGCGCCGGGCACCGAGGCGTTAGTCGAGTCACCGATGATGACATCAATCCCGGCGCGGCCGAGCTGCTGCAGTCGCGCCTGCGCGGTAAGCTCGCCAACCACCGGTTGGTTGTCCAGCTTCCAGTCACCACTGTGGTACAGGCGTTTGCCGGCGACCTCCAGCACGATGGCATGGGACTCGGGGATCGAGTGGGTGACCGGAATCCACTCGGCCTGAAAGGCGCCAATGCCGATGGGCTCCAGCGGACGAATCTCCTGCAAACGCGGCCAGGTCAGCCCCGGGTCCAGTTTGGCGCGAATCAATTGCGCCGCAAACGGGCTGGCGTAGATAGGGCAATCCAGTGCGCGCCAGAGGTGTGGAATAGCGCCAATGTGGTCTTCGTGGCCGTGGGTTATGAGAATCGCCGACAGCGTGATGTCATAGCGCTCCAGCGCTGCCAGGCTGGGCACCGAGACGGCGTTGCGACCGCTGGGCGTCGGGTTCAGGGCAAAGCCACAATCCACCGCAATCCACTCACCGGCCGAACCATACAGATAGAAGTTGGCGCCGAACATGCCTGCACCGCCCAAGGCCACAAACCAGGGGCCGGGTTGGCGGTGGAGTTGGTCGACGCGGGCGCGCATTGGGAAGCCTTATGTTGTTTGTGAAGAGGTGTACTGCGCGGCTGGAAGCCGAAGGCTTGAAGCTTGAAGCAGAGCGAGTGGCTACCAGCTTTTGCGACCATCATAGGGTGCTTGACGCGGCAGAGCCAGTTGGCAGACTGATTTGCTTCCAGCTTCCAGCTTCCAGCTTCCAGCTTCCAGCTGTCAGCCAAAAAACCAATAGCAAACGCCGATGGCGGTGAGCATGCCGGCCAGATCAGCCAGCAGCGCGCAGCCCAGCGCGTGGCGCACGCGGCTGATGCCGATGGCACCGAAGTAGACGGCGAGCACGTAGAAGGTGGTTTCGGTGCTGCCCTGGAAGGTGGCGGCCAGTTGGGCGGGGAAGCTGTCGACGCCGAAGGTATCCATGGTTTCGATCATCATGGCGCGCGAGCCGCTGCCTGACAGCGGTTTGATGAAGGCGGTTGGCAGGGCGTCGATAAAACGGGTGTCCCAGCCGAGTCCTTCGATCAGCCAGCGAATGCCGTCGAGCAGGGCGTCGAGCACACCGCTGGCGCGCAACACGCCGACGGCAACCAGCATGGCGACCAGAAACGGCAGTAGCGAGATGGTGACCTCAAAGCCCTGTTTGGCGCCTTCGATAAAGCTGTCGTAGACGTTCACCTTGCGCAGCGCGGCGATCAACAGAAAGGCGATGACGATACCGAACAAGGTCAGGTTGCCTACCAGTGTGGAGGTGGCTGCCAGCGCCTCGGCCGACAGGCCAGCCAGGGTGGTCAGCAGCAGCCCGAGGGCGACGGCGCCGCCTGCCAGATACGCAAGCACAACCGGGTCCCAGAGCCGCAGGCGCTGAATCAGCGCAACGCTCAGCAGGCCAACCAGGCTGGATGCGCTGGTGGCTAGCAGAATCGGCAGGAACACCTCGGTCGGGTCGCTGGCGCCCTGCTGCGCGCGGTACATGAAGATGGTGATCGGCAGCAGGGTCAGCGACGAGGTGTTGAGCACCATGAACAGGATCTGCGCGTTGCTGGCGGTGTCCTTGCTCGGGTTGAGGCTCTGCAGTGAGTGCATGGCCTTGATGCCGATGGGCGTGGCGGCGTTATCCAGGCCGAGCACGTTGGCGGCAAAGTTCATGGTGATATGCCCCAGCGCCGGGTGGCCTGCCGGCACCTCCGGCATCAAGCGGCGAAACAGCGGCGTGAGCAGGCGGGCTAGTTGATTGATCAGTCCGGCTTTTTCGGCAATGTTGAGAAAGCCCAGCCACAGGGTCATGGTGCCGACCAGCACCAGAATGATGTCCACGCTCAGTCGTGCCATGTCGAACAGCGCGGTCACCAGGCGGCTGAACACTTCGGCATCGCCCAGCCCCAGCCATTGCCAGAGCGCGGCAGCAAAGGCGCTGATGAAGAAGCCGAGCCAGATCCAGTTCAGCATGTCGGGTCAGTCCGCCGCGGCGCAGGGCGGCAGGCGTGGGCTGAGCTGAGCCTGATCGGCTTGATACCACTGCGGCGCCGGGTCATTGAGCAGTGCGCTGCCCTGCTCCGGTACCAGCGCGGCAAGCAGGGCTGCGGTCTCGCTGTCGGGCAGGCCGTCAAAGCGCGCCTGACGAAAACGCATCTGGAAGGCGGCAATCACGTTGCGCGTAGCGTCATCCAGCTTGCCGTGGGTCGGCACCTCGTAGCCCCAGCGCTGCAGCCCCTGCTGAAACCAGGCCACCGAGGGTGTGCGGCCCATCAGCCAGTGGCGCATGACATCGGTGCGCTGCGGATCAACACGGGTGGCCAGGCCAGCCGCTTCAAGTTGCGCCCACGGAAACAGCGGGCCCGGGTCAACCTTGCGTTGTGGCGCGACGTCACTATGGCCGATGAAGGCCTCTGGCGGCAGCTGGTGGCGCTGCTGGATGTCCTTGAGCAGGTCGATCAGTGCGTCGATCTGGGCTTCCTCCCAGGGGTGCCACTGGCGGCAGGTGGCCGTGTCGGTGTAGCCGGGTTGTACCAGCTCGATGCCGATCGAGCTGGCGTTCAGCCAGGTGCGGCCCTGCCAGCTGCTGTCGCCGGCATGCCAGGCGCGGCGGTTTTCATCCACCAGCTGATAGATTACCGGCTCACCGTCGCTGATCAGGTAATGACTGCTGACATCGCGCTGGGTCAGGGTGAAGAGTGAGCGCTCGAAACCGGACGAGGTGTAATGCAGCACCACGTACTGCACCCGGCTGTCCTGGCTTTTGGCCTGGTAGCGGGTGTCGATGTTTGGCCCCGTGCTGCAGCCGGTAAGCAGCGCGGCAGTCAGGAGGGTAGGCAGACGGATTAGACGGAAAAGCAGACTCATGGGGTTGCTGCGCGCACCACTCGGTTGCGGCCCAGTTCCTTGGCCTGGTACATCGCCTTGTCGGCGCGGTCAAAGGCGCTGTCCAGCGAGTCGTCACGGATGAACTCGGTAAAGCCCAGCGAGATGGTGACCGGCACCGGTTCGCTCTTGAAGTGGAAAGGCGTGCCTTCGATACCGCTGCGCAGCGCCTCCAGTGCAACGATACCCTGCTCCGGGCTGACGCCGGGCATTAGGATGACAAACTCTTCACCGCCAAAGCGACCGATAAAATCGGTCTTGCGCAGCCGCCGTGACACTTGCTGGGCGATCAGGCGTAGCACCTTGTCGCCGGCCAGGTGGCCAAAGCGGTCGTTGATCGACTTGAAGTGGTCAACGTCGAGTACGACCAGCAGCAGGCGGCCGCCGTAGCGCTGCCAGCGTTCAAACTCTTCGTCCATGCGTTGCTGCAGGCCGCTGCGATTGGCGAGCCCGGTGAGGTTGTCGATCAGCGCTTGTTGGCGTTGCTCCTCAAGGTGATGGCGGAAGGTCTGAGCCTCCACCTCCATGGCCTGGATACGTTCGACCATGGTGCTCAGCCGTTCGGCCACTTCGCTGTCGCGTGCTTCGCGCAGCTCCCGGGCCTTGTCGATGTTTTCCAGCAGCGAGTTCAGCCGCGCTTCGACGTTGGCCTTGAGTGAACTCAGGTCGTCGGCATCGCGTACGCTGTCATTGAGCACCTGCACCTGGCCGCGAATGGCACCGCTGAGCTCGCGCTCGGCATCCAGCGAGCCGCTGTAGCTGTTCTGGGCCTCTTCCAGGTTGCCCTGAAACTGGAAGAGGCGCTCGTTGAGTTGCAGCAGGTAGCGTTCGAAATCGGCTTGGCGGCTTTGCTGGGCGCCGAGCACCAGCTCGCATAGGGCATCCAGGGCCGCGGTCAGTTCGTACCAGTTGAGCCCCTTGCTGACCTGCTCGCGCAGTCGATCGCGTGCGGTTTGCTGGGTTTCCAGTATCTGCAATTCAGCCAGCAGGCGCAGCAGGATGGATTCGATATGCGCCGCCAGCTGGGAAAAGCGCTGTTCCTCGCCGCTGATGTTGCTGGCGCTGTCGGTGGGCCGTTCGGTCTCGTCCGGCGGCGCGGTGAGAATGTCTTCCTGGGCTTGCGCCTCGATAGCGAGCGCAGGGGCCTGATCGTCAATCAACGGGCCTTGCTCAGGCGCGGGCGCAGGCTCTAGTTCGGGCTCTGGCTCGGTACGCGGCTTGCGCCGCAGCAGGCGGGACCAGAGGCCGCTGTTGCCTTGCTCCTCGCTGTGCTGCAGGGTTTGCTGCTGCAGCTGCTGTAGCTCCTCCAGTAGCGACGGCAGCTTGCGCGGGAGTTCGGCAAGCTCACCGAGCTGGCGCTCCAATGCACGCAGCGCACGGGACACCTCGCGCGGCGGCTCACAGTCCTGCAGCTGCTCGATCAGTTGCTGGACTGCCTTGCTGGTGTTGCTGGAGGCCTGTTGACGATTCTGATCGGCGGTCAGCACGGCACGCTCAAGGTCGGGTAGCAGTTCGCCCAGCAGGTGCGCAGGTGCGTCCGAGCGCAGGGCACGGCGCAGCTCGTTCAGGCGCTTGTCCAGCAGCGGGTCGATACCGGAAGCCGCAATACTCACCCGTACCAGCCCGCGCTTGAGCAGCTCGGTCTGCTCTTCAGGCTCGAAATAGCGGGAAGAGCCGTTGGTGTTTGGCTGGGTATCCGACATGATGGCTCCGGGGTTGATTCCCAGAGATTATAGGGTATGTGGGGTGACTGGCTAGCTTTGGCAGAGGCTGGTTGGCAGTTTGATGTGCATCGCCACGGGCAGGTGGTCCGAGATCGCCTGTGGCAGTACGTCCACCCGGTCGATCTCAAGGCTGGGGCTGATCAGGATGTGATCCAGCACCCGGGCCGGGCGCCAGCTGGGGTAAGTGCCGGGCAGGTCGGGGGCTTGCAGGTTGGCGCCCTTGAGCGGTGAGTGTTCCAGCAGATCTTCGGCGTGGGTGTTCATGTCGCCCATCAGGACTACGTGGCGGTGATCGGCGATCCGCTCGCGGACATAGGCCAGCTGGTTGGCGCGCCCCTTGGTGCTCAGCGCCAGGTGCATCATGACCACCAGCAGCGATTCCTCGCCCTGGCCGAACTGGGTCAGGATAGCGCCACGGCCCGGCAGAATGCCCGGTAGCTTGTGGTCTTCCAGCAGGTCAGGCGCGTAGCGGCTGAGCAAGCCGTTGGAGTGCTGGGCAAAGCGCCCGAGGTTGCGGTTGAGCTGCTGATACCAGTAGGGGAATGCCCCTTCGCGGGCCAGATGTTCGACCTGATTGACGAAGCCGGAGCGCAGGCTACCGCCGTCAACTTCCTGCAGAGCCACCAGATCAAACTCGTTGAGCAATTGCGCCACACGCCTCAGCTGCTGCTGGCGCCCGGCGTGGGGTAGCAGATGCTGCCAGCTGCGGGTCAGGTAGTGGTGATAGCGCTGGGTATTGATGCCGACCTGGATATTGAAGCTCAGCAGGCGCAGTACATCGGGTAGCGGCTGCCGGTCGGTGGCGCACTGTTCATTGGTGCGCAGCTCTCCCGGGGCCATGTGACCCCGGGTGGTGCGGCGACCATTGATGTTGCCGACCGAGAGCATGGATCAGCCCTGTGTTGCCTGACGTTCCTGCTCGATCAGGTACTCGGCAATTTTCATCATGTTTTCGTAGCTGCCGGCCATTTGGCCTTCGATACGGTATTTGCCGTTGATGATCAGGCAGGGTACGCCGGTTGCACGGTAGGAGCGGGCCAGGCGGGTGGCCTGATCGATACGGCTCTTCACGCCGAAGGAGCTCCATGCCTTGCGGAATTCGTCTTCGCTGATGCCGTAGGCTTCCAGGAAGTCGATCATGGCGTCTTCATCGGCCAGACGGTTGTTCTGCTTGTGGATCGCGTTGAAGACGGCGTCGTGGGTCTCTTCCAGCTTGCCCAGGCTGTCCAGGGTGTAGAACAGCTGACCGTGGGTGTTCCAGGCGCCGCCGAACATGGCCGGAACCGGACGGAAGACCACGTCCTCGGGCAGGGTTTTGCTCCACTCGGTGACCATCGGGTTCAGGGTGTAGCAGTGCGGGCAGCCGTACCAGAACAGCTCTGCCACCTCGATCTTGTCCGGGTCGGCGGTCGCGGCCGGGGTCGGCAGGACGACGTAATGCACACCAGCCTGGTAGGGGGCTTCCTGGGCCTGGACCAGAGCAAAGCTGCCAAGCAGCCAGATCAGGGCAACGCTGAACAACGCACGCATGTAGTACTCCAAAACGGGGTGATGACGGATGTGAGACCCGACAGTAGAACAAAGATTCCGTGATTACCAGATACAAACCTTGCGGGCACAAAAAAGGGCAGCCGCCGGCTACCCTTTATTTGTTACAAGTGCTTACGCTTAACGCAGGCCCTGGATATAGGCGGAAACCGCTTCGATATCCTTGTTGCTCAGACGGCTGGCAACGGTACGCATGATGGCAGCGTCACCGTCGTTGGTGCGGTTGCCTTCACGGAAGTCGGTCAGCTGCTTGGCAGTGTAGGTGGCGTGCTGGCCAGCCAGGCGCGGATAGGAGGCCGGCGGGTTACCCTTGCCAGTCGGGGAGTGGCAGCCAGTGCAAGACGGCAGGCCGGTATCCAGGTTGCCGCCACGGAAAATGGCTTCGCCGCGCTCGGCCAGAGCCGGGTCAGCAGCGCCCAGCGTCATGCTCTGGGAGGCAAAGTAGGCAGCGATGTCTGCCAGATCCTGCTCGTTCAGTCCGTCCAGCATGCCGGTCATTTCAACGACAGTGCGGCGACCTTCCTTGATATCAGTGATCTGCTTGAGCAGATACTGCTCACCCTGGCCGGCCAGCTTCGGGAAGTAGGGGGCTGGGCTGTTGCCGTCTGCACCGTGACAGGCGCCACAGACGGCGACCTTGCCCTGACCGGCTTCTGCGTTGCCCTCGAGAGCGTGCGCGCTCGTGGCGACACCCAGGGTCAACACCAGACTAACGAGTAATTTATTCATCGGCTAATCCAATAACGGCTAAAAGAAACGTGTTGGCTTTGCCTGCTGTCCGGCCTTGATGACCGCGTTATTCAGCGCAGGCTACCTTGATTTTGTGCTCATGCTAGCGGCGCACTGGCCCCGGCGCAATGGCTGAAATGCCGCACCCTGGACCGCAGCCTGACTGGTAAGCCTTTTTTGCCCCTGACACGAGCCGAGGCAATTGGTCAGTGCTTCCCAGAACCGCCGCATTATATACTAAGCGGGCCGCAAACGTGAACGTCATCAGTGTCCGGCCTGTCGCGCCGGCTTCAACGGGAATTCCATGTCTTCCAGCACCCCCCTCGTCTCCCTCTGCCAGCAGGCTACCTTTATCAAGAGTGCCAGCCTGGTGTCCCAGTGCCCGCCTGACATCGGCTTGGAAGTGGCCTTTGCCGGACGCTCCAACGCGGGCAAGTCCAGTGCCCTCAACACCCTGACCCACGCGCGACTGGCACGCACCTCGAAGACGCCCGGCCGCACGCAGCTGATCAATTTCTTCAAGCTGGATGATGAGCGTCGCCTGGTTGACCTGCCCGGTTACGGCTACGCCAAGGTGCCGCTGGAGCTCAAGGCGCACTGGCAGCAGCATCTGGATGCCTACCTGACCGGCCGCCAGAGCCTGGTCGGGCTGGTGCTGGTGATGGATCTGCGTCATCCGCTGTCGGATTTTGACTGCATGATGCTGGAGTGGGCGCGCAAGAGTGATATCCCGGCCCACGTGCTGCTCAGCAAGGCTGACAAGATGGCCTTTGGCGCGGCCAAGAATGCGCTGCTCAAGGTGCAGACGCGGATGCGCAAGGAACTGGGCTCCAATGCCAGCGTGCAGCTGTTCTCCTCACCCAAGCGCATGGGTATTGATGAGGCCCACGGGCGGTTGGCGCAGTGGTTGTTCCCGGCTGAGCAGGAAGATAGCGAGGGATAGCCGGGCAACGGTCGACGGCAGGCGGGTGAGCGAAATCGCATCAAACCTGAATTTCAGGCAAAAAAAACCCCGAGCTTCTATGGGGAGGGAGGCTCGGGGTTAACTAACCGGGCTGTGCTAGGAAAGGGAGTGCCCGGTTTTTCTGCCAACACTAAATCACATCTAAGGAGCATGAATGGCTCTCAAGCCGTTCATAAGCTCTGACCGGGTGGGTTCGGGATAAGTTCAAAAAAAGTTTTAGACGGAAGGGTTATGAAAACGGCAGCGCTTAGGTGCTGCCGTTTTCAGCTGGAAGCTGGAGGCCTGAAGCTGGAAGCAGTCCGCGCTGCAGCGCGCTTTGGCTTTCAGCTCAGCTCTTGCTTGAGGGGGGCGCGCCGAGGCATCCTGATTTAGCTTCCAGCTTCCAGCTTCCAGCTTCCAGCTTCCAGCCCGGCCCAAAGGGCCGCCTAGTGCGCCTCGTCCCAGTTATCACCCACGCCTACCTCGACCACCAGCGGCACATCGAGTTCGGCGGCTTGGGCCATGTGTTCCTTGAGGCCTTGAGTCACTGCGTCGATCTGGTCTTCACGCACTTCCAGTACCAGTTCGTCGTGTACCTGCATGATGACTCGGGCGTCCAGGCTGCTGTCGTTCAGCCAGGCCGCTACCTTGATCATGGCGCGTTTAATGATGTCGGCGGCGGTGCCTTGCATCGGCGCGTTGATGGCAGTGCGTTCGGCGGCCTTGCGCATGGCCTGGTTCTTGGCGTGAATTTCCGGCAGGTACAGCCGGCGGCCGAACAGGGTTTCGACATAGCCCTGCTCGCTGGCCTGCTCGCGGGTGCGCTCCATGTAGCTGAGCACGCCCGGGTAGCGGGCGAAGTAACGGTCGATGTAGGCCTGGGCCTGCTTGCGGTCGACGCCGATCTGCTTGGCCAGGCCGAAGGCGCTCATGCCGTAGATCAGGCCGAAGTTGATCGCCTTGGCGCTACGCCGCTGATCCGAGCTGACCTCATCCAGCTCGACCCCGAACACTTCGGCGGCGGTGGCGCGGTGTACGTCCAGATCGTGCTTGAAGGCATCCAGCAGGCCGGCGTCCTGGGCCAGGTGCGCCATGATGCGCAGCTCGATCTGCGAGTAGTCGGCGGCCAGCAGCTTGTAGCCTTTGGGCGCGACAAAGGCCTGACGAATACGCCGGCCCTCGGTGGTGCGGATCGGGATGTTCTGCAGGTTCGGATCGGACGACGACAAGCGCCCGGTAGCGGCCACGGCCTGATGGTAGGAGGTGTGGATGCGCCCGGTACGCGGGTTGATCTGCTCCGGCAGGCGGTCGGTGTAGGTGCTCTTGAGCTTGCTGACGCTGCGGTACTGCATGATCACCTGCGGCAGCTCGAAGCCCTGCTCGGCCAGTTCGGCCAGTACCGTTTCGGCGGTCGAGGGCTGACCCTTTGCGGTCTTTGACAGCACCGGCAGGCCCTGCTTTTCATACAGGATGGCACCCAGCTGCTTGGGCGAGCCGAGGTTGAACTCCTCGCCCGCCAGCTCGAACGCCTGGCGTTCCAGTGCCACCATCTTGTCGCCCAGCTCAATGCTCTGCTTGCCCAGCAGATTGGCATCGACCAGCGCGCCGTTGCGTTCGATGCGTGCCAGCACCGGCATCAGCGGCATTTCAATTTCCTGCAGCACGCGCGCCAGTGACGCTTGCGGCTGCAGTTTGGCCCACAGGGTCTGGTGCAGGCGCAGGGTGACGTCGGCGTCTTCGGCGGCGTAGGGGCCCGCCTGCTCCAGCGCAATCTGGTCAAAGGTCAGCTGCTTGCTGCCCTTGCCGGCGATGTCTTCGAACTTGATGGTGCCCTGGCCGAGATACTTGAGCGACAGGCTGTCCATGTCGTGACGGGTGGCGGTGGCGTCCAGCACGTAGGATTCGAGCATGGTGTCAAAGGCCACGCCCTGCACGCGGATGTCGTAGTGGGCCAGCACGTTGATGTCGTACTTGGCGTGCTGCGCGACCTTGGCCTTGGCTGGGTCTTCCAGGTAGGGCTTGAGCGCAGCGAGTACCTTGTCGCGGTCGAGCTGGTCGGGTACGCCCATATAGCTGTGGGCAACCGGAATGTAAGCTGCCTCGTGGGGCTGCACCGCCAGCGACACGCCGACCAGCTCGGCGCGCTGGGCGTCGATGCTGGTGGTTTCGGTGTCAAAGGCGAACAGCTCGGCGGCCTCGAGCTTGACAAGCCAACGGTCAAAGTCGGCTTGCTCGGTGATGATCTCGTACTGGTTTTCCTGGGCTTGCTCGGCGGCCTCGCCATTGTCGCTGGCCTGGCCTGCGGCCTTGGCCTCGCGCAGCAGATCGTCCAGCCAGGTCTTGAACTCCATCTCGCGGCACAGCTCAATCAGCGCCTCGCGGTTGGCAGGGCCGGGCTGCAGGGCGTCGACTTGCACTTCCAGCGGTACGTCCAGCTTGATGGTGGCCAGCTGGTAAGACAGGTAGGCCATTTCCTTGTGCTCTTCAAGCTTTTCGGGCAGCTTTTTGGCGCCGCGAATTGGCAGCTCCGGCACCTTGTCCAGGCTGTTGTAGATCACGTCCAGGCCGCCGCCCACGCCGGTCAGCAGGCCCAGAGCGGTCTTTTCACCAACGCCGGGCACGCCCGGAATGTTGTCGACCTTGTCGCCCATCAGTGCCAGGTAGTCGATGATCAGTTCCGGGCCGATGCCAAACTTGTCGTGCACGCCCTGAATGTCCATCACGGTGCTGGTCATGGTGTTGACCAGGGTGATGTGCTCGTCGACCAGCTGCGCCATGTCCTTGTCGCCGGTGGAGATCACCACCGCACGGCCGGCGTCGGCGCTCTGCCGCGCCAGGGTGCCGATTACGTCGTCGGCCTCTACGCCGTCAACGCACAGCAGCGGCAGGCCGAGTGCGCGCACGGCGGCGTGCAGGGGCTCGATCTGGGCGCGCAGGTCGTCGGGCATGGGGGGGCGATGCGACTTGTACTGCTCGAACATCTCGTCGCGGAAGGTCGGCCCCTTGGCGTCGAATACCACGGCAATCGGGCTGTCGGGGTACTGCTTGAGCAGGCTTTTCAGCATGTTCAGCACGCCTTTCACGGCGCCGGTCGGCTGCCCCTTGCTGGTAGTCAGGGGTGGCAGCGCATGGAAGGCGCGATAAAGGTAGGACGAGCCGTCCACCAGGACGAGAGGTGTGGTATCTGTCATGCGTCAGGTCAACAATTCCGGAGCCAATGGGGCTAGAATGAGAGCATCATTCAGGCAAAGGACAAGACTACCATGATTCGTAAATTTGGCTTTGGATTGGCCGCCGCGCTGTTGTTGGGCAGTGCATCGGTCATGGCGCAGGATGCGGTCCCGGGTGATCCGGAAGTGACCATCCGCCAGGAAGGTGATCGCACGGTTGAGGAGTATCGCGTCAACGGCTTCCTCTATGCCATCAAGGTTATCCCCACCAGCGGCGCGCCCTACTATCTGGTAGCCGTGGATGAAGACGGCAACTACGTGCGCTCCGACCAGCCCGACGGGCTGCGTATCCCCTCCTGGAAGATCTTCGAGTGGTGAGCTGAGCCGTGTCGGTATTTACCCCGCTGGCGCAGGCGGAGTTGGAGACCTTTGTCGCCGGCTTTGACCTGGGGCGCCTGATTGGCTTTCAGGGCATTGAAGGCGGCAGCGAGAACAGCAACTTCTTCGTCAGCTGCGAGCAAGGGGACTTTGTGCTCACCCTGGTCGAGCGTGGCGATCCGGCGGCGTTGCCGTTTCTGGTCGAGTTGCTGGCCTGCTTGCGCGGCGCCGGTCTGGCCGTGCCCTACGCGGTTGCTGATCGCCATGGCCAGTGCCTGCATCAGCTCAAGGGCCGCCCGGCGTTGCTGCAGCCACGCCTGGCCGGGCGCCACGTAGAGCAGCCCGATGCCAGTCACTGCGAGGCGGTGGGTGGTTGGCTGGCGCAGTTGCATCTGGCCACGCGCGACACCGCGCTGGCGCGCCCGGACGAACGCGGTGTCGACTGGATGCAGGATCAGGCGCGGCGTCAGCTGCCGCAACAGAGCGGGCCGCTGGCCGAGGCGCTGGAGGCTTTACTGGCCCAACTGGTGCACTGGCGCCGTCAGGATCCGGGCCTGCCGCGTGCGGTGCTGCACGCCGACCTGTTCCGCGACAATGTGTTGTTTGACGGCCATCACCTGAGCGGGGTGATCGACTTTTACAACGCCGCCAGTGGCTGGATGCTCTACGACGTGGCCATCGCCGTGAACGACTGGTGTCTGGACAGCGAGGGCGCGCTGGAGCCCCGACGTGTGCGTGCCCTGTTGGCGGGATACGCTGCGCGGCGTGCTTTTACGGCCGCCGAGGCGCAGTGCTGGCCCGCCATGCTGCGGCTGGCGGCGCTGCGTTTCTGGCTGTCGCGGCAGATTGCGGCCGAGGAGTTTGCCGGGCAGGACGGTGTTCTGGTCAAAGACCCGCAGCACTTTGCCCGCCTGCTGCTGCAGCATCGGGCCGTTGCTGGTGGTCTGCCGCTGGCGCTCTAGGCGATAGCAGCTAATCTGGTTAGGCACTAACCCAGCGGCGTCGTCAGGCAGTGCCGTTGCCTAACGGAGCTGCCACCATGATTCCCGTCGACGGAGCCTTTATCCTCGCCGTTTCTCCCCGTTTTTCCGGTGCCCGCGCTGATGCCCAGCGGCGCATCGTCGGCGACATCTCTGCTGCCTTTGCCCCTACCCTTGCCCATTATCGGATCGACAGCCGCCTGCGGATTGCGCACTTCATGGCGCAGGTGACCCATGAATGTGCCGGGTTTCGTACCACTGAGGAGTTTGCCAGCGGCGCTGCCTATGAAGGGCGGCGCGACCTGGGCAACACCGAGCGCGGCGATGGCCGGCGGTACAAGGGGCGCGGACTGATCCAGCTGACCGGGCGGGCCAACTACCGACAAATGGGCGAGCGCCTGCGACTGCCGCTGGAGGCCGAACCAGAGCTGGCAGCCGAGCCACTGACGTCGCTGAAAATTGCCTGTGAGTACTGGCACACCCGGCAGATCAACGAGGCGGCTGATCGTGACGACCTGATTCGCGCCACGCGGCTGGTCAACGGTGGCCTGAACGGGCTGGAGGATCGGCGCCAGTATCTGCAGAAAGCCAAGACCGCGCTGGCGGCGTTGGAGGGCTTGCGAGTGTCGCAGACGCAAGGCGGCACCACGGTGGCTTTGCGCCGCGGCTCCTTTGGCGATGCGGTGCAGCAGTTGCAGGAACTGCTGGCCGCCCAGGGTTATCCGCTGTCGATCGATCGTGACTTTGGCCCGGCGACCGAGCTGGCGGTGATGCAGTTTCAACAGCGCGCCGGCCTCTTGGTCGATGGCATCGTCGGCCAGAAGACCTGGGCTGCGCTGCGCAGCCGATAGCCATTTTTGAAGTTTCACCGTTCGGTCGCATTGCTGGCCTATATTTCGCATTGGATTGCCTTTTAGCTCAGCACAGGACGCTTTGATGAGTACCATTCACTTTGTTGGTGGCGAGAAGGGCGGTGTGGGCAAATCCGTCGTCTCGCGCCTGCTGTCCCAGTACTTTCTTGATAACGGCCTGTTGTACGCGGGGTTTGACGCCGATCAGTCGCACGCCACCCTCACCCACTCCTACCCCGAGTTCACCCAACCGATTGTGCTGGATGACTTTGAGAGCATTGATCAGTTGATCGAACTGGCCAGTGAGGACGATGAAAAACAGCTACTGGTGGATCTGCCTGCGCAGAGTCAGCGCTTTCTGGATCGCTGGCTGGAAGACAGCGGCGTGCTGGAAATCTGCGCCGAGCTGGGGCTGAAAACCCTGTTCTGGTACGTGGTCGACGGCGGGCGTGATTCGGTCATGCTGCTACGCGCGTTTCAGCAGAAGTACGGCGGCTCCATGCCTTTTGTTGTGGTGCGCAACTTTGGGTGTGGCAGCGATTTCAGCGATATCGATCAGGTGATCGCCGAGGCCCAGGCCGCGCAATTGCTGGCGGTGGTGGACATCCCGGCGCTGCACCCGGCCACGTTGCAGCGTATCGACAAGCTGGGGCTGAGCTTCTGGTCGGCCATCAACCTCAAAAGCGCAGATGGCACGCAACTGAGCATGATGGAGCGTCAGCGCACCAAGGTGTGGCTGCGCAAGGCCAGTCAATCGATCGACGCGGCTTTGCAGCAGCTGTAGTACCCGGGATGCGCTGATCACTGCCACAGACTCTGAATGCCAGAGAGTGTGCGCATGTGATCAGCGCATCCGGGCGCCTTACTGCTGTGCGGGTGTATCGCGCATCAACAGATAGTGCAGTACCGCGCCCATCAGCGCGCCCAGCAGCCAGGCGTAACCATGCAGCTGGCTCAGCACCGGCACCCAGACCGAGGCAACGGAGAACACCGAGGCCACCGCAAAGGCGATCATCGCCTTGCGGTTCCAGCCGCCGTTGAAGTAGTAGCTGCTACCGGGTTCTGCGCTGAACAGATCCTGCAGGTTCAGCTGTTGTTTACGCACCAGGTAGTAGTCCGCCACGATGATGCCGTACAGCGGAGCCAGGATGGCGCCCAGGGTGTCGACGAAGGCGGCAATGCCCACCTGACTGATGAATGCCACCCACAGTGCACCAATAAAGAACGCAATGGCTGCGGTGATAAAGCCGCCGGTGCGAGCGCTGATGTGCGCGGGCGCGAGGTTGGCGATGTCGTAGGCCGGCGGAATAAAGTTGGCCACCAGGTTGATGCCGACCGTGGCTGCAAAGAAGGTCAGTGCCGCGATGATGGTCAGCGTGAGGCTGTCGACGCGGGCCACGATGTCGGTCGGGTTGGTCAGCGTCTCGCCAAAGACCACCACGGTGCCGGCGGTGATCACCAGGGCGATGACCGAGAAAATCGCCAGGCTGACCGGCAGCCCAAGGAAGTTGCCCACGGTCATCTGCTTCTCGCTTTTGACAAAGCGGGCAAAGTCGCCGTAGTTGATTACCACCGCGGCAAAGTACGCCAGCATGGTGCCAACCACGGCAAAGAAGGCGGCGACCGGACCGGCCTCGTACTCACCGCTGCCACTGAAGATGCTGCCCAGCTCGGTCAGCAGGCTCGGGCCGGCCTGGTACCAGATGATCAGCATCAGCGCGATCATGACCACATACACCAGCGGCCCGGCCCAGTTCAGGAAGCGGGTGATCCACTCCATGCCGCGTACGAACAGCAGCACCTGAAAGGCGCAGACCAGGCAGTAGGAGATCCAGCCGATGGTGGTGATACCCAGCAGCGTTGGGGTATCGGCTGCGGGCTCAAACAGGGCATTGAGCTGCAGCGCCAGCGCGGTGGAGGCGAAGTAGGTCTGCACGCCCTACCAGAAGATCGCCACAATCCCGCGTACCACCGCCGGGAAGTTTGCGCCACGCACCCCCATGCTGGAGCGGGCCATGACCGGGAAAGGCACGCCGTATTTGACGCTTGGCTTGCCGGTCAGCTGCACCAGGCCCATGACAATGAAGCCGGCCAGCACGATGCCGGCGAGCACTGCCCAGCCGCTTAACCCGTAGGAGATAAACAGGGTGGCAGCCAGCGTGTAGCCGAACAGGCTCTGGATATCGTTGGACCACACGTTGAATATCTCGAACCAGCCTCAGTGGCGTTTGCCCGGCGGCAGCGGGGCAAGGTCTTCGTTGTGCAGAGTGGGGTCGATGTGCTTGATCTGAAAGTCATCGTTAGCCATGGGCCTTTCCTTGCGTCTTTTTGTGGGTACCGGGCAGGGCTGTGTTGGCAGGCCACCCTGGCGGTTCGCTCGCATCTTTTCTTCCGCCCTTGCAGTTCAGCCGACAGGGGGTGCCGTGACCATCTGCACAGGAGGTCGCACATTGTGTACAAAAACGTCTTCATTTTGTATTCAAAAATGTAGTGCATGGAAAAAAACGCTACAAATGCTGGCATCAGCCAGCCCGCATCGGGCTGCTGATCAGCGTAGTCTCTGCAGCTCAGGCTTGTTGCTATTGCTCCCCAGGGCTAAGCTGCCGCATCCAGGAAGCGGCGACGCGCCGCGTGATTCACGGACTGAAAGGTAATCCAATGCAGTGTCCCAAGTGTCGAAATACCCGGCTGCAAGCGAGCAAGGTTGAAGAGGGTTTACCCGCCATGGGCTGTCCCGCGTGTGCAGGCTCGTTGCTGTCGCTGCTTTACTACCGCGACTGGGTCGAGCGTAACGAGCCGCCGGTAGCCTCTGGCGAGCTTGCCACCGAAGTGGTTGAGGAGGCTGACGCCAAGATGGCCCTGGCCTGCCCCAAGTGCAGCGGCCTGATGACCAAATTCTCGGTATCCGGGGCGCTCGCCAGCCGAATCGACTTGTGCGGTCGCTGTGACGAGGCGTGGCTCGACGGGGGTGAGTGGCAGTTGCTGAAGTCGCTGGAGCTGGCGCACAAGCTGCCCGCGGTATTCACCGAGCAGTGGCAGCGGCGAGTGCGCAGCGAAAAGATGGCCCAGCTCAAGCGCGAGCGTCTGGAGCAGCAGGTAGGCGCCGCCGATGCGGCCCGGGCCGCAGAGGTCAAGGGGTGGCTTGCCGAGCACCCGCAACGCGCAACCTTGCTGCAGTTTCTCGCCTCGGACTGAATGTAGACAGAACCGCCCGGTGCCGGTGTGGTCAGAGTGCTGTCCGGGCTGCCAGCAGGCTTGCCCATTCATTGCTGAACGCGTTCAGGCCCATGCTGATTGCCCATCTGCCGTCCGGTTTTGTTCTCTCCAGTTACCTGTTAGCGCCGCTGCGCCGTGCACCGGTGCGCCCGATCTGGCTGCTGCTGGCCGGCTGCCTGGGCGGCATCTTCCCAGACTTTGACATGCTGTACTTCTACTTTGTGGATAACGGCATGGTGCATCACCACCGCTACGCAACCCATTGGCCGCTGCTGTGGCTGTGCCTGCTGTCGGGGGCGCTGGTCGGTTTAGCGCTGTGTCGGCGTATGCCTGCGCCCTGGATGCTGCTTATGTTCAGTCTGGGCGGGTTGCTGCATGTGTTGCTGGACAGCCTGGCCAGCGACATCTGGTGGTTCGCGCCCTTTGTCGATCAGCGCTATTCGCTGGTCACGGTGACCCCGCGTTATAAGCCTTGGTGGCTGAACTTCATCATGCACTGGGTGTTTCTGGTCGAGCTGTTGATCTGGGGCTGGGCACTCTGGCGTTGGCGGGTCAGGCGCCGCTGGTTGTCTGGTCCGGTGTCCGGCGCCGCCTGATCAGGGGTTACAGCGCTTCCAGGCACCCCGCCCAGCTGCTGGTCAGGCTATTGAGCAGCTCGATGTAGCCATCAGCGCCAACCTCGATATTGGCGCCCAGCGGGTCGAGCTGGGCGGTTTCGACCGGCAGGCCGTCGGTCAGGCTGTTAACCAGGCGCGGCGTGAACTGCGGCTCGCTGAATACACAGGCGCGGCCGGCGCTGCGCAGCTGGTCACGCAGCGTGTTGACGTGGCGGGCGCCGGGCTGAATCTCATGAGCCAGGCTGAACACGCCGCGGTGTTCGATGCCCAGATATTCTTCCAGGTAGCCGTAACCGTCGTGAAATACGAAATAGGGCTTGTCTTTTAGCGGTGCGAAACGGGTCTGCAACGCTTCTTGCTCGGCGGTGATGCGCGCTTCAAAGCGCTGCAGGTTGGCCGCAAGTTGTGCCTGCTGGTCTGGATAAAGCGGCTCCAGATCGGCTTTCATCCATTGCGCGATGGTCAGCGCGTTGGCGGGCGATAGCCAGATGTGCGGATCGAGGTTGCCGGCGTCGTGGTGGTGGTCGTCATGACCGTGTTCGGCGTGTTCCTCGTCGAACTCGCGCAGGGTCAAGCCGGGGACATCCATCAATTCGCGGGCTTGCGGGTTGTCGTGTAGCAGGCTGTCGAGGAAGCGCTCAAGGTCCGGGCCGACCCAGTAGATGCGCTCGGCGCTGGACAGGGCGCGGCGGTCGGAGGGGCGCAGGGCAAAGGCATGGGGCGAGGCGCCGGGCGGCAACAGCACGGCGGGCTCGTCGATGCCGTCGAGCAGGGCGGCGCTGATCTGCTGAATCGGCTTGATGCTGGTCAGCACGCGGCTGTCGGCCAAAACGGAGGACGACAGCAGCAGGCCGGCAGCGAGTGCCAGCAGGGAACGGATCGACATGGGGGCATACCTCGGGAATTAGAACTGTTATATGATAACAGCCCATTGACCTCTGAAACGACCCCCGCCGCCAAATGGCACTGCGGCGCAGCCAGCGAGGCAGCCCATGAGCGATTCTCATCACCTTCCCGATCCCCAACAGCCACACAACCATGCGCACTGCGTTAGCCATGCCCTGAGCGCGGCGGAGCAGGTCTGCGCGCGCGACGGTGTGCGCTTCACCACCCTGCGCAAGCGGGTGCTTGAGCTGGTTTGGCAAAGCCACAAGCCACTTGGCGCTTACGACATTCTGGAAACCCTGTCCCGTGACGACGGCCGCCGTGCTGCGCCGCCGACGGTCTACCGTGCGCTGGATTTTCTGCAGGAGCAGGGGCTGGTTCACCGTATTGCTTCGCTCAATGCCTTTATCGGCTGCCCGAGTCCGGAGCACCGCCATCAGGGGCACTTTCTGATCTGTCTGAACTGTCATATCGCGATTGAGCTGGAACAGTCGGGGATCAGCGATGCGATCGCCGAGGCGGCCACCAGCCAGGGGTTTACTATCAGTAGCGAAACGGTCGAGATCAGCGGGCTGTGCGCCCAGTGTCAGGCGGCGGCATGAGCGAGGAGCTGCTGTCACTCAAGCAGGTCAGTCTGCGCTTGAACGCCACCGATGTGCTCGAAGGCGTCAATCTCAGCGTCAAGCGCGGCGAGATCGTGACCCTGATTGGCCCCAACGGTGCGGGCAAGACCAGCCTGGTGCGCATCGTGCTCGGCCTGCTGAAGGCCAGCGGCGGCAAGGTCTGGCGGCGTTCGCGCCTGCGTATCGGCTACATGCCGCAGAAGCTGCAGATTGATCCGTCGCTGCCGCTGACGGTGTTGCGTTTTCTCTTGCTGGTGCCCGGCACCAGGCGCCCGGCTGTTGAGGCGGCGTTGGCTGAGGTCGGTGCGGAGCATCTGCTGGCACGGCCGCTGCAGCAGGTATCTGGCGGTGAGCTGCAGCGCATTCTGTTGGCGCGCGCTTTGTTGCGCAAGCCTGATCTGCTGGTGCTGGATGAGCCGGTACAGGGCGTGGATGTGAATGGGCAGATCGAGCTCTATCAGCTGATTACCCGGCTGCGTGATCGCTACGGCTGCGGCGTTTTGATGGTCTCTCACGATCTGCATCTGGTGATGGCGACCACCAATACCGTGGTCTGCCTCAACCGCCACGTATGCTGCTCTGGCCACCCCGAGCAGGTCAGCCTGGACCCGGCCTTTGTTGCCATGTTCGGTGAACAGGCCAGCGCGCTTGCCGTCTACAACCACCATCACGACCACGCCCATGATCTGCATGGCGAAGTAGTGCCCCACGAACACAGCCACGGACCCAACTGCAAGCATGCCTGATTTTCTCGTATACGCGCTGCTCGCCGGCCTGGGGCTGGCGCTGGTCGCCGGCCCGCTGGGCTCTTTTGTGGTCTGGCGGCGGATGGCCTATTTCGGTGACACCCTTTCCCACTCGGCATTGCTTGGTGTGGCGCTTGGCATGTTGCTGGACATCAACCTGACGCTTGCCGTGACGGTGGGCTGCGTGCTGATCGCCGTGCTGCTGGTGGCGCTGCAGCATAAAGACTGGCTGGCCAGCGACACCCTGTTGGGGATTCTCGCGCACAGTACCCTGTCGCTGGGCCTGGTAGTGCTGGCCCTGGCCGAAAACGTGCGGGTAGATCTGATGGCCTACCTGTTTGGTGACCTGCTGGCGATCAGCTTGAATGAGCTGGGCTGGATGCTGGGCGGGCTGCTGGTTGTGCTGGTGCTGATGAGTCTGCTCTGGCGCAGCCTGCTGTCGATCACTGTGCATGAAGAGCTGGCACGGGTTGAGGGGCTGCCGGTTACGGCAATTCGGCTGGCGCTGATGCTGTTGATCGCCATTGTCATTGCGGTGGCGATGAAGGTGGTTGGTGTGTTGCTGATCACCTCATTGCTGATTATTCCGCCAGCGGCGGCGCAGCGTCACGCGCGCACGCCAGAGCAGATGGCGTTGGGTGCCAGCGCGCTGGGGATGCTGGCGGTATTGGGCGGTCTGGCATTGTCCTGGCAGCTCGACACGCCGGCAGGCCCCTCGATTGTGGTCTGCGCGGCGGGCATGTTCATGCTGGCGCTGGCGATTCCTCGCCGCGCCTGATTACTCCTCTGCCATGATGCGCGGCAGCCACTGCGCCAGCTGATCGGTGTTCAGCGGTGGACGGATAAAGCCCACGTAGCGTCCCTGTGGGTCGACGATCACCACCTGGCCGCTGTGATCGACCAGATAGTTTTCGCTGCTGGTATCGGGCTCGATATAGGCAACTGACAGCGCCTTGGCCAGGGTCGCGAGCTGATCGCTGTCACCGGTGGCCCCGGCAAAGCCTGCGTTGAAAAAGTTGAGGTAGCTGGCCAGTTGCTCCGGCGTATCGCGGTTCGGGTCCACGCTGGCCAGAGTTACCTGCAGTTGGCCTCGGGTTTCTTCCGGCAACTTCTGCATCAGCTGGCGCAGTTCGGCCAGGGTGGTCGGGCAGATGTCGGGGCAAAAGGTGTAGCCAAAGAACAGCAGATCCCACTGGCCGTTCAGATCGTCCAGCCCCCAGGGCTGATCGGCGGCCGAGCGCAGGCTGACCTCGGGCAGGGCGCGCGGGCTGTCGAACAGATACACCCCCGCTTGCTGCAATGCGTTGCGGTCCAGCGGTGCTGGACGGGTTACCTTGTTGACCACGGCGCCAACCACCAGCGCGATGCTTGCTACACAAACCAGAACGGTTTTCTGTACCCCGGTTAAAGCCATCCAGCCACCTCGATGTAGTGGTCCAGCAGCAGGGCCACAAACAGCCACAGCAGGTACCACAGCGAATACTTGAAGGTCTTGATGGCCGCATGCGGGCGGCTGTTGCGCAGCAGGGCGATGGCCCAGTCGATAAAGCGCAGGCCCAGCACCACTGCGGCCACCAGATAGAGCGGGCCGCTCATGTGGATCACAAAGGGCAGCAGGCTCACGGCCAAGAGGATAAAGGTATACAGCAGAATATGCAGCTTGGTGTAGTGCTCGCCGTGGGTGACCGGCAGCATGGGGATATTGACCTTGGCGTACTCGGCCTTGCGGTGAATCGCCAGGGCCCAGAAATGCGGCGGCGTCCAGGCGAAGATGATCAGCACCAGCAGCAGGCCACCGGCGTCGATCTGCCCGCTCACGGCCGTCCAGCCCAGTAGCGGCGGCGCCGCTCCGGCCAGACCACCGATGACAATATTTTGCGGCGTCGCACGCTTGAGAAAGGCGGTATAGACCAGCGCGTAGCCCAGCAGCGAGCCCAGGGTCAGGACGGCGGTTAGGGTGTTGGTCCATGACAGCAGCACGGCCAGCCCGGCGCTGCCCAGCAGCATGGCAAAGAGCACGGCGTTCAGCGGCGCAACCCGGCCCTGGGCCAGCGGGCGTCGCTGGGTGCGGGCCATCTGCACGTCGATACGTCGGTCTACCACATGGTTGATGGCCGCTGCCGAGCCTGCGCACAGGGCAATGCCCAGATTACCGAACAACAGAGTGCTCCAGGGTACCGCACTGTCACTGGCCAGCAGCATGCCGATGGCCGAGGTGATGATCATCAGCGCGACTACCTTGGGTTTGGTCAGCTCCAGATAGTCACGCCAGCCGGCCTGTGCCGTTGCTGCATGGGTGATGCTAGCCATGGTCCGTCCCCCTGTCGGTGCGTTTAGCGCACCTGTGTTGTTGTTCTCGCAGTATGGTTGCCAAGTAGTGGGCCCGCCAGTTTGGATCGTGGTTTGGCAACCAGCCGCACCCGCGCC
Source organism: Halopseudomonas pachastrellae (assembly GCF_900114765.1). Lineage (GTDB taxonomy): Bacteria > Pseudomonadota > Gammaproteobacteria > Pseudomonadales > Pseudomonadaceae > Halopseudomonas > Halopseudomonas pachastrellae. Next base: position 64,830 of record NZ_FOUD01000011.1, read on the forward strand.
GGAGCCGGTGCGCGCAGGCGGTAGGCAACCGACACCGTACACAGCAGCAGTAACGCGGCCATCCCGTTGTGGGCGACGGCAACGGCCAGCGGCAGAGCGGCCAGCACGTTGGTGATGCCCAGGCTGACTTGTGCGGCCAGCGCCAGACTCAGCAGCGCAGCGAGTCCGCGCAGGCGCGCCCGCCAGAGCTGCCAGCTCAGCAGCAGTACCACCAAGGTGGTGACCAGCGCGCCAAGGCGGTGGGTGAAGTGGATCGCGGTGCGGCCGGGCCCCTCGAGCATGCCGCCCAGGTAATTCGGCCCTATCTCCTGATGCAGCAGATTGAAGCCGGTGTGAAAGTCCATCTCCGGCCACCACTCACCGTGGCAAGTGGGCAAGTCGATACAGGCCACCGCCGCGTAATTGGTACTGGTCCAGCCGCCGAGCATGATCTGCACAATCACCACCGCCATCGTCACCTTGGCCAGGGTACGCAGGCGCGCCAGTGCGCGCGATGGCGTCAGGGCGGGCAGGCGACCGGACAGCCGCAGCACCAGCAGCAATAGCAGACTCAGGGTGGTGAAGCCGCCCAGCAGGTGCGCGGTGACCACTTGCGGCCAGAGCTTGAGGGTCACGGTCCACATGCCAAACAGGGCCTGACAGACCACCAGGGCCAGCAGGCCAAGGCTGAGGCCGGTGGGATAGTCGGGGTTGCGGCGTTGGCTGATGCCGATTACTGCCAGGGTCAGGATGACCAGGCCAAGGGCGCCGGCTGCGTAGCGGTGAATCATCTCGGCCCAGGCCTTGAAGGCTTCTACCGGGTCATCCGGAAAGCGCAGCTGCGCCGCCTCCAGCGCATGATCACTTTGCGGCACGGTAAGAAAGCCATAGCAGCCGGGCCAGTCCGGGCAGCCAAGGCCGGCGTGCACCAGGCGTGTGTAGGCGCCGAGAATGACCACTACAAAGCAGAGCACCAGCGCTGCCAGAGCGAGTGTATAGCCGGGTTTGCGCATGGCTCAGCCCACCTTGGAGAGTTTCAGCAGACGTTTGAGGTCATCCAGCAGGTCTTTGCCCGGCTGGCTGGCACTGTGATGCAGTACCACGCGGCCCAGCGGGTCGACCAGCCACAGCTGCGGGCCGATCAGCCAGCTGTCGGGCTGGGTCTGCAGGCTTTTCAGGTAGGCGTTGCTGTCAAAGGTGGTGCGCTCCAGGCGCGGAAACTGTGCCTCCAGCGCGGCCACCTCGTCGGCGCGCAGGGCCACCGGTGACGCCAGCACATGGGTCACGCGCTCGGCTTCGCGACCGACCGCTACGTTGATCTGTCGCGCCTCGTGGACCAGCGCCATGCACTGGCGCTCGCACGCGCCGGTATGGGTAACCAGCAGGCGCCATGGCGCGCCATAGCCGACCGGGTCTTCAGCGAGCTGCCAGTCGCTGGTCTGGATCGCGGGCTCTACCAGCGCGGACTTGTTGGCGTGGCCTTCCGGCAGGCCAATATCCAGCTGCGCCATCAGCGCCGCCAGGGCAATAGGCCCCACCACCACGGCGATGATGGCCAGCAGCTTGAGCTGGCCCCGTGGGCGCGACGGGCGTTGTTCGGATTCGGTCAGGCTCATCATTGTTATTCCCCCGAGATCGACGTGCTATTGAGGCCGAAAACCGGCCCAGAGAAACAGCGCGAGCAGTGCCGCCGCCAGGCTGAACCACTGCACCGCGTAGCCGGTATGCCGGCTGGCACTCATGGGCAGCGCTGGCCAGTCCAGCGTCAGTGCCGCGCTGCCGATATTGGTCAGGCGGGCGCTCCAGTCCAGCAGCGGCAGCGCTGATTGCGCGCGCAGGGCATCCAGATCCAGCTGAGCGACCACGCAACTGCGTTGATCCGCGTCGCAGGCGCGTCTGCCCGGCCGCCAGCCGGCGCTGCTGGCGGGCAGCTTTTCTGCCTGCAGCTGCAGCCTGCCCGGCGGCGTGCTGATGTGTGGCGGCTGGCGCCGGTCCGGCCAGGGTAGCCAGCCGCGATTGAGGATCAGCCAGGCGCCGTTATCTGCGTGAAAGGCCTGCAGTACCTCTACGCCGGCCTGTCCGTTGCGGGTGCGGTTGTCCAGCAACCAGATGTGGTGTGGGTCGAGTTGGCCCTGCAGGCTGAGCGGCTGCCAGTCGGCAGGAGCCTGCGTGCCGAGTTGCGCCAGCGTCTTGGCCGGTGCCTGCGCCAGGGCGTCGATATCGGCTTGCAGCTGCTGCTTTTGCTCGGCGCGTTGCAGTTGCCAGGTGCCGAGACCGAGCAACAGCGGCAGCAGACTCAGGGTAAACACCCAGAGTGGCCAGCCAGGCGCAAAGCGGCGGCGGTGTTCCACGGCCTCAGACAGCAGCACGGGCTGCTCCGGCTATACTCAGGCCGACCATAACAACAATCAGGGGGCGGCCATGTGGCTCAAGCTGGTCATCGTGATCTTGCTGGCGCTGATACTGATCAGCCTGTTCAGCGGCTTGTTCTTTTTGATGAAAGACACGGACGGGCGCGGCCGCCTGGTATCGGCATTGAGTGTGCGCATCGGCCTGACAGTGCTGCTGATGGCGCTGATTGCCTGGGGCTTCTGGGCGGGCCAGCTGACCTGGCACGCGCCCTGGTTGCATTGACTCGGCACACATCATGGCCGCCGCTCAGAATATGTAGACGAAGATAAACAGCCCAACCCAGACCACGTCCACGAAGTGCCAGTACCAGCTGGCGGCTTCAAAGCCGAAGTGCTGCTGGGGGGTGAAGTGGCCCTTGGCGATACGGATCAGCATGATCGCCAGAATCAGCGTGCCCATGGTCACGTGGGCGCCGTGGAAGCCGGTGAGCATGAAGAAGGTTGCGCCGTAGATGCCGGAATTCAGGGTCAGCCCGAGGTCGTGATAGGCGTGTTGATACTCCAGCGCCTGCAGCACCAGAAAGACGGTACCCAGCGCAACGGTCAGGCCCAGCCAGGCCTTGGTGGCACCGCGTTTGTCTTTGCGCAGAGCGTGATGGGCAAAGGTGACGGTGACACTGGAGGAGATCAGCAGCAGGGTGTTGATCAGCGGCAGTTGCCAGGCGCTGATGACCTCGCTTGGCCCCGGGAAGGTCTTTGGATCCGGGTTGACCATCAGCGGCCACTGGTAGGTGAAGTCTGGCCAGAGCATGTTGGCCAGGCCCTTGTCGCCCTCGCCGCCCAGCCACGGGCCGGCAAAGGTGCGCACGTAAAACAGCGCACCGAAAAAGGCGGCAAAGAACATCACTTCCGAGAAGATGAACCAGCCCATGCCCATACGGAAGGAGCGATCCATTTGCGGGCTGTAGAGGCCCTCGTGGCTCTCTTTGACCACGTTGCTGAACCAGCCGAACATCATCCAGGCGGTCATCAGGGCGCCGGCAAAGAACAGCCAGCGGCCCAGGCCGCTGCCGGCTCCGGCGCTGTCGCCATTGATCATGCTGCCGCCGCCAAACACCAGCAGCAGCAGGGCTATCGAGGCAATGATCGGCCACTTGCTCTGGGCCGGCACATAGTAGGTCTGATGATTGGCCATCTGTTGTTCTCCTTATACGGCAATCGTGCTCAGTGGGCCTGCGCCTGGGCGGCGGCCAGCTTGTCAGGCATTCGCTCCGATACATCAAACAGGGTGTAGGCCAGGGTCAGATGCTTGACCTGTGCCGGCACCGCCGGATCAACAATGAAACGCACCGGCATCTCGACGCTTTCCCCCGGCTGCAGCACCTGCTGGGTAAAGCAGAAACACTCGGTCTTGTGGAAGTAGGCAGCGGCAATGGCCGGCGACACGCTGGGAATCGCCTGCGCCACCATTGGCCGGTCGGTCGGGTTATGGGCCAGAAACAGCATCTCGCGGGTTTCGCCCGGGTGCAGGCTGAGCTGTTCGGCCTCGGGGCCAAAATCCCAGCTCATGCCTTCGGCGCGGGTCGCAACAAACTGCACCCGCAGGGTGCGGCTGTTGTCGATCTGCTCGACCTCCTGCTGGTAGGCGGTGCCGCTGGTCTTGCCGTTGATGCCCAGCGCATCGCACATCACGTCATACAGCGGCACCATCAGAAAGCCGAAGCAGAACATGCCGAATACCGTCAGTACCAGTTTGCCTACCAGGCGGCGATTGGTCTGTGTCTCGCTCATTGCGGCAGCCTCCGCTCACTTCACCTCTGGGGGTGTCGAGAAAGTGTGGTAGGGCGCAGGTGAGGGCACGGTCCACTCCAGCCCCTCGGCGCCATCCCAGGGGTTGGCCGCAGCCTTCTTACCGCCCCGGATGCACTTGATGACGATAAACAGGAACAGCAACTGGGTAACACCGAACATGAAGGCGCCAACCGAGGAGACCATGTTGAAGTTGGCGAACATCACGTTGTAATCCGGAATGCGCCGCGGCATCCCCGCCAGCCCGACAAAGTGCATCGGGAAGAACGCGAGGTTCATACCGATGAAGCTCATCCAGAAATGGGTCTTGGCCAGTGTTTCGTCATACATGTGGCCGGTCCACTTTGGCAGCCAGTAGTAGGCCGAGGCAAAGATGCCGAAGATCGCACCCGGCACCAGCACGTAGTGGAAGTGGGCGACCACAAAGTAGGTGTCGTGGTACTGGAAGTCGGCCGGGGCAATCGCCAGCATCAGGCCGGAAAAGCCGCCGATGGTGAACAGAATTACAAAGGCCACGGCGAACAGCATGGGCGCTTCGAAGGTCAGTGCACCGCGGAACATGGTGCTGACCCAGTTGAACACCTTCACCCCGGTGGGTACGGCAATCAGCATGGTCGCGTACATGAAGAACAGTTCGCCGGTAATCGGGATGCCGACGGTGAACATGTGGTGCGCCCAGACGATGAACGACAGGAAGGCGATGGCGCCGGTGGCGTACACCATCGAGGTGTAGCCGAACAGTGGCTTGCGGCTGAAGGCCGGAATGATCTGGCTGACCGCACCAAAGGCCGGCAGGATCATGATGTACACCTCGGGGTGCCCGAAGAACCAGAAAATATGCTGGAACATCACCGGGTCACCGCCACCGGCGGCGTTGAAGAAGCTGGTACCGAAGTGAATGTCCATCAGCATCATGGTCACCACGCCGGCCAATACCGGCATTACCGCAATCAGCAGGAAGGCGGTGATCAGCCAGGTCCAGACGAACAGTGGCATTTTCATCAGCGTCATGCCGGGGGCGCGCAGGTTGAGAATGGTGGCGATGATGTTGATCGCGCCCATAATCGAGCTGATGCCGGCCAGGTGAATGGCAAAGATGAAAAAGGTGACGCTGGGTGGTGCGTAGGTAGTCGACAGCGGCGCGTAGAAGGTCCAGCCGAAGTTGGGCCCGCCGCCTTCCATGAACAGCGTCGAGACCAGCAGCCCGAAGGCCATTGGCAGCAGCCAGAAGCTGAAGTTGTTCATGCGCGGCAGCGCCATGTCCGGTGCGCCCACCATCAGCGGGATCATCCAGTTGGCCAGGCCGACGAACGCCGGCATGACCGCCCCGAAGACCATGATCAGGCCGTGGGTGGTGGTCATCTGGTTGAAGAACTCGGGCTGCACCAGTTGCAGGCCGGGCTGGAACAACTCGGCACGGATGACCATGGCCATCGAGCCGCCGAGCAGGAACATGGCAAAGCTGAACCACAGGTACATCGAGCCGATGTCCTTGTGGTTGGTGGTGAGCACCCAGCGCATCAGGCCCTTGGCCGGACCGTGGGCATGGTCGTGGTGATGGGTATCGATCACAGCACTCATGACAGGTCTCCTATTGGCCTTCTTTGGCGTTCAGCACGTCGACGGGCGCCAGCATTTCGCCGGTGTCGTTGCCCCAGGCGTTGCGCTCGAAGGTTATGACGGCGGCAACGTCGACTTCCGACAGTTGCTTGCCGAACGCAGCCATGGCCGTGCCCGGTACGCCGTTGAGCACGATATCCAGGTGCTGGGCCATATCCTCGGTGACGATGGCGCTGCCCTTGAGCGCCGGGAACATCGGCGGCAGGCCTTCGCCGGTGGGCTGGTGACAGGATGCGCAGGCGGAGGCGTAAACCTTTTCGCCGCGCTCGACGAGTTCCTCGAGCGTCCACTCCTTCTCGCGCAGTTCAGCCTCTTTGGCGGCGGCCTCTTTCTGCTCGGCCATCCAGGCGTCGTATTCATCCTGGGGCAGCACTTCGACCACCACCGGCATGAAGCCGTGATCCTTGCCGCACAGTTCGGTGCATTGGCCGCGGTAGATGCCGGGCTCTTCTACGCGGGTCCAGGCTTCGTTGATAAAGCCGGGGATGGCGTCCTTCTTGACTGCAAAATCCGGCACCCACCAGGAGTGGATCACGTCGGCAGCGGTCACCAGGAAGCGGACCTTCTTGCCAACCGGAATGACCAGCGGGTTGTCCACTTCGAGCAGGTAGTTGGGGTTCTTGTCGCTGACGTTGCCGATTTCATCGCGCGGGGTCGACATGCTGCTGAAGAAGCTCACGCCTTCACCCACGTACTGGTACTGCCAGCGCCACTGGTAGCCGGTGACCAGGATATCGATGTCCGCCTCGTCGGCGTCGTAGATGTCGATCAGGGTTTTGGTGGCCGGAATGGCCATGACGATGAGAATCGCCAGCGGGATCACCGTCCAGAGAATTTCCACGCCAAGGTGTTCGTGGAAGGTGGCTGGTTTGCTGTCCTCGGATTTGCGATGCATCAGCATCGACCAGAACATCACTCCAAACACTAGGATGCCGATGACCACGCAGATCCAGAAAATGGTCATGTGCAGGTCAAATACGGATTGACTGACTTCGGTGACGCCCCGGCGCATGTTGACGCCCCACTCGGCACTCGCATGGGCGCCGAGCACAGACAGGGACAGTCCAACCGGCCAGGTGATTGCTGCTCGCAACATTCCCGGTCCCCCTTTATTGTTTTTATCGCTCCCGGTGCACGAAACGGAGGGGGTATCACACTGCGCAGACACCCAGGCAGGACGCTGAAAAATCGGCTGTCATGCTCTTGCCGACTTGTTCAGCAGCCCGCTTACCGCAGGACATACAGCGCGTTCTACGCGGCGTTTTATCCCCCGGCCAGCACTTCCCCCACAGGCCACCAGTCATCTGGAGTATAGACAGGGGTCGGGGGGGCGCAATGTTGTCGCGGAGAAATCTTGGCGGGGTGTGCGGCGGCCTTATTACAATTTGATCTGGTGGCTCGCCGTGAGGCACTTTGACGCATTCGATCCCCTCTGCTAGGTTTTTCGCTTTAAAATAATGTCAAAGTGATGCTGCTCGCAGGCAGCCTCCGTTCGCCGTTGTGGAGCTTGAGTATGAACATCGCTGGGCTGAAACGCCGTATTGCCGAGGCAACGGCGCAGAGTGATTCGCGTGAGGGGATGCAAGCCTGGCTGCAGACCCGCATTGCGGATCTACACCCTTCCATTCGCCTGCATGAGGACCCGGTTGGTCATCTGCAGCGCTTTGCCACTGCCTATATCGAAGAGGTACCCGAGGTGCTGGAAGCCGCTGCGGCGGTTGCCGAGTCAGCGCAGCTCAAGCCGCGCATGTTGCCGGTATTGAAGGTGGCCGAGGCGTTCTTTCTGCAGCCGCCTGATCTGCCGGCTGAGCATCAGGGGCTGGTAAGTCTGCTGGACGAAGCCTATCTTTCCCATCGCCTGGTTGAAGAGGTGAATGACCGCTATGTGTCGCACGGTGGTGAATCCCTTATTCCGATGGATACCACCCGCGCCAATGTGATTGTGCATCATCTGCTGGGCGAGCCCTTTGCCAATCGGCTGGATGCGGCGGTCGAGGAGGCGGTAGCCGGGCTGTTGCCCGAAGATCTGTTCCAGTCAGCGGAGTTTCAGGCTTATCGCGCGCAGCTGGACACGGCCAGCGTGCAGCGTCTGTGGGCGCAGTGGCCGTGCATGTCGCAGCAGTTGGGTGTGGATATAGAGCTGCGCGGCGCAGTCTGATCAGGCGGCGCCGCCAGCCTCAGTCTTTCTTTTTCAGGCGCGGGTTAGGGAAGAACTGCACGGTCTGGCTGGTGGGCTTTTTCGGCGCCTTGCGTACCTCATTGACCCGGGTACCCAGCTCCTTGGGTACCGAGTTACCACGCGCATCCAACGTATCGGTATAGCCGCACTGCACGCACTCGCGGTGCGGCACGCCCTCTACCTCGTACATCTTGATGGTATCCATGGCGCTGCACGCCGGGCAGACTGCGCCGGCGATAAAGCGTTTGACCGGCCCGCTCACGCTGCCTCTCCTGTCAGGCCACTGTGGCGCAGCAGCGGATCAATTGACGGCTCGCGACCGCGGAAGGCGACGAACAGCGCCATTGGCGCCTCGCTGCCGCCACGGGCAAGGATGTTGTCGCGGAAGGCGCGGCCCGTCTCGGCGTTCAGCACGCCCTCTTCCTCAAAGCGCGAGAAGGCATCGGCCGACAGCACTTCTGCCCACTTGTAGCTGTAGTAGCCCGCTGCGTAACCGCCAGCGAAGATGTGGCTGAAGCCATTCTGGAAGCGGTTGAAGGACGGCACCTTGATGACCGCAATTTCTTCGCGCACCTGATCCAGCACCTGTTGTGCGCTCAGCTCCGGCTGCTTGCGTACGTGCAGTTCAAAGTCGAACAACGAGAACTCGATCTGGCGCAGCATGCCGAGGCCTGACTGGAAGTTCTTGGCTGCCAGCATCTTGTCCAGCAGGTCCTGCGGCAGCGGCTCGCCGGTTTCATAATGGCTGGAAATCAGCGCCAGACCGTCCGGCTCCCAGCACCAGTTTTCCATGAACTGGCTCGGCAGCTCGACCGCATCCCAGGCCACGCCGTTGATGCCGCTGGCGGAGGCGTAGTTCACCCGGGTCAGCAGGTGGTGCAGGCCGTGGCCAAACTCGTGGAACAGGGTGGTGACCTCATCGTAGGTCAGCAGCGCCGGCTTGCCGCCAACGGCGGGAGTGAAGTTGCAGACCAGATAGGCAATCGGGCGCTGCAGTGCGCCGTCCGGCAGCAGGCGGCGGTCCCGGCAGCCGTCCATCCAGGCGCCGCCGCGCTTGTTGGCGCGGGCGTATAGATCAAGGAAGAAACGGCCGATGACTTCGCCCTGCTCGATCACTTCGAACAGGCGGGCGTCCTTGTGCCAGCGCTCGAACTCGGCGACTTCACGCAGCTCGATGCCGTACAGCTTCTGTACGATGGAGAACATGCCGTTGATCACGGTATCGACCGGGAAGTAGGGGCGCAGCATTTCTTGCGAGATGGCATAGCGCTGCTGGCGCAGTTGCTCGCTGTAAAAGCCGACGTCCCAGGGCTGCAGGTCGTCGCAGCCCTGCTCGGCGGCAAAGGCTTTCAGTGCGGCCAGATCCTGTTGGGCGAAGGGTTTGCTGCGCTCGCCCAGATCGCGCAGGAAGCCCAGTACCTGATCGGTGCTTTCGGCCATCTTGGTCGCCAGTGACAGCTCGGCGTAGTTGGCAAAACCCAGCAGTTCGGCCAGCTCCTGTCGCAAGACCAGAATCTCGTCGATGATAGGGCCGTTGTCGAACTGACCGGCGTTCGGGCCCTGATCCGATGCGCGAGTGCAGAAGGCGGTGTAGACCTCCTGACGCAGGGCGCGGTCGCTGGCGTAGGTCATCACCGGGAAATAGCTGGGGAATTCCAGCGTGATCAGCCAGCCGTCCAGCTCACGGGCTTCGGCAGCCTGTTTGGCCTGCGCCAGCGCAGATTCGGGCAGGCCGTCGAGTTGGGCGGCATCGGTAATATGTTTGGTCCAGGCCTGGGTTGCATCCAGTACCTGATTGGAGAAGGTGCTCTGCAGCTCGGACAGGCGCATTTGCAGCTCGCCATAGCGCTTTTGCTGCTCGGGCGGCAGGGCGATGCCGGACAGTTTGAAGTCACGCAACGCATGTTCAAGGATGGTCTGCTGGGCGGTGTCCAGCTTGGCAAATTCGTCGCTGTCGGCCAGTTGCTGATAGGCGTCGAACAGCGCCTGGTTTTGCCCCATCTCGGTGTAGTACTGGCTCAGCAGCGGCAGACAGCTCTCGTAGGCTTCGCGCAGCTCGGGGCTGTTCATCACCGCGTTGAGGTGGCTGACCGGCGACCAGGCGCGGCCAAGGCGCTCGCCCATGTCATCCTGCGGCTCGATCAGGTTGGCCCAGGTCCACTGCGCCGGCGGGTTGGCCAGCAGCGCATCAAGCTGTGCGCGGTTGTCGGCCAGAATCTGCTCGATGGCCGGTTTGACGTGCTCGGCGCGGATCTCGGCAAAGGGTGGCAGATCGTAGGGTTGCAGCAGCGGATTGGGCATGGCGGGTATCCTGATTCGATCGATGACTTACAATGCGCCCATGGTAATCAACTCGGGCGCGCTTGGCATCGCGACTGTGTTAGAAACTCTCAATGACGGCGATAGCCTGATAATTCAAGGGTGAAGCAATGAACGTGCGTGGATTCAGGGACTGGCAGCCGGTACTCGGTGACCGGGTTTTTGTTGACCCCTCGGCCGTGGTGCTGGGCGATGTGGAGCTGGGTGACGACTGCTCGGTGTGGCCCGGCGCGATCATTCGCGGCGATATGCACCGTATCCGTATTGGCGACCGCACCAGCGTGCAGGACGGCAGCGTGCTGCATATTACCCATGCCGGCCCCTTTAACCCTGACGGCTACCCGCTGACCATCGGTGATGACGTCACCATCGGCCACAAGGTGCTGCTGCACGGCTGCAGCATTGGCGATCGGGTGCTGGTGGGCATGGGCAGCATCGTCATGGATGGTGCGGTGGTCGAGGACGAGGTGATCATTGGCGCTGGCTCACTGGTGCCGGCCAATAGAATCTTGGAGAGCGGCTACCTGTACATGGGCAGCCCGGCCAAACAGGTGCGTGCGCTGACCGACAAGGAGCGCGAGTTCTTCACCTACTCGGCGGCCAACTATGTGCGCCTGAAGGATCAGCACCTGCTGGAGAGCTACGCGGACTAGCTGGCGGCGGCTATACTCCGCGGTTAGCGGGTGCGAGCAAGGAGAGGCAGACAACGTGAACGGGAAGTTCCCAATGGACGAGGCGGCCGGTAACGGCCTGGGCCAGCAGGCGCGCCGCTCGCTGCTGCAGCTGATCTTTGTGTCTACCGGAGCCCTGCTGTGGGGCTTCGCCCTGCTGCAGTTCGACAACGACAATACCCTGCTGGCCTGGCTGGAGATCGCCGTGGGCAGCCTGCTGATCTGGTCGGCCTGGTACCTGCGCCGGGTGCGTTGGCTGACGCCCTGGATCTACGCCTATCTGCTGCCTACCTTCTGCTTCCAGATCTACATCATGCTGATGCCGGCGGCCTCTGCTACGGCCTTTGTCTGGGTCTATATGGTGCCGATGCTTGCCTACCTGCTGTTGGGCGGCAAGGCGGGCCTGTTGCTGTCCTTGCCCTTCATGCTGCTGGCGGTGGTGCTGTACATCACTCGTTACGCCGACCTGCAGACAGCGCACGGGCTGATCGATCTGGGCAACGCGGTGATCTGCGGGTTGATGATCCTGTTGTTCGTGCACTTCTATGAAGTACGCCGGGCCAATGCCCAGCAGACCCTGGAGCGCCTCGCTGAAACCGACGCGCTGACCGGGGTCTACAACCGCGGCCGCTTCCAACAGCTGTTTGAGCAGTGCATCGAGCAGGGCCAGCGCAGTGGTGACGGGTTTGCCCTGGTGTTGCTGGATGTCGATCACTTCAAGCAGGTCAACGATGGTTGGGGGCATGAGGTGGGTGACCGTGCCCTGCGCCACCTGTGTAAAGTACTGCAGCGCCGCCTGCGCAAGACCGATGTGATCGGCCGCCTGGGTGGTGAGGAATTCGGCCTGCTGCTGCGTAGCACCGATGCGCAGGCTGGCGAGCAACTGGTGCAGGTGCTCTGCAGTCAGTTGCAGCAGACGCCGCTGTGCTGGGGCGACAAGCAGGAGCTGCGTATCACCGCGACCTTTGGCGTGGCGCATTGGCCCACGGATGCGCTGGATGCCGAGAGCCTCTATCGTCGGGCCGACCAGCGTCTATACCGGGGCAAGGCCTATGGCCGCAACCGGGTGATCAGTCAGGGCGGTCCGCTGCAGATCAGCGAGCTGGGCTGAGTGTGTTTCGGCCTGCGGATTGGCGTGCGATCAAGTGCGTGAATAGTAGGCGAGTTCGCGCGGGTCGCTGGCGATGTTCGTTTATGATCCGGGAGTTCGCGGTGTTTCCGCTCATTCACCAATTCAAACGAGAGGCATCTGATGTCTGCTTATAGCAACCGTAAAGTCGTACTCAACAAACGCCCGCAGGGTGAAATCCAGGATGGCGATCTGGTTCTCAAAGAAGAGCCGGTACGTGATCTGAAAGACGGCGAAGTACTGATCAAGACTCTGTGGCTGTCGCTGGACCCCTACATGCGTCCGCGTATGAACGACAGCAAGGGCTACATGGACCCGATCGAAATCGGCGCGCCGATTGTCGGTGAGAGCGTTGGCCGGGTTGTCGAGTCGAAGTCCGACAACTATCAGGTGGGCGATGTGGTTACTGTCTACTCCGGCTGGCAGGAGTACTGCATCATTCCGGGCAACGCCGAGATGGTCTACAAGATCAAGGATCAGGGCGTGCCGCTGCAAACCTACCTGGGTGTGGCGGGCATGCCGGGTCGCACGGGTTACTGCGGCCTGATGTACGTCGGCAAGCCCAAGGCTGGCGAGACCGTGGTTGTTGCTGCGGCTTCCGGCCCGGTGGGTACCGTGGTGGGTCAGACTGCCAAGCAGGAAGGCTGCCGCGTGGTCGGTATCGCCGGTGGCCCCGAGAAGTGCCGCTATGTGGTCGAGGAGCTGGGTTTTGATGCCTGCATCGATTACAAGGCCGGTAACCTGGACGCCGATCTGGCGGCTGCCTGCCCGAACGGTATCGATGTGTACTTTGAGAACGTGGGCGGCGACGTTGCCAAGGCCGTTGCCAAGCTGCTCAACCCGGGTGCCCGTGTGCCGATCTGTGGTTATGTATCGGCCTACAACGCGGAAGACCAGAGCAAGGTCGAAACTCCTTTCCACATCTTCGGCGCGCTTGATCCCAAGCCGGAACATCGCTTCTTCCTGGTCACCGAGTGGCAGGACAAGCACCAGGAGATCACCGCGCTGCTGGCTGAGCAGGTGGCTTCCGGCAAGCTGAAGTACAGCGAAACCGTAGCCGAAGGCCTGGACAACGCCGTTGAGGCATTCAAAGGCATGCTCAAGGGCAAGAACTTCGGCAAGCAGCTGGTTCACATCGCCGACTGATCTTGCACTGCCTGCCTGTTCCGGGCGCCCTCGCGCGCCCGGGACAGAGCCTCGGCTGCCGTTCGGCGGCCGATTCTGACTCTCCCCCCTTTCGCCGTTCTGGCGACACATTCTGACCAATTCGACGACTTTTGGTACAGAAACTGCATTGTTCTGCACTATCCTGAGCCAGGCTGCCTATTCCTGCTCAGTGGCTGCACTGCTCTGGTGCGCTGGCTGTTCTGTCGCGCTATCAAAGTGCCAGTTTCCAAATGGAACAGGTATCGCCTATGCCCATCTCGATGATCGATGTTCTGTGGTTGGTCTTGTGTGCTGGTCTGGTGTTCAACATGCAGATTGGCTTTCTCTGTCTTGAGTCGGGCCTGACCCGCAGTAAGAACGCGATTAACGTGGCCGTGAAAAACATGGCCGATCTCAGCCTTGCGGTGTTCTGCTACTGGCTGTTCGGCTTTGGCCTGATGTTTGGTGGCAGCGCCGGTGGCTGGTACGGCGAAGGCTTCTCCATGTTGCCCTTTACCGATACCTGGCATTCGGCTTTCTTTCTCTTTCAGGCAATGTTCTGCACCACGGCGGCCACCATCGTGTCCGGCGCCGCCGCAGAGCGCATGCGGTTTGCTTCCTACTTGCTGGTGGCGTTGCTGATTGCCGGGCTGATCTACCCGCTATTCGGCCATTGGGCCTGGGGTGGTGTGTTTGCTGACGGTCTGGGTTGGTTGGCTGCGCGCGGCTTTGTCGATTTTGCCGGCTCCACCGTGGTCCACGGTGTTGGCGGTTGGGTGGCGCTGGCGGTGATTCTGATTCTCGGCCCGCGCCAGGGGCGTTTCGATCAGGACCGCGATGGGCGCAGCATGCCCGGCTCCAACCTGCCGCTGGCAATGCTCGGCGCGCTGATGCTGATGTTTGGCTGGTTCGGCTTTAACGGTGGCAGCACTCTGAGCTTTGACGGCCGGGTGCCGGGCATCATCGCCAATACGGTGCTGGCGGCCATGGCCGGCACCCTGGGCGGGATGTTCATGTCCTGGTGGCGCTGGCGTCTGGTGGACCCGGTCTACCCGCTCAACGGCATGATTGCCGGCATGGTCGCCATTACCGCAGGCGCCCATGTGATGGATGCGCCGGCGGCGTTCTTCGTCGGCCTGGTTGGCGCGGTGGTGATGTACCTGGCCGACCGCCTGCTGAATCACCTGCGTATCGACGATGCCGTTGGCGCGGTGCCGGTGCACTTGGCCAGTGGCATCTGGGGCACCCTGGCAGTCGCGTTGTTCGCCAATCTTGAGACGCTGGGCACGGGCCTGAGCCGCACCCAGCAGTTTGTCGCGCAGCTCGAGGGCGTGGTGGTTGCCGGGCTCTGGGCCTTTGGCGTCACCTGGCTGTTGCTGCGCCTGATCAACCGCTTCTGGCCGATGCGGGTCACACCTGAGGACGAGGTGGCCGGCCTGAACGTATCCGAGCACGGCGCGCGTACCGAGTTGATCGAGTTGCTGGAGGCAATGGCTGCGCACCAGCGCGATGGCCGCTTTGAGCGCGATGTGCCGGTCGAGCCCTTTACCGAGGTCGGTCAGATTGCCGCCCAGTACAACAAGGTGATCCATGCCCTGCGGCGGGCGGTGGGGGTCACCCAGAGCATCATCCGTGACATTCGCGATGGCGTGGTCACCTGCAACCGCGAAGGTGTGCTGGCCACCTGCAACCCGGGCGCCGAGCGTCTGTTCGGGCTGCCGGCCGGGCTACTGATTGGTCAGCCGCTGGACCGGCTGGTGGCTGAGCGCAACTGGGCCGGGTTGCCGCTGCCGGAGGCGGGCAGTGAGACCAAGCAGGAAGTGCTGTTCAGCCGTAACGAGCACGACCAGTTTGTGGCCGAGCTGACGGTCAGTCAGGGGGCGCTGGAGGACGAGCATTACACCTGTCTGATTCGCGATATCACCGAGCGCCGGCGCATCGAGCAGCAGCTGTTTCAGGAGAAGATGCTGGCGCAGGTTACGCTGGCCTCGATAGGCGACGGCGTGATTACCACCGGGCCCGATGCGCGGGTGCGCTACCTCAACCCGGTCGCTGAACAACTCACCGGCTGGAGCGAGGAGGAGGCCAGTGACCGGCCCCTCGACGAGATCTATTGTCTTTTTGATGAGGTCACCGGCGAGGGCCTGCTTAACCCGGTCAGCGCCATGCTGCGGCGCTACCGGCAGGCACTCAGCCGGCAACCGGGCAGCATGTCGCAGCTGCGCCGGCGTGACGGCAGCGAAGTCACGGTGCAGGACGCGGTGGCGCCGATTCGTGATGCCGAAGGGCACATCATTGGCGCGGTGCTGACCTTCCGCGATGTCACCGCCAACCGCCGGCTGGCGCGTGAGCTGTCCCACCAGGCGGCCCACGACACCCTGACCGGGCTGGTCAACCGTAAGGAGTTCGAGCGCCGGGTTGCCCACGCGCTGCAGCGCCATGAGAGCAGCGGCGGGGAGCAGGTGCTCTGCTACATGGATCTGGACCAGTTCAAGATCGTCAACGACACCTGCGGACACGCGGCCGGTGACGAACTGCTGCGTCAGTTGGCCAAGCTGTTCCAGTCGCATATTCGCAGCTCCGATGTGCTGGCGCGTTTGGGTGGCGACGAGTTTGGTCTGCTGCTGAGCGGCTGCACGCTGGAAGAGGCGGTCCCGATTGTCGAGGGTATTCGCACGCTGGTGGAGGAGTATCGCTTCAGCTGGGAGGGCAAGACCTTTGCCGTTGGCGTGAGCATTGGCCTGGTGCCGGTGGAGGCGCAGATGCTCAGCCTCGACGTGTTGCTCAGCGCGGCAGACAGCGCCTGTTATGCGGCCAAGGATGCCGGGCGCAACCGTATTCATCTGTATCAGACCGACGATGCCCAGATGCAGGAGCGGCGCGGCGAGATGCAGTGGGTCAACCGCCTGCGCCAGGCGCTGGATGCCGACCTGCTGCGTCTATACGTGCAGCCAATCTATCCGATCAGCGAGCGCGACAGTCAGCCCGGCTACGAGGTGCTGGTGCGGCTGCTGGGTAACGACGGGCAGGTGATTCCGCCCGGCGCCTTCATGCCGGCCGCCGAGCGCTACGATCTGGCCTCGGCGATTGACCGCTGGGTAGTGGGCAACTTCCTCGCCTGGCTGGGCGATTACAACCGCCGTTGCAGCGGCCCGCTTGGTAACTACTCGATCAACCTGTCGGCGGCGTCGCTGGGTGAGGAAGGCTTTCTCGACTTTGTCCTGGAGGTGCTGGAGCGGCACCAGGTGCCCACCAGTCATGTGTGCTTTGAAATCACCGAATCCAGCGCGGTATCCAACCTGGGCAAGGCGGTGGAGTTCATGCGCGGTTTGCGGGACATTGGCTGCCAGTTTGCGCTGGACGACTTTGGCTCGGGCCTGTCGTCCTTTGCCTACCTTAAGTCGCTGCCGGTGGACTATCTGAAGATTGACGGGGTGTTCGTCAAGGACATCGCCAGCGACCCGATCGCCCGCGCCATGGTGGCGTCAATCAACACCATTGGCCACGAGATGGGCTTGCAGACGGTCGCCGAGTTTGTCGAGAGCGAAGCGATTCTGGAGCAGTTGCGCGAACTGGGTGTGGACTATGCGCAGGGCTATCACCTGGGCCGCCCGCAGCCACTCAGCGAGCTGGACGGCGTGCGCATGATGCCGCGCTAACGCCCTTACGGTGTTGGCTCGGGGCGAGTCCAGAGCCAGCAGGCCACGCAGAGCAGAAACAGCGGCAGGCCGATGCGCAACCAGCCTGGCGTGGGCACCAGCCAGAGCGCCAGCACGCTGCTGGTCATTACCAGGCTGGCCGCCCATTTGGCGCGCCGTGGTACCGCCCGACGGCTGCGCCAGTCGTGGATCAGCGGGCCGTACTTGGGGTGCGCCAGCAGCCTCGCCTCAAGTGCAGGCCAGCCGCGCGCGCCAGCCCAGGCGGCCACCAGCAGAAAGGGAGTGGTAGGCAGACCCGGCACCACGACGCCAATGGCGCCCAGCGCAACACAGAGCGAGGCCAGTGCACGCCATAGCCAGATCATCGTTCAGTGCGCCGTTGGGCAGGCGTCCTTGAGGCCGGCATGCTCAGGGCAGCCAGATACGGAATTCGCCGCCACCGAGCACACCCTGATTACTCAGGGCAATGCGCCCGGTGACGCCGTTGCGACGATGCAGGTGAGCAATGCGCTGGCCGAAATACAGCCCCAGCCCGGTGCTGCCGGTGCTCATGTTGATACCCAGCACGTAGTCTGATTGCCCGTCGAGCATGGCCTGCGGGTAGCCCGCGCCATCGTCGCTGATAGTGATCAGCAGTTGGTCGCCATCCATGCGCGCGGCCAGGTGGATGGCCGAGCGGGTGTAGCGGATGGCATTGTTGATCACATTGCCGACCACCGAGCCGACCAGCTCGCCGTCAAAAAAGCCCATCAGTCCGTCCTCGGCTACCTCATAGCTGCCCTGAATGGAACGCGCCCGCAGGATGTCGTCATGGCGTGCCAGCTGGGCCTGCAGAAAGTCATCCAGCTCCAGATAGCTGGGACGCAGCGGCAGCTGATTGACGTCCAGCTTGTACAGCCCGAGCATCTGCACCAGCATGCCGTTCAGGCGCATGGACTCGTACTCGATCACACCGCGCTCGGCGGCGCTGTCGGCGGTGGGCGGCAGGTGCGCGATCAGTTGTCCGTAGGACTGCATCAGCAGGCCAAGGGAGTTTTTCATGTCATGCACGGTTGAGGCGATGACCGTAGAAAAGTCCAGCTGCTCGTCGTCCTTTTGCTCGCTCACAGCGAATCGACCCGTTCCAGCAGCTTGCGGTAGCGCTCGTGGCGGGGGTCGCTGATTGGCAGGCTGCGGACCTGCGCCAGGCACGCCCGACACTCGGTCAGCAGTGCGTCGTCGGGTGCAGTCAGCAGCAGGCGCAGCAGCGATTGGGCGGTGTTGAGGGCGTAACTGATGTTGCGGGGCTGCAGTGACAGCGCCTCGCGGAAGGCCTCCAGCGCAGCGGGGTACTGTTGCTGCTGGTAGCTGCGCATGCCTTCACGGTTGCGCGCTGCGGCTTCTTCGCCACCATGCAGAATGCCGGGGTTGCTGGTTTGCGCGGCAATGCCGGCCATCACTGCCGGGTCATCGCCGTACATTTCAGCGCAGGTGCCGAGCAACTGATCGGACTGCTCAGCGCAGCCCAGCTCGCGCAGTTGTTCGGCAACGGCGAGCGCGGTGTCGGCACTGAAGAAGGTCTCCAGATTGGCCAGCTTGTCGGTGGCGCTGCGCAGCAGCTGGTCGGCCTCGGCCTGCTTGCCGCTGCGGCGCATAACGTCGGCCTGCAGCAGATCGGCGCGCGCGCCCAGGCCCTGATCGTCCTTCCAGCTGCGGGTCAGGTCCTCCAGGGTCTGGCGAATCTCGACCTGCACGCGCGGGTTGGGTGCGGTATCGCCACTTTGCACCTTGAGGCTGTCGGCCAGGCTGAGATGGTGTTCGGGATTGCGAAAGGCAGAGTGGCGGCCCAGGGTCACGGCCTGACGGTAAGCGCGCACGGCGCGCTCCGGGTCCTCGTTGCTGCGGGCGACGCGCCCGAGCTCGGCCTGGCGCTGCGGGTTGTTGGGCGAAATTTTTACCGCCTGTTCGAGGAACACCTGTGCCTTGAGGGTCTCGCCGCGTGCCAGCTTGACTCGGGCCAGCCCGTCAAAGGCTGCCGGCAGCATCGGAAACTGCTCGATGCCTTGTTCGTAGAGCGCTTCGGCCTGATCCAGCTGGCCGCGTTGCAGCAGATGGTCGGCCAGCTTCATCAAGGCCCAGGGCAACGGCCGTTGCGCCAGGATGCCCTGCAGCAGTTGTTCCAGCGGCTCATGCTGCTGCAGTGCAGCCAGTGCGTTGGCCTTGTAGCGCTGACACAGCGGCGCCAGACGCGGATCACGTTGCAGCAGCGCGTCACAGGCGCTGACGACCGCGCGCTGATCCTCGCGTGCCAGGGCATCGAGGATGGGCGCCAGCAGACTTTTGCGCTCGACCAGCTTGTCCAGTCGCTGTTGCAGGCTGGCGCGGTTGAAAGGCTTGGTCAGATAGGCGTCGGGTTCAAACTCAAGCGCGGCCATGACCATTGCCTGGCTGCTTTCGGCCGTGACCATGACGAATATGCAGTGGGGGCTGATCAGCTTTTCATGGTGCAGCTCTTCGAGCACCTGCTGCCCGTTCTTGCCCTGACCGAGGTTGTAGTCGTGCAGGATGACGTCATATCGGGTTTTGCGGCAGAGGCTGAGAGCTTCCTCGCCGTTGGCGGCAATATCGATGTGCTGGGCGGCCATTTGCCCGAGCATGCCCTTGACCGATGAGCGGAAGTCGCTGAAGTCATCCACTACCAGAAAGCGCATGTTGCTGTAGACGATCATGATTGTTCTGTTTTCCGCTGGACCTGTATGCATTCTAGACGGTTTGGAACGCCTGCCCGTTCCCGCTGCCAACATCTCGGCGGGAGCAGTCACAGTATACAGTGAAATCAAAGGGCCACTATTGGTGCGGTCGGCAGAACGGCGAGTGGAGCTGGCAGCGCGCCCGGCAGGCGGGCGCGCAGAGGCATTAGTACCTTGGCACGTGGTATTTCAACGGCCTGCTAGCGACGCCGCGCGATGGCGTCGGACTCTATCACATGCCGTCCGACCGGTGCGATAAGCGCGGCCTGCAGCATGGCGGCGGCTACATCCGTGGCCTTGACTGCACGCAGCCGCTTGGGGATCAGTGGTTTGAAGGTACGCGATACCAGTAGCCCGACCAGCTCGCCGGGGCGATCTTCCGGGCGCGCGCCGTCCAGTAGCGACGGCCGCAGCAGGCTCAGGGAACGAAAGTCCATGGCGCTCAGGTCCTGCTCGACCTCGCCTTTCACGCGCAGGTAGAACGAACCCGAACGCGGGCTGGCGCCCACTGCCGAATTGAGCACAAAGGTGCGCGTGCCGGCGCGCCGGGCCAGCCGTGCGCAGGTGCTGACATAACCGCGGTCGACCAGGCGAAAGGCCTCGCGCGAGCCAGCGTGTTTGCGTGTGGTGCCCAGCGCGCAGAGGGCGGCATCGCAGTGCCACCAGTCGGCGTCTTCCGGCAGGTTGTCAAAGTCGACTTGCGGGTTGTCCAGGTGAGCGTAGTGATTGACTGCCGTGGGCAGCGGGCGCCGCGTGGGCGCTATGACGCGGCTGACATGCGGGTCGGCCAGCGCCTGACGCAGAATCTCCATACCTACCAGCCCGCTACCGCCGAGCACCAGCAGGGACTTGCCTGTGTTGTTGTTATGCATGTTGTCACTCCGGTCCGTGGGGCTTGGGTACGTGTAATCGCACCTGGCTTTCTGTCAGTTAAGCGCTCTGGCGCGCCGTTGGCGCGTGGCTGAAAAATGCCGCAACAGCTTGCCATGGAGTGATCGCCTGCAAATCGTGGTCCAAGCACTCATGAGGCGGGCTCAGGCCGGTCTGCGTAACGTCTGGATAAGGAGTCTTGAATGAATACCCAAGGGTTGCTTGATCAGTTGTTGAAGTCCGCCAGTGGTGCACTCTCTGGCAACAGCAGCACCAATTCGCGCCAGGGCAGTGCCGGTGGCAGCCAGCTTGGCAGCCTGCTGTCCGGCGCCGGTGGTGGCGCACTGGCCGCAGGCGCCGTGGGGCTGCTGCTGGGCAACAAGAAGGCGCGCAAGATGGGCGGCAAGGCCGTGAAGTACGGCGGCATGGCGGCGTTGGGAGTGGTGGCCTTCAAGGCCTGGCAGCAATGGCAGAAGAACAGCGCCAACGCCCCGCAAGGTCAGCCGCAGACGGTGGACCGCCTGCCGGCGCCGCAGCAGGAACAGCACAGTCACGCCATCCTGCGGGCGTTGATCGGCGCGGCCAAGGCCGATGGTCACATTGATGACCGTGAGCGAGAGCTGATTGATGCCGAGGTCGCCAAACTGACCAATGACCCGCAGACCCTGCAGTGGTTTGATGCCGAGCTGCGCAAGCCGCTGGACCCGGCCGAGGTGGCCAGTGCCGCGCAGACCCCGGAGATGGCGGCAGAAATGTATCTGGCCAGCCTGCTGGTGGTGGATGAGCAGAGCTTTATGGAGAAAGCCTATCTGCAGGAGCTGTCCAGCCAGCTCAAGCTGGACCCGCAGCTGATCGCCGAGCTGGACCACCAGGTGCAGCAGGTTTAGCAGTCAGTGGCTGTGGCCGACATGTGAGTCTTCGTCCGGCGGCTGCACGGCGCCGCTGGTACCCAGCTGCTGAATGATGCCGCAGGCGTCCATCGCGTGGGGCGACTGGCAACGGCGGCGCAGCTCGACCAGCTGCTGCTGCAATTGGGTCAGCGCGGCAATGCGCTGGCCCACGTGCTCGATGTGCTCGTCAATCAGCTCGTTCACGCCGCCGCAGCTCGCGCGGGGCTGCTCGCGCAGGGTCAGCAACTGCTTAATCTCCTGCAGGGTCATGTCCAGCACCCGGCAGTTACGGATAAACACCAGTCGCTCCAGGTGGGTTTCACCGTACTGGCGATAGTTGCCGGCGCTGCGCCGAGGCACCGGTAGCAGGCCCTCGCGTTCGTAGTATCGAATCGTCTCCACGGCGCAGTCGGTGCGTGCGGCCAGTTCTCCGATTTTCATCTTCGCTCTCCGGTTGCTTGACTCTATAGTGGCTACAGGGTTTTTACTTGGCAACAGACTCAGAGACAACTGCCATGCCTGCCGAACGATCCTGCCACGCCGAACATAGCTGCTGCGCCTCGGCCAGCGCAGTGCCAACCGCCAACCTGCAGCCCCATGAGGGCAGCGTGCTCAGTCGTATCCGCATCGTGCAGATGGACTGCCCGACCGAAGAGCGCCTGCTGCGCGAGGTGCTGGAGGCGCGCCCGGAGGTGCTGGAGCTGCACTTCAATCTGCTGCAGCGGGTGCTGACGGTACGCCACCAGCCGCATAGCCTGGACGCTGTGCTGGCCGGTATCGACAGCCTGGGTTTCACCCCGCAGTTGCTGGGTGACGAGCCCGCACCCGCCGCGCCCCAGCGGCCCTGGTGGCCGCTGGCCGTGGCAGGTGCACTGGCGCTGGGCGCCGAGGTCAGCCACTGGCTCGCTCAGCCGGTATGGCTCAGCGCGCTGCTGGCGCTGGCAGCCATCGCGGTCGGCGGGCTGGATACCTATCGCAAGGGCTGGGTTGCGGTGCGGCACCGTACCCTGAATATCAACGCGCTGATGAGTATCGCGGTGACCGGCGCTGCGCTGATCGGCCAATGGCCCGAGGCGGCCATGGTGATGGTGCTGTTCAGTCTGGCCGAGCAGATCGAAGCGCGCTCGCTGGCCCGCGCCCGCGATGCCATTGGCGGGTTGCTGGCACTGGCGCCGGAGCAGGCCAGCGTGCTGCAGGCTGATGGCAGCTGGGCGCAGCAACTGGTAACCGAGGTGCCGGTCGGCGCCCAGGTGCGGGTGGGCCCCGGTGAGCGCATCGCGCTGGATGGCGAGGTGCTGGAGGGGCGCTCAAGCGTGGATCAGGCGCCCATCACCGGTGAGAGCATGCCGGTCGACAAGCAGCCGGGCGCGACCCTCTACGCCGGTACCATCAACCAGTACGGCAGCCTGGTTTACCGCAGCACGGCCACCGCTGGCGGCACCACCCTGGCGCGCATCATCGAGGCGGTGGAGCAGGCTCAGGCCCAGCGTGCGCCAACTCAGCGGCTGGTTGACCGCTTTGCTGCCCGTTATACCCCGGCGGTCTGTCTGCTGGCGCTGCTGGTTGCGGTAGTGCCGCCGCTGCTGCTCGATGGCCTGTGGCTGGACTGGATTTACCGCGCGCTGGTGCTGCTGGTGGTCGCCTGTCCCTGCGCGCTGGTGATCTCGACACCGGTGACCATTGTCAGCGCGCTGGCCGCCGGTGCCCGGCGCGGCATTCTGATCAAGGGCGGTGCCTACCTGGAGTTGGGCGGCAAGCTCAATCTGGTGGCGCTGGACAAGACCGGCACCCTGACCGAGGGCCGCCCAAAACAGACCGACTTTGAGCTGCTGGGCGGGGACTCGCCCGAGCAGGTAGAGCAACTGGCCGCCAGCCTGGCCGCGCGCTCCGAACACCCGGTATCGCGGGCCCTGGCCAGCGCCTGCAGCCTGCCCCGGCTGGAGGTGACCGAGTTTACCGCCCAGCCCGGCCAGGGCGTCAGCGGCCTGATTGACGGGCAGCGCTATCACCTGGGCAACAGCCGACTGCTGGATCAATTGGGCCTGCGTGAAGATGCGCTGGGCTGGCGCGTGCAACTGCTGCAGCGTGAAGGCAAATCGGTGGTGCTGTTGTGTACCGACCAGCAGGTGCTGGCCCTGTTTGCGGTGGCCGATACGCTCAAGGCCGGCAGCCGAGATGCGGTGCGTGAACTGCACGCGCTGGGCGTCGAAACCCTGATGCTAAGTGGCGACAACGCACCCACCGTGCAGGCGATGGCTACCCAGGTGGGCATCGAGCAGGCCCGCGGCAATTTGCTGCCGGCGGACAAATTGGACGCGATACGCGCCGAGCGCGAGCGTGGGCGCTGTGTGGCAATGGTGGGTGACGGCATCAATGACACGCCGGCGCTGGCAGCAGCCGACATGGGCTTTGCCATGGCGGCAGCAGGCACCGATTGTCGCGCCAGACCGTGCGCGTGCTGCAGCAGAACATCTGGCTGGCATTGGGCTGCAAGGCGGTGTTTCTCGGCCTGACGCTGGCCGGCGCTGCCACCCTGTGGATGGCGGTGTTCGCGGACCTGGGCGTCAGTCTGATGGTGGTGGCAAACGGACTGCGGATGCTGCGCCAGGGCTGACCTGAAAGCGAAACACAATTTTCACTGGACGAAGGCTGTTTTCTGCAACAGACTGTTTTTATCAGGTGCCAGTAGGTTGCTCCGACTGTGAGCTCCGCCAGTGCCTCTCTAATAAAAACAAGACTTGCGCGCCACACCGATGGCACGCCAGGAGAACATCATGACTCGCCGCTATTCCGTGTGGCTGTTGCCCGGTGCCCTCGCCCTTGTCCTCTGCGCCGCCAGCCTGCTGGCATCGGCCCAATCTGAGCTGGCCGTGCATACCATCGCCGGTATCCCGGTTGCCCCCTTTGCCGATATCTTCAATCGTTTTTGACACAGCACTGCGCCCGGCTGCGCGATGGCAGCCGGTCCCCCGTAGTGTCTGCTGCCTGTCGTCTTGAGGGGGGCCGCGCCCGGACGGCTGGCCTTAGCGCTCTATGACCTGTTTGACGCTGGTGGCGGGGATCGCCTGCTCGCGGCCTTCTGCATCCTTAAAGATGTACATGCCGGAGTCGGGGTCGAGTTTGGGCTTGCTGTCGGTGGTGATCATCTCGCCGTCGTTGGTGCTGATGAGGTACTCGCTGGAACAACCAGCCAGAGCGGCTGCGCAGAGCAATGCGACAAGCAGCTGTTTCATGGGTAACGCTCCTTTTGCACACAGCGCGCATCACACCCCGTGATGCGCTGCTTGATTCACCCTAGACCCACCTTGTTCAACGCGCCACGCCTACTGGTTCACAGCACTGGGATCTACTGAAGCACCCGCGCCACGCTCAGCGCGCTGCTTGGCCAGTCGTGCGCCCTCGGCGGCGGTAAAGGCAAAGGTACGCTCCGGGTCGCTTGCGCGCAACTGCAGCGCCATCAGCTCTTGGCCCTCGGCCACAACGATGTCGTGCTGGCGCTGCGCCAGGCCGTCGAGAATGGTGTTGGCTGCATCGTTCGGGTCAATGCCGTTATCGATATTGGTGTCGGAGCGACCGCGTGCGGCGCCGCTGCCTTCCAGCGCGTTGCTGGCAATGGCGGTGCGCACCGAGCCCGGCAGGATCACGCTGACGCCAATGCCGTAGGCTTCTTCTACCTCGGCTCGCAGGGCCTCGAAGTAGCCGACGACAGCGTGCTTGGCGCCGCAGTAGCCTGTGCGCATCGGTGCGCCGAGTTTGCCGGCAACCGAGCTGACCACCGCCAGCTGGCCGCTGCCTTGTTCGACCAGGCGCGGCAGCAGCAGTTGGGTCAGGGCGACCGGAGCCAGATAGTCGATGTCGATCAACTGACGATAAACGTCAAAGCTGGTGTCCAGTGCCAGGCTGCGCTGGCTGACGCCGGCGTTATTGATCAGCAGGTCAATGCGACCCTGCCATGCCCAGGCCTGCTCCACCAGCTCTGGCAGACGCTTGTAGTCGGTAGTTTCAAAGGGCAGTACCAGAGTGCGTTCAGGTGCCAGCGCAGCCAGTTGCTGCAGCGCCTCGACCCGGCGGCCAGACAGAATGACGGCGGCGCCGTCTGCCAGTAGCGCCCGGGACAGGGCCTCACCAATACCCGACGAAGCGCCGGTAATCCAGACTACGCGCGAAGCAAAGCTCATGGTTGTTGTTCTCCGTTATTGAGCGGGCAGCAGTGGCCCGGGGAGGCCCACCTTATGCTCTGCCTTGCCACGGAGACTGTCATGCGCATGACAGTTGGCCGAGGCGCAGGGCTGGCTGCGCCTCGGGACAGGCTCAGTTGGCGTTGAGCGCGGTTTGCAGGGTGCTGACATCCAGCTGGTTGGCGCTGGCGTAGGACATGAACGACTGCGAAGTGCCGGACCAGGCCGACAGCAGCGCCGGCAGGTTGCGGGCGATGGTGGTGGCGTCGCCCAGGCTGCTGGTCAGCTGCGCGGCGGCCATCGGGTTGGACAGCAGCGAGCCAGCGGCGCCTTGCGCGTTGTTGATCCATTGGCTGAAGGCGCCGCTCAGTTTGGTACCTTCCTGGATACCGGCGGTGTAGTACGGGATCGCCTCGATCAGGGCGGCGCGGTTCTCGCCGCTCATGGCTGCGGCCTGGCTCAGGGCGTTCTGAATCAGCTGCTGGTTGGTGCTGGTCAGCCGAGTGTCACGCAGGATCACATCGGAGTCGCTGACACCGCCAATCGCGTACTGCTGGGCCGCGTTCATGGTTTGGGTTGCGGCATCAGTATTGCCGGTGGCCTGCAGGGTCTTCGCCTGGGCTATCAGCATGTTGTTCATGCTGGCGTTAAAGCGCAGCATCAGGTCGCTGTGCTGTTGTTCCAGTGCGCTGTTATCGGCAGCATTGCTGTTACCCTGGGTGGCGGTGTTCAGCGCCGCGCCGGCGACCGATTTGATAGCGTCCAGACCAAAGGCCTGGGCTTGGCCGGAGACCAGCAGGCCGGCTGCAACAAGGCCGATCAGGCCGGTGTGGATGCGTTTGCTGTTCATATCCTTTGCTCCTGAAAAATGCGTCATGCTAGGTGTGATAGGCCCGCTCTGTTGGCTAGTATGTGGTGCTGAAAACAGCCTGCGTTGAGCTGTTCAGCCTTGTCTGTGATGACGGGCTTTGCGAATGTACAGCAAATGCAGGCGAGGGCGTACCCCGTGTTCTGGGGGGGAGGGCGTCAATCAAAAAAATGGCCGAGGATGCAAACCCGCCTGATGAAAGTCTTCTTTGCTCTGTGTTTGGCGCTGCTCCTCGCCGCTGGTGGCTTTTTGTTGGGTTTGCAGCAGCAGTGGTGGACTGTGCCGCGTGAGTGGAACCCCTTCGCGCCGCTGCACCTGGCAGACCCGGTCACTCCCTTGACGCGCTGGAAGTTGCAGCGCCTGGGCGATGACCCCGAGGCGTGCCTGGCTGCCCTGAAAACCGCGCCGGCCGGAACGCTGGATTACCAGCCGCTGGCCGACTACACCCCGGTTGCCAATTGCCCGCTGAGCAATGTGGTGCGGCTGCGGGCCAGCACGCTGCAACTGAGCAGCAGCTTTGTCGCCCGCTGTCCGCTGATAGCCGCCTGGGCGCTGTACGAGCAGCAGCGCCTGCAACCGTTGGCACAAACGCATTTTGGTCAGCCGGTCGCGCGGCTGAGCCATTACGGCAGCTTTGCCTGTCGCAATATCTACCACCGTGAAAACGCCCGGCGCAGCGACCATGCCACCGCCTCCGCGCTGGACGTCGCGGCCTTGGCGCTGGCCGACGGCACCACGATATCGGTGTTGCAAGACTGGGATGATCAGGGCGAGAAAGGCGCCTTTCTGCGCGCCGCCTTTGCCGAGGCCTGTGACTTCTTTGGTACCAGTCTTGGGCCTGACTACAACGCCGCGCACGCCAATCACTTTCACTTTGGCCTGCGCGGCTTTGGCATTTGTCGCTAGGGTCACAGCTGCGTGTAGCGCGGCTCGGGGCGGCTGCACAGCCACAGCAGCACCAGACACATGCTGCTGGGCACCAGCCATTGCACCCAGGGGCTGGGCGCACTCAGGCAGATCAGCGGCATGCTGATGAACATGCTCACACCCGCCAGCCACTTGGCCCTGCGCGGAATGGCGCGTTCGCTCTGCCACTGACGCAGCGGCGGGCCAAAGCGCGGGTGGTTGAGCAACCACTCGGCCAGCGGTGGCCAGCCCTTGCCCGCAGCCCACACGGCCAGCAGCATGAACACCGTGGTGGGCATACCGGGCAGCACCGCGCCAATCAGTCCCAGACCAACAAACACCAATGCCAGCAGGCGCCAGCAAAGCCGCAGCAGCATGGCGCTTAGACGGCGGCGGCGGGTTGCTGCCCGGCCAGCAGCTCTTCTACCGAGGCACGGACAAAGGCAAAGGCATCACGCGCGCCCTTGACCGCCTCGGCACGTTCTTCAACTGACAGCGGCAGCGCATCCAGCGCGGCCTTGAACTGGCGCCAATGCAGCCCGCGGCCGTCGGTGTGGCCGACCAGATGACGTGCGCCAAAGGTCTCCGACAGGCCCAGTTGCTCGCGGGCATGCTTGAGCAGAAAAGCCGCGCCCAGGGTCGAGCCCTCGTGGGTATACAGCCAGCCCAGCGCCTCGGCAGTGCTCCCCGGCTGCACGCCATTGCCCACCTCGGCATCGGCCTGCTGCTGCGCCTGGCTGATGTCAAAGTCGGCGCAGTCCAGCTGGATCGCGTCCAGACGGTTGCGCTCGGCCAGATCGGGCAGCAGCGCCTGCAGCTTGGGGTTCTGGTACAGCGGCGCGGTGGCATGGTGCAGGCGCAGCTGCATGCGCAGGAAGCAGGCAAAACGTTCACGACTGGAGAACGGCGCCAGCGCCATGATGCGCTGATCCAGGCTCTCGTGGGTCGAGGTGGTCTGTTCTTTCAGGTAGCTGCTCAGGGGCAATGCGCTGCTGTCTGCCGTGGTCATGGCGGGTCCTTGCTTGGGGAGTCTGATCGGATTGGGGCGGGGCGCGATAAAAAGCGCACGCCAATATCTACTTAACGAATGAGCACCCCCAATCCCGTAATGCTCTGGGTAAAAAATCTGTCCCTCGGGTCGACGGCGTGCTGTCCTCAGCGCGCCGTCGACTGTTTTCAGCCACCGGAAGGGCTCAGAACTGCGCCGTGAGGCTCTGTTTCAGCGCGCGGCCGGGGGCCGCGACGGCGGAACGGGTGGTCGGGTCGATGTAGTACTCGTCGGTCAGGTTGCTGCCGACCAGCTCCAGGGTGATGTCGTCTCTGGGCCGAAAGCTGACGTAGGCGTCGTAGGTGGTCACGCTGCTGGGCAAGATCATGGATAGGTATCCGGGTAGGCCGTACACAGCCGCAGGCGCGCCTAGCCCTGGCGCGGTCTAAACGAGACAGGATTGGCTGCGAATCGCTTTGGCGATTCTTGGGGTGTTGCCCCGTCGCTTTGCTCCGCCCAAATCGCGTTGCGATTTGTCGAACGACAGGTTGGTATCGGCCGTCAGGCCACCACACAAAGCAAAAGGCCCAGCGGTTGCTGGGCCTTTTGCTTTGTGTGGCGCACCCGACAGGATTCGAACCTGTGACCCCCGCCTTCGGAGGGCGGTACTCTATCCAGCTGAGCTACGGGTGCGTGTCTGCTGTGGCCTTGCGACCAATGGCCGCAGCCTGTTGCCGGGCGGTCGTGATCGACGCGCGGGCGGGCTGCGCTGCAGCGCGGCAATGATACGCACTGCGGGCTGTGGCGTCCATGCCTGTGAGGGGATTCGTTGGTCTGCCGCGACCGCTTGGCACTTTGTCGGGTGTGGGTTTATCGGTATACTCGCGCTCATTGTCCGGGCAATGCACTTGGGCGCAAAACATATAGCCATGATGAGGATGCACAAGGTGATGACTTTGAAAAAGATTCTGCTGGCCTCGGCGGCCATGCTGGCGGTGGTTGCCGGTAATGCTTTCGCGGCAACAGCGAACGAAGAGGCCATCGCGGAGCGTCTGAAACCTGTCGGTACCGTTTGCCTGGTTGGCGATCCTTGCGCCGACGAAGTAGCCGGTGGTGGCGGTGCAGCGTCCGGTCCGCGTTCCGGTGCCGATGTTGTCGGCAAGTTCTGCTCTGCCTGCCACAGCGCTGGCGTGTTGGGCGCTCCGAAAATTGGTGACAGCGCTGCGTGGACAGCCCGCCACGGTGGTGACCTGGACGAGCTGCTGAAAAACGCTATCGCCGGTCTGAACGCCATGCCGCCGAAAGGCACCTGCGGTGACTGCTCCGATGAAGAGCTGATGGCCGCGATCAAGGAAATGTCCGGTCTCTGATCAGACGTTCCGCGCTGTACTGAACGCCCCGCCCTGTGCGGGGCGTTTTGTTTTCAGCTGCCTTTGAGCATATCCCGCAGGTTGGATAGCGCGGCCTTGCCGCGGGCCTGTTTCTGCTCCACCGGGGCTTCTTCGCTGCCTTCCCACTCCAGATCCTCCGGCGGGATTTCATCCAGGAAGCGGCTGGGGGCGCAGTCGATGATTTCACCAAACTGCCGGCGCTTGGCGGCAAAGGTAAAGGCCAGGGTTTTGCGTGCGCGGGTGATACCCACGTAGGCGAGGCGGCGTTCTTCTTCGACGCTGTCGGCTTCGATACTGGAGCGGTGGGGCAGGATCTCTTCTTCCATGCCCATGATAAACACGTGCGGGTACTCCAGACCCTTGGAGGCGTGCAGGGTCATGAGCTGGACGCGGTCTGCGTCTTCTTCCTCTTCCTGGCGTTCGAGCATGTCACGCAGCACCAGCTTGGCAATGGCATCCTCGATGTTGCTCTCGCCGCTGTCGTCCTTCTCGAGAATGCTTTTGATCGAGTCGAGCAGGAACCAGACGTTGCCCATGCGCTTGGCAGCGATCTCGTCGCTGGAGCAGTTTTGGCGAATCCAGTTTTCGTAGTCCAGGTCCAGCACCATGCGCCGCAGGGTTTCAATCGGGTCGCCTTCGTAGCACTGCTTGCGGATACCGTCGAGCCAGGTGATGAAGCGCTGCAGCTTTTCGGTATAGCGGGCATCCAGCCGCTCGCCCAGGCCCATTTCGGTGCAGGCCTGGTACATGGTGATCTGGCGTTCGTTAGCGTAGGTGCCGAGTTTTTCCAGCGTGGCCGGGCCTATCTCGCGGCGCGGTACGTTGATCACCCGCAGCAGCGCGTTGTCGTCGTCCTGGTTGACCAGCAGGCGCAGGTAGGACATCAGGTCCTTGACCTCTTGCCGGCTGAAAAAGCTGGTGCCGCCAGACAGGTGATAAGGGATCTGGTGGTGCTGCAATTTCAGTTCGATCAACCGCGCCTGGTGGTTGCCGCGATACAGAATGGCAAAGTCGCGCCAGGCACGTTTGTGCTGGTGGTGCTGATTCTGAATCTCGACCGCCACGCGCTCGGCTTCGGCCTCTTCATTGCGGCAGCGGATCACGCGCAGGGGCTCGCCGTAACCCAGTTCACTCCACAGCTGCTTTTCGAACACGTGGGGGTTGTTGGCAATCAGGGTGTTGGCTGCGCGCAGGATGCGGCTGGTGGAGCGGTAGTTCTGCTCCAGCATGACTACTTTGAGGTGCGGAAAGTCTTCTTTGAGCAGCGCCAGGTTTTCCGGGCGTGCGCCGCGCCAGGCGTAGATCGACTGGTCGTCGTCGCCCACCACGGTAAAGCGTGCCTGGGTGCCGACCAGCATTTTGACCAGCAGGTACTGGCTGGCGTTGGTGTCCTGGTATTCATCCACCAGCATGTAGCGAATGCGAAACTGCCATTTCTCCAGCACATCGGGGTTGTCGCGAAACAGCACCACCGGGATCAGGATCAGGTCGTCAAAGTCCACCGCGTTGTAGGCCTTGAGCGTGCGCTGGTAGTGCATGTAGACGCTGGCGGCGGTCTGTTCCTGCGGGGTTTTGGCCTGGGCCAAGGCTTCGTCCGGCAGGATCAGGTCGTTCTTCCAGTTGGAGATTTGCGCCTGGATGCCTTCGATGCCGTCTTCGGCGCCGTAGTCCTTGTGCATCAAATCGGTAATCAGCGCTGTGGCATCCTGCTGATCGAAAATCGAGAAGCCGGGCTTGTAGCCCAGGCGCTGATGCTCCTTGCGGATGATGTTCAGCCCCAGGTTGTGGAAGGTCGAGACGGTCAGGCCGCGGGCGTCGGGCCCGCGCAGCAATTGGCCAACCCGCTCTTTCATCTCGCGTGCGGCCTTGTTGGTAAAGGTCACGGCAATGATGTGCTGGGCGCGGATGCCACACTCTTTGACCAGATAGGCGATCTTGCGGGTGATCACGCTGGTCTTGCCGCTGCCGGCCCCGGCCAGAACCAGCAGCGGTCCGCTGATGTACTCGACGGCTTCCTGTTGGCGGGGGTTGAGGCGTGACACGGGGGTATCTCCGGAGGCTGAGGGCGGCAAATGGTAGCAGCTTCGTCGGCTGATCGGGTGCCGCCTATCAGTGAGACTTGGTTATTGGCGAGATATTCGCTATAACTTGCTTCACAAAAGTGCTGTAGATGCTTAAATTTTAAAGATTCTTTTATTGGAGATTACTCCCAGTCGACTGAATTTATCCCTGACTTGACGCCAGCCGGGCAAAAGACCCCGGCAAATCAAGCAGATAGCGGCCAGAGCCGGCATGGATACGACTGAGAGCCTTGTTCCAACCCAGGGGAGATCGCCGCTTGAGCGATGACAGACCACTACAGCGAGTTATCTTGCTGGATACCGACCACGGCGCCTATGTGCAGCTGTGCCGTCGGCTTGCTGTGGTTGGTACCCTGCCGTTCAGTCTGGAGCGCGCCGAAGACTGGCACCAGCTGCAAACCCGGATCGATCGGGGCGAGGTACAGGCGGTGCTGGCGCGTTCAGACAGCCTGGCCATGCTGCACGACTGCGGCGTGCCGGTTATTCACCTGGCCAACGAGCCCGACTTTTCCAGCATCGGCAACGGCCTCAACGACACCCTGTGGGATCAATCCTCCGCCAGCGAAATCATCCGCTGCTGCCAGTACGCGATGGAGCGCCACCGCTTGCGCGGCGCGCTGGACCGAGCCGCCAGCTACGACCCGCTGACCGGTACCTGCAACCGTCAGATGCTGCAGGATCGCCTCAAGCAGGGCATGCGCCGGGCGCTGCGCAGCAATCAGCCGCTGGCGGTGTTCTGCGTTGATCTGGACAACTTTCGGCACGTTAACGACAGCCTAGGCCATAGCGCCGGTGATGCCATCATCTGCGAGGTGGTAGACCGCCTGCGCGCGGTGCTGCGCAACACCGATACCATCGGGCGCATGGGCAGTGACGAGTTTGCTCTGGTGATCGAGGACTACACCTCATCCAGCAACCTGTTGCAGATTGCCCAGAAGATCATCAACGAGCTGGCCGAGCCTTTTACCGTCAGCAACGAAGGCCTGCTGATGGGCTGCAGCGTCGGTATCGCGACCTATCCCGAGGGCGGTCAGACGGTCGACAGTCTGCTGCTGCACGCCAACCTGGCGATGCTGCAGGCCAAGGGGCAGCGCGGCTGCAGCTTTCACTTCTACGACGAGCGCATCAACCTGCAGGCGCACAGCCTGATCGAGTTTGAGTCGTCGCTGCGTCAGGCCCTGCGCCGTAACGAGTTTGAGCTGCACTACCAGCCGCGGGTCGATCTGGGCAGTGGCCGCATTGTTGGCCTTGAAGGGTTGATTCGCTGGCGCCACCCGGAGCGGGGGTTGCTGGGGCCGGGCGAGTTTATTCCGCTGGCCGAGGAGACCGGCCTGATCGTGCCAATGGGCTACTGGGTGATCGCCCGCGCCTGCCACGATCTGGCGCGCATGCAAAAGCGCGGTATGGCGCCGGTGCATGTGGCCGTGAACATGTCTTTCCGCCAGTTCCAGGACAGCCGGTTACTGTCCACCGTGCGCCGGCTGCTGGAGCGCACCGGTATTGACCCGCACTGGCTGGAGTTTGAGCTGACTGAAACCGCCGTCATGCAGCAACCCGAGCAGGTGCTGATGACCATGGACGGCATGACCGGCCTGGGGCTGCGCTTTTCGCTGGATGACTTTGGTACCGGCTTCTCCTCCTTCGTTCACCTGCACAGCCTGCCCATCAACCTGCTGAAAATCGACCGCGGCTTCGTCAAGGCGATTGCCGAGCGCTCTGCCGACCGGCAGCTGGTTGGCGCGATGATCGAGATGGGGCACAGCCTGGGGCTGGAGGTAGTGGCCGAGGGCGTGGAGCAGCGCGAGCAGCTGGATATTCTGCGCAGTCTGGGCTGCGATCAGGTACAGGGGTTCTTTATCAGCCCGGCCTTGCCGTTCGATGAGCTGTGCTACTTCATGGATGCTTACCAGATGGGGCGCGATGCGTCGCCGAAGGAAAGTGGCGTCGTTCGCCTGATGCCCTGAGCGCATTCCCAAGGCCCCTGCGGGGCCTAAGCGTCTGGCTGCTGTGTTTTGCCCCTCAGAAAGATACAAGGCGACTGCCGGCACCGCTGTTGCCAGCGGGTTGGCACCGGCGCCGCCCTGTGTGGTTACTCTAGTTGTCTTTCCCGTTTTTGCCCGCCTTTGCCGCGCTGTTTGTCGGTTTTACCCCGGCGTCTGGCCGTTTTGCGGCTGTCGGTCCAGCTGGCGGTACTGCAATGCCTCGGCCAGGTGCGGGCGCTCCAGTGCCGGGCTTCCTGCCAGATCGGCCAGTGTGCGCGCCACCTTGAGCACCCGGTGGCTGGCCCGTCGCGACAGCCCCAGGCGCTCTACCGCCTGCTCCAGCCAGCGGCCATCTGTCTCGGTCAACGCGCAGTGTTGCTGTATGCCGGCCAGGTCCAGGTGGGCATTCAGGCACTGCTGGCGCTGCTGCTGGGCCTGTCTTGCCGCTGCTACCTGGGCGGCGGCGGTGGCGGTGTCCGGTTTGCTGCGTCCGGTCTCGCCGGTCAGTTTGAAGGGCTCGTTGCGCATGGCCAGATGCAGGTCGATCCGGTCGAGCAGCGGGCCGGACAGCTTGCCCCGATAGCGCTGTATCTGTTCAGGGCTGCAACGGCAGCGGCCAGAGGGGTCGCCCTGATAGCCGCAGGGGCAGGGGTTCATCGCCGCCACCAGTTGAAAGCGCGCCGGAAAGCGCAATTGCTCGCGGGCGCGGGCAACATGGATGCTGCCCGACTCCAGCGGCTCGCGCAGCGTCTCCAGTACCTTGCGATCAAACTCCGGCAGTTCATCCAGAAAAAGCACGCCGTTGTGTGCCTGGCTGACCTCGCCTGGGCGTGGGTGGCTGCCGCCGCCAACCAGCGCGGCAGCAGATGCACCATGGTGGGGCGCGCGGAATGGGCGGCCCGGCCAGGCCAGCAGTGGCGTGCGTTCGCAGACGGATTGAATGGCCGCAACTTCCAGCGCTTCCTGCTCCCGCAGGGGCGGCAGGATGCCGGGCAGGCGGCTCGCCAGCAGCGTTTTGCCGGTGCCGGGCGGGCCGAATAACAGCAGGTTGTGCCCGCCGGCGGCGGCCACAATCAGTGCTCGTTTGGCCTGCTCCTGGCCCTGCACCTCGGCCAGCTCGGCTACCGCCGGCGGTGGCGGTGCGGTGACCTCGGGCAGCGCCGGCAGTGATTCCTCGCCGCGCAGGTGGGCACACAGGGCCAGCAGATGCTCGGCGGCAATCAGCTCGACCCCTTCAACCAGGGCGGCCTCGGTAGCGTTGGCGCGCGGCAGGATCAGCCGGCGCCCGGCTTCACGGCAGGCCAGTGCCACGGGCAGCACGCCCTGCACCGGCCGCAGCTCACCCGACAGGGCCAGCTCGCCGATGCATTCGCAGTCTTGCAGCGCCGTGGCGGGTATCTGGCCGCTGGCTGCGAGCAAGCCGAGGGCGATGGCCAGATCAAAGCGGCCACCCTCTTTGGGCAGGTCGGCAGGGGCCAGGCTGATGGTAATGCGGCGGCTGCCCGGAAACTCCAGCTGGGCGTTTTGCAGGGCGCTGCGTACGCGGTCTTTGCTTTCGCGCACGGCGGTTTCCGGCAGCCCAACCAGAGTCAGGCTGGGCATGCCGTTGGCCAGGTGTACTTCAACGCTGACAGCGGGGGCGTCGATACCCAGGCGGGCGCGACTATGAACAATAGCCAGGGACATGATCACTCCTTGATCAGTGTGGCCTGATACTGCCAAGGGTCAGGCGGTTACTGCGTTTTTGCTTCCAGCTCGCTGACGCGCTTTTCCAGCGCTTCGAGTCGTTCGCGGGTGCGCATCAGCACCGCCTGCTGGGTTTCAAATTCGTCCCGGCTGACCACATCCAGCTTGGACAGGGCGCTCTGCAGCAGGGCCTTGAGGTGTTTTTCCACCTCTGGGCCGGGCAGTCCACCTTCATTCATCAGCAGGCGCGAGGCCTGGGCGCTGAGGGTATCAATCACCAGTTTGTGCAGCATGGGGCGAGTCTCTGCGGGCTGTGCATGGGACGACGGCCACGGGGCCGATGGGCGGGCAGTGTAGCACGCTCGGGTTCTCGCGCCGCACTTGTGCGTCCGCTGTGCACGCGCACCACGGCTATGCACTATCCTGGTGCATGAAAGGCGTTCTGTTGTTGGGCTTTGAGCGCCTCTGTTTTGTAACTAGTTGAATTTTATGTAAAAAAATAAATTGGCAGAGTTTCTGCAAAGCATGCTGCAGCTGATTCCAACAGTGAACCCCATAACGGGGCACGCCGTTGGCGCACAGCCAGAATCGTGAGCGATCACATCGGGAGCACAATAATGAAGCGATTGACCCTGGCAGGTTTGACCCACGCCGCGCTGCTCGCCAGCGACGACACCCGGGCGCTGCCAGTGGGGGCAGGGAAGCATTTGATCTCTGCCTGTGTCGAGATGGGTGCGCCGGCATGTGCAGGGCGTGTCGGCGATTCTGACGACTGCGACAGCACTTTTGGTTTGTCCGTTTCTAAAAGCCTCTAACTCGGCATAGACTTGTGCTGTCCCCCAGGGCAGTCCATTACACGGGAGTAGCAAAATGAAACTAGTAACGGCGGTAATCAAGCCCTTCAAGCTGGACGACGTGCGTGAAGCACTGTCCGAGATCGGCGTGCAGGGCATCACCGTAACCGAGGTCAAGGGTTTTGGCCGTCAGAAGGGTCACACCGAGCTGTACCGTGGCGCTGAGTACGTTGTCGACTTCCTGCCCAAGGTCAAGATCGACGTTGCCATCGCTGATGACATGCTGGATCGCGTCATCGAGTCCATCACCAAGGCAGCCAACACCGGCAAGATCGGCGACGGCAAGATCTTCGTGGTGGCACTGGAGCAGGCCATCCGCATCCGTACCGGCGAAACCGGCACCGACGCCATCTGACCGCAGGTCGTTTTTCAGACTGCAGTAAACAAGCCTATATGGGGGGCTTAAAATGGAAGACATCGTACAAATCAAGTACGCACTTGATACATTCTACTTTCTGATCTGTGGTGCACTGGTCATGTGGATGGCAGCAGGTTTTGCCATGCTCGAGGCCGGTCTGGTTCGCGCCAAGAACACCACTGAAATCCTCACCAAGAACGTCGCGCTGTTTGCGATTGCCTGCACCATGTACCTGCTGGTCGGCTACCACATCATGTACTCCAGCCCGGAAGGCGGCATCTTCCCGAGCTTCGGCGTACTGATCGGCGCTGAAAACACAGTTGAAGACGTGCTCGCCGGTGGCGACGATGCACCGTACTACTCGGTTGCTTCCGACTTCTTCTTCCAGGTGGTGTTTGTTGCTACTGCCATGTCCATCGTTTCCGGTGCGGTTGCCGAGCGCATGAAGCTGTTCGCGTTCCTAGTCTTCGCCGTGATCATGACTGGCTTCATCTACCCGATCCAGGGCTTCTGGAAATGGGGCGGTGGCTTCCTGAACGAAGCTGGCTTCCTGGACTTCGCCGGTTCCGGTGTGGTTCACATGACTGGTGCTACTGCTGCTCTGGCTGGTGTCCTGCTGCTGGGCGCTCGTAAGGGCAAGTACGGCTCCAACGGCCAGATCAACGCTATCCCCGGTGCCAACCTGCCGCTGGCTACTCTGGGTATGTTCATCCTGTGGCTGGGCTGGTTCGGCTTCAACGGTGGCTCGCAGCTGGTTGTTTCCAACATCTCCGACGCCAACGCTGTTGCTCAGATCTTCGTCAACACCAACGCAGCTGCTGCTGGTGGTCTGATCGCTGGTCTGGTTGTTGCCCGCATCCTGTTCGGCAAGGCTGACCTGACCATGGCTCTGAACGGCGCCCTGGCTGGCCTGGTTGCCATCACCGCTGAACCGCTGACTCCGAGCGGCCTGCAAGCCACCCTGATCGGTGCTGTTGGCGGCGTGATCGTAGTCTTCTCTGTCCTGGCTCTGGACAAGCTGAAGATCGACGATCCGGTCGGTGCCATCTCCGTTCACGGTGTAGTCGGTATCTGGGGTCTGCTGGCTGTATGCCTGACCAACAGCGACGCTAGCCTGACTGCTCAGCTGATGGGTATCGTGGTTATCTTCCTGTGGGTATTCATCGCCAGCCTGATCGTCTGGAGCATCATCAAACTGGTGATGGGCCTGCGCGTCAGCGAAGAAGAAGAGTACGAAGGTGTGGATATTTCCGAGTGCGGTATGGAAGCCTATCCGGAGTTCACCAGCAGCAAGAAGTAATCGCTGACTGAGAACTCGCAACACCAAACGGGGCGCCCATCGGGCGCCCCGTTTTTTTTGCGTATGCGGTAGCGCCGCGCGCCTGGGAGGCCTGAGCTCCGGCTCGGCCTTGGTGGTGCAGGGAGTGGCGTTGGTCGAGCAGGCCAAGCCCTGCCGGTGGTCTTACCTATGTGGCCGGTTTGATGTGTAACCCATGTGCCCGGTTAGTACCTGATGGGGATGGTGTGGGCTGTGCGGTGTGAGAGCTGCCGGGAGGGCTAGGTCTGGATCGGGATATCGACTCGCACCAGCAACCCGCCCAATTGGCTGACGCCAAACTGCACCGTGCCCTGATAGCGCGCTGCCAGGTCGCGGACAATGGCGAGGCCCAGGCCGTGGCCGGGCATCTGCTGATCCAGCCGCCAGCCGCGGGTGCCGAGCTGATCGCGCTCCTCGGCCGGTACGCCCGGGCCGTTATCTTCGATGCTCAGGGTACGCACGTCGCCTTGCTCGCTTAGTTGAACGCGCACGCGGCTTTGTGCCCATTTGCCCGCGTTATCGGCGAGGTTGCCCAGCAATTCGCTGAAGTCCTGCTCGTCAATTGGCCA
This sequence comes from Halopseudomonas pachastrellae, assembly GCF_900114765.1. Lineage (GTDB taxonomy): Bacteria > Pseudomonadota > Gammaproteobacteria > Pseudomonadales > Pseudomonadaceae > Halopseudomonas > Halopseudomonas pachastrellae. The sequence continues at coordinate 103,360 of NZ_FOUD01000011.1, forward strand.
GCGGGCGTTGTCGGGCAGCGTGCAGTCCAGTTCAAACTCGACGTTGTTGTGCAGGCGGCCGAGCATCCACAGCAGCTCCCTGGTCTGCTCCAGTGGCAGGCAGCTGGCTCCGGCCAGTGGGCCGCCGGATTGGCTGGCGTGCAGGCTGCTGTCGAGCTGACGGCTGATGTCGTCCAGTCGCTGGCTGATCTGGCTGCGGGCCTCGGGTGTGATGGGCTGCTCGCTGCTGACCAACTGGTTGATCGCCGCAATCGGGGTTTTGATTCGGTGAGACAGGTTGGCGTTGGCTTCGCGCACTTTCTGCAGGCGGTGCTGCAGGGTGTCGAGCAACTGGTTCAACTGAGCGATAAGGCCGCTGAACTCCTGTGGCACCGTATCGCTAAGCCGTTGCAGTTTGCCCTGCTTGAGCGCTTTCAAGTCGTGCTGCAGCTGGCGCACGGGGCGCATCGACAGCTGCACCGCGAGCAGGATCAGCGCAAACAGCACCACCAGCAGGCCGATGGCAACTGCTGCGGTCCACAGGTGCAGTTCATGGGTGCCGGCCTGCAGGCGGCTGTAGTCCTCGGCGGCAACGATGGTGACGGCGGTGCCGCCGATCTCGCGTTCCGCCCGCCACGCCATATAGCGATGGGCCTGCGTGTCGCCGGCGGGGGTGCCGTGCAGCTCGATCAGCCCTTGCTCTGGCAAGTCGAGCCAGGGCTGCAGCATGGCGGACCACTGTGGATGGGAGAGCCGTGTCTGGTCGCCAAAGCGGATGGCAAACAGGTGGTGCGACATGGCGCCAAAGTAGTTGCTGTCCAGCGTCTGCAAGCCGCCGCCATTGGTCAGCTGTTGTTCGATCAGCGTGATTTCCTGCTGTAGCCGTTCTTCGACAAAGTCGCGGGACATGCGGTCCAGCAGCGCCCCATGCAGATACCAGGCGAGCAGCATAAACAGCGTGGCAAAGGGCAGCAGCCAGAGCAGCAGGGTGGTGCGGATCGAGCGGCTGCGCTCAGTCTTCGGCGGTAAAGACATAGCCTTGCCCTCGCTGGGTTTTGATGGCGTTGCGGCCGATCAGCAGGCGCAGCCTGCGGATGTAGGTCTCGATGGTGTTGAGCGTGGGCTCGGCATCCAGGTTGTAGAGCTGCTCCAGCAACGCCTCTTTTGGATGCAGGCGATTGGGGCGGCTCATCAGGCAGCGCAGCAGGCGAAACTCGGTGCCGGTCAGCGGGTGCCACTCGCCGTCGGGGCTACGCACGCGCTGGCGCTCTTCGTCGAGCAGGTAGTTACCCGCCTGAATCTGTGTATGACTACGGCCCTCGCTGCGGCGCAGCAGCGCCTGCAAGCGCGCCAGCAGCTCTTCCGGGTGAAAGGGCTTGGTCAGGTAGTCGTCGGCACCGGCCTTGAGGCCATTGACCTTGTCCTGCCAGCGGTCGCGGGCGGTCAGCAGCAGAATCGGCAGGTCACGCCCGGCATCGCGCCAGCGTGCCAGCAGCTGCAGACCGTCACCGTCGGGCAGACCGATATCCAGCACGATCAATCGGTAGTCTTCCTGCTGCGCCAACTGGTCTGCGGTGATGGCCGAGCCGGTCGCATCCACGGCAAAGCCAGCCTGGCTGTCAATTCTGCGTCCGTTGGTGGGCCTTTCAGCAACAGGAGATACACGCATGAATCGCACAGTGAACGGGGTGGTCGCAGCGCTGCTGCTCGGCGCAACAACGGCCGCGGGCGCGGTAGCGGGCGAGGGCGGTCAGCCCGGCGACGCGCAACAGGTCAGCCGCACCATCGAGATTGTCATGCACGACAACTACTTCGAACCCGAGCAGTTGAGCTTTGCCGCGGGCGAGACGGTGCGCCTGAAGGTGCGTAACGAGGGTGCGCTGGTGCACGAGTTCAACATCGGCACCGCAGCCATGCACGAGGCTCATCAGGGGCAGATGCAGATGATGGTGGAGCATGGCGTGATTCAGGGCGATCACCTCAACCATGAGCGCATGAAGATGGACATGGGCGGCGGCCACACCATGGAGCACAACCACGCCAACAGCCTGCTGCTGGAGCCGGGGCAGGAGGCGGAGCTGGTCTGGACCTTCGCCAGTGCCGACAGCCTGGAGTTCGCCTGCAACGTGCCCGGCCACTATCAGGCCGGGATGGTCGGAGGCATTCATGTTGAATAAGGGATTTGTTGCCGCCCTGGCGCTGTTGCCGCTGATCAGCTGGGCGGGTGAATACAGCCTGACCGTCGACCGGGTGACCATCGACACCGGCGATTTTCGCAAGCAGGGCATTGGCTATAACGGCGCCTCGCCCGGCCCGATTCTGCGCTTTCGCGAAGGCGAAGACGTCACCATCCACGTGACCAATAATCTGGATGAGCCCACCTCGGTCCACTGGCACGGGCTGATATTGCCCTATCAAATGGATGGCGTACCTGGGCTGAGCTACCCCGGCATTGCCCCGGGCGAGACCTTCACCTATCGCTTCCCGATCAAGCAGTCTGGCACCTACTGGTTTCACAGCCATTCGGGTTTTCAGGAGCCGGACGGCGCCTACGGGGCGATTATCATTGAGCCGGACGGGCGCGAGCCGTTTCGCTACGACCGCGAGTACGTGGTGCAGTTGACCGACAAGCACCCGCACTCGGGCGACCGCATCATGCGCAACCTGAAAAGCTCGGCTGACTACTACAACCGCCAGCAGCAGACGGTGGGCGACTTCTGGCGCGATAGCCGCGAGCGCGGGCTGGCCGCCACGCTGAAGGATCGGCTGATGTGGGGTGATATGCGCATGATGTCGAGCGACATCGAGGATGTGCAGGGCTTTACCGGCCTGATCAACGGCAAGGGGCCGGAGCAGAACTGGACCGGATTATTCAAACCCGGTGAGCGGGTGCGCCTGAGGCTGATCAACTCGTCTGCCATGACCTACTTCGATGTGCGCCTGCCCGGCTTGAAGATGACCGTGGTGCAGGCCGACGGCAATAACGTGCAGCCGGTGACGGTGGATGAGTTGCGCATTGGTGTTGCCGAGACCTATGACGTCATTGTTCAGCCGAAGGAAGACCAGGCTTACACCCTGTTCGCCGAATCCATGGGTCGCTCGGGTTTTGCCCGCGGCACCCTGGCGCCGCGTGAGGGCATGCAGGGTGAGATTCCGGCGCTGCGTCCGGCGCCGCTGCTGACCATGGCCGATATGGGCATGGCGCATGCGGGTATGGATCATGGCGATATGGCCGGAATGGATCACAGCGGCATGAACCACGGCGACATGGCCGGCATGGATCACCGCGGCACGAACCACGGTGATATGGCCGGTATGGACCACGGCAGCATGAGTCATGGCGACATGGCCGGCATGGATCACAGCGGCATGAACCACGGCGATATGGCCGGCATGGATCACAGCGGCATGAACCACGGTGATATGGCCGGTATGGACCACGGCAGCATGAGTCATGGCGACATGGCCGGCATGGATCACAGCGGCATGAACCACGGCGATATGGCCGGCATGGATCACAGCGGCATGGACCACGGTGATATGGCCGGTATGGATCACGGCAACATGAACCATGGCGAGGCCGCAGCACTGCCCGCTGATCCCTTCTACGCCGAGGGCAGCGGGTTGATTCCCCAGGCCTATAACGACGGTCGCTTCCTGTCCTATGCTGACCTGCGCGCCCAAAAGCCGTTATATGAAGATCGCGAACCCACCCGCGAGATCGAGTTACGGCTGACCGGTAATATGGAGCGCTATATCTGGTCGATCAACGGCATCAAGGAGTCGGACGCTGAACCGATTCGTCTGCAATACGGCGAGCGGGTGCGCTTCAAGTTCATCAACGAAACCATGATGACCCACCCCATGCATCTGCACGGCATGTGGTCGATCCTCGACGTGGGCGCTGACCAGTGGAACCCGGTCAAGCATGTGATCAGCGTGGCGCCCGGCACCACCGTTTACATGGAGACCGAGGTCGACGCACCGGGCAAGTGGGCCTTCCACTGCCACTTGTCCTACCACGCGGCGGCGGGGATGTTCCGCACCGTCATTGTCGAAGGCGGCCCTGAAGGAGATGACTCATGAAGCGCCTGATGATCCCGTTGCTGCTGATGGCTTCGGCGTCGGCAGCAGCCGAGCAGATGCGTCACTCCATGCACCACGGCTATTTCTATGGCCTGGAGGCCGACGCGCTGGAATACCGTTTTGGCGACAGCGGCGAGGAGCTTGGATACTGGAGCACCGAAGCCTGGTGGGGCACCGATGAGTTGAAAGCGCTTTGGCTGAGCGAGGCCGAATACAGCTTTGATCACGACAGTTGGGAGACGCTGGACAACCGTCTCGCGCTGCAAACCCCGGTCAGCGACTTTATCGATCTGCGCGGCGGCCTGCGCTTTGATACCCCAGACGGTGAGAACCGGCAGTACGCATTTGTCGGCCTGAATGGTCTGCTGCCCTACTGGCTGGAGATGGATAGTAACCTCTACGTGAACGAGTACGGCGATGTGTCGCTGGATCTCGCGCTGGAGTACGAACTGCTGTTGACCAATCGCCTGCATCTGACCCCCGAGCTGGAGCTGGATGCGGCGTTGTCCGACGACGAAGCGGTGGGCGTCGGCCGCGGTCTCAGCGGCATGGAGGCGGGGTTGCGGCTGAGCTACGACCTAGTTGATCGCTCCATCGTGCCCTACGTTGGCGTGCACTACGAGCGGGCTTTTGGTCGCACCGCAGACTTTGCCGCAGACGAGGGCGAGGATCGAGACGGCTGGTTTGCTGTTACAGGTGTGCGGCTGATGTTCTAGCCGCCAGTGCTGCGTTGCCGGTTGGAACCTCGTCGCCGGTCGGGCGGTCGCAAGGACATGGCGCCAGTGTTACCCGCCGCAGTGGCGAAAGGCGCCGGGGCTGCGGCAACGACGCAAACCAGACAGCAGGAGTGACCCGATGACGGATCAACCGCGCGACGCGACACTCTACCGTATGGTGATGAAAAACCACCTCTGCCCCTTTGGGCTGAAGTCCCTCGATCTGCTCAAACGCGAGGGTTTCACGGTGGACGACCGGCATTTGACCAGCCGCGAGGAAACCGACGCATTTCAGCGCGAATACAACGTGGACACCACGCCGCAGACCTTTATCGACGGCCAGCGCATCGGCGGCTACGACGAGCTGCGGCGGTACTTTGGCAAGTCGGTCAAGGAACCGGATGAGGTGACCTATCAGCCAGTTATCGCGGTTTTCGCCTGCACCGCGTTGATGGCGCTGGCGGCCAGCTGGGCCGCCTTGGGCACGGTATTTACCGTGCGCACGCTGGAGTGGTTTGTCGCTATCTCGATGTGTGTGCTGGCGATTCTCAAGCTGCGTGACCTGGAAAGCTTTTCCAACATGTTTCTTGGCTACGACCTGCTGGCGCAGCGTTGGGTGCGCTATGCCTATCTCTATCCCTTTGGCGAGGCTTTGGCCGGCATTCTCATGATTGCTGACGCACTGCTGTGGCTGGCTATTCCGGTCGCGCTGCTGATCGGGGTCATCGGCGCAGTCTCCGTTTTCAAGGCAGTGTATGTCGACCGGCGCGAGCTGAAATGCGCCTGCGTCGGGGGCGACAGCAACGTACCGCTGGGTTTCATTTCGCTGACCGAGAATCTGATGATGGTCGGTATGGCTGCCTGGATGCTGATCAAGTAGCGCCAGGCAGATAGACAGACACGCAGACCCGCGCAGTGCAAACGGCGGCAACAGGAGGCTAGATGAAAGCAGAAACCTACCGTGATTTGATCGAGTGGACACAGCAACTGCACGGCCAGTTGGCCAGCCGCCTGGAGGCTGGGGCAGCTGACAGCCAGACCGGTGAGCGCATGAGTGCGCTGCTGCGGTATTTGGCCGAGCACGAGCGCCGCATGCAGCAGATGGTGCTGCGCTTTGAGCAGCAGGCCGATATCAAGGTGCTGGACAGCTGGGTCTACGACCACTTCACCGACAACCCGCGCATGCGCACGCTGGACGCAGGCCAGAGCTTCGCCGGGCTGGATCACGACGCCCTTTGCGCGCTGGTGTTTGACCTGCACAACGACGCGCTGGACCTGTATCGTTATCTGCAGGGCCGGGCAGAGACGGCGGGTGGGCGTGAGCTGATGCAGGACCTGCTGGCAATGGAAAAGCACGAAACCTTGCGCCTGGCCGAGCAGGCCCAGCGAGCTCAGGACCTGTAAAATCCGTCACACATAAGGTGAAAGCAGCATGTGGTTGCAGAAAGAGATTCGGCTCAAGCCCCGCGCGCGGGGCTTTCACCTGATTGATGACGAGATTCTGCGCGCGCTGCCAGAGCTGACGGACGTACGCGTTGGCCTGCTGCATCTGTGGCTGCAACACACCTCGGCCTCGCTGACCGTCAACGAGAACGCCGACCCGCTGGTGCGCGGTGACTTCGAGGCATTCTTTCGCCGCGCGGTGCCGGACGACGCACCCTATTTCAAGCACACCTATGAAGGCCCGGACGACATGACCGCGCACATCAAGTCGAGCCTGCTCGGTGTGCAACTGACGCTGCCGGTGACCGCTGGCAGACTCGCCGTTGGCACCTGGCAAGGCCTCTATCTCGGGGAGCACAGGGAGCACGCGGGCAGCCGCCGGGTGCTGGCGACGCTGCAGGGGCAGTGCGACTGAAGCGGGTGCATCCCGGGGCGTTTGCCCCAAATCAGGGCGAAAATGGAGCAGCCCGAGGCGAAAAATAGCCTGGTAGCAACGTCTGCATCGCCCGCAACTGGCTGAAAAACAGCCCATTTCCGATATTCATCGAAAAGCTGGCACCAAGCGTGCATTAAGTCTCAGTGAAACGGGATGAGTCGTCATTGACTCATGACGCATCACACATTGGAGTGGTACTCAGGCGAACTAGGGTTCCGGCTTGCGCAGCAAGTGTCTGGTCCGAGAGTTTTCCGGCTCTCAAGGAATGAGGGCTACACGGCGGGATAAAAGCCCGGGAGACCGTCATGACGACGTTGTCCCCGTGCGCCTTTCTCACTGTGTAGGAGTTGTACCCATGACCGCCCCACGCTTCAGCTTTGTCCGCAAGTCCCTGGCCGGCATCAGTCTGGCTGCCGCTGCCGTACTGTCTCCCGTTGCCGCTCAGGCTGCTGACTCCATGACCATCGGTACCGTTGTCTGGGCCGGTTACGGCCCGTTCTACGTCGCCGACAAGCTCGACCTGTACGACCAGTTTGGTCTGGATGTCGAACTGCAGTTCTTCAATGACCCGGCACTGCTGCCCTCTGCCATGGCCGGTAACGCGGTGGACGGTGCCATGCTCACGTACGATCAGGTGGTCGGCTCGGTGGCCAAGGGGCTGCCGCACCGCGTGGTGATGCCGATCGACTTCTCCTACGGCGGCGACGCTATCGTTGCCGAGAAATCCATTACCTCTGTTGCCGATTTCAAGGGCCAGCAGGTGGGCTTCAATCCGCTGTCGCCGTCTGACTTCTTGCTGGCTTACGCGCTGCAGATCAACGGCATGGGTGAGAGCGACATCGAGTCGGTCAACATGACGCCTGAGGGCATTCCCAGCGCCATGGCCTCCGGCAGCCTGCCGATAGGCGTGACCTACGAGCCAAACGTCTCGCAGATCCTCGCCATGGGCGGTGGCGACAAATTCCACGTGGTGTACTCCTCCAAGGACGCACCGGGCCTGATCACCGACGTGCTGGCCTTCAGCGAAGACCAGATCAAAGAAAACCCGGAAGCCATCACCGCGATGATCAAGGGCTATCAGGCCGGTCTGGAATACATGCAGGCGCACCCGGAAGAAAGCGCCGAGATCATCGGCAAGGTGCTGGGCGTGAGCGGTGCCGAGGCGCTGGAGCAAATGGAAGGCGTCTACAACATCCCGCTGTCCGAGATGGGCCAGAACTTTGTTGAGTCCAGCGAAACCACGTCGTTCTATGGCAGCGGTGCGGTGATTGCCAATCTGTTGCTGAAGAACAAGCAGATCCCGGCGATCCCGGATTTTGCCGACACCTTCGATGCCAGCTTCGTCAGCGAACTGACCAAGTAAGACCACGGGCAGGCGCGTTGCGCCTGCCCTGATCCGGACTTGCGGAGGAATCATGTCCACGTCCAAACCACTTTACCGTTACGCCGATGGCCGGGTCTGGAACAGTCTGGCGATTGGTTACAGCGTTGGCGGCTACCTGATTGGTCTCGGCCTGCTGCTGACCCCGTTCTGGCTGGCCAAGCTGGGCGGGCTGCTGTTGCTGGCGCACGCGATGATCATCGGCGCCTACCTGATTCACGAATTTGCCCATGGCACCATTTTCAGCAAGCCTGCGCACAACGCGCTGGCCGGTGAGGTGTTCAGCTGGATGACCGGCGGCTGCTACGCCGACTTTCAGGACCTGCGCCGCAAGCACATGCGCCATCACGTCGACCGTGCCGACGTCATCACCTTCGACAGCAAGGTGTTTATCAACAGCCTGCCGAGCTGGGTACGCAAACTGATTCTGGCCCTTGAGTGGGCGTATATCCCGGCGGTCGAGCTGATCATGCACTTCTACGTGGTGCTGCTGCCGTTTATCAGCAAGAGCGAGAAACACCGTGCCCGTCGCGGCAAGGTGCTGACCGTGCTGTTGATTCGCGCTGCCCTGTTTGCCGTACTCGGCTGGCTGTCGTTCAGCGCGCTGGTGCTCTACTGCGTTGCCTGGCTGATCATGGTCACCGTGCTGCGCTTTGCCGATGCCTATCAGCACACCTACGACGCCTTCGCCGTGCTGGAGGAAGACGGCAAGATCCCGGCCGACAAGCTGCGTGACCGCGCTTATGAGCAGCTCAACACTTTCAGCAATGTGGTGTCGCTGCGCTGGCCGTCGCTCAACCTGCTGCTGCTCAACTTTGCCTATCACAACGCCCATCACGAAAAGCCGGTGGCGCCCTGGTATCGCCTGCCCAAGTTGCACGAAGAACTGTACGGCGATGCCTACCGTCAGGTGGTGCCGATGAGTGAACTGCTCAGCAGCTTCCACCGTCATCGCGTGCGCCGGGTACTGAGCGATGACTACGGCGTGTTCGTCGATGGCCCCAAACGTGCCGAGAACTTCTACGGCGCGGTGGGCGTGTCCTTCCTGACGGCGGTGTGAGCATGCAGACACTGGATTATCAGGGCCGCACCGTGGTGATTACCGGTGCCGCCAGTGGCATCGGTCTGGGGCTGGCGCACGCGTTTGCCGAACAGGGCGCGCGGCTGGAGCTGGTCGACCGCAATGCGCAGGCGCTGGCCGCGACGGTTGAGCAGCTCGCAGTGCTGACGCAAGTGCACGGCCGGGTGCTGGACCTGAACGATGACGCGGCGGTGGCCGACTACGCCAGTCAGCTGGGCCAGCGTCAGGCACAGGTGAATGTGCTGATCAACAACGCCGGCATGGAGCTGCCGACGCCGCTGCAGGATGCCGCCGCCGATGCCAACCGGCGCTGGCAGCACCAACTGGATAACAACGTGGTGTCGATGCTGCGCCTGACCCGCGCACTGCTGCCGCTGCTCGGCAAAGGCAGCAGCGTGATCAATCAGTCCTCGATCTGGGGGCTGAGTGCGGTGGCCGGGTTTTCCGCCTATGTCGCCAGCAAGCACGCAGTGATCGGCCTGACCCGCTCGCTGGCCTGGGAGATGGGCGGGCAGGGTATTCGCGTCAATGCCGTGTGCCCCGGCTGGGTCGGCACCGACGCGGCCATGGCGTCCCTGCGCAACATGGCGCAGGACAGCGGCCGCAGTGAAGCCGAGGAGCTGGAGCACATCCTCGCCGCGCAGGCGATTCCCGAATTGCTCACCCCGGCCGATCTGGCCGGCACCTTTCTGTTTCTCGGCGCGCCGGCCTCGGCCGCCATTACCGGGCAGGCCATCGTGGTCAGTCGCGGGGAGGTCATGCACTGATGTTGAAGGTTGATTTGGCGGGCCAGCGCATTTTGGTCACCGGCGCCGCGACTGGTATTGGCCGCGCCTGCGCGCTGATGTTGGCGGGCCAAGGTGCCGAAGTGTGGATCAACCACCTCGGTCAGTCCGGTGCCAGCGCCGATCTGGTGGAACAGATTCGCTCGGCCGGTGGCCGGGCGGTGGCGATTGAGGCGGATGTCAGCGACCCGGACGCGGTCGAGGAAATGTTCGCCTGCATCACCGCCACCGGCCCGCTGCACGGCTTGGTCAACAACGCCGGGATCATTCAGGAGCAGTCTTTTCTGGATACCTCGGAAGAGGATTGGCGGCGGATCATGGCGGTCGATCTGGACGGTGTTTATTGCTGTTGCCGCTGCGCGCTGGAAAGCATGAGCGGCGCGGGCCGTGGCGCCATCGTCAATATCGCCTCCGAGCTGGGTCAGCTGGGGCGCGAAAACTACGTGGCCTACTGCACCGCCAAGGCGGGCGTGATCGGCATGACCAAGGCGCTGGCGCGTGAGTTTGCGCCCGCGATTCGCATCAACGCGGTGGCCCCCGGTCCGGTGGAAACCGCCATGGTCTCGCTGGAACACATGAGTGAAGAGTGGATTGCCAAGGAGCTGGCTATTCCGGCGGCGCGCCTTGGTCAGCCCGAAGAGATCGCGGCGGCGGTGTGCTTTTTGTTGTCGCCGGCGGCGAGCTTTTTCACCGGACAGACACTGGGCGCCAATGGTGGTGCCTGGATGGGTAGCTGAGCGCTGCCCTGCCAATTCAAGAGGAATGCCCATGACAAGCGTACATATGGATCAGATCAGCTGGGTCGAATACCAGCAGCGTGTTGAACAGGGCGCCGTGGTGTTTCTGCCCTGCGGCGCGACCGAACAGCACGGCCCGCATCTGCCGCTGGGCACCGATGCCCTGCTGTCGACCGCGCTGAGCGCCGATGTGGCGGCGCAGATCGGCGGCATCGTCGCCCCGGCGCTGGCCTACGGCTACAAGTCGCAGCCCAAGTGCGGTGGTGGCCAGCATTTTTGCGGCACCACCAGTCTCGACGGCGCGACTCTGATTGCGCTGGTGCAGGACGCGGTGCGCGAGTTTGCCCGCCACGGCGTCAAGCGACTGGTGCTGGTGCTGGGGCATTACGAGAACACCTGGTTTGTCACCGAGGGTATTCAGCTGGCGCTGCGTGAGCTTGGGCCCGGCTGCGAGCTGGAAGTCATGCGCCTTGAGCACTGGGACTTCTGCCGTGAAGACACGCTGGACGATATCTTCCCCGACGGCTTCCCCGGCTTTGCGCTGGAGCACGCAGCGGTGATCGAAACCTCGCTGATGCTGCATTACCTGCCGCACCTGGTCAGCCTCGACAAGATCCCCAACGACCCGCCGGCGGACTTTCCGCCCTATGACATGTACCCGACCCGCACCGAGTGGGTGCCGCCGTCCGGGGTGCTGTCCTCGGCGCGGGGCTCGACCGCCGAGAAGGGCGCGCGCATGGCGGACGACATCGCCACCGGCATCACCGCCGCCGTTCGCCACGAATTCAAGCTGGAGGCCTGAGATGCTGCCGCTGCTGCCATCGCGTACCGCCTTGCTGTTGATCGACATGCAGCGCGACTTCTGCGCCCCCGGCGGTTATGCCGATCAGGCCGGGCTGGATATCCAGTGCCTGCGCGCGCCAATCCCGGCCCAGCAGCGCCTGCTGGCCGCGGCGCGGGCGGCGGGCATGCTGGTGGTGCACACCCGCGAAGGGCACCGCTCGGATTTGTCTGATCTGCCTGAGTGGAAGCGCATTCGCGCCGAGCGCAGCGGCGCGCCGATTGGTGCAGCAGGCCCGCTGGGGCGCTTGCTGGTGCGTGGTGAGTACGGCCATGACCTGATCGACGAACTGCAGCCGCAAGTCGGGGAGCCGGTGATCGACAAGCCCGGCTACTGCGCCTTTGCCGCCACCGACCTGGAACTGATCTTGCGCACGCGCGGCATCGACAGCCTGATCATCACCGGCGTGACCACCGAGGTGTGCGTCAGCTCCACCTTGCGCAGCGCCATCGATCGCGGCTTCAACTGCCTGACCGTGAGTGACGCCTGTGCCTCCGCGCACCCCGAGCTGCATGCGGCGGCGCTGGCAATGATCAACGTGGAAGGCGGCATCTTCGGCGAGGTGTGCGACAGCGCAGCGCTGCTCAGCGCCCTGCGGGAGGCGGCATGACCCAGGTACAGAAACTCTGGCCGCTGCTCACCGCGACGCACCATTACGACAAGTCGATCTCGACCCGTGGCCGTGGCCACGGGGTGCAGATCGAGGCACCGATTCTGGCTTTTTTGATCGAGACCAAACAGGGGCGGGTGCTGTTCGACGTCGGCTGCGACTACAACAAGCTGACTGATCCTGCGCTGCGCGCGCGTTGGTACGACCCGGTGGAATTTCCCATGGGGCCGCCGCAGATGAGCGAAGAGCAGCGGCTCGAAGCCCATCTGGCGAAGCTCGGGCTGACCTGCAACGACATCGACATGGTGTTTCTCAGCCACCTGCACTTTGATCACGCCGGCGGCCTGTGCGACGTCTGCGGCGCTGAAGTACACGTGCACGAAGACGAACTGCAGGCCGCCCGTGAACCGGCCGATGACGCCTACTTTGCCGATGACTTTGCCGGCAATGTGCGCTGGCGCCTGCAGCAGGACGAGTACGACCTGCTGCCCGGCCTGCGTGCCATCAACACGCCGGGTCATACCGCCGGGCACATGTCATTGATGATCGAACTGCCAACCGGCGCGCCGGTGATCCTCACCGGTGATGCCGCCGATCTGACCGAAAATCTTGATGACGAAATCGCCCCCGGCCTGTGCTGGCGCGACCGCGAGGACATGGCGCTGGACAGCATTCGCAAACTCAAGCGCATTGCCGCTGAGACCGGTGCAGACCTCTGGCCCAACCACGACATGGCGTTCTGGCGCACCCTCAAACGCTTCCCGGAGTACCACGCATGAAAGCCGTTCCGGAGGCTTACCACGGCGTTTGGCAGCGTACGTTGCTGCGCTTGTCGGACGGCACCGAAGACACCACTACCCGCGTGTTCTGGCTCCAGAGCGCGCATCTGCACGCGGACCTGCGCATTCCTGATCCTGCGCCAAAGCTGCCGCTTGAGCGCGCAGCCCAGGCGGGCTTTGCCGGGCTGACCGAAGCCAGCCTTGGCCGCTGCCAGTGGCACCGCATCATCGATTTTCATCCCGACAGCGGCACCGACATCGGCAACATGCAGTTTGTCAGCAGTGAAGAGGTACACGAGACCGCGCTCGACGACAGCTATCTGGAAATCTGGCAGCGGCTGCCAGCGTCGCGTGGCCCGGTCGCCGAGTTATGGCTGCGGAGCGCTGATGGCTCCGGCCGCCAGGCTTGTTTGCTGCGCGCTGGTGATTACTTCTTCTTTGCCGCTGACCGCCCGCAGCGCTTGGCGCCGGGCCGCTCCCTGCTCACTTATCTGCAGCACGAGAACGTGGGCAATGCCGAGCATTTGCTCGGCTGCGAGCTGACCTTTGGCCGTATCAGCGGGGCTGAGCAGCCCTGGCAGATTTTGTTCAGCACCTTGCCGGCGGCCAGCGGCAGCCTGTTCTCCGTGCCCGCTGATGCGGCGCACTGGGACGCGTTGCCGGTCGCCTGGCTGGGTGTTAACTCCCCCGAACATGGCTGGCGCCCGGCGCCGTTGCCCAGCCTGCAGCCCCTGACCGAGGAGACACTGGTATGAATGCCCCCGCCCCCGTGCCTGAAGCACCCACCGCCGCCTCCGCTCGCAAACCGCGTGCGCGCTGGTGGGCTGTGCGTGGCAGCCTGTCGCCGCGCATCAGCGCACTGCTGACCGCCTTTGGTCTGGCTGCGCCCTTTTTCATCTGGTGGCTCTATAGCGCCCTCGGACTAAACGATCCTTTGTTCATGCCGGGCCCCGGCGCGGTGCTGGAGCGGGTGGTCAGCTGGTGGCAGGAGGAGGGCCTGTGGGATGACATCTGGATCAGCGTTTACCGGGTGATGGCGGGTTTTGTGCTGTCGGCGATGATTGCCTTGCCGCTGGGGCTGTACCTGGGCACCTACAAGCCGGTGCAGGCGACACTGGAGCCGCTGATCGACTTTATCCGTTACATGCCGGCGGTGGCCTTTATTCCGCTGGTCATGCTCTGGGTAGGGATTGGCGAGGGCTCGAAGATCCTGATCATCTTTATCGGCACCTTCTTCCAGATGGTGCTGATGGCGGCCGAAGACATTCGCCGGGTGCCGATGGCGCAGATCGAAGCGGCGCAGACCATGGGCGCCTCGCGCAGCGAGATTATCCGTCTGGTGGTGTTGCCCTCGGCGCGCCCGGCGCTGCTCGACACCTTACGCATTACCTGCGGCTGGGCCTGGACCTATCTGGTGGTGGCCGAACTGGTGGCCTCCAACTCGGGGTTGGGCTACGCCATCCTGCGCGCCCAGCGCTACATGCACACCGACAAGATTTTCGCCGGCATCCTGCTGATCGGCCTCATCGGTCTGTTGACCGACCAGGCGTTCCGCTGGCTCGGTCGCCGCGCCTTTCACTGGCAGAAGAGGTAAGCCCATGGACCAGTCCTGCATCAGCATTCGCAACGTGGGCAAGCAGTTTGCTGCCCGCAACCAGACCATCGAGGCGCTGCGTGACGTCAACCTTGAGGTAGAGCCTAACGAGTTCATCACCTTTGTTGGCGCCTCCGGCTGTGGCAAGTCGACCCTGCTGCGCATCATGGCCGGGTTGGAAACCCACAGCAGCGGCGACATTCTGCTGCGCGGCGAGCCGATCGACGGCCCCGGCGTTGACCGCGCCATGGTGTTCCAGCACTACAGCCTCTACCCCTGGCTGACGGTGACCGAGAACATCAAGTTCTGCCGCCAGCTGAAGGTCATCTCCGACTCGGTACACAGCCAGTCTGACGTCGAAGCCGCCAGCGGCCGGGCCGATGCGCTGCTCAATCTGATGGGCTTGAAGAACTTTGCCGGCGCCTACCCCAGCCAGCTGTCCGGCGGCATGCAGCAGCGCGTCGCGATTGCCCGGGCGTTGATGCCACGACCGGACTTTTTGCTGATGGATGAGCCGTTCGGTGCATTGGACGCGCAGACCCGTGAGGTCATGCATGACCTGATCCTGCACGTGCACCGGCTGGAGAAGAGCACCATCCTGTTTGTCACCCACGATGTGGAAGAAGCGATATATCTGGGTACCCGCATTGTGCTGATGGCGCCGCGCCCCGGCCGGATCGACAGTATCTACGAGGTACCGCTGCCCAAGGTGCGGCATCAGGACATGAAGCTGGAGCCGGAATTTATCGCCCTGAAACGCGAGATTCTGACCCGCATTCGGGAAACCTCCGGGGTGCAGACCGATCTGGATCAGCTGGCGCGTTTGAGTGAAGGGGCCGGGTTGTGATCCGGCTCTAGGGCAGGCGGTACAGGCGAAAAAATTTCCTCCGGAGACTAGCCAAACCCCCTCGATGAACTATATATAGCCTGTTTTCCACTGTGAGGATTCAGGCATGAGTGATGATCTGGACGACGATCTGGATGGGATGGACGATTCCGAGGTCGACGATCAGGACGATGTGGCCGGCGGCAGCGACGATGGTACCGAGGTCAGCAGCAAGTCGCGCAAGAAGAAAGCCGCAGCCAGTGAAGACTTTGAAGGCGCCTCTGTGGAAGCCAAGGAGCGCGAGCGGGAGATGCTGGCTCGTCAGATCGAAGAGTTCATGGCGCGCGGTGGCAAGGTGCAACAGATCGACGACAACGTGGTCTCCGATCCGCCGAAAAAGCCTGAAAACAAGTACGGCAGCCGTCCTATCTGACGCTGCCGTACCGGCCGCTCAGCGTTTGGCGTAGCGCTGGTAGCGGTTCAGCCAGGGCGGAATCTCGCTCAGGCAGCGCACTTCGCCGTGGGCCCGTTGCTGGCCCGTCCAGGCATTGCCCTGTGGGTTGAACCACAGGGTATGCATGCCAACATCCAGGGCGCCCTGGATGTCGTCTCCCGGATGATCCCCGATATGCAGCGCCTGTTGCGGCTCGACCCCGGCGCTGTTCAGCGCCGCCAGGAAGGGTGCCGGGTCCGGCTTGCTGATACCCACCTCATCGGCTGACACGATGATGCTGAAATAGCGATCCAGCCCGAGTCGGCGCACATCGGCGTTGCCGTTGGAAATGCACGCCAGCTGGTATTGCTGCGACAGCAGTTGCAGCACCAGCTCCATGTGCGGGAAGTATTCCAGCCGGTGGCGGGCATCGATGAATACCTCGAACCCGGCGCGTGCCAGACGTTGCGCCTCGTCTGCCGAGTAGCCGGCCTTGCGCAAACCCAGCTCCAGCACGGCGATACGCAGTGGCGTCACCCGGTGGCGCAGCGCCGGGTCACCATCCAGCACCTCTGCCAGCAGCGCCTTGCGCGTGTCCTGATCGCGGGCGGCGGCGTAGTTCGGCGCCTGTTTGCCTAGCCAGTCGGCCAGCACCCGTTCGGCGTTGGCGACGACCGATTCGGTCTCCCACAGGGTGTTGTCGAGGTCAAAGGTCACCAGCTGAATCATTTGTCTGCCTTGCGTTTGGCTCTGGGGTGGGCCTGATCATACACCTGGGCCAGGTGCTGGAAATCAAGATGGGTATAGATCTGGGTGGTGCTGATATCGGCGTGGCCGAGTAGCTCTTGCACTGCCCGCAGGTCGCCGGAGGACTCCAGCATGTGGCTGGCGAAGGAGTGGCGCAGCATGTGTGGATGCAGGTGCTGGCCGATGCGCTCCACGCCATGACGACGCAGGCGCAATTGAATGGCGCGCGGGGTGAGCGCGCTGCCACGCTGGCTGACGAACAGCGGCTGGGCGCTATCGCCGTTGGCCGGGCGTACGCTGAGCCAGTCCTGCAGGGCGCGACGCGCCTGGCGGCCGACCGGCAGCACACGGGTCTTGTTGCCCTTGCCGGTGACGCGCACTTCGCCCTGGCTCAGGTCGAGATCGCTGACATCCAGCCCGGCCAGCTCCGACAGCCGCAGACCGGAGGAGTAGAACAGCTCCAGCATGGCCTGATCACGGCGGCCGAGCCAGTCGTCCTCGCCCGGGCTGTCGAGCAGCTGGGTGGCTAGGTCGGCGTCCAGCGTGCGCGGCAGGGGCCGTGCGGCCTTGGGGGCGCGCAGATCGAGCGCGGGGTTTTGCTGTGCACGCCCTTCGCGCTGCAGAAAGCGGTAGAAGCTGCGGATGGCGCTGAGCAGGCGCTGCAGGCTGCGGGGCGCCAGACCCTGCTGGTGTTGGCTGGCGATAAAGTGGCGCAGGTGCTGGGTGTCCAGCCGGTCCCAGCCCGGCAGATCGCGTGCGGCGCGGTGCTGATCCAGACTCAGCAGATCGTGGCGGTAGGCTTCCAGGGTCCGCGGCGACAACCTGCGCTCGATGCGCAGGTGATCGAGAAATGCGCTGATATCGGGGTCGGCGACGCCGGCCGGCTCAGGCGTGGTTTTCATCGGCCAGCGGGCGTTGGCGCAACAGCACGCGGGCAAGCGCGTCGGCGACGTAGCCAAGGAACAGGGTGCCGGTGGCGCTGCGGTATTGCTGGGCGTCTTCGCTGCCCAGTGCCAGCACGCCGTGCAGGCCCTGATAGCGGATGGGCGCCAGCGCGGTGGATGCGACCTGCTCACCGTGCTCGCCAAACAGGAAGTTCAGCTCGGCCGGGCGCAGTGCGCCGGCAACCGGCTTATCGCTGTCGAGCAGGTGGCCGATGGCCTCCTTGGCGGCGGTGTGGGTAACGCAGTGGGCGTTGCTGTAGCGGTCCGCTTCGGTAAACAGAATCAGGCTGACGAAGGGCACCTGAAAATCGGTGCGCAGGCTGTCTTCCAGCGTGGCCACCACCTGATCCGGGCTTTGCGCTTCGAGCATGCCGAGAATCAGCCGGCGGCTCTTGTCGAACAGCCGGTCGTTTTCGCGCGCGGTGTCCATCAGCTGGTTCAGCCGGTGGCGCACATCGATATTGCGCTCGCGCAGCAGTTTGACCTGCCGCTCGACCAGCGACACCGCATGGCCGGCTTCGTGCGGCACGATCAGGTCAGCCAGCAGCTCGTCATGCTCGACGAAAAAGGCCGGGTGACGCTGCAAAAACTCCACCACGCGGGCGGCTTCGAGTTCGTCAGGATGGGGCGGTTGTTCTTTCAT
This sequence comes from Halopseudomonas pachastrellae, assembly GCF_900114765.1. Lineage (GTDB taxonomy): Bacteria > Pseudomonadota > Gammaproteobacteria > Pseudomonadales > Pseudomonadaceae > Halopseudomonas > Halopseudomonas pachastrellae. The sequence continues at coordinate 121,421 of NZ_FOUD01000011.1, forward strand.
ACGCGAATCTGTCCCTCGTAGACGCGGGTGGCCGGGCCGGTCATCAGCACGGGTTGGCCGGGGCCTGCCCATTCGATTTGCAGGCGGCCGCCGGGCAGGTCGATCTGCACCGGCGAGTCCAGCAGGCCGAGGCGAATGCCGGCCACGGCCGCGGCGCAGGCGCCGGTGCCGCAGGCCTGGGTTTCCCCCACACCACGCTCGAAAACGCGCAGACGGGCGTGCTGACGATCGACCACCTGCATAAAGCCGGCGTTGACCTTGCGCGGGAAGCGCGGGTGGGCTTCGATCAGCGCACCCAGGCGCTCCAGCGTACCGTCCTGCACGTCGGGCACCAGGGTGACGCAGTGCGGGTTGCCCATGGAAACGGCAGCTACCTGCAGCTGTTCACCGGCCACCTCAAGCGTGTACTCGATAGCTTCGGCGTCGGCCTGGAAGGGGATCTCGGCGGGCACAAAGCGCGGCGCACCCATGTCGACCGTGACCTGGCGGTCGCGGTTGATGCGCAGCACGATAGGGCCGCCGGCGGTTTCGACGTGGATTTCCTGCTTGGCGGTCAGGCGTTTGTCCTGCACAAAGCGGGCGAAGCAGCGTGCGCCGTTGCCGCACTGCTCGACCTCACTGCCATCGGCATTGAAGATGCGGTAGCGGAAGTCGGCGTCGGGTGTGCTCGGCGGCTCGACCAGCAACAGCTGGTCAAAGCCGACGCCAGTGTGGCGATCAGCCCACTGGCGGATTTGCCGTGCCGTCAGCTGGGCGTGCTGGGTCACCAGGTCGATGACCATAAAGTCGTTGCCCAGCCCGTGCATCTTGGTAAATCGCAGCAGCATCTCAGGCCTCGGGCAACAGGGACTCGCCGGCCAGCAGCTCACTGACGGTTTCGCGGCGACGCACCAGGTGAGTGGTCTCGCCGTCGACCAGCACTTCAGCCGCCCGCGGACGGGTGTTGTAGTTCGAGCTCATGACAAACCCATAGGCACCGGCAGAGCGCACGGCCAGCAGATCGCCTTCGGCCAGCGCCAGTTCGCGGTCCTTACCGAGGAAGTCGCCAGTCTCGCAGACCGGGCCAACCAGATCCCAGGCCTGTGCGGCAACGTCGCTGCGCGGCTTGACCGCATCAATGCCCATCCAGGCGCTGTACAGGGCCGGGCGGATCAGGTCGTTCATGGCGCCGTCGATGATGGCGAAGTTCTTGTGCTCGGTCGGCTTGAGCAGGTTGACGCGGGTCAGCAGCACGCCGGCGTTGGCGACAATCGAGCGGCCCGGTTCAAACACCAGCGTCAGGTTGCGACCGGCCAGCGCCTCGCGCACCTTGGCCAGATAGGTGCCGGGGCTCGGCGGTGTTTCGTCGCGATAGGTCACACCCAGTCCGCCGCCCAAATCCAGGTGGCGAATGGTGATGCCCTCGGCTGCCAGGCCGTCGATCAGTTGCAGCAGGCGTTGCAGCGCGTCGATAAAGGGCGTGTCGTCGGTCAGCTGTGAGCCGATGTGGCAATCCACACCGCAGATGTCGATATGGCTCAGCTCGGCGGCGCGGCGATAGACGGCGGGCGCCTGGGCGATATCGATACCGAACTTGTTTTCTTTCAGGCCGGTGGAGATGTAGGGGTGGGTCTTGGCATCTACATCCGGGTTCACGCGCAGGGAGATCGGCGCCTTGATGTCCAGCTCGGCAGCAACCTGTTGCAGGCGCTCCAGCTCGGCGGCGGATTCAACGTTAAAGCAGTGGATGCCGACTTCCAGCGCGCGGCGCATTTCGGCCGCCGTCTTGCCAAGACCAGAGAAAACGATGCGTGAGGGCTCGCCACCGGCGGCCAGTACGCGTTCCAGCTCGCCACCGGAGACAATGTCAAAGCCGGCGCCACGGCGGGCCAGCAGGTTAAGCACGCCCAGGTTGGAGTTGGCCTTTACGGCAAAGCAGACCAGGTGGGGCACGCCTTCCAGGGCGCTGTCCCAGGCGTCATAGGCCTGCTCGATGGCAGCGCGGGAATAGACGAAACAGGGTGTATCGTATTGTTCGGCAATCGACGACAGGGCAACGCCTTCGGCGTGCAGCTCGCCGTTGCGGTATTCAAACGCGGTCATTGGGGCATCACTTCTGGGTCGATTGCTCGGCGTTCTCGGTCTGGGCAGGCACGCTGGCCGTGTCCTCGGGGATATACAGGGGGCCTTTCTGCCCGCAGCCGGTCAGAACCAGCAACGTGAACAGGGCCGCAGCGAATGGCTTCATGTTGAAATCCTTACAGGTAGAATACCCGGCAGTATACCCAGCCACCCGGTCGGACGCATCAGCCAGCGGCCCGGCGGCCAGAAAACGGCGCGTAGACGCCCGAGTCAGATGAGAGACAGACAATGCAGGATATGAGCGAAGCAAGCTTTCACCAGGCGGTAGACCGTGTACAGGACCTGATCGAGCACGCCCTGGATGATGGCGACCTGGATCTGGAGATGGAGCATATCGACGGCTCACTGGTGCTGATCCTGCCAGAGGGTCAGCGGCTGGCCATTGGTCGTCAGCCGGCTTCGCGCGAGCTGTGGCTGGCCACGCCCGATCGTACCCTGCACTTCAACTTTGATGCCGAGCAGGGCTGGTTGCACGACAGCGGCGAGGGCACCCTGGGCGAGGTGCTGGCCAGCGTGCTGGAAGAGCTCAGCGGCGAAGAGCTGGAGCTGGATATCGACGCGGATTCGCGATGACCGCCAGCGGCCGCCAGCCATCCCCCTGTGTGCGCAAGTGCTGCCTGGACGGCGAGCTGTGCATGGGCTGCGGCCGCGTAATGAGCGAGATTCTGGAGTGGGGGCGTGCCTCGGATGCGCGCCAGCGCGAGATCATCGAGGCCGCCGCACGGCGTCGGGCCGCGCGCCAGGGCGGCTGAGGGCGGCTTAGCCCAGCGCCTGCATGGCGTCGTTCAGGGCGGTTTCGAGCTGCTGGCGGTAGCGCAGGTACTGGACGGTCTGCATGCGCCCACCGGGGTCCACGGCAGAGAGATCAAGGTCGGTGATGTAGCAGGGGTAGGGCTCGCGGTCGCGGCGGCGGCTGAGAATGTGGCGGGCCACCTCGGTGTAGAGCTGGGCGCCGTACTCCAGTTCGGAAAACTCGCGGTGATCGCAGAAGATGGTTATCCGCAGGCTGCGCCCGGCGCCGGGCTCGGCAATGGCCTGCACGGCGTAGATGTCGGCATCCAGGCCACCACGCGGCAGCGCGCGCTGCTCCAGGCGCAGCGGGTGGCCGTCCTGGGCGGGCAGGATGCAGTACAACTCGGGTTCGCCTTCATCGATGCTGCGATCCAGGCTTTCACCCGCCTGACGGCGCAGCTGAATACTGCGCAAAAAGCGCAACAGCGGCAGCAGCAGGGTTTGTTCGTCGCGATAGTTCTGCTGGGTTGTCCACAGCGCGCCGCGCTCATCCAGCAGGCTGATGTCGGCCTGCCAGTTGGCGCGCAGACGGTAGAACAGCTGGACGCGGCCCGGCCGGTCCTGCTGCAGAATCAGGCCCAGGTCCTGGCCCTGCAGCGCGTAGTTGTCGAGCACCAGAGGCTGGTGGCGCGGGCGTGAACGCGCCAGGTAGCGCAGCAACTGGTCGCGGTCTTCGAGCATCTGCATGCCGATCTGCTCATCCTGCCACTCCAGTACCCTGAAAGCATTTTGCAGCTGCAGGATGAAGCGCGCCGGCGGGGTGCCCAGCAGGTGCTGGGCGGCGCTGCCAAACAGCTGCTCGACCCGTTCGGCGATGGCACTGGCGCGGTTGCGGCAGAAGCAGCGCACCGCCAGCTCGGGCAGGCGCTGATGCTCGCGGCCACCGTTGAGATAGTCGCGCAGGGCCTGCATGCAGGCTTCCTCGCCCTGATACTGGGTGACCAGCAACTCGTTCCAGCTGTTCAAGGTGACCAGATCGATGCGCTGAATCAGGTTGTCACGCAGGCCGGAGTAGCCAAGGGCGTCGGTATGGCTGCTGATCAGGTGCAGGTTTTTCTGGCTGCTGCCGGGCAGCGGGTCCAGGCCGATATTGACCAGCAGCAGGACGCGGCAAGGCTCGCTGGCGCGCGACAGGGCGACCTCGGTAAGGGCGGGCAGGGGCAACGGAAACTGCTGCTGCAGGCTGTTTACCACGCTGCTGAGTTCGTACTCGCTGAGCGCGCTTTCCCCCGGGTGCAGGACAAAGCGTGTGGCGCTGTCGATCAGACCGTTACGGTGCCCCCAGGCGAGCAGTTCCAGCAGGTTCAGGCTGCGTTTGAGGGGCGGGTGGCCGCTCAGTTCGATGGCACTGAGGCCCTCGCGGTACAGGCTCCAGCTGGGCGGGTTGTCGTCGGTGCCTGCACTCCAGGCCAGCGTCAGCAGGTCTTCGCTGAGGTCCGGGCTGATGCCCGGGTTGATGAATTCGATCTTGCCCGCCTTGCGCTCGAAGGCGGCGTACAGGCGCCGCCCCAGCAGTGACAGGTCACGTGCGCTGACCGCGTTGATCACGCCCTGACTGCGGCCAAACTGCGACAGCAGGCGATAGCTGTGGGTCAGCTCGTTGACCAGCTGGCGGCGCTCGGTTGCCACTTCGCGGATGCGCCATTGGGGGCGGTCGTCCATCTGCTGCAGCTGGCGGGTGCCCCAGTGCCATTCGCGCACCAGTTTTTCCATCATTTGCCGCTTCCAGTCCAGCAGTCCGCTGCGCCGGCTCAGGCGCACGTTGGCCTTGATGTACAGGCAACGGCGTATCAGCTCCAGGCGTTCGGTCTCCTGCCGGCTGAGCAGGTAGCGCTCCAGCCGGCGGTACAGCATGACGTAGGGGTCCAGTTCATCCTCGTCCGGCTTGCCGGCAAACACCGCCTGCTTGAAGTCCAGGCTGAGGCAGCGCACGCGCGGGTGTTCGCTGGAGTAGACCTCGGTCAGCAGCAGCTTGAGCACCGACTTGTAGGGCGATTCGATGCCCTTGAACAGCTGCCACAGGCCGGCACCGACAAACTCGCCGGCGGGAATGGCCGCCACGTGGCCCAGGTCGAGGTAGTCGTCGGCGCGGATAAAGCGCTTGCTGATCAGTTGATGGGTGTAGTCGCGGTAGCGTTGCTCTTCGTAAACCGGCACCAGCCACCACAGCGGAAAACGGCCGCCCAGGCGAATCGCGGTGCGGTAGAACTCGTCCAGCAGCAGATAGTGCTGGGTGCTGCCGCAGTCCTCGATGCCCAGTTCGTTGTCACGCTCGCCCTGGGCAAAGCTGGCCGGGTTGATCAGATGAAAGTGGACTTCGCTGTTCTGGCCGGCGGCCCAGTCGCTGATCAACTGGCATTTGCGGCTCAGCTCTTCAACCTGTCGGCTATCGAGTTCGGGTGCGTGGCAGACCCATATATCCAGATCGCTCTGCTCGGACTGGCCGATGGTGCCGCCGCTGCCCATCAGGTACAGGCCGTGGATCTGGCCGCTGAAGCCGGCGGGGTGGCGGCGATACTGAAAGCTGCGGGTCAGGCTTTGAGCGATTTGCAGGCAACTGCTGTCCGGCTCAAAGCCGTGCAGGCCGCAAGGGGTCTCGCGTGAGACAAAACCGGGCAGCAGCGGGTAGTTGACGTCAAACAGCAGTGGCAGTAGTTGCAGTACGTTGTACTGACGGCTTGGCAGCGCCTGCAGCACCCGGCGCAGGCGCGTGGCGTTGACCGCCATAAAGCGCTTGCGCAGGGTGTTCAGGGTCTTGCGGTCAATACCCTCGTCAATCCGTGGCTGGATTTCACCGTGCTGCTGCATGGCCCGTGTCAGGACCTCGGCGTACGCAGAATGGTGAGCAGCGTCTGGCTGTGCTCGGCGGCGTCCAGGCCCAGGCTGGTCAGGTAGCCGCCGTCGGGCTGGGTGAGCAGGCCCTTGGCGTGCAGGCGCTCGGCTGCGGCCACGGTGGCCGGGTCGGCATCGTGGCTGTGGATCTTGAGTCCGGCCTGTGAGTTGGACAGGTCGAACTGGCTGAGTAGATTGATTTCGGTAATGTCGTCGGGTGTCAGCATTGCTGGAGCCTCTTTTCGGGTGTGCAATCAGTCTAGTCGGGTGGCATTGTCAGCGCATTCAGATGACTGATGACGCTGGTGCATTATTGCCTGCGCGGGTACAAGATGGGGCCGCGTCACGGTGTCGCCACTTCGATCCAACAATGGAGAACAACAGGATGATCAGACTACACGGCTTTGCGGCCAGCAACTACTTCAACATGGCCAAGCTGGCGCTGCTGGAAAAGGGTGTCGATTTCGAGATCAACAACGTGCACGGCAGCCAGGATCCGGCCTTTCTGGCCATGAGCCCGCGCGGCAAGGTGCCGGTGCTGGAGACCGACAAGGGCTTTCTCAACGAGACCAACGTCATCCTCGAATACATCGAGGAAACCCAGGGCGGCAAGCCGCTGCTGCCGAGCGATCCGTATGAGCGTGGCGTGGTGCGTGCGCTGACCAAAGAGATCGAGCTGTACATCGAACTGCCGGCGCGTTCCTGCTTTATGGAAGTGTTCTTCGGCGGCAAGGTGGATCAGGCAATCAAGGACAAGGCCCGGGTCGAACTGCAGGCCGGTGTCGCCACCCTGGCCCGTCATGGTCGCTTCGCGCCTTATGTGGCCGGTAGTGAGATGACCATCGCCGACCTGCTGTTCCTCTACAGCTTTGATCTGGCCTGCACTGTTGCGCAGAAGCTGTTTGACCTCGACCTGAAGGCCGAACTGCCGCAGGGCGCAGCCTTGCTGGAGCTGCTGGCACAGAACCCCAACGTGCAGAAAGTGGCCGCCGACCGCGATGCGGAAATGGCTGCGTTTATGGCGGCGATTCGGGCCCGTAAGTGAGTAGGCGGGTTTGTTGCGGAGCGGCGAACATTGGTTAGCCATTTTTCGCATCGCGCCGCGGTTAGATCAGCCTTTCGCCTTTCACGGCGAGCCAAGGGGGGCCGCTTGCCCGGCCCCCCTTAGCGATCCCCCGGGGCACCCGACTACGCGGCCCTTCGGGTTCGCTGCGTTGCTCGATTTATCGGGGAAGCGTAAAACTCGTCGCTGCGCTCCTCAGACATCCTACGCTTCTTTTTCCCGATAAATCTGCGCTACTCGCCCGCGTAAACGGGACGAACCCACGGTGCACACTCCACCTGCCGAGTATTCGGCAAATTGCCATGATGCCGTTTCCTGTCGCCAAACGTGTGTGCCTGCGAAGCGCCGTATTTGAGGACAGCTAACCCGCGCTTGGCATATCCTTTGCTGCATGAACTGCACGTTCGTGCAGCAGAATTCCAGGAGTTGCCCATGTCTTTCCCCGATACCGATTTTCTCCGTGCGCTGCCCAAGGCCGAGCTGCATATGCACCTTGAGGGCAGCCTCGAGCCCGAGCTGATGTTCGCCCTGGCTGAGCGCAACGGCATTACCTTGCCCTATGCCGATGTGGAAGCGCTGCGCGCGGCCTACGAGTTCGGCAATCTGCAGGACTTTCTTGATCTCTACTATCAGGGTGCTGACGCGCTGCGTACCGAGCAGGATTTCTATGACCTGACCTGGGCCTACCTGCAGCGCTGCGCGGCTGATGGCGTGGTGCACGTTGAGCCCTTTTTTGACCCGCAAACCCATACGGTACGTGGCATCCCCATCGCGGTGCAGTTGGCCGGCATCTCCCGCGCGCTGGCTGACGGGCAGGCGGAGCTGGGTATCAGTTCGCGGCTGATCTTGAGCTTTCTGCGCCATCTGAGTGAAGACGACGCCATTGCCACGCTGCAAGAGGCGCTGCCGCTGCGCGAGCACTTTGTGGCGGTTGGGCTGGACAGCTCTGAGCAGGGCAACCCGCCGGACAAGTTCGAGCGCGTGTTTGCCATGGCGCGTGAGGCCGGGTTTGCGTGCGTTGCCCATGCCGGCGAGGAAGGCCCGGCCGACTACATCGTGCAGGCGCTGGACTTGCTCAAGGTGATGCGCATCGATCACGGCGTGCGCTGTGTTGAGAGCCCTGAGCTGGTGCAGCGACTGATCAGTGAACAGATGCCGCTCACGGTCTGCCCGCTGTCCAATACCCGCCTGAAGGTGTTTGCCGACATGCGCGAGCACAACATCCTGCAGTTGCTGGAGCAGGGCGTGAAGGTCACCATCAACTCGGATGATCCGGCCTACTTCGGCGGTTATCTGCTGGCGAATTTTGTCGCGGTGCGTGATGCGCTGAAGATGACCCGCGAGCAGGCAGTGGCGTTGGCGCGTAACAGCATCACGGCCAGTCTGCTGACTGACGGTGAACAACAACAGTGGTTGGCAAAACTGGCCGAGGCGGCGTGAGGCGGGAGCGGGGCACGGTTGGCCGTGCCCCGTTGGTCACTCAGTCGAGCATGTCCTTGAAGCGCTCGTCGGTGCGGAAGGTCAGGGCCTTGTTGAAGCCGGGCACCTGAATCTGCGCATCGCTGATGCTGATGGCGGCCTCGTCGATCATGTTCTGACCGAAGTTGTAGATGATATCCAGCTGCCCTTTCAGCGCGCGCTGGTTGTAAGCCTCGGCGGCGGCGCGGGTCTGTTCGCGGCGCTGCTGCCAGGCCTCGAACGCGTCTGCGCCGTAGCGCTTTTTCAGCATGCGCTCGACCACGGATGGTGCCAGCACCACGGCGCTGGCGTTGTTGCCGCCAAAGCCCTTGGAGTTGATAAAGCCCACTTCCAGCGGCAGCTGGCTGCGGTCGATATCGCAAGTGCTGATCAGCAGGCGCTGCTGATGCACGTCATCGGCGACCTGGTCGATGGTCTTGATGCCCGGAATGATCTGGTACTTGAAGCTGCCCAGGGTGGCGGCCAGCTGGTCGGCGCTGGCGCTGGCCAGCGAGTGACCGACGTAGGCTTTGACTGCCGCGACCGGCCAGCTGCTGATGTTGAACGCCTCGGCTACGCGGTCAAGAATTTCCGACTCGGTAACGCGGTTGGCAGGAGTGCTGGAGCCGTGTGCCTGTACAAAGCTGCGCTGCTGCACGGCCTGCGGCCCAACGATCTGCATGGCGGCGTGCACGGCCTTGGCCATGGTCAGGTAGTTGCCGGGGCCGGGGGCCGAGATCGACTTCTTGAAGCCGTCGGCATTGATGAAGACATCCGGCACCGCGCCGTGAATGTCCGCGCCGAGTTCCATTGCCAGGGCATCGTCCATCATCACGAAGAACTGGCCGGACTCGGCCAGAGTGAAGCCGCAGTTGGCGCTGAAGGGGCGGCTGGCACGGCGGAAATCAACCTCTTCGCTGCCGCCGATCTGGCGCAGGCCGTCTTCGGTGGCCAGTGCGCCCATGGCGCCGTAGCCTTCGATGCATTCCTGGGTGATCGGCGCTTCCCCGTTACCGACCAGCACCACGCGGGCGCGTCCGCTGGTGATCATGTCGCTGCCTTTTTGCAGGTTGTAAAGGAAGCTGGCGCAGGCGCCGGTGATCGCGCCGGTGGTGCCGACGCTGCCGAGAATATACGCGTTGATAAAGTCCGCCGGCATGCTGTTCAGGCCCAGCGCGAGCTGCTTGGCGCTGACCCGGCCGCCTTTCAGGCGCGACTGCATCAGACCGCCGAAGCTGTTCTCGTCGAGCTGGCTCATGGCGCTGCTGGCAAAGACAGCAACTTCATCGGGTTCGACGCTGTTGGCGATGGTCTGCCAGTCGATGCCGACCGAGCGCAGCGCGTCGGTGGCGGCAACGATGGTCAGTTGCAAGCCGCGCGGATGGAAACGCGAGGCGTACAGCTCGCCCGGCTCCAGGCCGCTCGGCAGCTGGCCGGCCGACTTGACCGGCAGGGCGCGGAAGCTGTCCACCTTGAGGTCGCAGCCGTCGTATACGGTGACCAGCACCTCGCTGTCATTCAGTGCCTCAACGGCCCAGTCGCTGGGCAGCGGCTCGGGCAACTGCTTGGCCAGGGTAATGAACGAGAAGGGCTTGCCCGCCTCGCCGGTCACGGTCAGGTTTTTCTGCCAGTGCGCGGCGTCCACGTCCAGATAACGCTTCTCGATGCGGCGCACCAAGGTGCCTTCCAGGATCTGCTGTCCGAAGCGCTGCTCAACCTCGGCGGCGCTGAGTGGCTGGTCGTCGGCGTCGAGGTATTGATCGCCCTCAACCCGTACCAGTTTCATGAGAACGGCCAGCCCGACAAGTGTCTGCTGGCGCTCGGCGGCAGGCAGAGACTCGATCACCATGCGGCGGAAGCCGTGGTGGAATGAGCTGCGGCCGGCGGCGTTATAGCCGCCAAAGCCGACGATGACCGGTAAACGCGACATCAGGCTGGACTCCTGGCTGTGTCCTGGGCTCCTGCAGCAGGGGCGTGACCGGGTGGTAATGGCGATGGACAGCTGTTACCCGATCAAAGGGACGATTGGATTATTGGTTTCGATGTCAGTGCTGACGAGAAATGTAACTGGCTGGTCACGTTTAGACCAATGTGTTTTTTGTAATCGGCCTGGATACGCTTAGTGCCGATAGTCCGCAGCCCCCAGAATCTGCTGCACCTGGCCGCGTTGTTCCAGTTGGGTCAGCGCGCGATCCAGGCGGTCGAGCAAGCCTCGTGCGTCGGGGTGGGCGCGGGAGACAAACAGGTAGACATCCATGCGCAGCAGCGGGTCACTTGTCACGCTATCTGCGGGAAGGTCGTCCAGCATCCCGTTCATTGGGTCTGCGTAGTTGATCAGATAAGGCGCGCGACCATGCAGCAGCATTTGCAGGGCTGCGGCATGGCTTTGGGCGTGGGCGATCTCTACGCGGGCTTGCGGGCTTGCCAGTTGCTGGCCAAGGGGGCCGTAGCTGTAGGCGCCGATCAGGATCACCTTTTGGCCCGACAGGTCAGCTAAACCGGTAATCGCGGGCTGGAGTGGCTTGCGGTAGACGTTCAAGGCCAGGTTGAACACGGGGGTACTGCCTTGCAGTGCGCTACTGAGCATGTCCGGATGGCCGTCACCAGCCATGGAGACGGTCGTTTGCCCGCGTTCTAGCCGTCTGTACAGGCGCGCGGCGGGATAACCGCGAATGGAATAGGGCACCTCCGCTTCGGTAAACAGGGCATCGGCCAACTGCAGCACAGGGCCGCTCGGTTTGCCGCCGTTGTTCAGCTGAAAGTAAGGTGGAAAGTCGGCTAATGCAAACTCCAGCGGCGGCGCCTCCTGCGCGCCTGCGCTCAGCGCGGATAGCGACAGAGCTGTCAGGCTGGTAAGTAGAGAAAGAAGGCGTCGCACCGGCTACTCCTGCAATATCTGCATGGTCTGTCTGTAGCGTAGCGTTGATTGGCGCCGGGCGCTCCCAGGCCAGCGCCTGCGCGCCAAATGACTACGCAATCAACTGGCCGGCTCGTAGATCACATAGACCTTGCGAGTGCGCTCACGTACCTCCCAGCTGCCGCTGAAACCGGCGGGGATAACGAAGCGGTCACCGGCACGTAGCAGCCGGGTGTTGCCATCGGCATCGTGGAGCACGGATTCGCCTTCCAGAATCTCGCAGTACTCGTGCTCGCTGTAGCTGACGGTCCAGTGGCCGGGCTCTGCTTCCCAGATACCCGTGCTGAACTGCCCGTCGAGGCTGCTGTAGTGATTGCGTACGTTTTGCGCTGGGTCGCCGCTGATCACCTTGGCGGCGTCTGGGCGGTAGTGTTCGGCCGGCGTGTCGGCGCTGGCGAAGTCGATGATGCTGGCGATAGTCATGGAAGGCTCCGAGGTTGGAGAGGGCAATGAAGATTGGATTCTATGTCAAAAAAAACAAACGTAAAGCAACCTTTGCTGCCTTGTTGAGGCGTTCTTCTGCCGGTTTGTCAAAAATATTGAAATATTGTCGGCGCCTGATTACTGTTGCCTGCATTGTCCCGCGCGCCCAGGTGGCGCCCTCGTCAGGAGCAGAGCATGAGCAAGGCAGTGAGTCGGCAGGATTGGGAGCAGCGCGCAGCCGCGCTGCAGGTTCAGGGGCAGGCCTACATCGGCGGGCAGTACCAGCCGGCGGCCAGTGGTGAGACCTTCGAGTGCGTCTCGCCGATCGATGGCCGTGTGCTGGCGCAGATCGCCAGCTGCGACCAGGCCGACGCCGATCAGGCGGTCGCCAATGCCCGCGCCACCTTTGACAGCGGTGTCTGGTCGCGTAGTGCGCCGGCCAAGCGCAAGCGCATTCTGCAGCGTTTTGCCGACCTGATTGACGCGCACTGCGAGGAGCTGGCGCTGCTGGAAACCCTGGATATGGGCAAACCCATCGGCGACTCGCTGGCGGTGGATATTCCCGGCGCGGCGCGCTCGATTCGCTGGTGCGCCGAGGCGATCGACAAGATTTATGACGAGGTGGCGCCCACCGCCCATGATGAATTGGGTCTGGTTACCCGTGAGCCGGTGGGCGTAGTCGCCGCCATCGTGCCCTGGAACTTCCCGCTGCTGATGGCCAGCTGGAAGTTGGGCCCGGCGCTGGCCAGCGGTAACTCGGTGGTGCTCAAACCCTCGGAAAAGTCGCCGCTGACCGCGATCCGCATCGCTGCACTGGCTCTGGAAGCCGGTCTGCCAGCGGGCGTACTGAACGTGCTGCCCGGTTACGGCCACACCGTGGGCAAGGCGCTGGCCCTGCACATGGATGTCGACACCCTGGTGTTCACCGGCTCGACCCGTGTTGCCAAGCAACTGATGATTTACGCCGGTGAGTCGAACATGAAGCGCGTCTGGCTGGAGGCCGGTGGCAAGAGCCCGAACGTGGTCTTTGCCGATGCGCCGGACCTGGACGCCGCCGCCGAGGCAGCCGCCAGCGCCATTGCCTTCAACCAGGGCGAGGTCTGCACCGCAGGCTCACGTCTGCTGGTCGAGGAGTCGATTCGCGAGGAGTTCGTCGGCAAGGTGGTCGAGGCGCTGAAGCGCAGCTGGGCACCGGGCCACCCGCTGGACCCGAACACCAGCGTCGGCGCGCTGGTCGATACCACCCAGATCGACACCGTGCTGCGCTACATCGAAGCAGGCCACGCCGACGGCGCCACCCTGAAACTGGGCGGCAAGCGCGTGATGGAAGAGACCGGCGGCCTGTTCGTCGAGCCGACCGTGTTTGATGGCGTGACCAACAGCATGCGCATCGCCCGTGAGGAAATCTTTGGGCCGGTGCTGTCGGTGATCGGTTTCACCAGCTTTGACGACGCCATGCAGATCGCCAACGACACCATCTACGGCTTGGCCGCTGCGGTCTGGACCAGTGATCTGTCCAAGGCCCACCGCGCCGCCCGCACCCTGCGCGCTGGCAGCGTCTGGGTAAACCAGTATGACGGTGGTGATATGACGGCGCCGTTCGGTGGCTTCAAGCAGTCAGGCAACGGCCGTGACAAGTCGCTGCATGCCTTCGACAAGTACACCGAGCTGAAAGCAACCTGGATCAAGCTCTAACGCGCTGCCGGCGGCAGCGCGGCTGGAAGCCGGAAGCTTGAAGCTGGAAGCCGTTTAGTGAAGTAGTCGTCTGTTGCGGCGTGGGGCCGCTGCCGCAGTGAAGTAGTCGCCCCGAAACAGCTCAGACTACTTCAAGCTTCTCGCTTTTAGCCTCCAGCCTGCCTTTCTCCGAGAACCTATGAACTGGAAAACCTACGCAGTGGTCACCTCCGCGGTGGTGATCGTGGGGCTGGCGTTGGGGGTGACCCTGCCGTTGGTGTCTTTGCGCCTGCACGAATGGGGTTACAGCACCTTCGCCATTGGTGTCATGGCCGGTATGCCGGCGGTTGGTATTGTGCTGGGGTCGCGCATGAGCAGCCGGTTGGCTGGCCGGTTGGGCTCGGAAAATACCCTTCGACTGGTGATGGCGTGCAGCGCGGTGTCGGTGGCGCTGCTGGCGATCTGGCCGAGTTACCCGGTCTGGTTGCTATTGCGGCTGGTGTTGGGCATCTCGCTGACGGTCACTTTCATCCTCGGCGAGAGCTGGATCAATCAGGAGGTCATCGACCGCCTGCGCGGGCGACTGGTCGCTATCTACGGCAGCGGCTTTGCCCTCAGCCAGCTGTGCGGCCCGTTGCTGCTGGGGCTGATCGGCACCGAGGCGGACAGCGGTTTCTGGCTGGCAACCGGCCTGTTGGTGTTTGGCAGTCTGATGCTGATGACTGTCTCAGGCGCGCCGGTGGTGGATGCCACAGCGGCGGATGGGCGGGGCTTTCGCAAATTCGTTCGGCAATTGCCGGCGATTGCCTGGGCAATGGTGCTGTTCGCCGGGTTCGAGACCATGACGCTGACGTTGTTGCCGGTTTATCTGATTCGCGAGGGCTTTGCCCAGCAACTGGCGTTGATCATGGTCAGCACCGTGGTGGTCGGAGATGCGGTGCTGCAAGTGCCGGTTGGCGCGCTGGCGGATCGTATCTCTCGCACCGCGCTGTTCAAGTTCTGCGGGCTGATGCTGCTGCTCAGCAGTCTGGCGCTGCCCTTTGCGTTGCACACGGTGCTGGTCTGGCCGGTGCTGGTGCTGTTCGGCGCCAGCGCAGGGGCGCTCTATACCCTGTCGATCATTCTGGTCGGTCAGCGTTATCGCGACGATGAGTTGGTGCGTGCCAATGCGCACATTGCCATGCTCTGGGGGCTGGGCTGCCTGCTCGGGCCGATGCTGACCGGCGCGGTCAGTCAGTGGATGACCGGCCATGCGCTGCCGATCATGATGGCAATTGCTGCGCTTATCTTCGTGTTGCTGGCGCGCAGGCCCGGCGCCTTTGACGCGGTCACGGTTGACCGCGTCTGAGCCGGGCGTTATTGCCAGCGGTATTGCACCGCGACGCCGAGCAGCCAGTTTCGCTCCGGCGCGGGTTCGTAGTAACGGGTGCCGGCGCCGTTGACGATCAGAGAGCCGATGTATTCGCGATCGGTCAGGTTGTCGATGCGGGCGAAGGGCTCCAGTTGCCAATGGCCGAGTTGCTGGCGGTAGCTGGCGCGCCAGTTGAAGGCGGCGTAGCCGGGGGCGTCGGCGCTGTTGGTGTCGTTGGCGTAGCGCTGGCTGAGGCTTTGCATTTCCAGTGCCGTGCTGAAACCGTCGGTTGGTTGCCAGGCCAGCTCGGCATACAGGCTATGGCGCGGTACACCCGGCAGGCGGTTGCCGGCCAGATCGTCACCGGTGCTGCTCTGGTAGCGATCAAAGCGCGCGTCCAGCCAAGTGTAGGCCAGATAGCCGCTCAGGCTGTTGCTCAGCTGCTGCTGAATGCTCAACTCGATGCCCTGACGCGTCGACTTGCCCGCGTTGGCATAGGTCGAGCGGTCGGTGTTCAGTTGCGGCTCGCCGGTGACGATTTCGTCGTCGACGCGGGTGTAGAAGAGGGCGACATCGACTTGTGTCTGCGCCCGGCGCAGCTTGAAGCCGACTTCGGCGTTGTCTGCCTTGCTCGGCTGCAGGTCAAAGTTCAGGCCGCTGCCGCTTGGGCGGTAAGCCAGCTCCTGAAAGGTAGGCGTCTCAAAGCCCTTGCCGATCGCGCCATACAGGCTGATCTCGGGCGTCCATTGATAGCTCAGGCCCAGCGCCGGGCTGGTCTGGTCGTAGCGCACCGAGCCGCTGTCATCCTGCCCGTCGGTGAAGTAGCTGTCGTCAGAATCGAACTTCACCTTGCTGTAGCGCGCACCGGCGGTGAGGCTCCAGCGTGGCGCCAGTTGCCAGGTGCTGATCAGATACGCCTCACGGCTTTCTACCCGATTGAATTCGTCACGTTGCAGGTTGCCCTTGCGGCCGAACTGATTGACGAAGCCCTTGCGGCCCTCACCCTGATAATCCCAGCTCAGGCCGGCGGCCAGCGTTACCGGCAGGTTGAACAGCTCGGTGTCGCGTTGCCAGCCCAGCTCACTGCCGCCGAAGCGCCGGTCCAGTTCGATCACGCCGCCGCCGGAATACAGCGAGTTGCCGGTAAAGGCGAGAAACTGCTGAACGTCGCGCTCGCCACCGTAGACCATCACGGTGATCTCATCGTCGTTGGCCAGGCGGCGCTGGTAGTTGGCGCCCAGTTGCTGATGGCGGATGCTCTTGCGGGTGTCGAACAGCTCGGCCTGGGCGACGGCCTGCTGGCGGTCGGCGTCCAGCGCTGCTGCGGTCAGCCCGAGCGGGTCCTGGGTGTCCGGCTGATCCAGCGCATTGAACAGCAGGGTCAGGCTGGAGGCGTCGTCAATATCCCAGCCCAGGCGCAGGTTGGCCATGTCTCGGCGGGTGTCGCTGTGATCGCGGTAGCCGTCGGTTTCCAGCCGCGAGAGGTTGGCTGCAACGTTGAGATCGCCATGCTGGGCGCCGTACTTGAAACGTGAGCGCCAGAGGCCGTCGCTGCCGACGGCGCTGCGATTTTCCAGTGTTGGAAAGTAGCTGCCTTCGCTGCTGAAGCCCTGGATGATGCCGCCCGAGGCATTGCCGTACAGGCTGCTCAGCGGGCCGCGCAGCACCTCGATGCGGTAGAGGTTGTCCAGATCGAACAGCCCGGGCTGGCCCTGGCCGTCGGGCATGGTCAGCGGAATGCCGTCTTGCAGCAGACGTACACCGCGTACGCCGAACTGAGCCCGGGCGCCGAAACCTCGGGAAGAAATCTGCACATCCTGCGCGTAGTTCTGGCGATTGAGCGCCAGCAGACCCGGCACCCGCTGCAGCGACTCGGACAGGTTGGCGCCCAGGCTGGTTGCTGGCTGCTGATCGAGAAACAGTGTGCTGCGTGCCAGCGGCAGGGTTAGCTCATGGGTATCATCGCTGGCACCGAGCACTGTCTGGGTTGGCAGCTGAATAGGTGCGGCCTGGCTAGTCGCGGTGCCCAGCAGCGCCAGCGGCAGGTAGAAGCACGGGCGTAGGGTAGGGTGAATCATCTGAGCCTTTTCCTGTTGTAAGTATTGTTTGGAGCGTCGGCCATGCTGCGTTGATGGTTGCCTGCACGGAAAACCACGCTGCGCTTCTGGTATCCTGCCGGGCCGAAAAAAGGGCCGCTGGCAGGCGATAGAGCGAAACGGTATCAGACCCCGTGGACCGGGTGGCAGGCATCCCTTGGTGGTAAAAGCGTTGTTCTAAAGGCTCATGGGCAGTGTGCCTGAAGTTGCTTTGTACTGCAGGATCAGTGCTGGCAGAAATGCCAGCGCATGAAATATTGCTTTGATGTGGAAGTAATTTTGCTGTAGGCTTGCGACCATTGCCTGGCTGTTCCATCTGGCCTTGCAGTGTGGTTTGAAGGTCGCCGGCTGTTTTTTGAGCGACTTCTAGTTATTGCTGTAATTTTCGCCCGGATGATCCTGGCGGTCGGGAGTACCCAAGCATGCATATGATGCACGATCTCTATCTGGCGCTGCGCCGTTTGCAGCGCGCCAGCGAAATTCACGCCAAGCGCGTGGGGCGCCATAGCGGGCTGACGCCAATCCAGCTGCTGATTTTACACAGCATCAAGGCCACCGGGGAAAGTACCCTGGGTGATCTGGCGCGGCAGGTGAGTGTATCCCAGGCGACGCTGAGCACCATCATTGATCGTCTGGAAAGTCGCGATTTGCTGCACCGCGTACGCAGTACCAGTGACAAGCGCAAGGTGCATCTGGCCCTGACCGAGAAGGGCCTGGCCGCCATCCAGGCCGAGCCTGCTCTGCTGCCGGCTGCATTCCTTGAGCGTTTTGGCCAACTGGCTGACTGGGAGCAACTGATGCTGCTGGCCAGTCTGCAACGGGTTGCCGGTCTGCTTGAAGCGGGTCAACAGGTGCGCCCCGAATTGTTTGAAGGCGAGTCCGCCGCCTGACTTCCTCAAGGCCTGTCGCCTGACTTTGAGTGAGTGAATCGGCGACCTGCCTTCAAGACCTTCCGCCCGCCGTCAGCGCGGGCGTGTTTATCCCACGTTTTTTTTCCTCCGGGTATTGCCTGGCGTCAGTCTCGCGCTTAGCATGTTTGAAATATCAAACATGGCTGTTCTAAATGTGTTACGAAAGCCGGAACACCCCACCTAGAGGATTCTCCGATGGAGCTGCACTGCCCCGACCTGTTTCGTCAGCAAGCCTTTGTCGCCGGTCACTGGTGCGAGGCCGATAAGGGCGCGCGCACCGACATCGCCAATCCGGCTACCCATGAACGCCTCGGCAGCGTGCCGAACATGGGCGCAGACGAAGCCCGTCGTGCCATTGAAGCGGCGCGCGTAGCCCAGCAGCAGTGGCGTCAGCGCACCGCCAAGGAGCGCGCTCAGGTACTGCGCAAGTGGTTTGAGCTGATGATGCAGCACCAGGAAGACCTGGCCCGCATCATGACCGCAGAGCAGGGCAAGCCGCTGACCGAAGCACGTGGCGAGATTGCCTATGCAGCGTCCTTCTTGGAGTGGTTTGGCGAAGAAGCCAAGCGCGTCTACGGCGACGTTATTCCCGGTCATCAGACAGACAAGCGCATTCTGGTACAGAAAGAGCCGGTTGGTGTGACGGCTGCCATCACGCCCTGGAACTTCCCCGCTGCGATGATCACCCGCAAGGCTGGCCCGGCGCTGGCCGCAGGTTGTGCGATGGTGCTCAAGCCCGCGCCGCAAACCCCGTTCTCCGCGTTGGCACTGGCGCACCTGGCCGAGCAGGCCGGCTTGCCCACCGGTCTGTTCAGCGTTATTACCGCCGACGTGGATCGCTCCCGTGAAGTGGGTGACGAGCTGTGCAGTAACCCGGTGGTACGCAAGCTGTCCTTCACCGGCTCCACCGGCGTTGGAATCAAGCTGATGGAGCAGTGCGCGCCGACCCTGAAAAAACTGTCGCTGGAACTGGGCGGCAATGCGCCCTTTATCGTCTTTGACGATGCCGATCTGGATGCCGCGGTGGAAGGCGCAATGATCTCCAAATACCGCAACGCCGGTCAGACCTGCGTCTGCGCCAACCGTATTTACGTGCAGGATTCGGTTTACGACGCCTTCGCCGCCAAGCTGGCCGATGCGGTTGCCAAGCTGAAGGTCGGCGACGGCACCGAGGCGGGCGTGACCACCGGCCCGCTGATCGACGCACGCGCTGTCGAGAAAGTGCAACGTCACCTCAAGGACGCTACCGACAAGGGCGCGACCGTTATTGCTGGGGGCAAACCGCACGAGCAGGGCGGTTTCTTCTTTGAGCCGACCATTCTCACTGGCGTGGACAGCAGCATGGCGGTTGCCCGTGAAGAAACCTTCGGCCCGCTGGCGCCGCTGTTCCGCTTCAGCGATGAGGCTGATGTGGTGCGTCAGGCCAACGATACCGAGTTTGGTCTGGCGGCCTACTTCTACGCCCGCGATTTGAGCCGCGTTTTCCGTGTGGCCGAGGCGCTGGAGTACGGCATGGTCGGTATCAATACCGGCCTCATTTCCAATGAAGTGGCGCCCTTTGGCGGCATGAAGTCCTCGGGCCTGGGCCGTGAAGGCTCCAAGTACGGTATCGAGGAATACGTCGAGATCAAGTACCTCTGTCTGGGCGGTATCTGACGTTCGCATCTACCTGATGGGGAGCAGCCGGCTCCCCACTTTTTCCGCGAGGCGGTTATGAGCAAGAGCAATGAGTCCCTGATGCAGCGGCGGCAGAATGCTGTCGCCCGTGGTGTAAGCCAAATCCACCCGATTGCGGTGCAGCGCGCTGAAAACGCGACCGTTTGGGATGTGGAAGGGCGACAGTACATCGACTTTGCTGGCGGCATTGCCGTACTCAACACCGGACATCGTCACCCTAAGGTGATGGACGCGGTGCGCCGTCAGCTGGACCAGTTTACCCACACCTGTTTTCAGGTGTTGGCGTATGAGCCCTACATTGCCCTGTGTGAGCGCCTGAACGAGATGGTGCCCGGCGACTTTGCCAAGAAGACACTGCTGGTGACCACTGGCTCCGAGGCGCTGGAAAACGCAGTCAAGATTGCCCGCGCCGCCACCGGCCGCGCCGGCGTGATTGCCTTCACCGGCGCCTACCATGGCCGCACCATGATGACCCTGTCGATGACCGGTAAAGTGGCGCCGTACTCCGCGGGTATGGGCTTGATGCCGGGTGGCGTGTATCGCGCCCAGTATCCTTGTCCGCTGCATGGCGTGAGCGATGACGATGCCATCGCCAGCATCGAGCGTATCTTCAAGAACGACGCGCAGCCGCAGGACATCGCTGCCATTGTCATCGAGCCGGTGCAGGGTGAAGGCGGCTTCTATGTCGCCAGTCCGGCCTTTATGCAGCGCCTGCGCGCGCTGTGCGATCAGCACGGGATTTTGCTGGTGGCCGATGAAGTGCAGACCGGCGCGGGTCGTACCGGTACCTTCTTCGCGATGGAGCAGATGGGCGTTGCTGCGGATCTGACCACCTTTGCCAAGTCGATTGCCGGCGGCTTCCCGGTTGCGGGCGTCTGCGGGCGTGCCGAGGCGGTGGACAGCATTGCGCCGGGCGGCCTGGGCGGCACCTATGCCGGTAGCCCGCTGGCCTGTGCCGCCGCATTGGCGGTGATGGACGTGTTCGAAGAAGAAAACCTGCTGGCCCGCAGCCGCACCGTGGGCGAGATTCTCACCGGGCGTCTGAGTGCGCTGGCGACTGACGACAAGCGTATTGGCGATGTGCGTGGCCTGGGCGCGATGGTTGCCTGTGAGCTGTTCACCGCAGACGGTGCGCCGGATGCCGAACTGACCGGCCGCATCGTTGCTGCAGCGCGGGACAAGGGCCTGATTCTGCTGTCCTGTGGTCAGTACGGTAACGTCATCCGCATCTTGGTGCCGCTGACGGCCACTGACGTTGAACTGAACGCGGGCATGGACATCATCGCCGAGTGCTTTGCTGAGCTGTAGGGCCACGGCATGCCGTGGCCGTGGTCATGCTTGCACGGCAGGACCGCTGCGAGCGCCACGGCCGTTCGGGCACAGCATGCTGTGCCCCTACGCAAAGGGGCGTTCTTAGCCGCGCGCACCGGGCCGGTTAATAACACGATTTCGTAGATACCGTCTTCCCGATCAGTGTGCAAGTGCTCTGATCGGGTCGAACGGCTGACCTGATTTCAGTACCCCGTAGATGAGGTGCAGCAGCTT
>NZ_FOUD01000044.1 GCF_900114765.1 Halopseudomonas pachastrellae
GTTGCTGAGTATCGCCTATGGCGTACTCAAATCAGGTAAGCCCTTCGACCCAGCATTGGCCATTGCGCACTAAGTTGGAAGACGGTATCTACGGTGTGGTTTGGTCCGTAGGGCGGATTAAGCGCAGCGTATCCGCGGGGTCCTGCTGCGGGTGACGTCAGGCTGACTGGTTGGCGTTGAGGACTTGCTCCAGCGGCAGCTGGGCGTGCAGGTTGACGCTGCCTTGGGCCGGGAAGAGCACGAGGTGCTCGGCGGCGACGCGCAGGCCGACTTCATCGCCGGGCTGGTGGTCGGCGTGGCTCGGGAACAGCGCTTCCAGCTGGGTGCCGGTAGAGAGCTGCAGGCGGTAGAGGATGGTCGCACCCTGAAAGGTACGGTCGATTACGCGGGCGCGCAGGGCGCTGCTGGCGTCACCCACCAGGTCATCCGGGCGCAGCAGCACGTCGACCGGGCTGCCCTCTGGCATCGGGTAGGCGCGGTTGCCCTGAATAACGCCAAGCTCGGTAGCAACGGTATCGCGGGCCTGCATATGGCCGCGGATAAAGTAGCCCTGGCCGATAAAGCTGGCGACAAAGGGCGTGGCGGGTTCGTGATACAGATTGTAGGGCGTATCCCATTGCTGCAGGTGCCCATCTTTCAGCACGCCGACCTGATCGCACACCGCAAAAGCCTCGGCCTGATCATGGGTGACCAGCATGGCGCTGATGCCTCGGGATTTGAGAATATCGCGCACCTCGGCAGACAGCCGGCGGCGCAGCTCGCCATCTAGATTGGAGAAGGGCTCGTCCAACAGCAACAGGCGCGGGTTGGGGGCCATTGCTCGGGCCAGGGCCACGCGTTGCTGCTGGCCGCCGGACAGCTCGTGCGGGTAACGCCGCCCGAGCTTGTCGAGTTTGACCAGCGAGAGCAGCTCATCGACAACCCGCTTGCGGTCGGGCGAGGTATGAATACCAAAGCCCACATTCTCCGCCACGCTCAGGTGCGGGAAGAGCGCATAGTCCTGAAATACCATGCCAATTTGGCGCTGTTCCGGGGCAACCCGGTGCTGCGCGGTGCTTAGCGCCTTGCCATCGAGCAGGATGCTGCCGCCGCTGATGGGCTCAAAGCCGGCAATGGCCCGGAGAGTCGTTGTCTTGCCGCAGCCAGAGGGGCCCAGCAGGCAGCCGATATCGCCCTCACGCAGGTGGATGCTCAGCGCGTTGACGATCAACTGCTGGCCGTAGCCGCATTCAAGAGAGTCGAGCTCCAGCACCGGCGTGGTCATGGCGTTACTCAACCAGCAAAAATTCGACCAGCGCTTTCTGCGCGTGCAGGCGGTTTTCTGCCTGATCCCAGACCACGCTGCGCGGGTCTTCCATCAGCGCGTCGCTGACTTCTTCGCCACGGTGGGCGGGCAGACAGTGCATGAACAGCACCGACTCGTCGGCCGCATCCAGCATCGCCGGGGTTACCTGATAAGGCGCAAACTGCTTGAGGCGCGCTTCGGCTTCATCTTCCTGGCCCATGGATGCCCAAACGTCGGTGTTGACCAGGTGAGCGCCGGCGACGGCCTCCATCGGGTCGCGCATTACGGTTACGCGGTCGCCAGCCTGATCCAGGAACTGCTGGGCCGGCTCGTAGCCTTCGGGGCAGGCAACGCGCAGATTGAAATCAAACTGGATGGCCGCCTGAATAAAGGTGTTGCACATGTTGTTGCCGTCGCCGATCCAGGCCACGGTCTTGCCCTTGATCGCGCCGCGATGCTCCAGATAGGTCTGCATGTCGGCCAGCAGCTGGCAAGGGTGCAGGTCATCGCTCAGGCCGTTGATGATCGGCACTTTGGAGTACTGGGCGAAGGTTTCCAGTGTCTCGTGGGCAAAGGTGCGAATCATGATGGCGTCGCACATGCTGGACAGCACACGGGCGCTGTCTTCGATCGGCTCGCCGCGGCCCAGCTGGGTGTCGCGCGGCGACAGAAAGATAGCCTGGCCGCCCAAGTGAATCATGCCCGCCTCGAACGAGACGCGGGTACGGGTGGACGCCTTCTCGAAGATCATCCCCAGCACGCGGTTTTTCAACGGCTCATACACCACGCCCTGGCGATGCAGGGATTTGAGCTCGATACCGCGTTTGATCAGGCTGATGAGCTCGGCTTCCGAGCAGTCCATCAACGATAGAAAGTGCCGTGTAGTCATACTAGTAACCTCGGTCGCTTTACGACCGGAAATACGTCGCCGTACCAGAGAGCCTGACGGCCTGGTAACAGCCACAGTAATAATGAGAAGCAGGGATCTTATAGGGAAAATCCGGCCCGTGGCAAATGGGCCTTGGTCGCAGAGGCTTTTGCGCCTCAGCAGGATGCAGGACTTTAGGAAGCGCTGATTAATTCCACACGCCTTCTGGCGTTCCGGCCGGTCCGCAATCAAGGCGTGGTTTCGAAGGCATGTCGGGACCTGTCGAGAAATCACAACGCAGGGTGCTGACCGGCCTGAACGCCCCGCAGGGCGAGCGCTCAAGCATGCATCTGCGGCGTTGCGCTGCTTGCCAATAGAACCACTATTGGCTGCACACCGCGCCTTGCGTCTGCACACTTGAGCACTCGCAGAGGGCGTGTGGAATTGATCAGAGCTTCCTTTACGTTAGAATGGCGCATCTGCAAGGCGCCAGAACGCCGACAACCTCATGAGGAATGCAATGGACATCATCGATACCATCAAAGAACAGATCGCCAACAACCCGGTACTGATCTACATGAAAGGTGCGCCGAACGCCCCGCAGTGCGGCTTCTCTGCCCGCGCCTCACAAGCGCTGATGGCCTGCGGTGAAAAGTTTGCCTACGTAGACATTCTGCAAAACCCGGAAATCCGCGCAAGCCTGCCGGGCTACGCCAACTGGCCGACCTTTCCGCAGCTGTGGATCAACGGCGAACTGGTAGGCGGCAGCGATATTATTCTGGAGCTGCACGAGTCTGGTGAGCTGCAAACCATGGTCAAGGCAGCCCAGCCCGCCGCCTGATCGCAGCCGCTTAGCCAGCAAAAACGCCCGAAAGCGAAAGCCTTCGGGCGTTTTTTATTGTGTTTCCACACCGAGTAACCCAGGAAAACGGACGCCGCGCTGTGCCGTAGATACCGTCTTCCAACTTAGTGCGCAATGGCCAATGCTGGGTCGAAGGGCTTACCTGATTTGAGTACGCCATAGGCGATACTCAGCAACT
>NZ_FOUD01000052.1 GCF_900114765.1 Halopseudomonas pachastrellae
GCAATGACGTTACTCAGCAGCTCGGAGAATTTCTTTTCTTGAGCGACGTTGGTGGAGAATCGACTTTTGATTTCCCCTTCCAGCAGGCGCTCAAGCAGTTCTACCGCGAGGTTCTTCTCGGGGAGGCTGCGCACTTCAGCAAGGAAGTCGTCATCGAGCAAACCGATGTTCGGTTTATCCAGGCCAACAGCCGCAAACACGTCCACCACATCACCCGTCACAACCGCATTGCCGATGATCTGGCGGATTGCCAACTCACGCTCTTCGTCGGTCTTTTTCTTCGCGCTGATATCACGCTTGGTCAGCAGAACTTTGATTGCCTGGAAGAACGCAACCTCCTCCCGCTCTGCCTTCGCCTCATCCAGCGTGCAGCACAGGCTAAACGCCTTACTCATCGCCAGTGCGTTGTCAGCAAAGCGCTTCTTGCCATCCTCAAGGCCAAGGATATGGTTCGCCGCACCAGCCAACAGCTTGTGGCCGCCATTCAGATAGTCGCTGTAATCAAAGCCGTGCAGCATGCCACGCAAGATATCCATCTTCTCGGCCAGCAGCGAATAGGCTTCATGAGCGTCGACAGTAGGCCGCCCGCGCCCCTTGCTTGCGGTGTACTCCTTCAGCGCCGACTTGAGTTCATTGGCGATGCCAATGTAGTCGACCACCAGTCCGCCCTGCTTATCCTTGAACACCCGATTGACGCGCGCAATCGCCTGCATCAGGTTGTGCCCCTTCATCGGCTTGTCGACGTAGAGCGTGTGCACACAGGGTGCATCGAAGCCGGTCAGCCACATGTCACGGACGATCACAATCTGCAGCGGATCTTTCGGGTCTTTGAAGCGTTTCTCCAGCCGTTTCTTCACCTGCCCAGAGTAGATATGCGGCCGGAGCAACGCTTTATCAGATGCGCTGCCAGTCATCACTACTTTGATGGCGCCCTTCTCCGGGTCCTCGTCATGCCAATCAGGACGCAGCGCGATGATTTCGTTGTAGAGGTGCACACAGATCTCACGACTCATGGTGACGACCATGGCCTTGCCCTGCTGCGCTTGATTGCGTTCCTCGAAATGCTGAATCAGATCTGCCGCAATACTCTTGATGCGTGGCTCTGCACCCACCACCTTTTCCAGCGCGGCCCAACGCGACTTGAGCCGTGACTGCTGATCCTCTTCTTCATCCTCAGCCAGCTCATCGACCTGATCATCGATGTGCGGCATATCACTGTCTTTCAGCGCCAGCTTGGCCAAGCGGGACTCATAGTAGATAGCAACCGTTGCACCATCTTCCTTTGCCTGCTGCATGTCGTAGACGTGAATGTAGTCGCCAAATACCGCGCGCGTATCTCGGTCCTCACTGGAAACCGGGGTGCCGGTGAACGCCACGAAGGT
>NZ_FOUD01000004.1 GCF_900114765.1 Halopseudomonas pachastrellae
GCCAAGGCTCAGGTGCGCGCCAAGGTCGAGCATCCGTTCCGGGTAATCAAGCGCCAGTTCGGTTACACCAAGGTGCGCTTTCGCGGCTTGGCCAAAAACACGGCGCAACTGGTGACACTGTTCGCTCTGTCGAACCTGTGGATGGCGCGCCGACATTTACTGGCGAATGCAGGAGAGGTGCGCCTGTAATGTGGAAAATGGCTGCCGCGAGGTGCTCGCGGCGGCTAAAAACACAGAAATAAGCGGGTGATCTGAGCGTTTTTGATCGATTTGCCGCTTTTAAAATCGGCAGGGGCTGAAGTCAGCCAGAAATACACAACTACTTCAGACCATCCCTAGCTTTCCGCCAACGCTATTGGCTTCCAGCTTCCAGCTTCCAGCTTCCAGCTTCCAGCTTCCAGCTTCCAGGTCAGGTTTTGCCTGCCTCCGGACTGCTACTGGCATTTCCCTTGCAAGCCGAGCGGCGCTTCACTAGAATGGCCGCCCCAAACCCTATGTTCCACTCCTTGCCAGACTGTTTGGGCAGCTGGCTATAACCCGTAAGGAGCTTATATGCGTCATTACGAAATCGTATTCCTGGTTCACCCGGACCAGAGCGAGCAGGTTAGCGCGATGGTTGAGCGCTACAGCAAAGTGATCGAAGAAGACGGCGGCAAAGTACACCGTCTGGAAGATTGGGGCCGCCGCCAGCTGGCTTACCCGATCGACAAGATCCACAAAGCTCACTACATCATGATGAACGTTGAGTGCAGCGCCAAGGCACTGGATGAGCTGAGCGAAAACTTCCGTTACAACGATGCCGTTATCCGCAACATGGTCATCCGTCGTGACGAAGCCGTTACCGAACAGTCTGACATGCTCAAGTCCGAGGAAAGTGGTCGTGGTGAGCGTCGCGAGCGTCGCGAGCGCAACGACGACAACGATTCCAACGACAATGCTGACAACAGCAACGACGCCGACGACAACGGTGACGACGAGTAAGTTTTTTCAGTTCCCATTCCAGAATTAAGGAGACGCTGCCATGGCACGTTTTTTCCGTCGCAGAAAGTTCTGCCGTTTTACCGCTGAAGGCGTAAAAGAGATCGATTACAAAGATCTCAACACTCTGAAGGCCTATGTCACCGAGACCGGCAAGATTGTCCCGAGCCGTATCACCGGTACCAAGGCCAAGTACCAGCGTCAGCTGGCCGTTGCTATCAAGCGCGCCCGCTACCTGGCTCTGCTGCCTTACACCGACGGCCACGGTCGTTGATTGGTAGCCAAAAGTAATTGATCGGGAAGCCGAATCGGCATGCAGGGGCTCGCTGAATTCATAATGCGCGGTCGTCGGCAAGCCACCCTGGTGGTG
Source organism: Halopseudomonas pachastrellae (assembly GCF_900114765.1). Taxonomy (GTDB): domain Bacteria; phylum Pseudomonadota; class Gammaproteobacteria; order Pseudomonadales; family Pseudomonadaceae; genus Halopseudomonas; species Halopseudomonas pachastrellae. The sequence continues at coordinate 1,349 of NZ_FOUD01000004.1, forward strand.
GGTTTGTCAGTCGCCGTCCCCCTGTTGTTCTGGTTCGGTGCAGTAGTACTGGCGCTGGTGCTATTGCGCCGCGGTTGGTCGGAAGGTATGTCGGTTGTGGTCTGGGGCGCGCTGCCCGCGCTGGCCTGGGCCCTGATAGGCGATCCGACCCCGCTGCTGGTACTGCTGGGTAGTGCCGCGCTGGCGCTGTTATTGCGTCAGCGCAGCGAATGGTCGCTGGTAGTCATGGCGACAGCGCCGCTGGGGCTGGTGTTTGCCCTGGTGTTGATGGCGACGTTACAGGCGCCCTTGCAGCAGCTGGCCGAGCAGATTCAGGCGGCCCTGCCGCAGATGCTCAGTGAGCTGGGCGAGGTTGACGAGGCAGCGCTTGCGCGCCTCCAGACCATGCTGGTGCCGTTGCTGGCTGGCCTGATGGGTGCAACCCATGCGGCCATGACGCTGGTTAGCCTGATACTGGCGCGCGCCTGGCAAGCCCGGTTGTACAACCCGGGTGGATTCCGCGAGGAGTTTCACCGTCTGCGGTTGGCACCCTGGATGGGCGTGGTGCTGGTCCTGGCCGTGTTTGGCGGGCCTCAGGTCGATGGCCTGGTGTTGCTCGCGCCGGTTGCTACCGTGCCGCTGCTGTTTGCCGGCCTGGCGCTGGTACACGGCGTAGTCGGCATCAAGCGTCTGGGTATCGGCCCGCTGGTGGTGCTGTATGTGGCGTTACTGTTCGTGTGGCAAGTGCTGTACCCCCTGATCATGATTTTGGCGTTTATTGATAGTCTGTTTGATTTCCGTTCCCGCCTTAAGCCGGTTTCCGGCGGCGGCAACGATGACTCAAACGGTCAAGGTTGAATTAAAGAGGTCATCGCAATGGAAGTTATCCTGCTCGAAAAGATCGCGAACCTGGGTAACCTGGGCGACAAAGTCGCTGTTAAAGCTGGTTACGCTCGCAATTTCCTGCTGCCCTTCGGCAAAGCCACTCCGGCGACTGCTGACAACGTAGCTGCTTTTGAAGCACGCCGCGCTGAACTGGAAAAGATCGCTGCCGAGAAGAAAGCCGAGGCTGAAGCCCGCGCTGCCAAACTGGCTGATCTGACTGTCACCATCGCTGCTAACGCTGGCGAAGAGGGCAAACTGTTCGGTTCCATCGGTACTCGTGACATCGCCGACGCTGTGACTGCAGCTGGCGTTGCCATCGAGAAGAGCGAAGTCCGTCTGCCCGACGGCGCGCTGCGTACCGTTGGCGAGTTCGACATCGATGTGCAGCTGCACACCGACGTTGACGCTACCGTCAAGCTGGTTGTTGTAGCCGGCTAATAACGATTGGCCTCGCGCTATCCGCCTTGAGCGGATGATTTGCCGGGGCTTTGTCGTTAGACTTCAACACGGCGCCTGTCTGCGGACAGGCGCCGTGTTGCATTTCTGATCAGGCTGTTTTGAGCGCACTCCCATGACCGAATCACTGTACACCGACCGTCCCGAGCTGGACCTGCAGACCGCTGCCTTGAAGGTGCCCCCGCACTCGATTGAGGCCGAGCAGGCAGTACTTGGCGGGGTGATGCTGGACAACATGGCCTGGGAGCGAGTCGCCGAGCAGCTGACTGACAGTGATTTTTATCGCCACGACCATCGGTTGATCTTTCAGGCGCTGGTGCGCCTGGCCTCGCGCAACCTGCCGTTTGACGTGGTGACCCTGGCTGAAGAGCTGGACAAGGAAGGGCTGACCGATCAGGTGGGTGGTCTGGCCTACCTCGGGCAACTGGCCAAAAATACCCCCTCGGTAGCCAACATCAGTGCCTATGCGCAGATCATCCGCGAGCGCTCCACCCTGCGTCAGTTGATCAGTGTCAGCACCGAGATTGCCGATACCGCCTTCAACCCCAAGGGTATGCAGGCGACCGAGGTGCTCGATGATGCCGAGCGCAAGATTTTCTCGATTGCCGAGAGTCGGCCCAAGACCGGTGGCCCGGAAGGGGTCAATGCGCTGCTGACCAAGGCGATCGATCGCATCGACACGCTGTTCAACAGTGAAGGCTCCATTACCGGCCTTTCCACCGGCTTTACCGAGCTGGACAACATGACCTCTGGCTTGCAGCCGGCTGACCTGATTATCGTCGCTGGTCGTCCGTCGATGGGTAAAACCACCTTTGCCATGAATCTGGTTGAGAATGCGGTGATGCGCAGCGACAAGGCGGTGCTGGTGTTCTCGCTGGAGATGCCAGGTGAGTCGCTGATCATGCGTATGCTGTCTTCGCTCGGCCGCATCGACCAGACCAAGGTGCGCTCCGGCCGCCTGGATGATGAGGATTGGCCGCGTCTGACCTCGGCGGTCAACATGCTCAACGACCGTAAGCTGTTTATCGACGACACCGCAGGCCTGTCGCCGATGGAGATGCGTACCCGAGCCCGTCGGATCGTGCGTGAGCACGGCGACCTGGGGTTGATCATGATCGACTACCTGCAGCTGATGCGTATCGGCGGCGCCGCATCGGAAAACCGCACCAACGAAATTTCCGAAATTTCCCGCTCGCTCAAGGCGCTGGCCAAGGAGTTCAACGTCCCGGTCATTGCCTTGTCGCAGCTCAACCGCTCGCTTGAGCAGCGACCCAACAAACGCCCGATCAACTCCGACTTGCGTGAGTCTGGTGCGATCGAGCAGGACGCCGACGTCATCATGTTTGTCTATCGTGATGAGGTCTATCACCCCGACACCCAGGACAAGGGTATTGCGGAGCTGATTATCGGCAAGCAGCGTAACGGCCCCATCGGCACGGCACGGATGGCGTTTCTGGGCAAATACACCCGTTTTGAAAACCTCGCACCGGGCTCGTACTCCGGCTACGGGGAGGAGTGAACATGGCCGTCTCTATTCCGGTCGCCAAGCATCAGCTGTTCGACTATCCGCGTTATTGGGCCGAGTGCTTTGGCCCGGCGCCATTCATGCCGGTCAGTCGCGAGGAAATGGATCAGCTCGGCTGGGACAGCTGCGATGTGATCATCGTCACCGGCGATGCCTATGTCGACCATCCGTCGTTCGGTATGGCAGTCATTGGCCGTCTGCTGGAAGCCCAGGGCTACCGCGTCGGCATCATCAGCCAGCCTGACTGGCACAGTAAGCAGGACTTCATGAAGCTGGGCAAGCCCAACCTGTTTTTTGGGGTGGCTGCCGGCAATATGGACTCGATGATCAACCGCTACACGGCTGATCGCAAGGTACGTTCCGATGATGCCTACACCGCCGGCGGACAGGGTGGCAAGCGCCCGGATCGCGCCAGTCTGGTCTACAGCCAGCGCTGCCGGGAGGCTTTCAAGGATGTGCCGATTGTGCTCGGTGGTATCGAAGCCTCGCTGCGGCGTATCGCCCACTATGACTACTGGCAGGACAAGGTGCGGCACTCGCTGCTGGTCGACGCCAAGGCCGATATCCTGCTCTACGGCAACGCCGAGCGGGCTGTTGTCGAGGTAGCCCATCGCCTGAGTCGCGGTGAGCCGATTCAGGACATTACCGATGTGCGCGGCACTGCGTTTATTCGCCGCGATACGCCCGAAGGCTGGTTTGAGCTGGACTCTACCCGCATCGACCGGCCCGGCAAGATCGACAAGATCATCAACCCTTACGTCAACACCCAGGACACCGCTGCCTGCGCAGTGGAGCAGGCCAAGGGGCCGGAGCCCGAGTCGGCGGCTGACGAGGTTCAGGTAATCGAACTGCTGCCGCACCCGCGCCTTGAGCGTGACCGTACGGTGATCCGTCTGCCGGCCTTCGAGAAGGTCAAGGGTGATCCGGTGCTCTACGCCCATGCCAACCGCGTGCTGCATCTGGAGACAAACCCTGGTAACGCTCGCGCGCTGGTGCAGCGTCACGGTGATCGCGATGTCTGGTTCAACCCGCCGCCGATTCCGCTGAGCACCGAGGAGATGGACTACGTCTTCGGCTTGCCCTACGCGCGGGTGCCGCACCCGGTTTATGGTGGCGAGCGTATTCCGGCCTACGAGATGATTCGCTTCTCGGTCAATATCATGCGCGGCTGCTTTGGTGGTTGTACCTTCTGCTCGATCACCGAGCACGAAGGGCGCATTATCCAGAACCGTTCGCACGACTCGATCATCCGTGAAATCGAGGACATGCGTGACAAGGTGCCGGGCTTTACCGGGGTGGTCTCCGATCTGGGCGGCCCGACTGCCAACATGTACCGCATTGCCTGCAAGAGCCCGGAAATCGAGGCGGCCTGTCGCAAGCCCTCGTGCGTGTATCCGGGCATCTGTGACAACCTCAATACCGACCACTCCTCGTTGATCGAGCTGTACCGCAAGGCGCGCGCATTGCCGGGGGTGAAGAAGATCCTGATCGCCTCGGGCCTGCGCTATGACCTGGCGGTCGAGTCGCCGGAGTACGTCAAGGAGCTGGTGACGCACCATGTTGGGGGCTATCTGAAGATTGCGCCCGAGCATACCGAGGAAGGGCCACTCAGCAAGATGATGAAGCCCGGTATCGGCAGCTATGACCGCTTCAAGCAGATGTTCGAGAAGTTCTCGAAGGAAGCGGGCAAGGAGCAGTACCTGATCCCTTACTTTATCGCGGCCCACCCGGGCACCACCGATGAAGACATGATGAACCTGGCGCTGTGGCTCAAGCGCAACGGCTTCCGCGCTGATCAGGTGCAGGCGTTTTATCCCTCGCCCATGGCCACGGCAACCGCCATGTACCACTCGGGCAAGAACCCGCTGCGCAAGGTGACCTACAAGAGCGACTCGGTGGGTACCGTCAAAGGCGAGCGTCAGCGTCGTCTGCACAAGGCGTTTCTGCGCTACCACGACCCGAACAACTGGCCGTTGTTGCGTGAAGCGCTCAAGAGCATGGGGCGCGCTGACCTGATCGGCAACGGCAAGCACCAGTTGATTCCCAGCTTCCAGCCGGCGGTGGGCAGCTATCAGAGTGCGCGGCGCAAGAACTCTACCCCAACCGGCAGCAAAAAGGCCGGCCGTACGCTGACTCAGCACACCGGTTTGCCGCCGCGCGAAACAGGTGCTGGCAAGAGTCAGAGCAAGCGCTCGCGCAACGGCAGCGGGGCAGGGCGCAAGAGCCGCTGAAGGTTGGCGCTATTGCGCCTATAGCGGCTTTCAAATAGCTCGGGTTGTCCTATGCTTCTAGAGTGGCGTCTGTAAAGCGTGGCCAGTGGGCCGCGCTGCAGAGCTGTTCTGGAGGTGGCTCATGTGGAATGACATCTGGCTGAACTGGTGGGCAGACTACGCCGGCGCAACTGCTGCGTAGCGATCTCTTGAGTTGGCCCAGCCTGCTGTATTACAGCAGGCTGAGGGTGTCGTTCTTCAACGCGCGCCAGTGCTGCAGTTGTTCGCGCAGCTGGTTGAGCTCGACGGGCTTGGCCATGTGGCCGTTCATGCCGGCCTTGCGCGCTCGCTCGCGGTGCTCCGGCAGAATGTGAGCGGTCAGCGCAATCACCGGGATGGGCTGGGTGCCGCTGCGTTGCTCCCAGCGACGTATCTGCTCCGCGGCAGTAAAGCCGTCCATTTCCGGCATCTCGCAATCCATCAGCACCAGATCAAAGCTTTGCTGCTGCACGGCCTCGACCGCCCGGGCGCCGTTGTCCACCGCCGTTGCCGACACCCCGAGCTTGGCCAGCATGCCTAGGATTACCTTGGTGGAGATGGCGTTGTCTTCGGCAATCAGAACGCGGTAATCCCCATCCATGCCGCTGTCCTGCTCGGTTTCGTGCTGGTCGCGATCAGCGCTGTCGCCGGACGCCGCGCGGCGCTGACTCCACTCGTCAATCAGGGTTGTACGCAGGGTGTAACCGGCAACCGGCTTGCTGAGAATGCGGCGAATGCCGGCATTGCGAGCAATCACTCGGCTGGGGACCTGATTGATGCCGGTCAGCATGATGATCAGCAGGTCATTGCCTAGCACAGCGTCATCCTTGATGCGGCTGGCCAGTTCGACGCCGCTCATGCCGGGCATGGACTGATCAAGCAGGATGATGTCGAAGGGGTTGCCCAGGTTGGCCTGGTTGCGCAGCGTGGCCAGCGCCTCGCGACCGCTTGAGGCGCTCTGGGCGCGCATGCCCCAGGCGGTGGTTTGCTGTTGCAGTACCTTGCGGCAGGTAGCGTTGTCGTCAACGATCAGGATGCTGCGGTCAACCAGGCTGCGGCCCTCGGCAGAGGCCTCTTCAGCCGGGTTGTCCAGATGGGTTGCCGGCAGGGTAAACCAGACGGTGTTGCCCTGCTCGCCGCTGGCCTTGATACCGATCTGGCCGTGCATCATGCCAATCAACTGGCGGGTGATGACCAGCGGCAGTTTGCCGTCGGTGTCGGACTGGTCGAGGAAGCGGGTGACCTTGAAGTCGCTGTTGAGCAAGCTGTCACGGGCTTCTTCGGGCATGTTCTCGCCGGTGTCCTGCACGGCAAAGCGCAGCTGCGGGGTGTTGTCGCGTTTCTCCAGGCCAACCACCAGCAGTACCTCGCCCGAGTCGGTCTGATGCAGGGCGTTGGCCAGCAGGTTCATCAGCACCTGCCGCAGGCGGGTCGGATCGCCCTGCAGTGTACGGGGCACCTCCGGGTGTACAAAGCCGATCAGCTCGACACCTTGTGCCTCGGCGCGTATGCGATAGATGTCCAGACAATCGTTGACCAGTGCATGCAGGTCAAACTGTACGCGCTCCAGCGTCAGCTGGCCTGATTCCAGGCGCGACATATCGATAATTTCGTTGATCAGGTTGAGCAGGTCATTGCCCGAGCCGTGAATGGTTTGCACGTAGTCGCGCTGCTTGGCCGACAGAGCGGTGTCCAGCAGCAGCTCACTCATGCCCAGCACGCCGTTCATGGGGGTGCGTATCTCGTGGCTTATACGGGCCAGAAACTCGGCCTTGGCGCGCTGCTCGGCGCGAGCGGTGGCGCTGTCCTGGCGCTCGCGAATGCGGCGCGTGAGTTGCAGTTGCAGGCGGCGGTACAGGCTCCAGCTGAAGCTGACCAGCGCGCTCCAGAGCAGCAGATCAGCCAGGTAGGCGTGTGGCAGTTGCTTGCCGACGTACTCGGCAACCAGGCCCTGTCCCAGCAGAAGCACGGCGCCAAAGCTGAAGGGGCGATCCCACTGCTGTTGTGTGGTATGCACAATGCCAAGAATGATCAGCATGCAGGCTGGCAGGCCAATCAGAACGAGGTTTGAGATAAAGCGGAACAGGGGCGGGAACGCGGCGGCGATGGTAACCAGCATGGCGCTGGCGATGGCCAGGCCATACACGCCGCGTTGCAGCCCCTTGGTCTGTCGCCCGCTGAGCTGGCTGAGCAGTAACAGGGCCAGCAAGGGGTAGGCGCTTAACAGCAGTATCTGCCCCGGTTGGCCGTGCAGCTGCGGCAGCAGGCTGACGATCCAGTTCAGGGCTGTAACGTTGCTGGCGGCGAGTACCAGGCCTGCAGCCGCCAGCAGCAGGTGGAATGGATCGCGTCCGATCAGGCCGTGCAGCATGCCATGCAGGAACAGGGCAAGCAGCAGCCCCACCAGAATGCCCTGGACGGTCTGCTGCATGGAGTGCTCTGCCGCGGCGGCGGCAATATCCTGCAATACGATGCGAGCAGCCAGCGGGTAGTCGTTTCTCAGGCGCAGTAGCAGGGTGTCGCCGGCGGCGCTGCTGCCATCGAGCGGGAATGCGTAGCCGTGAAAGGGCAGCGGGCGGCTGCTGAAGGGCTGGCTGGTGCCGGTGCGGTAGAGCTGGCGCGGCTCGTTCTGGGTCAGGCGGTAGACTTCAATCAGGCCGATAGCGGGGTTATCGATGGTCAGCAGCTTGTCCTGGACTGAGTCGAGGGTAAATTCGACCCACAGGGTGCCGTTGTTGCCGGGCAGGCGCAAAGGGCCTTCCGGCGCCGGAATAAAGCGGTTCGCGTAGCGATTGGAGAGAATGTCCTGCAACGTCAGATCGCCACCGGGGTCGACGAAGGTACGGTAGGCAGGCGTGCTGCTTTCAACCGTATCAACCCAACTGGTGAACGTGAAGGCGATGCCGAGCAGCAGGGCGAGCAGCAGTGAACTGACTGGCTTCACGTGGGGTCCTGTCCTTGGTTTGGATATCCGGTTTCAACGATTCGTCGGCCAGTATAGCCCAGTGTGGACTCGCTCGAAACGGATCAAGCGGACAGTCTGTTGTCTGTCTGTGCGCTTTTGCTCGCGTGCATGTTATTGGCAGGCAGTTGAGCCCCTGCGCTGGGCGGTAAATTGGGCGGGTGCGCCCGTTGGCATGCCTGAAAACCCCGCTGGACGGGGCACAGGCATGCCGGCTGGTACTCAGCTTTCGCGGGCGATGGCGCGGTAGCCGATGTCCTTGCGGTAGAAGCAGCCGTTCCAGCTGATCTGCTCCGCCAGGCGATAGGCACCCTGCTGGGCTTCGCGCACGCTGTTGCCCAGTGCGGTGGCGCACAGAACGCGGCCGCCGCTGGTGGTCACTTGGCCGTCTTTCAGCGCGGTGCCAGCGTGGAAAACCTTGCCGCTGTCGCTGACGGCGACATCCAGACCCTGGATCACGTCACCTTTGGCATAGTCAGCCGGGTAGCCGCCGGCAGCCAGCACGACGCCCAGGCTGCAACGCGGATCCCACGTGGCGTCGACCTTATCCAGGGTGCCGGCGTTTGCCGCTTCAATCAGCTCAACCAGGCTGGACTGCAGGCGCAGCATGATCGGCTGGGTCTCCGGGTCGCCAAAGCGGCAGTTGAACTCGATGACCTTCGGGTTGCCGGCTGCATCAATCATTAGGCCGGCGTACAGAAAGCCGGTGTAGACGTTGCCTTCAGCGGCCATGCCGCGCACGGTCGGCCAGATTACCTGGTCCATTACGCGCTGATGCACGTCGCTGGTGACAACCGGAGCAGGGGAGTAGGCGCCCATGCCACCGGTGTTGGGGCCGGTGTCGCCGTCGCCAACGCGCTTGTGATCCTGACTGGTGGCCATGGGCAGCACGTGCTCGCCATCAACCATGACGATAAAGCTGGCTTCTTCGCCATCCAGGAATTCTTCGATGACAACGCGTGAGCCGGCCTCGCCAAAGGCATTGCCGGCCAGCATGTCGCGTACGGCGGCTTCGGCTTCATCAAGGGTCATGGCAACGATCACGCCCTTGCCGGCTGCCAGGCCGTCGGCCTTGATGACGATGGGCGCGCCTTTCTCGCGCAGGTAGGCCAGTGCGGGCTCGACGTCGGTGAAGTTCTGGTACTCGGCGGTCGGGATCTGGTGGCGGGCCAGAAAGTCCTTGGTGAAGGCCTTGGAGCCTTCCAGCTGCGCGGCGCCGGCGGTGGGGCCAAAGCAGGGCAGGCCGTGCTCGCGGAAGCGGTCAACAACACCGGCGACCAGCGGGGCTTCCGGGCCGACGATGGTCAGGCTGACGTTGTCCTTGGCAAAGGCAACCAGCTGGTCCAGAGCCAGCACGTCGATGGCGACGTTTTCACATTTGGCTTCGATCGCGGTGCCGGCGTTGCCCGGCGCGACAAAGACCTTCTCGACGCGCTCGTCCTGCGCCACTTTCCACGCCAGCGCGTGCTCGCGGCCGCCGCTGCCGATAATCAGTACGTTCATGTAACTCTCCTGTGGAGAGAGCTGCAAGCTTCAAGCTTCAAGCTGCAAGGGAAAACGCCTTACGACGTGCTCCTGCTTGCAGCTTGCGGCTTGCGGCTTGTGGCTCAGGGATTAGTGACGGAAGTGGCGCATGCCCGTAAATACCATTGCCATGCCGGCTTCATCAGCCGCATCGATCACTTCCTGATCGCGCATGGAGCCGCCCGGTTGGATGACGGCGCTGATACCGACCTTGGCAGCGTTGTCGATGCCGTCGCGGAACGGGAAGAAAGCGTCGGAGGCCATGACCGCGCCGGCAACCTGCAGGCCGGCATGCTCGGCCTTGATGGCAGCGATGCGAGCGGAGTTGACGCGGCTCATCTGGCCTGCGCCGACACCGATGGTCTGACGGCCCTTGGCGTAGACAATGGCGTTGGATTTGACGAACTTGGCGACTTTCCAGGCGAAGACCAGATCGTGGATTTCCTGCTCGGTCGGCGCGCGTTTGGTCACCACTTTCAGGTCGTCGGCGGTAATCATGCCGATATCACGGCTCTGCACCAGCAGGCCACCGTTGACGCGCTTGTAGTCCCAGTCGGCCTGGCGGTCGGTACCCCATTCGCCGCACTCGAGCAGGCGAACGTTGGCTTTGGCGGCGACGGCGGCGCGGGCCTCAACGCTGATGCGCGGGGCAATGATTACCTCAACAAACTGACGTTCAACGATGGCGGCAGCAGTGTCGCCGTCCAGCTCACGGTTGAAGGCGATGATGCCGCCGAAGGCGGATTCGCTGTCGGTTGCCCAGGCCAGGTCATAGGCCTTGCGGATGCCGCCTTCATCTTCCGGTACAACGGCAACGCCGCAAGGGTTGGCGTGTTTGACGATAACGCAGGCCGGTTTGGTGAAGCCCTTGACGCATTCCAGCGCGGCGTCGGTGTCGGCCACGTTGTTGTAGGACAGCTCTTTGCCCTGCAGCTGGGTGGCGGTGGCGATGCTGGCCTCGGCCGGTGCTGCTTCCTTGTAGAAGGCGGCGGCCTGGTGCGGGTTTTCGCCGTAGCGCATGTCCTGCACTTTGATGAACTGGCTGTTGAAGGTGCGCGGGAAGGCGGCGCGGTCTTCGGTGCTCAGGGTGTCGCGGGTCTGCTCGATGGTGCCCAGGTAGTTGGCAATCATGCCGTCGTAGGCCGCAGTGTGCTCGAACGCTTTCAGTGCCAGATCAAAGCGCTGGGCGTAGCTCAGGCCGCCGCTCTTGAGAGCGTCGAGGATGCTGCTGTAGTCGCCGGCGTTGACCACGATGGCAACGTCTTTGTGGTTCTTGGCGGCGCTGCGGACCATGGTCGGGCCGCCGATGTCGATGTTCTCGATGGCGTCAGGCAGGGTGCAGCCGGGCTTTGCTACCGTAGCGGCGAAGGGGTAGAGATTGACTACGACCATGTCGATGGGCTGGATGCCATGCTCGGACATAACGGCGCCGTCGATGTCACGGCGACCCAGGATGCCGCCGTGGATTTTCGGGTGCAGGGTCTTGACCCGGCCGTCCATCATTTCCGGGAAGCCGGTGTAGTCAGCGACTTCAACAGCCTTGATGCCCTGCTCGCAGAGCAGCTTGTAGGTGCCGCCGGTGGAGAGGATTTCAACGCCCTGGGCGCTCAGCTCGCGGGCAAAATCGACGATACCGGTTTTGTCAGAAACACTGATCAGCGCGCGGCGTACCGGCTGGCGGGTAGTTTGGTCGGTCATCTTGGATCCAGGCTAGGTTCAAAAAGTCAGCTTCAAGCTACAAGCCTCAAGCTTCAAGTGGAGACAATTCTGGCTTGCGGCGTCAGAGCAATCCGTACTGTTTGAGCTTTTTGCGCAGCGTGCCGCGATTCAGGCCCAGCACCTCGGAGGCGCGGGTCTGGTTGCCCTTGACGTAGTTCATTACGCTCTCGAGCAGCGGCGCTTCGACTTCTGACAGCACCATGTTGTAGACGTCGGTCACGTCCTGGCCCTCAAGGTGCTGAAAGTAGTTGTGCAGGGCGTCCTCGACGCTGTCGCGCAGCGTTTTTTGATCGCGGGTGTCGTTGATCCCGCTGGGGGGGAGGGTGGATTGACTGCTGTCGCTCACAGTGGGGTTTCCATCAGGTAGGGTTGTGTCGAAATTCATGCTGCCAGATCTCCGTCCAACAGGCGGCTGAAGTAGCCGGCAATGGCGCGTGCCTGCTGCTCAGCGTCGGTGATGCGGTTAAAGTCGCGGCGAAACTCGCTGGCTCCCGGCAGGGTCTGCAGGTACCAGCTGACGTGCTTGCGGGCGATACGGGCGCCGTGTTCAGCGCCATAGAAGCCGTGCAGCGCCTCAAGGTGCTGCATCAGAATCTGCTCCTGCTCGGCGAGCGCAGGCTCGGCCAGCAGCTCACCGCCGCGCAGGTAATGGTCTATTTCACGGAATATCCAGGGACGCCCCTGGGCGGCGCGGCCGATCATTACTGCATCGGCTCCGGTGTGCTCAAGTACCTTGGCGGCTTTTTGCGGGCTGTCGATGTCGCCGTTGGCAAATACCGGAATCGAGATGCTTTGCTTTACCGCTGCGATGGTGTCGTACTCGGCATGGCCGGTGTACAGCTCCGAGCGCGTCCGGCCGTGCACGGCCAGCGCCTGAATGCCGCTGTCTTCGGCAATACGCGCAACACGCAGGGCGTTGCGGTTCTCGGGGTCCCAGCCGGTGCGGATTTTTAGCGTGACGGGAATGTCCACCGCCTGCACCACGGCTTCACAGATGGCGGCTACCAGCGGCTCATCGCGCAGCAGGGCGGAGCCGGCTGCCTTGTTGCAGACCTTCTTGGCCGGGCAGCCCATGTTGATGTCGATGATCTGAGCGCCAAGCTGGGCGTTCATGCGCGCGGCCTCGGCCATCATCTCGGGGTCGCCACCGGCGATCTGTACCGAGCGTGGTTCGGGTTCGCCGTCGTGCTGCAGGCGCAGGCGGGATTTGCGGCTGTTCCACAGGCGGGTATCGCTCGTGACCATCTCGGATACCACCAGACCGGCGCCCAGGCGGCGGCACAGCTGCCGGAAGGGCTGATCGGTAACCCCGGCCATGGGGGCCAGAATGACGCGATTGGCTAACTGGTAAGGTCCGATACTGATCACTGCTGGTCCATCCCTGTAATGCCCGGTGGTCTGTGCTTTAACAACGGCACGGCATCCCGTCCGGAGTCCCGGTCAGGGTGATGAAGTGCGAAAAGGGTCGCCATGATACCCGCAAAGTATGGCCGGTTAAAGACTGTACTGGGCGTTTTTTGTACAGCCAGTTTAGGTCAGCTCCCGGCGAATGTGCTCGGGTAGTCGACGAAAGGATGACTCCCTGACGGCGTCATTGTCAGGGAGCCACAAAGTCCAGCTGGTAGCTGACGGCCGCGCTGCCCGGGGCGACCATGTTCAGGGCTATATGGATAGGGGTTTGCGACGGCATCAGGTTGCGCCCGGCCAGCTCGCCGGCCAGGTACTCCTCGGGGCGGAAGTCCTTGCTGCTGACCGTCTCGCCTCGGCTGTTGCTGAACTGCATGCGGATAACCGGAAAGGGTTGGGAGTAGTCGGCCCGGTTATAGATGATCACGTTGATATCCAGGCTGTTGGGAAACTCCGGGTGTGGCCTGACCAGCAGATTGCTGCTGCGGATCTGGCCGATATCTACGCGGGCCGGCAATTGGCAGCCGGCAACCAGGCAGATGTCTTGCATGACCGGGCGCAGCTGGTTGTCGCGTGCCCAAGCGTCAAAGTTGTAGTAAATGGCCTGGGCTGCCAGACCGAGGATGGCAAGCAGGCACAAGGCGCCCCACAAGAGGTTGCTGCGGGCGCGGCGGCGGCTCAAGGGGGCAGCCAGCTGCAGCGGTTCATCTTCCAGCTCTGGCAGGACGCTGCCATTATCCAGGCGCGGTTCGGTGCGCCCTTCGTTGTCGGTGTCTTGCGCCGGTTCTGGCTGCTCGCTGCTGTCGGCCTGTTCGTCGTTGGCGTAGAGCGGCTCTTCGGGCTGGCCGCGGCGGAAGATGGCGCTGTTGTCGGTGTCCTGCAGGGGCACCTGATGGGCGCGGGCAGGCTTGGCTGGCGGCTCTGCTTCAACCTCCGGCTCGTCTTCCGGTTCTGGCTCGGATGCGAAAACCGGCGCAAAGTCGCGGGCCTTCGGTGTGGCTATAAAGGCTTCGTTCAGATCCAGCTCATCATCGCTGTCGATGCTGCTGAAGCCGGGCTCGACACGCTCCTCGTCCCGGCGGGCGGTCTCGGCGAGGGTCAGCTCGGGCTCGTCATCGTCAAGCAGCTCAAAACTGGCCGGTGTGGGTTCGAGCGGGGCTGGCTTGGGTGGCTCCTCGCGCGGCGTCAGCTCGTCCAGGATCGACTCATCCAGGCCGAGGGCCTCCAGGTCGAGTTCATCCAGCTCCAGATCGTCGTGGATCAGCAGGGTTTGCTGCTTGTCGACAGCTTGACTGGCAGCGGGCTCGGCAGCGGACTGGTTCTGCCCGGCAGTCAGAGCGTTGAACACCTTCAGGCAGGCGCCGCAGCGCACATTACCGGCAGCAGCCTGCAGCTGCTCCTGAGTGAGGCGAAAGTGGGTCTTGCAGAAGGGGCACTGGGTGACCTGCAGTTCGCTCATGTCTGGCCGGCTGTCCTGTTACGTGGAGTAGGTGGCGAAAGCGCCATTTTGCCCGTATTAACCGCGCGCTGTCATCGCCGCTTGCCGCTCACACGAATCCAGCCGTCCTGTTCTGCGACCGGGTCCAGCTCAAAGTCGCCCTGGTAAGCCTGCAGGATCTCGTCGGTCTGTTCTGCAAGGATGCCCGACAGCGCCAGCAGTCCGCCGGGTTTGACCAGGCTGGCCAGTTGCGGCGCCAGGCTGACCAGCGGGCCGGCGAGGATATTGGCTACCAGCACATCCGCGGGAGCTGCGGGCATGCGCTCGGGCAGGTAGAGGTCGAAGTGTTCAGCGGCAATCTGGTTGCGCTGGGCATTGTCGCGTGAGGCTTCCAGCGCCTGAATATCGATATCGGTGCCCACCGCATGCTCTGCACCCAGCAGCAGGCCGGCGATAGCCAGGATGCCCGAGCCGCAGCCAAAGTCGATTAACGTTTTGCCGTGCAGCTGTTGGGCGTCGAGCCACTGCAGGCATAGCGAGGTCGTCGGGTGGGTGCCGGTGCCAAAGGCCAGACCAGGGTCGAGCAGCAGGTTGACGGCGTCCGGTTCGGGCGCGGCGTGCCAGCTGGGCACGATCCACAGCCGCTGGCCAAAGCGCATGGGGTGGAAGTTGTCCATCCAGCTGCGCTCCCAGTCCTGATCCTCGATTTGCTCCAGCTCATGGGCCGGCAAGTCGGCCTGCCACAGCAGGCGCAGGTGCTGCAGCAGCGCCTCGCCGTCGGTGTCGGCCTCGAATAGCGCGAGCAAATGGGTGTTCGACCAGAGCGGTGTGGTGCCCAGGTCCGGCTCGAAAATGGGCTGATCTTCGGCGTCCATGAAGGTAACCGATACCGCCCCCAGCTCCAGCAACTGGTCCTCCAGTGCGGGTGCCTGTTCGGGGGTGATGGCAAGACGGAGTTGCAGCCAGGACATGATTAACCTCAAAAAGCTGGAAGCTTATAGCTTGAAGCTGAAAGAAAAAACCGGGATACGACAATTCGTACCCCGGTATGGATAGCATCGCTAGCTTCTAGCTTCTAGCTTCTAGCTTCTAGCTGGGGGTTACTTCAACCCCAGCTTGTGCTCCAGATAGTGAATGTTGACGCCGCCCTTGCAGAAGCCGGGGTCGCGTACCAGTTCACGGTGCAGCGGGGTGTTGGTCTTGATGCCGTCGACCACCAGCTCGTCGATTGCGTTGCGCATGCGCGCGAGCGCTTCGTCACGGCTGGCGCCGTAGGTAATCAGCTTGCCGACCAGCGAGTCGTAGTTCGGCGGGACCTTGTAACCGCTGTACAGGTGCGAATCAACGCGTACGCCGTTGCCGCCAGGTGCGTGATAGAACGTCACGGTGCCGGGGCTGGGCATGAAGGTGCGCGGGTCTTCGGCGTTGATGCGGCACTCGATGGCGTGGCCACGGATGACAACGTCATCCTGAGTGATGCTCAGCGGCTGACCGGAGGCGACCAGGATCTGCTCCTTGACGATGTCGATGCCGGTAACCATTTCGGAGACCGGGTGCTCGACCTGAACGCGGGTGTTCATCTCGATGAAGTAGAACTCGCCGTTCTCGTAAAGGAATTCGAAGGTGCCGGCACCGCGGTAGCCCAGGTCGATACAGGCTTGAACGCAGCGGGCCTGAACCTCGGCACGGGCCTTCTCGTCGATGCCAGGTGCTGGTGCTTCTTCGATGATCTTCTGGTGGCGGCGCTGCAGCGAGCAGTCGCGATCGCCCAGGTGAACAGCGTTGCCCTGACCGTCAGACAGTACCTGAACTTCCACGTGACGCGGGTTGGTCAGGAATTTCTCCAGGTAGACCATGGGGTTGCCGAAGGCGGCGCCCGCTTCAACCTGGGTCAGCTTGATCGACTTGATCAGCTCGGACTCTTCATGCACAACGCGCATGCCGCGACCGCCGCCGCCGCCGGCTGCTTTGATGATGACCGGGTAGCCAACGCGCTGGGCAATCTTCAGGCATTCGGCTTCGTCTTCGGGCAGCGGGCCGTCGGAGCCGGGCACGGTGGGTACACCGGTTTCCTTCATGGCGGCAATGGCCGACACCTTGTCGCCCATCAGGCGGATCACGGCGGCGCTGGGGCCGATGAAGGTGAAGCCGGAGTTCTCGACCTGCTCGGCAAAGTCGGCGTTCTCGGCCAGGAAGCCGTAGCCGGGGTGGATGCCGTCGGCGCCGGTCACTTCCGCCGCGCTGATGATCGCCGGGATGTTCAGGTAGGACAGGGTCGCCGGAGCCGGGCCGATGCAGACAGATTCGTCGGCCATGGCCAGGTGCATGAGTTCACGGTCGGCGGTGGAGTGCACCGCCACGGTTTTCAGACCGAGTTCCTTGCACGCGCGGATAACCCGCAGGGCAATTTCACCTCGGTTGGCAATAAGTACTTTTTGCATCGCAGCCTCCAGGTTGGGCTCAGGCGATGCTGAACAGCGGTTGATCGAATTCGACCGGCTGGCCGTTCTCGACCAGAATCGATTGCACTACGCCGCTCTTGTCAGCTTCGATGTGGTTCATCATCTTCATGGCTTCGACGATGCACAGCACGTCGCCGGCCTTGACGCTCTGGCCAACTTCAACGAATACCGCAGCAGTCGGAGACGGCGAGCGGTAGAAGGTGCCAACCATCGGCGAGCGTACCAGGTGACCGCTGGGCTCGGCCGGGGCGGCCGGTGCATCGGCTGCAGCCGGGGCAGCAGCGGGTGCGGGGGCTGCGGCCACCGGAGCCGGAGCAACCTGATATTGCGGAGCGGCGACCTGCTTGCTGTGGCGGCTGATGCGCACAGACTCTTCGCCTTCATGAATTTCCAGTTCGTCGATACCGGACTCTTCCAGCAGTTCGATCAGTTTTTTGACTTTGCGAATGTCCATTGATGCATGCACTCCAGATCAGGTTTGCGTAATTCAGTGTTGTTCGATCTTCTCTATGGCTGCCTGCAGGGCCAGCTCGTAGCCCTGGGCGCCGAGACCGCAAATCACTCCTTCGGCAACGTCCGAAAAGTAGGAGTGATGACGGAAAGGTTCGCGCTTATACACGTTGGATAAGTGAACTTCGATGAATGGGATGCTCACTGCGAGCAATGCGTCACGTATTGCCACGCTGGTATGGGTAAAAGCAGCAGGATTGATGATGATGAAGTCGATGGCTTCATCGCCGGCAGCGTGAATGCGCTCAATCAGTTCGTGCTCGGCATTGCTTTGCAGGCTCAGCAGGTGATGGCCGCGCTGGCTGGCGAACTCACGCAGGTGCTGGTTGATCTGCTCCAGGGTGGTGGCGCCGTAAACGCCGGGCTCGCGGCTGCCCAGGCGATTCAGGTTAGGTCCGTGCAGAACCAGGATGCTGGCCATGTTGCGTTGATTCCATAGTGTGACGGGTGACTCGTCGGTCGAGTTTTTTTGGCAGTTTGCCGCAATCAGTCCGGCCTGTCCATAAGTGGAATATTGACATCAGATGTCAGCATGATGGCAGCATTATAGCGCAAACTTATTTTTGGCCAGCGCGGCGGGCGAGTGCGGCGAATTCGTCCTTTGAGACTTCGCCCTGAATGCGCAGGTCACGTTGTTCGCTGCCGTCGGCGGCAAAAAACAGGTAGGCCGGTGGTCCGAACAGCTGCTGACGGGTCAGCCACTCGCGCTGGGCGGGGGTGTTGTCCGTCACATCCAGCTTGAGCCGCAGGTGACTGCCCAGTAGCGTCTGGATGTCGGGCTTGTTGAGGATGGTGCGTTCCATGACCTTGCAGCTGATGCACCAGTCGGCGTACAGGTCGACGATGGCTGGCTGGCCGCGTTCAGCCGCTTGCGTCAGCGCCTGTTGCAGTTGGGCGGGGTCGTCCACGGTGGTGAAAAATGCGCTGCTGGCGCTGTTGCCACCGCCGGTCAGCGGCTGCAGCGGGCGCAGTGGATCTTCGCCCCCCGCCAGCGCACCAAACAGGGCGGCTGCCGCGTACAGGCCAAACAGCAGGGCGATGGTCTGGCGCAGATACTGCCCGCTTTGTAGCGACGCCAGGCGTACCGCAAGACCGGCTGCCAGCGCCGCCCACAGCGCCAGACTCAATGGGCCGGGCAGAACCCGCTCCAGCAGCCAGATGGCTACCGCCAGCAGGCCAAAGCCGAACAGGTGCTTGACCGTTTCCATCCAGGGGCCGGAGCCGGGCAGCAGGCTTTTACCGAACAGGGTGACCAGCAGCAGCGGTGTGCCCATGCCCAGGCCCAGGGCAAACAGGTTGATGCCGCCGCCCAGGGTGTCACCGGTGCTGCTGATATATACCAGCGCGCCGGCCAGCGGCGCAGAAATGCAGGGCGATACCACCAGCGTAGACAGCGCGCCCATGGCCGTTGCGCCGGGCAGCGAGCCGCCGTGGGCGCGCCGGTTCAGGCGCTCCAGTGGTTCACGCATAAAGCCCGGCAGGCGCAGGTCAAAGACACCAAACATGGCCAGAGCGAACAGCACAAAGAACACCGCAAAGGTGCCCAGCAGCCAGGGCGATTGCAGGCGCGCCTGCAGATTCAGCGCGGCGCCAAAGCTGCCGATCAGCGCGCCGACAATGGCCAGGGTGACGGCCATGCCCAGCACATAGCCCAGCGCCAGGTTCATGGCGCGGCCGCGACCGATCTGGCTGCGGCCCAATACCATGCTGGACAGGATTGGCAGCATCGGCAGCACGCAAGGTGTGAACGTCAGGCCCAGGCCGGCGGCAAAGAACAGCAGCAGGGTAACCAGACCGCCGCGCTCGTCAGCAGGCGCGGGCTCGCTGGTGTTGCTATCTGCCGGCGTGCTGGCGGTGTCGCCGCCAGCGGCTGCGGTCAGCGCCAGGCTGACCGTCTCGGGTGGGTAACACAGGCCTGCATCTGCGCAACCCTGAAAGCCCAGATTCAGGCTGCGCGTGTCGGCAGGCAGTGCTGCCGGGTCCAGTGTAATCTGCAGTTGGTTGTAGTACACCTCCACATCACCGAAGTACTCGTCGGTCTTGTGAACCCCCTCGGGCAGCTGCATTTGCAGGGTTTTGCCCGTGTCGGTAGTGACCTGCAGGCGGTGACGGTAGAGATAGTAGCCGGGTGCGATGTCGACGATCAGGGCCAGGCGCTGGCTGTCGGAGTCCAGTACGCCCGGTCGGAAAGCCTGGTGGACCGGGAGAAAGTCGGCCTGATTGCTACTGCCCTGCAGCAGGCTGCTGCCGCTGCGGCTATCGGTGAACTGGGCGTGGGCAGCGCTGGCGCATAAGAGCAGCGTGAACAGGACGAAACGAAACGCGGACATGGGATAACCGGCCTGAAAAACAGAGGGTCATCATACGGTGTGCGTGGGGCTGGCGAAAGGGCGCGGCCGCCGCAGAGCAGCCGCGCAAGTGTTGCCAAATAGGACAAGGACGCGCTGACCAATTCCGCATGCCCCCTGGCGTGTGGATCGGGTCAGCGCTTGCTCAGATGCGAAACGCCGAGACAGCCGACAACAGCGCGCGGCTGCGCTGGCTGATTTGCTGGGTGTGCTGGCGGGTGTGGCCGACCATGCTGAGATTGGCGTCGCTGAGCTGGTGGATCTGCTGGCTGTTTTCGCGAATGGTGCGCACACGGTCCGATTGGGCGTCGGTATGGGTCGCAATGTGCTCGGCCAGCTCGGTGATACGGTCGATCGCATTAACGATACGCCCCAGTGCCGCATCAGCCAGCTGGCCCTGCTCGGCGGTGTGGCGCGCCTGCTTGACCTGCTCCTCCATTTGCCCGGCCGATTGGCGGGCGACCTCTTGCAGGCGTTCGATCAACTGGCGAATCTCCTGGGTGGAGCCGGCGGTACGCTGGGCCAGGCCGCGCACTTCGTCTGCGACCACCGCAAAGCCGCGGCCGGCCTCACCGGCCCGTGCGGCCTCGATGGCTGCATTGAGCGCCAGCAGGTTGGTTTGCTCGGCAATGCCCTGGATCACCTGCAGCACGCCACCGATGGTGTCGGATTCGGCCACCATACGGTCGATGGTGCGGGCACTGGCCTGCACCTCCTGCACCAGTTGCTGCATCTGGGCGATGGTGCCACCGATGACTTGCTGGCCGTCACGTACTTCACGGTTGGCGACGCGGGCCAGCTCGGCGCTTTCGCCGGCATTGGTGGCGACCAGGCGGATGGCTTCGTCCATGCCGCCAATGTCCTGATTGATTGACTGGGTGTCGCGTTGCTGCTGGGCGGCGCGGTCGTGGGTGTCGGCCGACAGGCGCTCCAAGTCGTCGCTGGTGCCGCTCAGGGCCTCGGCTTGCTGGTTGATGGTGGTCACCAGTTCGATCAGATATTGGCGCAACTGATTGGCTGCCAGCTCCAGTTGTTTCAGCTCGCTGATGCGTGAGCTGGACTCCACCGGTTGGGTAAAGTCGCCTTCGGCGTAGGTCGAGAGCACCGGCGCAAAGCGGCCGATCGCCTTGGACAGGGCCCGCTGCGAGCGCTCGATCAGCAGGGCGATAACAATAATGAGCCCGATAATGGCCAGCTGGACGTTGCGCACCTGACTGGTGATGCCGTCGCGGGCGGCGGTGAGTGCCGGGCGCATCTGGGCGGCGCCCGCCTGCAGGCTGTCGATACGTTCACCGGTGATGCTCTGCAGCTGGGCGCGCTCGACGATCAGTGCGCTGGTGCGTTCCAGCTCGCCCGGATAGCGGTTAAGCAGTGACAGCAGGGTGCGCTTGTAATCGGCGCCGGGGTCGGTTGCTTCGCTGCTGTTGCTGGTGGTCACCCCCAGCAGGGAGGCGAAGGGGTCGTTGCTGCTGTCCTTTTCTTCCACCACGCCGAGCAGGGGCAGGGCATCAAGCGCGCTGGCGCGCTCCTGCGCGGCCTTGACCAGGCGCTGCAGGTTGGCCAGCAGGGTCGGGTCGTTCTGGCTGAACAGCTTGCCTCGCGCCAGGCTGATACGCAGCAGGTCGCCTTGCAGTTCATCGGTCAGGCGCACGTACTCCATCGCCTGGCGAGCACCTTGCTGCTGGCCGTCGCGGGCGTAGCTGGCCATGTGATCCAGCTCGGCCTGCATTTCACGCTCGGCCTGGGTCAGCAATCCTTGCGGGTCGCCCGACAGCTTGCCCACCGCCAGCAGGTCGGTCTGCATGAATTCGATAAAGGTGGTCAGCGGGGCGGCGAGTGGCTGGCGGATATCGTCCGGAAAAGCCTGCAGGCTTTGCTGCAAAGCCTCGGCAGTATGCTGCGCCTGCTGCAGGCGCACGGCGTCGCCGCTCAGCCGGTAGGCCTCGGTATCGCGCTGCAGGGCCTGGGTCTGGCTGACAATGTTGAGGTAGGCGTCCATCAGCGTGTAAGGGACCTTAAGCGCCTGTTGGGCCCACCAGAGGCTGGCGGCCAGGGCGATGCCGACGGCAGCCAGCAGACAGGTGTTGAACAGGGTCAGGGTTTTCAGGCGCATGAGCGAGCCCTCGGCAGGTCGAGACGGGTGCGATAATAGTGTCAGTTGTGTGACAGCTTGATGAAGGATGGCAATGTGCCTGCGCGCAGTGGCAGCAAGATAGAGCCTTCGGCCTGATCGGGCGGGCAGGCAGTGGCCGGCGATGATATGCTGGGCGCATGACAGTTACAGGAGTGCGGATATGGCATTTGGCAAAGGAAAATCTTCATCTCACGGCACCGATAACCCCTGGCTGAGCAAGCTGCTGCTGGTGCCTGTGCTGCTGGTTCTGCTGATTCTGCTGCTGGTGGGCTGGTACTGGAGTCAAGAGCCGGGTCTGGAGCCGGTTGTCGGTACCCCCAAGGCCGACCAGGTAAGTGGTGAGTACACCGCCAGAACCGTGCGCGGGCTGGTTGTCACGCTGCTGGACAAGCCCGGTGGCTACCTCAGCAACGACATCATGCCGCCCGGTCTGCTGATGGATAACATGCCCCGCTGGGAATACGGCGTGCTGGTGCAGGTGCGGGACATGACCCGTGCACTGCGTCGTGACATGGCGCGCTCCCAGTCGCAGTCCACCGAGGACCGGGATCTGGTCAAGGCCGAGCCGCGCTTTCACTTTGATCACAACAGCTGGGCCATGCCCGCCAGCGAAAGCGAGTACCGCGACGGCGTCAAGGCACTCGATAGCTACATCGCCCGTCTGGGCCGGGGTGAGGCCAATTTCTATTCCCGTGCCGACAACCTGTCCAGCTGGGTCAGCGACGTCAGTACCCGTCTTGGCTCGCTGTCGCAGCGCCTGTCTGCCAGTGTCGGGCGCGCCCCGCTGACCGATGGCGGTAAGTTGGGTGAGACCACGCCCTGGCTCGAAATTGACGATGTGTTCTATGAAGCACGTGGCACCTCATGGGCGCTGGTGCAGCTGCTGCGCGCTGTTGAGCATGACTTTGGTGATGTGCTGGAGAAGAAGAATGCGCTGGTGAGCCTGCAGCAGATTATCCGTGAGCTGGAGGCGACCCAGCAGACGCTGTGGAGCCCCATGGTGCTCAATGGTGATGGCTTTGGCATGCTGGCCAACCATTCGCTGGTCATGGCCAACTACCTGTCGCGCGCCAACGCCGGCCTGATCGAGCTGCACCGCTTGCTGGAACAGGGCTGATACGTGGATCAACAACAGGTTGAGGCCTATCTCAAGGCCTCAGGGGCTGAGCGGGTGGTGTATGTTGATGAGCACGACCAGCCGCTCGGCGAGGTCACCCGCGCCGAGGCGCAGGCGCGGGGGCTGATTACCCGCTGCACCTTTATTTTTGTGTTCAACAGTCGTGGTGAGTTGTGCGTGCATCAACGCACCGCCCACAAGCGGCTGTATCCTGCCTTTTGGGATGTGGCGGCTGGCGGCGTGGTCGCCGCAGGCGAAAGTTACCTGGAGGGGGCCGAGCGGGAGTTGGCTGAGGAGTTGGGGGTGCAGGGCGTGCCGCTGACCGAACACTTCCGCTTTTACTTTGATTCGCCTGACAGCCGCCTGTGGGCCGGGGTCTTCAGTTGTTGCTGGGATGGCCCCTTGCGGCTGCAGCCGGAGGAAGTGCAGGCGGCCCGTTGGGTCGATCTGCACGATGACTGGCGACGTGCTGGCGAGCAGTACGCACCTGACTCGCAGGAAGCCCTGGCGCGTTTGTTGAAACACCCTTCTTTGGATCTTCCTGCATGAAAAAGACTGGTTTGCAGGCCCTGGGTGGCCTGGTCTATTCCACTGACTCTGGGCGCATGTGCCCAGACTGTGAACAGCCTCAGACTGAATGCCGCTGCGCCGAGCAGGCGGTGCCCGAGGGTGATGGCATTGCTCGGGTGCGCCGTGAAACCAAAGGGCGTGGCGGTAAAACCGTGACCACGGTGAGCGGCGTGCTGCTCAATGCCGATGACCTCAAGGCGCTGGCCAAGCGCCTGAAGAACCGCTGTGGCTGCGGTGGTGCGGTTAAAGACGGGGTGATCGAGATCCAGGGAGACAAGGCCGAGCAGGTATGTGAACTGCTGAGCGCCGAAGGCTACAAGGTCAAGCGCGCAGGGGGCTGAACCTTGGTACATTCCCGGCGCTGGCTGGCCTACTGGCAGGATCGCGCCGCCCAGCGTCGCGTCTGGGCCATTGCCCTTCCTCTGATTCTCTCGAATATCAGCGTGCCGCTGGTCGGTCTGGTCGACACGGCGGTGATCGGCCACCTGGACGCGGCCTATCATCTCGGCGCGGTGGCTGTTGGCAGCACCCTGTTCACCTTCGTTGTCTGGCTGGCGGGCTTCCTGCGCATGGGCACCACCGGTTTTGCGGCGCAGGCCTGCGGCGAGGGCGATGGCGCCGAGCTGCGGCGTATTCTGCTGCAATCGGCCTGGCTCGCGGTGTTGATCAGCCTGCTGGTGTGGTTGCTGCGTACGCCATTGCTGGAGCTGGGGCTGCACTACCTGAACAGCAGCGCCGAGCTGCTTGAGCACGCGCGGGCCTACTTCCAGATCCGCCTGATCAGTCTGCCGGCGGCGCTGATCAACTTTGTACTGATCGGCTGGTTTATCGGCGCTCAGAATAGCCGCGCGCCCTTCGCCATATTGCTGACGGTGAATCTGGTCAACATAGCGCTGGATCTGCTGCTGGTCGCGCTGCTCGGTCTGGGTGTCGAGGGGGCGGCCTGGGCCAGCGTGTGTGGTGACCTGTGCGGGCTGTTGCTCGGACTGGCGTTGCTAGGGCCGGTCCTGCGGCAGTACCCCGGCCGCTTCAATTGGCTGCGGGCGGTGCAGCTCAAGGGCGCGGCGCTCCTGCTGCGAGTTAACCGTGACATTCTGATCCGCACGCTGGCGCTGCAGTCGGTGTTCTATCTGCTGGTTGTGCAGGGCGCGCGCCTGGGAGACGAGGTGGTGGCGGCCAATGCCGTACTGCTCAACTTCTTGCTGATTACCTCCCATGCACTTGATGGGCTGGCGCACGCACTGGAGGCGCTGGGTGGTCACGCGCTGGGCAAGCGTGACAGGCGCGCATTGCGGCAGGTACTGGTTATAACCACCGGCTGGTCGCTGCTGCTGAGTCTGGCGTTTATGCTGGCATTTGCGCTTGGCGGCGATCTGCTGATCGCGCTGTTGACCGACCTGCCGGGTGTCAGAGCACAGGCGCAGCAGTACCTGGGGTGGGTCGCGATCATGCCGTTGGTGACGGTCTGGAGCTATCTTCTGGACGGATTATTTATCGGCGCGTCGCGGGCACTGGCCATGCGCAATACGATGTTGCTGGCGCTGGTTTGCTATCTGCCGCTGGCCTGGGGCTTGCAGGGGCTGAACAATCACCTGGTCTGGTTTGGTTTTTTGACGTTTATGGCGTTACGCTCGTTGTTTCTGGGCGGCTGGTTTGCCTGGCTCTGGCGTGCGGATCGCTGGATGCCGGCGAGTTAGAGGCGATGTCGGGGCGTTAGGCCCTGCGCGGTGAGGGGGAGCAATGATTGAGGCAGCTATTCCAGTAGATGAGTCACAGCGTCTGGCAGCGCTCAGGTCCATGCAGCTGTTGGATACCCCGCCCGATCCCCATATCGACGCGTTGCTGCGCATCGCCCAGCGGCTATTTGGCGTCAGCAGCACGCTGGTGACTCTGATCGACACTGACCGTCAGTGGTTCAAGGGGCGCATTGGCGCGACCGATCTTGAAGGGCCGCGTGATGTGTCCTTCTGTGGTCACACCATTTTGTCTGAAGACATTCTGTACGTGCAGGATGCGCACAGCGATGAGCGTTTTTTTGATAACCCTGCCGTAACGGGTTATCCCTTTGTGCGGTTTTACGCCGGTATCGCGCTGCATGCGCCGAACGGCAGCCGGATTGGATCGTTCTGTGTGCATGACACTATGCCACGGGGCTTGACCGACGCTGAACGTGATGCGTTGGGGGACTTTCGGCAGTTGTTTGAGGCCTTGTTTGTCGCCCATCAGCTGCGTATGGATGCGGCCTGGTTGCAGGAAGCGCTGGGTGCTGCGGAACGACGGGCGCTGATTGATCCGCTGACCCAGCTGTGGAATCGCCAGGGGCTGCGCACCATGCTGCCTGCCTTGGTCAGTCGGGCAGAGCGCGAGGAGCTGAAAGTGGGGTTCATCTACGGCGATCTGGATCATTTCAAGCGCATCAACGACGAGCACGGGCACGCTGGCGGGGATCAGGTGCTGATCCAGTCCGGGCAGCGTATGGTGGCGGCCATTCGTCCGCATGATTTGGCGATCCGGTTGGGTGGGGAAGAGCTGGCGGTGCTGGCGCTGGTTGCCGATGAGCAGGAGCTTGGGCTGATGGCCGAACGCTTGCGTCTGGCTTTTTGTCGTCAGCCGTTTGAGCTTGAGGCCGGGGCGCTGGATGTCACCATCAGCCTGGGTATTGCTGTGGCTGAGCCGAGCGAGGTTGGCGATGATGGCCATACGCTGCTCGAGCGTGCCGACGCTGGTCTGTATCAGGCCAAGCGAGAAGGGCGCAACCGGGTAGTGCGCGGCTAGGCGCGGCGCAGCCACCAGTGCAGGTAGCGCCCCAAGTGCTGGTAGGTCGGGTGTCGACTGTATTGCAGCTCAAAGTCGATCAGGTCCTCGAGGCTACTGTTGCTGCAGAACGGCTCCGGCATGTAGTCGTAAAACACCCTCACGCCGCTGGTGCCCAGGCATTCAAGCCCGGCGGCCCGGGTCCAGAGCTGCACCTCGCGTGGGTCCAGCGGTTGCTGCGGTGTCAGGCCGCTCTTGCCCTGGCCGGACAGCGGTTTCTTGCGCAGCTTCTTGAACTGTCCCTTGACCAGATTCTTGTAGATCAGCGCATCGCGGTTATAGAACGCCAACGACAGGGCGCCGTGCGGTAACAGCAGCGAGGTCAGTTGCTGCAGCGCTGCTGCCGGTTCCGCCAGCCACTCCAGTACCGCGTGAAAGACCACCAGATCGTATTGTTCACCCTGTTCGGCGAGCGCCTGCAGCGGCAACTGCAGGTAGCGCACCGGTTGCGGGGGATTGCTCGCGTCGATACGCTCGCGGGCCCGGGCCAGCATCACGTCCGATGGCTCGGCGACGGTCAGCTGATGCCCCAACCCTGCCAGCCAGCCGCTGACTTGCCCAAGCCCGGCCCC
The DNA here is from genome assembly GCF_900114765.1 of Halopseudomonas pachastrellae. GTDB lineage: Bacteria > Pseudomonadota > Gammaproteobacteria > Pseudomonadales > Pseudomonadaceae > Halopseudomonas > Halopseudomonas pachastrellae. Next base: position 28,020 of record NZ_FOUD01000004.1, read on the forward strand.
GATGTCGAGGATGCGCAGCGGCGTGTCGGCCTGCATAAGCGCAGGCAGCCACTGCAGCATATCGCGCTGCAGGACGGCGAGGCGAATGGCGCCTTTGGGACTGTCATAGATGCGTTCGGCAAAACGCGCGCCCAGGTGGTCGAAATAGCGATCAGTCATGGCCAGACTCTGACGTGCAGGCATAAAAAAAGCCAGCTTGTGGCCGGCTTTTTAGCGGGGCGAAACGCTTATTTTTGGTAAGCGTTTACAGCCTTGACGATTTCCGCACGGGCTTCTTCAGCGTTGCCCCAACGGTCGATCTTGACCCACTTGCCAGCTTCGAGATCCTTGTAGTTCTCGAAGAAGTGCTGGATTTGCTGAATCAGCAGTTCCGGCAGGTCGGTGTATTCCTTGATGTCACGGTACAGCACGGTCAGTTTGTCGTGCGGTACGGCGATCAGTTTGGCATCTCCGCCGCCATCATCAGTCATGTGCAACACGCCAACCGGGCGGGCACGAATGACCGAGCCCGGAGCAACCGGGTGCGGGGTAACAACCAGCACGTCCAGCGGGTCGCCGTCGTCTGCCAGGGTGTTGGGGATGTAGCCGTAGTTGGCCGGGTAGAACATCGGGGTGGCCATGAAACGGTCAACAAACAGCGCGCTGCTGTCCTTGTCGATCTCGTACTTGATCGGCGCGTGGTTGGCTGGGATTTCGATGGCGACGTAGATGTCGTTGGGAATGTCTTTGCCGGCGGGGATCTTGTCGTAGCTCATGGGTTACCTGAGGGGCCGTAGTGTAAAAGTGGCCGGCATTATAGGCGCATCGGGCGGGTGATACCAAGCAAAAACAGGGTGAACCTTGGTCGTAGTTCGGCAGGGGCAGGGCACTCTCCCATCACCCGCTTCAGAACGGCCGGGGCAGACTCCGCTGGCATCAACCGTCATCCCGGGGCAGGTCACCGGACGGCGTCGGCCGCCCGGGCGGGCAGGCTTATTTCAGTTTCAGGGCGAAGTACATGAAATCGTGGTCGTTGCTGAAACCGAGGGAGCGATACAGGCTTTGGGCGGCAATGTTGTCTTCGCCGGTCATTACGGTCATGCGCTCGATGCCGGCTTCGCGGGCCAGGTTTTTGGCGTGATTGATCAGTTTGTCGGCTACCAGCTGGCGGCGCGCTTCTTCAATCACATAGATGCCCTTGAGCACCCAGCTGGCTGACAGCGTCAATGCGGAAAAACTCGGAATGAACTGGCAGAAGCCCAGCGCCTTGCCGGTGTCGTCGTCTTCAGCGACCAGAATGATGGCCTGCTCGTGCACCAGGCGCGCTTCAAGGAAGCGGCGGGATGCTTCCGGCTTGGCCAGTTGCCCGTAGGTCTCGCGGTACTTGATGAACAGCGGGGTCACTTCGTCGAGGTGGTCAACATCGGCTTGTACTATGCGCATACGAATCCCCTGTGATTGGTCATTAAGTGTCTATGGAGTTTTTAGTGGTCACTCTCAGCATCCTGCATCAGCCCTGTGCAATCTGCAATCGCAGCACGCAAAAAACCGCCGGGCCCTAGCGGGCTGCGGCGGTTTTTATTGTCGTTCTGGTCTGAGTATGGACACCATGGCGGCAAGGGGGGCATTTTTTGCTGACCGCCTGTCGTCTGAGCTCGGTCGGTAGTCGTTTGAGCAGGCGCAACTGACCAGATGGTCTGGCGAACTCCGGGCGCAGGGCGCGTTCAAAGTCATCCGGGCGGATGCGCCCCTGATTGCCGCAAAGCGGTTGCCTGCCGAGTGCAGGCGCGAATGCTTGACATGCGCTCGCGTGTCGCCATCCTGTTCCCGCTTTCAGCGTAAACTGTAGCCCTACGACAGGGACAAGGATTATTCATGCACCTCCACATTCTCGGTATCTGCGGCACCTTCATGGGGTCACTGGCCCTGCTGGCCCGCGAATTGGGCCATGAGGTCAGCGGCTCCGATGCCAACGTCTACCCGCCCATGAGCACGCAACTGGCCGAGCAGGGGATCGTACTGCAGGAGGGCTATGACCCGGCGCACCTTACGCCGGCGCCGGATCTGGTCATTGTCGGTAATGCCATGGCGCGCGGTAACCCGGCGGTGGAGTACATGCTCGATCAGGGCATGCCCTACGTGTCCGGCCCGGAATGGCTGGCCCGTCACGTACTGCAGGATCGTTGGGTGTTGGCGGTAGCCGGCACCCACGGCAAGACGTCTACTTCCAGCCTGCTGGCCTGGCTGCTGGAAGATGCGGGTATGTCGCCCGGTTTTCTGATTGGCGGGGTGCCGCAGAACTTTGGTATTTCCGCCCGCCTTGGCGGTACGCCCTTCTTTGTGGTGGAAGCAGACGAATACGACAGCGCCTTCTTCGACAAGCGTTCCAAGTTTGTGCATTACCGTCCGCGCACGGCGGTGCTGAACAACCTGGAATTTGACCATGCGGATATCTTCCCTGACCTGGCGGCCATCGAGCGTCAATTTCACCACTTGGTGCGCACCGTTCCCGCATCCGGCCTGATCATCCACCCGGCGCAGGACGAGGCGCTGCAACGCGTGATCAAGATGGGCTTCTGGACGCCCTGTCAGACCACCGGTGAGGGCGGAACCTGGCAGGCGCGCCTGCTGAGTGACGACGGCTCCCGCTTTGAGGTCTGGCTCGATGGTGAGCTGCAGGGCGTTGCCGAATGGCAGCAAACCGGCCAGCACAACGTGGCCAATGCACTCTCGGCTCTGGCGGCCGCGCGCCATGTCGGCGTGACGCCGGCGCAGGGGATTGCCTCTCTGGGCGGTTTCCGTAATGCCAAGCGGCGCATGGAGAAGCTGGCCGAGATCAACGGCATTAGCGTGTACGACGATTTTGCCCACCACCCCACGGCCATTGCCACCACGCTGGCCGGCTTGCGCGCGCAGATTGGCGATGCGCCGCTGATTGCAGTCATTGAGCCGCGCTCCAACACCATGCGTCTTGGCAGCCATATGGCGGCGCTGCCCGCCAGTGTCGCCGATGCCTCACAGGTGTTCTGGTATCAGCCGGCCGGACTGGACTGGTCGCTGGATGGCGTGGTCTCGGATAGCCCGGTTCCGGCGCAGGTGGCCAATGATCTGGATGCCATTGTCGAGCAGGTAGTGGCTGCGGCAACGCCGCAAACGCGGGTGGTGGTGATGAGTAACGGCGGCTTTGGCGGTATTCACCAGCGCTTGATTCAGGCGCTGGAGGCGCGTCATGGCTGAACGGGTCACACTGGCGGTTACCGGTGCATCGGGTGTGCAGTACGCGATGCGCCTGCTTGGTTGCCTGGTCGAGGCGGGCGTTGAGGTGTCGTTTCTGATCTCGCAGGCGGCGCAGCTGGTGGTCGCCACCGAAACCGAGTGGCAACTGCCGCCCAAGCCACAGGCGCTGGAGCAGTACCTGGCCGAACAGTTCGAGGCCGCGCAAGGGCAGATCAAGGTCTACGGCAAGCAGGACTGGATGGCGCCGGTGGCCTCAGGTAGTGGCGCGCCCGCGGCGATGGTGGTGTGTCCTTGCTCAACCGGTACGCTGTCTGCGATTGCGACCGGCGCCAGTAATAACCTTATCGAGCGCGCCGCCGATGTGGCGCTGAAGGAGCGTCGCAAGCTGATTCTGGTGCCGCGCGAGACGCCGCTGTCGAGCATTCATCTGGAAAACATGCTGAAGCTCAGCCAAATGGGCGCGGTGATCATGCCGGCGAGCCCCGGCTTTTATCACAAGCCGCAGTCGATTGATGATCTGGTCGATTTTGTGGTGGCGCGAATTCTGGGGCAGTTGGGAATGGAGCAGGCGCTTATTCCGCGCTGGGGAGAGTAGCCCCCCGACCGGCGTGCGGCTGGTCGGGAGCCTCTGAGTGTCTGATTAGATCAGACGAAGTACAGCGACAGGCCTTCGGAGATGAATGCGGGCTTGTCCACGCCTTCGATTTCCAGGGTGTTGCGGGCTTTGAGCAGCCACTGGCCCGGGTTTTTCTCGGTAACGTCAATGATGGTGCTGTGCAGGCGCACACGCGAGCCAACGCGCACCGGCTGGATGAAACGCAGGCTGTCCATGCCGTAGTTGACGGCCATTTTCAGACCTTCCGGACGCGGCAGCAGACCTTCGGACAGGGTCGGCACCAGCGACAGCGACAGGAAACCATGGGCGATGGTGCCGCCGAACGGGGTCTTCTTGGCTTTTTCTTCGTCGATGTGAATGAACTGGTGATCGCCAGTGCACTCGGCGAACTGGTTGACGCGCTCCTGATCGACCAGCAGCCAATCAGAATGCCCCATGTCCTTGCCGATGAGGGAAGTAAGTTCAGATACGGGAATGGCTGTCATATTGCTCTCCGTGACTCTTATTGTGTGGGGTGCGCCCGGCAGTGTTACCCTGCGGCGCGAAGGTGTCTACGCCAGCATGTTTGCAAGGGGGCGGGTGGGGGTCAATGCGATGCAGGCTTTCATTGGTTTGCTGAATGATCCAACCACCTGTCGGCAGGCTATGTCGGGTGGGCGAGATTGACAAGAGGGCGCTGAGCAGGCGGCCTCCGGGGGAAACGCATGAGCGAAGCAACAGCACTCTTTCCGTTGAAGTCCCTGCTGGTGCCCGGCTGCCATCTGGATCTGCAGATTTTCGAGGCGCGCTATCTGGATATGGTCAGCCGCTGCTTCCGTCAGCAGCAGGGCTTTGTCGTGGTCGGGCTGGAGTCTGGCTCGGAAGTGGGGTCGGGCAACCTGCGCTTTGGTGCGATCGGCTGCGAGGCGCGCATTATTGATTGGCAGCAGCGCGACAATGGCTTGCTGGGTATTCGTGTGCTGGGCGGACGCCGGGCTCGGCTGAGCGAGGTAGAGGTGGCCGAGGATGGGCTGGTGACCGCGCAGGCGCATTGGATCCCGGAACAGCTGGATGCGGCCCTGCTGGCTGATCACGACGAACTGCTCAGTTTGCACCAGGCGTTGCTGCAGCATCCGCTGGTACAGCGCCTGGATCTGCCGCCGGTTGAGGACAGTCAACAGCGCCTGGCCTGGCAACTGACCAGCCTTCTACCGCTGCCGCTGGAGCAGAAGAACCAGTTGCTCGCCATTGATCGGCCGGATGAGCGCTTGCAGCGCATTGGCGACTGGTTGCAGCAGGTGCAGGCCTGAGCGCTAATCGATAGCGTGCCGAATCAGTGGCTCACCACAGCAGCCAGGCGGCGACCAGATAGGGCCATAGCGCGATGGCCCAGCGGGCTGTGCGCGGCGGCCTTGGCAGCGGGCCAAAGCGCTCAATCAGCCAGCAGGCCAGCAGGCTGGCGCTGGCGGCGCACAACAGCGCACGCAGCAGTTCCAGCGGTTCCAGCGCCTGGTATTGCAACAGGTTACCCAGCAACAGGGCCAGGAACGGCAGTGGGTAGAGCAGCCAGCTGGCGCGCCACCAGAATGGCCGTTCCCGGTTGCAGATCACCAGCAGTGCGCCCAGCACCGCCAGCACCAGCGAGCTGGTGGCGGCGATCAGACTCAAGCCGATAATCCAGTCCAGCAGCAGCGCGAAGGCCAGGGTCAGCAGCAGCAGGCCGACGGCGCCCCACTGGCGCAGCAACAACAGTAGGGCGGCAATGGGCAGGGTAACCAGCAGCAGGCTGGGGTGCAGAAGGGCGAGTCGTTCACTCCGTGGCAACTGCAGGAACTGTCTGCTGCTGACCAGGGTGTCGCTGAAAATGGCCAGTGCACTCTGGTTGGCGCTGAGCACCAGCAGTGCCAGCAAACAGAGTGCGGCTGCAGCCAGAGCGCTCCAGCGCCGCTGCAGACGCAGCAGGTAGAGACTGCCACCGACCACAATCACTGCGCCCACCGCGATGCTCAGTGCCTGATTCCAGAACAGCGGCGGTACCGCCCAGCGCGCAGCTCGCCCGGCCGAGTAGCCCGGGATCAGGTAGGCCGGGGCCCAGACCAGCGCTGACAGCAGGTTGATGGCAACAAAGCGCCAGGCCGGCATGTCGAACATGCCGGCAACCAGCGGGATGATGGGGCGGATAGGACCGATGAAACGGCCCAGCACCACGCTCACCCAGCCGTAGCGCCGAAAAAAACGCTCGCCGCGGTCGATCCATTGCGGGTGACGGCGGAACAGGGACAGGCGGCGGATATCCTGGTGAAACCAGCGCCCCAGGGCAAAGCTGAGCAAATCACCAATGACCGCACCGCAGAACGCCCAGGCAATGGCTTCCAGCAGCGACATGTCGGCACTGGCGGCCAGTGCGGCGAAGGCGAACAGCAGGAACACGCCCGGCACGACCAGGCCGGCGACCGCCAGCGATTCGGTGAGCGACACCAGAAAGATTGCCACCCCGAGCCATTGCGTATGGGCGCCGAGCCACTGGGTCAGGTCGCTCAGCATGGGCGGCTCTCCTGTTGCGCCTGTTGTTGCGCGGTTTCCAGCTTCAGGTTGTGAAAGTGCTGGCCCTCAATCTGGCCGCGTCTGGCCGGGTTGCGCGTGCAGTGCCGGCTGTAGGCCGCGTCGACCCAGCGGTAGAACAGGTGTTCGTCGCGGCCGGTGGGGATGCCCAGGCGTGGGGCGCGCAGCACTTGGCTGGGTTGGTAGCCGTCGTCGTCGAGCAGCAGCTGGTCAGCGCTAAAGCGCCGCGCGTTCCAGTCAGGTACGCGGATCTGCAGCGAACGGCACAGCAGTGTTTGCCCGGCGCACAGCCGCTCTGGTGCGCGAACGCCGCCGCTGGCGCTGGGGTTGAGTGCTTGCATCTGCGCCAGGCTGTCGGCTGGGCTGAGCGTGTCGACCACCGGATAGCCGGACTTGAGCAGCACGCCGCAGCCTTCGCCCAGTGAGCTGCAGTTCATCGAGTCGCCGCCCCGGGCGTAGTACATGTAGATAGTGCCGGGCGCCATGAACAGGGCGCGCCGGGCCTCGGTGTAGCCGAGCGAGGCGTGGCTGCCGCGCTCCTCCAGCAGGTACGCCTCGGTCTCGATGATGCGCGCCGCCAGCCACTGGCCGTTCAGCCGGCGGCGAATCACCTTGCCCAGCAGGGCAACCGCCAACTGGCGGGCATCCTGCTGAAAGAAATGCTCTGGCAAGGGTGTTGGGGAGGGGATGCGGGTGCGGGTATCGGACATGGGCTCATGGTAGCAGGCGGTGGATGACACATTGAATTGCACAGCGACCGCAGGCGGCGCTGTCAAGCCATTGGTGACCCGGCTATAATGCCGCATTTGGTCAACCGGTGGCAGGAGATAGCATGAGTGCGGAACAGGTAGCGGTATACATGACGACGCTGGGGCAGCAGGCCCGTAAGGCCTCGCGCGTGATTGCCCGTGCCCCAACCGCCGTCAAAAATGCTGCCTTGCTGGCCACTGCCGAGGCGATCGAAGCGGCCACCGAGCAATTGGTTGCGGCTAACCAGCTGGACCTGCAGGCCGGCCGTGACAATGGTCTGGATGACGCCATGCTGGATCGTCTGGCGCTCACACCGGCCCGCCTGGCCGCCATGGTCGAGGGTTTGCGTCAGGTTGCATCCCTGGACGATCCGGTTGGTGCGCTGCGTGACATGAAGTTTCTGCCCTCTGGTATTCAGGTTGGCAAGATGCGGGTGCCGCTGGGCGTGATCGGCATTATCTATGAGTCCCGCCCGAACGTGACGGTCGAGGCGGCCAGTCTGTGCTTGAAGTCGGGCAATGCCTGCATCTTGCGTGGCGGCTCCGAGTCCATCCATTCCAACCGTGCGATTGCCGAGTGCCTGCGTCAGGGCCTGGCCGCTGCCGGTTTGCCGAATGACGTTGTGCAGGTGGTAGAAACCACTGATCGCGCGGCGGTTGGCGCGCTGATCACCATGCCCGACTACGTCGATGTGATCGTGCCGCGCGGCGGCAAGGGCCTGATCGAGCGCATCAGCCGTGAGGCTCGGGTGCCGGTCATCAAGCATCTGGACGGCATCTGTCACGTTTACGTGGATGACCGCGCCGATTTTGACAAGGCCGAAGCCATTGTCATCAACGCCAAGACCCACCGTTATGGTGTGTGCAACGCGATGGAAACCCTACTGGTCAACGAGGCCATTGCCGGGCCTTTCCTGCAACGCGTGGCGCCGTTGTATGCGGCCAAGGGCGTTGAGCTGCGTGGCTGCCCGGCCACCTGCGCACTGCTGCCTGACGCCGTTGCAGCAACAGAGGAAGACTGGTCGACCGAGTATCTGGCGCCGATCCTGTCGATCCGCGTGGTCGCCGATATGGATGCGGCCATCGAGCATATCAATACCTACAGCTCGCAGCACACCGATGCCATGGTGTCCGAGGATTACACCCGGGCTCGCCGCTTCATTGCCGAGGTGGACTCCAGTTCGGTGATGATCAATGCCTCGACCCGCTTTGCCGATGGTTTCGAGTATGGCCTGGGCGCGGAGATCGGTATCTCCACCGACAAGATTCATGCCCGTGGCCCGGTTGGTCTGGAAGGGCTTACCAGCGAGAAGTACGTGGTCTTTGGCGACGGTCATATTCGTCAGTGAGCCGTCGCTGATGCGCCGTGTTGGTCTGCTGGGCGGCACCTTTGACCCGATTCACTTCGGTCATCTGCGCAGTGCCGTGGAAGTCCGTGAGCAGTTGCAGCTGGATGAGCTGCGACTGATCCCAAGCGCCCGGCCACCCCATCGCGATCAGCCCGGCGCCAGCGCCGATGCGCGGTTGCGCATGGTGGAGTTGGCGGTAGGGCAGCAGGGTGACTTGCAGGTGGATGATCGGGAACTGCGGCGCGAACGCCCGTCGTACACCGTAGAAACCCTGGAAACCCTGCGCGCCGAGCTGGGCACGGAGGTTGCGCTGTTTATGGTGCTGGGCTGGGATGCCTTTTGCGGATTGCCGGGTTGGCACCGCTGGGAAGACCTGCTGCAACTGGCCAATCTGGTTGTGCTGCAGCGGCCCGATTACGACCTGGAAGTCCCCGAGGTACTTAAAGACCTGCTGGCCGCGCGTAGCGCAAGCCAGCCTGAGCGTAGCCATGGGCAGATCATTTGCCTGTCGCAGACGCCGTTGGCGATTTCCGCCACACATATTCGTGCGCTGGTTGCAGCGGGCGCGTCGCCGCGCTTTCTGTTGCCGGACGCGGTGCTTGACTATATTGACAACGAAGGGCTGTACCGGCCCTCAACCGAGGATTGAAAACCCCCATGCAGATTGAAGAACTGGTCCAGCTGGCCGTCGATGCCCTGGAAGAGCTCAAGGCCAAGGACATCGTCAAGATCGATGTTCGTGAGCACACCAGCGTGACCGACTACATGATCATCGCCAGTGGTACCTCCAACCGCCAGGTCAAGGCGCTGGCAGACAACGTGGTCGAGAAGGCCAAGGACGCCGGGCGCCAGCCGATGGGTGTCGAGGGCAAGGAGTCCGGCGAGTGGGTGCTGGTTGATCTGGCCGATGTGGTGGTCCACATCATGCAGCCGGCCACCCGTGAGTTCTACGACCTGGAGCGCCTCTGGCAGAGCGCCGAGTCGCGTCGCGCCGCTCAGCAGCAACCGACCGAGTAGGCCGGTTTGCGCATTCGCCTGATCAGTGTGGCGTCGCGCATGCCGCGCTGGGTCGAGCAGGGCTACCAGGAGTACGCCAAGCGTCTGCCGCCTGAGCTGCCGCTGGAGCTGGTGGAGATTCCCCTGACCACGCGTGGCAAGAACGCGGATGTCGCGCGCCTGATGCGGCGCGAAGGCGAGCAGATGCTGGCGGCTGTGCAGCCGGGGGAACGTATCGTTACCCTGGAGGTCAATGGTCGCGCCTGGTCTACCGAGACCCTTGCCGAGCAACTGGAGAGTTGGCGTCTGGATGCGCGCACCGTCAACCTGATGGTGGGCGGGCCGGAGGGGTTGCCGGACGAGGTGACGGCGCGCAGCGATCAGCGCTGGTCGCTGTCGCCATTGACGCTGCCGCACCCGCTGGTGCGCATCCTGCTCGCCGAGCAGCTGTATCGGGCCTGGACCATTCTCAATCGTCATCCCTATCACAAGTGATTCATGGCCAAGCCGATTCACCTGAAAGACCACAATATTGATGCCCGCATCGTGCAGCGCCGCCTGGCGCTGGCAGCGGTGTTTGTGGTCGCGCTGGTGGGCGCCCTGGTGGCGCGCATGTACTACCTGCAGGTGACCCAGTACGAGCATCACTCGACCCTGTCGGAAAATAACCGGGTTCACGTGCAGCCGATTCCGCCTACCCGTGGCCGTATTTACGACCGCAACGGCGTGGTACTCGCGGAGAACCGGCCCAGCTACAGTCTGACCATTACCCGTGACCGGGTTGAGGATCTGCCGGCTACCTTTGAGTTGCTGCGCTCGCTGCTGGCGCTCAATGACGAAGACCTGGCTCAGGCTGAGCGTCGTCTGTCTCAGGCGCGCCGCCCCTTCGAGTCGGTGCCGGTGATGTTCGAGCTGACCCAGGAACAGATCGCCCGTATCGCCATCAACCAGTTCCGCCTGCCCGGCGTTGAGGTGCAGGCGAGCTTTGTGCGCTACTACCCCTATGCGGACCACTTTGCCCATGCGCTGGGCTATGTGGGGCGCATTAACGAGCAGGAACTCAAGTCCATCGATCCGGTGGCCTACGCCGGCACCCACTACATCGGCAAGACCGGTATCGAGCGCTTTTACGAGCAGTTGCTGCACGGCACAGTCGGTTATGAAGAAGTGGAAACCAATGCCCGTGGTCGAGTGCTGCGGGTGCTCAAACGCACGGAGCCGATATCCGGCAGTGACCTGACCCTGGAGCTGGACGCCGAGCTGCAAGCGGTGGCCGAAGAAGCGCTGGGTGATCGGCGCGGCGCGGTGGTGGCGATTGACCCGAACACCGGCGGGGTGCTGGCCTTTGTCAGCAAGCCCGGTTTTGACCCCAACCTGTTTGTCACCGGTATCAGCTACGCCGACTACGGCGCGCTGCGCGATTCACTCGACCAGCCGCTGTTTAACCGCGTGCTGCGCGGTCAGTACCCGCCGGGGTCGACCATCAAGCCCATTGTTGCTCTGGCCGGTTTGGATGCTGGCGTGGTCACGCGCACCAGCCGGGTCTATGACCCGGGCTTCTACCAACTGCCGAATGTCAGCCACAAATACCGCAACTGGAACCGTGCCGGCGACGGCTGGGTGGACATGCCCTATGCCATCGCCCGTTCCAATGACACCTATTTTTATGATCTGGCACACAAGTTGGGCATCGACCGGCTGCACGACTTCATGAGCCAGTTCGGCATCGGTCAGCGGGTGTCCATCGACATGTACGAAGAGGCCGCCGGCCTGATGCCCTCACGCGACTGGAAGCGTGGTCGCTACCGTCAGCCCTGGTACCCGGGCGAGACGCTGATTGCCGGTATCGGCCAAGGCTATATGCTGGCGACGCCGCTGCAGCTGGCACAGGCCACTGCCTTGATCGCCAGTCGTGGTGTCTGGCATCGTCCGCGTCTGCTCAAAGAAGCAGAAGGCTTGCTGCCGGACGAGTCCGATACGCCGCCGAACATCCAGATTCGCAATGAAAGCGACTGGGACTTCATCACCCAGGCCATGCAGGACGTGATGCAGTCACCGCACGGTACTGCCCGTGCAGCGGCGGCCAACGCGCCTTACAACATGGCTGGCAAAAGTGGTACCGCGCAGGTGGTGGCGATTGCTCAGGGTGAGCGCTACGACTCGGCGGCGCTGCGCGAGCGGCACCGGGACCACGCCTTGTTTGTCGGTTTTGCGCCCACGGAAAAGCCGATGATCGCGGTGGCGGCGCTGGTCGAGAACGGCGAATCGGGTGGGCGTGTGGCCGGGCCGGTGGTTCGCGCTGTCTTTGATGCTTGGGTCTTGCCGCGCCTGCCGCAGGCGCCGGAAGAGGGCGCAGCCGAGCAGGAGGACGCACCATGAAGTCGATGCCGGTTTCGGGGCAGTCGTTGCGCAGCCGCGAGTCGCTGTGGACACGTATCCATGTTGACCCCTGGTTGCTGTTGCTGATCCTCGCGCTGGCTGCGGTCGATGCCTTCGTGCTGTATTCGGCCAGCGGCAAGAATCTGGGGATGGTCTATCGCCAGTTGGCGTACTTTGCCGTGGGTATCGCTGCGATGATCGTGGTGGCGCAGTTTCAGCCGCGTTTTATGGAGCGCTGGGTGCCTGTGGCCTATGTCGGTGGCGCTTTGCTGTTGGTGGCCGTGTTGGCGGTCGGTACCGAGGCCAAAGGCGCCCAGCGCTGGCTGACGATTCCGGGCGTGATGCGCTTTCAGCCGTCGGAGATCATGAAGCTGGTCATGCCCATGAGCGTGGCCTGGTATCTCGGGCGGCGCACGCTGCCGCCCAGTTTCAAGCACGTGGTCGGCTCGTTGGCGATTGTTATGGTGCCCACGGTGCTGATCCTCAAGCAGCCGGACCTGGGTACCTCTTTGCTGATTGCTGCCTCGGGCATCTTTGCCCTGCTGCTGGCCGGGCTGCGCTGGCGCTACATCATTGGCGCCTTGCTGGCGCTGGCGCCGGCGGCTGCGGCGATGTGGTTCTTTGTCATGCACGGCTATCAGAAGCAGCGGGTGCTGACCTTCCTTAATCCGGAGAGTGATCCGCTGGGCTCGGGCTGGAATATCATCCAGTCCAAGGCCGCTATCGGCTCGGGCGGGGTGTTCGGCAAGGGCTGGCTGCAGGGCACCCAATCGCACCTGGATTTCCTGCCGGAAGGGCACACGGATTTCATTATTGCTGTGCTCGCCGAGGAGTTCGGCATGGTCGGTGTTTGCCTGTTGCTGGGCATGTACCTGCTGGTGATCGCCCGTGGCATGGTGATCACGTTGCAAGCCCAGGATGCATTCTGCAAACTGCTTGCGGGCAGCATTACGCTGACCTTTTTTGTCTACGTATTCGTCAACATCGGCATGGTCAGTGGTCTGCTGCCGGTGGTGGGTGTGCCGCTGCCCTTTATCAGCTACGGGGGGACCTCGCTGGTGACCCTGTTGCTGGGCTTCGGCATTCTCATGTCAATCCAGACTCACAAGAAATGGATGGCACAAAGTTGATTGCATTTTCTCTGTTTCGCCGCGCCCGCGCGGTACTGGTTTGCCGTTCTGCGGCAGTGTTGCTGGGCGCCACCTGCGTGTTGCCGGCCCAGGCCCAGGATTACAGCCCCGAGCACCCGGGTGTGCCGGCCTTTATCGAGCAGATGCAGCGCGAGCACGGCTTCAGCGCCGAGCATGTGCAGGCACTGCTGGATCAGGCAGAGCATCAGGACAACATCATCAAGGCCATTTCGCGCCCGGCCGAGCGGGTCAAGCCCTGGCACGAATATCGCGCCATCTTTATTACCGACCAGCGTATCGAGCGCGGGCTGGCCTTTTGGGCTGAACACGCCGACACCCTGGCGCGGGCCGAGAAGGAGTACGGCGTAGAGCCTGAGGTGATCCTTGCCATTATCGGTGTCGAGACCTTCTACGGCCGCAACATGGGTTCGTATCGGGTGCTGGACGCGCTGGCGACGCTGGGTTTTGACTATCCGCCGCGCGCCGACTTTTTCCGCAAGCAGCTGATGAGCTACATGGTGCTGACCCGTGAGCAGCAGATCGATCCGCTTGAGCTCAAGGGCTCCTACGCCGGCGCCATGGGGTACGGTCAGTTTATTCCCTCCAGCTACCAGGCCTATGCGGTCGACTTCGACGGCGACGGCAAGGTGGATATCTGGAATAACCCGGTCGATGCCATCGGCAGTGTTGCCAATTACTTCCACCAGCATGGCTGGACCCACGGTGCCCAGGTGGCGATTGCTGCCAATGTGGAGGGTGACCGCGTCAAGGAAGGCGTCACTGAAACCCAGGGGCTTGAGGCCCGGCGTACCGTCACCGAGCTCAAGTCCCTTGGCTGGACGCCCGAGAGCGCATTGCCTGATGAGCAAGAGGTGATGGCATTCGAGTTTGATAACGGGGAACGAATGCAGTACTGGGTCGGTCTGAACAACCTGTACGTCATTACCCGCTACAACCGCAGCGTCATGTATGCCATGGTAGTGCACCAACTCGCAGATCTGTTACGTGAGGCCAGGCCCGAATGATGCTCACTGCCATGTCCCCGATGCGTTGCCTGCTGCTCAGCAGCCTGGCAGGCCTGCTCGTGGCCTGCTCTTCAGCGCCGCAAACCGGCGGCAGCGGTGGCGCTGCCAGTAGCCCGGCAGCCAGTTCGCCGCGCCCGCTGCATGACGGCCCGCCCAGCTATATGCAGGATGTGTCGCAGATTCCCGACGCCGTACCTACGCCGCACACCGGTGCCTACAAGGCGTCGCCCTATACCGTGCTTGGCCAGCGCTACCATCCGATGCAGGACGGGCGCAGTTATCGCGAGGAGGGGACGGCCTCCTGGTATGGCACCAAGTTTCATGGCCAGAACACCGCCAATGGCGAGCTGTATGACCTGTACGGCATGACCGCCGCGCACAAGACGCTGCCCCTGCCGAGCTATGTTGAGGTCACCAACCTGGAAAACGGCCGCAAGGTCATCGTGCGGGTGAATGACCGTGGCCCGTTCTACTCAGACCGCATCATCGACCTGTCCTTTGCTGCCGCCAAAAAGCTTGGTTATTCCGATCAGGGTACTGCCCACGTGCTGGTGCAGGGCATTGATCCGGTAGCCTGGCAACAACAGAACAACCCGAATTACCTGGTAACCCGTGAGGCTGTCAGTGAGGCGCCGGTGGCAGCAGCCCTGCCGCCAGAGCCGGTTGAAAACGTGCAGACCGGCCTCTATCTACAGGTCGGCGCCTTCTCCTCCAACCAGGCGGCCGAGGCCCTGCGCCAGCGCGTGCAGGGCGTAGTCGGCGGTACCGTCTGGGTCAGCCCGGTGCAGGTCGATACGCGTACCCTTCACCGTGTGCGGGTTGGGCCGCTGTCCAGCCAGGACGAGGCGCGACGCATGATCGAAACCCTGCGCGTAGCCAACCTGGGCACGCCCACGCTGGTTACCGTTAACTGATTAGCTGTACCTGAATAACAACGCACTTCACCACCAACTGTGAGCACCATGTTGAAAAAACTGATTTCGACCCTGCTGATTTCCTCTGCCGTTGTCCTGACCGGCGCAGCCCACGCGCAGAGCCCGGCCACACCGACGCTCAACGCGCCTTCTGCGGCTGCACCGATCGTGCCGTCGGCGCCGGATCTGGCGGCCACCAGCTACCTGCTGATCGACGCCAACAGCGGCGCGGTGCTGGTCGAGAACAACGCCGACAACCCGTTGCCGCCGGCCAGTCTGACCAAGATGATGACCAGCTATATCGTCAGCCAGGAGATCAAGCGCGGCCAGATCGGCGAGAACGATCAGGTGCTGGTCAGCGAAAAGGCCTGGCGTATGGGCGGCTCCAAGATGTTCATTCGTGTGGGTAACCAGGTGCCGGTCATCGACCTGCTGCGCGGCGTCATTATCCAGTCCGGTAACGACGCCAGTATTGCCCTGGCCGAACACGTCGCCGGCAGTGAAGATGCTTTTGCCGACCTGATGAATGCGCAGGCCCAGCGTCTGGGCATGACCAACAGCCATTTCGTTAACGCCACCGGTTGGCCGGCTGAAGACCATTACGCCTCGGCTCGCGATCTGGCCACCCTGGCGCAGGCGATCATCCGTGATGACCCCAAATCCCATTACGCCATTTACGGCGAAAAGGAATTTGTCTGGAACGAGATCCGCCAGCCCAACCGTAACCTGATGCTCTGGCGTGACAGCACGGTGGACGGCCTGAAAACCGGCCATACCGAAGAAGCCGGTTACTGCCTGGTGGCCTCGGCCAAGCGCGATGACATGCGTCTGATCTCGGTGGTCATGGGCACGACCAGCGAAGCTGCGCGTGCCGCTGAAACCCAGAAGCTGCTGACCTGGGGCTTCCGCTTCTTCGAAACCAAGACCTTCTACCAGCCGGGTCAGGTGCTGGCTGAAGAGTCTGTCTGGAAAGGTGAGCAGGACAAGGTTGAACTTGGCCTGCAAGATGGTCTGATGCTGACGCTGCCCAAGGGCCAAGCCGACAAGCTTGAGGCCGGTATTACCTTGAACAAGCCGATCCTCGCGCCGATCCAGGTCGGCGATGTACTGGGTGAGGTAGAAGTTAAGCTGGGTGACGAGGTTGTTCACAAGGCGCCGCTGGTCGCCCTGTCGGCTGTCGAAGAGGCAGGCTTGCTGGGTCGTCTGTGGGACAGCATCCGCCTGTTCTTCTATGGCCTGTTTGATTGAGGAGAACGTCCATGGCTGATGTAAACGAGCCGCAAGCTCCGAAAATCGAGTTTCCCTGCCAGTACCCGATCAAAGTGATTGGCACCGCGGGCGACGACTTTGCCGAGGTTATCTGTGAGGTGGTGGAAAGGCACGCCCCCGGCATCGACACCACGACTATCGATGTAAAGGACAGCAAGAACGGGCGTTTTTTGTCCCTGCGCCTGGTCATCACCGCGACCGGGCAGGCGCAGCTTGAAGCGCTGCATCGTGACCTGAAGGCAACCGGCCGCGTGCACATGGTGCTTTGATGGCAGCGTCTCCGGAGCTGGTGATTCGCCACCTCGGGCTGGTGGATTACCAGCCCACCCTGGAGGCCATGCGGCGTCTGACCGAAGAACGTGGCCCCGATACCCCCGATGAAATATGGCTGCTGCAGCACCCCCGGGTCTTCACCCAGGGGCAGGCCGGCAAGGCCGAGCACGTGCTGGCGCCGGGCGATATTCCGGTCATCAAGGTCGAGCGTGGTGGGCAGGTGACCTATCACGGTCCGGGCCAGCTGGTGGGCTACCTGATGCTGGACTTGCGTCGCAAGAATTTGGGTGTACGTGAGCTGGTGACAGCGATGGAGCAGAGCCTGGTTGATCTGCTCGCGCTCTACGGCGTGGACGCGGCGCCCAAGGCTGATGCCCCCGGCGTGTATGTTGGCGCCGACAAGATCGCCTCGCTGGGCCTGAGGGTCCGCCGCGGCTGCTCATTTCATGGGCTGGCGCTGAATCTGGATATGGATCTGGAGCCGTTTCGGCGCATCAACCCCTGCGGCTACGCGGGCCTGCGCATGACGCAGCTGAGTGAGCACGTGAGTGAGCCGGTTGATGTGGCGCAGGTAGAGCAGCAGCTGGCGTCAGTGCTGCGCAAGCGTCTGGGGTACGACGCAGCGTAAAGCAGGGCGGGCGCGCCAGCGTGGCTGCGCGCCCGAATCTGCTGTGCGGTTTAGCTGAGGTTGAGCGTCGGAATCAGACTGGCGTCAACCGCCTGGCCCGGTACCGGTGCCGGTGCTGCCAGGCCCAGATTGTTCTTCTCAAATACCCGGTCGGCGCGATAGCTGGACCGTACCAGCGGGCCCGCCGCCACTTCCATAAAGCCCATCTCCAGCCCCACTTCGCGGTAGCGGTTGAACTCTTCCGGGCTGACCCAGCGCTGTACTGACAGGTGGTTGCGGGTGGGCTGCAGGTATTGGCCAAGGGTGACGATGTCGACGCCGATCTCACGTAGCTCCCTGAAAGTCTCAAGGATCTCGTCGTCGGTTTCACCCAGGCCGACCATCAGGCTGGTCTTGGTCAGCACCTCGGGGCGGTGCTTCTTGGCGTGGGCCAGCACGTCCAGTGTCTTGCGGTAGCCGGCGCGCGGGTCGCGTACTTCATGGGTCAGGCGCTCGACGGTCTCGACGTTCTGGGCAAAGACTTCAAGGCCGGAATCGACTACCGCCTCAATGGCGCTCAGCTCGCCGTCAAAATCAGGGGTCAGGGCTTCTACCACCACTTGCGGGGTACGCGCTTTAATCGCGCGGACGCAGGCTGCGTAGTGCGCCGCACCACCATCATCCAGATCATCACGGTCAACCGAGGTGAGTACGATGTAGCGCAGGGCCATCAGCTCGACCGATTTTGCGGTGTTTTCCGGCTCTTCCTTGTCCAACCAGCCGTTCGGGTTACCGGTATCTACCGCGCAGAAGCGGCAGGCGCGGGTGCAGACCGAGCCCATCAGCATGATGGTGGCGGTGCCGTTGGACCAGCACTCGCCCATGTTGGGGCAATGGGATTCCTGGCAGACGGTGCTCAGACGGTGTTCGCTGACGTTGCGCTTGACCGCCTCAAAGCGGTCTCCGCCGGGTGCCTTGACGCGCAGCCACTTGGGTTTGGGGCTGAATACCTGAGGCTCGGCGTTGTTACGGCGCTTCTGGCCGTCCTTGATGGCGGCAATGCCTTGGGCGTTACGGAACTTCTCGCCGCTGGCAACAGATTTCTGCGAACTGTCGGACATGGGGGGTAGGACTCCTGGTAGGGCTCCACGGGGTGCCGGTCGGCACGGGCGGCTTTTGGCCGTCGCGAAGTTTACCACAGCGTGCGGCCCTGCGGGACCTGCAGAGCAGGGCAGGGCCGGTCTGGAACGCTACTGTTTGCGCAGTTGCTCAAGCAGTGCGGCAGAAGCGTAGCCGTCAGCCGGTACGCCTTGCTGCTGCTGGAAGCGGCGGATGGCGTTGCGGGTGTTGGCGCCGATAATGCCGTCGATGCCGCCCGGCTCAAGGCCGCGCTGGGTCAGCAGCTGCTGCAGCTCCAGACGCTCGCTGCGTGACAGCGGACGGTCTGCGGTCGGCCAGTCACCCTGGATCTGGCCACCACCCTGAAAACGGTCGGACAGCAGGCCGATCGCCAGCGCGTAGCTTGACGAGTTGTTGTAGCGCATGATGGTGCTGAAGTTGTGCTGCAGCAGGAACGCTGGCCCCTTGTGCCCGGCAGGCAGCAGCAGGGCTGCGCGCTGATCGGCCATGTTGCCGGCAAAGCTGTCCTGATTGGTCGGACGTACGCCCAGTGCCTGCCACTCGGCGACGGATTTCTTCACGCCAGGGTCGGCCAGCGCGTAGTCAAAGTTGGCAGGCAGGCGCACTTCCTGCCCCCAGCGCTGCCCGCTGTGCCAGCCGGAGGCCTTGAGGTAGTTGGCGGCCGAGGCGAGTGCGTCAGCGGGCGAATTCCAGATATCCCGTCGGCCGTTGCCGTCAAAGTCCACCGCGAACTGGTTGTAGGTGGTGGGGATAAACTGCGTCTGCCCCATGGCGCCGGCCCAGGAGCCAAGCATGCCGTTGGGTTCAATGTCACGGTGCTGCAGGATATCCAGCGCGGCCAGCAACTGGTCGTGCGCAAAGCCGGGGCGGCGGCCCTCGTGGGCCAGTGTGGCCAGCGAGCGAATCACCTGCCGGCTGCCCATGTTCTGACCGTAGTTGCTCTCCAGTCCCCAGATAGCGGCCAGGATGTGGCGGTCGACACCGTAGCGCTGCTCGATGGCATCCAGAGTCTCTTCCTGTGCGCTCAGGCGGCTGCGCCCGGTCGCTACGCGCTGGTTTGACAGGGCGCTGTCCAGGTAGGCCCAGACCGGGCGCGAAAATTCGGGTTGGCTGCGATCGGCCTTGATAACGTCCGCATCGGGGGTGACGCCGTCGAATGCACGATCAAACAGGCTGGCATCAATGCCCTTGTCCAGCGCTTCCTGGCGAAAGGCGTCACGCCATTGGTTGAAAGTCTGCGCTTGTGGTGCGGCGGCTGCACTTATTTGTGCGGGAGCGGGCTGGGCCGGGGCGGTCGTGGGGGTGTCAGCGCAGGCGCCGAGGCTGATCAGGCTGAGTGAGGCGAGCAGGTGCAGTTGGGCCTTGCGGCGTGCGGGTGTGGGCATGCAGATTCCCTGAGGTCTTGTCTGTTCTGTCGGGCGCTGCGTAAGCCCCGTGCTTGAGCGGTTTGAAATCCAAGTGCGGCAAAGGTTCCGGCAGCAAACCATGACAATGACAGGTGCAGCCTTGCTCGGCAAGGCCCGCAAATGGCTTCATCCGGCCATTTGTGCTAGAGTTCGCGGCCTCTAACGGACCCTCGCCCGGAATGCCCATGCTGCAGCAAAACGGCGTTACGCCACCGTAGACCTTTGCCCTTCGCCCAGCCCTGCACGGCTGGTGCAGTGCACGCGTGCGCACCCTCTTTGCATACCTTGCTTATGCTTTGTTTTCTTTGTTTCTGTACAGGCAACACACCCTATGAATCTGATTGAAACCGTCCGCCGCGAGTGGTTCTCCAACGTGCGCGGTGATCTGCTGTCGGGCCTGGTCGTTGCGCTGGCCCTGATTCCGGAAGCGATTGCCTTCTCCATCATTGCCGGCGTAGATCCCAAGGTCGGGTTGTACGCCTCGTTCTGTATCGCGGTTGTGATTGCCTTTACCGGCGGCCGCCCCGGGATGATCTCGGCCGCTACCGGTGCCATGGCGCTGCTGATGGTGACGCTGGTGCGTGAGCATGGCCTGCAGTACCTGCTCGCCGCCTCACTGCTGTGCGGTGTATTGCAGATTGGCGCCGGTTACCTGCGGCTGGGGTCGTTGATGCGCTTTGTCTCGCGCTCGGTGGTGATTGGTTTCGTAAACGCGCTGGCCATTCTGATCTTCATGGCGCAACTGCCCGAGCTGACTGGCGTGACCTGGCATGTCTATGCCATGACCGCGGCGGGGCTGGGCATTATCTATCTGTTCCCGCTGCTGCCCTGGGTCGGCAAGGTGATTCCCTCGCCGCTGGTATGCATCCTGCTGCTGACGGCGGTAGCAATTTATCTGGGGCTGGATATCCGTACCGTGGCCGACATGGGCGAGTTGCCCGACACGCTGCCGGTTTTCCTCTGGCCGGATGTGCCGCTGAACCTGGAAACGCTGAAGATTATTCTGCCGTACTCGGCGGCGATGGCCGTGGTCGGGCTGCTCGAATCAATGATGACGGCTACCATCGTTGACGATCTGACTGACACCAGCAGTGACAAGAACCGTGAGTGCAAGGGGCAGGGCGTGGCCAACATTGCCTCCAGCCTGATCGGCGGCATGGCAGGCTGCGCGATGATCGGCCAGTCGGTGATCAACGTGAAATCCGGCGGTCGTACCCGCCTGTCCTGTTTTGTTGCCGGCGCCGTGCTGCTGGTGCTGGTGGTGTTTGCCAGCGACTGGGTAGGGCAGATCCCGATGGCTGCGCTGGTCGCGGTGATGATCATGGTGTCCATCGGTACCTTCAGCTGGGATTCGATCATCAACCTGAGCCGCTATCCGCTGTCGACCAACCTGGTGATGCTGGCGACCGTGGCGGTTGTTGTAGCGACCCATAACCTGGCCTACGGCGTGTTCGTCGGGGTGCTGCTGGCGGCGATGTTCTTTGCCAACAAGATTGGCCACTACCTGCACATTGGCAGCGAGTTGAACGCCCACGGCAGCGAGCGTCGCTATCAGGTGGTGGGGCAGATCTTCTTCAGCTCAGCTGACAAGTTTGTTGCCAGCTTTGATTTCAAGGAAGCCCTTGATAGGGTGGTCATTGACCTGAGCAAGGCGCATCTTTGGGATATTACGGCGGTTGGTGCTTTGGACAAGGTGGTTATCAAGTTCCGTCGTGAGGGTACCTCAGTGAGCCTGATCGGTTTGAACGAGGCCAGCGCTACCATCGTTGATCGCTTCGGCGAGCATGATAAGCCGGATGCAGTAGACCACCTTGGCGGTCACTGATTGTAACTGACGGCAGGGAGAGCAGCATGAGTGAAGCAAGGGTATTGGCGTGTATCGACGGTTCTACAGCGGGTGAGGCGGTCTGTGACTACGCCGCCTGGGCCAGTCTTCAACTCAATGCGCCATTGGCGCTGTTGCACGTACTTGAACCCATGCTTGCCTGCGCCCCGGCTGACCTGTCTGGCAGCATCGGACTGGGCAGCCGTGAGCATCTGTTGAGCGAATTGGCTGAAGTTGACGAGCGTCGAGCACGCCTGCTGCGCGAGCAGGGTCAGGTGATGCTCGACGCGGCCGCTGAGCGCGTGCGCGCTGATGGGGTGAGCGATCCGATTGTGCGCCAGCGCCATGGCCGCCTGGTGGATACGCTGCAGGAGATCGAAGCTGAGGTTCGGCTCCTGGTCATGGGGCGGCAGGGTGAGGCCGGAGACAGTGCGGCGAGTCAGGTTGGCAGCCAGCTGGAAAGTGTCATTCGTACCTTGCATCGACCTATTCTGGTTACGGCGGGACAGTTTCGTGTGCCCAAGCGCGTGCTGGTCGCCTTCGACAACAGCCCCAGCGTGCGCAAGGGGCTTGATCTGTTGTTGCAGAGCCCGTTGCTTGCCGGGTTGTCGATTCACCTGCTGATGGTCGGGGCAGATACCGCTGACGCCAGGCAGGCGCTCGAGGCCGAACGCATTCGGTTGCAGCAGGAGGGCTTTACTGCCAGCGCTGATATCCGGGCCGGCGATGTGCAGGACGTGCTGCTTGGTTGTCGCCGTGAGCTGGATGCGGATCTGATCGTCATGGGCGCCTACGGCCACTCGCGGATTCGTCAGTTCCTGGTCGGCAGCACCACCACGGCCATGCTGCAGCGCACCGACTGTCCGTTACTGCTGCTGCGCTGATCGGCTCTCTCTAAAGCGGCAGGCGGGCGCCGGCCGCTTCAACTAGAATGCGCGCCAGGCCATCCCAGGGTGAGCCCGGTGCCTGTCCCTTGATTTGCTCATCCACGGTTTGCGCGGCATTCAGCCAGCGCTCCCAGGCATCGGCCGGGTGGCGTTGCAGGGCGCCGCGCAGCAGCGGCTTGCGCTTGTCCCAGACCGGCGGGCGCTGACTGGAAAACACTTTGTCCAGCGGGATGCCGCGCGCCTGCTGCTGTGCCATGTCGGTCAGCGAGCGCAGTTCGCGGCTGACCGCCCACAGCACCACAGGCGCCTCGACGCCTTCGCCGCGCAGGCCCTGCAGCATGCGCAAGGCATGTTGTGGCTGGCCCTGCAGCATGGCATCGCTGAGGTGGAAGATATCAAAGCGCGCGCTGTCGGCGACTACCTGTTGCACCGTGTCCAGTGTCAGTTGCCCCTGAGGGCAGTAGAGCTTGAGCTTTTCGATCTCCTGGGCGGCGGCCAGCAGGTTACCCTCTACCCGGGCGCTGAGCAGCTCGACGGCGTCCGGGCTGGCCTGCAGGCCAGCTTGGGCCAGACGGTCGCGAATCCAGGTGGGCAGTTGCTGTGGCTCAATCGGCCAGATTTGCACAAACCGGCTGTCGGCATGATCGATCAGCGCCTTGGCCCACTTGCTGCGCTGTGTGCTGCCGTCGAGCTTGGGCAGGCTGATCAGCAGGGTGGTGTCCTCGGCGGGTTGCTCAAGATAGGCGATCAGCGCCTTGGCGCCCGCGTCGCCGGGCTTGCCCGAGGGCAGGCGCAGCTCCAGCAGGCGCTTCTGGGCGAACAGTGACAGGCTGTGGCTGGCTTCGTAGAGCTGCGCCCAGTCGAAACTGCGGTCTACATCAAACACCTGGCGTTCTTCGCTGCCGGCGGCGCGGCAGGCCTGGCGAATCAGGTCGCAGGCCTCGCCGCACAGCAGTGGGTCATCACCACTGACCACGTAGACCGGCGCCAGCTCTTCCTTGAGCTGCTTGCCCAGCTGGGGCGCGTTGAGCTTCATGCGGTGCTCAGTTTTCCTGCTGGTTAAGGCGAGACTCGTAGCTCGACAGTTGCCCTTCGGTGATGCTGGACAGGCGGAATAGCAGCTGACGGGTCAGATCCTGACGCATTTCCCGGCGCAGCAGCTCCTCTTCCTCGGTGGTGCCGATGATGTTGTCCTTGTCGTTGACGTAGGTGCGCTGCGTGCCCAGGGTTTCCGGGCCGACCAGCGGCCGGCCCTGACGGTCGGCGATCTGGAAGGTCAGGCTGCTGCTCAGTTCATACTCGGCCGGCGTGGAACTGCTGGTATAGCTGACGGCGCGGCGGCTCTGGTTTTCTTCCAGTAGCTGCAGCTGGTAGGGCGCGGTCGCGGTAACTTCTACCCCGTCAATTTCCAGGGCTTGCAGTACCTGCTGGTAGGTTGGTCCATAGCGGTTGTGGGCGCTGACATCGAGCTGGTTCAGCTCAACGCTGTCGACACCAGTGCCGCGCAGGTGAAACCCGCAGCCGGAGGCGAGCAGGGTTGCGCCAAGCACGGCGCAGCTGAGCAGCAGGCGGGGTGTAGTCAGTGACATCTTGGCTCTCCGTTGCAAAATCAGTTGGCGACAATGTTGACCAGCTTGCCGGGGACGACGATGACCTTGCGGATCGTCAGTCCTTCGGTAAAGCGCAGCACATTCTCGTTATCCCGGGCGGTGGCTTCAATCAGCTCGCGGCTGGCATCGGCGGCGACTTCAATATGGCCGCGCAGCTTGCCGTTGACCTGAATCACCAGTTGCAGGCTGTCCTGAACCAGTGCGCTCTCGTCGACCTGCGGCCAGCGGGCATCAATGATGGCGTCGCTGTGGCCCAGTGACTGCCAGAGGCTGTGGCTGATGTGCGGGGCAATCGGGGCCAGCACCAGAGCGACAGTCTCAAGGCCTTCCTGCAGCAGCGCGCGATCCTGCTCGGCGTCCTGCGGGGCTTTTTCGAGCACGTTCATCAGGGTCATCACGGCGGCGATGGCGGTGTTGAACTTGTGGTGCTGACCGATATCCTGGCTGGCCTGCTTGATGGCCAGGTGGATGGCCCGGCGGACGGCTTTCTGGTCGTCGCTCAGGCTGCTGAGGTCGGCTTTTGCTGCCGGGCCCTTGGCGTGATGCTGCTGGCTCAGGCGCCAAACGCGGCGCAGGAAGCGCTGGGCGCCTTCAACACCGGAGTCGGACCATTCCAGGCTCATGTCCGGCGGCGAGGCGAACATCATGAACAGACGGCAGGTATCGGCACCGTACTGGTCGATCATGGCCTGCGGGTCAACGCCGTTGTTCTTCGACTTGGACATCTTCTCGGTGCCGCCGATCTCGACCGGCTGGCCGTCGCTGCGCAGGGTAGCGGCGATGATTTTGCCCTTGCCGTCGCGCTCGATATCAACGTCGGCCGGGTTGTACCAGGTCTTGGAGCCATTGGCTTCAAGGCGGAAGTAGGTGTCGGCCAGAACCATGCCTTGGGTCAACAGGTTTTTGAACGGCTCGTTGCTGTTGACCAAGCCCTCGTCGCGCATCAGCTTGTGGAAGAAGCGGGCGTAGAGCAGGTGCAGAATCGCGTGTTCGATACCGCCGATGTACTGATCAACCGGCAGCCAGTGGTTGGCCGCAGCCGGATCGACCATACCCTGATCGTACTGCGGGCTGGCGTAGCGCGCGTAGTACCAGGAGCTCTCGACGAAGGTATCCATGGTGTCGGTTTCGCGCTTGGCAGCGGCGCCGCATTTCGGGCAGGTGCACTCGTAGAACTCAGGCATCTTCGCCAGCGGGCTGCCGGCGCCATCGGGGATCACGTCTTCGGGCAGTACGACGGGCAGTTGATCATCCGGCACCGGTACGTCGCCGCAGCTGTCGCAATGGATAATCGGGATCGGGCAGCCCCAGTAACGCTGACGGCTGATGCCCCAGTCGCGCAGGCGGAATTGGGTGCGCGGCTCGCCCAGGCCTTTTTGCTTCAGCACTTCGCCGATAGCGGTGAAGGCGCTGTCGTAATCCAGGCCGTCGAATTCTTCGGAGTTGATCAGCTCGCCTTTCTCGCCGTAGGCGTCTTGCCACGGCTCGGGTGTTTGGTCACCGGCGGAGGTGCGGATAACCGGCTTGATCGGCAGACTGTACTTGCTGGCAAAGGCAAAGTCGCGCTCATCGTGCGCCGGCACGGCCATCACTGCGCCCTCGCCGTAGCCCATCAGTACGTAGTTGGCGACCCACACGGGCAGCTTCTCGCCGGTCAGCGGATGCAACACGTACAGCGGGGTCGGCAGGCCTTTCTTTTCCTGGGTGGCAATATCCGCCTCGGCCACGCCGCCGCGCTTGCACTCATCGATAAAGGCCTGCAGCTCGGCGTTGCCTTCGGCGGCCTGGCTGGCCAGCGGGTGCTCGGCGGCGACGGCAACGTAGGTTGCGCCCATCAGCGTGTCGGGACGGGTGGTGAAGACCTTCAGGGTGCCGTCATGACCGATGCTGGCGCTGTCGTACGGGAACTGGACTTCCATCCCGGTGGACTTGCCGATCCAGTTGCGCTGCATGGTCTTGACCTGTTCCGGCCAGCCGGTCAGTTCATCCAGCGAGCTGAGCAGCTCGTCGGCGTAGTTGGTGATCGCGAAGTAGTACATCGGGATTTCGCGCTTCTCGATGACTGCGCCGCTGCGCCAGCCCTTGCCGTCGATCACCTGCTCGTTGGCCAGTACGGTCTGGTCGACCGGGTCCCAGTTCACGGTACCGTTCTTGCGGTAGATGATGCCTTTCTCGAACAGGCGGGTGAACAGCCACTGCTCCCAACGGTAATAGTCGGGTTTGCACGTGGCGATCTCACGCGTCCAGTCGATTGCCAGACCCAGGCTTTTCAGCTGGGTGCGCATGTAGTCGATGTTGGAGTAGGTCCAGGCGGCCGGGGCTACCTTGTTGTTCATCGCGGCGTTTTCTGCCGGCATGCCGAACGCGTCCCAGCCCATGGGCTGCAGCACATTCTTGCCCTGCATGCGCTGGTAGCGGGCGATCACGTCACCGATGGTGTAGTTGCGCACATGCCCCATGTGTAGCTTGCCGCTGGGGTACGGAAACATCGACAGGCAGTAGTAGGTGTCCTGATCGGGGGTTTCGGTAACCTTGAATGCGTTGGCGTTGTCCCAGTCGGCCTGGGCTGCGGCTTCTATCTCACTTGGTGAATACTGTTCTTGCATGGCGTGGGTCTGGTGACTCGTACGGAGGAAAAAGGAATGGGGCAGGATACACCACCAGGGGCGGCTCAGGTAGTCGCTGTGCCATTCGTCGTCGGGCCTCTGGCAAGGGCGCAACCGCGTCTATTCTCTAGGAAAGCCCGCACCCTGCTGGTACGGGCAAATCCGCTCGGGAGGTGACAGCATGTGCGCAGGAATTTCAGAGACGCTGGCCAGTCGTTCTGCCGACAGTGGCTATAGCCGCTTGCTGCGACGGTTGGATCAGGCTCTGGATATGGCGCACACGCGACAGTGGATGGGCGGTAACGCAGAGTTGCCCTCGGAGCTGGAGCTCAAGGGCCTTAGTGAGGCTGACCTGTTGCTACTGCAACAAATACTCTGTGCGCTGGCCGAGCGTACGCCTTTACCGGGGCTGGCGCCGCCGCAGGGTACACGGCACTAGCACCAAGGCAGCCAGCACTACCAGCGGCCAGCTGCGCCAGCGCAGGTAGGGCGTCAGGCCGGTCATGGGTTGCACCTCGCCAATGAGCACCTCCTGCTGGAACTGCGGTATGCGCTCGCGGATGCTGCCGCGTGGATCAATCAGTGCGGTAACGCCGTTGTTGGTGGCGCGGATCATCCAGCGCTGGGCCTCAATGGCGCGCATCTGTGCCATCTGCAGGTGCTGCAGCGGGCCAATCGAAGAACCAAACCAGCTGTCGTTGCTGATGGTGATCAGCAGCTCGCTCTGCGCTGCCAGTCTGGTTGCAAAGTCGGGGTAGACGGCCTCATAGCAGATCAGGGGGGCGAGGGCGTAGCCGGCAGCCTGAAGTGGCGGCTGGTCGGCCGGGCCGCGGCTGAAGCTGGACATGGGCAGGTCGAAAAAGTCGATCAGCCCGCGCAGCAGGTCTTCGAGTGGTACGTACTCGCCAAAGGGCACCAGTTTTTGCTTCAGGTACTGGCTGCGTGGCTCGCTGCCGCCGACCATGATGCCGTTGTAGATGCGCAGGCCATCGGCGTCCTGGGTGTCGACCGGGATGCCGGTGATCAGGGTGCGGCCCTCTTCGGCCAGGTTGGCGGCGATTCCGTCGACGAAATATTGGCCCTGGCTCTGCAGAATGGGCACCGCTGTTTCCGGCCAGACCACCAGGTCGGTGGGTGGCTGGGCGTAGGTCAGGTCGCGATACAGCTCCAGGGTGCGGGTAATGTAGGCCGGGTCCCATTTATTGGACTGGGCGATATTGGCCTGCACCAGGTTGACGCTCAGGCGCTTGCCCGTTGGCTGGGTCCAGTCGATGTAGGACAGCAGCAGCCCCCCGCCCCAGATAAAGCCGAACAGCAGCGCCGCGCCGACCAGTTGCAGCGGCTTGCGCGCCAGGCGCCATTCGCTCAGCAGGCAGGCCATGAAAACCGATAGCACGCCCAGCAACCAGACGCCGCCCACCGGCGCCCAGCCGGCCAGCCAGGTGTGGCTGTGGGCGTAGCCGTGATACAGCCAGGGGAAGCCGGTCAGGAACCAGCTGCGAAACATCTCCTGGGCAAACCACAGCAGGGCAAAGCTCAGGCTGCCGAGCCAGGCGCCGGCGGGGCGCAAAAAGCGCACCCACAGCCAGGCCATCAGGGCAAAGAAACAGGCCAGGCCCAGTTCCAGACCGCCGGTCAGGAAGGCCGCCAGCGGCGGTGACGCGTTGCCATGCAGATGGATGCTGATATAGATCCAGGACACGCCAGAGGCGAACAGCCCCAGCCCCCAGGCGCCGCCGCGCAGCGCCGCCTGCCGTGGCGTGACCTCCTTGAGCCCCTGATACAGCAGCGCCACCGAGAGCATGCCTAGTGGCCAGAGGTTGTAAGGGGCGAAGGACAGCGTGCTGAGCGCCCCGGCGACCAGGGCAATCAGGTGGCCGACGAGGCCGGGGCCGCGCAGGCGGCTCAGCAGGGCGTGCATGGGGTGTTCCTTATCGCGATGGACTCAGCGGTTGACCAGGGTAACGCGCAGCAGGTGAACCCGGCGGCTGTCGGCGTTCAGCACGCGCACCCGGAAGCCGTCCAGCTCCACCACCTCGTTGCGCTTGGGCAGATGGCCGAAGGCATTCATCACCAGGCCGCCGACCGTATCGAACTCTTCGTCGGGGAAGCTGGTTTCAAAGTGCTCGTTGAATTCGTCGATGGGGGTCAGGCCCTTGACCAGATAATCGCCGCTCGGCAGCGGCTTGATCTGGCTGTCCTCGTCGACATCGTGCTCGTCTTCGATGTCACCGACAATCTGCTCCAGCACGTCCTCGATGGTTACCAGGCCGGCAACGCCGCCGTATTCGTCGATGACCACGGCCATGTGGTTGCGGGTGGCGCGAAACTCTTTCAGCAGCACATTCAGACGCTTGGACTCAGGCACAAAGGTGGCCGGGCGCAGGATGTCCTTGATGTTGAAGCGTTCGGTGTTTTCTTCCAGCAGCAGCGGCAGCAAATCTTTGGCCAGCAGCACGCCGAGCACGTCATCAATGCTCTCGCCGATGACCGGGAAGCGCGAGTGCGCTGCCTCGATGACTGCCGGCAGGAATTCACGCGGGCTTTGGGTCGCCTTGATGGTGGTCATCTGCGAGCGCGGCACCATAATGTCGCGGACCTGCATGTCCGAGACCTGCAGTGCACCCTCGATGATCGACAGGGCCTCAATATCCAGAACCTCGTTGCTGTGCGCCTCGCGCAGCAGTTCGAGCAGTTCCTGGCGGTTCTTGGGTTCATGGACAAAAGCCTGGACTAGCTTATCCAGCCACGACTTATGCCCGTTGGTCGATCGATCTTCGCTCATTGATCCTTACTCATTATCGTCAAGATAGGGGTCGGCTATGCCGAGTTCTGCCAGCAATTCCCGTTCCAGGCTTTCCATTTCTTCGGCGTCATCGTCGTCGATGTGATCATAGCCGAGCAAGTGCAGACAGCCGTGGATAACCATGTGCGCCCAGTGGGCGAGCAGGGGTTTGTTCTGTTCGGCGGCCTCTTTGGCCACCACAGGGACGCAGATAATCAGATCGCCCAGTAGCGGCAAATCGAGTTCGGCAGGCAGGTCAGCGGGAAAGGACAACACGTTGGTCGCGTAGTCCCTGCCGCGGTAGGTGTGATTCAGCTGGCGGCCCTCATCGGCGTCCACCAGACGGATGGTCAGCTCTCGGTCGGTACCGGTCCCCAATGCCAGCCCGACCCAGCGTATGAAGCTGTCGTCGTCGGGCTGATCTGAGGCGCTGGAGGCGCGCTGGATATCCAGCTCAATGCTCATCGCGGCGTTCCCGGCGGGCGCTTTCCTGCAGTGCATCAAAGCGGTCATAGGCTTCGACAATGCGCTGCACCAGTGGGTGACGCACCACGTCCTTGGATTGGAAGTGGGTAAAGCCGATGCCTTTGACGTCCTTGAGGACCTCGGTGACATGTGCAAGGCCCGAGCGCGTGCCGCGCGGCAGGTCGACCTGGGTGATGTCGCCAGTGATCACGGCGGTCGAGCCAAAACCGATGCGCGTGAGGAACATTTTCATCTGTTCCAGCGTGGTGTTTTGCGACTCGTCGAGAATGATAAAGCTGTTGTTCAGCGTGCGGCCACGCATGTACGCCAGCGGGGCAATCTCGATCACCTGCTTTTCGATCAGCTTGGCAACCTGTTCAAAACCGAGCATCTCGTACAGGGCGTCGTACAGCGGACGCAGGTAGGGGTCGATCTTCTGAGCCAGGTCGCCCGGCAGAAAGCCCAGCTTCTCGCCGGCTTCAACCGCCGGGCGCACCAGCAGGATGCGGCGAACCTGCTCGCGCTCCAGGGCGTCTACCGCGCAGGCGACGGCCAGATAGGTCTTGCCGGTGCCCGCCGGGCCGATACCGAAGTTGATGTCGTGCTCCTGAATGGAGCGCACATAATTTTGCTGATTGGGCCCGCGCGGCTGAATGGTCATCTTGCGGGTACGCAGGATCACCGGCTTCTGGTTGCCGCCACCGCTGTCCAGGGTCTCACTCAGGCTCTCCAGCCCAGACTCCTGCAGATACAGGTGTACGGTATCCGGGCTCAGGGCGTCATTGTCGCGGGTTTCGCGGTAGAGCTGGCGTAACACCGCCTCGGCGGCGCGGGTCAGCGACTCGTCGCCAATCAGCTCGAAGTGATTGCCGCGGTTGCGCACTTCGATACCGAGACGCTGCTCGATCAGGTGGAGATTTTCATCGAACTGGCCACAAAGGCTGGCAAAACGTCGCGGATCGACGGGTTCGATGCTGAAACGATGGATGTGTGCGGATGCGTTCAAAATGGTCCAGATGGCGCCGTGTGGCTAAAGGGCGTACAGCATAACGCCCGTTGGGCGGGAGGAAAAGCTAAACAAACTTGGGCCGGAAGCTGGAGGCTTGAAGCTTCCAGCTTCCAGCCGGGGGTTTACCCCGCCAGCTGGCCCCTGAGCGAATGCGGCAGCGCTTCGAGGATCTCGACATCAACAAACTGGCCGATCAGGCCCGGGTTGTCGCAGCGGAAGTTGACCACGCGGTTGTGCTCGGTGCGGCCCTGCAGCATGCCCGGGTCCTTCTTGGAGAAGTCGCTGACCAGGATACGCTGGGTGGTGCCGACCATGCGGCGGCTGTTCTCGAAGCCCTGTTGGTTCAGGCGGGCCTGGAGGATTTGCAGGCGCTGCTTTTTCACGTCCATCGGCGTGTCGTCGTTCAGGTCGGCCGCCGGGGTGCCGGGGCGGGCGCTGTAGACGAAGGAGTAGGAAAAGTCGAAGCCGACATCCTCAACCAGTTTCATGGTCTGCTCGAAATCGCGCTCGGTTTCACCGGGGAAGCCGATGATGAAGTCGGAGCTGAGGATAATGTCCGGCACCGCAGCTTTGAGCTTGCGGATGCGCGACTTGTATTCCAGCGCGGTGTGGTTGCGTTTCATCGCCGCCAGGACGCGGTCGGAGCCCGACTGCACCGGCAGATGCAGGTATTTCACCAGCTTCGGGATCTCGGCGTGGGCCTGGATGATGGCGTCCGAGAATTCCAGCGGGTGGCTGGTGGTGTAGCGAATGCGTTCGATACCGTCGATGGCGGCAACCGCGTGCAGCAGGTCGGCAAAGTCGGTGCCGTCAAAGCGGTAGCCGTTGACGTTCTGGCCCAGCAGGGTAACTTCCTTGACGCCGTTTTCAGCCAGGTGAACGATTTCGCTCAGCACATCGGCCAGTGGGCGGCTGACTTCTTCGCCACGGGTGTAGGGCACCACGCAGAAACTGCAGTACTTGCTGCAGCCTTCCATGATCGAGACAAAGGCGGTCGGGCCGTCTACGCGCGGCTCGGGCAGGGCGTCGAACTTTTCGATCTCGGGGAAGCTGACGTCCACCTGCGGCTGATGGGTGGTACGCGCAGCGTCGATCATCTCGGGTAGACGGTGCAGGGTCTGCGGGCCGAACACCACGTCGACGTAGGAGGCGCGGTCGCGGATGGCGGTGCCTTCCTGACTGGCGACGCAGCCGCCAACGCCGATGATCAGCTCGGGATTCTTCTCTTTCAGCGGGCGCCAGCGTCCCAGCTCGGAAAAGACCTTTTCCTGCGCTTTCTCGCGGATCGAGCAGGTGTTGAGCAGAATGACATCCGCCTCATCGGGGTTGTCGGTCAGCTCCATTGCCTGGTGGTCGCCGAGCAGGTCTGCCATGCGCGAGCTGTCATACTCGTTCATTTGGCAGCCGTGGGTCTGGATAAAGAGTTTCTTGGCCATGGGAGTGTGCTGGGGATGCTGGAAAAGGGGGCGATTATACACACAAGCGCCTGCCTTTGTTATGGCGGCCCCTGTGCTATGATGCGCGCCCGCCGAGCGGTCCTGCTCCGGCGTTCCTTCATGTATGTCAAAGTGTTGATCAAGCCGCCATGAGCAAAGAACAGCAACCGGTCTTTCGAGTCATCTTCCAGAACCAGGGACAGGTTTTCGAGCTTTACGCCCAGCAGATCTTTCAGAGTGAGCTGTGGGGCTTCATGGAAATAGAAGAGCTGATTTTCGGTGAGCGCTCACAGATGCTGGTTGATCCGGCGGAAGAGAAGCTCAAGAGTCAGTTCGAGGGCGTCAAGCGCAGCTTTATCCCGGTGCACTCGATCATTCGTATCGATGAGGTGGAGCGGGTAGGCACGGCCAAGATCAGCGAGGCGACCGGTGGCAGCAATATCATGCACTTTCCGATGCCGCCTCGCAGCGACAAGTAACGGAGCCAACCCTAAGGCAGCTCCAGTTCCCCGTCTGCTTCGGTTTCCTCGTCGCCCTGCTGCTCCTGCGGCTCAGGCTCGGCGGGGATGCTGCCGCTCAGCTGTTCCTCGCGAATCTGTGCTAGGTAGTCTCGGAACAGGGTGCCGAGCACGTGGTTGGCCACCTGGGTTTCCTGCTCGTTCATCTGCAGGGCGATGAGGTCGGCTGCATCCATGGCCTCGTTGCTGCCGTTGACGGCCGCCATCTTCAGGATGATGTAGGCCTGTGGCAGGTTGCGGGTAACGCCTTCGCCCTGAAAGTGCATCATGCCGAGGCGGTACTGCGCCTGGGGCTGGCCCTGAATCGACGCTTTTTCCAGCCAGGTCAGGGCGCTGGCATAGTTGCGTTCCACCCGTTCGCCCCGGTAGTACAGCTGCCCCAGCTCGAACTGGGCGCGCAGATCGCCGCCGTTGGCGGCCTCTTCACACACTTCAATGGCCATCGGCAGGCTGTCATCGTCCACCCGCTCAAAGGCGCAGCGGTCCTCCGCGCTGATCAGCAGCGGGTTGTCAGACTGGGCCAGCAGTGGCGCCGCTGGCAGAGCCAGCAGGCCGAACAGGGCAAGGTGCGTGAGCGGGCGGTGCATGGGCAGATCAGGGTCTCGGTTAGGAATCATCGCCCGACGCTTCGGCGTCGGAGGTGGGTCTATTGTGCGCCTGTTCGCTCAGCAGGCCAACCGCCAAAGCCGCGCCCAGCAGTGCCGGGTACAGCGACAGCAGCGCGCCGCTGGCGCCGTACAGGTCGGCCAGTGGCGCCGAGCCGGGCTGCAGCAGCGGTGCCAGGGTGCCGGCGGCGCAGACCAGCGCCATGGGCAGCGGGCGGCGGTCGTTGCCGAGTACCCGCAGGCAGGCGAGCAGCATGACCAGCAGGGCTGCGCAGTTGATCAGCCACTGATAGCTGTGCAGCAGGTCCATGCGCCGGGTCAGCTCAAAGGCTGCCATCAGGCCGAGGAGGATGCGCCCCCAGTTGGCCGGCTGCCAGCGCAGGCCGAGCCCGAGATAGAGCGCGGCCAGCCCGAGTAGTGGCAGGCTGAGGTTTTGCGCGGCCAGGCCAAGGATGCGCTGGGTATGCGCCAGCTCGCTGGCGCCGGGCAATGCACCCAGGCTCAGCAGCATACTGGCGCCGGCGGCCAATCCCAGTCCGAGCAGGGCGGCGGTGATGGCGCCGCGTGCCGGTGCGTCGAGCGGCGCGCGCTGACGCCAGAGCCAGACGCCAACGGCAATCAGCAGCAACGTCAGCAACACATGACCCAGTGCGATCATAGGGCGGCGAAAGCTTTTTCAGCTGCGTCCAGGGTCAGTTTCAGTTCAGCGTCGCCGTGGGCAATGGAGGTGAAGCCGGCCTCGAACGCGCTGGGTGCCAGGTAGACGCCGCCATCGAGCATCAGGTGGAAGAACTTCTTGAAGCGTTCCGCGTCACTGGCCATCACGTCGTCAAAGGTGACGATGTCGTCGGCGCCGGAGAAGTACAGGCCGAACATGGCACCGGCCTGTGTGGTGACGAACGGGATGCCTGCGGCATCGGCGCGTTCCTGTAGGCCTGCCAGCATGCGGCTGGTGTAGTCGGTCAGCTCGTCATGGAAGCCGGGACGCTTGATCAGGCGCAGGGTGGTCAGACCGGCGGCCATGGCCAGCGGGTTACCCGACAAGGTACCAGCCTGGTAGACCGGGCCGAGCGGGGCGATACATTCCATCACGGCGCGCTTGCCACCAAAGCAGCCAACCGGCATGCCGCCGCCGATGATCTTGCCGAAGGTGGTGAGGTCGGGCGTCACGCCGTAGTGGGCCTGAGCACCGCCAAGGGCTACGCGGAAACCGGTCATTACTTCGTCAAAAATCAGCACTACGCCGTGCTCGTCGCAGGCCTCGCGCAGGCCCTGCAGGAAGCCGGGGGCCGGCGGTACGCAGTTCATGTTGCCGGCAACCGGCTCAACGATGATGCAGGCGACCTGCTGGCCAACGTCGGCCAGGGTGCTGCGCACCGCTTCGATGTCGTTGAAGGGTAGCGTCAGGGTGTGCTTGGCAAAGTCGGCCGGCACGCCCGCCGAGCTGGGTACGCCCTGGGTCAGCAGGCCGGAACCGGCCTTGACCAGCAGGCTGTCGGAATGGCCGTGGTAGCAGCCTTCGAACTTGATGATGCTGTCGCGTCCGGTGTAGCCACGGGCCAGGCGAATGGCGCTCATAGTGGCTTCAGTACCGGAGCTGACCATACGCACCATGTCCATCGACGGAACCAGCGAGCAGACCAGTTCGGCCATTTCGGTTTCCAGCGCGGTCGGCGCGCCGTAGGACAGGCCGTGCTGCAGCTGATTGCGCACCGCGTCCAGTACGTCCGGGTGGCTGTGGCCAAGGATCATCGGGCCCCAGGAGCCGACGTAATCAACGTAACGCTTGTCGTCTTCATCAATGACGTAGGCACCTTCGGCGTGCTTGAAGAACAGCGGCGTGCCGCCGACGCTCTTGAACGCGCGGACCGGCGAGTTGACGCCGCCTGGGATGTGTTTCTGGGCGCTGGCAAACAGGGATTCGGAACGGGACATGGAAATGGCTCCTGGGAATTACGGGGTTAGCTGGTAGCTGATCGACCCTTGATTGTCGACAACAATGCCTTGTTTGATCAGCTCGTCTATCAGTGCCTGTACAGCCTGAGTTGTGAGCTTTTTCTGGAACTTTGAGTGCAGGTCTGTGGCTAGCGTGCTTAGCTTGGCCGGTTTGGCTTTGTTTGCCTTTATTAAATGCTTCTTTGCAAACTGCACGCGCTCCTGCAGAGACATCTGGGTTGGTGTCTTCTTCGTAGTAGCTTTCGTGCTGGCGGGAGGCGGTGCTTTTGCTTGGGTGGTGCCAACTCGGCTGCTTTTTACTCCGATGCTGCGCATGTGCTTAAGCAAAGGGTCGTAACCAGTGTCTTTCGATATGACCACAATTTGACAGCTCGGCTCTTTGCATGAGAGCTGCCCCATGTAGAACGCGATATAGAAATCCAAGGCGTTTTTGCCAGACTCTTGAACGCGAATGTAC
This sequence comes from Halopseudomonas pachastrellae, assembly GCF_900114765.1. GTDB lineage: Bacteria > Pseudomonadota > Gammaproteobacteria > Pseudomonadales > Pseudomonadaceae > Halopseudomonas > Halopseudomonas pachastrellae. The sequence goes on from NZ_FOUD01000004.1 coordinate 63,789, forward strand.
TGGGCCCTCTCGCCGAAGCCTTGAATTTCCTGAGCAAGCTCGACGCTAATTTTGGGCTGGTTTGCACCGACGAAAACTTTCAGTGAGAAGCCTTCTTTCTGGAACTTCTCCAGTGAAGCTGGTTGTATGTTTTCAAGGTCTAGGAGCGCGTATTTTGTTTGCATGAAGGCCTATCCATGGCAGGTGAAAAACTGGCTGAAAGCGAGTGCTCTATGCCGGACGTCTTCTGCTGATTTTTCCCCAAACAGGCCGTTGATCACGGCCAGGTAGTCGGCGCCGGCGTCCAGCAGGGGGGCGGCGTTGTCCAGTGTGATGCCACCGATAGCAACGATCGGCACGCTGAAGCGAGCGCGAGCGGCGCGTAGCAGTGGCACATCGGCACTGGGGCCGCCAGGTTTGGTTTGCGAGGTAAAAAAGCGGCCAAAGGCAATGTGGCCGGCACCGTCTTCCAGTGCCTGCTCGGCCAGTTGCAGGCTGGCGTGGCAGGTGGCGCCGATCAGTGCGTCGGGACCAAGTTGCTGACGGGCCTCGCGTAGGGAGCCGTCTTCCTGGCCCAGGTGCAGGCCAACGCCGAGCTCGGCGGCCAGCGCCAGATCATCATTGATGATCAGCTCGCAGCCATGCTTGCGGCACAGGGCTGCCAACTGGCCGGCTTCTTCCAGCCGTTTGACGGCATCGCCGGATTTGTCGCGGTACTGCAGCCAGCGGGCGCCGCCGCTGATGGCGGCTTCGACGTAAGGCAGCAGCTTGCCGTCTGCCAGCAGCGTGCTGTCGGTAATGGCGTACAGGCCGCGCTGGCTCATGAGCAGAAGTCCAGCGGCAGGCGACGCGGCACGTACTGGCCGTGACCAGGCTGCTCGGCGTCGCGCAGGGTGCGCCAGGTGTAATCCAGTGCCGAGCGCACTGCGCTGACCAGTTCTTCACCGAGCGCCAGGCGCCCGGCCAGCGTGCTGGCCAGGGTGCAGCCGGAGCCGTGATAGCTGCCGGGCAGCCGTGGGCAGGTAAAGTCGTGGCGGCTGCCGTCGGCGCAATACAGGCGGTTGTGAATCTCCGCCTCGTCACCGTGGCCGCCGGTGATCAGCAGGTGGCGAATATGGGGCAGCAGCTTGGCCGCGCACTCATCGGCGCTGCCCTCTGGCAGTTCAGCCAGAATGCGTGCCTCCGGCAGATTGGGCGTGGCGATGGCGGCAGCCGGGAACAGGCGCTCGCGAATGGCAAAGCCGACGTCGTCCTTGCCCAGCGAGCCACCGCCGCCGGCGCGCAGCACCGGGTCGCAGACCAGCGGCGTGTCGGGCAGGCGTTGCATCAACTCCAGCACGGTGTCGACCATCTCGACCGAGCCCAGCATGCCCAGCTTGACCGCTGAAATCGGCATGTCGCTGATCACCTTGTTGGCCTGGGCCAGCACCCAGTCGCGGTCCAGCACGCGGAAGTCGCTGACGTCGACGGTGTCCTGCACGGTCAGTGCGGTCACCGTGGGGGCCGCGTGACAGCCCTGGGCGATCAGCGCCTCGATGTCGGCCTGCAGGCCGGCACCACCACTTGGATCGTGGCCGGAGAGGCAGAGGACGACGGGCTTGAACGGGTTGGGTTGGGACATGGCGAGTGGTTCCGCGAGCTGACGGGCGTTTAACCAGCTCCGGCGCGCGCTCGGAGCTGGCATGACAGCCCGCTAGCATACCATCTTGCCCGCCGCGCGGGGTGTTCAGCCGCTGTGTCTATGCAGCCTCTGTTGCGCTGGATCGTAACGCCAGTGTGGCTGGCCCGGCTGCAGCGCAACGCCACCAACCCAGTAGCCAGTCGCGCGGCAATTGAAACCGTCGGCTTTTCCTTGCACTACCGCCTGGCCTTGCGGGCTCAGTTGAATGACGCGCCGGGGCCAGTCGGCCTCGCTGCTGTCGATGTGCAGCAAGGGCGTCGGGCCGGCGAGCAGGGGCTGCAGCAGCCACCAGAACATCAGGTCGCCCAGATAGGGCAGCGGTTCGTCATGCCGCATCAGGGCGGCAAACACCTTGCCTGTCGGCAGCGGCCCTTCGCGCTCAAGAATTTGCAAGCTCAGGCGCTCGGTCAGGCCGAGCCCGCAATCCAGGTCCGGTAGTTGCTGCAGATGCCGATGCAGCGCGGTGCCGAGCATCGGCAGCGCGGGTGTGCCGGTTTTGATCAGAGCCAGCAGGGCGGCCGGGTCATCCGCTGTCAGCGCTTGCCAGGCGTCGCTGCCCAGGCGAAGCTGCTCGGGCGTGACCTGTTTGCGCTGCGGCCAGAGCCAGCTCAGTACCTCAGGGGCGAGTTGACCTATACCGATAAAGCGCTTCACGCCCGGCACCTGGTCAACTGCAATCAACTGCAGCTCTGCGCTGGGCTGCAGCTCGCGCAGGCGGTGCAGCAGGTAGGCAAGAATCAGTTGGTCGTAGCTGTCGTGCTCGAACCACAGCACGATGCGTTGATACTGGTCGAGTTTGAGTAGTGTGCCGTAGCCCTGTTGCTGGCGGCCCAGCGCATCGGCAGGCGCCAGATCAAAAGCCTCTGCAAGAAAGGTGGCGCGCTCGCGCAATAGCGTTTCTGGGGCGCTGTCACTCAGCGGGCCGATGCAGTAAGGGTCGGAAAACTCGAGAAAGTCACCGGTCAGGCCCGCAGTGCGCAAACTGTGCTGAATATCGCTGCCGCAGCGGATATGCAGGGTCTTTAGGTCCTGATCGCCCTCGCTCAGCAGTCGTTGATTGGCCAGGTTAATGCTGTCGATGTGCTGCTTGAGCCGCGGCCAGCTGGCAAAACCGCACTCGCGGGCAATAACCAGTTGAGCGTCCGCCAGCTTGAGTGCGCCGCTACGCGGGGTGATCCACTGGGTGACACGCGCTAAGGCTGAGTGCTCGCCTGCGTTGATGCCCTTGAGCAATTCCTTGGCGCGCTTGCGTTGCTGCTCAAGATTGAGGCGGCCGTTGCTGATCGGTCGGGTGCTGGTGCTGGACATACGATCCCCTTATCGGGCCTGTGTCCGCCTGGCAGGCTGGGTGTCGTATGGGTAACTCAAGATGAGGTGAAGCGGGCGCAGCCCTTTCCGCGAACGGGGACGCCTATGCGGCGCGAACCAGAGGATCGCTTTTGGTCGCTCGGTTGTCAACCGACCTTGGCCGCTTCTGACACTGGTTCTCGGTTGGGCGTGTTGTCTACACTGTGAGACAGAGTGGACACCAACCAGACTAACAACAAGGTGGTATATGAAAGCGATTGATCAATGGTTTCACGAATACGGAGAGAGCCACCGTAACCCGGTCAACAAGCTGACCCATTGGATCTGCGTGCCGCTGATTACCTTCAGTGTGCTCGGCATGCTGTGGGCCATTCACCCCTGGGTGGCGATGCTGGTGGTAGGGGCCTCGCTGCTGTTTTACGCCATGCTGTCCTGGCAGATTGCGGCGGCCATGCTGGTTGTCAGCCTGGTGATGCTGCTGATTCTCAGCATGATGACCTATGTGTTCTGGCCCAGCGTGGCAATTTTTGTGCTGGCCTGGATTGGTCAGTTCATCGGCCACCATATCGAGGGTAAGAAGCCGTCGTTCTTCAAGGATGTGCAGTTTCTGCTGATTGGTCCGGCGTGGCTCTTGGGGTTTATCTTCCGGCTGTTTGGTATTCGCTACTGAGTTGAGCGGGGCGCCGGGCGGCGCCCCGTTTGCTTTACGACAGTTGGTGCTTCATCACCTTACCGTTCGCGTTGCGCGGCAGCATATCCATTTCTGCGTACAGGCGCGGGCGTTTGTAGTCGGCCAGTAGCGGTTCCAGGTAGGCCGATAGCTCGGCGTGCAGGTCGGCAACTGGTTCACGCACAACCACCACAGCCTTTACCGTCTCGCCCCACTGCGGATGCGGCACACCGAACACGGCTACTTCTGCCACGTTTGGATGAGCCTCCAGCGCAACTTCAATCTCGCGTGGATAGACGTTTACACCGCCGGAAATAATCAGCTCCTTGGCGCGGCCCAGTACCCAGTAATAGCCGGCAGCGTCGCGCCGGGCGAGGTCGCCGGAGTCCAGCCAGCCGTCGCTGTGCAGACACTCTGCGGTGGCGTCGGGCTTGTTCCAGTAACCGAGCATCATGCCCTCGGTGCGAATCTGGATTTGGCCGGTGCCCTCACCGATAACCTCATTACCCTGTTCATCCACCAGACGCAGTTCCGTGTGCAGCGCGCCACGGCAGCCGATTGAGCCGGCTTTGCTGGCATGTTCGGCGGGCATCATGATGCTGCCGCTGGGGCCTGCCTCGGTCAGGCCGTAGACGCAGTACAGGCGGTCGGTCTGCATGCGGTCGGCGAGTATTTCCAGCTGCTCGGTCGACATGGGGCCGCCGCCGTAGATCCAGTACTGCATGGAGCTGATGTCGCGCTCGGCGATATCCGGCTGCTGCGCCGTCATCATGAAGGCGACCGGGGCGCCGAAGAAGTGGGTGGTGCGTTCCTTCTCGACGGTGTCCAGCAGCAGTGTCGGATGGAACTCCGGCAATACCACATGCGCTGCGCCAACGTAGGTGCCGCCCAGCAGAAAGACGTTGAGCGGGGCAGAATGGGTCAGCGGCATCATATGCAGCAGTCGGCTGTATGGGCGCATGTCCATTTCCACCGCCGAGGCGGTAGCCACCGTCAGCAGGGCGTGGTGGTGGAACAGCACGCCCTTGGGTTTGCCGGTGGTGCCCGAGGTGTAGAGCAGCGTGCAGGGCTGCTCGCTGTCCATGTCGGCAACCAGCCAGCGGGCGTGCATCTCGGCTACCTGCGCGGCTGGCTGATCCAGGCGCAGGCAGGTGGACAATGCGCTGGCGCGATGTGCGTATTCGCCCTGGGCGATGACCAGGCGCGCGTCGCAGTCGCCCAGGATGTATTCCAGCTCGGCACTGGTCAGGCGGGCGTTGACCGGCACCACGATGGCGCCGAGGTTGATGACGGCAAAGTACCCCAGCACCCAGCTGTAGCTGTTGGGCATGTACAGGGCGACCCGGTCGCCCGCGCTGATCTGGTACTGCTCGTGCAGGTACGCTGCCAGGCGCAGACTCTGGTCGTGCAGTTCGGACCAGCTGAGGCGGCAGTCCGCTGTGATCAGGGCTTCGCCCGCAGGGAATTTGCGGGCGTTGACCGCGAGCAGCTTGGGAATGTTCATGGGGTGTCCATCCTGTTGTTTTCGTTGAGTGATGGGAGTTTATGGGCGGGTTTTAGTCGGCGCTTGGCAGTTCACGCCACTGGCCCGGCTGCAGGTCGCCTAGCATCCAGTCGCCGATACGCACGCGCACCAGTCGCAGGGTTGGCAGCCCAACGGCTGCGGTCATGCGGCGTACCTGGCGGTTGCGGCCTTCGCGAATGGTGATCGCCAACCAACTGGTCGGTACGCTTTTGCGAAAGCGCACTGGCGGGTTGCGCGGCCACAGCGTGGGTTCTTCGATTTGCTCGACTTCTGCCGGTCGAGTCGGGCCGTCGTTTAGCTCAGGCCCGGCGCGCAGCTGCGCCAACTGCTGCTCGCTGGGCTCGCCCTCTACTTGCACCCAGTAGGTTTTGGGCAGCTTGTGTTTCGGGTCGGTGATGCGCGCCTGCAGGCGGCCATCGTTGGTGAGCAGCAGCAGACCCTCGCTGTCGCGGTCCAGCCGGCCGGCGGGGTAAACGCCCGGTACCGAGACAAAGTCGCGCAAGGTCGCTCGGCCGTCGCCGTCTGTGAACTGAGTAAGCACGTCGAAGGGCTTGTTCAGGGCAATCAAACGTGGCTCGGCTGGCGGCGGCGCGGGTTTGCGGCGTGTGCGCTGAGGCGGTCGCGAGCGAGGCGGGCGGGGCGTTTGCTTCATGGCATTCCCTGGTCAGGTTGGGTGGCAGTGGGGCCGGGCATTGTCCATTTGCCCGGCGCTGGCTGCAACGCGCTGGTCAGCTTCCAAGGCCATCGGCGGACAGTACGGCGATGGTGACAGTGGCCTTGCTGAACAGCCGCTTCTTGCCATCCTGCAGTGCGAATACCTCGGCCTCCACCACGCTGATCTGTTTGCCCGGTTTGAGCACCTCGGCGCGGCACAGCAGGGTGTCACACAGCGCCGGGCGCAGCAGGTTGACTTTGAACTCGACGGTCAGCGGGGCGAAGCCTTCTGGCACCAGAGTCGCGGCGGCGGCGCCTGCGGTGTGATCGGCAATGGTGCCCTGTACGCCCGCGTGGACAAAACCATTCTGCTGGCTGTGGCGGTGGAGAATCGGCAGTTCGGTCTCCACCCAGCCGGGGCCGCAGGCAACCAGCTTGACGCCAAGGTCGCCAAGGAACGGCGCGCGGGCAAAGCCGCTGCGCACCAGCTCTTCGATCTGTTCTTGTGTTCGGCTCATGTTCACTCCTGCAGCGTTGTTGGGGTGGAGCGGGCGACCAGTGCTTCAACATCCAGGCCGCGGGGCAGGGTGCCGTAGGCCTGTCCGTGCTCGCCGAGGCGGCTGGCAATAAACGCATCGGAGACGGTGCTGTTGCCCGCTTCCAGCAGCAGCTTGGCCTGCAGTGCGATGGCAACGTCTTCGGTCAGCTGGCGGGCGCGATACTGAATATCGTCGGTGTCGGCGAACTGCTGCTTGATGCGCTCGATGCGCTGCTTGAGCGCGCTTGAGCCGTGGCCGTCACCGAGTTCGGCAAACAGGACATCGAGTACGCCGGGCTCCTTGGATAGCGCGCGCAGCACGTCCAGGCATTGCACATTACCCGAGCCTTCCCAGATCGAGTTGACCGGTGCTTCGCGGTACAGGCGCGGCAGAATGGTCTCTTCCACGTAACCGGCGCCGCCAAGGCACTCCTGGGCTTCGTTAATCATTCCCGGGGCGCGTTTGCAGATCCAGTACTTGCCGATGGCGGTGACCAGGCGAGCAAACTTGTCCTCTTGCTCGTCATGCGCGTTGTCCAGCGAGTAACCCATGCGCATGGTCAAGGCCAGCGCCGCTTCGCTCTCCAGCGCCAGGTCGGCCAGTACGTTCTGCATCAGCGGTTGTTCGCTCAGCACTCGCGTGCCGACGGTGCGGTGCGCGCAGTGGTGTGCAGCCTGCGTCAGCGCCTGACGCATCAGCGAGCTGGAGCCGATCATGCAGTCAAAGCGGGTCAGCGAGACCATTTCAATAATGGTCGGTACGCCACGGCCTTCCGGCCCGATCATCCAGGCCAGCGCGCCGCGGTATTCCACTTCGCTGGAGGCGTTGGCCCAGTTGCCCAGTTTGTTCTTCAGGCGCTGAACGTAGAATTCGTTGCGGCTGCCGTCCGGGCGGTGGCGCGGCAGCAGAAAACAGCTCAGTCCCTTGTCGGTCTGCGCCAGAGTGAGGAAGGCGTCGCACATGGGGGCCGAACAGAACCACTTGTGGCCGATCAGTTCATACGCCTGCCCCGGGCCGCCGACGCCGACCGGGTAGGCGCGGGTGGTGTTGGCGCGCACATCGGTGCCGCCCTGTTTCTCGGTCATGGCCATGCCGATGGTGGCACCGGTCTTCTGCGCAATCGGCAGGTTGCGCGGGTCGTACTGGCCGGACAGGATCTTCGGCAGCCAGATCTCGGCGAGGTCCGGCTGCAGGCGCAGTGCAGGCACGCAGGCGTACGTCATTGTCATCGGGCAACTGGTGCCCGCCTCGGCCTGGTTGTGCAGGTACATGGTGGCTGCCCGAGCGACCTGTGCGCCGGGGCGCGGGTCAGTCCAGGGGGCGCTGGTGATCCCCGCCTTGATGCCAGCGGCCATCAGCTCGTGGTAGGCCGGGTGAAAGTCGACCATGTCCACACGGTGCCCATAGCGGTCGTGGCTCTTGAACGCCGGCTTGTTCTCGTTGGCCAGGAACCCTGCCTCCATCAGCGCGCCGCCCGCCAGCTGGCCGTAGGCGCTGAGCTGTTCGTCGGCCCAGCCACCGTGATAACGGCGTACCCATTCCTGTAGTGGCAGATCGCTGCGGTACAGGTTCAGGCCGTCCAGCGGCGGCACCTGATTGGTGACCTCGTGGGTTTCGGCGTAGTGATGCAGCTGACTCATGGAACCTCCTTGGCGTTGATGGCGCGCAGACAGAAACGAACAATGGCGAGGGTGACGGCTTCCAGCGATTCGCTGGGCAGGCCGCTTTCGCGGTCTGCGCGGGCTTGAGGGGAGAGGGGGCCGACCAGTGATTCGGCGACGGCGCCGACCACGCAGGCCGATGTCATGGGGATGTTCTCGACCTCAAAGCTACCGTCGGCGATGCCCTCGGCAATCAGCTCGCCGTACAGCGATGCATAGGCTTGACGGTAGTGCAGGCGCCGGGTTTCGACTTCTTCCTCGGCCGGTTCGGCGATCAGGGCATAGGCAAGCTGGCGGCTATGCCAGGCGCGTGCGGCAAACTGCGTGAGGCCGCTCTTGAGGCGGTCTACTGCGCGGCCGGGGCGCTGAAACTCGCGCTTAAGGGTTTCCAGCTCAATGCGGGTAGCTTTGACAAAGACATCGGCGGCTAGCGCGCCCTTGCCCGGGAAGTGTCGGTAGAGGCTGCCGGTGGCGACGCCAGCGGCGCGCGCCAGGCCGCTCATGGTCAGGTTGCCGAAGCCGTTGTCGGCAACCTGCTGCAAGGCGCAGTTGAGAATATGTTCACGCAGCGCCTGATCGCGCTCGATGCGCTGGGCGGTGGTGCGGTAGGCCATGCACTGAATCCTGTATTGTTCTTGTTGGATAAGCTGCACGGTCGCGCAGGAGCGTGCAGCAGATCTTTAGTGAATCAGGATTCAGACTTTGGGGCAGCGGGGAAAACAGCCAGAAAAGCGGCTGAATTGGTCAGTGTTCGACCACCATGATCAACACTTCCTTGATCACAAAGGCCAGCACACCCAGGCCCAGGGCAAAAAACAGCACTGCGGTGCCCCAGCGCCCGGCCTGGGATTTTTTTGCCAGATCCCAGACGATGAACCCCATAAAGGCAACCAGCCCGAAAATCATCAGGGGCATGGCAATGGCTTCGAACTGTTCGTAGTCCACAGGCGACTCCGGCTTAAAAGTGGGGCGCCAGTATACCGGCGTGCCGGTGATAAATCAGTGCTTCCCTAGATGCTTGAGCGGCAGCTCGGTGCTGGCGATGATCTGGTTGAGCACAAAGCTGGAGCGCACGCTGGACACGCCTTCGATACGCGTCAGGGTGCCCAGCAGCAGTTGCTGGTAGTGCTCCATGTCAGGCACTACCACGCGCAGGTGGTAGTCAGCGTCCATGCCGGTAACCAGGCAGCAGTCCAGTACTTCCGGACATTGGGAGATTACCTGCTCAAAGCCGGCGAAGCGCTCGGGGGTGTGGCGATCCATGCCGATCATCACAAAGGCGGTGAGTTTGAGGCCCAGTTTGGCCGGGTCCAGCAGTGCAACCTGGCGGCGGATCAGACCGCTTTCCTCCAGCTGTTTTACCCGGCGCGAACAGGGCGAGGGTGACAGACCGATGCGCTCGGCCAGCTCCTGATTGCTGATGCGGGCGTCGTGTTGCAGGGCGGCGAGGATCTTCAGGTCGTACCGATCCAGGTTAAGTGATTCCATGTTTTTAACCAATTGCTAAATTTATTTGATTTTTAGTTTTTTGTTGCGCAGTTGGCAAGTATTTGTGCAAATAAAGGGAATTAATGTCCGGCCTGTCGCGATACCATGTTCAACAGATTCAGCCATAGCCGGTCGTCCAGACCGCTGCGTCCACAAGGCGAAGCGGAGCCAGAGCATCCAGAAGGTGTGCGGCAAGCCGGTTACCCAGCCCACAAGGCACGGGAGCAAAGGCATCATCCCAAGAGGATGGAAGGGGACGTAAAAAGGCGAGCTGCCCTGCAGGCAGCTCGCCTTTTTTTATGCGTTCAGGCCGGGTCTTTGTGGACCAGTACGTCGGCCTGAGGATAACGCGCCATGATGGCCAGTCGGGCTTGCTCGCCCCGTTCGTGGGCATCAGCCAGCGTGAGCGTGGCCGGCAGCTCCAAGTGCAGCTGCATAAACCAGTGCTGCCCGGACTGGCGGGTGCGCAGATCATGCACGTCGATGACATCGGGCACCGAGCGGGCGATGCGCAACGCCTCGGCACGTACCTCGTCGGGCAGCTCATGGTCCATCAGAATCTGGATGGCATCCAACCCGATACGCACGGCGCCGTAGCCTATGAACAGCGCAATGCCCAGGCCGAACAACGCATCTGCCTGCTGAATGCCGAAGTGGGCGAGCAGCAGCGCGATGATGATGCTGAGGTTCAGCAGCAGGTCAGAGCGGTAGTGCAGGGAGTCGGCGCCAACGGCGGTGGAGTTGGTGCGGGCGATCACGTGTTTCTGAATGGCCAGCAGGCCAAGGGTGGCTGCGATGGAAAACACCATCACGGCCACGCCGGCCCAAGCGGTGTCCAGTGGCTCTGGGTTGAGCAGACGGTTAACGCCCTGCAGCAGCACCAGCACGGCTGACCCGGTGATAAAGGCAGACTGGGCCAGACCAGCCAGCGCCTCTGCCTTGCCGTGGCCAAAGCGGTGTTCCTTGTCGGCGGGTTTGAGCGCGTAACCCACGGCAAACAGGTTGATGATCGATGCCACGGCGTCCATCAGCGAGTCGATCAGGCCGGCCAGCAGGCTGACCGAGCCGGTGCTGATCCAGACCGTGGCTTTCAGCACGATCAGAATCAGGGCAACGGCGACCGAGGCGCGGGTAGCCAGCCTTAGCAGGCGGGCGCGCTCTTCTCCTGTGGCCTGCGGTTTATCCATTAGCCGCGACCGGTGCGCTGCAGCAGGGCCTGCTGGCTGAGTGAGTCGGCCTTGATCTGGGTGGCGTTGGCGAGCGGCAGGTCTTGGCCCAGCTCCTGCTTGAGGATCTGCTGCAGCATGGCGGTGTCGACCTCTCCGTCTGCGTCTACCGCCTGTTGCAGAGTATCCGGAGCAACGCTGTATTTGCCGTTTGGCAGGTAGATGGCGCCGGTCGCAAAGTCCACACCAAAGGCGATCAGCCCCGGGATGATATAGATCAGCAGGCCAATGCCATTGAGGATGGCAACGCCCGGGTCAATCTGGCCGCTGATCTGGCCGCGGCGTTCGGGGTAAAAAATAGTGCCACAGGCAGTGAGCTGGGTGACCAGGGCACTGCAGAGCATAGCGGTGGACAGCAATTTCAGGCGACTATTCACGGGTAAGGGCTCACAAAAGGGGGGTAAACCAACTGCGCTAGCATAGCGGGCGGTCCGAGTGACGGAAAGCCTGTGGCCGCTATAATGCGGGCTCATTTCAGTCAGTCCAGGCCCCATGAACGACCTGCCCGTTTCTCAGATATTGCCCGAGCTTCAACAGACTTTCAGTGCGCAACACTCGGTGGTGCTGCAGGCCCCGCCCGGCGCCGGTAAAACCACCTTGGTGCCGCTGGCGTTGCTCGAGTGCGAATGGCTCGCTGGGCAAAAGATCATCATGCTTGAACCCCGCCGGCTGGCAGCCAGAGCCGCGGCTGAGCGGTTGGCCGAGCTGTTGGGTGAGCCGGTGGGGCAAACCGTCGGGTATCGCATCCGGCTGGAAAGCAAGGTCAGCGCGGCAACCCGCATCGAGGTGGTGACCGAGGGGATATTGCAGCGTCTGCTGCAGGATGACCCGGAGCTGCCGGGCGTTGGCGTGGTGATCTTCGATGAATTTCACGAGCGCAGCCTGGATGCGGATCTGGGGCTGGCGCTGTGCGTGCAGACCCAGCAGTACCTGCGTGATGATCCACCGCTGCGGCTGCTGGTGATGTCGGCGACGCTGGACGCTGACGGGGTCAGCAAGCTACTCGACGATACGCCGATCATCACCAGTCAGGGCCGCCAGTATCCGGTGGATATTCGTTATGGCGCCCCGGCAACGCTGGGCCGGTCGAATGACGCAGACGTGGTGCAAACCGTGCTGCGCGCGGTTGATGAAGAGGCGGGCAGCGTGCTGGTGTTTCTGCCAGGCATGGCGGAGATTCGGCGGGTGCTGGCGCGGTTGGAGGAGGCGTTGGGCGATCAGCCAAACGTGCTGCTCACGCCCTTGTATGGCGATCTCGATCTGGCCGCGCAGCGCCGCGCGATTGCGCCAGCGCCAGAGGGCAAGCGCAAAATTGTGCTGGCGACCGCGATTGCCGAGACCAGTTTGACCATCGAAGGCATTCGCGTGGTGGTAGATGCGGGCTTGTCGCGTGAGGCGGCCTTTAATCCGTTGTCCGGTATGAGCGCCCTGCAAACCCGCCGGGTTTCCCGCGCTGCGGCCGAGCAGCGGGCTGGCCGCGCCGGGCGACTGGAGCCGGGTGTTTGCTATCGACTGTGGTCAGCGCAGCAGCACGAGCAGTTGGCGGCGCAGCGCGACGCTGAAATGCTGCAGGCTGATCTGGCGCCGCTGGCACTGCAACTGGCCCAGTGGGGCGTGCAGCAGCCGGATGAACTGGTTTGGCTCGACCCGCCGCCAGCCGCTGCACTTGAGCAGGGCCGGGAGCTGCTGGAGCGCTTGGGCGCGTTGGTGCGCGACGGCGCCAACTGGCAGCTGACCGAGCATGGTCGCGTGTTGGCGGGCCTGCCGATGCACCCGCGGCTGGCGCACATGCTGGTCGAAGGGCAGCGCCTGGGTCTCGGCGAGTTGGCGGCGCGCATTGCTGCGGTGGTGGATGAGCGCGATTTGCTGCGCCGCGCCGACAACGCTGATCTCGGCAATCGGCTTGCGTTGTTTGATGATCCGCGCGGTGCGGATGTAGACCGCGTAGCGTTGCAGCCGGCCAAACGGCTGGTGGAGCAATGGAAGCGCTTGCTGAGCCGGCTGCCGTGCACCGACCCGGTCAGCGACCCGCAGAATGATGATTGGCATGGCGTGCTGCTGGCGCTGGCCTACCCGGATCGTATCGCCCAGCGCCGTGGCGCTGCGGGTTTGGACTACCGGTTGGCCAATGGCCGCTCTGCCGGCTTTGCTGATGTCGACCGCCTGCAGCAGTGCGAGTGGCTGGCCGTGGCGGCGTTGGGCGGGCAGGGTGGTCAGCGCCAGGCGCGCATATTCATGGCCGCCGAGCTTAACGTTGAGCGCTTGCTGGGAGTGGAGCCGAGCATGCTGGCGGCGCGGGATACTCTGGAGTGGGACAGCCGCAGCGAGACCCTGATGGCCGAAAGGCAAGAGCGGATCGGCGAGCTGGTCTGGCGGCGTAAAGCCTTGCCGAGCGTGGCGCCGGAGCAGCGTCAGCGTGCCCTCTGTGATGTGGTGCGACGTCAGGGCATCAATCTGCTGCCGTGGAAGCCGGAGCAGCGCCAATGGCAGGCGCGAGTCATGCTGTTGCGTGAGCTGGATCTTGCGCAAGGTGCTGATAGCCGCTGGCCTGACCTGTCGGACGGCGCCTTGCTCGCTACGCTGGACGACTGGCTGGCGCCGTATCTGGATAAGGTCAATCGGCTCGCGCATTTCGCCAATCTGGAGCTGGGCAACATCCTCGCCGGACTGCTGCCCTGGCCGCTGCCCAAAGAGCTGGACGAGCAGGCACCGACGCACTGGACGGTGCCGACCGGCTCGCGTATTCGCATCGACTACAGCGAGACGCCGCCAGTGCTCGCGGTGCGCCTGCAGGAAATGTTCGGCAGCGCCGATACGCCGCGTATCGCCGGGGGGCGGCAGGCGCTCAAACTGCATCTGCTGTCGCCGGCCCAGCGCCCGGTGCAGGTCACGCAAGACTTGGCCGGCTTTTGGCAAGGCAGTTATGCCGAGGTGAAAAAGGACATGAAGGGGCGTTATCCCAAGCACTATTGGCCGGATGATCCGCTGCAGGCTGAGCCCACCCGACGAGCCAAGCCGCGCGGTACCTGAGTGGCGCGTGGACTAAATGAGCACATCCCTTACAATGCGCCCCTTTGATCAGCGGAGAAGCCGATGGACAACACCAGCCAGATTCTTGAGCGCAGCGCCGAGCTGTTCAGCGGTCAACGCTTGCTGCTGGTCAACCCCGCGGCCGACGGCCTGACGCGCAGCCTGCCGGCTGACTGGACGCTGTGGAGCTGGGACTACGCGTCCAGCCGAGCGTTGGCTGGCGCGCTGCCGGAAGATCGCCTGGTGTTCTCGCATCTGTGTCCGCAGATCGATGAGCTGGATGCGGCCATTCTGGTCATGCCCAAGGCGATCGAGCGCGCAGAGTATGCGCTGGCGCAGATGCTGCCGTTGCTGGCGCAGGGCAAGGCAGTCTATCTGGTAGGCGAGAAGAAGGGCGGCATCACCCGCGCGGAGAAGCTGCTGGGGCGCTATGGCGCGCATCCGGAAAAGCTCGACTCGGCGCGTCATTGCCAGCTCTGGCGAGTGATCGTTGACCAGCCGGCAGCGCCGTTCGCGCTGGAAGACTGGCTGCAGCAGTATGAACTCAGTTTTGACGGCCAGCCGCTGCAACTGGTCAGCCTGCCCGGCGTGTTCAGTCACGGCCGACTGGACGAGGGCAGTGAGCTGCTGCTGGCCGAGCTGCGCGTGCTGCCTGAAGGGCGCGTGCTCGACTTTGGCTGTGGCTCCGGCGTGCTGTCGATTGTCATGGCGCGGCGTAACCCGGGCTGCCGCTTCGAGCTGGTGGATATCGATGCGCTGGCAATCTACTGCGCAGGGCAGTCACTGGCGCTCAACGGCCTCGAGGCAGAGGTTTACCCCTCGGATGGGCTGAGCGACGTGCACGGCCGTTTTGTGGCCGTGATCAGCAATCCGCCGTTCCACACCGGCATCCGCCAGGACACCAGCATTGCCGAGCGCTTCTTCAATCAGGTCACACGCAACCTGCTGCCGCGCGGCGAGTTGCGCATTGTGGCAAACGGCTTTTTGCGCTATCCGCCGCTGATTGAAGAGCACATTGGCCCGTGCCAGGTACTGCGCGAGAACAATCGCTTCAAGGTGTACTCGGCCGTTGCGCCGGGTTGATTGGCTGCTAGCAAGTCGTTATAGTTGCGCCCGTCTTAGGGGAGTAGCCTCCTTGCAAGCACCTGCTTGCATTGGCAAACGTCAACATAATTGATCCGCAGATCATGGCGTTTGCGACCCTCCACCGCCCAGTGCGGTATCGGGTTTGACGAGACCTTTGACACGCGACCACCAGCCGAGGGCGGGGGTAGTCGTGTGTCAATGGAATCTGATCCCGCCCTCCGTTGGAAAATCCGTGGAAGCTTTTTTCGTATCGAGCGGGATTGTTACGCTGGCCGAGATCGGCGACAAAACCCAACTGCTGGCGTTGCTGCTGGCTGCCCGTTTTCGCCGTCCGTGGCCCATTATCTGGGGCATTCTGGTTGCGACAGTGGTCAACCACGCGATGGCTGGTGCCATCGGACAGTTGGTTGCCGATTACCTCAATGAAACCTGGCAGCACGCGATCCTTGCCGTTTCCTTCCTGGCGGTTGCTGCCTGGACGCTGATTCCGGACAAGCTCGACGAAGACGAAGCGCCGCCAGTCGGGCGTTACGGCGCCTTCGTGGCAACCGTGATCGCCTTCTTCCTGGCTGAAATGGGTGACAAGACGCAGATTGCGACCGTGGTACTGGCGGCGCAGTTTGATGCTTACGTCAGGGTCGTGTTGGGGACAACGGTCGGCATGCTGTTGGCCAACGTGCCGGTGGTGATTCTGGGCAATGTGGCGGCCGAGCGCCTGCCGCTGCCGCTGATCCGACGTATTACCGCTTTTGCCTTCCTGGTGCTGGGCCTGTACTCCGCCTGGATGCTGTTTCAGCCGATGCTGACGACGGATGGCTGACTCAGTTGCCGTTGACGATGCGGTTGCGCCCCTGCTGCTTGGCTTGATACAGGTTGCGATCCACGGCGTCGAGAAAGACTCGTGGATCGTCCTGTTGGCTGGGTATCAGGGTACCAATGCCCATGCTCAGGGTCAGAATCTGGCCGGCGGGGGAGTTGGCGTGGGCAATCTGCTCCTTGAACAGCAGCGCTCGGCAGCGCTCGGCTACCCGTTCGGCTGCCTTGGCGTCGGTCTCCGGCAATACCAGAATGAACTCCTCGCCGCCGTAGCGGGCAAAAAAGTCCCGGGCCCGTGCTGCGGCCCCGCTGAGCACCTTGGCTACGCGCTTGAGGCAGTCATCGCCGGCAATGTGGCCGTAGTGGTCGTTGTACTGCTTGAAGAAGTCGATATCCAGCAGGATCACTGACAGGGGTTGGCCGTTGCGGCGTGCATTGGTCCATTCCAGTTGCAGAATGGAGTCGAACATGCGGCGGTTCGCGACGCCGGTCAGACCGTCCTTGAACGACAGCTCTTCGAGCTCTCGTTGCAGTGCTTTGAGTTTCTCTTCGGTTTTCTTGCGCTCACTGATGTCGAACATGAAACCGATCAGTGCTTCTACCTCGCCGTTCTCGTCCCGCGCTACATGCACCACATCGCGAATCCAGACGTAATCCCCGTCGGCAGTCAGGGCGCGGTAGTCCGCCTCGTGGTCGGTGCCGGACTGTGACTGGGATACGCAGAAGTTGACCACCCACTCGCGGTCTTCCGGGTGCATGCGTGTGGCCCAGTCATCCACGCTCAGCCAGCTGTCCTGGCGCCAGCCCAGCAGGTGCTCGATTTGCGGACCGATATAGGTGAAAGCCATGGTCTTCCAGTCGATCTTCCACGGAATGGCCTTGGTCGATTCGAGCAGGGTTTTGTAGACCGCGCTGTCCTGAGCAATTTCGGTGGCGATGTCGGTCATGGTCGCATCTCTTCTGGCAAAGGTTGTCAATCGGTCACTGGTAACAGGTAGCAGGCTTCATGCCAAGTGGCCATTATGGCCTTTTACTGTGGCGGTTGTGTGTCCGCGAGGCTGTGTATTGCCCGTTGATACAGCGCCATCAGCTGCTCCGGCTGGTCATAGACGATGCGCTCGCCTGCACTTAGCTCCCGGCGCATCAGCCGGAGCATCTGCTCCAGAGTGGGCTGCGCAAAATGGCTCGCTGCTTCACTGGTAACCTCCGCCAGGCGTCCGGCGATGACGGCCGAGTCACTGACAACCGGGCAGATACGGTAGCGATAGGTGCCGCCAATGGCCTCGGGCATCAGGTCCATGAAGCGGTCCGGTCGCTGGCGGAAAAAGCTCAGCGGCAAGCGATAGGTGTTGTGGCCGAGAATGGGCAGGTCATCCGGCACCGCCTCTTCTTCGTCCAGCACCTGCAGGCCGGTGGCCGGCGGCAGCAGTTGATCAAGTTGATAGGTTTGGGCCATGCGCGGGTTGCCAACGCGGACCAGGTTGGCGATCAGCTCGCCGAGAGAGGCGTGGCCGTTGATGGCCGCGCGCTTGGGCAGGCCACCCCAGGCGCCGTCAGCACCGTTGAGTAACGCCTCCAGTACCGAGGCGTTCTCGAAACCGCCGCCAGCGTGCATGTGCACCAGCAGCTTGAGGGGGCTAGGCAAGCGGCTGCGTGCAACGGCGACACAGGCGCCAACCCGTTCGCCAACCGGGTTTGCGCGCAGTGACAGATCGATGAACAACTGCTTGATGTTGCGCAGTTGATCACTCTTGTCCTGGGCGCCGGCGAGTATGGCGTGGGCGTTGGCCAGGGTATCAGTAGCTGTGGGCATCAGCTGAGCCTTCCGTGGTGGTGATATCAACTACTCTGTTTAGCACCAAGCCCGGCAGGCCGCTAGCGAGTTAGTGCGACCAAAGAACACTGCAGGTTGTCATCTGGCTGTGTTACCTATGACCTGGATCAGCACGTTTACCCATTCCAAAACCCATAATCTGTGCTGCCGATGCAAGGATGTCTGCCATGAATTCAGTTGTCACCCGCCTGTCCCGCCGCCTGCTGCTGCCGTTGATGTTTGGCTGGAGCAGCTTCGCTTTTGCTGCCGACCCCATAGCCCTTGGTATGAACTTGCCGCGAACCGGCCAGTACGCCCAGGAGGGGCTGATGCAGATGCGCGGTGCGCTGCTGGCCGTGGAGGAAATCAATCAAGCCGGTGGCGTGCTGGGGCGCCCGCTGGAGCTGCTGGAGCGCGATTCGGCCTCGAACCCTGAGCGTGCGCAGCGCAACGTGGATGAGCTGGCGGGTGAAGGGGCGCGGATGCTGTTTGGTGGTGCCTCCAGCGCGGTTGCCATCGCTGCCGGGCAGCGCGCCCGCGAGCGTGGCCTGTTGTACTTTGGCACCCTTACCTATTCCAACGACACGACCGGCGCGGCCGGTCATCGCTATATGTTCCGCGAGAGCTACAACGCTTGGATGGCGGCGCGGGTATTGTCCGCCCAGCTGCAGGAGCAGTTTGCCGGCAAGCGTTATTACTATGTGACCGCCGATTACACCTGGGGCCACAGCACCGAGCAGTCGATGCGCCACTTTACCGACACGGCGTCCGCCGAGGCCCATGGCGCGACCCTGGTACCTTTCCCCAACGCGTCGCTGCGTGAGCTGCGCGAGGCGTTGCAAAAAGCCAAGGACGCGGAGCCGGAAGTGCTGGTGCTGGTGCTGTTTGGTGAGCAGATGGTCAAGGCCATGGGCATCGCCCGGCAGCTCGGCTTTGAGAACGTGCAGATCGTGGTGCCCAATCTGACGCTGAGTATGGTGGAGCAGGCAGGCCCGGCGGTTATGGCCGGGGTTATGGGGGCAGTGCCCTGGGCCTGGAACGTGCCGCAGCAGTTTGGCTATGCCCGTGGCGAGGCCTTTGTTAGTGACTTTGCCGCACGCTATGAAACCTATCCTTCCAGCTCTGCTGCCTCGGCGTACAGCATCGTCTATCAGTGGGCGGATGCGGTCACTCGTGTTGGCTCGCTGGACAGCGAGGCGCTGATTCGCGCGCTGGAAGGGCACAGCTATGAGCTGCTGAAAGACACGCAGACCTGGCGAGCCTTTGATCACCAGAACCTGCAAACGGTCTACGCCGTGCGCATCAAGCCACGCGCCGAGGTGATGGCAGACCCGCTGCGTCAGGACTATTTCGAGATTCTGGGCTCGCTGCCCGGCGAGCAGGCCGCGCAGACACTGGAGCAGTGGCAGGAGGTGCGCCGCGCGGCCGGTCAGCCGCTGCGGTTGCAGTAAAGCGTGCTTGGCTGCTGACGGCGCCTAGAAACCCTGCGCCGCCAGCAGTGTGGCGATCTGCTCAAGGGCGGGGATGTCCTGCACGTCGGTCTCCAGCCAGGGAAGCTGTGGGCGCGGTAGCGCTGCGAAGGAGGCCTCGATCTGTTGCAGGTACTGCGCCTCCTGATCGCGGCGGCGCTGCAAGAAGGCGCCATCGGCGTCGGCCGGAATAACCCGGTTGACCAGGGTGGCGACCACCGGAATACCCGCCTCACCCAGCGCCTGTACCGCGCGCTCGGTCTCCAGAATCGGTAGCTTCTCCGGCGTCAGCACGAACATGAAGCCGCTCTGGGCCGGATCTTCCAGCTGGCGGCGGGCCTGATGAAACAGGCGGCGCCGGGTGCGCAGGGTATCGGCAATATCCCGGCTGCGGCGGTCCAGGCCACTGAGCTGATCCTCGTTTGGATCGGCCAGCGGGTTAGCCACGTCACGCCCGCTGCGCGGGGTCAGGTGTTGCAGTACCTTGCTCAGCTCGGCTGACTTGCGGTTGTGGCTGAGCAGTCCGTCGGTCCAGGCGGCCATCGCTTCGGGCAGTGTAAGCAGCCGCAGGGTGTGGCCGGTGGGCGCCGTATCAAAGATGATCAGGTCGTAATCGTCCGGCGGCGCCGTTACCAGCCGCGCGATGCGCTCCAGCAGTGCCGCCTCCTGGGTGCCGGGCGAGTGCCGGGTCAATTGCATCTGACGCGTCAGTTCCTGCAGCATCTCTGGTGCGGCCAGTTTGCGCATCTGGTCGATGACGCGGGCCAGGTGAGCGTCCACCTCGGCATCGGGGTCAATCTCCATGGCATCGAGGTTGGGCAGCAGGCGGCGCGGGCTGTCATCGAGCGCTCGGGCAAAGACATCGCCCAGGCTGTGGGCCGGGTCGGTGGACACCACCAGGCAGCGTTTGCCGCGCTGGGCGGCAAGCACGGCGAGGGCGGCTGATACGCTGGTTTTGCCCACGCCGCCCTTGCCGCCGACCCAGATCAGGCGGCGCTCAAGCAGGTTGGATAGATCGGTGGAAATAACGGTTCTCCCGTTTTAGCAGCAACGAAAATGGTCGAGCGGCGAGTGCTCCATGCCCATGCGTCGGTGCCAGTCGTGGAAGCGCTCAAGCAGCAGCGGTTGCAGCTCCAGCGTGTAGTAGGCCGCCGGATTGGGCACGCCCATCATTTCGCCGAACACCAGCAGCATGAACAGGTCATCGTGGTCCCGGCGACTGCGGGCAATGGCGCCGCGATAGCGCGCGCTGTAGCTCTCTTCGAGAAAGAAGCGAGCCTGGCTCAGCCAGGCCCGCCAGTTGTCGCTGCGCTTAGTCGGCATCGGGCTGTTCCGCTGCGGCCAGCGCCCGGTGGCGTTTTAGCGCCGCCGCGCACTCCAGCGCCACCAGAATCGCCGCTACCAGTACGACTATATCCAGCCCCAGCAGGAAGTAGTTTTCCTGTGCATAGAAGGTCTTGAGCTGCAGCACCAGGGCCAGCACGGTCATCAGCAGCAGGAAGCACAGCGGCAGCAGGGTGTACCACATGGGGCGGCGCATGTGCACCAGCATGACGGTGATCACCAGGAGCGTCAGGCCAGCCAGCAACTGGTTGGTGGTGCCAAACAGCGGCCAGATAATCATGCCGCCGGAGCCGTCTGCACCGCCGGCACCAAAGGCCAGCAGCAGGCAGGTGCCGATGGCCAGCAGCGTGGCTGGCAGCGGCTTTTTCATCCAGGGCTGGTTATAGATCTCGCCCCATTCCTGGAAGATGTAACGCTGCAGGCGCAGACCGGTGTCCATGGTGGTGCCGGCGAACAGCGCAGCCATGACGGTCAGCAGCGTTGCTGCTGTAACCTGTGGCAGACCGAGGCCGTTGTGGATCACGTAAGCGCCGCCCTCAACGAAAGCTGTGACACCGCCCTGACCGAAGGCCGAGTACATGGCCTTCCAGTCTGCCAGGCTGGCAAAGCCGGCGCAGGCGACCAGAATCGCTGCCAGTGACAGGCAGCCTTCGCCGATGGCGCCGAAGTAACCAACAAAGCGGGCGTCGGTTTCCTTGTTCAGCTGCTTGGAGGTGGTGCCGGAGGCGACCAGCCCGTGGAAGCCGGAAATGGCCCCGCAGGCAATGGTGACGAACAGCAGTGGCAACAGCGACGGCGTGCCGGCCGGCACATCATTGTTGATCATCGGGGCTACCAGCACCGGGTTGAGCAGCGCGATGGCGCCATAGAGGATCAGCAGACCAACAAACAGCTGCAGGCCGTTGATGTAGTCACGCGGCTGAAGCAGCATCCACACCGGCAGGACCGAGGCGATGCCGGCATACAGGAACAGCAGCAGAATCCACACCGCGTTGCCGGACATGCCGGCCACCTCGGCGGGCATCTGAATCGGCACGCTGGGGCCAGCCCAGATCAGCGCATACAGCGCGACCACGCCGATCACCGAGACCACCGGCAGGCTGACGATGCGGCGATAGATCAACTGGCCGACGATCAGGGCCACGACGATGGCGCCCCACACCGGCAGCACCGCAGTAGGGAAGTTCATCATCAGCTTGGCGATCACTACGGCGAATACCGCGTTGACCATCAGCAGCACCAGGAAGATGACGATCATGAAAATGCTGCGCGCGCGCTTGCCGACCACGTCGCCGGTCAGCGAGCCGACCGATTTCGCCTTGTTGCGCACGCTGGCCCAGATGGCGCCCATGTCGTGCACGCCAGCGAAGAAGATGGTGCCCATCACAACCCAGAGAAAGGCCGGCAGCCAGCCCCAGATAACGGCAATGGCCGGACCGACGATAGGCGCGGCGCCGGCAACCGAGGTGAAATGGTGGCCCCAGAGAACAAAGCGGTTGGTCGGGACGAAGTCGATGCCATCTTCGAATTCGTGCGCCGGAGTGCGAAAGTCCGGGTCAAGGCGGTAAATACGCTGGGCGATAAAGCGTGAGTAGATGAGGTACCCGAGGGACATCATTACCAGCCCGATCAGCAGAAGGATCGCTGCGCTCATGGGGTGGGGCTCCTGTGCGGTTGGGTCTTGTTTTAAGGGCGTGCCTTTGTCTCAGGCAAGCCACCCACCACTATAGTTCAGCGCGGCGGCAGTGGGTCTACGACTAATGTCTAGAAGCCACAGGCCGCAACCAACCATCAAACCGCCCCCGAGTTTGCGCGCGGCGGGCTGATTCAGTGGTCTGGACAGTCGGCTGCCGAGCACCGCGTATAAACCCTTGACCAGCAACAGCGCGGCTGCAGTGGTATCCAGTACCTGCAGACACAGCAGCGGTGACAGTGGGGCGCTGATAAATAGTGGGAAGAAGCTGGCATAAAACACCAATGCCTTGATATCGCCCAGGGTCAGCATCAGACCGGCCAGCAGGCTTGTGTGCAGGCTGCCGGTGACGGCGGGTGTTGAGCGTGCTGCTGGTCGGCTGCGCCAGAGCGTCCAGCCAAACCAGATCAGGGCGTCGCCGGCATCGGCTGGCAGGTCTGTGTCGCAGCACTCGCAGTTGGGGCGTAGTTGCAGCATGGCAGATTCCGGTTTTGGAGTTATTCGCTGTTTTAGCAGCGGCTGATGCGCTGTGAAAGCCGGCTGGCAAGGGTGTACGCTGAGCACTGACTTTTGACTGATGCGAGCAAGCCCATGCAAAGCCTGACCATTGATATCGTTTCCGACATTGCCTGCCCCTGGTGCGCCATCGGCTACGCCCGCCTGGAACGGGCGTTGACCACGCTCAAAGGTGAGATTGAGGGGCAGGTTGAGTGGCATGCCTTTGAACTCAACCCGGATCCGAACCAGCAGCCCATGCCCATCGTCGAGGCACTGTCGCGTAAGTACGGCCGCAGCGAAGCTGAAATGCGGGCGGCGCAGGACAACATGATCCGTATCGCCACCGATCTGGGGCTGAACTTTGCCCACATGCAGGAACGCAGCACCGCCAACACCTTTGATGGGCATCGGCTGGTCAAATGGGCGGCCGAGTATGGCCGACAGACGGCGATGAAGCAGGCATTGTTTGATGCCTACTTTGGCGAGGCAAAAAACGTCAGCGATAAAGACGTATTGCTGGAGGCGGTGCGCGCGGCAGGGCTGGATGCGGCAGAGGCCGAGCAGGTGCTGGACAGCGACCGCTTTGCCGACATCGTGCGCGCCGATGAGGCCAAGTGGCAGCAAGCCGGTATCTCGTCTGTGCCGGCCTTTGTGATCAATGGCCGATATTTGATCTCGGGTGCGCAGGAGCCGGACTATCTGGTGCAGGCGTTGCGCGAGATTGCCCGGCAGGACGCCGAGGGCGCCTCCGCCTGATGTTGTGATGCGGGGGAGCAGACCGACAGCCTGATGTGCTGACGGTCTGCAGGCTAGCGTCTTAGAGGTTGCTCTTGATCATGGTGCACTGCTGAACGCCGGCGCGGCCTTGTTGTTCGCTGACAACCTGCAGCTTGGAACCACCGGAGACCAGGCCCATTTTTACTTCCTGCCAGACAAAGTAGTTACGATTGGCTTCGGTGTTGAGCAACAGCGACGAGGCGCCATTTTGTGAGCTGATGGTGTGCTGACCCGGTTCGAGCTGGAAGCGAACTAATGCCTCTGCCGATGATATTCCGCTAGCGCTATTTTTCAGTCAGATTGCAATCAGGTTGCAATCTGAGGTTGGCATGCTCGGTGGATACTGGTGCCAATGAGAACAGGAGATACGCTGGCATGGATTCATCCCGGACCGGGGCTGCTGGGCAGCCAGTGGCGCAGG
Source organism: Halopseudomonas pachastrellae (assembly GCF_900114765.1). GTDB lineage: Bacteria > Pseudomonadota > Gammaproteobacteria > Pseudomonadales > Pseudomonadaceae > Halopseudomonas > Halopseudomonas pachastrellae. Next base: position 87,467 of record NZ_FOUD01000004.1, read on the forward strand.
CATCGCTGCGTCAGGCGCTGCTGTTCTGGCTGAAACTGGGCTTTATCAGCTTTGGCGGCCCGGCCGGGCAGATTGCCCTGATGCACGAGGAACTGGTGACCCGGCGGCGCTGGCTGTCGGAGCGCCGTTTTCTGCATGCACTGAACTACTGCATGCTGCTGCCGGGCCCCGAAGCGCAGCAGTTGGCGACCTATCTGGGCTGGTTACTACACCGCACCTGGGGTGGTGTGGCCGCCGGGCTGTTGTTCATCGTGCCCTCGCTCCTGCTGTTGATACTGCTGGCCTGGGCGTACCTGGTGTTTGGTCAGGTACCCTTGGTTGCCGGGCTTTTCTACGCCATCAAGCCTGCGGTGGTGGTTGTGGTGTTTCAGGCGGCCTGGCGCATCGGCGGTCGGGTGCTGCGCAATCGCTGGTTATGGGCGATTGCGGCGTTGGCCTTTGCCGCCATCTTTTTCCTGCGTGTGCCATTTCCACTGATTGTGCTGGGTGCGGCGCTGGCCGGCGCGCTGGGTGCGCTCTGGTGCCCGGCAGCCTTCTCCAATGACAGCAGCGAGACCGTTGCTGCAGCGGCCGCGCCGGCGCTGATCGACGACAATACCCCGACACCCGAGCACGCCCGTTTCAGCCGGTTGCGTCTGGCCCGTCTGATATTGCTGGGTGCTGTGCTCTGGTGTTTGCCGATGCTGGTGCTGACGGCCGCTGTTGGCTGGGACGGTACCCTGACGCAGATGGCCTGGTTTTTTACCAAGGCGGCGCTGCTGACTTTTGGTGGAGCCTACGCAGTGCTGCCCTATGTGTACCAGGGCGCGGTGGTGCAGTTTGGCTGGTTGTCACCACTGCAGATGATCGATGGTCTGGCGTTGGGCGAGAGTACGCCGGGCCCGCTGATCATGGTGGTGGCTTTTGTTGCCTTTGTCGGCGGCTATCTGGGGCAGGTGTTGGGGCCGGATCAGCTGTTGGCCGGCGGCGTGCTCGCGGCGCTGCTGGTCTGCTGGTTTACCTTTCTGCCGTCGTTTCTGTTTGTGCTGGGAGGTGCGCCGCTGATTGAGGCCACCCGCGGCGAGCTGGGCTTCAGTGCGCCGCTGACGGCGGTCAGCGCTGCCGTGGTAGGGGTGATCCTGAACCTGGCGCTGTTCTTTGCCTGGCATGTCTTCATGCCTCAGGGGCATGGCCCTGACTGGCTGGCGCTGGGTCTTGCCGCAGTCGCTGCGGTGCTGGTGTTCTGGCGCGGCTGGACGGCGTTGCAGACGCTGCTGCTGTGCGGTGCAGCAGGTCTGCTGTTGGGCTGGGCCGGCTGGCTGCCGTAAATCGACGCCAGCGCAGCTGTGCCCCGTTTTGCCTCTCAGGCGGCGCTGGCGGCGGCCGGACCGCCAAGGCGGTTCATCAGGGTGCGCAGCAGCACGCCATACAGTGGTAGGAACAGCAGCATGCTGATCACCAGTTTGATCACGTAGTCGACGGTGGCAATCTCGACCCAGTGCTCGGCCATGAACGGGTTGCTGCTGTGCCAGAAGGCGACCGAGAAGAAGGCAAAGGTGTCGGCCAGGTTGCCGAGCACGGTCGACAGGCTCGGCGCGATCCACCAGGCCTTGATGCGACGCAGGCGGTCGAACACCTGAATATCCAGCAACTGGCCGATCACGTAGGCGACAAAGCTGGCTAGCGAGATGCGCAGCACAAAGTCGTTGAACGACAGCAGTGCGTCGATGCCGCGATAGCTGCCTTCCTGAAACACCACCGACACCACGTAGGACGCGACCAGAGCAGGCAGCATAACGCGTGCGATAACGCGGCGAGCAGCCTGTTTGCCGAGCAGGCGCACGGTCAGGTCGGTAGCCAGGAAGATGAACGGAAAGCTGAAGGCGCCCCAGGTGGTGTGGTAGCCGAACAGGGTGATCGGCAGCTGCACCAGGTAGTTGCTGGCGATGATGATAAGGATGTGAAAACTGATCAGCAGTGCAAGCGCGCGTCGCTGCATGCCGGACGGTAGTGCGGTCATGGTCTGTCCTTTTTACGATTCGAGCCTGTTGGCCCGCCGTTTTGTCAAATGGGGTGAGGGAACCCATATCGTTCGGGGTCGAACGGCGCGCAATTGTACTGGTTTTGCGGCGATTGACTAGCGTCTTTGCGGCTTTCCGACCGGCGGAGCTGCTGCCGCGCCGGTCGGAAGCTGCTTATTTGGCGGCTTCGTACAGCGGCTGCACTTGAGGCGCTGCTGCCTGCAATGCCTGGATGCGGCCGGCAGAGGAGGGGTGGGTGCTCATGAACGCTGGCGGCTCGCCCTGGGAGGCGGCCTGCATTTTCTGCCAGAGGCTGACAGCGGCCTGGGGGTTGTAGCCGGCGCGGGCAGCCAGTTCCAGACCGATGAGGTCGGCTTCGCTTTCGTTGGAGCGGCTGTTGGGCAGGGTCAGGCCGTACTGCACTGCCATTTGAGCGGCCTGGTTACCAGCCTCACCCAGCCCGAACAGGGCGCCCGCCAACTGCGTGCCCATCTGGGTAACGTAGGCGCGAGAGATGGCTTCGCGACCGTGTTCGCGCAGGGCATGGGCAATTTCATGCCCCATGATCTGGGCGATTTCATCGTCGCTGAGCTCCAGCCGATCGATGATGCCGGAGTAGAACAGGATCTTGCCGCCGGGCGCGCAGCTGGCGTTCAGCTGGTCGTCCTTGATCAGGTTGACTTCCCAGTCCCAGCTGCTGGCATCAGCACGGAAATTCGGGACTTCCTTAATCAGCTCGGCGGCGATGGTGTTGAGGCGACGCACGGTGGCTGCGTTGGTATTGAGCAGGCCCTGCTTTTTGGCTTCTGCCAGGGTCTCCTGATAGGCCTCGTCTGCCATCTGGTTGACCTCTTCGGCTGACAGTCCGCCCATCATGTACTGGGTGCGGTTGACGCCAACATTACCGCCTTGGGTGGTCTGAACGCTCTGGCAGCCGACCAGCAGAACGAGGGGCAGGCAGAGGATAAAACGCAGTCGCATGGCAGATACTTCCTTGATGTCTGGTGAAATGGAAAAGGGGCGTGGGCAGCCCGACTATGATTACGACCGGTCGCTGGTGGCGTCGTGCAATACCGCCCCGGACGCGGGCCCTGATCGTGCCGCAAGGGTAACAGAGGCGGGCCGGCTGGTGACAAGCCAGCTGTGTTACCTGTGTCACGTTCAGGGCCTGCCCAGGGCTCTGCATGCCGGCTTGGCGCCGTTACGGCAGAGCTCTGGGCAGGCCCCCGGGTGGTTCTTTGCAAGGCGCGCCGCTAGTCGGCGGCATCCTGAATGCCGTCACCCACCGCCTGAACGTCTTCGCCGACGCCGGCAACCGTGTTGCAGCCAGTCAGCCCTGCGGCACCAAACAGCGTAAACAGCAAAATCACCAGTGCTTGCTTCATGATCTATGCTCCTGACAGAAGTTGGATGTGCTGGAATATTCCAGCCTTAGCTGCTGCCTGACAGGCGCAGCGTAAAGGTTGGGACAGCGAAATTGCGGCAAAGTATGCGCATGACTGCAGTTTTTTTACTGCTGGCCGATATACCCGATGAAGCGGTATCGTTCGACGCCCTGCAGCCCCCGAGTAGAGGTAATCCATGAAATTCAGGTCCATTCAGCTCTCCATCGCCGTACTGGCCGGTGCCTGTCTGTTTATTGCCGTTGGCGTGATGACGCTCTATTCGGTCTACTCGGCGCAGCGCAGTCAGCAGCACGTGCAGGAAAGTTCACGGGTGCTGATCGATGAGCTGGTTAAGGATCGGGTTCAGGCGATTGCCTCTGGCGAGCAGGCGCGCATTCGTCGCCATCTCGAGTATCCGCTGACGGTGGCTTCGCAGTTGGCGCAGCTCAACTCCATGCTGGGCCAGATTCAGGGTGATGGCATGCCGGCGCTGATGATGGGGCGTGAAGAAATGACCCGCGTCATCCGCATGACGCTGGAGCAGAATCCGACCCTGTGGGATGCCTACGTGGGCTGGGAGCCCAACTCCCTGGATAACCTCGACAGTTTTTTTGAAGGTATCGAAACCGACGGCTATAACGGCACTGGCCGCTACATGCCGTTGTGGTTCAGAAACGAGAACGGTGAGCTGTCGCTCGAAGCCTTGGGCGATCTCGAGGACGAGACCATCCTCGATAATGGCGTCAGAACCGGCGAATACTATCTTTGCCCGCGTGAAACCCTGCGCCCCTGCGTGATTGACCCTTCACCTTACGAGGTTGGCGGCAAGACCGTTCTGCTCTCGTCGTTCACCGTGCCGATCATCAGCGATGGTGAGTTCATGGGGGTTGCGGGTGCCGACCTTTCCATGGATTTTTTGCAGAACATGCTGCATGCAAGTGACGAGGACTTGTACGGCGGCGCCGGTGAGCAGGCGCTGGTCAGCTCGACCGGGCGTCTGGTTGCCTACACCGGAGAGGGCGCCAAGCCGGGCGATCAGGCCGCTACCGTGCTGGACAAACAGGAGCTTGAGAGTATCGCCCGGCTGGGCAGCGAGCCGCTGTTTGAGCTGGATCACGAAGGTACTGATCACATGCAGCTGATCATGCCGATCACCCTGGACGGTACTGATGTACGCTGGGCGCTGGTCATCAAACTGCCGCTGGACGTGGTCATGGCGGAGTTCAACCAGTTGGATAGCGACCTCACCGATATGCGTGTTCAGGACTCGCTGCTGCTGGCGGGGATCGGCTTGCTGGTGGCGGTGGCCGGTCTGATTGTGATGGTGCTGCTGGGCTACAGCCTGGCCAAGCCGGCCCGTCAGTTGGTGGCAATGCTGGATGATATCGCCAAGGGTGAAGGGGATCTGACCAAGCGTCTGGCGGCTGATCGAGCGGATGAGCTGGGCGATATTGCCCGTGGCTTCAATGCCTTCCTGGACAAATTGCAGGGCATGATTCGCGAGGTGGTTGGTTCGGTGCAGCAGGTGACCGATGCCTCCGAGCATACGGCGGATATCGCCATGCGCACCAACGACGGAGTGCAGCGTCAGCTCAGCGAGATTGATCTGGTTGCCACCGCTGTGACCGAAATGACCGCTACCGCTCAGGACGTGGCGCGCAACGCCTCCCAGGCTGCCAGTGCCGCGCACAATGCGGACGGCTCTGCCAGCCACGGGCGCGAAGTGGTCAGAGCGACCTCCGAAACCATCCAGAGCCTGTCGCAGGACATCCAGCGTGCGGTGGACAGCGTTGAGGCGCTGGCGCGTAACAGCGAAAACATCACCGGTATCCTCGACACCATTCGCGGCATTGCCGAGCAGACCAACCTGCTGGCTCTAAACGCTGCCATTGAGGCGGCCCGTGCTGGTGAACAAGGCCGCGGTTTTGCCGTGGTGGCAGATGAAGTACGCAACCTGGCGCAGAAGACCCAGAGCTCGACTGAAGAGATTCAGCACATGATTGAGCAGTTGCAAAACGGCACCCGCGAGACCGTGAAAGTGATGGAGCAGAGCCGTGCGCGTACCGATCAGAGTGTGTTGCAGGCAGAAGAGGCCGATGCGGCGCTGACCTCGATCACCCAGGCGGTGTCGGTGATTAATGACATGAACAACCAGATCGCCAGTGCGGCCGAGGAGCAAAGCGCAGTGGCCGAAGACATCAATCGCAATGTGACCACCATCGATACGGTGGCCAAGGCGGTAGCCAAGGGCGCGGATGAAGCCTCTCAGGCCAGTGGCTCACTGACCAAGCTGGCCGAGCACCAGCGCCGGTTGATCAATCAGTTCAAGGTCTGAGCAGCGCCGCTCGGGTTGCAGCAATGCGGCCCGACGGTGGCCGGGTTGCTGACCGCCGGGTTGACCGGGTAGGTCATTTCGATACGCCCCTCGGCGTTCAACAGCAGCGGCTGCAGAGCGCTGACCGCGGTACGCTCGGCCAGCCAGATTGCCTGCTCGCCGCTGTTCAGCGCTGCCGGCATACGATCACCAAGGCGGCTGGCCAGCCCCTTGGCGGGCACCGTGATCAAGGCGCAGCTGTCCCAGAATTGGCCGTCATCAAGCTGGTAGCGCTCCCACAGCCCCGCCAGTGCCAGGCCACCTTCCTTTCTGCGCAGGTACCAGGGTTGCTTGCGCGCTCCCTGTTGCAGCCAGAGAAAATAACCATCAACCGGGATCAGGCAGCGCCGCTGGGCGAAGGCCTGACGGAACATCGGCTTTTCGTGCAGGTATTCGGCGCGGGCGGAAAAGCTGGCGCGGCTGAGGTCGGTGAGCCAGCTCGGGGTAAGGTTCCACAGCGCCTGTACACACTCTACCTGCCCGGCCTGCTTGCGCAGGATCAGCAGCGGTTTGCCCGGGGCCAGGTTCCAGTTGGGTTTCCAGTCGGCGGGCAGGTTGTTGTGTGGGGGGCTGAATTGGGCAAGTCGGCCGCTCACGGTTGCTGCTCCGCACTGGCCTGCCAGCTGTCATCGTCGTCAACCGGGGTAGCGCTGAGGTACAGCTGAATCAGTTGTTCGCTGCGTGCCTGATCTTCATCCTGCACCCACAGGCCCAGCAGGTCATGCACCGGCAAGTCGCCGATCGCGCCTTGCAGATAGCGCCCGCTGACATGGCTGGGGATATGATGATCGGCAAGCATTGCGCACAGCAGGTCGGCTTCGGCCAGGTCGGCCGGGCGGTAGACGCGCTGCATCAGTCCTGTTCCCGACGCAGGTCGATATGGACTTCTTCGCTGTGCTCATCAATCCACAGGCTGACCAGAATCGGCTGGCAGCAGATCTCGCAATCCTCGGTATAGGACTGGCTGCCGCCGCTCAGGTCGAGCAGCAGGGTGATGGGCTCGCCGCAGTGTGGGCAAGTGAGGTTGGCTTCTTCCAGTGCCTGCACTGGGCGTACTCCGTACGGCGGGTGTGACACAAAGTGTAGCGGTATCGTCAATCTGGCGAAACCACGGTCAGCGACGCATAATGCGCGGCTGATGATAAGACTCAGAGGGTGACATGAGCGAGTTCGAGGGCATTCGCCCCTACAACGATGCCGAAGTGCCGGCGGTGCTGCAGCGACTGCTGGCCGATCAGGAGTTGATGCGCATGCTGGCGGCCTATCGGCTGCCAAAGCTGAATCGGCTGCTGCCGGGGCTCAGTCGCCGAGTGGTCCAGGCGGCATTGCGCCGGGAGGCGCGTGGTGTGACCACGGTTGAGGACTTGCAGCACCGGCTGGAGCCCTATCTCGACCGTTTGATCGAGCGCAGTACGCTGGAGGTTACCTACAGCGGGCTGGACCAGCTCAGCGCCACGCAGCCCCACCTGTTTATCGCCAACCACCGCGATATCGTGATGGACCCGGCCTTCGTCAACTACGCGCTCTATCACGCCGGCCATCCGACGCCGCGCATTGCCATTGGCGACAATCTGCTGCAGCGGCCCTTTGTCAGCGACCTGATGCGCCTGAACAAGAGCTTCATCGTGCACCGTTCACTGACCGGGCGGCGCGAAAAGCTGCAGGCCTATCAGAATCTGTCTGCCTATATCAGCCACTCGATTGCCGGCGGCGAGTCGGTCTGGATTGCCCAGGCCGAGGGTCGTGCCAAGGATGGTCTGGATGAGACCGACTCGGCGATCATCAAGATGTTCTGCATGAGCCGCAAGAGCGAGCCCTTTGACCAGGTTATCGCGTCGTTGAACATGGTGCCGGTGTCGATTTCCTACGAATGGGACCCGTGCGACGGCATGAAGGCACGCGAGCTGGAGCAGCGTGCCCGGACCGGCAGCTATGTGAAGGAACCCGGAGAGGATGATCGCTCCATCGCCATGGGGCTGACCGGCTACAAGGGGCGGGTGCACGTGGCCTTTGGTACGCCGTTGCCTGCCGGGATGGCGGATGCCCGCGCCGTGGTGGCCGAAGTGGATCATCAGGTACTGGGCAACTATCGCCTGTATCCGTCCAATTACCTTGCCTTTGAGCAAGAAGAGGAAGCCTTGCCTGCGGCGTTGGCTGATTGGCGAGAGGGCTTCTCTGCACTGGAGCTGGCGCAGGAACAGCAGCGCTTCAGCGCGCGCCTTGACGCGTTACCCGAGGCGCTGCGTCCGTACTGGCTGCTGCAGTATGCCAATCCGGTGCGTAGCCGCCTGCGGGTAATGGGAGAGGGCTGAGGGTCAAAGCTGGGTGCTGGTCAGCGACAACAGCGTGGCCAGGCCCAGGCACACGGCGCCTACACTGTAGAACAGGCGGTTGATGCGCTGATCGCGGTTGAGGCTCAGCTCGCTCTCACTGGGCGGCAGTGTCGCCAGGCGCTGACGGCCCAGGCTGCTGCGCACTTGGGTGGCAATCCACAACCAGCTGCCATTGACGGCAAAGAACAGGGCAAGGCCGTTGAGGACCAGTGCCGGGTTTTCCAGGTAATAAAGCCAGGCTGCCTGTAATGGGAACACGGCAGTACCTCCGGTGTCTCGGACTCGGGCAACCAGCTGTTTGTTATTGTGGTTTTACAGGTTACGACGGAGCACAAAAAGGGGATGACATGGCGCGCTATTTTGAGAGCGCCGGTTCATAAGCGCGGCTGATGTTATGCCAGGGCGCGATTGATTTCGACCCGGATTGATCACTTTCCGATCAATGGTTGTCCAAGTGCAGCGTGTTAGTGTTTTTCGACGACAACGCCATTGTGAGCGTCGGCGGGTCGTTATCAGCGAGGTGGTTAATGATGAAAAAGCAGGCTTTTGCAGCAGTGGTACTGGGGGCGCTTCTGGCGCTGGGTGGGTGTGCATCGTCGCTGACCGGCGATGTCTACAGCCGCGAGGATGCCAGAGCGCCGCAGACGGTGCGTCAGGGTACTGTCGAGTCCGTTCGTCTGGTCCAGATTGAAGGCACCAAGACGGTAATCGGTCCGGCTGCGGGTGCGGCAATCGGTGGTGTGGCTGGTAGCACTGTTGGTGGTGGACGCGGCAGTACTATCGCTGCGATTGTCGGTGCGCTGGCCGGCGGCGTTGCCGGCGCCGCGGCGGAAGAGGGCATTACCCGCACCCAGGGTGTGGAAATTACTGTCAATGAAGATGGCGGCTATACTCGGGCCTACGTGCAGGAAGCTGTGGATGGGGTGAACTTTGCACCCGGTGACCGTGTGCGCATCATGACGGTCAACGGCAACTCTCGGGTCGTCAAGTAGTCGATCACGCAGCCAGCACAGGCAGCGTTGCTGCTGCCTGTGTTGCGCTGGTTACGCATTTTGTAACGGATTCAGCGGCTTGCGTTGATCGTCTGGCAGGGCTTGCCTCTATAATGACCTGCGCTTCCTGACCTGAAGGTCCCGGCAACACGCCATACATCCGGCGTTGCCCCTGCTGGAACGGAGGCCGCAATGGCCATATAAGGAGTTAGTCCTGCATGACCCTGGCGCTGATCGTCATTCTCCCTTTGCTTGGCAGCCTGCTGCCGCTGTTGTTCAACAATCAGGGTCGTTCCCTGTGCGCCTCTATGACCATGGTCGCACCGGTTATCGGGCTGGTGCTGCTGTGGCAGCACGTCGATGCGGTGTTTGCCGGCCAGGCGGTGATCCATTCCTGGCCCTGGTTGAGCGAGCTGGGGCTGAATATCAGCTTTCGTCTTGATGGGCTGAGTTTCCTTTTTGCATTGATGATCCAGGGCATCGGCCTGCTGGTGATTCTTTACGCACGTTATTACCTGTCCAAACGCGACCCCATGGGGCGCTTCTTCTGCTATCTGCTGCTGTTCATGTCGGCGATGCTGGGCGTGGTGCTGTCCGAGAACCTGCTGCTGATGATGGTGTTCTGGGAGATGACCAGCCTGTCGTCCTTCCTGTTGATCAGCTACTGGTCGCATTCCACCGATGCGCGCAAGGGCGCCCGCATGGCGTTGGCAGTGACTGGCGCGGGTGGTCTGGCGCTGCTGGCCGGTGTGCTGCTGCTGGGGCAGGTGGTGGGCAGTTACGAACTCACTGATGTCTTTGCCGCCGGTGAGCTGATTCGCGCCCATGCGCTCTACCCGGTGATTCTGGCGCTGGTGCTGCTGGGGGTGTTTACCAAGTCGGCGCAGTTCCCGTTCCATTTCTGGTTGCCGCATGCGATGGCGGCGCCGACGCCGGTTTCGGCGTACTTGCACTCGGCAACCATGGTCAAGGCTGGTGTTTTCGTGCTGGCGCGCCTGTATCCGGCGCTGGCCGACACCGATCTCTGGTTCTACCTGGTCAGCAGTGCCGGCATGGCGACTCTGCTGGTGGGGGCCTGCACGGCGCTGTTCCAGCATGATCTCAAGGGCCTGCTGGCCTATTCCACCATCAGCCACCTGGGCCTGATCACGCTGCTGTTTGGTCTGGATACCCGGCTGGCTGCGGTCGCTGCGGTATTCCATATCATCAACCATGCGACCTTCAAGGCGTCGCTGTTCATGGCGGCGGGCATTATCGACCACGAAACGGGCACCCGTGACATGCGCCGCATCAACGGGTTGCTGCGGTACATGCCGCACACGGCAACGCTGGCGATGGTGGCAGCCTCGGCGATGGCCGGTGTGCCGCTGCTAAACGGCTTCCTCAGTAAAGAGATGTTCTTTACCGAGACCCTGGAGCAGCACATGCTGGGCAGCTTCAGCTGGTTGATTCCGCTGGGCGCTACCCTGGGCGGCGTGTTCTCGGTGGCCTACTCGCTGCGCTTTATTCACGATGTGTTTTTCAACGGCAAGCCGGTCAACCTGCCCAAGTATCCGCCGCATGAGCCACCGCGATACATGAAGGTGCCGGTGGAGGTGCTGGTGGCCATGTGTCTGGCGGTTGGTCTGGCACCGGGCTTTACCGTGGCCGGCCTGCTGGCCACCGCGGCGGCGGCCACCGTGGGTGGCCCGTTGCCGGAATACAGCCTGGCCATCTGGCATGGGTTTAACCTGCCGCTGTTGATGAGTGTTGTCGCCATGCTGGTGGGTATCGCGGTGTATTCGGCGCGCCGGCCGCTGTTTGCCTGGTATGCACGTCAGCGCGATGTAGACGCCAAGCTGGTGTTTGAAAGAGTGGTGCAGACGGCCGTGCGTGGGGCGGCGCGTATGACCTTGCTGCTGGAGAACGCCTCGTTGCAGCGCTACCTGACCTGCCTGCTGCTCAGCGCCCTGGTGGTCACCGGCTGGTGGCTGTGGCGCCTGCCTGCACTGCAGGGGCCGGTGGCATTGACGCCCGTCGATGGTGTGACCATGGCGGCGGCGGTGGTGATGATGTTGGGCGCACTGGCGACCGTGTACTGGCACCGCATGCGCCTGGTCTCGCTAACCATGTTGAGTGTGGTCGGTCTGGTTGTCTCGCTGGCGTTTGCCCGGTTTGCGGCACCTGATCTTGCGTTGACGCAGATTTCGGTCGAGGTGGTAACCATCGTTTTGCTGATGCTGGCGCTGTTCTTCCTGCCGGCGCGCACGCCGCGTGAATCCTCGGCGCTGCGGCGGGGCAGGGACATGCTGATTGCCGGCGGCTGTGGCCTGCTGGTGGGTGGTCTGGCCTTTGGCATGCTGACGCGTCCTTATGACAGCATCTCGGACTTCTTCCTGGCCAACTCGGTCACCGGCGGTGGTGGGCATAACGTCGTCAACGTGATTCTGGTGGACTTCCGCGGCTTCGATACCATGGGTGAGGTGACGGTGCTGGCGATTGCTGCCATTGCCATCTACGCGCTGATCGATGGCCTGCGCCTGCGTGTACCGGGCGGCGACAGCCTGGGCAAACCCTGGGCCCAGCGCGGTGAGCTGCTGATGCTGGTCAACCTGTCCCATGTCTTGCTGCCGCTGGCGCTGATGATCTCGGTTTATATCTTCCTGCGTGGTCACAACTTGCCCGGCGGTGGCTTTATCGCCGGCCTGATCACCTCGGTAGCGTTGATTCTGCAATATGTTGCCAGTGGCGAGGCCTGGACCTCCGAACGCTGGCCGGTTAATTACCACTGGCTGGCCGGGGCCGGCGTGTTGATTGCCGGGGCGACCGGGCTGGGTAGCTGGGCCTTCGGTTATCCCTTCCTGACCAGTGCGTTTGATCACTTCCATATTCCGCTGGTGGGGGATATTGAGCTGGCAACGGCGATGCTGTTTGACCTGGGCGTCTATCTCACGGTGGTGGGTGCGACGCTGCTGATTCTGGCGAACCTGGGCAAGCTGCCCCAGGGCCGCCCAAGCGAAGGAGAGATCTGATGGAGCTGCTTTACGCCGTGGCCCTGGCCGTGCTGACCAGCTGCGGTATCTATCTGATGCTGCGTGCGCGCACCTTTCCTGTGGTCGTCGGGCTGGCGTTGCTGAGTTATGCGGTGAACCTGTTTTTGTTTGCCACCGGCCGTCTGGCGGAGGCCGCACCCGCGGTGCTGGGCAAGGCCGAGGTCTATGCTGACCCGCTGCCCCAGGCGCTGGTGCTGACCGCCATTGTGATCGGTTTTGCCATGACCGCCTATGCGCTGGTGCTGGCGCTGCGCGCCCAGGGTGAGCTGGACAGTGACCACGTTGACGGCAAGGGAGACCATTGATGAGTCACCTGCCGATTATGCCGGTGCTGGTCCCCATGTTTGTGGGGGCGTTGCTGCTGGTGCTGCGTGGCACCCTGGACATGAAACGTGCGCTGGCCCTGCTGGCGACGCTGGTACAGGTCCTGCTGGCGAGCCTGTTGATGGTGCAGGCCAGCCAGGGCACGCAGGTCTATGCGCTGGGTAACTGGATGCCGCCCTTTGGCATCGTGCTGGTGGTGGATCGCCTCAGCGCCTTGTTGCTGCTGGTGACCTCGGTGCTGGCCAGTGGCGCGTTGTTGTATGCGATCCGCGGTGATGATGCGGCGGGGCGTAATTTCCATCCACTGTTCCAGTTCCAGTTGATGGGGATTAACGGCGCCTTTCTGACCGGCGACCTGTTCAACCTCTTCGTGTTCTTCGAGATTCTGCTGATTGCGTCTTACGCCTTGTTATTGCATGGGGCGGGGTCTGCACGGGTGCGTTCGGGTTTGCACTACCTGCTGCTGAACCTCACCGGCTCGGCGCTCTTTCTGATCGCAGTAGGGACGCTCTACGGGGTTACCGGCACGCTGAATATGGCAGACATGGCCTTGCGCGTGCGTGAGCTGGGCGCAGACGATGCGCCGCTGGTTGGCGCGGCGGGCATGTTGCTGCTGGTGGTGTTTGGACTGAAGACGGCGTTTTTCCCGCTGTATTTCTGGTTGCCGCGGGCCTATGCCGCTGCCAGTGCGCCGGTCGGTGCCCTGTTTGCGATCATGACCAAGGTCGGGCTGTACTCGATATTGCGGGTCTACACCCTGATTTTCGGCCCTGAGGCCGGCCCGCTGGTCGATATGGCGGTTGGCTGGCTCTGGCCGCTCGCCTTGGTGACCCTGGGCCTGGGCGCCATCGGTGCGCTGGCGGCGAGCACCCTCAACGCCCTGAGCGCCTATCTGGTGGTGGTGTCGGTAGGCACTCTGCTGGCCGGTGTGTCCCTGGGCACCGAAGAGGCGCTCAGTGCCAGCTTGTATTACCTGATGCATTCCACCTGGATTTCCGGCGCGTTGTTCCTGCTGACCGGCATGCTTCAACGGGTGCGTGGGCCGCGCTTTGCTGCGCGTCTGGTCGCAGGGCCTGCGTTGCCGCATCCGATGCTGCTGGGTGGGCTGTTCTTCCTGGCAGCCATGGCGGTTGCCGGTATGCCGCCGTTGTCAGGTTTTCTGGGCAAATTGATGCTGCTGGGCGCCGCTGGTAGCGGACGTGAGGCGGCCTGGCTGTATCCGGTGGTGCTCGGTAGCGGGCTGCTGGCGCTGATTGCCCTTAGCCGCGCGGGCAGCACACTGTTCTGGCGCCATACCGATGTCGCGCCCTCGGGCGAGCCGCTGGACGGCATGCGTTTGACGGCTACCCTGTTGCTGCTGCTGTGCAGCCCGGCGCTGGTGGTTTTTGCTGCTCCCACGCTGGAGTATCTGAACCAGACGGCAACGCAGTTGTTACAGCCGCAGGGCTATATCGATGCCGTCATGTCTGTTGTGCCGGCCACGGGGGAGGCGCCATGAAACGACCTGATCGCTGGTTTCCGCACCCCTGGCTGACCGTCACACTGGTGGTCGGCTGGCTGCTGCTGATGAACTCGTTGTCCTTCGGCAATCTGCTGATGGGCCTGGTGCTGGGGGTGATCATTCCCTGGCTGACCCACGTCTTCTGGCCTGCCTCACGCTATCGCCTGCGGGTTGGCAAGCTGGTGTTGTTTGTTGCTCGGGTGGTCACCGATATCGTGCTGGCCAACCTGCAGGTGGCGCGTCTTATTCTGGGGCCGCGCCGCGACCTGCGTCCTGCCTTTGTCAATTACCCGCTGACGCTGGAGAGCGACTTCTCCATCAGCGTGCTGGCCAGCACGATTTCGCTGACGCCCGGCACCGTCTCGGCGGACATCAGCGCTGATCGCAAGTGGCTGCTGATTCACGGCCTGGACGTCGGTGATGAGGTGGCGTTGATCGAGCAGATACGCCTGCGCTACGAAGAACCAATTCGGGAGATATTCGAATGCTCGACACCGTAGTGCTTATCTGTCTGGGCATTATCAGCCTGGCCATGGTGTTGACCTTTGTGCGACTGGTGCGCGGCCCGGATCTGCCGGACCGCATCCTGGCGTTGGATACCCTCTACATCAATGCCATTGCACTGATCATGCTGTTGGGGTTGTACCTGGACTCCAACCTGTTTTTTGAAGCGGCGCTGCTGATTGCAGTCATGGGCTTCGTCAGTACTGTTGCCATCGCCAAGCATCTGCTGCGTGGCAATATCATCGAATAGGAGGTTGCGGCATGGGCGGGGCAAGCTGGATGGAATGGCTGGTTGCAGCGCTGCTGCTGACCGGTAGCCTGTTTGCGCTGGTTGGGGCTATCGGCTTGTGCAAGCTGCCGGACTTTTTCATGCGCCTGCACGGGCCAACCAAGGCGACCACGCTCGGTGTGGGCTCGCTGGTAGTCGGCTCAATGGTCTACTTCAGCGTGCAGAGCGGCGCGCCGAGTTTGCATGAGCTGCTGATTACCTTTTTCCTGTTTATCACCGCGCCGGTCAGCGCCCACATGCTGGCCAAGGCGGCGATGCATGAAAAGCTGCGCCGCGAAGCACGCACCCGCGGCGAGCCCTGGGATCAGTAGGCCACGGCAAGCCGTGGCCAGGTAGGATCAGTCTGAGGTTGCCGGCGCCTTGACGCGCGGAAAGCCGAACACGATGGCCAATGCCGCCATCAGACCCAACAGCCAGCAGTAGTGCACCTGGGTGATCAACGCCAGAGGCGACAGGGCCGCCAGCGAGCCGGCCAGCAGAATCTGCGCGCCGTAGGGTATCAACCCCTGTACCACGCAGGAGAAGATATCCAGCAGGCTCGCACTGCGCCGTGGGTCAACGTTGTAGTGGTCGGCCAGGTCCTTGGCAACGCTGCCACTGATGATGATGGCCACGGTGTTATTGGCGACAAACAGGTTGGTTGCGGCAACCAGGCCTGCGATACCGGTTTCACCGCTGCGCCGCCCGGCGTTATGTGCCGCCAGAGCCTGAATGCGCTCGCGCAGCCAGTCCAGCCCGCCCTCCTGCTTCATGATGGCCGACAGGCCGCCAATCAGCATCGACAGCACCATGATTTCCAGCATGCCGGCAAAGCCCTGATAGATGTCATTGCCGTAGGTCGCCAACTGGTATTCCGGCGTGACCAGCATGCCGGTAATGCCGGACAGAATGATGCCGGTCATTAGCACAATCATCACATCCAGGCCAAAGAGGGCGAGGATGAGTACCACCAGATAAGGCATGACCAGACGGTAGTTGAATTCGACCGGCTCCGGCTGAACGCTGGTGTCGCCCAGCAGGAACAACACCACCAGCGTCAGCAGCATGGCCGGCAAGGCGATGGTCAGGTTGAGCCTGAACTTGTCGCGCATGCCCACGCCCTGGGTGCGGGTGGCGGCGATGGTGGTATCAGAGATGATCGACAGGTTATCGCCCGCCATGGCGCCGCCCACCACCGCTCCGATGGCCAGCGGCAAGGACAGCCCGGTGACCTCGGCAAAGCCTAGCGCGATCGGCACCAGCGCACCGATCGTGCCCATGGACGTACCCATAGAGGTGGAAATGAACACCGCAATGACAAACAGGCCTGGCAGGATAAGGCTGGGCGGCAGGATGCTCAGGCCCATGTTGACGGTGGCATCAACACCGCCAATTGCCTTGGTCACGCTGGAAAAGGCGCCGGCGAGCAGAAACACCAACGCCATGGTGATGATGTTGCGGTCACCGATGCCGTCAATGAATGTTTGCAGGTTGTCGCGGTAGCTGGGTTTGGCCAGCAGCAGGCCGAGGATGATAGCCGGCAGAATCGCCACCGGTGCCTTGATCTGGTAGAAGGCAAAGTCGGTGCCGGTCAGGCTGTAGTAAATGCCGCTGCCAAGAAAAATCAGCAGGAACAGCAGCAGCGGCAGCAGGGCCGATGCACGTGGTTGAACGGGTGCTTGCATGAAAAGGGTCTCTGTATAACGAACAATGCCGTCGTAGTGACGGCAGCGTTCGGTATTCTAGCAGAGACCTGCCGGCTGCCGGGTACAGCCGGTCGGCGTCAGGGCGCCAGGGCGATGCTCGAGGCGGGTTTGCGCGGGGTGATGTTGATCACCACACGGCGGTTCAGCTCGCGGCCTTCTGCGGTGCTGTTGTCGGCCCGTGGCGCGGCTTCACCCTCGCTGCGCAGCTGCATATTGTGACGGCTGACACCGCCCAGTTGCAGTACGCTGGCGACTGCCTGTGCCCGCTCCATGCTTAACTGCTGGTTGAGGTTGTCATCGCCCTGGCTGTCGCTGTGGCCGGTAACCTGGATATTGCTGTCGGTGGCGCCGCGCAGCACCTTGGCCACCCGGGACAGCGGGACCAGACCGGAAGGCAGCAGCAGGGTGCGTTTGGGGTGGAAATTGCCGTTAACCGGGATGATCAGGCGAATTTCTTCACCGCTGTTTTCGATTTCGTACTTCTCCTCCAGGGCGATGGCTGTCAGTTCAGCCATGTGCAGTTGGGCCCAGGGAGTGGCTTCGGGAGTTGGCGGCGGAACCGGGGCTGGTTCTTTGCTGGCGCAGCCGGCCAGGAACAGACAGCCCAACAGAGAAAAGGTAGAAATCAGCTTCATTATTGTTAATCCATAGATGCAACGGGAACAAAATGCCGCTTGGTTGAATCGCAAGCGAATAACTGCGGCACAGAGTAGCATCGGCTTGTGCGTTTGTGACCTGCCGTATGTCATGATTTACGCGGTATTTAAAGGAGTTCACAGATTGATGCGTATTCGTTGGAGCGCCATGGCGTTGGCCGTGCCCCTGTTGCTGAGTGGCTGCAGTGCGTTCGAAGGGTATTTTTCTGGCCCGGAGCAGCGCTTCAGCGGATTGCTGGAGCGCTCTGGGGCTGATTACGTGCTGCGCGAGTGTGGTAGCCGCGAGGTGCTGCCGGTGCAGTCGAGCGAGGCGCTGGATGCGCTCTGGCAGCAAACGGCGCAGCCGGGGCAAACCGCCATTTTTGCCGAGCTGATGGCGCGCCAGGGCGCGCAGCTGGTACCGGGGGAGGTGCTGCGCATGCAGTCTCACGGCCGCGGCTGCGCTGACCAGACTGGTGCGGATGCCCAGTGGGTCGCCGTGAGCTATCAACCGGGCTGGCAGGCCACGCTGGACGGGCGAGGGCTGCATCGCAGCGAGCAGGGCCAGTCCGAGGTGACCGACTCGATCATGGTGGAATACCTGCCTGACGGTTCGTTGAACGCGGCCTCGCTGCCGGCGCACCGGGTGCAGCTGTGGCTGTATCCGCAGGCCTGCCAGGAGCCGCTCAGCGGTGACTACTTTCACATGCGCGCCACCCTGGTGGTGGATGGCGAGCAGCGCAGCGGCTGCGCTTATCGCGGCCGCCAGCCGACGGGTCAGCCGCCGAGGTAGGCCTTGCGCACCTCGGGGTTGGCCAGCAGGGCGTCGCCACTGTCTTCCAGCACTATGTGACCGTGCTCCATCACATAGCCGCGATCGGCCAGTTTGAGCGCCTGGTTGGCGTTCTGTTCGACCAGGAACACGGTAACGCCTTGCTGGCGTAACTGCTCGATGATCTCGAATATCTGCTGAATGATGATGGGGGCCAGCCCCAGCGACGGCTCGTCGAGAAGCAACAAACGTGGCTTGCTCATCAGCGCACGGCCGATAGCGAGCATCTGCTGCTCACCGCCAGACATGGTGCCGGCGCGCTGGGCAAAACGCTCCTTCAGGCGCGGAAACAGTGTCAGCACGGTATCCATCTGCACCTGCCGGGTTTCCTTGTCGCTGAAAAAACCGCCCATGCTGAGGTTTTCTTCCACCGTCAGGCGTGAGAACACGCGCCGACCTTCCGGCACGATGGCGATATCTTTGCGCATGATCTGGGCGGTGGTCAGCCCGGTCAGCTCCTCGCCTTCGTAGCGAATGCTGCCGGTGGTGGCGCGCGGATCGCCGCACAGGGTCATCAGCAGGGTGGTCTTGCCGGCGCCGTTGGCACCGATCAGGGTGACGATCTCGCCGCGCTGGACCTCCAGGTTGACCTCGTGCAGGGCCTGAATCTTGCCGTAGTGGGTTGATACGTTCTTCATGTACAGCATGTCAGGCAATCCTCAGGTTTCACCCAGATAGGCTTTGATGACGTCCGGGTTCTGCTTGATCTCATCCGGCGTGCCGGCAGCCAGCGGGCGGCCCTGGTTGATCACCACGATGCGGTCGGAAATGCTCATGACCAGCTTCATGTCGTGCTCGATCAGCAGCACGGTGATCTGGTGCTGGTCGCGCAATTCGCTGATCAGTTCCTTGAGGTCATCGGTTTCTCGCGGGTTGAGGCCGGCAGCCGGCTCATCCAGCATCAGCAGCTTGGGCTGAGTCACCATGCAGCGGGCAATCTCCAGCCGGCGCTGCTGACCGTAGGCCAGGGTGTTGGCGGGGCGGTTGGCAAAGGCGTGCAGGTCAACGCGGTCCAGCCAGTAGGCGGCGCGCTCCAGCGCTTCCTGCTCGCTGCGCCGGTAGCCCGGGGTCTTGAACAGGCCAGACAGTAGATTGGTGTTCATGTGCTGATGTTGGGCAACCAGCAGGTTTTCCACCACGGTCATTTCCTTGAACAGGCGAACGTGCTGGAAAGTGCGAATCATGCCGCGCCGGGCCACCTTGAAGCCCGGCATGCCCTGAATCTCGCGGCCGTCAAAGATGATCTTGCCGCCACTGGGCTTGTAAAAACCGGTCAGGCAGTTGAATACCGTGGTCTTGCCGGCGCCGTTGGGGCCGATCATGGAAACGATTTGCCCGGGCTCGACACTCAGGTGCACGCCGTCCACGGCCAGCAGGCCGCCAAAGCGCATAGTCAGGCCCGAAACATCCAGAAGGGGGCGGCTCATGTACGTAACTCCAGGTGCGGACGGCTCATCGGTAGCAGACCCTGCGGTCGCCAGATCATCATCAGCACCATCATCAGGCCGAACAGCAGCATGCGGTACTCATCAAACTCGCGGGCCATTTCCGGAAGGATGGTCATGATGATTGCAGCCAGGATGACCCCGACCTGCGAACCCATGCCGCCCAACACCACAATGGCGAGAATGATCGCGGACTCGATAAAGGTGAAGGATTCCGGGCTGATAAAGCCCTGGCGAGCGGCGAAGAAGCACCCGGCAAAACCGGCGAAGGTGGCGCCAATGGTGAATGCGCTGAGCTTGACCGCAGTGGGGTTGATACCCAGCGCACGGCAGGCAATTTCATCTTCGCGCAGCGCTTCCCAGGCGCGGCCAATGGGCATGCGCAGTAGACGGTTGATCACGAACAGGGTAATCAGCACCAGCAGCAGGGCCAGCAGGTAGAGGAAGATAATGCGGTGCTCCGAGCTGTAGCTGATGCCGACAAAGTCATGAAAACTCTGCATGCCTTCGCTGGCGCGGCGGCTGAATTCCAGGCCGAACAGGGTCGGTTTGGGGATACCGCCGATACCGTTGGGGCCATTGGTCAGCCAGGTCATGTTGTTGAGCAGGATGCGGATGATCTCGCCAAAGCCCAGGGTGACGATCGCCAGATAGTCGCCGCGCAGACGCAGTACCGGAAAGCCCAGCAAAAAGCCGAACAGCGCTGCCAGCAGGCCGGCAACCAGCAGGCCGGTCCAGAAGCCGACATCAAAATACATGGCCATCAGCGCATAGCCGTAGGCGCCAACGGCGTAGAAGCCGACGTAGCCCAGGTCCAGCAGGCCGGCCAGGCCAACCACGATGTTCAGGCCCAGGCCCAGCATCACATAGATGAGCACCAGGGTGCCGAGGTCCGTGCCGCCGCGATTGGACAGGAAGGGCCAGATAATCGCTGCGGCGATCATGAAGCACCAGAACAGGCGACGCAGTGCCGGTTTGTGGCTTACCTCAACCAGCTTCTGCGGAGCTTTGGGCAGGCCCGGCAGGCCCTTCCAGAGTGCGCTCAGCTGATCGCGGAAAAGATTGAAGAAGAACAGGAAAGCGGCGGCTGCGCCGATCTTCCAGTACACATCCGGACCGGCGCCGACCAGGCTCAGCGTGGTGCCTTGCTGGTTCAGGCGAATGCCCAGCAGCAGCCCGGCGAGGATGGCGACGACCACTGCGGAGATGATCGCCGGCTTGAGGTTGGCGCGCATCATACTTTCTCCACCTCCGGACGGCCGAGGATACCGCTGGGGCGAAATAACAGAATCAGAATCAGCAGGGCAAAGGCCACGACGTCCTTGTATTCGGTGCTGAAGTAACCGGCGGTGATGGCTTCGGTTACGCCCAGCAGCAGGCCGCCGAGCACCGCACCAGGGATACTGCCGATGCCACCGAGTACGGCGGCGGTGAAGGCCTTAAGGCCGGCCATAAAGCCGATGTAGGGGTTGATCACGCCGTAGTACATGCCCAACAGTACGCCGGCGATGGCGGCCAGGGCGGCGCCAATGACAAAGGTCAGGGCGATGATGCCGTTGGTGTTGATGCCCAATAGGTTGGTCATCTTCAGGTCTTCGGCGCAGGCGCGGCAGGCGCGGCCCATGCGCGAGCGGGAAATAAACATCGTCAGGCCGAACATAGTGATCAGGGTGACGACAAAAATGATCATCTGCATGTAGGACAGGGTGGCGTGAAAGCCCTCATGGGGTCCGATGTCGATACCACCGGAAATCATGGTGGGCATGGCGATGTCGCGCGAACCCTGGGCGATACGCACCAGATTCTGCAGGAAAATCGACATGCCGATAGCGGAGATCAGCGGGATCAGGCGGTTGCCGCCGCGCAGCGGGCGATAGGCAACACGCTCGATACTGTAACCGTAGGCACTGGTCACCATCATGCTGATGGCAAAGGCCGCGACGATCATCAGGGGCACCGATTCGATGCCGAACATCGCCAATGCGGCAATGACGATAAAGGCGATGTAGCTGCCGATCATGTAAATCTCGCCGTGGGCGAAATTGATCATGCCGATGATGCCGTACACCATGGTGTAACCAATGGCGATCAGGGCATAGGTACTGCCCACGGTCAGGCCGTTGATCAGCTGCTGAATAAAGTAATAGAGGGACTCTGGCATGGCCATGACACCAATAATGCTGGGGGACTATTGCCGCCGCGCGGGCAGCAAATAAAAGGGCCTGCCAACGGAGGTTGGACAGGCCCTGAGCGGTCGTGCTTACTCGGTCATTGCGGTCTTGGTGGCGTCGGCGTGCCATTCATAGACAACAAAGTTGAAGTCCTTCAGGTCGCCCTTTTCGTCAAAGGCCAGGGTGCCTGTCGGGGTGTCGAAGCTGTTGCTGCGCAGGGCTTCGGCGACAGCTTCGGTGTCGGTGCTGTCGGCCAGCTTGATGCCGTCGGCGATGACCTGTACCGCAGCGTAAGCCGGGAAGACAAAGGCGCCGGACGGGTCTTCATTCTTGGCCTGGAACGCCTCAACCAGGTGGGCGTTGGCCGGGTCCTGGTCAAATGCCTTGGGCAGGGTGACCAGCAGGCCTTCGGAGGCTTCGCCGGCGATGGCGGAAATGTCGGTGTTACCGACGCCTTCCGGACCCATGAAGCCAACGTCCAGGCCCTGCTCGGCAGCCTGGCGCAGGATCAGGCCCAGTTCAGGGTGGTAGCCGCCGTAGTAGACGAAATCAACGCCTTCCTGGCGCAGCTTGGCGATCAGCGCAGAGAAATCCTTGTCGCCTGCGGTGATGCCTTCAAATACCGGCACTTCAATGCCTGCTTCGGTCAGCACGTCACGCACAGCGGTAGCGATACCTTCGCCGTACTGCTGTTTGTCGTGGATGACGGCAACCTTGCTGGGTTTGACCTGCTGGGCGATGTAGTTACCGGCGGTCGGGCCTTGCAGGCTGTCCAGACCAATGGTGCGGAAGATCATCTGATAGCCGCGCTCGGTGATTTCCGGGCTGGTGGAAGCGGCGGTGATCATCAGAATGCCTTCTTCCTCATAGATGTCGGAAGCGGGCTGGGTGGAGCTGGAGCAGAGGTGGCCAACGACAAAGCTGATGCCTTCGTTGACGATACGGTTGGCAACCGCGACGGCCTGTTTCGGGTCGCAGGCGTCGTCAAACACAACCCCTTCGAGCTGGCTGCCGTTCACGCCGCCAGCCTTGTTGATCTGCTCAATGGCCATCTTGGCGCCAATGAACTGCATGTCGCCGTACTGGGCGACCGGGCCGGTGACCGGGCCAGCCAGCGCAATCTTGATGGTGTCGGCTGCCAGTGCGCAGGTGCTGGCACCTGCCAGGGCTGCTGCGGCAATCATCTGGGAAAGTGCTTTTTTGTGTGCCATTTTCATGTCATCTGCTCGCTTGTGTTGTTATTCCGAAGTCGTGTTGGCTCGTACTTCTTTGCTAGAGAATGCAAACGCTGCGTGGAACTGTACCGGCGCAGTTTAGCAACCGCCGAGCCAGCAGGGAAAGCGGGCGTTTCACAAACCGGTTTTGTGTCCGCAAACTGCAACATTCTGTCTGTATGGCGACATGTTCGCGCTCGCATCCGTGTTTTCCGGCGAATTTGTGCTTTCGGCCAACTGCGTGCAGGCAGCGGGCTGTGGCGTCGGTCCGGGCATCCCTTGTATGCTTCGGCCCGAATAAACGGGGAGTTTTAACGGCAATGACAGTCTCGGATGAGGCCTACGCGGCCATTCTTGGTGCCACCGCTCAAATTGAATGGAGCGTACTGGAGCCGCATTTTGCACGCGGCGATCTGCTCGCTGTTGCAGCGCAGCTGGATCTGGTGGCGGTGGCGGCAGCCATGATGGAAGACAACAGCGAACTTATTAAAGGCTGGATGGAAGCCGGGCAGCTGCAGGTGGCCAGCGACGCGCAGGCAGCGGACTGGGCCGAGCGCCAGCCTGACACCCTGTGGGCGGTGGTGATCCGGCCCTGGGTGCTGGTGCAGGAACGAGCGGCCTGATTGCCCGCGGCCAGTTTTAGTTAAGTTGCAGCCTGCGCTGTGTTACCCACCGTTACCCCAATCTGGCGCGAACCCAGCCGCTCAGCGCATCCACCAGCAACACCATTGCCAGCATTGCCATTATTACGCTGGCGGCCTTGGATTGCTGGAACAGGCTGAGGGTTACATGCAGCATCTGACCCAGCCCGCCGGCGCCCACAAAGCCAAGCACGGCGGCCATGCGGATGTTGTTTTCCCAGCGATATAGCGTGTACGACAGCCACTGCGGCAGCACCCCGGGCAGGGTGCCGTAGATAAACGCGGCCACGCGTCCGGCGCCGGCATCACGCAGCGCCTGGGCGGGCGCTGACGGGGTGTTTTCCAGTGCTTCGGCAAACAGCCGGCCCAGTACGCCGGTGGTGTGCAGTGCCAGTGCCAGCGTGCCGGCAAAGGGCCCCAGTCCGGCAGCCAAAACCATCAACGCGGCCCAGACCAGTTCGGGTACTGAGCGCAGCGCATTGAGCAGCAGACGGCACAGGGCGCGCGCTGCCGCGCCCATGCGCCCGGCAGCCAGCAGGCTGAGCACGGCGCCGAACAGCGCGGCCAGGAGCGTGCCAATGGCAGAAATGGCCAGTGTCTCAAGCGCACCCCGCCACAGCTTGAGCAGCCAGGCCGGGCTGGTGTCCGGTGGAAAAAAGGCGGCAGCATAGTCGTACATCTGACTGCGCCCATCTGCGGTCAGCAGGGCACTGAGATCCAGCTGTAGCCAGATGAATGAGGATGCGATGGCTGCGACCAACAGGCACAGCGTGAGCAGATTGCCGCTCGCGCGCTTCATGCCAACCTCCGGCGCAGCTGCAGGCTGATCTGGTCGGCCAGCAGCACCAGCAGCAGAAAGGTAATCAGGATGCTGGCTACTTCGCCGCCGGCAAACATGCGCAGGGACAGATCGATCATCTGGCCAAGGCCGCCTGCGCCGACAAAGCCCATGACCACCGAGGCGCGCACCGCGCACTCCCAGCGATACAGGGTGTAGGACGTCAGCTCCTGTGCGGCGTTGGGCAGCAGACCATAGAAGAAGGCGGCGATGCGTGAGCTGCCGGACAGCAGCAGAGCCCGGGCTGGCGCCGGGTCAACCGACTCGAGTATCTCGGCGTACACCTTGCCGAGCATGCCGCTGTAGGTGATGGTGATGGCCAGCACCCCGGCCGTTGGCCCCAGGCCGACTGCGCGAACAAACAGCAGCGCCCAGACAATCTCCGGAATGCTGCGCAGCACCATCAACAACAGGCGCACCGGGTAGCGCAGTAGCCGTCCGAGTACGCCCGCGCGATCACTGAGCAGGCGTGAGACGGAGAGCGCGCGGGTGGCCAGTAGCGCAGCCGGTATGGCCAGCAGCAGTGCCAGTGTCATCCCGGCGGTTGCCATGGCCAGCGTCTCCAGCGTGGCCCTGCCGAGCAGGCGCAGAAAGTCCGCATCGCGTGCCGGTGGCCAGAACCCTGCGACAAAGCGGCCCATGGTGTCCAGGTTTTGGCTGTTGAACAGCACCTGCGGCCGAAACTCGGCGAGCTGCAGCCCGGGCCACAGTAGAGCGATCAGCAGCAGGGTGGTCAGCGCCCGCGGGAGAGCGGCCGGGTCGCGTGACTGCCATTGGTTGCTCTGGCGGATCATCAGGTGACTCAGCAGCGCCCGGGCCGCAGTGCGCCGGCCTGGGGGTGTGAAGGTGCAGCGGCGCTGGTCAGGCTATCGTTGGCGTACAGACTGGCTAGATCGGTCTGGCTGACCTCACTGCTGGCTTTATCGAACAACACGCGGCCATCGCGCAGGCCAAGCACCCGGGGGAAGTGCCGGAGGGCCAGATCGACCGCATGCAGGCTGGCCACCAGCGGGATGCCGCGCTCGCGTGCAACCGCGCCGAGCAGACCCAGGGTGTGGTCGGCCAAGACTGGGTCCATGGCTGATACCGGTTCGTCGGCGAGCAGCAGGTCGGGTTGCTGGTAGAGCGTACGGGCAATGCCGACACGCTGGAGTTGGCCGCCCGAGAGCTGATCACAGCGCTGAAACAGTTTATCGGCCAGGTCAAGGCGCGCCAGCTCCTGCCGTGCGCCGGCGGCGTCGACCGGATAACACAGCGAGAGCAGTGCGCGCAGCAGCGACCACTGGCCCAGTCGCCCGGCCAGAACGGCCGTTACCACCCGCTGGCGTGGAGGCAATGGCGGGCTTTGATGAATCAGGCCGATGCGGCTGCGCAGCCTGCGCAGGGCGCGGCCAGAGAGTTGGGCGGGCTGCTGCTCCAGCAGGCTGAGAGTGCCGCTGACTGGCTGCAGGCTGGTGCTCAGCAGACGCAGCAGGGTGGTTTTACCTGCCCCGGATGGGCCGATGATCGCCAGTTGCTCACCTGCCGCCACCTGCAGATCAATCGCCTGCAGCGCGCTCTGCCCGTTGGGGTGAGAATAACTCACCCCAGACAGGCGCAGGCTCACTCGAGCAGGCCGGCAGCGCGGGCGGCTTGCTCGATGCCCTCGTAGTTCTCGGGCGCGGTGGGGATAAAGCGAGACGCGCGCTGCAAGTCGAGGATGGCCTTGTGCTCGGGGTTTTCCGGATCAAGGGCGAGGAAGGCAGCCTTGATGCGCTCCACCAGCTCTGGCTCCAGGTCCCCGCGCACGGTCCAGTTGTAGTCATAGTAGGCAGGGGTGGTGCTGTAGACGCGCACCTTGTCGGTGTCGACCTTGTTTTCTTCCAGCAGCTTGTCCCAGACCGACGAGTTCAGCACCCCGGCGTCAACCTTGCCTGATTCGACCCAGGCCACGGTAGCGTCGTGGGCCCCGGAGAAGCCGACGCGGCTGAAGAAGGTGTCGGTGTCGATGCCGTCCCGCTGCAGGAAGTAGCGCGGCATCAGGTGGCCGGAGGTGGACGACACCGAGCCGAAGGCAAAGCTCTTGCCCTCCAGGTCGGCGTGGCTCTGCACGGCCGGGTCAGCGGTGATAAAGGTGCTGGTAAAGGCCTCATCCTGCTCGCGTTGTACCAGCGGTATGGCGTTGCCGGTGCGCAGCTTGGCCTGCACAAAGGTAAAGCCGCCAAGCCATGCCAGGTCCAGGCGCTTGGCTGCCAGCGCCTCTACGACGCCGGCGTAGTCGGACACCGGCTGAAAGACCACCGGTATGCCCAGCTCGGCCTCCAGATACTGGCCCAGCGGCTCGAATTTGCGCTGCAGCTCGGTAGGCGCTTCATCGGGGATGGCGGAGACGCGCAAGGTGGTGGTCTCGGCCTGGGCCGTGGCGGTGAACAGGGTGGCGACAGACAGGCACAGGCCGGCTAGCAGCGCCATGTGGCGATTGCGTGTGGACATGGTTTTTCTCCGGTTCAATAGCGGATGACTCGGGCCCGAGGGTCCACTCGGGCGAGGCGTGAGCAAAGTGTAGTGAAAAAAGCGGCCCGGGCGAAGCAGAGTGTTTTGCTGTATCGCCTATACTGGCCGGCCATTTCCACGGAGGACAGGCCATGAGCTGGCCCCTGGCTGCCAATTTGTCGTTGTTGTTCCCTGAACTGCCTTTGATTGAGCGTGTGGCCGCTGCCCGGCAGGCGGGCTTTGACGGGGTTGAGATTCAGTTTCCCTATGACACGCCAGCTAAACAGCTGGCGTCTGCGCTGGCTGCCGCAGAGCTGCCTCTGGTGCTCATCAACCTGCCGGCGGGCGATTTTGTCCAGGGCGGGCCAGGGCTCGCTGCTGTGCCGGCGCGCCAGGACGAATTTGACGCAGCCCTAGCCCAGGCACTGCGCTACGCCGCCGAGGTACGGCCGCAACGGGTCAACGTGCTGCCCGGGCGTCTGGCCGATGGTGTTGCGCGCGCAAGCGCGCTGGCCTGTCTGGTTGCCAACCTGCGGCGTGCGGCTGATGCCTTCGTCGAACTGGGGATCGGCGTGTGCTGTGAGGCAATCAATCGGCTGGATATCGAGGGCTTTCTGGTCGCGGGCTCGGCGGAGTTGGCCGAGCTGATCGCCGAGGTGGACCACCCCAATTGCAGTGCGCAGCTGGACTTCTATCATATGGCACGCATGGGAGAGGCGTTGCCGGCGTCGGTCGCTGCGCTGGCGGGACGCATTGGGCATGTGCAGTTTGCCGATGTACCCGGTCGCGGGGCGCCCGGCAGTGGTGAGATGGACTTCAGTTCGGCGTTGAATGCGTTACGTCAGGCGGATTACGAGGGTTGGCTGGCGGCTGAGTATCGGCCGGTAGCGGGTGACGCTACCTCACCGCAGTGGCTGGTTCAGTGGCGCCAGCAGGGCTGGGCCAAGGGTGGAGAAGCCTGAATACGGGCTGCTGCGGTCAAACGCCCGGGCCGCAGCGCACCTCGCGTGCGGTCGCCAGCTTATTGCCGCTGGCGTCCAGTAGCCAGCCAGCAGGCCCCCAGCCCCGTCGTGAGGCATGGAACTGATAGTGCTGCCCTGCTGCAAAGTCGGCGTATTCGACGGCAAGAATGCAGCGCCGCTCGCCCGCGCTGAAGCTGCCGCTGACGTCGCCACCGCCGCCGGGCACCTCGAAAAACAGCCGCACTTCGAGGCGGTGTTCGCCAGGCGTCAGGTCGGGGAACTGCAGGCCACCTACCGGTTCACCGTCCAGGCGAGAGGCCTGTAACCGGTTGGCAGCTTCTGTCTTCAGGCCCACGCGGGCGTGCGCGTTGTCCAGTGGCGGCAGGGGAGTAACAGAGCAGGCGCACAGCAGGGCCGCCATTGGCAGGCAAAGCAGGTATTTCAAAATCAGTGGCCTCCGTTGAGGTTTTCCATGTGCAGCGCTCGCTCGATATCAAGTCCAATGATCAGTACACCAATGATGGCGCCGGTTTGTGGATCGCGAACGCTGGTGCTGATATGAACCTGATACCGCTGGGTTGATTGATCGTACGCCAACTGGCTCATGTAGGGGCGGTCGGTACTGGCGAAGAAGGGCTCGGCGAATTTGGCCTCATCGCCTTGCCAGTAGTCGGTGGTCAGGCCGCTGACGGCGACATTCAGCCCTTGCTGGTCGGTCAGCAGTATCTCGCTGATCAGGCCTTCATGTTCTGCCTGGCGCGCGCGCAGCCAGTCGGCGGCAGGGCTGTTCAGCACGCTGTCGATCAGCGGCCCTGAGCCGTTGGCCTGCTCCTGCTGCCACTGCTGATCGCGGGCGTGGATCTGCTGCATGCTGAGCTGGTTGTGCTGGCTGTTGTGCTGTACGACGGCGTCGATCAGGCGCGGCTCCTCTTTCCATGGGCTAAAAAGCTGTGCATACAGCTGCTGCAGGCGCTCGCGCTCATCGGCCTGTAGTACGCCGATCTCCGGCAGGCAGCCATAGACCTGTTGGTTGAATTGATCAATAAAGCCGGGGTGGCGCGCAAGGTAGCGGTTGGAGAAGTACACGCCGAGTGTGGTGTAGCGCTGAAAGCGCGCATGCTTCGGACGCAGTACGGTCGGTTGGCGGGTCAGCTCGATACGCAGGGTCTGCTGGTCAGCCAGAAAGGCATCAATGCGGCCGCGTTGCAGCAGCTGCAGCAACTGGCTGGTGCTGCTCACCATCGGGGCCACGCGGTAGCCTTGCTGCTGCAGCCAATTGGCCTCATTGCTGCCGCGGATGCCCGCGACACGGAGCGGCGCGCGTGCGCCATCGGCGCGTGGTGGCACGGGCTCGTTGCTGTACCAGTACCACTTTTCCAGTGCCAGCGGTGCCGACAGGGTGGCAAAATTGCTGGCCCGATTCATGCTGGTAGCGGAAAAAAAACCGTCTGCCTTGTCATCGCTGACCTCATGGATGGCGCGCTCCCAAGGCAGCACGCGAATCTCGTACTGCAGATTCATTGCCTCGAATATGCAGGCCAGTGCCGTCACCGAGCTGCCGCTCAGACGGTCCCCTTCACGCACTTGATAGGGCGGAAAAATATCCGTGTTCAGGCATAGCGGGGCAGCGCCAGCGAGGCCGTTGGTCAGCATCAGCAGAAAGAGCAGCAGGGCGCGAAGCATGAAAGACGTCCTTGGGCAGTCAGGCTTTGTTAAGGAAGCACCGATTAATTCCACACGCCTTAACTATAGGGTATGAACCGGTGCTCATAAACCGGATTGCTGGCAGTTGATCAAGCGGACCGATAGCACTGGTTAGCAGGGATTTGGCGGTGCATGATATTCACCCTGTTTATTATCAACCAGTCTGCCCATAACGCGGACAGTGGAGGAGGCTCGCATGCAACAACTTCAGGGCAAGGTGGCGGTTATCACCGGCGGTGGTAGCGGTCTGGGACGTGAGCTGGCGCTGTGCTGTGCGGCGCGTGGTATGAAGCTGGTGCTGGGTGACGTAGACGAAAAGGGCATGCAGGAAACCCTGCGCCTGGTCGAGGCCCAGACCCCTGGCACCGAAAGCGCCACCATGCGACTGGACGTCTCCAAGCTGGAGCAGTTGCAGGCATTGGCCGAGCTGTGCACCTCGCGCTTTGGTGCGGCTCACGTGCTGTTTAACAACGCGGGTGTCAGTGTTGGCGGTGCGGCCTGGGAGAACACCGTCGATGACTGGGAATGGGTCATGGGTGTCAACCTGTACGGCGTGGTTTGGGGCGTGAAGACGTTCACTCCGATGATGATCGCCCAGGGTGAAGGTCATATCGTTAACACTGCCTCGGCGGCGGGTTGGGTGAATGGCCCGAACATGTCGGTCTACAACGTGACCAAGCACTCGGTTGTGGCGCTGTCCGAGACCCTGGCGCTGGACCTGCGTGACGCCGGTGCCAATGTCGGCGTGACTTGCCTGTGCCCGGCGTTCTTCCCCACCGGTATTCATGAGTCGGCGCGCAACCGCCCGGCTGACAAGGGTGACACCGTTGAGCTGAGCGAAACCGCGCTTAAGCGCGCCGAGCTGACCAAGGCTGCGATTCAGAAAGGCAAGATTCAGGCGTCCGATATTGCGGAAATGACCGTCAAGGCGGTGGAAGAGGATCAGTTCTATGTCTTCCCGCATCGCAAGATCAAGCAACTGATCGGCCTGCGTGCGCAGGCAGCTGCTGATGAGAAGACCGTTTTCGACTCGATGAATCCGTAAAGCTCTGCCTGTTGTACAGAAAACCCCGGCGCTCTCGCCGGGGTTTTTTATTGTCAGCCGGCCAGCGCCAGGCGCTGCTGGTTGCCGGAGGCGGGTGCCTGCAGCACAAACCCCTCGACGGCGGCGCGCATGTCCTGCCAGGCGGTC
This sequence comes from Halopseudomonas pachastrellae, assembly GCF_900114765.1. GTDB lineage: Bacteria > Pseudomonadota > Gammaproteobacteria > Pseudomonadales > Pseudomonadaceae > Halopseudomonas > Halopseudomonas pachastrellae. Next base: position 117,992 of record NZ_FOUD01000004.1, read on the forward strand.
TTGTGCTCCATATCCAGAAAGTGCCCGGTGTGGGCGATGCTGGCAAAGCGAGCGTTGCGCGCCAGGTCGGCGAAGTGCCGCGCGTCCGCCGGCCCGGTGTACCTGTCCCACTCGCCATTGATAAACAGCAGCGGAATATCGATATTGCTCACACAGCGCATGTATTGATCGGCATCCAGCTCCAGCACCTGACGGATATGGAACAGCATCTGGCCGTACTCATGCTCATCCAGACTGCTGACGTGACGGAAGTTGCAGCGCTTGTAGAGAGAGGGCAGGTGTTCGCCAATGGTTTCGTTGATCAGCTCACCGATGGCCTGGCGATTGCAGGCAGCCAGGTGGGTCTTGCCGCGCGCGAGATAGTCTTGCATGGCTGGGTTGAGCACCGGCGCAAAGGAGGTTACCAGTGCCCGGCGAATCCGCGCAGGGCGCTGGGCCAGCGCCAGCATCGCCGCTACGCCGCCCCAGGAAAAGGACATCAGGTGGTCGGCGCGAAAGTGCTCGATCAGGTCCAGCAGAATCAGCGCTTCGTCTTCCTTGCCAATCAACGGCAGGGTCGGGTTGTGGGCCCGCGAATGGCCGCTGTAGGGCTGGTCAAATAGCACCACGTTGAACAGGGGCTGCAGATAGCGCAGGGTCTGGCCAAAGGAGGCTGCGGTGGCCAGCGAGCCGTTGACCAGAATGATGGTCGCATCGGTCTCGGGGTTAGGGTAGAACCAGGTGTGCACCTTCAAGTCACGGTGCACGCGAATAACGGCCTTCTCAGCGTACATGGGCACCTCGGTGTCAGTCGGTCAGCGCACGCCGATGGCGCGCAGGTCGGAGTCGACACCAGCTAAACCCAGACAGATGACAGCGACGTGTCACCGGAGCGCCGTTCAGGCGATCTTCACGGGGTTGTCATCTGTTGCAGGCAGGAGGTCAGCGCGCTGGCCCAGTCGGGTTGAGTAATACCGCATTCACGCTGCAGGCGCGTGCAGTCAAGAATGGCCGAGGCGGGGCGCCGTGCGGGTGTGGGGTACTCGGCGCTGGTCAGCGCTGAGAGCGTCGGTGCTTGCATGAGCAGGCCCAGCTGCACGGCGTTGGCGAAGATGCGCTGGGCAAAGTCATACCAGCTGCAGGGCGGGTTGCCGCTGTAGTGAAAGATCCCGTGAGCGTCGGGCAGCTCTGCCAGCTTCCACAAGGTTTGAGCGATGGCTTGCGCCGGCGTTGGGCCCCCTGTCTGGTCGCAGACGATGCCCAACTGCTGGCGCTCGGCGCCGAGGCGCAGCATGGTTTTTACAAAGTTGCCGCCGTGCGCGCCGAATACCCAGCTGGTACGCAGCACCAGCGCCTGCTCGCCCAAGGCCAGCGCCGCCTGTTCGCCCGCCAGTTTGCTGGCGCCGTAGACGTTGAGCGGCTTGCAGGGGGCGTCTTCTGCTAGTGCGGCGCCTGTGTCACCGGGGAAGACGTAGTCGGTGGACAGCTGGAACAGCCGTGCGCCAATGGCGCAGGCTGCCGCGCTCAGGTGCTCGACGGCGCTGGCGTTGATGGCGAAGGCGCGTTCGGGTTCGCTTTCGGCGCGGTCAACGGCGGTGTAGGCCGCGGCGTTGATAATCAGCTCGGGCCGCCAATGGCTTAGCAACTGGCTAATCTGCTGCGGCTCGCTCAGGTCCAGCTCACGGGAGCTTGGCGCCAGGCACTCAATGCCCTGCGGCTTGCAGGCGAGCAGGGCGTGGCCGACCTGACCGCTGCCCCCGGTGAGGAGAACGCGCATCAGCTATGCCTGCTTGCCAGTAGTGTTTGCAGTGTGGGGTTCTGGCGGTCCTTGTCAGACAGTTTCGGATCGCTGACGGGCCAGTCGATGGCCAGCGCCGGGTCATTCCAGAGCACACCGCCTTCATCCTGGGGTTGGTAGAAATCGGTACATTTGTACTCGAAGTCGGCTATCTCGCTAAGCACGCAAAAACCATGGGCGTAGCCCGGTGGCACCCACATCTGCAGGTGGTTGTCGTCTGAGAGAATGGCAGAAGCGTGCTGCCCACAGGTCGGTGAGTCCGGGTTGATATCCAGTACTACGTCGAATACGCAGCCGCGGCTGACGCGCACCAGCTTGCCCTGCGGACGACTGCGCTGGAAATGCAGGCCACGCAGTACGCCGCGTGCCGAGCGCGAGTGATTGTCCTGCACAAAGGGCTGGGTGATGCCCAGCTCGGCGTAGCGTTCGGTTTGAAAGGTTTCAATAAAGAAGCCTCGGCTGTCGCCGAACACCCGAGGTTCCAGAATCAGTACGCCGGGCAGCGCGGTTTCGCGTACCTTCATGGTTTGCCGTCCTGCTGCAGCAGGCGCAACAGATACTGGCCGTAGCCCGTCTTGCTCAGGGCGCTGGCCTCGGCGCGCAGGGTGTCGGCGCTGAGCCAGCCCTGGCGGTAGGCAATTTCCTCCAGGCAGGCAACCTTCAGGCCCTGGCGCGCCTCGATGGTTTGCACAAAGGAACTGGCGTCCATCAGTGAGTCGTGGGTGCCGGTGTCCAGCCAGGCAAAACCGCGCCCAAGCAGGCTGACGTTGAGGTCGCCGCGCTCCAGGTACGCCATGTTCACGTCGGTGATTTCCAGCTCGCCCCGAGCCGATGGTTTGATGCCGCGGGCGATCTCGATTACATCGTTGTCGTAGAAATACAGGCCGGTCACGGCGTAGTTGGATTTGGGCTGGGCCGGCTTTTCTTCAATTGATACCGCCATGCCTTGGTCATCAAACTCAACGACACCAAAGCGCTCGGGGTCGCTCACGTGATAACCGAACACGGTGGCACCACTGCCGCGCTGGGCCGCTTCGTTGAGCATGGCGCTGAAGCCGTAGCCATAGAAGATGTTGTCGCCCAGAATCAGGCAGACGTTGCTGTCGCCGATGAACTCTTCACCGATCAGAAAGGCTTGGGCCAGGCCGTCTGGAGAAGGCTGCTCTGCGTAGCTGAGGTGAATGCCAAAGTCGCTGCCATCGCCCAGCAGATTGCGAAAGTTGGGCAGGTCGTGCGGCGTGGAGATGATCAGGATCTCACGGATGCCGGCCAGCATCAGCACCGACAGCGGATAGTAGATCATCGGCTTGTCGTAGATTGGCAATAGCTGCTTGGAGATGCCGCGGGTGATCGGGTGCAAACGAGTGCCGGAACCGCCGGCGAGTATGATGCCTTTCATGATTGCATCCTGTTGTTGGAGTCAGTCCTGAGTATGGCCCAAGCGCCCTAACTGATAATTGCCGCTGAGCACGTTCTGCCACCACTGGCGGTTAAGCAAATACCATTCCACGGTCTTGCGTATCCCGCTTTCAAAGGTCTCCTGTGGCGTCCAGCCGAGTTCGCGCTGTATTTTTGACGCATCGATGGCGTAGCGGCGGTCGTGTCCGGGCCGGTCCTTGACGAAGGTGACCAGCTCCCGATAGCTGGCAAGCCCCGCCGGACGCTCATCCGCAGCCAGTTCGTCGAGCAGTTGGCACAGAGTGTCGACGACCTCGATATTGCGTTTCTCGTTGTGCCCGCCAATGTTGTAGGTCTCACCCACCGCTCCCCGGGTGGCTACCTCAATCAGCGCCCGCGCGTGGTCCTCAACGTACAGCCAGTCACGCACCTGGCCGCCGTCGCCGTAGACCGGCAGCGGTTTGCCTTGCAGTGCATTGAGGATCATGTGCGGAATCAGCTTTTCCGGAAAGTGATAGGGCCCGTAGTTGTTGGAGCAATTGGTCACCACCACCGGCAGGCCAAAGGTACGCTGCCAGGCGCGTACCAGATGATCCGATGCCGCCTTGCTGGCAGAGTAGGGCGAGCTGGGGGCGTAGGCGGTGGTCTCGGTGAAGAGGTCGTGATCGCCCTCAAGGTCACCGTACACCTCGTCGGTAGAGACATGGTGAAAGCGAAAGGTCGCGCGGCGCTCGGCTGGCAGGCTCAGCCAGTATTCGCGGCAGGCTTCCAGCAGGCTGTAGGTGCCGACAATGTTGGTCTGGATGAATTCGCGCGGCCCGTCGATGGAGCGGTCAACGTGAGACTCGGCGGCCAGGTGCATGACGATATCCGGTTGAAAATCGTGCAGCAGCGCGCTCATGGCGGTCTGGTCGCCGATATCCTGACGAGCAAAGCGGTAGCGGGGTGACTGCTCTACCGGGGCCAAAGACTCCGGGTTGCCCGCGTATGTCAGTTTGTCGACGTTCAGCACCTCATGCGCTGTACTGGTAAGCAGGGTGCGGACGACCGCAGAGCCGATAAAGCCGGCGCCGCCGGTGATCAGGAATTTTAGGGTGCGGTGGGACTGGGGCACTGAGGTTGCCTCTTGTTACGGACCAGTGTTGACCCGTGGTTGGAGCCGTTTAACGGCGACACGTCGCATCGAAAGCCAGGATTCTTGACGGTTTCGCCAGGGCGTAATGGTAGCTCATGTGGTTTTTTAACGTTACTCTGGCATAACTGTTTGAATTTAATTTAAATTTTTTGCTTGGCTGGAAAATTGCTTGCGTTTTAGTTGTTCGCTATTTTTCGGCACAATGCCAAGCGTTGGCGTTGCTCTGTTCGTGAGTGCTCCTTGAGAGGGATAAAACAATGAAAGCTGTCATTCTTGCCGGTGGGCTAGGCACCAGAATCAGTGAGGAGTCGCATTTAAAGCCCAAGCCCATGGTAGAGGTGGGTGGTAAGCCCATCATCTGGCACATCATGAAGATTTATCAGCATTTCGGGATTACCGACTTTGTGATTTGCCTCGGCTACAAGGGGTACGTGATAAAGGAGTACTTCGCCAACTACTTCCTGCACATGTCCGATGTGACCTTTGATATGTCGGAAAACCGCATGCACATCCATGAACGCCATGCCGAGCCGTGGCGCGTGACGCTCGTGGATACTGGCGAGTCTTCCGGTACTGGTGGGCGGCTGAAGCGGGTCCGCGAGTACCTGGGTGATGAGCCGTTCTGCTTCACTTACGGCGATGGTGTCGCTGATATCAACCTCAGTGAGCTGGTTGCCTTCCATAAGCAGCATGGCAAGCTGGCTACCGTGACGGCGGTCCAGCCCCCCGGACGTTTTGGCGCGCTGGACATCAACGGTAACCAGGTCTCGGGGTTTCAGGAAAAGCCTTTGGGAGATGGCGGCTGGATCAATGGTGGTTTTTTTGTCCTGCAGCCTCAGGCGTTGGACTACATCGCCGACGACTCGGTGACCTGGGAGTTTGAACCGATGCGCCGGCTGGCTGCTGAGGGGCAGCTTATGTGTCATTTTCATCACGGCTTTTGGCAGCCGATGGATACCTTGCGTGATCGTAACTTTCTGGAAGAGCGCTGGAAAAGTGGCGCTGCGGAGTGGTGTCTGTGGGACTGAACGCAGAGTGCTGGAAAGGGCGCACCGTCCTGCTGACCGGGCACACCGGATTCAAGGGTGGCTGGCTTGCAATTTGGCTGCAGATGCTGGGCGCCCGGGTGTATGGACTTGCCCTTGAACCGGCAACAGCGCCGTCGCTCTGGCAGGTGGCGCGGCTTGATGCTCAGGTAAATGGCGATTACGTCGATTTGCGCGATCAGGCTGCGCTGGTGGATACGGTGCGCCGCGTTGACCCAGACGTGGTGTTTCATCTGGCCGCCCAGCCGCTGGTCAGAGCCTCCTATCGCGACCCGGTGGAGACCTACGCAACCAACGTCATGGGCACAGTGCACCTGCTGGAAGCACTGCGTTCCAGCCAGCGGCTGAAAGCAGTAGTCGTGGTGACAACCGACAAGTGTTACGAGAACCGTGAGTGGCTCTGGCCTTATCGCGAGCAGGATCGACTGGGTGGCATCGACCCCTACAGCAACTCAAAAGCCTGTGTCGAACTGGTGTGCAACAGCTATCGACAATCTTTCCTTGCGGCCAACGGCGTGCAGTTGGCTACCGCGCGTGCTGGCAATGTGATTGGCGGCGGCGATTGGGCTGAGGAGCGCTTGCTGCCTGACGTGCTGCGCGCCTGGGACGCGGGGCAGGAGCTGGTGCTGCGCTATCCGCAGGCCACCCGGCCCTGGCAGCACGTGCTGGAGCCGCTATGCGGCTATCTGTTGCTTGCCCAGCGGCTGCTGAGCAAGCCTGACGAGAACATTGAAGCGTGGAATTTCGGGCCTGACGCGGCCGGTGTGGTCAGTGTCGGTGAGCTGGTCGAGCGGCTCGCCCGGCTTTGGCGAACAGGGCCAGTGAGTTGGCGGGTTGCCGAGCAGACGCAACCCCATGAAGCCTCCCTCTTGGCGCTGGACTCCTCCCGTGCCGGCCAACTGCTGGGCTGGCGCAACCGCTGGGATGTGGAAGCCGCATTGCAGCGCACGCTTGAGTGGCATTGGGGATGGCAAGAGGGTGCTGATCTGGTTGAGTTGTGCAGGCAGCAGATACGGAGCTATGAAAGGGCGCTGCCATGAGTGATGCGAGAAAGCAGGCGCTACGAGAGGAAATAGCCCAGAAGGTGAGGGAGTATGCTGATCTGAGCTTTGCCGCGCCCGAGTTTGTTCTGGGGCAGACGACGGTGCCGCCGTCAGGCAAGGTGATCGGCGCGCCCGAGCTGGAGATGATGACCGACGCGGTGCTGGACGGCTGGCTGACCACCGGGCGCTTTAACGCCGCATTTGAAAAACGGTTGGCCCATTATCTGGGCCGGCGCTGTGTGCTGACTACCAACTCCGGCTCATCAGCCAATCTGCTGGCCTTTTGCGCCTTGACCTCTCCTCGACTGGGCGAGCGCGCCATATTGCCGGGCGATGAGGTGATCGCGGTTGCCGCCGGCTTTCCTACCACGGTCAACCCGATTATTCAGTGCGGTGCGGTGCCGGTGTTTGTGGATATTGACCTGGCCACCTGCAATATCGACTCGTCGCAAATCGAGGCGGCGATCAGCCCCAAGACCAAGGCCATCATGCTGGCTCATACACTTGGCAACCCGTTTGATCTGGCAACCGTACGCGCCTTGTGTGACAAGTACGGCCTGTGGCTGGTAGAGGATTGTTGCGACGCCCTGGGCGCGCATTACGACGGTAAGATGGTCGGCTCCTTTGGCGATATTGGCACCTTGAGCTTTTACCCTGCGCACCACATCACCATGGGTGAGGGCGGCGCTGTATTCACCAACAAGCCGCTGCTGAAACGGATCATGGAGTCCTTCCGGGACTGGGGGCGCGACTGTTACTGCCCACCGGGCGAGGATAATACCTGCGGCAAGCGCTTCGACTGGCAACTGGGTGCTCTGCCGGCCGGGTATGACCATAAGTACACCTATGCCCACCTTGGCTACAACCTCAAGATCACCGATATGCAGGCTGCCTGCGCCTTGGCGCAAATGGACCGAGTCGACGAGTTTATTGCTGCCCGGCGTCGCAACTTTGCCTGGTTGCACAAGCGTCTTTCCGGCTTGTCGGACTACTTGATTCTTCCTGAAGCAACGCCTGGCAGCGATCCTTCCTGGTTTGGCTTTGTGCTGACCCTGCGTGATGGCGAACGGCATCGCCGGGTTGATCTGCTACCGTTTCTCGACAGCCAGGGCGTGGGCACGCGCTTGCTGTTTGCCGGCAACCTGTTGCGTCAGCCCTATATGCAGGGCAGAACTTATCGCTCTGTCGGTGATTTGCCGGTGACTGAGAAAGTCATGCGCGACACCTTCTGGGTAGGTATATGGCCGGGGTTGGGGGGGCCGCACCTGGAGCATATCGCCCGCAGTCTTGAGACGTTTTTTGCGAGGATTGTGTGATGCGCGCCTATATCCTGTGCGGAGGGTTGGGGACGCGTCTGCGTGAGGTGACCAAGGGCAGACAGAAGGCCATGGTTGACGTTAACGGCGAGCCGTTTTTGCTGCTGCTATTGAGGCAGCTCAAGGCCGCCGGTATAGAGCATGCGGTGCTCTGCGCCGGGTACCGTGCTGATCAGCTGGAGACAATGCTCGCAGACCTGTCGCAAGGCGCTGAGTTACCGCTGGACCTGGTCATCGAGCCGCATCCGCTTGGGACCGGCGGGGCGCTACTCAACGCCCTGCAGCAGCATCCTGTAGATGCGCCCTATCTGGTGCTCAATGCCGATACCTATCTCACTCATGATGCCTTCCGCTTGCGCAGCGATGGTGTCGACAGTGTGATAGTGGGGGTGGAAGCGGTCGATCGTGCGCGCTTCGGCAGTCTGCGGGTAGCGGATGATGGGCATGTGCTCGAGTTGTTGGAAAAAGGCGAGACTGGCCCAGGATTGGTTAACGCCGGAGTGTATTGTTTCACCCCTGCCGCAATGGCTGGGGAGCAACCGCGTCCCTGTTCGATGGAGCTGGACCTTTTACCGGCACTGATAGCGCGTGGCGAGCTGCGAGCCGCTCCCTACGCTGGCTCTTTTGTCGATATTGGAACCCCGGAGGCACTTGCCGCCTTCAAAGCCTCCTCGGATAGGAGTGCGCAGCAATGAGCCGGTTACTGGATATGCTCACGGTCCGGGTGGATGAGACGATTCTTGACGCGGTGAAGTGCATCGAGTCGGGAGACCTGCAGATTGCCTTTGTCGTTGAGGCGCAAGAGCGTCTGGTGGGGGTCGTGACCAACGGTGATGTGCGGCGTTATTTGCTGCAGGGCGGCGACACCAAGCTGCCGGTCACCGCGTGCATGAATCGCAACTTCCGCGCGGTTGGACTGGGCGCCACGCGTGAGCAGTTGTTGAAAACCTTTGATTTGGGCTACAACGCGCTGCCAGGGTTGGACGCCAACGGGCGTCTTTGCGAGATTTATACCCGACAAATGACGGCTAGCCCGGAAGTGCCGGTGCTGGCGCGTGCTCGTGCGCCGGTGCGAATGAGTTTTTGTGGCGGCGGCGCGGATCTGACCTACTTCTTTGTTGATCATCCTGCTGCCGTGCTCAGTTGCACGGTAGGGCTCTACGCGCACGCGACACTGGTACCGCGCGATGACGCCAGTGTGCATATCTACTCCGAGGATATTGCGCACGAGGAGCATTACCCGAGTTTGTCGCAGCTGCTGACAAGTGAGCACAAGAGCCTGCTGGCAACTATTGTCTCGGTCATTCGGCCTGCCTATGGTTTTGATCTCTATTTGCGGTCTGATTTTTCCGTGGGGTCTGGTCTGGGCGGCTCCTCGGCGGCAACCACGGCGATCATCGCAGCCTTCAATGAGCTGCGACAGGATCGTTGGAATACCTATGAAATAGCCGAGTTGGCCTTTCAGGCAGAGCGGCTGTGCTTTGGCATTGCCGGCGGCTGGCAGGATCAGTACGCGTCTGCGTTCGGCGGCTTCAATCTGATCGAGTTCGAGAACCAGCGTAACCTGGTGCACCCCATACGCCTTGAAGAGGCGGCCCGGTTCGAGCTGGAGGCCTGCCTGGTGCTTTGCGACACGGGCGCGCTGCATGACTCGGGACAATTGCACGAAATGCAGCGCCAGGAAATGGAGGCGGAGCTTTCGCAGACCGATCTACTGCGCGAAAGCGTGACGCTGTGTCGGCGAATGCACCGTCACCTCATTCGCTGCGAGCTGTTTGATTTTGGCCTATGCCTGCATGAAGCCTGGATGCTTAAAAAGCAGTTTTCCTCCGCCGTTAGCGACGACAAACTGGATGATATTTACGCCAAGGCGAGGGGTGCAGGCGCACTCGGTGGCAAGTTGCTGGGGGCCGGCGCCGGCGGCTTTTTCCTGTTCTATGTACAGCCCCAACATCGTCAGGCAGTTGTTCGTGCCATGCATGAGATAGGCTGCTCGACAACCAATTTTCGATTTGAATCCAGTGGCGTGACCTCATGGCGGACAAAAATACAATGACTGGCGCAAGCATGGATATCGGTGGGTTTTCCGTCGGCAGTGATCGGATATTCGTTATTGCCGAGGTGGGCAATAATCACAATGGCTCGCTCGATCTCGCCAAGCAGCTGGTCAATGCTGCCATCGCGGTGGGTGCCGACTGCGTCAAGTTTCAGCTGCGCAACCGCGCCGCACTCTACCGCAGCAAGGCTGATGGCTCACGTGCCGAAGACCTGGGTGTGGAGTACATTCAGGACCTGCTGGACAAGGTCGAGCTGACACTGGCAGAGCACAGGGAGTTGCGCGACTACTGTTCGAGCCAAGATATTCTTTATCTCTGCACGCCTTGGGATGAGGCCAGTGTTGATGCGCTGGCCGACTTCGACCTGCCTGCGGTCAAACTGGCTTCGGCAGATTTGTGCAATCCCTACCTGATTGCCAAGGCAGCGACCTTGGGCAAGCCGATGATTCTCTCCACGGGTATGTCATACGAGCATGAGGTGGTGGCTGCGATTGAGCAATTGCGAGCCTTGCAGGTGCCTTTTGCCTTGCTGCATTGCAATAGTGCCTATCCGGCGCCTGAGACGGATATTCAGCTCAGTTACATTGCTCGCTTGCGTGAACTGCACGGTTTGGTTGGCTATTCGGGGCATGAGCGAGGCATTGCCATTTCATTTGCCGCGGTCGCATTGGGTGCCAAGTTGCTTGAGCGACACATCACGCTGGATCGGAATATGGAAGGGCCGGACCACCTGGCAAGCCTTGAGCCAACCGAGTTCAAGCAATTGGTAGACGGCGTTCGACAACTGGAAAAGGCGCTACCCTGCGCAGGTATGCAACGTCAGGTTAGTCAGGGAGAGCTGCTTAACCGCGAGAATCTCGGCAAGAGCGTGATAGCCGCCACCAAGATCAACGCAGGGGAAGTGTTCACGCAGGATAAGCTGCGGATTGCCAGCCCCGGTCAGGGAGTGCCTCCCTATCGTCTAGCAGACCTGCTGGGGCGTTCTGCTTGCCGTGATATTGAACAGGGCGACTTCCTGTTCGAGAGTGATATTGCCGGTGCAGGGCAGGAACAGTTGGTGTTTGACTTGCCGATACGCTGGGGCGTTCCAGTACGTTACCACGATTTTTTGCAGTATCGCGCGCGTGTCTCACCCGATTTGTTTGAGTTTCACCTCTCGTATCGCGACTTGTCGGTCGACCCTGAACCCTATCTCGAAACGGTTACCTGCAATCGGTTGGTCGTGCATGCGCCTGAACTATTCGAGAATAGTGAGCTGCTTGATCTGGTTGCCGAGGATGAAGCCTATCGGCAGCGCTCCATCGTCAACCTGCAGCGGGTGGTGGATGCGACTCAGCGTATTGCCGCTTTTTTCCCGCAGGCAGATGCGCAGCTGATTGTGGCCAACGTGGGTGGCTTTTCCGCTGACGCGCCGCTGCCCGTGGAGCAGCGCGAGGCGCTTTACGCGCGCTTTCGCGACTCGCGCGCGCAGATTGACTTTGGCTCCACCGAGCTAATTCCGCAGAACATGGCGCCGTTCCCCTGGCACTTTGGTGGCCAACGCCACCAGAACATCTTCATGATGCCGGACGAGCTGGCGCAAAAGGCGCAGGAATTGGAGTTGCGCCTTTGTCTGGATCTCTCCCATTTACAGATGACTTGTTTTCACTTTGGTTTGGATTTTCAGCAGGCATTGCGGCGCTTGTTACCCCTGTCCGCTCATCTGCATGTGGCCGATGCCAAAGGCTCCAACGGCGAAGGCGTACTGATGGGCACAGGCGATGTGGACTGGCCGGCCACCTGGGCGCAGGTCGGGGCCAGCGATGTCAGCTTCATCCCAGAAGTCTGGCAAGGCCACAAGGATCATGGTGCTGGGTTTTGGTCAGCGTTGGCCTACTTGCAATCTTTATGAGGAATTCAGTTATGTTGGACACCCCCTTGAGCCAGCGTCTGGAAAGCTTGTTGTCTGAGCCGTTGGAAGTGGTACGCCGCCGCCAGCAGCATAGTCTAGAGCAGTTGATTGGCGGGCTGGATTCTCCTTTCGTTCTTTTTGGCGCCAGCCATCTGGGTCGCAAGGCTCTGGTGGCCCTCAAACAGATGGGATTTGTGCCGCGTGCGTTTATCGACAACAACCCTGCGGTGTGGGGCACAGAGATTGACGCCGTGCCGGTAATGAGCCCGACGCAGCTCGCCGAGCAAGACAAGGACAATCTGCCTAGTGTGATCTGCACTATCTGGAGCGGACATATCAGCGATCGTATGTCAGACCGTCTTGTACCGCTGCGACAGAGGGGGTTCAAGCGGATCGCGCTATTTGGTCATCTTGCTTGGCGATATCCCGATACCTTTTTGCCCCACTACTCGCTGGACTTGCCAGAGAAGGTCATCCTGCAGGCTGAGCAGGTAAGAAGGGCTTTTTCTTTGCTATGTGACGAGCAGTCCAGGCAGATGTTCGTGGATCATGTCGAGTGGCGCTTGTCGCTTGATCACGATTTGCTGCCGATTGCCTCCGCCCGGCAAATTTATTTCGATGATCATTTCAGCACCCGTATTGTCGACGAGGTGATATACGACGTTGGCGCATTTGACGGCGACACCGTCAAGGACTACTTGTCAACGGGGCGTGGGTACCGCGAGATTCACTGCTTTGAACCTGAAGCCAGTAACTATTCCAAGCTGACCGCCCGCCTGGCGCAGCTCTCTCTGTCGAATGTACATGCCCATTCTACTGCGGTGGGCGATTGCGCAGGCGAATCCCGTATTGAAGCTGAGCAGGGCGCATCTTCACGGGTTGGACACGGTGACCAAGTGGTGCGTATGACCACGCTCGATCAGATGAGCACCACCGGACTGCCTCCTACGTTTATCAAAATCGATATCGAAGGTTTTGAGCCGCAATGTCTGGCTGGTGGCCGTCGGGTGATTTCTGAGTGCCACCCGGTGATCGCGGTATGTGTGTATCACGAGCAAGATCATCTGTGGAGCATCCCGCTGCAATTGCACGAATACTATCCGCACTACCACTTCAGTCTCTGCCCGCACTTGGCGGAGGGCTGGGACCTAGTGCTGTATGCCGTGCCGAAAGACCGCCTTCCAACTTGACCTGTGCTGTGAGTAACCCCATGCGTGTTGCCGACTATATATTTGAGTTCATTGCCAAGCAGGGCGTGGAGCATATTTTCTTTCTACCTGGCGGTGGCGCGATGCACTTGAATAATGCGCTTTATCGTCAGACTCGGCTGACGCCTGTCAGTATGTTGCACGAGCAAGGTGCGGCGATAGCGGCGGAGGGCTATGCGCGCACCTCGGGCGGTATCGGCGTGTGTCTCGTGACCTCCGGCCCCGGAGCAACCAATGCCCTCACGGGGCTGGCAGGAGCCTGGTTCGAATCGACCCCGACACTCTTTGTTTCAGGCCAGGTAAAGCGTGCGGATCTGAAGGGCGACAGCGGCCTGCGCCAACTGGGTACTCAGGAGCTGGATATCGTCAGTGTGGCTGGGCCCTTGAGCAAGTATTCAGTATGCCTGCTGGATCCCTTGCGCGTGCGTTATGAACTGGAGAAAGCCCTGCATCTGATGCTCAGCGGACGTAAGGGCCCGGCATGGATTGACGTGCCTCTGGATGTGCAGGCAACCGAGATAGATCCACAGCAGCTGGAAGGCTTCATCCCGGATGAGACTGAGCTGCTGCTGCCGGATGAAGCGGCACTGGCACGGCTGATCGATCGGTTGCGGTCCGCGCAGCGTCCGGTACTGCTGGTCGGCAATGGCGTGCACGCAGCCGGGGCAGAGGCTGAGCTGCGGCAACTTATTGAGAGCTTGCGCATCCCGACCCTGACGACCTGGATTGGCGGTGATCTGTTGGAGCATGATCACCCGCTTTACGCGGGTCGCTGTGGCACGGTCGCGCCGCGTGGCCCTAACTTCTCGGTACAAAATGCCGACATGGTGCTGGCCATTGGCTGCCGGATGGATTTTTCCATTACTGGCTTCAACCGCAAGCACTTTGCCCGTGGCGCCGAGATCGTCGTGGTTGATGTGGATCCCGCCGAGATAGCCAAACTGGGTGATATGCCAGACGAACGCTTTGTTTGCGACGCAAAGGTCTTTATCCAGCAGTTGCAGCGGGTCAGTGCGGGAGCCTCCCTGAAGTGCGATGCATGGCGTTCGCGCTGCGCCGAATGGAAGGCATCCTACCCTGTTGTGCTGGATGAGTATCGACAGCCGAGTGACTATGTTAATACCTACGTATTTACCGAAGTGCTTTCCGAGTTACTCGTTGAGGGCGACCAGATTATCCCCGGCAGTTCAGGTGCAGCGCTGGACACCTTCTGGCTGGCGCTGCGCCTTAAGCGCGGCCAGCGAGCGGTTGCCACCGGTGGACTTGGCTCCATGGGCTACGGGTTGCCTGCCTCCATCGGCGGGTGCCTGGGTAGCGGCAGCCGCCGTACGGTTTCCATCGATGGCGATGGCGGCTTTGTGATGAATATTCAGGAGTTGGAAGTGGTTCGGCGCCTGCAGCTGCCAATCAAATATTTTGTGCTCAATAACAACGGTTATGCGTCAATTCGCGCATCCCAGGGCGGCTATTTCAAGCAGACAATTGGCTGTGACCCAACCTCTGGCCTGACGTTGCCGGACATTTCGGCTTTGGCCGCGGCCTTTGGTCTACCCGTCTTGCGGGTCGATGGCACTGGCGACCTGCGCGCTACTATTGGGCAGGCGCTGGTGCATGAGGGGCCTGTGGTGTGTGAAGTGATGGTCGAGCCGGATCAAGCAATTGGCCCGCGCATAACCTCGCGCATCGGACAGAACGGCGCCATGGTTTCCAGCCCGCTGGAAGACCTCTTTCCCTTCCTGGAGCGTGATGAACTGCGCGCCAATATGCTTATCCCGTTGGTGGAGGACTGAGATGGCTGACTTTCTGAGTGCCTATGCCGAGGGCGGCCTGTATACCATGCAGGGGAGGCTCAGCGCGCCCGAAGCGGGGCGCTTCCAGTCCTTTCCTCGCCGTCATTGGCGCCTGGAAATAGAGCGTGCGGCGCAGATTGGTCTGCGCGGGATCGAATGGATTTACGATCTCTACGGTGAGGGCGCAAATCCGATAGAAACTGAAGAAGGGCGCCAGGAATTACTCTGCTTGCTTAAAGAGCACGAGATTGCGGTGGTATCGGTTTGTGCCGACTATTTCATGGACCGCCCACTGTTACGCACCAGCGCTGGGGAGCGTGCTGCTTTGCTTGAGCGCTTGGAATGGCTGCTTGCGGTGTGTGGAGAGCTTGGAGTAGGGCGTGTGGTTTTGCCCTTCGTCGATGCCTCGAGTATTCGCAGTGACGCGGAGCGAGCGGAGGTGATTAAAGCATTGCGTCAGGTATTGCCCAGCGCCGAACGGCATGCGGTAGAACTGCACCTTGAAACCGACCTTGCCCCTGATACTTTTCAACGACTGCTTTCGGCGCTTGAGCATCCTCTGGTCCGCGTCAACTATGACGCGGGCAACAGCGCTTCGCTGGGGTATTTGCCTGCAGATGAGTTTGCGGCCTATGGCTCGCGCGTGGGCAGTGTGCATATCAAGGACCGTCAGCACGGTGGTAGCACCGTTGAGCTGGGCCAGGGTGACACCGATTTTCGTAGCCTGCGCGAGCAATTGATCAAGTATGACTACCGCGGTGACTTCGTGCTGCAGGTCGCGCGCGGTGAGCCAGGGGACGAGCCGCGCTGGCTTGCGGAAATGGCCAGCCTGGCAGCGCAATGGCTGCGCGGCTTTGCCCTGAACGACGACAAGAGAGCGCTATCGTGAAGGTTCTGTTCTGTGGGCTGGGTGGTATCGGGCAGCGCCATCTGCGTAACCTGCGCTTGTTGCTGGGTGACACGCTGGAGGTGCACGCCTATCGGGTACGAAGGCAGCGTATCAAGCTGCTGGATAACCTCACAGTCGATGAGGGAGCGGATCTGGAAAAGGATTACGCCATTCAGGTACATCACGAGCTGGCAGATGCTCTCGCGCAGCAGCCTGAGGCGGTTTTTATCTGCAACCCTAACGCGCTGCATGTACCTGTGGCACTGGAATGCGCGCGGGCCGGCGTTCCGATATTCATGGAAAAGCCGTTAGCAAGCGATTCGAACGGTCTGGATGAACTGCTGGCCGAGGTTCAGAAGCGCGAGCTGCTGTTCCATGTCGGTTATAACTTCCGCTTTCATCCTGGCTTACAACGGCTCAAGGCCTTGCTTGATGACGGCTTTTTTGGACGGCTCGTGAGCGTACGCTCAGAGATTGGCGAGTATCTGCCCAATTGGCACCGCTACGAAGATTACCGGCAGATGTACGCTGCGCGCGCTGATCAGGGTGGCGGGGTGATCCTATCTCAGATCCATGAAATGGATCTGATTTATTGGTATTTCGGCTTGCCCCACAGCCTGTCGACCCATGGCGGGCATTTGAGCGGCCTGGAGATTGATGTTGAGGACAGTGCCTCTTCGTTGATGCGGTTTGACGGTGAGCGTGGCTGTTTCCCTCTCCTGCTGCATCAGGATTTTGTGCAGCGTCCTCCGTCGCGCAAGTTCAGGATAGTTGGTGATGCCGGCTGTGCAGAAATGGATCTGATTGCCAATCGCTTGTATGTCTATGACCAGGCGGGGGAGCTGTGCGAGCAGAATGACTTTGCCGACTTCAAACGCAATGACATGTTCCTGGCACAGGCTCGGCACTTCCTTGAGTGTTTGGCTAACGGGAGCAAGCCGGTAGTCGATCTGGTCGATGGCATGCAAAGTTTGCGTATGGCCTTGGCAGCGCGGCGCTCTCTGCGTGAGGGATGTGAGGTGCAGTTGAGTGAGGTGAGCATTCATGGCCAGCGTTGAAACGCTATTTCGCCTGGATGGCCGGGTCGCGGTGGTTACCGGCGGCGCAGGATTGCTGGGTTATCAGCACGCAGCCACCATCGCTGCGCTAGGTGGCTTACCGGTACTGCTTGATATCAATGCCCAAACACTTGCCGATAACGCCACCAGACTGGAGGCGGAAACAGGGTGCAAGGCGCTGACGCTGGTTGCAGATATCACTGATATCGACGCGCTGCGCGCAGCTTGGGAGCAGTTGCAGGCGCACCACGAGCGCGTAGACATCCTGATCAACAATGCGGCGCGTAATCCGAAGGTGGAGAACGCCGGTGGGCAGGACTTTTCCCGTTTAGAGCACTTCCCCTGGGAGCAGTGGCGTCTGGATCTGGACGTGGGTCTGGGCGGTGCCTTCAATTGTGCAAAGGTCTTCGGTCAGCAAATGGCGCAGCAGGGAGGCGGGGTAATCATCAATATTGCCTCTGACCTGGGCGTCATAGCGCCCGACCAACGCCTGTACCGTAAAGAAGGTGTTGAGCCGGATAATCAGCCTGTGAAACCGGTTACCTACTCGGTGGTCAAGCATGGGCTGATTGGCTTGACCAAGTATCTGGCGACCTACTGGTGCGAGCAGGGCGTGCGCTGTAATGCGCTGTCACCGGGCGGTGTGTATGCGGGGCAAAGCGACGTATTTGTTAGCAAGCTGGCGCAGCTTATCCCGCTTGGCCGAATGGCTGACGAGGATGAGTACCGTGGCGCGATTGCCTTTCTGTGCTCTGACGCTTCGTCCTATATGAATGGGGCGAACCTTGTGATAGACGGAGGGCGCAGTACATGGTGACCCGAGAGCCCATTGCCTCCGCCTGCATCTGTTGCGCAAGCACTAATCTAAATCGATCACCCGCAGTGCTAATGCCTTTCGTCGCCTACCGTGCGTTTGGTCATCAACCGGTTGAAATTACCGTCGATTGGGGGCTGCGTGATCTTCGTCAGGGTATGGCTTACAGCCTCTGTAACTCGCTGCAA
Organism: Halopseudomonas pachastrellae; assembly: GCF_900114765.1. Lineage (GTDB taxonomy): Bacteria > Pseudomonadota > Gammaproteobacteria > Pseudomonadales > Pseudomonadaceae > Halopseudomonas > Halopseudomonas pachastrellae. The sequence goes on from NZ_FOUD01000004.1 coordinate 135,602, forward strand.
TGTCAGGATTGCGGTGTACTCTTTCTTGACTATCGATTTACCGATCAGCAGATGGCCGCGCTCTATCAGAACTACCGTGACGCGACCTATAACGCTCAACGAATACACTTTGAACCTGGTTACGCTAACGTTGCAGCGCATTATCAGCAGCGTGCAGATTACATTGCGGAAGTGGAGGCCTGGCTCGAACGGTATTTGCCACCTGAACCCCGCGTGCTTGATTGGGGCGGTGATACTGGTATCAATAGCCCGTTTCTGGGTCGTGCGGCGCCACTGCATGTCTATGATATTTCAGGCGTTGATGTGCTGCCTGGGGCCACTCGCATTGGCGCTGAACACCTGAAGCGACAGCATTATGACCTGGTGGTATGCAGTGAGGTGCTAGAGCACGTGCCATTCCCCTTGGAGTTCTTGCAGCAGCTGAGCCCCGTACTGGACTCGGATACTCTGCTGTATCTTGAGGTCCCTCACGAAGCACTGATCAGAGAACACCCCGACAATCGCCAACTTGCCCCGCTGAAGCGGCATTGGCATGAGCACATCAACTTTTACACTGAGGACGCTGTGCGCTGCATGCTCAAGCGCCTAGGGCTTGAGGTGGTGGAATGCCTGCATCTGCCAGTGGATATCGGTTGGACGAAAAGTGAGGTTCTTGGTGTGCTGGCAAAGCTGTCTCGACGAGAGTGAGCTGATCATGAGCACATGCACTCCGCAACGCCACCCGGTTATCGAGGAAGACCTGCATGCTATCTTTCAGCTGGGATTGGACTGGTCTCGTTTCGCCGGAAAGCACATTCTTGTTACTGGAGCGACCGGATTTCTTGGGGCCTACCTGGTGGAGTACCTGGCCTGGCTGAATGAGGGCAAGCTTGACTCCCCGGTCATTATCCACGCGATGGCGCGGACAGATTTGAAAGTTCAGCAGCGTTTTCCGCATTTGCTTGAGCAGCCCTGGTTTACACCCATTGTTCAGGACGTTTGTGCCCCTGTGTGCTTGGGCAGGCTCGATTTTGTCATCCACGCGGCCAGTCCGGGTAGCCCCAAATACTACCTGCAGGACCCCGTCGGTACCGCCAACGCGAATGTTCTGGGCACCTCCAATTTGCTCGAGTTGGCACGTCGGCATGGTGCTCGGTTGCTGTTCATGAGCAGCGGTGCCGTATACGGCAATGGTGATGGTTCGGCGGCTATTACCGAAACTGATTTTGGCACCCTTGACCCCCTTGATCCGGTCGCCTGTTACGGCGAGAGCAAGCGTATGGGCGAGTCCTTGTGCGCCTGCTACCAACGACAATATGGGGTGCATGCCGTAATTGCGCGCATCTCACACACCTACGGCCCCGGGGTGGATCTGGATGATGGGCGGGCGCTGGCCGACTTCCTCGCTGATGCTTTGGCTGGCAGGGACATCGTATTACTGAGCGACGGAAGCAGCAGCAGGCCATTTTGTTATGTAGCTGATATGACGGCAGCTTTTTTGCTGCTTCTGCTCGAAGGCAAGGGTGGCTCGGCTTATAACGTGGGTATTGATGAGGAAATGACTATTCTGGAAGTGGCGCAGTTGATTGCGCGATTGTCTCCCTATCAGGGGTTGCAAGTCCGATGCAGTGGTAGTTCAGCGAAGAAAGCCGAGTTCCGTCCCAGCGGGCACTTCGATCTAGGCAAAATGGCCAAATTGGGTTGGCGGCCTTCTACTCGGCCCGAGATCGGTTTTGCGAGAATGTTGCGATATTTCACTAGTGTCTTATGAGAGAGCGCTCGATGTCTGAAAATAAGCAGAACGCACTACTGGCGGCTAAGCAGAAGCTTGGCTCTGGCTTGATGTCGACACTGGATTACATAAGCGAAATCAACGACTACCATAAGCGCCTTTTTGATTACCCTGACTTTCTCTATGGCACCGACGTTGAAAGTATTTCCATTACCCCGAATGGGGTGATTATAAGATCGCTCGAACACGGTATTGCAATGTACATGGATGCTGTTGACCTGCATGCAACACCCTACGCCTTGCTCGGTTTAGGTGGTTATGAAGCGAATGAAACGGCCTTTCTTAAATCGGTTTTCAACGATGGTGATCTGTTCCTCGACATTGGTGCCAACCTCGGCTGGTATTCTCTTGTACTCGGAAAGCATTCGCCCGGCGGAAGTATATATGCGTTTGAGCCCGTTCCCGGCACGGTGTCCAGGCTTGAGAAAAACATTTCACTGAACCAGCTGAATAATGTGCAAGCGCTATGCCTGGGGCTGTTCAACAAGGAAGATGAGTTGGCGTTTCTGGTGGCTGATGATGTTTCTGGAGCCACTTCCTTGAAGATGACGGGGCAGGAGCGTGGCGCCATGCCGATACGCGAGGTGCTCTGCACAACCAGTACGCTGGATAATGTGTGCAAGCAGCGAGGGCTGGTTCCCACCGTCATGAAGATCGATGTTGAGGGCGCGGAATTGATGGTAATCGAGGGCGCGCTGGATACCTTGAAGCAACGGCCGATCATCCTGATGGAGCTGCTTAGGAAGTGGTCCCTTGTGTTTGGTTACCACCCGAATGATGTGTTTGCGTTGCTGGCATCCTTTGGTTACCGGGCATGGGTATTTTCCTCTGAACATACCGGTCTACTGGAGCCGTGTCATGCGGTGACAGACGATACGGTACAAACCAATTTCGTTTTCATGCACCCCGACAGGCACAGCGAGGTTATCGCGCGGTGGCAATCAGGTGACGATGGTCGATGATACGTCTATTGGGTTGCGCGCTTGCGCGGCGCGTTGAAAGTCCGGCCTCTGACTTTAGCTGCATATTCCAATCGCGAACTATATTGCTGACGCTTTACTAGGTGGGGGTTGGCACTGGAGAACAATATGAATGACTGGGCCTTGATTGCAGGTGGCCGTTGCCAGGGAGCCCCTTGGCGCATAGGTATTGCAGGTGCCGCATTGGAGGATCTGAATCAGTCTTTTCTGCTTGCTGATGACGACTGGCGCCAGATACAGGGACTCCTTAACTGGCTCCCATTGAAAAGCTATGGCGATGCGAACGGTTTGATTTTTGATCGTATTGTCAGCGCTGACTCAGCAGACCAGTATCAGGCTGTATTGTTGGTAGCTTGGCGTCGCGATAGGCAGGTCACGCTGGCCCTGTCAGGTCATGAACAGCTATATCTCTTTCTGCCAGAGGCAATGGAGTATCCGACCGAAAAGTTTGCGCGCGTGTTCCTGCCTCCGGGTCAGCGAGGTGAAGCCACTGCACAGGTTCAATTGACACAGCCAACTGACCTGCCGCACTCCGGCTTAAAGGCACGCGCCTTCGTGAAGGGCCAGCCGCGGATTTACGACGGCGGATCGGGCGTCGAGTTGAATAAAGCCCACTTTGCGCTCTGCGATACACCGCAAGACCAACCTGGCCAACTTTCTGCGCAATGGCTGAAAGCGCTCGCAGCGGGCGCCTTACCAGTTCACTTGTCCTCATGGCCTGTCCCCGAGTGGTTCCCGCAGGACGCTTTTTTTGATGCGGGTCAGTTCGCTGACAGGCAGGCTTTGGATCGTTTTCTGAAAGCACTTTCACCAGACGTGTATCAAGCCATGTGCGCGTCGCTGAGCGACTTTCTTAACGGGCCGGACAGTTATCCGTATTCCATAGATTGCTGGATAAATATTTTTACGTCCGTTATTGCTGAGCATGCAATTGAAATACGTGGCCTTACGCCAAAGCTGAGTGTCGTTATTCCGGCCTACAACTACGGTCGATTCTTGAGGCAGGCCGTGCAATCGGTTTTGAACCAGGGCCTGGACGCTGTCGAGATTTTGGTTCTGGACAATGCCTCTACTGATGACACGCGTCAGGTCGTAGCGGCCTTTGCCGGTGATTCGAGGGTCCGTTACATCCGCAATCGCTGGAACATAGGGCCAGGTTTCAATGTTCAGAGTGGGATTCGCGTTGCCACAGGCGAGTTTCTATCCTTGCTCATGGCCGACGACTTCCTGAATCCCGGGCATTTGCAGCGACTCATCGGTCTGCTGGACGCCAACCCGCAGAGCGCATTGGGCTACACCCCCATACGTTGGGTGAATGAGTCGGGGGCTGAGGTGCAGGTGCAGAGGCATCCGGGTTATCGGCATGGCGATTACGTGGGAGGGCGCAACGAAGTTGCCGATCTGCTGGTTTACGACAATTACATTACTCCCTCTGCTGCTGTCATTCGTCGCTCTGCGTATCTCGCCGCATGTAATTGGGAGCGAACTCTCAAAGGAGCAGGTGATTGGGAGATGGTGATTCAGCTTGCTGAGCGCTATCCGGACTTCGTCTTCGTCAATGAGCCAGGAGTCAGTTACCGGTTGCATGGCTCGCAGTACTCCAGAGGATTTTATGCTTCCACAGCGCCGCTGGAAGACCATGTGCTCCTGCTTGAGAGTGTATTGCAGCGTGGCGGTGCTGGACGCTTGCAAGGTCGAGAGTTGGAAGTCGCTGCACACGTGCAGCGTCGTTTGTCGCAGTTTCCGAACGAATTTGATACCCAACTTGGCAGGCGAGCGAGGGCATTGTGTGAGCAGTTGAAAGCACTGGTGTCTGAGAAAAAGCCGCTCTTTTCGATCCTGCTTACGACTTATAACCGGCCAGCGCTGCTGTTGGATGCTCTGCGCAGCTTAGCCGCGCAGAGGCTGCAAGATTTTGAAGTCATTCTGGTCAACGATAATGGTGAACCGGTTGAGGCGCTGCTCGATGGTTTTGAGTTCGCATTGACTTATCTACGCCAAGGCGTCAACGGCGGTCCGGCTGCCGCTCGCAATGCAGCGCTTCGACTGGCTCGGGGGCGGTATATTGCCTACCTAGATGACGATGACCTTTTTCTGCCCGAGCACTTGCAGACGTTGGCCAGTGCTCTGGAGTACCAGCCTAATGTGGTGGTTTACTCCAACGCCTCTTTTGTGACCGAGAAGCTGGAACAAGGCGAGCGTACCGATCTCGCTCGCGAGCAGCGCTATGTCCACGACCGCTACTCGAAAGAGCAACTGTTTGTTGATAACTACATTCCGGTCAACACTTTTGCCTGCGCAAGAGAGCTGGTGCTGGCGGCGGGTGATTTTGACGAAACCCTAACGGGCCTGGAGGACTGGGAGTTTTTGCTGCGTTTGGCCGCTCAGGCTGACTTTGTGCATCTGCCAGATACCACTGTTGAAGTCAGAATGCGGGCGCCTGATGAGATCGACGAACGTCGCTCAGAGCGTGCAGCAAAGGATTACGCTGGGTTGTACCAGGAGATCTACCGCCGTCACTCGGACTTGGGCAGTGAGCGCGTGCGCAAGGCTCGTGCGGCCAAGTTACGCAGCCTGGGCGTGGTGGCCAAGGGTGATCCAACACCGGTGCGTACCTGGCTGTCGGCACGCAAGCTGACAGCGCCGCAGCAGCGCCTGGCCAAGGACTACGTGACGGCGCATCGCGAGGATAGTGCGCGCCTGACGGTGATACTGCTGGATCTGGACGGCGATGCAGCCTTGCGGCAGCAGTCGCTGGACTCGCTTGCCGTGCAGGTCGACGCGGGCAATATCGCCATGCAGGTGATGAGTGTCGATGCTGCGCCTGCGTCGTCGGCTGTGGCCTGGACCCAGTGCTCCGGGCAAGGCTGGCCGGCTCAGCTCAATGCACAGCTCGCCCAGCTCGACTGCGACTGGGTGATGCTGTTGCGGGCAGGGGACGAGCTGGTTGCCAGCGGCCTGCAGATGCTGTCGCTGGAGCTGCTGGCGAATCCTGATTGCCGCGCCATTTTTGCCGATGCGCTGTTCCGTCAGGACGGCAGCGACTACGGCGCTGCGCTGCGCCCTGACTTTAACCTCGACTATCTGCTCAGCTTCCCGCGTGGGTTATCGGCCAATTGGCTATTCCGGCGTGAAGCCTTGTTGTCGTTGGGCGGCTTTGCCGAGGATGCAGGCGAGATCATCGAACTGGATGCCATTTTGCGTCTGATCAACCAGCAAGGCGGCGTTGGCTTGGGGCACGTGGCTGAGCCGCTGGTGCTCAGCGATGCGCCGGTGCTCAATGACTCGGCTGCCGAACGTGCCGCGGTGTTGCGTCATGTGCAGGTGCGTGGCTACGAGCATGCGCAGGTTCAGGCGGTCCGGCCCGGCCAGTATCGGGTTGATTACGGCCATGTTGAGCAGCCGCTGGTCTCGGTGGTGGTTATCGTGCAGGACCAGATGGCCGCCGCCCAGCGTTGCGTCATGAGTCTGCTGGAGCATACGCGTTACCCGCACTACGAGATTCTGCTGATCGACAACGCCAGTGAACAGGCCACTACCCGCGAGTGGCTGCAGTCGGTTGAAGGCATGGGCAGTGAGCGTCTGAAGGTGCTGCGCACGCCCGAGCGCCTGATTTACAGCGATTTGTGCAACCAGGCGGCGCTAAATACCCAGGGTGAGTACCTGCTGCTGTTGCGCGCCGAGGTGGCGGTGCTGGATGGCGGCTGGCTGGATGCGCTGATGAACCACGCGCTGCGCCCCGAGGTGGGGGCGGTAGGGCCGAGGCTGGTGGATTCCGACGGCAAGATTACCCATGCGGGCCTGGTCCTGGGCTTACGCGGTCCGGCATCAAGCCCCTTTGTTGGTGAGGCGGCTGATGCGCCCGGTTACATGCAGCGCTTGCAGGTAGACCATAACCCCAGCGCCCTCGGCGATGCCTGTCTGCTGGTACGCAAGTCTGTCTACGTTGACCTTGGTGGGTTGGACGCGGGTGCTCTGGATGGCCAGGCGGCGGTGATAGATTTTTGCCTGCGCCTGGCCGATGGCGGTCACCTACTGGTCTGGACGCCGTCAGCCACGCTACTGCATGCCAGTGAACCCAGTGGCATGACCGTAGAGGTGGAAGATGCGCTCTATCAGCGTTGGCTACCGCGCTTGGCGCGTGATGCGGCCTACAATGCCAACTTCTCGCTGGTTCGCAAGGGCGGCTTTCAGCTGACCGATCCGCAGATTTCCTGGCGTCCGCTGGATATCTGGCGCCCGCAGCCAGTGGTGCTGGCGCATCCGGCTGATGTATTCGGCTGCGGGCACTATCGCGTCATCCAGCCATTTAACGCACTCAGTGAGGCAGGGCTGGTGGACGGGGCGCTCTCCCAGGGGCTGATGCACGCGGTTGATCTGGAGCGTTATTCGCCGGACGTGGTCATTCTGCAGCGTCAGATTGGCGACGAGCGGCTGGAAGCCATGCGCCGTATGAAGGCGTTTTCATCTGCCTTCAAGGTCTACGAGCTGGATGACTACCTGCCCAACCTGCCGATGAAGAGCGCCCATCGCAGCAATATGCCGAAGGACATTGTACGCTCGCTCAAGCGCGGTCTGTCGCTGGTGGATCGGTTTGTGGTCTCCACCGAGCCGCTGGCCGACGCGCTCAGCGGCTACCACCCGGATATCCGGGTGGTGCACAACCGGCTTGATCCGCGCTGGTGGGGGCAGTTGCCTGCCTCCACGCGCGGGCAGTCACGCAAGCCCAGGGTTGGCTGGGCCGGTGGCTCCAGTCACACCGGGGATCTGGAGCTGATTCTGGATGTGGTCAAGGAGCTGGCTGCAGAGGTGGAGTGGGTGTTTTTTGGCATGTGCCCCGACAGTCTGCGCCCTTATGTCCACGAGTTTCATCCGGGTGTCGCGATCAATCTGTATCCGCGCAAGCTGGCCGAGCTGAATCTGGACCTGGCGTTGGCGCCGGTCGAAGAAAACCTTTTCAACGAGTGCAAGAGTAATCTGCGCCTGCTGGAGTACGGAGCCTGCGGTTACCCGGTTGTCTGCTCTGACGTGCGCTGCTACGCCGGCGAGCTGCCGGTGACGCGCGTGAAGAATCGCTACCGGGACTGGGTGGACGCCATTCGCATGCATTTATCTGATGCCGACGCCTCGGCCGCGCAGGGCAAGGCGTTGCAGCACGCGGTGCGTGATCACTGGATGCTGGACGAGCAGGGGCTGGTTGCTTGGCAGCAGGGGTGGTTGCCCTGAACCGCTCACGGGCGACGAACGGTCACTAAAGGATTGTTGCCTGAGGTCGATAACTGAATCATGGCTGGCGGGGATGCCAGCGCTGCCATAGCTGACCGGACGAGTTCACCAGAGAAAAAATGAATTTCCTCCTAAAGCTTTCGGACAAGGTGTCGATACAGTAATCGAATGCGAACTCAATGGGTGCCTGGGCAGGTCCGGCCCACGAGTCGCAAGCTCAGGCAAACATTTTCAGGTCCTTTGGAGGCAATACCATGGCCCTTACAGTCAACACAAACACAGCTTCTCTGAACGCCCAGCGCAACCTGAACGGTTCGTCCAATTCGCTGGCTACCTCCCTGGAGCGTCTGTCTTCAGGTTCACGCATCAACAGTGCCAAGGATGACGCGGCTGGTCTGCAAATCGCCAACCGTCTAACCAGTCAGGTTAACGGTCTGGGCGTTGCCACCAAGAACGCCAACAACGGTATCTCCATCGCGCAGACCGCTGAAGGCGCTCTGCAGGAGTCCACTAACATCCTGCAGCGCATGCGTGACCTGGCTCTGCAAGCCGCCAACGGCTCTAACAGCGAGAGTGAGCGTGACGCGCTTAACTCCGAAGTCACCCAGCTCAAAACCGAGCTTAATCGGATCGCTAATACCACAGCCTTCGGCGGCAAGAAGCTGCTCGACGGCACCTTTGGTACTGAGTCGTTCCAGGTTGGTAGTGCAGCAAACGAAAATATCAGTCTGAGTCTGAAAGAGATGAGCACATCTGCTCTCGAAGGCACTGTATACGCACAGGAAGATATTGCGGGTGCAACTGCCGGTGCAGCGACGTCGGGCACCATTACCGTATCTGGTAGCGTTGTCAATGCTGACGGTGGACGTGTCTCTTTCAACGTTGAGGTAGAGGTAGAGGCAGGCACTTCTCAGGACGAGCTGACTGCGTTGACAATCTCTGCGATTAACGACGCCAATATTGGGGTTGGAGCATACGCAGACGGGGCATCAATTGATCTGGTATCGGCCCTTGGGCAAGGGTCGGGCAGCGCGACTGACGCCGGCTATATCACTGAACTGTCGGTTGCTACCACTGGTGGCGCCTCGGGGATGGCTGGCTTCACTGCGAACCTGTCTCAGGTGGCGAGCACTGACACCGAAGTTGCTGATATTGATATCCGCAGTGTACGTGGTGCTCAGGAGGGGATCATCATCATCGACCAGGCAATCGCCTCGATCGATGCTCAGCGTGCTGACCTGGGTGCGGTTCAGAACCGCTTCGAGTCCACTATCTCGAACTTGCAGAACATCAGTGAGAACGCCTCCGCTGCTCGCGGTCGGATCCAAGACACTGACTACGCGGCTGAAACTGCGAACCTGACCAAGAACCAGATCCTGCAACAGGCAGGTACTGCGATCCTGGCCCAGGCCAACCAGCTGCCCCAGGCCGTGCTCAGCCTCTTGGGCTAAGACCGGAACAGGGGTAACATGCGGGGGAAGGGCTAGCCTTTCCCCCGCTTTGTCCGTTGCGAGGTAAGCACCATGGAAATGGGTGTAATCAAACCGTTTGAAGTAACACGTTCCGTAGCAGGTTCGGGAGCGTTGGAGGCGGGCGCCGGTAGCATGGCCGGCAAGCAGACGGAAGCTGCGCAGGATAGTACATCGGCCCAGGCTGTCACTCCCCAGACTCGCGAGGCGGTGCAAGAGCCGGCCCAGGTCGATCGGGAGCAACTCCAAGCTGCTGTATCGGATATTCAGGATTTTGTTCAGTCGGTACGCCGTGACATCAACTTTGCGTTGGATGAAGACAGCGGCCGGATGATTATCAATGTAACCGAGGCGAGCAGTGGTGATGTGATTCGCCAGATTCCCTCGGAAGAAGCGCTGCGACTGGCCGAGAATCTGACGGAAATCCGCAGTGTATTGTTTGAGGCAGAGGCCTGATCTCTGTTGCCGGTTTGGCTGGCACGCTACTTGCCTGAGTAGACCGGAAACCTTCTTTCGGCAGGCGAGCCGTCAATAAACGGTCGCGAGGTAAGCATCATGGCTATTACAGGTATTGGCTCCGGGCTGGATATCAGCTCCATTGTGTCGGCGTTGGTCGAGGCTGATGGCGCGCCCAAAAGTGCCCAGCTGACACGCCTGGAGCGCGCAACAACCGAGAAGTTTACTGCTCTCGGCAGTTTCCGCAGCGCGCTGTCCACCTTTCAGGGCGTACTTGAGAAGCTCAATAGCGCCGATCTTTACGAGAAGCGCAGCGCGACCTCTGGTGACAGCAAAACCTTCAGCGTCACTGCTGACAGCACCGCGTCGGTGGGAAGCTACGATGTGCAGGTGTTCAACCTGGCGCAAAGCAGCAAGGTAGCCCTGCGTGGGCAGGCCAATGCAACTGATGCCGTTGGTACTGGCACCATGACCATTACCGCTGGCGACACGTCCGTCGACATTGATATAACCGACGCCAATAGCAGCCTTGCCGGTATCCGCGATGCGATCAACGCCAAAAGCGCTGACAGTGGTATGTCCGCCACGGTGGTCAGTGACCCCAATGGTGGTGGCGGTTCGCGTCTGGTTTTGAGCTCCAGCAAGGCCGGCACTGATAATGACATCAGTGTGGCTGTTACCACCGATGGGGCCGATACGGGTGACCTGGCGAGCCTGGCCTACACCCCGCCGGCAACCACCGACTTTGAACCGACTGCGGTGGATCCGCTTGATCCGCTTGCGCCCCGGGTCATCTCCTACGCTCGCGATGCCAATCTTTCCATTGATGGGCTGTCGATCAGTAGCGCTAGCAACACCATTGATGATGCAATTGACGGCGTTACTCTGACGCTCAAGGCGGCGCAGACCCAAGAAGATATCGATGCCGGTACGAGTATTAATTTGAGTGTCGGCTTGGACAAAGCGGGCGTGCGTACTTCTTTGCAGTCGTTTGTCGATGGTTACAACGCGATGATGAAAAGCATCAACGCGCTCACGTCCGTTACCAGCGTTGGCGGGGACGACGGCGAGCCGCTGGCTGCTGCTCTTGTGGGGGACTCCTCAGTACGCTCGGTGGTCTCTGCCTTGCGCACGGAAATGACCAGTGTCGCGCGTGGCGATGTGCGTATCCTGGCTGACCTGGGCATTACCACTCAGCGTGACGGCACATTGGCAATCGACAGCGATAAGCTGGATGATGCGCTGGACAATAACTTTGACGCTTTGAGCGGTTTTCTTTCTGGTGATGACGGCCTGATGGGGCGTCTTGACGCCAAGCTAGATCCTTACACCAAAAATGGTGGGATTATCGAAGGGCGTACGAATTCGTTGCAGAATACCCTGTCCGGTATTGATGAGCAGCGTGAGCGCCTCGAGTTGCGTTTGAACAGTATGGAGTCACGCCTGCTGGCGCAATTCAACGCCATGGACTCGCTGGTCGCAAACCTGTCGAGTACCAGTTCTTATCTAACTGGCCAACTGGCCAATCTGCCCGGCGTCGTGAGGGAAACCTGATCCTATGGCCAATCCGATTGATACCTACAAAAAGGTCAACATTTCCCAGGAAGTGTCCCAGTACCGTGCGGTCCAGCTGTTGCTGGACGGAGCCATTGAGCGCGTTAAGCTGGCGCGTCACGCCCAGGAGACCGGTAACCCCGAGCGCCGAGGTGTTGCTGTCAGCAGCACCCTGAGCATCATCGGTGCGCTGCAGGCGTCACTGGACAAGGATATGGGTGGTGAGATCGCCGAGAACTTGGATGCTCTCTATGATTACATGACCCGCAAGCTGGCTGGTGTTGCGCTGGACAACACGCCGCGCTCCCTTGAAGAGGTGCAGCACCTGCTGGGTGAAATCAAGCAAGCCTGGGATGCCATCGAACCGTCGTGATCGGGGCAGGTACCGAGAAAACCGGCGTGTTGCCGGTTTTTTTATGTCAGGCCTTCAGGTTTATGGTGTGGTGCCGATAAACCAAGCATGTACCACTTGCATGCAGGGCTTGTCCGATGAACGCTTACGCCGCGATGAAGCAATACCAGACCGTTAACGTCAATGCCCAGGTCAGTGAGGCCGACCCTCATCGCCTGATCCAGATGTTGATGGAAGGCGCCTTGCAGCGTATCGCTCAGGCACGCGGTGCCTTACAGCACGGTAACGTCCCGCTCAAAGGTGAGCAGATTGGCAAGGCGACGGCCATTATCGGTGGCCTGCGTGACGCCCTGAATGTGAACGAAGGCGGAGAGCTGGCGGCCAACCTCGATCGGCTATATGCTTTCATGCAGCAACGCCTGAGTCAGGCGAACCTGAAGAATGATGCAGCTATGCTCGACGAAGTCAGCGAGCTGCTGCGAGAAATCAAGGCCGGTTGGGACGGCATCCGCCAAGCGTGAGGAGTCAGACATGGCCAATGCCGTAGAGCAGTTGCAACATACCCACAGTTCCCTGATCGATGCCGTCAAGGCTGGAGATTGGCAGCAAGTTGGCGAGCTGGACCGGCTGTGTCGGGACCAGGTGCGCCAGGCGATGGAAGACCCCCAGCGCGATGATCAGCAGGTTGCTGTCGTGCTGGAAGACCTGAGCGAGACCTACCGCGAAGTGGTTGCCCTGTGTCAGGCAGTCCAAGGCAAACTGGCCGAAGAGCTGCAGGACTTGCAGCGCGGGCGCCAAGGCGCCAAGGTCTATCAGATGTTCCGCTGAGGCGGACAGGCGTGAGTCGCGTTCGCCGGAAAATGGCGCGCCAACTATTTGACTCGCCTGCCATTTCTGACTACATTTAGCCTCATGATAAAAGAGTATGGCGCAGCGCCATTACCGTGCTGCGATCATCCTTGCCTGCCAACAGGAAAGCCTCCCCGTCTATGCTGCCGAACAGCCATATTTTATTGATTGATGACGCTGCCCAAGGGCGTCATGATCTGGGCGTTATTCTGTCCTTTCTGGGCGAAGACGCCATTATTGCCGACAGCGAAGGCTGGCAGGAGGCTGTCAATGCGGCGGTCGATACGCCAAGCCACATCCGCTGTGTCATTCTCGGTTATTGCGCTCATGCCCAAGGCCTGCCCGCGCTGCTCGGCCAACTGGACAAGTGGGATGAAAACCTGCCGGTGATTCTGCTTGATCCGGAGCAGTCGCTGCTGTGGCCAGATCACCTCAAGCAACGCCTGCTGGCTGTGTTTGAGCCGCCTCTGAGCTACAACCATCTGTTGGATGCCTTGCACCGCGCTCAGGTCTACCGTGAGGTGTTCGAGGAAAACAGTAGCCGCCAGCGCCAGCGTGAGCCCAACCTGTTCCGCAGCCTTGTGGGTACCAGCAGACCGATTCAGGCTGTGCGCCAGATGATGCAGCAGGTGGCCGATACCGAGGCTACGGTGCTGATTCTGGGTGAGTCCGGCACGGGCAAGGAAGTGGTTGCCCGTAACCTGCATTACCATTCCCGCCGCAAGGATGCCCCCTTCGTGCCGGTCAACTGCGGCGCGATTCCGGCGGAGCTGCTGGAAAGTGAGCTGTTTGGTCATGAGAAGGGTGCGTTCACCGGGGCCATCACCAGCCGCGCCGGTCGCTTTGAGCTAGCCCAAGGCGGTACGCTGTTTCTGGATGAGATCGGCGATATGCCGCTGCCCATGCAGGTCAAGCTGCTGCGGGTGTTGCAGGAGCGTACCTTCGAACGTGTGGGCAGCAACAAGGTCCAGACTGCGGATGTGCGTGTTATCGCAGCGACCCACAAAAACCTGGAGCAGATGATCCAGGAGGGCGGCTTCCGCGAGGACCTCTACTATCGCCTCAATGTCTTCCCCATCGATATGCCGGCGATGCGCGAGCGTATAGAGGATCTGCCGCTGCTGCTCAATGAGCTGATCACGCGGATGGAAAACGAGAAGCGTGGCTCTATCCGCTTCAGCACCTCTGCCATCCTGTCGCTCTGTCAGCATGACTGGCCGGGCAATGTGCGCGAGCTGGCCAACCTGGTTGAGCGCATGGCGATCATGCATCCGCACGGCGTTATTGGTGTGGGCGAGCTGCCGCGCAAGTTCCGCTACGTCGAGGATGACCAGGACGACCTGCGTCAGCTGCGCGAGACCGAAGACGAGCGCGGCGAGGCCTTCAGTGGTCTGGTCGGGCTGGATAGCCCTGCTTTCCTGCCGCCGGAAGGGCTGGATCTGAAAGAGTACCTTGGTGGCCTGGAACAAACCCTTATTCAGCAGGCGCTGGATGAGTGTAATGGTGTGGTGGCTCGCGCTGCCGAGCGCCTGCGTATCCGCCGGACCACCCTGGTCGAGAAGATGCGCAAGTACGGCCTCAACCGCGGTGCCGACGCGTCAGAAGTCTGACATGCTCTAATCCTTTCATTTCCAACTCTTTGAAAATGAAAGGATTTTTTTTGTGGCACGATGATTGCTGAGTGTCCTCTGAACGTTATCCGTAACTCAGGGGATGCCACATGGCTGCCAAGGCTCATCTCAATCCGCACACCGCTCAGCAGGACGGCGCACCAGCGCCAGGTCTGGCCGAGGTGGACTCGGCTGCGCTGCAGGATGCTTACCAGCGCTTTCAGGGGATGTCCGAACAGCTCAGCGCCTCGCATGCCCTGCTTGAGCAGCAGGTGGTTCAGCTGCGGCGACAGCTGGCTGATGCCCAGGCCCAGCGCACCCGCGAATTGGCGGAAAAGGCGCGCCTGGCCGGGCGCCTGCAGAATGTGCTTAATCTGCTGCCTGGCGGTGTGATCATCCTCGATGGCCGTGGCGTGGTACGTGAGGCCAACCCGGCGGCGCGCGCTCTGCTCGGCGAACCGCTGGAAGGGCAGCTGTGGCGGGATTTGATCCAGCAGCGCTTTGCCCCCAGAGAAGACGACTATCACGAAGTATCCCTGCGCACCGGTCGCCGGGTCTCGCTGGCAACCCGCTCGCTGGAAGGTGAGCCAGGCCAGTTGATCCTGATTAACGACCTGACCGAGACCCGTCAGCTGCAAAGCGAGCTGGCGCGTAACGAGCGGCTGTCAGCGCTGGGGCGCATGGTCGCCTCGCTGGCCCATCAGATTCGTACTCCGCTGGCCTCGGCACTCTTGTACGCAGAACACCTGACTGACGAGACACTGCCCACCGCCCATCGCACTCGTTTTTCAGAACGTCTGCAGGGACGCCTGCACAGTATCGAACACCAGATCCGCGACATGCTGCAGTTTGCCAAGGGTGATCTGCCGATTGACGATACCTTGCCGGTATCCATCTTCCTGGAATGGTTGCAGTTGCAGGCCGACAGCGTGATTGAAAGTCGTGGCGGGTCCTGTCGCTGGGTCAACCTGATGCCTGCCGATGCAATGCTGCGTTGCAACCGTGACACCCTGGTCGGCGCAGTGATGAACCTGATCGAGAATGCCCTGCAGGCCGGTATGCCCGCACCGCGCCTGAAGGTTGTGGCTCGCCAGCTGGAAGGTCAGCTGAGCCTGACGGTGGTGGATGCAGGGCAGGGCATGAGCGCCGAACAGCTGGCGCGTATTGGTGAGCCTTTCCATACCAGCAAGCCGCAGGGCACCGGGCTTGGGGTCGCGGTGGTCAAATCGGTGGTCAAGGCCCATGGCGGCGCTTTCTATCTGCGCAGCAAGGCGGGCTGGGGGACTTGCGCCGAGGTTCTGCTGCCGCTGCGTCCGCTGGTCAAAGGCGAGGAGGTGGCGTGATGAAGGGTTCCAGCAGCCGTATTTTGTTGGTCGAAGACGATGACGCGCTGCGTGAGGCGCTGGCCGATACTCTGATGCTGGGTGGTTATGACTACTTGGAGGCGGCAAGCGCTGAAGCGGCGTTGAAGCTGCTGGAGCAAGAAAGCGTCAGCATGGTGGTCAGCGACGTCAATATGCCCGGCATGGATGGCCATGCCCTGCTGCGTACACTGCGCAGCCAGTATCCGCAACTGCCGGTGCTGCTGATGACTGCCTACGGAACCGTGCAGCAGGCGGTGACAGCCATGCGTGACGGGGCGGCCGACTATCTGGTCAAGCCCTTCGCGCCCAAGGCATTGCTGGAGTTGATTGGCCAGCACGCGCTAGGGAAGCTGGCACCTGCTGCGGACGGCCCGGTTGCGGTTGAGCCGGCCAGCATTCAGTTGCTTGAGCTGGCTGCTCGCGTAGCCGCCAGCGATTCGACGGTGCTCATCTCGGGTGAGTCTGGTACCGGCAAGGAGGTGCTGGCGCGCTACATTCATCAGCAGTCTCCCCGCGCCGGGCAGCCGTTTATTGCCATCAACTGTGCAGCCATTCCGGACAACATGCTGGAGGCGACGCTGTTTGGTCATGAGAAGGGCGCCTTTACCGGTGCAGTGGCGGCCCAGTCAGGCAAGTTTGAACAGGCCAATGGCGGCACTTTGCTGCTGGACGAGATTTCCGAAATGCCGCTGGCCCTGCAAGCCAAGCTGTTGCGCGTGCTGCAGGAGCGAGAAGTCGAGCGAGTGGGCGGGCGCAAGCTGATCCAGCTGGATATTCGCGTGATTGCCACCACCAACCGCGACCTGCCTGGCGAGGTAGCGGCGGGGCGCTTCCGCGAGGATCTGTATTACCGTCTGGGTGTCTTCCCTCTGCAATGGCAGGCGCTGCGCGAGCGGCCTGCAGATATTCTGCCTTTGGCTGAGCGTCTGCTGGCCAAGCATTGTCGCAAGATGAACCTGGGGACTGTCAGATTGTCGACGCAAGCCGCTCAGGCGCTGCAGGCGCACCCCTGGCCTGGCAACGTACGCGAGCTGGACAACGCCGTACAGCGGGCGCTGGTGTTGCAGCAAGGCGGCGTAATCAATGTGGGTGACCTGTATCTTGACGGTGTGATCAGTGGCAGCGGTCTGCGCAGCCCGGCCGCTCCTGCGCCGGCAGCGGTTGAGTCTGTCGCGAGCGAGCCTGCGTCTGCATCCTCCGAGCTCGGCGTTGGCGTGCGTCAGCGAGAGTTTCAGCTGATAGTTGAAGTGCTGCGCGCCGAGCGCGGTCGCCGCAAGGAGGCTGCCGAGCGCCTGGGTATCAGCCCGCGCACCTTGCGTTACAAGTTGGCGCAGATGCGTGATGCGGGCCTCGATGTCGAGGGCAGTCTGTTCGCCGGCATCTAGCAAATCATGCCTCCTGCCAGCCGGCGCAACCCTGCGCCGGCTGGCTTGTTTTGATCTCCCCCGCTGCCTTGTCTGTGCGGCGTCTGGGTGCCAATTTCACTGTTGGCACCATATTTGCTGAATACCCTGTAACACGATGCTAGCCGTCAATATTCGGACGGGTTGGAGGCAACAATGACTCAGGGTGTGGAATTCAATCGACTGATGCTGCAAATGCGCACCATGCAAATGGAGGCCATGGGCAAGCCGCAGCCTGTGCCGGCTGCCGAGCCCAGCGTCAATGGCCCGGGCTTTGACGATTTGCTCAAACAGGCCGTTGACCGCGTCAATGAACTGCAGCAGACCACCTCTGACCTGCGTACCGGCTATGAGCGTGGGGTTGAGGGTATCGACCTGACCGAGGTGATGATTGCCTCGCAAAAATCCTCAGTAGCCTTTCAGGCCATGACGCAGGTGCGCAACAGGATGGTTGCCGCCTACGAAGACATCATGAAAATGGCTATCTAGGCCTGATCTGTCGAGGAATTGACCATGGATACCGCCAGCAATACACCGGCGACCCGCAACCAGCCAGAGGGCGAGCGTAAGCCGCTGATGGGGCTGACCTTTCTGGATAATCTGGCGCAACTGCCAATGTTGCGTCAGTTTGGCTTGCTGGTCGGTCTGGCCGCCAGCGTAGCGATTGGCTTTGCGGTGGTGCTGTGGTCGCAGGAGCCGGACTACCGGCCGCTGTATAACAGCCTGGATGGCTACGATGCCGGTCAGGTGGTCGAACTGCTGCAGCAGAGCCGCATTGACTACAAGGTGGAGCCCAACAGTGGCGCCCTGCTGGTACGCAGCGCCGATCTGGCGGATGCGCGCATGCGTCTGGCCAGCGCAGGTATTGCGCCGACCGACGGCAATCTGGGTTTTGAGATTCTTGACCGCGAGCAGGGCCTTGGCACCAGCCAGTTCATGGAAACGGCGCGTTATCGCCGGGGCCTGGAAGGTGAAATGGCGCGGACTATTTCCAGCCTCTACAACGTCAAGAGCGCGCGGGTGCATATCGCCATTCCGCGCTCTACCGTTTTTGTTCGCGATGACCGTAAGCCAAGCGCGTCCGTGCTGCTGGAAATGTACGCCGGCCGCCGCCTTGAGCCTGCGCAGGTCATGGCCATCGTCAATCTGGTTGCCACCAGTGTGCCCGAGCTTAGTAAGGATGAGGTCACCGTTGTCGACCAGAACGGCAACCTGCTGTCCGATCAGAATGAGCTGAACGAGCTGACTGTCGCCGGGCGCCAGTTTGATTACACCCGCCGACTGGAAGACACCTACACCCGTCGCGTACACAATATTCTGCAGCCGCTGCTGGGGGCTGGCCGCTACAAGGCTGAAGTGTCCGCTGATGTGGACTTCAGTACTGTTGAGTCGACCGCCGAGATGTTCAGCCCCGATGCGGCGCTGCGCAGCGAACAGGTAGTGACTGAGGCGCGCTCGGCCAACAGTGGCCCGCAAGGTGTCCCGGGTGCGCTGTCCAACCAGCCGCCGGGTGCAACCCAGGTGCCGGAGCAGGTGATTGATCCGGCAACGGGTGAGCCGGTGGTTGCCGTGCCGCCTCAGGACAAGCGCGAGCAGGCGATTCGCAACTACGAGCTGGACCGTCAGATCAGCCATACCCGTCAGCAGCAAGGCCGCCTGAAACGTCTGTCGGTGGCGGTGGTGGTGGACGATCCGGCTGAGGTCAATGCCGAGACCGGTGAGGTGACCCGCACACCGCTGAGCGAGGCTGAAGTGCTGCGTCTGACCCGTCTGGTGCAGGATGCCGTTGGCTATGATGCCGCCCGCGGCGACAGCGTCAGCGTGATCAACAGCGCCTTTGTGGCAGAATCCGATGTTGAGCCGCTGCCGGAAATCCCGTTCTGGGAGCAGCCCTGGTTCTGGGACGTCGCCAAGCAAATTCTGGGTATTCTCTTTGTTCTGGTGCTGGTGTTTGCAGTTTTGCGCCCAGCGTTGAAAAATCTGACTGTGGCCGGCAAGAGTGGCAGTGACGGATATCCGTCAGCCCTGCCGGGTAGTGCCGGTGGTGGCATGGGCGGGCTCGACGACGAGCTGCGCGACGATCAGGTTAGCCTGTCCGGCCCCGCGTCCAGCCCGGTACTGCTGCCACCGCCTGGTGCCGGCTACGAACAGCAGTTGAACGCCATTAAAGGCCTGCTGGCTGAAGACCCGGGTCGTGTGGCCCAAGTAGTGAAGGAATGGATCAATGCCGATGAGTGAAGAAGCGGGTAAGCGCCCGGCCAAGATGTCCAAGCTGGACAAGGCAGCCATCTTTCTGCTCAGCCTTGGCGAGTCCGACGCTGCAGCCATTCTCAAGCACATGGGCCCCAAGGAAGTTCAGCGGGTGGGCAGCGCCATGGCGGGTCTGCGCACCGTGCATCGCGAGCAGGTGCAAGAGGTCATGGGCGATTTCATCGAGGTGGTCAGCGATCAGACCAGTCTGGGTGTTGGCGCGGACGGTTATATCCGCAGCATGCTGACGCAGGCTCTCGGCGAGGACAAGGCCAACAGTCTGGTTGACCGCATCCTGCTCGGCGGCAGCACTTCTGGCCTTGATAGCCTTAAGTGGATGGAGCCGCGCGCTGTGGCAGATGTCATTCGCTTCGAGCACCCGCAGATTCAGGCCATCGTCGTAGCCTATCTGGATCCGGACATGGCCGCTGAAGTGGTCGGATACTTCGATCACAAGGTGCGCCTGGACATTTTGCTGCGCGTTGCAGCGCTGAATACCGTGCAACCCTCGGCGCTGAAAGAGCTTAACGAGATTCTGGAGAAGCAGTTCGCCGGTAACTCCAACACCTCGCGCGCTGCCATGGGCGGGGTCAAGCGTACCGCCGACATCATGAACTTCCTGGAGTCGAGCACCGAGTCGCAACTGATCGAGGCTATCCGCGAGATGGACGAAGACCTCTCCTCGCGTATCGAAGACCTGATGTTTGTCTTCGACAACCTGGCCGAAGTCGACGACCGCGGTATTCAGGCGCTGCTGCGCGAAGTGTCGTCCGAGGTGCTCATCGTGGCCCTCAAGGGCGCGGACGATGCCATCAAGGAGAAGATTTTCCGCAACATGTCCAAGCGTGCATCCGAGCTGCTGCAGGACGACCTTGAGGCCAAGGGGCCGGTACGTATCAGCGAGGTCGAAGCGGCGCAGAAGGAAATTCTCACCATTGCCCGCCGTATGGCCGACGCTGGCGAGATTGTGCTTGGTGGCAAGGGCGGCGAGGAAATGATCTGACGCGGTGGCCTGCAGTGGTATGCTGCCGTGGTTTGCAGAGCGGGGTAGGGTGCGATGGCGCAAGTCAAAAGTGAGAGCGAGCTGCTGCGCAGCAGCGATGTGTCGGCGTTCAGTCGCTGGGATCTGCCCAGTTTTGATGAGGCGCCGCATCAGGTTGCGCTGGAGCGCGAGCCACCTGAGCCGCAAGAGCCCGAAATAGAAGACGAGCCCGAGATCGAGGTGGAGGAGGTCAAGCCCTTCACCGTCGAGGAGTTGGAGCAGATTCGTCAGGAAGCCTACAACGAAGGCTTTTCCACCGGTGAAAAAGACGGCTTTCACGCCGGTCAGTTGAAAGGCCAGCAGGAAGCGCGCAACGCCCTTGAGGCGCGGCTGGTTGAACTTGAACAGCTCATGGGCCAGTTGATGGCGCCACTGCAACAGCAGGATGAGTTGATCGAGGACATGCTGCTGGTGCTGCTCGAACAGATGTTGCGCCAGCTGCTGCAGCGCGAGGTGATGATCGACCGCACTCAGGTGGTGACCGTTCTGCGTGGCGCGCTCAAGGCGCTGCCGGTCGGCGCAGAGAACATCCGCATTTACCTCCATCCAAGCGACTTTGATGCCGTCAAGGCGCTGCGCGAGCGTCATGAAGAAAGCTGGCGGCTGCTGGAGGACGACAGCCTGATGCCCGGCGGCTGCCGGGTTGAGACCGAACACAGCCAAGTCGATGCCACGCTTGAGACCCGTCTGCAGCAATTGCTTGAACAGCTGCAAGAGCGGCACCGCGAGCAGCGCGCGCATCCCCCCGAACCAGACTTGCCGGTTACATCCCCCGTGCCGGCAGGCGACGACCCAGTCCCATGAGCCGCCCCGAGCGCATCAGCTTTGCGCGGCGCCTGTCGCGTTATCAATCGGCCTTGCAACTGCCGACCCAGCCGGTGGTTGAAGGGCGCCTGATCCGCATGGTTGGCCTGACCCTGGAGGCAGAGGGGTGCAAGGCACCGGTGGGCAGTCGTTGCCTGGTAATCAGCGAAACGGCGCAGGGGCAGAGCCAGATTGAAGCCGAGGTCATGGGCTTTGCCGGCCACAAGGTTTACCTGATGCCGGTGGACCGGCTGGAAGGGCTGCAGCCCGGCGCTCGCGTGGTGCCCTCAGCGGGTGGCGGTAAACTGCCGATGGGCACGTCCATGCTGGGCCGGGTAGTTGACGGCATTGGCCGCCCTTTGGATGGCAAGGGTAGTTTTGCCGCCGACGACTGGGTCGACCTCAATGGTCCGACCATCAATCCGCTCAAACGCCACCCGATTGAAGAACCGCTGGATGTGGGTATTCGCTCGATCAACAGTCTGCTCACCGTGGGGCGCGGCCAGCGCCTGGGCCTGTTCGCGGGCAGTGGTGTGGGTAAGAGTATGCTGCTGGGCATGATGACCCGCTTTACTGATGCCGACATCACTATCGTTGGTCTGGTCGGCGAGCGGGGCCGTGAGGTCAAGGAGTTTATCGAGCAGATCCTCGGCGAAAAGGGTATGGCCCGCTCGGTGGTGGTCGCCTCACCGGCCGATGACGCCCCCTTGATGCGTTTGCGCGCGGCGATGTATTGCACGCGGATCGCCGAGTACTTTCGCGATCAGGGCAAGAACGTATTGCTGCTGATGGATTCGCTGACGCGCTTTGCCCAGGCCCAGCGCGAGATTGCCCTGGCCATTGGTGAGCCGCCGGCAACCAAGGGCTATCCGCCGTCGGTGTTTGCCAAGCTGCCGCAACTGGTCGAGCGCGCCGGTAATGCCGAGCAGGGCGGTGGTTCTATTACCGCCTTTTACACCGTGCTGTCCGAAGGTGACGATCAACAGGACCCTATCGCGGACGCATCGCGCGCAATCCTGGACGGGCACGTGGTGCTGTCTCGGCGCCTTGCCGAAGAGGGGCACTATCCGGCAATCGACATCGAAGCCTCAATCAGCCGGGCGATGCCACAGATTGTCTCGCCAGAGCAGTTGCAAAAGGCGCAGCTGTTCAAGCAGCTCTACGCCCGCTATCAGCAAAGCCGCGACTTGATCAGCGTGGGTGCCTACGCTGCTGGCTCCGACCCCCTGACCGACAAGGCGATGGAAAAGATGCCGGCGATGCAGGCCTTCCTGCGTCAGGGGTTGCAGGTCAGCGTTAATTTGGCCGACAGTCAGAGCGGTCTTGAGCAGACGCTGAGCAATGAGTGAAAGCCGCATTCGTCGTCTGGCGCCGGTGGTGGATATGGCGCTGGAGGAGGAGCGCAAGGCCGCGGCGATGCTGGGGCAGTGTCAGCAGCAGCTTGACGATGCCAGCGCGCGCCTGCGCGATCTGGAGTATTACAGCAGCGAGTACGCCAAAGGCTGGGCGCAGCGCGGTGCCCAGGGGGTCGGGCGTGACTGGCTGATGAACTATCAGCGCTTCATGGCGCAGATGGAGGTAGCCATCGAGCAGCAGCGCCAGACGGTGACCTGGCACGGCCAGAGTATCGAGCGCGCCCGTGACAACTGGCGGCAGCGTTACCAGCGGCTGGAAGCGCTGCGCAAGCTGATCGACAAGTACCGTCAGGAAGCGCAGGCCAGAGCGGACAAGCAGGAACAGAAGCTGCTTGATGAGTTGTCGCAGCGCGCCCATGCGCAACGCTCAAATAATCCCTGACAGGCACCGGACCCTGTGCTACAAGACATTGTGTAGGTGATCGCACAAACTGACAGGGAGAACTCATGTCGATCCAGGCGTCCATGTCTGCTGACAGCCAGATACTGACCATCAACGTCAAGGGCCGGTTTGATTTTGGCTCGCATCAGGAGTTTCGCAGTGCCTATGAGCGCAGCGGCCTGACTCCCCGCCAATATGTGGTTGATCTGCACGAAACCGACTACATCGACAGCTCTGCGCTAGGCATGCTGTTGTTGCTGCGCGACCACGCCGGCGGCGACAGCGCTGATATCCGTATCGTTCATTGCAACCCGGATGTTCGCAAGGTGCTGAGCATTTCCAATTTCGAACAGCTGTTCAGCATCGAGTAAGGGATGCTGGGCGAGGGTGTACTTCCCCGACCGGTCGACCCCGACGCGGCGCCCTTGCTGGTTCTGGTTGCCGATGACAACCCGACCGATCGCTTGATCCTTGGGCGCCTGGTAGAGCGCCTGGGGCACCGGGTCTGTCTGGCCGAAGACGGCCAGCAGGCGGTTAGCCTGTTCGCCGAACGGCAACCTGACATCGTGTTGCTGGATGCGCTGATGCCGGTCATGGACGGGTTTGAGGCGGCGCGAGAGATCAAGCAGCGCGCCGGTGAAGATCTGGTACCGGTGATCTTTCTGACCAGCCTCACCGAAACCGACGCCCTGGTGAAATGCCTTGAGGCCGGCGGTGACGATTTTCTGACCAAGCCTTACAACCCCGTCATTCTGCAAGCCAAGATTCGCGCCTTCCGGCGCATGCGCGAGATGCATCAGACGTTGCAGAGTCAGCGCGATGTCATCGCCGCTCAGCACGCCAATCTGTTGCGTGATCAGGAGCTGGCCAAGATCATCTTTGATCGCGTGGCTCACTCGGGCTCTCTCAGCGACAGCAGTCTGCGTTACCTGCAATCGGCTTACGCCATGTTCAATGGCGATATCCTGCTGGCGGCCCGCCGTCCGTCTGGCGAGATGCACTTGCTGCTCGGGGACTTTACCGGTCATGGACTACCCGCCGCTATTGGTGCCATGCCACTGGCTGAGGTGTTCTACGCCATGACCGGCAAGGGCTATGCACTGCGCGATATTCTGCTGGAGCTCAACCGCAAGCTCGCGACTATCTTGCCGGTTGGCATCTTCTGCTGCGCAGTACTCATTGAGGTCAATCCGACCAAGGGCCTGGTTGAGGTCTGGAATGGCGGTTTGCCGGACGTGATGGTCCTTGGTCGGCAGGGTGAGCTGCTTGATCGGGTCGTATCAGCCAATCTGCCGCTGGGCGTGGCAAGCCGTGAGCGTTTCAGCCCGGACCCGGTGGTGCTGGTGATGCGCCCGGGCGAACGCCTGCTGTGCTGGACCGATGGCGTTATCGAAACTCGCAATAGTGCCGGTCAGCTATTTGGAGACGCCGGTGTTCTGCGTGTTATCGACGCTCATAAGGGTGAGCCAGAGCAGGTTTTCGATGGTTTGCTGAGCGCCTTGGAGCACTTTCATGGCAGCCCGGAAGACGATGTCAGCCTGCTGCAGGTGGTCATGCCCGAGCGTGATCAGTTGCCCGTACTGCAGCCCCAACCGCTGGCGGCCGCGCTTGATGCCCAGCAGGATTGGCAACTGAGCTATACCTTTCGGGCTCAGGCCATTCGCGGTCAGAATCCGTTGCCTTTCATTTTGCAGAAGCTGCTGAGCGTGGCCGGCTTGCGAGCGAGAGCCGGTGCGCTCTTCACAGTGCTCAGCGAGCTGTACAGCAACGCGCTGGAACATGGCCTGCTGCGCCTGGACTCGGCCTGGAAGCAGGACTCCGACGGCTTCGCGCTCTACTATCAGGAGCGCAGCGCTCGTTTGCAGGCGCTGGAAGACGGCTGGATCTGCCTGACCATCGATCATCGGCCCGACGGACAGGCGGGGGGTGAACTGGTGCTGACCTGCGAAGACAGTGGTGACGGATTCTCGTCAGTGTGTTCGGGAGCCGATTATGCCGGCCGTGGCCTGGCTCTGGTGGCTGCATTAGCCGACGAGTTGGCATTCAGCGAACAGGGCAGTCGTGTCAGGGTGGTCTTCCGCTGGTAGCTTGGGCATACTCCCGGGGCTTAAGGGAGCCCTGATAAATGCCGTACGTCGGCCTAGTTATTCGGTGTTTCCTCAACAGGATCAGGGCTGAAGGGAGAGTCGCAGGCGATGTCAGAGTCCTTGCAAGATGTAAATCCAGCGGTGCTGCAAGCACTGCAAGAGTTGATGCAGGACGACTACGCGTTGTTGCTGGACACCTTTCTGGGCGACGCCGACTTGCGTATGCGCCAGCTGCGCGAGGCCCTGAGTGCCGGCGATATGAACGCTTTCCGCCAGGCAGCCCATAGCTTCAAGGGCAGCTGCGGCAATATGGGCGCCGCAGCGCTTGAGCAGGCCTGTCTGGAAGCGGAAGCCGCCGGGCTGGCAGAGGACAGGGCCGCAGCTGCCAAGGCCTTGACGGTAATTGAACAGGCCTTTTCCCGCGCGCAGCCGCTGCTGCGCTAAGTCTCTTGGCTTTTGGGTAACTTGGCCCAAGCCTTGCAAAAGATCTCCCGTACCCTTGACCGAGTCCTTAGGGTGGAGATCTTGTCATGCCTATCGGGCAAAACCTGTTGGCCCTATTTAACGCCGATTTTTCTCGTGATGCCTTGCCGGCTTTAGCCTCCGGTAAGGCGGTAAGCGCCGATCCTGACGCCGTTGCAGCGTTCTCTGCGATTCTGGCCGAGCAAACCCCAGCCGATCTGGATGCCTTGATGGCACAGCTCAATGCGGCGGTGGGTGCCGAGACGGCCGCGGCGGACGAGGCGGTCGACCTTGCCGCCAGCGGCAAGGAATTGCCGGCCGATATGGCTTCTTGGCTCAATCAGTTGGCGCAACTGCTGCAGCCTCAGACAACCGATGCTGCGGCGCAGGCCTCGGCAGAAGCCGATGGGTCGACAACTGATCAGCAGGCTGACGACACGTCGGTGCTGGCTGATCTCAGCGCTCAATGGCAGCGTTGGCTGTCACAGTTGCCCGCTGATGCGCCGGCGGCCGAGACAGCGCAGCCTGCGGTGGCCGGCGTAATCCCGTCGACAGGCGCGCAGTCCGAAACCCGAGCAGTTGCCTCAGCCAGCACGGTTGTTGATGCTGACGATGCAGCCGGCTCCCGTGGTGCAGTCGGGTTGTCCGAGCTGGTCTCCCAGCTCCGCGCCGCGCTGCGTGGTGCTGAGGGTGCGCCTGCTGACAGCGCGCAGGGCAGTATGCCGAGCTCCGCTCAGGCAAGCCGCCCCCAGGGTGGTGAGGCGGCGGCACCCCTGGATGCTGCCCAACGCCAGGCCGCGCTGCAGGACGCTGCCCAGGTTCAGCAGCGGGTACAGGCCAGCGCGCCACAACCGGTTGATGAGGCAGGTCTTGCGCGATTGGTCGATCAGCTCGAAACGCGGCTGGGCTCGGGTAACGGGCGCAGTGATGCTGACACCACCGATCTGAGTAAAACCGGTGCGGTGGCGCAGCTGCAGCAGCAGGGCCAGAGCGCCCTGAGTGCTCGGCCGGTAACGGCGCCGCTGCAGAGCCTGGGCGTGCCGATGGGCCAGCCCGGGTGGAGCGAGGCGGTGGTCAACAAGGTCATGTGGATGTCGAGCCAGAATCTGCAGTCGGTCGAGATCCAGCTTGATCCGGCTGAGCTGGGCCCGCTGGAAATCAAGATTCAGACCCGGGGCCAGGAGCACCAGGTGCAGTTCGTCAGTCAGAATGCTGGCGTTCGCGATGCGCTGGAAGGTCAGATGTTCCGCCTGCGTGAGATGTTCACCCAGCAAGGGGTGGGTCAGTTGGACGTCAACGTGTCGGATGGCTCCTCTGGGCAACATCAGCAGGACGGCGGGCTGTTTGCCCAGGGTGATGGCCGTGGCGGTGAACGCGGCAACGCCGCTACCGGCATGCTGGGGGACGCGTCAGATACCGCCGCACCTGCTAGCGAGGTCTCTGCACAGGCGCTGTTGGCCCACTCCCGCCTGGTCGATTACTACGCCTGACTCCTGCCTGCCGCGCCGTCCGGCGCGGCAAAGACATTTTTCGTTCGAGCCAGTATCCTATGCTTGATTAAGGAGGCGTTGCTCCATGCCGCTTACCCGCCAGGGGTCGCGGTCGTGCGCAGCGCACCTACAGGTGTCCGGTCTGCCGTATTGCGGTTGCTGGCACGCTCAATGCATCGGGCATGGTTATCAGTGGCCGCAAAGCCCGAATGACGGAATATTGGCATGGCGAAACAATCTGCAAAGTCCGACGACGACGCTCAGGAAAAACCGGCCAAGGGCCGCAAGAAGCTTTTCATTCTGATAGGCATCGGCCTGTTGGCGCTGTTGCTGTCGGCTGGCGGTGTGGCCTTCTTTCTCCTGAAAGATGATGAAGTGCCGGAAGAAACTGAGCCGGCTGAACCGGTCAAGCAGGTCGCGCTGTACCAACCGCTGGAGCCGGCTTTTGTCGTCAATTACGCAGCCGGTGGGCGGCAGCGCTACATGCAGGTCAGCGTTGTGCTTTTGGGCCGTGATGCCGAAGGCATGGCCAAGCTCAATCAGCATCTGCCGCTGATTCGCAACCAGTTGGTGATGCTGTTCGGCAGTGAAGAGTTTGAGGCACTGGCAACGCCCGAGGGCAAAGAGGCGCTGCGCGAAAAGGCCAGCCTGGCCGTCAAGTCGTTGCTGGAGAAAGAAGTCGGTGACCCGGTCATCGAGTCGGTGCTGTTTACCAACCTGGTTCTGCAATAGGACATAGTCATGGCCGTACAGGATCTGCTGTCACAGGATGAGATCGACGCCCTGCTTCACGGGGTAGACGACGGTGCTATCGATACTGATATCGAGAGTGAACCGGGGTCGATCAAAAGTTATGACCTGACCAGCCAGGATCGCATCGTGCGCGGGCGCATGCCCACGCTGGAAATGATCAACGAACGCTTTGCCCGCTACACCCGTATCAGCATGTTCAATCTGATGCGCCGCTCCGCCGATGTGGCCGTGGGCGGGGTGCAGGTAATGAAGTTTGGCGAGTATGTGCACTCGCTGTACGTGCCGACCAGCCTTAACCTGGTCAAGATGAAGCCGCTGCGCGGTACCGCGTTGTTCATTCTGGACGCCAAGCTGGTATTCAAGTTGGTCGACAACTTTTTTGGTGGCGATGGCCGTCACGCCAAGATCGAAGGGCGGGAGTTCACCCCAACCGAGTTGCGTGTCGTACGCATGGTGCTGGACCAGGCCTTTGTTGATCTCAAGGAAGCCTGGCAGGCGGTGCACGACGTGCAGTTTGAGTACGTCAATTCCGAGGTCAACCCGGCGTTGGCCAATATCGTCAGCCCCAGTGAGGTGGTGGTGGTGTCCACCTTCCATATCGAGCTGGATGGCGGCGGCGGTGACCTGCATGTGACCTTCCCTTATTCGATGATCGAGCCGCTGCGTGAGGTGCTTGACTCGGGTGTACAGTCCGACGTGGACGAGCACGACGAGCGCTGGGTACGCGCCTTGCGTGAGGAGATTACCGGCGTCAAGGTGCCGCTGAGCGCCACCGTGGTGAAAACCCAGCTCAAGCTCAAGGACCTGCTGAGCATGCAGGCCGGGGATGTGATTCCGGTCGAGATGCCGGATCACATGGTGCTTTGCGCCAACGGTGTGCCGACCTTCAAGAGCAAGCTGGGCGCGGTCAAGGGTAACCTGGCCTTACAGATTCTGGGTCCGGTCGCGCGTCCGCGCTGACCGACCACGCTAAACAACAACAGGGGACAGCGAGATGGCTGAGGACAAACAACCCGACGAGATCAGTGCCGAGGAGCAGGCGCTGGCCGATGAGTGGGCGGCGGCACTGGATGAGGCGGGTGACGCCGGGCAGGACGATATTGATGCCATGCTTGCGCAAAGCAATGCCGAGCCGCGCATGCCGATGGAGGAATTCAACTCCCCGGCCCGTGCCGACGGAGATGACTTTGATCCGGGCGACAGCCCCAATCTGGACGTCATTCTGGATATCCCGGTTACCATCTCCATGGAAGTCGGCAATACCGACATCACCATCCGCAACCTGCTGCAACTCAATCAGGGCTCGGTGGTAGAGCTTGATCGTCTGGCGGGTGAGCCGCTGGATGTGAAGGTCAACGGTACGCTAATTGCCCACGGCGAAGTGGTGGTCGTCAACGAGAAGTTCGGCATTCGCCTGACCGATGTGATCAGCCCCTCCGAACGAATCAAGAAGCTGCGCTGATGCGGGCGCTGCTACTCCTCCTGGCCGCAGGGTTGCCGCTGCCGCTGCTGGCGCAGACCGGTCAGCCGGCGGCGGCCGCTGCCAGCAACATCGGAAGCACCTCACTTGCCGCTCAGTTGAGCCAGCTGGCGCTGGGGCTGCTGGTGGTGGTTGGCCTAATCTTCGCGCTGGGTTGGCTGCTGCGCCGGGTTGGACCCATGGCCGGGCAGGGCGGGCAACACATCCGCTTGCTCAGCAGTTTGCCGCTGGGGCCGCGTGACCGTTTGCTGCTGGTTGATGTGGGCGGCACACAGATGCTGCTGGGCGCCTCGCCCGGCCGTATCAACACCCTGCATGTTTTTGAACAGCCGGTAGCCGATTTGAGCCAGGCTGCGGCCGGCAACAGCGATTTCGCCCGCAAGTTGCAGGCAATACTGAAACGGGACCAGACTCCATGATGCGCTGGCTTGGGCTTTTACTGGCGCTGCTGGCGCCGTCGGTGTTGGCGCAGACGGCAGCCGATCCGCTGAGCATGCCGGCGATTACGCTGAGCACCGATGCCGAGGGTCAGCAGACCTATTCGGTCAGCCTGCAGATTCTGCTGCTGATGTCGGCGCTGAGCTTTATCCCTGCCTTTGTGATGATGATGACCAGCTTTACCCGCATCATCATTGTGTTCGCCATTCTTCGTCAGGCCCTTGGCCTGCAGCAGACGCCGTCGAGCCAGATCCTGATCGGCCTGGCGCTGTTTCTCACCCTGTTCATCATGGCGCCGGTGTTTGAGCGCGTTAACGAGACCGCGCTGCAGCCGTATCTGAACGAGGAGATGGCGCCGCAGCAGGCGCTTGAGGCGGCCAGCATCCCCATGCGCGACTTTATGCTGGCACAGACCCGCGAGACCGACTTGGAGCTTTTCGTGCGGCTGGCCAAGCGCACGGATCTGGCCAGCCCGGACGATGTGCCCTTCCATATTCTGGTGCCGGCGTTTGTTACCTCCGAGCTGAAAACCGCGTTCCAGATTGGGTTTATGATCTTTATTCCCTTTCTGGTGATTGATCTGGTGGTCGCCAGTGTATTGATGGCCATGGGTATGATGATGCTGTCACCGTTGATCATCTCGTTGCCCTTCAAGATCATGCTGTTTGTGCTGGTCGACGGCTGGGCGCTTATTATCGGCACCCTGGCTGCCAGCTTTGCGGTGACATAGGAGCAGGCCATGACTCCCGAAGTGGCGATCGATCTGTTTCGACAAGCGCTGTGGCTGACCTCGGTGGTGGTTGCCATTGTGGTCTTGCCCAGCCTGATCATTGGTTTGATTGTTGCGATGTTTCAGGCGGCAACGCAGATCAACGAACAGACCCTCAGCTTCTTGCCGCGTTTGCTGATTACCTTTCTGACTCTGATCTGGCTGGGCCCCTGGCTGGCGACGCAGATGGTTGAGTTCACCGATACTCTGTATCGGCAGATTCCCGGATTGATCGGCTGATGTTCGAGCTTTCCAGCGCCGAGATCAGTCGCTGGGTAGGTAGCTACCTGTGGGTACTGTTTCGCATTGCCTCCCTGTTGATGACCATGCCGGTGATTGGCACGCAGCTGCTGCCGGTGCGCATTCGTCTCTACCTCGCCCTGGCTATCACCGCCCTGGTTGCGCCTCAGATCGGTGAGGTGCCGACTATCGATGCATTGTCATTGCGAAGTTGGCTGCTGATCGGTGAGCAAATTCTGATTGGCGCGGCCATGGGCTTTTCGCTTCAGTTGCTGTTTCAGGTTCACGTGCTGGCCGGGCAGATTGTCGCTATGCAGATGGGCTTGGGCTTTGCGTCCATGAACGACCCCAGCATGGGGATTTCGGTCGCGGTCGTGGCGCAGGTCTTCACCATGCTGGTTACGCTGCTGTTTCTGGCCATGAATGGTCATCTGGTGGTGTTGGAGGTGCTGGTTGAGAGCTTCACCACCTTACCCATTGGCGAGAGCCTGGGGCGGCTTGATTTTCAGGCGCTGGCGTTGCGGTTCTCCTGGGTAATGGCCGCTGCCATTCTGATCGGCCTGCCGGCGATTACCGCGCTGCTGATCGTCAATATCTCCTTTGGCGTGATGATGCGGGCTGCGCCGCAGCTGAACATCTTCTCCATCGGCTTTCCGCTGACCCTGGTGTTTGGTCTGTTCATCCTCTGGGTGCTATTGGGTAATGTGTTGGCGCAGTACCAGGAGCTGGCAGCGGAGGCGTTGATTTACCTGCGTGCACTGGTGAGGGCGAGCTGATGGCCGAGTCCGATAGCGGTCAGGAACGCACGGAGGAGCCCACGGGCAAGCGACTCCAGGAGTCGCGTGACAAAGGGCAGGTGGCGCGCTCGCGCGAGCTCAATACGCTGGCGGTGGTGATGGTCGCGGCGGTGGGCCTGCTGATCTTGGGGCCGGCGATGGTGCAGAAGCTGATGAACATCATGAGCTTCAACTTCAGCATCGAGCGCGAAGCGCTCTACAGCAATGACAGCATGGGCCTGCATCTGTTTGCCTCGGTGGGTGAGGGGTTGCAGGTGCTGGGGCCGCTGTTCTTCCTGCTGCTGGTGGCCTCTATCGTGGGGCCGGTGCTGCTGGGCGGCTGGCTGTTCAGCATCAAATCCCTGGCGCCCAAATTCGAGCGTATGAATCCGCTGGCCGGCCTCAAGCGCATGTTCTCGCTTAAAGCTCTGATTGAGCTGCTCAAGGCGTTGGGCAAGTTCCTGGTGGTACTGGGCGCCGCCTTGCTGGTACTCCACCTGCGCACCGAAGATCTGCTCAGCATGGGGCAGGAGTCTTTGCAGTCGGCCATTGTGCACTGCGCCTGGGTGCTCGCCTCGTCCTTGATCATTCTGTCCGCATCGCTGATCCTGATCGCTGCCGTCGATGTGCCGTTTCAGCTTTGGGATCACAAGCAGAAGCTGCGCATGACCAAGCAGGAGGTCAAGGACGAGTTCAAGGATTCCGAGGGTAAGCCCGAGGTGAAAGGGCGCATCCGTCAGTTGCAGCGTGAAATGGCCGAGCGCCGAATGATGGACAAGGTGCCTCAGGCTGACGTGGTGATCACCAACCCGACGCACTTTGCCGTAGCACTGAAGTACGACCCGCTGGCCACCGGCGCGCCGGTACTTCTGGCCAAGGGGGCGGACCTGGTAGCGCAGCGCATTCGCGAGGTGGCCAGCGAGAATCAGATTGTGGTGCTGGAGTCAGCCCCGTTGGCGCGGGCCGTGTTCTACAGTACCGAGCTGGACCGCGAGATTCCGGCCGGTTTGTACCTGGCGGTAGCGCAGGTGTTGGCCTACGTCTTCCAGCTGCGTCAGTTCCGCGCTGGTCAGGGCAAGCGTCCGGGGCCGATGCCGGAGCCACCCATCCCGGACGACCTCAAGCGCTGATCAGGGGCGTGGAGCAGGGTTGTGCTGCAGCTCCAGGTCTTGAATCAGGTCGCCCAGATCCTCCTCCATCAGCCGTCGCAGCTCCGCCTCGTATTCTTCAATCGAGCCGGAAAGGTCCAGAATAATCTCTACCCGGCGGTTGAGCGCTCTGTTTTCCGGTGAGTCGTTGTCGGCGCGCGGGCGGGTTTCGGCGTAGCCCTGCACGCGGATGCGCTCCGGCAGGATGCTGTCATCCAGTAGCAGGGCGTTGGCCACTGACGAGGCGCGCGCAGCCGACAGGTCCCAGTTGGACTGGAAGCGGTTGGTGTGGATCGGGATGTTGTCTGTGTGGCCTTCAATGGTGACCTCACCCGGCAGCTCGGCAAGCACCTCGGCGATGCGGTCGAGCATGGCGTGAAAGTCTTCGGTCATGTCGGCGGAACCGGACGGGAACGAGCCTTTTTCCTCAACCCGAATGATAATCCGTTTGCGGTCGTGCTCCAGCTGGATGCGCCCCTCCTGCAGCTCGTTCTCCAGCACATCGCGCAAGGCGTCGACGCTGGTATCGACCTGCTGTTCGGTGGTGCTCTGCACCTGTTCCTGCAACTCGGTTTCCATCTCAGCGCGCAGCGTTTCCAGCTGCGGTGCTTCCTGTGTCGTTTGCTGGCGCACGCTGTCGACCGGCGTGGGTTCGGGTTTGCCGGGGGAGAAGTTGTCAAAGATCGGGCTGGTACCCATCGGAATGTCCAGTACCGGGACGTCACGCTGTACGCCAAATGCCTTGGACAGCTCGCCGGCGATCTGCTTGAACTTCTGCGCGTCGATTTCAGAGAACGACAGCAGCAGTACGAAAAAGCACATCAGCAGCGACATCAGGTCGGCGAAGGTCATGACCCACGCCGGGATGCCGGGGCTATCGTCTTCCTGTTCTTCCATCAGGCGTCCTGCGCCTCGCCGCCGGCAGCCTTGTCGCGCTTGTTCTCGGGCAGGTAGCTACGCAGCAATTGTTCGATGACGCGTGGGTTGGTGCCTTCCTGAATGGCCAGAATGGCGTCGATCCACAGCGCTTGCATGCGCGCTTCTTCAGTCATGCGCAGGTTCAGCTTGTCGGCGATAGGCAGGCAAATCATGGTCGCCAGCATGGCGCCGTAGAGCGTGGTCAGTAGGGCGACCGCCATTGCCGGGCCGATGGACTTTGGGTCTTCCATGTTCGAAAGCATTTGCACCAGGCCGATCAGTGTTCCAATCATGCCCATGGCCGGGCCTACGTCGCCCAGCGCCGAGAACACCTTGGCACCCCAGCGGTTGCGGTCCAGCGTCAGCACGCGTTCTTTTTCCAGGATCGCTTTCACGGTTTCCTGCGGATGGCCATCAATCAGCAGTTGGATGCCGCTGGCTAGAAAGGGTTGGGAGATTTCTTTCTCTTCCAGTGCCAGCAGGCCTTGCTTGCGGGCCAGGGTGGCCAGTTCGACCAGTTCGCTGATGCTGGCCTCGGTGTCGGGCAGCTTGAAGCGGAAAGCGCGACCGGCAACTTTAATGGCGCCAATAAATTGACTGACATTGAATTTGGCAAGCACCACGAACAGGCTGCCGCCGATGACGATCAGCAACGAGGGCACGTTGAAGAATACCTGAGCGCCAGTACCCAGTAGGATGGATGCGGCAATGATGCCGATGGCGCCGATAAGACCTATCAGGGTTGCGAGATCCAACAGGGACTCCTGGAACTGAACGACGGGTTGACAGCCAAAGAGGCTTCACGCGGGCTATATCGGGTTGCCGATCGGTACTGCCTGCCCACATGCTAGCGCATTGCCGGGTGAATGCACTGGCGGGTCTACCTGAGCTGTTGGCTCGCGGAATTGATCGGCGCCCCACACTGTCTATTCTATGTGGGCTTGGCGATATTGCAAACGCCCGATTAGTAGCATATTCGCTGCGCTGAGGGCTCGGAAGGAGAGTATTCATGTCTGCTGTTGCACGTTGTTCCTTGTGGTCGCTGCTGGCGGCGGCGCTGATTGCGCTGGCTCTGGGCTTTGTCGGCGTCAGTTTGAAGACCGGTCTGCTGGAGTTTCGCGGGGCCGACCGGGTTGTGAGTGTCAAGGGGTTGGCGGAGCGGGAAGTGGCTGCTGATCTGGCCCTTTGGCCTGTGAACTTCAGCGTCAGCGGCGACAGCCTTGATCGCCTGCAGAGCGATATCGAGACCCAGCAGGGGCTGGTGCGCTCGTTCCTGCTGCTAAAGGGTTTTACCGAGGCTGATATTCAACTGTCGGTGCCCAAGATTGTCGACCAGCACGCCAACAGTTACGGCGCCAATCTGCCGCCTGAGCGCTACCGTGCCGAGGTCACTGTGCTGGTGCGCACCCAGGATGTGGATGCGGTGAAGGCCGGCATGCAGAGCGTCGGCGAGCTGGTCAAGTCGGGCGTCGCCCTGACCCAGAGCTATGAGTTTCAGCCCAGCTTTATCTTTACTCAGCTTGAGTCAATCAAGCCGGAGATGATTGCTGATGCCACTGCCGACGCCAGGGCGGCGGCCGACCAGTTTGCCCGTGACTCTGGCAGCAAGGTTGGCAGCATTCGTCGTGCAACCCAGGGCTACTTCTCGATCAACGACGTTGACCCATTCACCCCTGAGGTCAAGCGCATCCGGGTGGTCACCAATATCGACTACAGCCTGGAGTGAGCATGACGGCAGACAAAGTCGTCGATCTGGCTGGGCCAGGCCTGCAGCGCGCCGGCACTGTCGATGATCTGCAGCTCGGCCAGCGGTAGCGCCGCTGCCAGCTGCTCTGCCGTTTCCAGTGGGTGGATGGGGTCGTCGCGCCAGCCCAGTATCAGTGTGGGGATGCGCAGCTGGAGCAGGGTTTCAGGTGCGGGCAGATCGCACTGGCAGGCGGCGTCGAGTATCGCCATCAGGTTACCCTGCTGCATCGTTGCCAACGCCTGCTGTGAGGCATTGGCATGTGCCGGGTGCGCGGCCAGCAACCAGTCGGGCAGGGCGGGGTTCTGCGCTGCGAGGCCGACCAGGCTGGCAAGCCCGCGTTGCTCAATGATGCGCTGCATCTGCCGGTAGCGGCGTATCTGCGCCGGGCGGGTACGCCAGGCTGTTGGCGGCGTCGCCAAGATCAGGCAGCTCACCTTGTCCGGTGCCTGCATCGCTGCCAGCAACGCGCTGGCCGAGCCCATGGAGTGTCCACCCAGGGCAATACTGCTTTCTGACTGGGCTCTCGCTATGGCCAGCATGTCTGCCGCCTGGGCTGACCACAGATAATGCGCCACGTCCACGCTGCCTGGGGACTGGCCATGCCCACGCGCATCAAAGCGCACCCGGCGTACCTTGCTGCCACATTCTGGGTGGAACCAGCCGGTGCGACTTTCAAAGTCCATTGAATGCATCAGGCCGTGGGCCCAGGTGAGTGTCGGGCCGGTCCCCGAAATGGTGGTGTTGAGCATGTCTGTATCGCTAGGGGCTGTCGCTGTTTCGTTCATCCGCTTGCCGGAGGTCATTTTTCGGCCAGGCAAGGCCGAAACGCCAGATTAACAGACGGGAATGCCGCTGACAGGCTCTGGGTGGCGGATTAGACTGTCTGCCTTGTTTTGGGGGAGTTTACCGGATGGAGTTGTTACCTTGGGCGCATGCAGTGAGCGCCGGATTTACCCTGCGTGGGTGGCATACCTGGCCCAGTGGCAAGCCGTTGCTGCATTTTTTACATGGCAATGGTTTTTGTACGCGCACCTATGAGCCGATGCTGGCGCTGCTGACCGAGCACTTTGACCTCTGGCTGTGCGACCTGCAGGGGCATGGCCAGAGCGATCATGGCGAGCGCTTTGTTGGCTGGAATCGTAACGCTGAGGCGGCTGCCGAGGCGTTTCGGGCTGGGCGTGAGCAATTTGGTGAGGTGCCAAGCCTGGCCTGCGGGCACAGCTTTGGCGGCGTGCTCAGTGCCTTGATGATGGCAGCTGACCCGGCGCTGTTCCAGCGGGCGGTGCTGCTTGATCCGGTGCTCTTTCCGCCCGCACTGATCGCTCTGCGTCGCGGGCTGGGGCTGGTGGGGTTAAATGATCATGCGGTTGCCAAGCGAGCAGCCGCCCGGCGTGATTACTGGCCGGATCGCACCGCTGCGCATGCCGGCTTGCATAATCGCGGCATGTTTCGTGGTTGGGATGAAACCGCCTTTGAGGCGCATATCTCCCATGCGCTGCGTGAGCGCCCGGGAGGTGGTGTTGAGCTGTGCTGCCGGCCCAGTCGCGAGGCTGAGGTGTTTCGCACCATGCCAAAGGGGCTCTGGTCGTCACTGCGCCGCCTGAAAACCCCAACCCGCATCGTCTACGGTGACCGTACCTATCCGTTTGTCATTCAGTCAGCCCGCCGACTGGCTGTCAGCAACAGCCAGGTCAGCGCGCATCAGACCGCCGGCGGGCACTGTTTTATGCTGGAGCATCCGGCTGCGGCGGCCGCGCAGGTGGTCGAATTCCTGAACCCCCGTCGTTGAGTAGGGCACTGCGCTCCTGAATGCTGCGGGCCACGTGTTCGGCGAGGCCGGTGCCGGCCTCGCTCATGGTCAGGTAAGTGTGGTCGGCGCCGGCCTGAATGATGCGCCGGGCGATGTCCTCGTACATGGCGTGAGAGACGATCAGACCGTCAAAACCGCGGCCACGCAGGTTGTGCACGGTGATGGTCTTGGCCTCTGCATCGTTCATGGCCAGGATGACCGAGTGAATGTTGGGCATATCCAGGTTCTGCCAGAACACCGGGTCCTCGGCATCGGCGAACAGGGCGCGGCGGCCAGCCTGCAGGCTGGTTTCCACGGCAACCGGGTCGGAGTCCAGCGCTATCACCCGGTAGCCCTTTTCCGACAGGTTGTCGTAGGCCGCCCGACCGGTCCGGCCCAGCCCCATGATTAGAATCTGCGCGTCATCCAGGGTGATTGGTTGCTCGTCTGGGTGGCGTATGTCGCGCTCAAAGCGGGTGAGTAGCGGCGCTATATGTTCATAAATACCGTGAACGATCCGGTTCAGCGGAGCGGATATCACAAAGGAAAAGGCCACGGTCAGCGCCAGTGGTACCAGCCATTGCGGCAGTACCAGGCTGGCCATGATCAGGCCGAACTCGCTGTAGTTGGTCAGCGTCAGGCTGCTCAGAAACGCGCTGCGTGCGCGCAGCTTGAAGCCAACGAAGAGCAGGAAGAACAGCGCGCTTTTCAGCGGCAGCAGCAAGGTCATGACCAGCGCGAACATGAGTGCGTGGTGATCGGGCAAGCCGCCCAGACCAATCTGCAGGAAAAAGCCGACCAGAAATATCTCTTTCAGGCTCCACAGAGACTGGGACAGCTCGCCAGCGCGCTTGTGGCCGGCCAGCATGGCGCCGAACGCCAGCGCACCCAGCTCGGAACTCAGCCCCAGCTTTTCAAAGCCGGCGCCGCCGACAACCAGTGCCAGCAGTAGCCCCAGCAACACCATCAGCTCTTCGTGGCCGCTCAAATCGAGCAGCTTGTAGAGAATGGGTTTGCACAGCGGCAGGATCAGCACCATCAGAGCCCAGCTCGACGGGCTCTTGCCGCTGGCAATGCTGATGGCCACCAGGGCGATCAGGTCCTGCATGATGAGTACGCCAATCGCGACCCGGCCGTGGAAGGCACGCAGTTCGCGTTTGCCCTCCAACACCTTGGCTGCCAGTACGGTGCTGGAGAACGAGAGTGCCATCGCCAGCAGGGAGGCTTCGCCCAGCGGCAGCTCAAGCAGATAGAGGAAGGCGGGCAGAAAGAGTGCGGTAGACAGGCCAAAGTGCAGCAGGCTGCCACCCACCACTTCGGGCCGCACCAGGTTCTTGACCTTCAGTTTCAGGCCAACGGTGAACAGCAATAGCAGCACACCCAGGTGCGCAATGTGCGAGAGAATGTAGCTGTCGTCCGGGCCAACGCCAACGCGCTCGCCCAGAAGCGAGAGGGCAAAACCGGCGCCCAGGTAACCAATCAGTGGGGGCAGGCCGACCTGCTTGAGCAGCAGGCCCAGGCCAAAGGCAAAGGCAATCCAGACAGCTTCAATCACAACAGCATTCCGTTATCGGGTTATTCCTGTTGACCGACTATAACGCACAAACCCGGCCTGAGCCGGGTTTGTGCGTTATACGATTACCGATGGGATCAGGCGGCGACGATCACATCGCCGTGATTTTCCGGCTCGATCAGTGCGCGGTGCAGCGCAGCAATCGCGGCGTCGTAGTCTTCTTCCTGAACCACGCACTGCATCTCGACCTGGCGGATCGACTGGTGCACCGCCTGGATGCTGATACCAGCCTCGGCCAGGGCTGCCACGGTCTTGGCCAAGATGCCTTTGACCTTGAGGTCCGAGCCGATCGCCGAGACGATGGCGATGTTATGGACGTTGACCTCGGCCATCGGGTAGCGCTCTTCGATCAGGCGCGAGGCGCGGTTGATCATCTTGCGTGAACCGGAGATGTAGTAGGTGATGCTGTTGGCATCCGAGTCCTTGTTCACCACGTACAGCTTGAGCTTGCGCAGCAGCTTGGTGATTTCCAGATCGTACTCCACGTCACCCAGCATCTCCTGGTCGAAGACTTCGATGCCAAACACGTCCTTGCGGCCGGCGATGATCTCGACGCAGGGCTTCTCGCTGCAGTAGTCCTGGCTGATCAGCGTGCCGCCGTGGTCCGGCTCAAAGGCATTTTTGATGCGCAGGTGAATACCGGCCCGGCGCAGCGTGCGCGCCGCCTTGGGGTGGATTGCTTCCATACCCAGGTTGGACAGCTGGTCTGCGACGTCATAGTTGGTGCGGCCAATGGTGACCACCTTGTCGACACCGACCAGGGTCGGGTCGGCGCTGGAGAGGTGATATTCCTTGTGGATGATCGCCTCGCTGGCGCCAGTGGCTGCGGCGATCTGGGCGAAGGTAATTTCGCTGTAGCCGCGGTCAAAGGTATTCATCAGGCCTTCGCTGCAGTGGGTGTAGCCAGTCGCTACTACCAGTTCGCGGCTGATGTCGATGCCGTCGAAGCTGTCACGCACCATGTCCTGGAAGCTCTTGGGCTCGCGCTGGTTCCAGCCGGTCAGGTCAGCCAGGCGGGCATTGATGCCGCGCTTTTTCAGTGCCAGTACGGTATTGAAGGCGCTGTGCGCTTCACCCAGCGAGGCCAGCATTTCACGCACCTTCATCAGGTGCTCAGTCAGCTGGAAGTGACCGTAGGAGCACAGCTGCTGCAGGCTGACCATGCAGTCGCGTACGTCGCTGATGCGGCCTTCGATGAAGCGGTTGGCCGCTTGCAGCTCGTATTCACCGGTGAACAGCTCGGCGTTCTTGTCGAGCATGGCTTGCTGGACGGCGTCCAGCGCCTCGAGCCAGGCGTCCTCGTTATGGGCGTCGGCAAAGCGCTCGTACACACCGGGCTCGCCGGTTTTCTTGTGTTCGAGCAGCATGTTGGTCATACCGCTGTAGGCAGAGACAACGAAAACACGCTGGTACAGCTCGGTACCCTGACGTTGGCCAATGAAAATGTTGTTCAGTACTTCCTCAAAGCGGCTCATTGAGGTGCCGCCGATTTTCTCTACTGTATGCATAGTCCTGGTTTCTGTCTTTGGTGAATTCGGTCCTGCCACCAGCAGGTCGGGAGCCTCATGCTCCCGTTATTGATAACGCTGCGACGCTATGCGCAGCGGCGTTACCGGGCCGCGTTCGGCCACAAATGCCGGTCTGGGTGTATCTGCCCCGAAAGGCTCGACCGGCAGATTATCCACGTGGTTGTACACGTAGAACAGGTTGCTGCGTGGATCCGGCGTAATATTACTGTTGGAGCCGTGCAGCGTGTTGCAGTCAAACAGTACCACCGAGCCGGCCTGGCCGGTTGCGGCGGTGATGCCGCCTTCGCTGACCATGTCGGCGAGGCTGGCGTCATCCGGTACCCCCAGCTCCTGCTTGCGCAGGGAGCGGCGGTAGTGCTCGTCCGGCGTTTCACCCACACAGCTGATGAAGTAGCGGTGTGAACCCGGTACCAGCAGTAGCGGACCGTTGCAGGGTGAGTTGTCGGTGAGCAGGATGGAGCAGCTGATGGTGCGCATGCGCGGTAGTCCATCCTCGGCGTGCCAGGTTTCAAAGTCGGAGTGCCAGTAGAACTCCTTGCCCTTGAAGCCAGGCTTGAGATTCAGACGCGACTGATGCACGTACAGGTCACCATCGAGTAGATGCTGAATCTTGGCGGCGATGCGTTCGTCTGCTGCTACTCTGGCGAACAGCTCGCTGCTCTGGTGAATCGCGAACAGCGAGCGCAGTGCGCCGCTGTCCGGTTCGCGTATCGCAGCGTCACTGGCAAGAATGCCTTTGTCGCTGCGTAACCGTTCAACCTCTCGGCGGAAAACGGCAACTTCCTCCGCGCTGAAAGCGTTGGGCAGCAGCAGGAAACCGTCACGTTCAAACTGGTCTATCTGCTGCGCCGTCAGCGGCGCTTCGCGGTCATGGCGCCGATAGCTTATCGGGTCAATTCGCTCGTGCCAGCGGGGCTGGTCTTGGCGGCGTGTGGGATACAGGTCAACCGCTGCCGTCATTAATCCTCCTTTATATGGGTTGTCGGGGCCTCAGCTGTTATCGACGGGGTATACCCCGTCTTTGTCGTGTACTTCCTTGCCGCTCAGTGGCGGATTGA
The DNA here is from genome assembly GCF_900114765.1 of Halopseudomonas pachastrellae. Classification (GTDB taxonomy): domain Bacteria; phylum Pseudomonadota; class Gammaproteobacteria; order Pseudomonadales; family Pseudomonadaceae; genus Halopseudomonas; species Halopseudomonas pachastrellae. Next base: position 176,786 of record NZ_FOUD01000004.1, read on the forward strand.
ATACGCAGGCCATTTTCATGTCCTCGGTACCGCCACGCAGCATGTGCTCGTCGTGCTTGTCCAGGATGTACAGGGTGCCGGGACGGATTTGATATACCTTGCCGTCCGACAGGGTTTCGATCTCACCGTTCCCGCTCATGCAATAGACCGACTCCAGGTGGTTCTTGTAGTGGATGTGGGTCTCTTTATTGGCGTAGATGGTGGTGATGTGGAAAGAAAACCCCATCTGGTCGTCCTTGAGCAGCATCCGGGTGCTTTCCCAGGTCTCGGTGGCGACGCGGCGTTCGGAGTTTTCGCATTCTTCCAGTGTACGTACGATCATGTTGTCTGTTTCCTCAAGAAGCTTGATTGGCGACCTGATCACCCAGCACCTTGGCAAAGGCGGCATCGAGGATGGTCAGAGCCTTGTCGATCTGTTCTTCGGTGATGGTCAGCGGGCACAGGCACTTGACGACCTGGCTATGGTTACCGCTGGTTTCGATCACCAGCCCGTTGGCAAAGGCTTCCTTGCAGATGGCGGCGGCGGTATCGCCGTCGGGGCAGTTAATGCCCAGCATCATGCCGCGGCCTTTGACATAGAGAGAGTCGGGGCCGTGCTTGCGGACGATCTTCTGCATGCCGTCAGCGATGCGCTTGCCCTTGGCCTGCACGCTCTTGGCGAAGGTATCGTCAGCCCAGAAGTTCTCCAGAGCAGCGGCAGCGGTGACGAACGCGTGGTTGTTGCCACGGAAGGTACCGTTGTGCTCGCCCGGCTCCCACTGGTCCAGCTCGTTGCGCATGACCACGATGGCGAAGGGCAGACCGAACCCGCTGAGCGACTTGGACAGGGTGATGATGTCCGGCTTGATACCCATTTCCTCAAAGCTGAAGAAGGTGCCGGTGCGGCCGCAGCCAGCCTGAATGTCATCGACGATCAGCAGCATTTCATGCTTGCGGCAGAGCTTTTCCAGCTTGCGCATCCAGTCGGCGGAGGCGGTGTTCAGGCCGCCTTCACCCTGGACGACTTCAACGATCACGGCGGCGGGCTTGTCGATACCGCTGCTCGGGTCGCTGAGCATCTTGTCCATCATGGCGATGGTGTTGACCTTGTCGCCAAAATAGTTGGCGTAAGGCATGCGGCTCACCTCGGACAGCGGTACGCCAGCGGCGCCGCGGTGGTGGCCGTTACCGGTGACCGACAGCGCACCGATGGTGCAGCCGTGGAAACCGTTGGTGAAGCTGATGACGTTGCTGCGGCCAGTGACCTTGCGGGCCAGTTTAAGGGCTGCTTCGACCGAGTTGGCACCAGTCGGGCCGCTGAACTGGACCTTGTACGCGCCCAGGCCGCGGGGCTCCAGGATCACGCGGTTGAAGGTCTCCAGGAAGCGCTCTTTGGCGTCGGAGTACATGTCGAGGCCGTGGGTGATGCCGTCATCTTCCAGGTACTGGATCAGCGCCTTTTTCAGGATCGGGTTGTTGTGCCCGTAGTTCAGGGTGCCGGCACCGGCCAGAAAGTCGATGTAGCTCTTGCCTTCGCGGGTCACCAGCTCGGCGCCACGGGCCTGCTTGAAGACCACCGGGAACGAGCGGCAGTAGCTGCGAATATCCGATTCGTTTTTCTCGAACTGTTCAAAGGTGTTCATGGGATCTCCTGATCTCAAGCTTGAGCTGGTTGGGGTGCAGATTGGGTAAAGGGGCCGGCGCGATAGATGACTTCATCATCGTGCTGACCATTGAAATGTGTCTCGCGGGAGAACAGCACTTCGGTGCTGTACTCGGCGCCAAGCAAACGGAAGGCTTTTTTGAACAGCGCCTCAGATGCCTCGTTGCCGGGGGAGATGGTCGTCTCCAATCGGCTGACACCATCTGCGCGTACGCGTCCAATCAGTGCCAGCAGCATCTTCAGTGCCAGGCCCTGGCCGCGCATGCGGCTGTCCACGGCGACCTGCCAGACAAACAAGGTGTCTTGGCGCGCCGGCGGACGATAGCCGGAGATAAAGCCGACCAGATCGCCGTCAGCCGTCTCGGCGGCAATGGCGGTATCGGCAAAGTCGTAACACTGCAGCAGGTTGCAGTACACCGAGTTGGTGTCCAGCGGTTTGCAGCGTTCGACCAGGTTGTTCAGGGCAAAGCCGTCCGTGCTTTCGGGTTTTCGTAGTGTTACGGGTGTAAGTGACAAACCGGGTTCCTAATGCTTATGCGTAAATGCTTTTTTCATAATAAACATATCCAAAAAATTATCTCAACCCGCATTAAACGCCGTGTTCATGCGGGTTTGCGTGGCTTGAATATGTTTATAGCTGTTAAATAGATTTGTCATCAAACTACTTTCTTGTGTAATCAATTTGGCGCTATGCCCCGTCTGGTGGGGGCTGCGTGGGAGCGGGCGTGGGTGTCTTGGGGTGCACCGCCAGGGCGCAGCAGTGCCTCACGCTGGGGCGTGATCAGGAGGGTTTTCAGGAGGGGAGAGCGCCCGCCGGGCGGCGGGCGTCGGGGCGGGCCGGCGTTGCGCTTAGAGGGTGAAGCCGCCGTCGATCGGGATGATATTGCCGGTCATGTAGGCGCCGCCGGTGCCGGCCAGCATGATGGCTAGCGCGGACATTTCCTCTTCGCGGCCCCAGCGTTTCATCGGGATGTGCTTGCAGTCCTCAGCCATGGCCTCTGGGTCGCTCTGGATGTGGCTGGTCATCTTGCTCGGGAAGCGGCCGGGGGCGATCACATTGACGTTGATGTGTTCGCTGACCAGCTCACGGGCCAGGTTGCGCGAGAGCTGGTGTACGGCGGCCTTGCTTGGACCATAGGAGTAGGCCTGCTCGCCGAAGGAGCTGATGCCGGCGACCGAGCCGATGTTGATAACGCGTGCGGGATTGTCCGCGTTGGCCGACGCGCGCAGCAGCGGCAGCAGTTGCTGGATGCAGCTGAAGACCGAGATGACGTTCAGCTGCATGACCTTTTCCCAGCCGGAGACCGGAAAGTCTTCCAGCGGAGCACCCCAGCTGGTACCGGCGTTGTTGACCAGGATGTCCAGGCGGTCGGTGAGCTTGCTGACGTCGTCGGCCAGTTGGCGGGCGCCTGCCTCGCTGGACAGGTCGGCGGCCAGGGCGATGCACTCGCCGTACTGACTCAGCTCCTGGGCTGTTTGCTGGCCTTCGGCAATTTTGCGGCAGCAAATGATGACGCGGGCGCCGGCTTCCAGGTAGCCCTGGGCGATCATGCGGCCAATGCCGCGGCTGCCGCCGGTGACCAGCGCGGTGCGGCCGGCCAGGCTGAAGTACTGTTGCATGGGAGTCTCCTTGTTGTTGGCATGCGTTAACTAGGGAGGCGCTGATCAAGTCCACACGCCCCGCACAAGGCATGCGGAGTTGATCAGTGCTTCTCCAGCTACGTTAAACCAGTGCCGGTCTGGCCCCAAGCGCGCCGCAGGCTTATAGAGCACGCAAATGCTGAGTCATGGCGGGCGCTGCGGGCAGACGCCTTTTGGCTTATCCTTGGCTAGGGCCTGTTGTCGTTTCGTTCGCCCGCCTGTTGCAGCCTGTAAAGCCGCCAATCAAGAAGCGAGAAGCGTAGCGTGGTCATTCCACGTGAGCGACGAGCGACGCCGAGTGGCGGCTTTACAGGCGCAACCCAGAGGGCCGGGGCCATTTTTTGGCCATGCTGCGTTGTCGGTCGCTTATGTAGAGCGACTACACTGCGCTCCCTCCGCCTTGCCTGGCCGAAAAATGGCCTCCGGCAGGCGGATGAACGAAACGGCAACAGGCCCTAGAGTCGCCAGTGGAACTGTCGTCACGAATGACGTTCACAATGGCGAGCCCAACAAGTGAGTAGAGTGAGGAAGCAATGGGATCTGTTCGACGTTCGCGCAAAGAAGACGCATCGGCCTGGACCGTGGCAGACAGCCGCAGTGTCTACGGCATTCGCCATTGGGGCGCGGGCTATTTCAACGTCAATGAACAGGGCCATGTCGAGGTCATGCCGCGCGGCCCGGAGGCAGGCAGTATCGACCTGCACGAGCTGCTAGGGCAGCTGCGCGAGAGCGGACTGGATCTGCCGTTGCTGGTGCGCTTTCCGGATATTCTGCAGGCGCGGGTACGCCAGTTGACCGGCGCCTTTGACCGCAACATCGAGGCGCTGGAGTACGGCGCCGGCTATACCGCGCTTTATCCGATCAAGGTCAACCAGCAGGAAGCGGTGGTGGAGAACGTCATCGCCACCGAGAGCGTCTCCATCGGCCTGGAGGCAGGTTCCAAGCCTGAACTCATGGCGGTGCTGGCGCTGGCGCCCAAGGGCGGCACCATTGTCTGCAACGGCTACAAGGACCGCGAGTTCATCCACCTGGCACTGATCGGCCAGAAGCTCGGCCACAATGTGTTCATCGTGATCGAGAAGGAGTCCGAGGTCCGGCTGGTGATTGAGGAGGCGGAAAAGCTCGGCGTCACGCCGCAGGTAGGGCTGCGGGTACGGCTCTCCTCGCTTGCCTCCAGCAAGTGGGCCGACACCGGCGGTGAGAAGTCCAAATTCGGGCTGTCTGCCGCCCAGCTGCTGCGCGTGGTTGACACCTTCCGGGCGGCCAATCTGCAGGACGGTGTGCGTCTGCTGCATTTTCACATGGGCTCACAGATCGCCAATCTGGCCGATTATCAGCACGGTTTCCGCGAAGCCATTCGCTACTTTGGCGAGCTGCGCGCGCTAGGGCTGCCGGTCGACCATATCGATGTTGGCGGCGGCCTGGGCGTGGACTATGACGGCACCCACTCGCGCAATGCCAGCTCGATCAACTACGACGTCAATGAGTACGCGCATACGGTGGTGGGCATGCTACGTGACTTCTGTGATGAGCAGGGGCTGCCGCACCCCCACATCTTCTCCGAGAGCGGGCGGGCGATGACCGCGCACCACGCGGTGCTGATTGTGCAGGTGACCGACGTTGAGCGTTACAACGATGTGATGCCCGAGATCGAGGACCTGGACGAGTTGCCGGCGGTGGTGCGCAATCTGGTGCGACTGCAGGATCAGCACGATATCGAAATGGTCACCGAAACCTACTGGCGCGCAACGCACTATATGGCTGATGTGGCGGCGCAGTATGCCGAGGGCAAGCTCAGCCTGTCTGAAAAGGCGCTGGCAGAGCAGTGCTACTACGCGTTGTGCAATCGCTTGCATGCCCAGCTGAAGGCCCGTCAGCGCTCTCACCGCCAGGTGCTGGATGAGCTGAACGACAAGATGGCTGACAAGTACATCTGCAACTTTTCGGTCTTCCAGAGTCTGCCGGATACCTGGGCGATTGATCAGGTGTTGCCGATCGTGCCGCTCGACCGGCTTGAAGAAGAGCCCCTGCGCCGCGCGGTGCTGCAGGATCTGACCTGCGACTCCGATGGCAAGATCCGCCACTACGTCGATGAGCAGAGCATCGAGAATACGCTGCCGGTGCACGACCTGCGCGAGGGTGAGGACTACCTGCTGGGGATTTTCCTGGTGGGTGCCTACCAGGAGATTCTGGGTGACATGCACAACCTGTTCGGTGACACCGACTCGGTCAACGTGTACCTGCGTGCCGATGGCAAGGTGGTGCATGGTGGCATCGAAACCCACGACACTATCGAAGACATGCTGCGTTACGTGCACTTTGCGCCGGATGAGCTGGTGACACTGTACCGTGACAAGGTCTCCGGTGCGCGCCTCAGCCCGGCCGAGCGCACGCGCTTTGTCGATGCGCTGCGGCTCGGGCTGACGCGTTCTTCCTACCTTAACGCCGAGTAACTCGGCGTTAAGGTAGCACTGATTAATTCCGCATGCCCAGCCTGTACGCCCCGTAGGGCGAGTGGAATTGGCCAGTGCTTCCTTAGGCCGCCTGTTTCTGCAGACTGATCCAGGTGGCCTCGGCCCAGCCCACCGGCTGGCCATCTGCTGTGTAGATAGCGGTGCCGGCCTGGTGCTTGCGGCCATCGTGGGCGATGGCCCAGCCGGTTACGACCAACTGCTCGCCGACCTTGATCGGGCGCTCGATGTGCGCGGCAAAGCGGCCTAGCAGGGCAACGCCGGCCTGATCTTTCACGGCAAAATAGCCGGGACAATCCAGCGCCGCCCAGACAAATTCCGGAGCAACCGTGCCGTCACCGGCGTCCAGCGTGCTGTCTGGCGTCCAGGGGCAGGCTACGGTGCTGTCACGACCGGTCACCGGGCCGGTGTGCAGCAGCAGGCCGTCGTGCTCGCAGCGGTCGGTACCGCAGACAAAACAGCCGGGCAGGCCATGCTGCTCGTAGCCGCTGAAGCGGGGGCGGGCGGCTTCGGCGTCGGCCAGGCTGACGGCGGGTGGCAGCGCCAATGCAAGCTGATAGGGGCGGGCGCTGCCGAGCAGCGTCTCGCCTTGCAGCAGGCGGGCGCCGTCTGCGTCGCGTACGATCACAAGGTCGGTGTCCAGCGGCGGCGGTGCGTGCAGGGTGACCTGTGCGGGTTCGCCCAGGGCGTTGGTCAGCAGGCCGCAGACGTAGCCGCCGTTGCCGCTGTTCGGCGGACCGCAGAAACGTTTGCGGATAATGGTCGGTATGGTGTTTTGCATCGTATCTTCCTTAATGGCTCCAGCCGCCGCAGACTGGGAACACCTGGCCAACGAAACAGTTGGCCGCGTCCGAGCACAGATAGGCGGCGAAGTGGCTGTCTTCTTCTGCCGAGACCAGTCGCCCAAGCGGCACTTCGCGTTGCAGACGCGCCTGAAACGCCGGATTGGCCTGAATCTCGGGTGGGAAATAGGTGGGGTTATCGACAAAGTTCTGGGCGATGGCGTTGACCTGCACACCCTTGCCTGCAACCTCGGCGCCCACGGCTTGCACCCAGGCCAGCTGGGCACCGCGCGCGGCGCTATAGCTGGAGGCGCGCTTCATGCCGCGCAGGGCTGAGGCACTGCCCATCAGCACAATCTTGCCATGGCCGCGCGCAGTCATGGCCGGCAGCACAGCGCGGGCAAAGCGGGGCAGCGGGTCGACCATGTGGCGAAACAGCAGGCCCCATTCTTCGTCCTCTACCTGATCGGCTGGCGTATTCGGCGCGGGCACGCCCAGATTCAGCAGCAATACATCAACGCTGCCTGCTTCGGCGATCAGCTTCTGCGGCGCCTTCGGGTCCAGAAAGTCGCGGTTGTCGGCGATCAACTCCGCGCCGCAGGCTTGCAGCGTGCGCTGCAGCGCCGGCCCCATGAAATCCGCTGCCTGGGTCAGCAGGATGCGCTTGTTACTCAGATCACACAGGCTCATCGTTCCTCTCCCTGTCAGGTTGCGGGGAAGTGACGCTCCAGAAACGGCAGCAGCAAGCCGTTTACATCGGCAGGCTTCTCGGCCTGAATCCAGTGGCCGCAGTCGGCAATCACATGCTGTTCGACCTGCGGCACCACGCTGGGCATTTTCTTGATGGTATAGGCTTCCAGTGCGCCAACCGGGTCACGGTCGCCGATCAGGAACAGGGCAGGTTGTTCGATCTGGCGGCCGGCCAAGGGCTCGGTACGCTCCCAGTTGCGCTCAAAGTTGCGATACCAGTTTATCGGGCCGCAGAAGCCGCTTTGCTCAAAGGTGTTGACGTAGACCTCGAAGGCCTCGTCGGAGCACCAGGCGGGTTGCCGGCCCGGGTCGGTGTAATCCTCGAGCCAGGCTGAGTCGGCCGGCTTGTCCTGTACCAGAGCGCCGCCTGCCTGGCTGTCCAGGCCGTGCATCATCAGGCGCATGGTGCGCGGGATATCCGCGGCCAGTTCGGCTTCGGCCGGGCCCTGGGTCTGGAAGTACAGCATGTAGTGGAACTTGTCCTTGTAGGCCTCGCGCATCATGTTGATCGCCGGCTGACGCGGGCGTCCGCCGAAGGGCACCGACAGGCCGCACACCGCCTTGACGCGGGCTGGCTCCAGTAGTGCCAGGTGCCAGGCAATGGGGGCGCCCCAATCGTGGCCGATCATGGCTACCTGCTCATGGCCGAAATGGTTCATCGCGCCCTGAATGTCACCGCAGATGGTGATCAGGTCGTAGGCCTCGACCGCTTCTGGTGCCTCGGTAGCACCGTAACCGCGCATTTCCGGGGCAAAAACCCGGTAACCCTGAGCTGCCAGCGCAGTGATCTGATGGCGCCACGAGTACCAGCACTCGGGAAATCCGTGCAGCAGCCAGACTGGCTTGCCGCTCTCGGGGCCTGCGATATGCACACTGAGCTGAATGCCGTTGACCTTGATCAGTTGTTGTTGTGTCTGCTGCATACTGCTCTCCACTGAGTCCTGAGGCCACACTATGGCAAATCGGCGGTGATATGGCGCGATTGTCGCACGCGCATTCATCAGCCGAAGTGTCGAATATCGGTGCCGTGCATGACTCGCACATGATCTGCCTGATCGGCGCTGGGCAATACACGTCTGAGTCTCAGGCTGAGCTATGCTCTTTACGTGGGTTTTAATAGCTGTCCTCGCAGGGAGTTTGGACCGTTAATGAAGCGATTGCGTCCCTGGTTTACCTTGCAGGGCCTGATTGCCTTATCCATTGTCGTGTGTCTGCTGGCAATGCTGCTGGTGACTGCCCTGCAGGGGTATCGTGGTGCCCGTGCGGTGCTGATTGCTGCCGCTACCGATTCGGCCAGGCAGCTGAGTTCGCTACTTGATGAGCGAACCGAGCGGTTGCTGTCGCCGGGCCAGAATGCCCTGCACATGCTGGTTCATGATCCTCTGATAACCTCTGATTCGCTGCGTGAGCGTTCTGCGCGGTTGCCGGCGCTCGCCCAGTTGCTGGGGGATGGCAAGACTGTAAGTGCGGTTTACGCAGGCTACCCGAGCGGCGAGTTTTTCCTCGTGCGGCGTGTACCTGAAGGGGGGCTAGATGGTTTTCAGCTACCGGAGGGCACCCATTTTCTTGTGCAGTCGGTGGAGCGTGATGCCGAGCAGATGCTCGGGCGCTGGCTGTTCTACGATGCCGCGTTGCACCAGATAGGTAGTCGACCGGTGCCGGAGTACCAGTACGATCCACGGACTCGTCCCTGGTACCAGCTCGCGCAGACCTCTGAAGGAGTAGTGCTGACCGAACCCTATCTGTTTTTTACCACCGGACAGGTAGGCCTGACGATGGCGCTGCGCAGCAACTTGACGGGCGCGGTGCTGGGGCTGGACGCAGCGGTCGATGATCTCGCGGTCGAGGTCAAGGATATGCACCTGACGCCGGGTACCCAGATGGCGATTGTCAGTGGCAGACGGGTTGTTGCTTACCCGGATCTGGATAAATTGATCGTCCGGGACGAGGGCGCCGAGCCCAGGCTGGCGATGATCAATGAGCTGCAGGTGCCCGTGCTGGCTGAACTGGCTGATCTGAAACTGGATTCCTCCGAGGTGCAATTGCTCCCTCGGGAAGATGGTGACTGGTATGTCATTAGCCTGCCGCTGACACGCATTGGCAATGATCTTGGTCGGGTGCTGATTGCCATGCCCGGAAAGGAGATGCTTGCCGGCGTGGTGGGTATCCTCAAGCATCAGGCCATGTGGGCGCTGGTTCTGATGTTGTTGCTGGTATTGATCGGCTGGGCTCTGGGGCAGCGTCTTGGCGGCCCCCTCAAGGCGCTGGCTGATCAGGTTGGCCACCTGGCCAACATGGAGTTTTCACAGAAGATCGGCGTTCGCTCCCGGATTCGCGAGGTTAACGACCTGGGCGTGGTCATCGGGCGCATGGCTGGCGCTATTCATCACTTTCAGCAGATATCGCTGGCGCTGAGTCGAGAGACGCGGCTGGAGCGCATGTTGGATGTTGTGCTGGAGCACCTGATCGACATGGCCAAAGGCCGTGGTGGCGCGGTGTTTCTGTGTGACGAGGGCAGTGGTGAACTGAGGCTCGCCAGCGGTATTAATGCCGAGCATTACCCGCAGTCGATGACGTTGGATGAAGAGTTGCGCAGCAAGCCGGCCCGGGTGCTGGCAACGCGGCTTGATCGTGACCACCGTTACCTGACGCTGGCATTGCGTGATCGCCAGGAAAATCTTTTGGGGGTCCTGGCGGTGGAGGTTTCGCCGCTTCTGCCAGCCAAGACGGTGTCCAGCCTGCGGCAGTTTCTGGACAGCCTCTCTGGCACCCTGGCCGTTGCTATCGAAACCCGCCAGCTGTTCGAGGATCAGCAGGTGTTGATGGAGTCGATCATTCGCCTGCTGGCCACGGCCATTGACGCCAAGTCGCCCTACACCGGCGGGCACTGCGATCGTGTACCGCAGTTGGCCGAGATGCTGCTCAACCGTGCTCTGGACTCGGAGACCGGCGCACTTGCCCAGTTCTCGATGGATGACGAGCAGCGCTATGCCTTCCGCATTGCGGCCTGGATGCACGACTGCGGCAAGATCACCAGCCCTGAATACGTAGTCGACAAGGCCACCAAGCTGGAAACCATCTACAACCGCATTCACGAGGTCCGCACGCGCTTCGAGGTGCTGTGGCGAGATGCGGAGATCCGTTATTGGCAAGGCCTTGCCGAAGGGCGAGATGAGGCGGAACTGGCCGCCGAATTGGCCCAGACCCGCCAGCGTTTACAGGCGGAGTTCGAGGAGGTAGCCAAGGCAAACGTGGGTGGTGAGTTCATGCGCGAGGAGGATGTCGAGCGTTTGCATCAGATTGCTGAACAGACCTGGGTGCGCCACTTTGATGATCGGCTCGGTCTGTCGCAGGAGGAAATGCAGCAGCTGGACGGCGTGCCGGCGCAAGCGTTGCCGGTGGTCGAGCGCCTGCTTAGTGACAAATCCGAGCACAAGGTGCCCTGGGGGGATCGTAAACCGCCCGTTGCCAAGGATGACCCGCGCAACATCTGGGGCTTTGATATGGAGGCGCCGCAATACAGCTTTGACCGGGGTGAGCTGCATAACCTGTCCATTCAGCGGGGCACGCTGACGGCCGAAGAGCGCTTCAAGATCAACGATCACATCGTGCAGACCCTGATCATGCTTAGTACCTTGCCGTTCCCACGGGCGCTGCGCGATGTGCCGCAGCTGGCGGCTACGCACCATGAGAAGCTCGATGGCACCGGTTATCCGCGCCGTCTGGGTGAGGACCAGTTGTCGGTGCCTGATCGGGTGCTGGCCATTGCCGACATATTTGAAGCACTGACCGCGGCGGACCGCCCCTACAAACCGGCGAAAACACTTTCCGAGGCGGTCAAGATCATGCTGTTCATGGCCAAGGACCGGCACATCGACGGCGAGCTGCTGGCGCTGTTTCTGCGCACCGGTGTGCACGAGCAATATGGTCAGCTGTTCCTGCAGCCGCAGCAGTGCGATCAGGTCGATGTGGAGGGGTGTCTGGCTCAGTTGCAAGAGTGGCAATTGATCGCCTGATCGCCTCCTGGTCGTTGACCGCAGATGACAGAAATGTGGCAATCTGTCCGGCTGCTGGTGACCCGTATCACCAGCAGCTGTGAGTCTGAACAAGAGAGTCGTCATGTTGAGCCTGTCGCCCGTTGCTGAATCTGCCACCCTGCTGCGCCGCATCGGCGTGGTTGTCGGTTCTGTTCTGATTACCCTGGGATACTGTCTGGATGTGCTCTGGCGAGCTGCTGCCAGACGGCTGGATCGCGCGCGGGTGGATCGTTACACGCGCGGTTGGGCGGCAGCCCTGCTCCGGTTGGTGCGCCTGCAGGTCAGCGTCTTTGGTACGGCTCCGGACTTCAGCGACGGGCGCCGCTATATCATTCTCTGAACCCATGCCAGCCATTACGATATTCCGGTCAGCTTTGTAGCGTTGCCGGGCTCCATTCGCATGCTGGCCAAATCGGAGTTGTACCGCATTCCGGTGCTGGGGTTGACCATGCGCCTGGCGGAGTTCCCAGCAATCAATCGCCACAAGCGCAATCAGGCGCTGGCCGATCTGGCCCGTGCCCGGCAGATGATGGAGTCGGGCATCGTGCTGTGGGCGGCGCCAGAGGGGACGCGTTCACGCACGGGTGAGTTGTTGCCGTTCAAGAAGGGATGTTTTCACCTGGCGCTGGATACCGAGGCGGTGATCGTGCCGGTCGCCATACGCGGCATTCACAAGGTGCTGCCGGCGCGCAGCTGGCGCTTCAACCTCGGCCAGCAGGTGTCGGTCCATATCGGCGAGCCGATCGACGCGGCGACCTACACGCGAGAAGACCTGCCAGAGCTGATGGCCGAGACGCGCCAGCGGATCGCCGCGCTGCTCGGAGGCTAGCCGCGCGGTTCAGCGCTGTCCGGACTCTTCAACGGCCAGGTGAAATTGCGCGCCTTCTGCTTCCAGCGGCGCGAGGGTGGCGATGCAGTAGTCCAGCTCTTGCAGCAGGTCTCGCACCTTGTTGCTGTTGAGGCCGCTGTGCGGGGATTTGCGCAGGTGGTGCTGGAGGGCTTCCAGCGTGCTCATGCCGGTTGCGACCGGTTGCCAGCTGACGTCTTCAATACCCCAGATCTGGCCGGTCTGCGGGTCCGGCTCCGGCACGGCCTTTTTCGCTTCATCGTCCAACATGGCCACGGCGGCCTGCAGCTCCAGCGCTGTGGTGTCGACAAAGCTGCTGAGCTCCGAGACGCCCAGGGTGCGGCACAGCCCATCAAGTAGCTTCAGCTCGTTACGCAAGGTATCGAGCAGACGGTCATCGGGCTGGAATTGACGGTTCAGCAGGGTGTTCAGCCGCAGGGCGCTTGCCACAGTGTGCTCCTGAGTCGAGGGGGGGGAATTGAGCTGGGTCTACTGTAACCCAGAGAGCCGCCGTCCTGCACCGCCGTGCTCATTCGATCCAGCGGTACAGCGTGCGCCGGGTGATACCCAGGATGTCGGCGGCCCGGCGCTTGTTGCCGCCGGTGGCGCTGAGTACCTGATGAATATATTGGCGCTGCACTGTCTCGAGGCTGGGTAACTGCTCCAGCGCCGCACCTGTCAGCCCATCCAGCAGCGGCACGCCGGGGGAGCCCGGGTTGTGCTGCTCGGCCTGCTGCAGTCGGTCCGGTAGGTTGCCTAGCTCGATCAGGTCGCCGGTGCAAAAGGTTGCAGCGCGCTCCACAGCGTTTTGCAGCTCGCGCACGTTGCCCGGAAAGGTGTGGCGCTGCAGCGCCAGGCGGGCGTCGTCGGCAAAGCCCTTGATGTGGCGTTGCTGTCTTGCGTTGAAGCGAGCCAGAAAGAAGTCGGCCAGCGCGTGAATGTCATCGGCCCGCTCGCGCAGGGCCGGCACCTGCAGGGTGAAGGTTTCCAGGCGATAGAACAGGTCTTCGCGGAAGCTGCCATCAGCCACGCAGTCGGTCAGCTGGCGGTTGGTCGCGGCGATGACACGGACGTTCAGTTGAATCTCGTGGTCGCTGCCAACCGGTCTCACCTTGCCGTCCTGCAGGGCGCGCAGCAGCTTGGCCTGCAGGGCGAGGGGCATTTCGCCAATCTCATCCAGCAGCAGGGTGCCGCCGTCGGCCTGCTGGAACAGGCCAGCGCGGTTTTTGCGGGCGCCGGTATAGGCGCCGGCGGCGTGGCCAAAGAACTCGCTTTCCATCAGCTCGCTGGGGATGCCGCCGCAGTTGACGACCATATAAGGAGCGGACTTGCGACTGCTTTGCTCGTGCACGGCGCGGGCAACCAATTCCTTGCCGGTGCCGCTTTCGCCCTGAATAAGCACCGGGCCATCGGCGTCTGCCACTTGGCGGATGTCCTGAAACAGCCGCCGCATCACGCTGCTCTGGCCGATGATGCCGTGAAATTGCTCCACTGCCATGATGGAGCGGTAGCGTTGCACTTCACGGCGCAGGCGGCGATTTTCCAGCAGGCGGCTTGCCGTGAGCAGGAAGTGGTCCATTTCCAGCGGCTTGGTAAGAAAGTCGTCGGCGCCTTGCTGCAGCGCCTGCACGGCCTGTTGTACGGAGCCAAAGGCGGTGATGATCAGCATTGCCGGGGCCGGGTTCAGGCTCTGCGCGACGGGCAGCAGGCTCAGGCCGTTGGCGCCGGGCAGGCGCAGGTCGCTGATCAGCAGATCAATATCGCCCTGTTGCAGCAGCGGCTGAGCTGCTTCGGCACTGGCGCAGGCGCTCACCCGGTAGCCCTCGGCTTCGAGTTCTTCCTGCAGCAGTTCGCGCAGCCCCGGATCGTCTTCGACCAGTAGCAGATGTTCGGTGTGGCTCATGCGTTGTTCTTCCCTTGATCAACCGGCAGCAGCAGGCTGGCACGGCAGCCGCCCAGCGGGCTGCTGTCCAGCACAAGTTGGCCGCCGTGTTCTTCGGCGATGGTGTTGACAATGGCCAGCCCCAGCCCGGTGCCTTCGCCCGGTGGCTTGGTGGTAAAGAAGGGCTCGAGCAGTTGCTCGCGGCTGGCTTCGGGCAGGCCCGGGCCGTCGTCGTCAATATCAATGCGCAGTTGTCCCTGCTGTTGGCTGAGCTGCACTTGCAGGCGCTGTTCGCTGGCTTGCAGGGCGTTACGCAGCAGGTTGAGCAGGGCCAGCTCCAGACGGCCCGGGTCGCCTTTGACCGTGGGCAGCGTCTGCGTGCTGTCGGCCTCCAGCTCCAGTTGCCGCCCGGCGACTTCCAGTTCGGGCGTAATGGCCGCTACTGCGCTGTCGAGTACCTGGCGCAGTGACGTTGCGCGCGGCTCTGCGGCGCTGGGGCGACTGTAATCAAGCAGTTGGCGAACCGTGTGGGTGAGGCGGGCTACTTGCCCGCGGATAGCGCCGAGCTCGCGCTGCTGCCCCTCATCATCGGCAGCCCGGCGCTGCAGGCGCCGGGCGCGTCCGTCGATCACGCTCAGTGGTGCGCCCAGCTCATGGGCGACCCCCCGTGCCATGCCGCCAATGGCTGCCATTTTCTCCTGATCCTTGAGTTGCGCCAGCAGGCCGGTTTCGGCGGCGCGGCGCTCATCCAGCTCCAGCTGTGCCTGTTCGATGCTGTCGAGCATCTGGTTCAGGCCGTCTGCCAGGGCCGCAACTTCGGTTGGGCCTTCCAGCGCCGCGCGGTGGGCATGATCACCCTGAGCAACCCGCTGCATATGTTCCAGCAGGCGGTCCACATGGCGCCCAACGCCGCCGTAGTGCCCGAGCATCACTGCGCAAAGGATGCCGATAGCCAGTACCGCCCAGGTCAGCCAGGCAATGATCTCAAGTTGGTCCAGCGCGCGACCGAAGTCGCTGGCCCGCCGGGTTATCTGAATCAGCCCCTGAATCTGCCCGCCGGCGTCGAATAGCGGCATGAAGTGCGAGAACAGGTGGCGCCCGCCCACCTGGCTGAACCCCTGCTGGGCCTGGCCGGTAGACACAATAAGGTCGGGAATGGCGGTTCGGGTCAGGTCGCTCTCTGTGATGCCGGCCGACGCCAGGCGCACGCCGTTGACGTCGAAAACCGACGCACCGTAGACCTCACCGATAATAAAGACCGAGCCCAGTGCGAGCTCGATCGCCTGCTCGTCGTGCTCGCGCAGTGCGTTGCCGATGGGGATGCTGATCGCCCGGCCGATCAGCTCCAGGTCGTCCTTCAGGCGTTGTTGCTGAAACTGGCTGGCCTGTTCCAGACCAAAGCGGATGCCCAGTGCGGTGAGCACCAGCAAGGGCAGCACAACAAACAGTAGAAGTGTGCGTTGCAGGCCGCTGATGCCCAGCCAGGAAAACGGGTCATATTTGAACGGGTATTTTTTGCTCATGTTTAAAAAAGATACGTTTTTGTGGGCGATTCAGGCAAGCTGAAAGGCGTTTCGGTTTGTGTTTTTAAAAATAAAGTCTTTAAAAACAGTTGGTTATTGTGTTTTATCGATTCTTGGCACGGTGTCTGCTCTATATCCAGTGACACTCAACGAAGGAGAAACACCATGACGAATCTGAAAAAACTGACTGCTGCCCTGTGTGTTGTGACCCTGAGCGCTGGTGTACCGTTCGCTGTTGCTCAATCCGCTGGCGGTTCCGCCGGCCAGCAGTACGGTGCTCCCTCGGCAGCGGCCGCAGCAGCGCCGGTGACCGATGAGGACCTGGAGAAATTCGTCACAGCGGAGAAGAAGGTCAACGAAATCCGCCAGGAGCTGACTGAAGAGCTGAGCAATGCCGGTGACCAGCAAGAAGCCCAGCAGATGCAGCTGGACGCCCAGGAAGAGATGGTAGAAGCCATTCAGGACGAGGAGATGGATATCCCTCGTTACAACGAAATCGCCTCGCGCATGCAGACAGACATGGAGCTGCGTCAGCGCGCACAGCAGGTAAACTGATAGCGTGATCTGAGTTGAGAAAAAGGGGCTTCGGCCCCTTTTTTGGTGCCTTGTCAGGGCGTGCTGTATTCCGGGCGCTCGGCCAGCCCGCGTTTGAGGTGGTCAACCAGCTGGCGGACCTTGGGCGATAGATGGCGCTGCTGCGGATACAGCGCCCACACGGCGGTATGTGGCGGCTGGTGCTGGGGTAGCAGGGCGCGTAAGGCGCCGCTACGCAGGTGGCCCTGCACGTAATAGTCCGGCAGCTGGCACAGGCCAAAACCACGCAGCGCCGCTGCCAGCACGGCCTGGCCGCTGTTGCAGCGCCAGTTGCCCTGTACCCGAACCGGTAGTTCTCGGCCGCGCTGTTGGAAGGTCCAAACATCGCTGCTGCCGATCAGGCAGTTATGCCGGGGCAGCTCCGACAGGCTGTGCGGCGCGCCGAAGCGCTCCAGATAGGCTGGTGCAGCGCACAGGTACATGTGACGCGGCGCTATGCGGGTGGCGATCAGGCTGGAGTCTTGAAGGCGGCCAAGGCGAATGGCCAGGTCGTAACTGCCATGCAGCAGGTCGAGGGTCTGGTTGGTGAGGGTCATTTCTACGCGCAGTTGCGGGTGTTGCTGCATAAAGTCATCGACGATGGGCATGATAAAGCTTTCGCCGTAGGCCACGGCGCAGGTCATGCGCAGCAGGCCTTTGGGCTCGCTGCCGAGATCGGTGATGGCCTGTAGCGCTTCGTCGCGGGCGTCGATCAGGCGCTGGCAGTGCTGCAGGAAGGTCTGGCCCGCTTCGGTCAGGCTGACGCGGCGGGTGCTGCGGTAGAACAGGCGGCTCTGCAGCCGATCTTCCAGTCGCGCAATCTGGCGGCTGACGTGGGAGGAGGAAACACCCAGGCGGGTTGCCGCGCCGGTGAAGTGTCCGGTCTCGGCTACGGCTACAAACTCGTCGATCCCTTCCCAGTTACTCATGCCCGGTTACTCATGATTATCCCTGTACAGCATTAATGTTTTGTCTTGTGGGGGATTATCCACGAAACCGCTCTCTACTACACTTGCCAACCTGTTGTTCCTTCAATCAATGGAGAATCCCATGATCAAGTCCCGCGCCGCTGTGGCCTTTGCGCCGAATGAACCCCTGCAGATCGTTGAAGTCGACGTCGCCCCGCCGCAGGCCGGCGAGGTGCTGATTCGCATCGTTGCTTCCGGTGTTTGCCACACCGATGCCTACACCCTGTCCGGTCAGGACAGCGAAGGCGTGTTCCCCTGCATCCTCGGTCACGAGGGCGGCGGTGTGGTTGAAGCGGTCGGTGAGGGTGTGACATCCGTCCAGGTCGGCGATCACGTGATTCCGCTGTATACCGCCGAATGTGGCCAGTGCAAATTCTGCAAATCTCAGAAGACCAACCTTTGCAGCTCGGTGCGCACCACCCAGGGCAAAGGTTTGATGCCCGACGGCACCAGCCGTTTCAGCTACAAGGGCGAGCCGATCTATCACTACATGGGCTGCTCTACCTTCTCCGAGTACACCGTACTGCCGGAAGTCTCCGTGGCCGTGATTCCGAAAGAAGCACCGCTGGAAAAGGTCTGCCTGCTGGGCTGTGGCGTTACCACCGGTATCGGCGCTGTGTTGAACACTGCCAAAGTAGAAGCGGGCGCTACCGTCGCCATCTTCGGTCTGGGTGGTATCGGTCTGGCTGCGATCATCGGCGCCAAGATGGCCGGTGCCAGCCGCATCATCGGTATCGACATCAACCCGGGCAAGGAAGGTATCGCCCGTGAGCTGGGTCTGACCGAGTTCGTCAATCCGAAGGACTACGACAAGCCGATTCAGGAAGTCATCGTCGACATGACCGATGGCGGTGTGGATTACAGCTTCGAGTGCATCGGCAACGTGCAGTTGATGCGCGCGGCGCTGGAGTGCTGTCACAAGGGCTGGGGCGAGTCGACCATCATCGGTGTGGCACCGGCTGGCGCCGAGATCAGCACCCGTCCGTTTCAACTGGTGACCGGCCGCGTCTGGCGCGGCAGTGCCTTCGGTGGCGTCAAAGGCCGCACCGAGCTGCCAAGCTATGTCGAGAAATCCCAGACCGGCGAAATCCCGCTGGACAGCTTCATCACCCACACCATGGGTCTGGATCAGATCAATGAAGCCTTTGAACTGATGCACGAAGGCAAGAGCATTCGGACGGTTATTCACTTCTGAAACGGCAGCTGAAAGCTGGAAGTTAAAAGCTGGAAGCAGGCCGTGCAGATGAGTAGCTATCCGCTCATATCTGCTTTCAGCTTCAAGCTTCCGGCTTCGAGCCTTCGTTGGCTTTTACGTCTTTCCGGAGATTTCTTATGAACGACATTGAACTGGTCAGCGCCAACAAGAGCTTTGGCGGCTGGATGAAGCGTTATCGTCACCGCTCTCAGGTGCTGCACTGCGACATGGTGTTTGGCATCTACCTGCCGCCGCAGGCGGATCAGGGCAAGCCCTTGCCGGTGCTGTACTGGCTGTCGGGGCTGACCTGTACTGACGAGAACTTCATGCAAAAGGCGGGCGCGCAGCGCTTGGCTGCTGAACTCGGCATGGTTATCGTCGCGCCGGACACCAGCCCGCGCGGCGAAGGCGTGCCGGACGATGCTGAAGGCGCCTATGACTTCGGTCTGGGCGCGGGCTTTTACGTCAACGCCACCGAGCAGCCGTGGGCGCAGCACTACCGCATGTACGACTACGTCGTGCAGGAGCTGCCGGGGCTGATCGAGGAGCACTTCCCGGTATCGGATCAGCGTTCGATCAGCGGGCATTCGATGGGCGGCCACGGCGCGTTGATCTGTGCGCTGAAGAATCCCGGTCGCTATCGCTCGGTGTCGGCATTTGCGCCGATCACCAATCCGAGTGATTGTCCTTGGGGACATAAGGCACTGGGGCAGTATCTGGGCAATGACCGTGCGGCCTGGAAGGCGTGGGATACCTGTGAACTGCTGGCAGGCGCGACTGAGCGTCTGCCGCTGCTGGTCGATCAGGGCGAGTCCGACAACTTCCTGGCTGAACAGCTCAAGCCTGAAGCGCTGGAAGCGGCCGCAGCAGCTGCAGGGCACCCGTTGACCCTGCGTCGCCAGCCCGGCTACGACCACAGCTACTACTTCATCGCCAGCTTTATTGATGACCACCTGCGTCATCATGCGGCCGCGCTCGGGCTGTAGAGCGGCGACCGTGGCCTGTTCCCTGTCATGTCGAGGCGGTAGAATCGCCGCCATCGACTGACGGGAGACTTCACATGCGTATTGGCCACGGCTACGACGTTCATCGCTTTGGCGATGGCGATTTCATCACCCTCGGTGGCGTGCAAATCGCGCATAACCGGGGGCTGGTGGCTCATTCCGATGGTGACGTGCTGTTGCACGCATTGGCTGACGCATTGCTCGGCGCTGCCGCGCTGGGTGACATCGGCCAGCACTTCCCCGATACCGACCCCGAATTCAAGGGCGCCGACAGCCGCGTGCTGCTGCGTCACGTCATGAGCCTGCTCCGCGAGCGCGGCTGGAAGGTGGGCAATGTGGACGCCACCATCGTCGCCCAGCGGCCGAAGATGGCGCCGCATATTCCGCTGATGCGCGAGCAGATCGCTGCAGACTTGGGCGTCGCGCTGGATCAGGTCAACGTCAAGGCAACCACCACTGAAAAGCTCGGCTTCACCGGCCGCGAGGAAGGGATAGCCGTACACGCGGTGGCCCTGTTGCTGGCCGATGTCTGAGACGCTGCTGGGGCCGCGTGCCTGGGGTGACAGCTGCGGCCGGGCAACGCTAAAGGCAACGCCTGACGATTTCCGCGTCACCGAAGTGCTGGACATCGCACTCAGCGGGTCAGGAGAGCATCTCTGGCTGCTGCTGGAAAAGCGCGGCCTGAATACCGAAGAAGTCGCCAGGCAACTGGCCCGCGCGGCCGGTATTTCGCTGCGTAACGTCAGTTACGCCGGGTTGAAGGATCGTCAGGCGGTCACCCGCCAGTGGTTCAGCCTGCAGTTGCCGGGCCGCGCTGATCCGGATTTCAGTGCGCTGTGGAATGACCAGTTGCGCTGCCTGGAACAGACCCGCCACCAGCGCAAGCTGCAGCGCGGTGCACACAGCGCGAACGGTTTCTTTATTCGGCTGACCGACCTGCAGGCCGATAACGCCGAGCTGGATGCGCGGCTGCAGATCATCGCCCGCGAAGGTGTGCCCAATTATTTCGGCCCGCAGCGCTTTGGTCGCGACGGCAGCAACCTGCACGACGCCCGTCGCTGGGCCGGGCAGGGCGGTTATCCACCTGCGCGTGGCACGCGTTCACGCTTGCTCTCAACCGCCCGCAGTCTGCTGTTCAATCGCATGCTCGCGGCGCGAGTGGCGGACGGCACATGGAACCGCATTCTGCCCGGTGATTGCCTGGCTTTTACCGATAGCCGCAGTCACTTTCCGGCCAGCGAACTGGCCGCCGATGATCCGCGTCCGGCGGCGCTGGATCTGCATCCCACCGCATCGCTCTGGGGTGCGGGTTCGTTGGCCAGTGGTGCGGAAACGGCAGCGCTTGAACAGAAGATTGCCGGTGCTGAGCCAGAGCTGGCTGCCTGGCTGGAAGGGGCAGGGCTGGATCAGGCCAGACGGATTTTACGCCTCCCCATTCAGGGACTTACGTGGCATTATCCGTCCACCGATTGTCTCGAACTGGAATTTACCCTGCCTACCGGCTGCTTCGCTACGGCGTTGCTGCACGAGCTGCTGGAACTCTCCAGTGCCCCCGGTGGCGGGCTGGAAACGGAAAACTGATG
The DNA here is from genome assembly GCF_900114765.1 of Halopseudomonas pachastrellae. Lineage (GTDB taxonomy): Bacteria > Pseudomonadota > Gammaproteobacteria > Pseudomonadales > Pseudomonadaceae > Halopseudomonas > Halopseudomonas pachastrellae. The sequence continues at coordinate 197,684 of NZ_FOUD01000004.1, forward strand.
CGAATTCTGATTGCCAACGATGATGGTGTGCTGGCGCCGGGCATCAAGGCCCTGCACGGCGCGCTGGCCGATTATGCCGACTGCGTAGTGGTTGCCCCCGCCGAAGACCGCAGTGGCGCAAGCAGCGCCCTGAGTCTGGACCGGCCGCTGCGCCCGTTCACGCTGGAGAACGGCTATATCGGGGTCAATGGCACCCCGACAGACTGCGTTCACCTTGGGCTCAATGCGCTGTTTGAAGACAGCATCGATATGGTGGTGTCGGGCATCAACCTGGGTGCCAACCTGGGTGACGACGTACTCTACTCCGGCACCGTTGCTGCCGCGCTGGAAGGGCGTTTTCTGTCGCGCACGGCGATGGCGTTCTCGCTGACCGGTCGCCAGTCGGACAACCTGCCGACCGCCGCGCACTTTGCGCGTCAGATGGTCGAAGCCCATGACCAGCTCGACCTGCCGCCACGCACCGTGCTCAATGTTAACGTGCCGAACCTGCCTTTGGAGCACATCAAGGGGGTGCGCTTGACCCGTCTGGGGCACCGCGCACGCGCGGCCAAACCGGTGAAATGGGTCGACCCGCGTGGCAAGGAAGGTTACTGGATCTCGGTAGCCGGAGATGCCGAAGACGGCGGCGAAGGCACCGACTTCCACGCCATCATGCAGGGCTTTGTGTCGGTCACGCCGCTGCGCGTGGACAAGACCATGTATGAAGTCTTCGACCACCTGGAAAATTGGCTGGACGGACTGGTTTGAGAATGGGACACGACGACCTTTATCGCGCCGGTATCGGCATGACCTCTCAGCGTACGCGCGAGCGGCTGCTCGAGCGCCTGTTCGAGGAAGGCATCCGCAATCTGCATGTGCTTGAAGCGATCCGTCGAACCCCTCGCCACCTGTTTGTCGATGAAGCGCTGGCCCACCGCGCCTACGAAGATACGGCGTTGCCGATTGGTCATAACCAGACGCTGTCCCAGCCCTACATCGTTGCCCGCATGACTGAGCTGCTGCTCGGCGGTGGGCCGCTCGACAAGGTCATGGAGGTCGGCACCGGCTCGGGCTACCAGACCGCCATCCTGGCTCAGGTGGTTGAGCGGGTGTTCAGTGTCGAGCGCATCTACCCCTTGCAGGAAAGGGCCAAGAGCGTGCTGCGGGACATTAATATTCGTAACGTAGTGTTTCGCCACGCCGACGGCAACTGGGGCTGGCCGCAGTACGGACCCTACGACGCAATACTGGTGACGGCTGCACCGGCCGAGATTCCGCGTGAACTGCTCGCTCAATTGGCCGATGGCGGCCGCCTGGTGATTCCGGTGGGTGAGCATGAGCAGCATTTGATGCTGGTCGTGCGCCAGGGCGACGAGTTCATTCATCAGCAGGTCGAGCCGGTGCGTTTTGTGCCGCTGCTGGCCGGCGCCATCCACTCCTGATCCCTGCCTGCAAGGACTCTTTGTGAAGGACTATCTGTTTATCTTCCTGCGTGGCGTTGCCATGGGCGCCGCCGACGTGGTGCCCGGTGTGTCCGGCGGCACCATCGCCTTTATCTCCGGTATCTACGACCGTCTGCTGGCTGCTATTGCGGCCTGTACGCCGGACAAGCTGTTGTGGCTGCTGCGCGGGCGTTTTGCCGATACCTGGCGGGCAGTAGATGGCCCCTTTCTGGTGACCCTGCTGGCCGGCATTCTGTGCAGCATTCTGTCACTGGCACGGCTAATCACCTATGCGCTGGAACATCATGGTGTGCTGGTCTGGTCGTTCTTTTTCGGGCTGATTCTGGTCTCTGTTTACCTCGTTGGTCGAGAGATCAAACGCTGGAACGCCTGGACCATCATGGCGGCGGTGGCAGGTACGCTGTTTGCCTATCTGATAACCGTGGCGGCGCCGCTGAGTCTGAGCGTGACCCCGCTCAACCTGTTCTTTGGCGGTGCCATTGCGATCTGCGCGATGATCCTGCCAGGCATTTCGGGCAGCTTCATTCTGCTGTTGCTGGGTCTTTATACCGGCGTGCTGCATGCGGTAAAGAATCTGGAGTTCGGGCTGCTCGGGCTGTTTGCCCTGGGCTGCGTGGCCGGGCTGTTGAGCTTTGCTCGCCTGTTGTCCTGGCTGCTCAGCCATGCGCGTAATATCACCCTGGCGTTTTTGACCGGCTTGCTGGTTGGCTCGCTGAACAAGGTGTGGCCCTGGAAAGAGACCCTGACCTGGCGTACCAACAGCCATGGCGAGCAGGTGCCGCTGACCGAGGCCAACCTTTGGCCGCAGCAATACAGCCAACTTGTCGGTGAACCCTCACTGTGGCAGGCCGGGTTGGCATTGATGGTGCTCGGCGTGGTATTAGTGTTGCTATTGGAGTGGTGGGGACGGCGAACGGCGGCCTGAGGGCGCGCCGTTGCGAACCCTGCAGGTGATACTGAACGGGAGCCAGCCTGGAATGGGGCGGTGTGTGCGAGAGGGGGGGCGGTCTGCGGCGCAGGCCAGAAACCTCACAACTGTGTTTCTGGCGGTCATGTTGACCGCATGCGCCGGTCCGTCCGGTACCGTGCCGATTGACGAGCGCGGCCGTGGAGGCCAGCGCGCGCAGTCGGTTACCACCGGAGCGCACACCGTGCAGCGTGGTGAAACCCTCTATCAGATTGCCTTTCGCTATGGCTGGGACTGGAAAGAACTGGCCAGCAATAACAACTTGCGCGCCCCCTATACCATTTACCCTGGTCAGCGTATCAGCCTGGGTAGACGCTCCGCAGCGCCCACCAGCGTGGCCAGCGCACCAACCACCAGCGCTCCAGCGCGTCCCGCCCCGGTGACCAGTGCTCCGGCGGTTACCTCCACGCCGGTCCGCAGTAATACCACCAGCACACCCAGCGCGCCCACCACGCGGGCGCCGGCCAGCACTGCCAGTACCAGCAACACGCCGGCAACGGCGCCGGTGATCGCACCCGGTCCGGTCAGCGCGGCGGGTTGGAGTTGGCCGGCACGCGGCACGCTGCTGGCGCGCTTTCAGTCAAACGGCAGTTTGAATAAAGGGATTGATATTGCCGGGCAATTGGGTGAGCCTGTCAAGGCAGCGGCTGATGGCGCAGTGGTGTATGCAGGGCGGGGCCTGATTGGCTATGGTGACATGATCATCATCAAGCATGACGAAACCTTCCTGAGTGCCTATGCACACAACAGCCGGTTGCTTGTGAAGGAAGGGGATCAGGTCAAGGTCGGGCAGGTTATCGCCGAAATGGGCAGCAGCGGCACCGACAGGGTCAAGCTGCACTTTGAGATACGGCGCAAGGGTCAACCTGTGGACCCGTTGGCGTATTTGCCGCGATCTTGATGTTAGGGTCTGTTGACGTTTCGTTCGCCCACCTGCCGGAGGCCATTTTTTTGGCCAGGCAAGGCGGAGGAAGCGTAGTGTAGTTGATCTACATAAGCGACCGACAACGTAGCATGGCCGAAAAATGGCCCCGGCCCTGCGGGCTGCGCCTGTAAGGCCGCCACTCGGCGTCGCTCGTCGCTTATTTGGAATGACCAAACTGCGCTCTTCGCTTCTTGATTGGCGGCCTTACAGGCAGCAACAGGCGGGCGAACGAAAGGTCAACAGACCCTAGGGTGTAATCAGGTCTGACATCCGTCTGTCATTTTTGGCAGGCAGTCTGCTGAAAAGGCAGGTGGATGGGTAGTTTATTGCAGTCGCGCGGCGTCTTCGCTTTGCCTGCTGCGGCTGTCGAGATACCGCGTTTACTGACTTGGGGCGCGCATATGGCAGTTAAAAACAAGAAGCGGCCGGTTAAAGGCCCGTCAGCAGGTGCTACGTCGTCACAGCGAAACATCACGGAAGATGAGGAGGTGCAAGGCATGCCCGTATCTGTCGAACGTCCCCAGCGTGCAACCCCGCGTAACCACCGCAGGGAGAACGCTTTCGAGTTCACCAAGGAGCTGGATGCTACCCAGCTTTATCTCAACGAAATCGGTTTTTCCCCCTTGCTCACGCCGGAAGAAGAGGTGCATTTTGCCCGTCTGGCGCAGAAGGGCGACCCGGCCGGTCGCAAGCGGATGATCGAGAGCAACCTGCGGCTGGTGGTCAAGATTGCCCGGCGCTACGTCAACCGTGGTCTGACCCTGCTTGATCTGATTGAGGAGGGTAACCTGGGCCTGATTCGCGCTGTCGAGAAGTTTGACCCCGAGCGCGGCTTTCGCTTTTCGACCTATGCGACCTGGTGGATTCGCCAGACCATAGAGCGGGCGATCATGAATCAGACGCGCACCATTCGCTTGCCGATTCATGTGGTCAAGGAGCTCAACGTTTATCTGCGTGCCGCCCGTGAGCTGACGCAAAAGCTTGATCACGAACCCTCCCCGGAAGAAATCGCCCACCTGCTCGACAAGCCCGTCGAAGACGTCAAGCGCATGCTGGGCCTGAACGAGCGGGTGGCTTCGGTCGATATGTCGCTTGGCCCGGACTCGGACAAGACGCTGCTCGATACGCTGACCGATGAGCAGGGTGGTGACCCCTGCGATCTGCTGCAAGATGATGATCTCAACGCCAGTATCGATCAGTGGCTCGGGGAGCTGACTGAAAAGCAGTGCGAGGTGGTTACCCGGCGCTTCGGTTTGCGTGGGCACGAAAGCAGCACGCTGGAAGAGGTTGGCCGCGAGATTGGCCTGACCCGTGAGCGGGTTCGGCAGATCCAGGTTGAGGCGCTCAAGCGGCTGCGCGATATCCTTGAGCAGCATGGCCTGAGCGGCGAGTCGCTGTTCCAGTAGTACAGGGGCCGCCGTGCCGCGGCTCAGCTACAAGCAGCCAGGAAGCGCAGAGCACCGCGTTTGAGCGGCTACGCTGGTCAGTCTGGCTTGATGCCAGTCCGCCCGCGGGCCGGTTCACCTTTCTTCGGCGCCCGCCGTCATCACTGCTCAAGACGAGCCGCGTCCGGCGCGCGGAATTTATCAGTGTTTCCTTAATCAGCACTTCATTTATAGTGTGCCCTGTGCTTCGCGCAGCGCAGCGCGCGGCCTTGCGCCTCATTCATGCAAAGGAGATGGGTTGATGGAACTGACGACAGTCATTGTGCTGGTGGTGCTGGGTGTAGCCCTGCTGTACGCGATCATGCTCTATAACCAGCTGGTCAGTGTTAAACACGCGGTGAGCCAGGCCTGGTCCAATATCGATGTGCTGCTGCGACAACGTCACGACGAGTTGCCCAAGCTGGTAGAGGCCTGCCGGCGTTACATGCAGCATGAGAGTCAGACGCTGGAGCGCGTGATTGCCGCCCGCAGCGCGGTGGCCTCTGCTCGAGCAGATGAGGACGTCAAAGGTGTCGGTCGCGCCGAAAGCGTGCTGCGCGCCGGGTTGGGGCAGCTGTTCGCACTGGCTGAGAACTACCCCGAGCTCAAGGCCAACGAGTCATTTCAGCACCTGCACGAGCGCATCAGTGGGCTGGAGAACGGCATCGCCGACCGGCGTGAGCTGTACAACGCTGCCGTCAATATCAACAACGTTCGTATCGAGCAGTTTCCGGAGGTGTTGCTGGCGCGCCTGTTCGGCTTCAAGTCTGCCGAGTTGCTGCAATTCTCTGATGAAGAGAAAGCCGATGTGGATGTGCGGGCGCTGTTTTCGTGATTGATGTTCACGGCGTAATGCTGCTGTCGACGCCGGCCTATTACATCTTCAGCGGTCTTGCCACCCTCGCTGCCCTGATACTGCTGGCAGCGATGTTTCGTAGCTGGCGGCGCGCGCGCTGGGTCGACGATACGCCTACCTCGCGTATTCGCTCCGCGGCGCAGGGGCTGGTTGAGCTGCATGGCCGACTCGATGCGGGTGGCCATGAGCCGCTGATTTCCCCGCTAGGCGAAGTGGACTGCCTCTGGTACCGCTTTACCGTGGAAGAGTATCAGCGCTCCGGCAAGAACAGTGAATGGCGTACAGTAGAGAAGGGCGAGTCGGAGCGCCCCTTTCTGTTGCGTGACGACACCGGCAGTTGCTGGATCAGCCCTAAGGGCGCAGAGGTGCACCCTCGGCAGCGTCGACGCTGGGAGGGCAGCCAACGGTGGCCGATGGGAAGCAATGTGCGTACCGGGCTGCTCGCCGGGCTGATCGGCAGTCGCTACCGTTATACCGAGGAGTGGTTCTCAGAAGATGAGCTGCTCTACGCGCTGGGCTGGTTTGAGAGCCGTGGTGGCGGCCGGGGTGGTATTGATCCGCAGGGAATTGCACGGCAGGTCATCAGTGACTGGAAGGCCGACTACGATGACCTGCTGGCGCGTTTTGATCGCAACGCTGACGGTCAGCTCGACATGCAGGAGTGGCAGCAGGTCCGCGCTGCAGCAGATCGCGAGGCGCAACGCCTGGCCCGGGTCGAGGGGCAGCAGCCTGTGGTGCATGTGCTGTCAAAGCCGGCTCGCCGCGGTCTGCCCTTTATTCTGTCGGACCACCACGAAGAGGACCTGAGTCGCCGGCTCAAGCGTGGGTCTATCATGTGCATGCTTGGATTCGGCGTCATGGCGCCGGTCGCATGCTGGTTCTGGCTGGCGTAAGCGTTCAGCCAGTTCGCTGATCAGTGCGTTGCCTGCTGCCGCCGAGAGGTGTTGTAGCTGCGAATCCAGTCATCGAAGGCCGAGGCCGACAGCGGCCGGCTGTAGTAGTAGCCCTGGCCTTCGTTACAGCCCAGCGCGGTGATGTAGGCTTCCTGCTCGGCTGACTCGACCCCTTCGGCAATAACCTGCATGTTGAGGCTGCGGCCCAGCTGGATGATGGCGCGGACGATGGTCGCGTCGTCCTCGTCCACCAGCACGTCCTGCACGAAGCTGCGGTCGATCTTGATCTTGTCCAGGGGCAGGCCGCGCAGGTAGCTGAGTGATGAGTAGCCGGTGCCGAAGTCGTCGATGGCGATTTGTACGCCGGCCTTCTTCAGGCTGTTCAGGTGTCCGGCCGCCGCAGCAATGTCTTCCATCAGGCCGGTTTCGGTTACTTCCATTTCCAGACAGCGCGCGGGCAGCTTGTAGCGCTGGATCAGGTTGGTGACCATGCGCGACAGTTCGCTGTGGTGCAGTTGCACGGTGGACAGGTTAACGGCCATGCGCAGCTCGGTCAGACCCGCATCGTGCCATTGGCGCAGCTGGTGGCAGGCCTGATCCAAGACCCACTCGCCGATGCTGATGATGACGCCATTCTGCTCGGCCAACGGAATAAACAGATCCGGCGGCACCAGTCCGCGTTCGGGATGATGCCAACGCAGCAGCGCTTCAACGCCCACCACGCTGTGATCTTCAAAGGACACCTGCGGCTGGTACACCAGGTGAAACTCGTTGCGCTCCAGAGCGCCGCGCAGCTCCTTGTCCAGCTCGCGGCGTACGCGCATCTCGCTGTCCAGGCTGGCGATATAGAACTGGTACCGATTACGCGAGCGCGCCTTGGCCAGCATCATGGTCTGCTCGGCCTTTTGCAGCAGCTTTTCGGCGTCGTCGCCGTCGTCCGGGAACAGGGTAATGCCGATGGTCGCGCGCAGGCTGACCGAGTGTTCGCCAATTTCGAATGGGCGGCTCAGATCGTCCAGAATGGTCTGGGCCAGCTCTGCAGCTTCGTAGGGCTCACTGACGCCTGTTTGCACCAGCGCGAACTGATCGCCGCCCAGGCGTGCCAGGCTGCCCAGTCGGCCGCTGTTGGCACGCAGGCGGTCTGCCAGGGTCACCAGCAGGCTGTCGCCGGACTGGTAGCTGAACTGTTCGTTGATTTCCTTGAAGTCATCCAGGCCGCAGCACAACACGGCAACACCGCGCTGACGGCGGCCGGCGTCGGCAAGAATGCGCGAGAGCTGTTCCTGCAGCATGCTGCGATTGGGCAGGCCGGTCAGGTGGTCGTGCTGGGACATGTGCAGCAGGTTTGCCTCAGCCTCGCGCCGCCGGCTGCTGTTGCGTTCGATTGAATCCAGCAGCTCGTTGGCCTTGTTGATCCACAGGCCAAGCTCGTTCTTCTCTTGTCCGGGCAGCATGGGGATATGCATCTTGCCCGGGTGGTCGGGGTTGATGTCGCTGATGCGCTCAATGACGGCTGCCAGTGGCTTGGTCAGCAGCAGGTGATAGAGCAGATAGAGCACCAGCGCCATGGCCAGCGCGCGCAGCACGCCTGAGACCAGAATGATCAGCGAGCTCTGCAGAAAGTCCTGCCCGTAGGGCGCCGTGTCCAGGACGATACGCAGGTCGCCGTAGTGTTCGTTGTAGGGTTCACGACCAAACAGGCCAACGCTGTAGTGCTGCTCTACGCCAAACAGCCAGTCGGTGACGCTGCGCAGCGGCGTCGTGGCGAGCGGACGCTCACGGCTGGCAAGCTGGGTTTCGTCGGGGTGACCAATAGAGGCAAAGCGCACGGCCGGGTGCTCAAACAGACCGCCAATGACCTGCAGCGCCATCTCTCGGTCCAGGCTGTACACGGCTTGGGTGGCCGGGTCTTCTGACATGGCCAGAATCTGCTCTGCCGTGCTGTCGATCAGCTGGCGTTCCTTACGCAGATCAAAACTGATCTGGCCGAGGCTCAGAACGACGCCGACCAACAGTGCCCATAACAGCACCAGGCGTAACAGTTTGACTGAAAGGCTGTGTCTGCGCTCGAGCTTCAAGGTCTTCTTATTCCTGTCCTGAGAATGGGCTCGCTAGGGAAGCACTGACTAATTCCACACGCCCTCTGCGAGTGCTCAAGGGTGCAGATGCAAGGCGCGATGTGCAGCCAATAGTGGTTCTATTGGCAAGCAGCGCAACGCCGCAGATGCATGCTTGAGCGCTCGCCCTGCGGGGCGTTCAGGCTGGGCCGCACTCTGCGTTGTGGTTTCTCGACAGGTCCCGACATGCCTTCGAACCCACGCCTTGATTACGGCCCAGCCTGAACGCCAGAGGGCATGCGGAATTAATCAGTGCTTCCCTAGAGCAATCATGCAGGGTTTGCGGCCTGGTGCGCAATATCTGCTGCAACAGGGAGCGAAATGGCAACAAACCCTAGGGCAGCCATGACAGGAAACATTAAGTTGACGTCAAAGTGCAATCATTTTTTCGGCCAAAACAAAAACACCCTGCCGAGGCAGGGTGTTTTGGTACCGCGGACTGGATTAGGCAGCGAAGTTTTTCGCTACGAAGTCCCAGTTGACCAGGTTCCAGAACGCTTCTACGTACTTCGGACGCGCATTGCGGTAGTCGATGTAGTAGGCGTGTTCCCAAACGTCGCAGGTCAGCAGCGGGGTGTCGCCGCTGGTCAGCGGGCAGCCGGCGCCGATGGTGCTGGCCAGCGCCAGGGAGCCGTCAGCTTTCTTGACCAGCCAGCCCCAGCCGGAACCGAAGGTGCCGATGGAGACTTTGCTGAATTCTTCTTTGAACGCGGCGAAGGAGCCGAACGCCTTGTTGATGGCTTCGGCCAGCTCGCCAGTCGGCTCGCCGCCGCCGTTCGGGCTCAGGCAGTTCCAGTAGAAAGTGTGGTTCCAGATTTGCGCTGCGTTGTTGAAAACGCCACCGCTGGAGGTCTTGATGATCTCTTCCAGGCTCTTGCCTTCGTACTCGGTGCCCGGAACCATGTTGTTCAGGTTGACCACGTAGGTGTTGTGGTGCTTACCGTAATGGTATTCCAGAGTCTCTGCCGAGATGTGCGGCTCCAGTGCGTTCTTCTCGTAGGGAAGTGCGGGTAGTTCAAAAGCCATGATCTATCTCCATCGTCAGGTATCAGGGTCTGCACCGGTGCGGGTGGGTGTGCCCGGGCACGGATGCTGACTGGGGTGCCACGCGCGCCCGGCGCTATGGCCAATCTGCTACGCCTCTTGTGGGCAACCTTACTGGGTTGCGCCTTGGGCGCTGCCCGTCTCGCGATCGGGAAGACCCGATCATAGCACCTGAAAGCGTGCCTATCCACGCACCTTCAGTGTGGTTATAGGCGGCTCAGAGGGTCTGCAGCGCGGGTTTGGCCAGCGACCAGGCGACGGTGAACATCATGCCGGCGACCAGCAGATCGATCAGTCGCCAGGTCAGTGGGCGCTGCAGCACCGGTGCCAGGCGAGCTGACCCTACTGCCAGCAGGGTGAACCAGAGGATAGAGGCGCTGGCGGCGCCGAGAGCGAACACCAGTGGCAGGCTGTGCTGCGCGGCAAGGCTGCCGATCAGCACCATGGTGTCCAGATAAACATGCGGGTTGAGCAGGGTGACCGCCAGGGTAGTCAGCAATACTGCCCGCCGCGAACGGGCCGGGGCGCGCATGGCTTCCAGGCCGCGGGGCGACAGCGCGCGCCAGAGTGCTTGCGAGGCGTACAACAGCAGAAACAGGACGCCGCCCCAGCGGGTGATCTCCATCGCCAGTGGATGCGCCTGCAGCAAGGCTGATAGGCCGAAGGTGCCGGCCAGAATCAGCGCGGCGTCGCAGCTCATGCAGATGAGCGCAACGCTGATATGGTGCTCGCGGCGCAGGCCCTGAGCGAGGACAAAGGCGTTTTGTGCGCCAATGGCCATAATCAGGCCGGCAGCGGCGATCAGGCCGTGGAAGTAACTGTATAGCAGGCTCGGCATGGTGGTTCCCTGGTGGTTTTGGCGGCAGTTTGCGCTGGACAGCTTGATTAGGAAAACAAATAATCCTGATGCTGCATTAGGAAAATAGATATGGTCGATTACAAGTTGCTGATGGCGCTGGCCGCCGTCATTGAACATGCAGGCTTTGAGCGGGCCGCCTCCAACCTGGGGTTGTCTCAGTCGGCGGTATCCCAGCGTATCAAGCTGCTGGAAGCGCGCCTGGGCACGGCGGTACTGGTACGCAGCGCGCCACCGCAGGCGACGGCTGCTGGCCAGCGCCTGCTCAACCACGTGCAGCAGGTACGCCTGCTGGAGAGGGACCTGCAAGCGGATTTGCCGCAGATGGCAGACGCCGCCGGGCGCACGCGCCTGCGGGTAGCGCTCAATGCTGACAGCTTGGCGACCTGGTGGGCTGCCGCTGTATCAGCCTGGTGCGAGCGGGAACGCGTGCTGCTGGACTTGCAGGTTGAAGATCAGGATGTGGGGTTGCGGCGCATGCGCAGCGGCGAGGTGGCGGCCTGTCTGTGCGCGGCAGAGCAGCCGGTGGCGGGCGCACGTAGTCTGTTGCTTGGTCAGATGCCCTATCTGGCGGTGGCCAGTCCAGCCTTTGTACAGCGGCATTTTCCGCAGGGCGTAGCAGCGGCGGATGTGGCGCGCATACCGGCGGTGGTGTTTGGTCCCGATGACCGCCTGCAACACCGCTTTGTCCAGCAGCTTGGCGTCACCGGTGAGTTTGACTATCACCTGTGCCCCTCGTCGGAGGGCTTTGTACGCATGCTGGAGGCCGGTGTCGGCTGGGGCATGGTGCCGGCGCTGCAGGTAACCGAGGAACTGGAGACCGGGCGCTTGCTGCAACTGTTGCCGGGTCAGACATTGGAGGTGCCGCTGTACTGGCATTATTGGCGTAGCGGAGGGCAGTTGCTCGCCGGTTTGACCGACGAGCTGGTGCGGGTAGTGCCGGGCCTGCTGGCGTCGTGAATTACTCGATTTGCATGCTGCCGGAGCCCGGCAGTTTCTCGATGCAGTCGGTGCCCAGCAAGCGCGATGGCGTGTAGTAGCCGGGCGCGGGTTCTTCTTGCAGCAGGAAGTTGACCGCCATCAGCGCACCCTCGACGGTAACGTCGTAGCCGTTGGCGGTCTCGATGCGGGCGACCACCTTGCGGCCGGCGCGGTTTTGCGCCTCACCCCAGACATAGCTGCGGGCTGACTCGCGCTCGTGGGAGTCCGGCCCGGTGATGCGGCGTGCCACCAGGTACTTGAGCAGCGCCTGTACCGGCGGCAGCCCGAGCAGCGGGCGCAGGCGGTCCAGGCGGCGCAGGCGTGTCGCGGCGCTGGGCGCCATCGGCAGGAAAACTTCAATATGGTCGATGCCGGTGGAGAACCAGGCGGTAGCGATATCGCCCCAGGGAATGGTCACCGCGTGCTTGGTGCCGTTGCCAAAATCGATGTCGCGGCTCTGATAGGCCAGCGGCACGCTGACGATGCGATCATCCTTGCGAATGCGGCCGCCGTACTTGAGGCCTTCTACCGAGGTTTTTGCCGTGCCGGGAGATAGCGCGCTGCGCGAGTCAAAACCCAGTGCCAGGCGATCCGCGTCCGGCAGTTCCTGCTTGAGTCTGGCGGCGATGCAGTCGGTAGGGATGACATCAAAGCCGACGCCCGGGCAAATCACGATGTTGGCCTGCTCGGCATCCGTCTGGCGGGCCTGGGCGGCGACAAAGGCGTCGATTTCGCCGGTGATATCCAGGTAGTGACAGCCAGTTGCCAGACAGGCGTCGATCAGCGGCTGGCTGGTGGCTGAGAAGGGGCCGGCACAGTTGAGAATGACGCGGTGGTCGGCCAGGGTCTGTTGCAGGGCTTGCTGGTCGTGGAGATCAAAACACTGGTGCGGCAGGCCCAGTGACTCACCAAGCTGGGTGATGGCGCGCGTATTGCGACCGGCCAGCACTGGCTTGAGGCCTCGGGCAGCAGCAGCTTGGGCTAGGGAAACTCTGAAAAAGACTTTCTGATTTGGCAAAATACCGCGACCCCACCCACCGAGTTTCCCGATGAAGCAGATGACCTTCGCCGACGCCGAGTACGCTGGCAAGCGCAAGCAAACCCGCAAGGAGTTGTTCCTGATCGAGATGGATCGGGTGGTGCCGTGGAAGGGCTTGATTGCTTTGATCGAGCCACATTATCCGAAGGGTGAAGGTGGCCGTCCGGCCTACCCGTTGATGGCGATGCTGCGTGTGCATCTGCTGCAGAACTGGTTCGGCTACAGCGATCCAGCGATGGAGGAAGCGCTGTACGAAACCACGATCCTGCGCCAGTTTGCCGGGCTGAACCTGGA
>NZ_FOUD01000020.1 GCF_900114765.1 Halopseudomonas pachastrellae
GGGTGGACACGGCTTACCAGCCTCCCCCGAGGATCAGTCGGGAACTATGCCTCCTTGGAGAGGCAGTAGTCGAGATACAAGGGTGTACTAAGCCGCAAGCGTGTACACCAATCGACCTGCGCAAGACTGTTACCCGTGCGGGCATGCGCGGATACGCTGCGCTTAATCCGCCCTACTGGCTGCGCTGTGCCGTAGGGTGTACTAAGCCGCAGGCGTGTACACCAATCGACTTGCAGAAGACTGTTACCCGAGCGGGCACCCGCGGATACGCTGCGCTCAATCCGCCCTACTGGCAGAGCTGCGCTGTAGGGTGCACTGAGGCGCAGGCGTGTACACCGTGCTGACTACCTAAACCCCTCAAAAAAACGGCTGGGCGCCGCACGCGACAAAATGGGGATTCTCAAAGCCGGGTTTGCCGTACAGGAGCGGACCGCCGTCCAGGGTTTGTATCTGCCCGCCAGCTGCCGCCAACACTGCATGACCTGCCGCGATGTCCCATTCCATGGTGCGCCCTTGACGGGGATAGATGTCGGCCTGGCCGGCAGCCAGCAGGCACAGCTTGAGCGAGGAGCCCGCGTTGATGAGCGAGCGAATCGGCCGCCCTGCCAACAGCTGCGTGAGCGCTGCGCTATCGCCGTGGGAGCGGCTGGCCAGCACATCAAGCCCCTCTGAGGCAGGCTCACGAGCCTTAATGGCGCGGCGCCCATCGGCATCTTCAATATAGGCGCCGCCAGCGCGAGACCCGGCGTACAGCGCGCCAATGGCCGGCGCAAAAACCACGCCCAGCAGCGGGCTGCCGTTCTCGATCAGTGCAATGTTGACGGTAAACTCGCCGTTGCGGTTGACGAACTCCCGCGTGCCATCAAGGGGGTCAACCAGCCAGAAGCAATCAGCCACCTCGGGCACGTGACCCGCCGCCGTCGCTTCTTCTGCCACCACCGGAAAGTCCACCCCCAACTCGGCCAACCCGGCCAGAATCAGCGCCTCGGCACGCTCGTCCGCATCCGTCACAGGAGACGCATCGTCCTTGCCGCGCACGGCAAAGTCGCTGTGATAAATGTCCATGATCACCTCACCGGCGGCGCGGGTGAGGGTGGCTACGGCTTCCAGCAGCCGGTGTTGTTCGTCTGGGTGCATGGGGCCTCCTGAGTAAGGTGCCCATTATGCCCGCCGGAGCCGATCAATTCACCTGGACTCATAGGCGCTGGACCAGCGCCACTGCTCAGGCCGCTCGCACAGGCCGGCCGCGACCGGCGTGTTGTGCAGCTCGCGAATGCTCTGTTGCAGGTCTTGCTCATCCTTGATGTACCTGTCCCAGTAATCGCGCATCCACAGCATGCGGCCGGGTGTGCCGAGCGTCAGCGACTGCTTGTTGCGGTGCATCTAATGTGTCGTCGCGGTTTTCCAAGCTTGAATGATGCGCGGGGTAGAGTAGGTTGGCTCCAGCAGAATCTGCGCGTGATTGGGCATGATGCACCAGGCGATCAGCTTGTAGCGTTTGCGATTCTGGCTTTCCAGCGCATCGGCCAACTCGGCCGCCATTTCGGGGTGTTCCAGCAGGCAACAACCGTGGCCCTGCTGCAGGTGATGATCCAGCCGCTGGCGCCGGTACAGCACACGCTCTTCCGGAGGCTGGGCTCGTACCTCCTCCTGCAAGGTCTGCATGGCGCTAGGAGGCAATGAGTCGGCCAGGCGCAGAGTGATGAGTTGCAGGTCGTACGGGATGGGCCGCTCTTCACGCTGTGGTGAGCGCTGCCAACCCTTCCAGATTTCTGTAGGCGTGAAACGAGGTGTAAATTTGTCTCTGGTCATGGACTTTCCTTATCGATGTACCAGATTTGAAGCTAACAATATGGGGGGGTTAATCTCTGCGACCTGTGACGCAAAAATGTCAATAAAAGGAAATGTCTGACGAATGGTCCAAATGTTGACGCACGAAGCCGCCGCCCCGTACATAACCCATACGGGGCAGGTCAGGGGCCAGAGGAGGAGAACGGAAGGGGAGTTGCTGCGCGCGGTGCTAGGCGGCCTGGCGGCGCAGCACGTACTGATAGCCGCTAATCAACAGCAAGCCGATCACCAAGCCGGTGCTGTTGGCGACAATGTCGTGCCAGTCAGTGGAGCGGGTCGGGTGCAGTGACTGCACCAGCTCCACCGCCACACCAACCAGAGACAGCAGCACGGCACGCAACCACCAAGGCCAGCGCGCAAAGGCCAGAAAGCTCAGCAGCGTCAGCGCAAAGATACCGCCGCCATGATAAAAGCTGGCCTGCCAGCTGTAAGCCGCTGGCGGTGGGGTGGGGCGCATCCCCAGATACAGCCCTAAGGCCAGCAGTGCGAAGAACCCGACGACAAACCATGGGCGCCAAGTACGGCGTAGGTCTTCCAGCGTGCGCCACATAACCATTACTCGGTCAGGCGGCGGAAGCCGTCGTTGAAGTTGTCGAGGTCGCGGTCGTTGGTAAAGTTATAGAGCTGGTAGTAGCGGCCAAGTCGGGCGCCACCGTCACGGGTCAGCGGGTTCCAGGCGATGGTGCCGACAGACGTAGTGGAACGAATGAAGAAGGCATCGAACGGAATCTGGATATAGACGCCCTTATCAAAGCTACCTTCACCAAACTCCTCCTTGGAGACGTTGGTCATGGTCGCCCAGGCGCCCATCGTGAAGCCATTGTCAAAGCGACGCGACAGGTCCAGCGTAGCGCCATAATCGCCCGCCAGGTAGCGGCCCACGCTGCCCTTGGCCAGCACGTCATAGATGCCAGTCTGCAGGTAACCGGTTACATGGCCAGTAAGGGTGGAATAGTCACGGAAGCTGAAGTCCTGCTCAAAACCGCGCTGCTTGACCCAGTTAAAGTCTGCCCCAATTGCCCAGTTTGCACCGTAGGGGCGGTACAGTACTTCACCGCCAACACCGCCGTACATCCACTCAAACAGACCGGCATAGGCCATGGCATAGAGGTCACGATCCAGGCGGTGGGTCTGGGTGTACTGCAGGCGGCTGAGCTGCACATCTGAGCTGGTAGCGTACGAGCGAATGTCGGTGCGAACGCGCGGCAGATTACTTGGGGCGTCGTACTCAAACTTGTCGTAGTTGTTCAACAGGTTGACGCCAACGCTGCCGTTCAGCCACTTATTGTCATCAAAGTAGTAAGCACCGTTAAAGCGCAGCAGGAACTGGTACAGCAGAAAGCCATCTGGGCCGCCGACATTCTGGGTATAACCCAGCGAGGTGCCAAAGCTGTATTTGTCCAGGGGCGCGGTGTAGACAACCTCGTCATCCAGTACCGAGGGCACCGCGTTGACAACGCCCTTGCGCAAGGTGTCTGCGTTTACCTCGTTCATTTCATAACGGCGCAGCGTCTCGGCGTTAATACTGGTCTGGCTGACCTCCATGCCTCGGGGGCGATACACCAAGGTATACCAGTCGTAGGTGCCTTCACCCAGGCTGTTGTCCAGCACGCGCGCGGCGCGGCCCACGCCTTGGGCGCGGTTGCGATAGCGGGTCTGGTCGCCGGTGACGATCACTTCGTCACCGTGCAGGGATATTTGCTGCACGTTGATGCCCGCATTTTCGCCAAGGCGACGGCTCACGTCGGCCCAGTCAACCTGGCTGCCGTTCACGCCAGCGGGTAGGCCGCGTCGAGCTTCGGGGGCCGGATCCAGGTATTTTTTTGGCTCCGGGTTAGTCTTCATGTTCGCCTGGTAGGTAATGCCGAACATGGCCGTGTTGCCACGCTCCAGTGCCGCGGTCAGGTCAATACTTTTGCCCAGGCGGTAGGTGGCGCCGAAGTTGATCGGATAGTCCTGATCAATGTCATTGTTTAGTGGCTCAGACTGATAGTCGTTACCATCCAGTTCTACCTTGAGGCGAAGGCGCTCCCAAGGGGTTTGATACTCGACACCGCCAAACACGCCAATGGGGCCTTTAAAGTAACGGTTGGTACCAAGGTCGCCGGCCTGAGATACGTCCGCAGTCACTTCGCCGCGGTCGTTGAAGCTGTCTTTAAACCACCCAAGCGGGTTATCGATGCCACCTCGATTACCGATATAGCCCCAGGCAATACCTAAGCTAACATCCAGGTCGTAAAAGCGTTTGTTGGCAACAAAGTATTCGCTGGAGAAAAGGCCCGTACCGCCAGCGTCTCGCATACCGAACGCAACTTGCGGAGTCCAGTAGCCTTCTTTAAGCAGGCGGACTTTAAAGTCGATCGCCTTGTCCTTAAAGCTTTGGTCGCCACTAAACTCTTCTGGCCCGTAGTTTCGGTTGGTAATGGCGATATAGCGAATGGTGCCTTCGAGCCACGGCAGTGGCTGTGCAGAGATACTGTACCGGCTGTAGGGCTCGGTGCGGTTGGCGTTAAAGCTCAAGTTGCCGTCTTCGGCCATGCGTGCCGTTGGTGTTTGCAACAGACCAACGCCACCAAAGTCATGCTGGGTGGTGTTGTAGCGGCTATTAATGTCGGCGGTGGCGGTTAGGCTAACCAGTAGCAAAGACGGCAGCGCGGCAGCGGACAGGGTTGGCAGGGATGGACGCTGCATTACCTAACGCGCTCCTGTGCGGGTGTCTGAGTGGCGATAAAGGCTGCCATATCGTCGTTAAAAGTCTCGGGCTCGTCGTCGGCGGTCAGTGCGGCTGCATCTATTGGTACGAACAGTGTCGCGCCGACTGCGACCGGCGCATCCTGTTGATTCCAGTGGCCGCTGCCTAGTTGCTCTACTGCTCCGTCCGGCTGTATCAGATACAGCGTGTCGGCGGAGGCTAGCCGGTGTGCAGGGCAGGCGGCTAGATAGTCATACAGGCTGGTAGCATAGGAGTAAGTGAGCTTGCAGTCTGCTTGCACGGCACCGGTTACGGTAATGCTGTTTGGACGGAGCGCATAGTTGATCTTGTCTCCCGCCTCCAGCAGAGGGTTGAAGCGGACAAGTCTTTGCTTTAGGGGGTTCATTTCGGCCGGAATGCGGCCGGTAACGGGCATGCCCTCTACCTGAGCGATTAGCCGCTCAATCAGTGTTTGGGCTTCTGGGGCGCCAGCTAGTCGCGAGCGCACCTTGGCACTGCGGAGGTCAAACAACAGGCCCACCTTGAGCTTGCGCTGCTCCAGCTTGGCGCTTTCGCGTTGCAGCGTGGCACCCATATACCAAGCGTTTGGGCTGACTTGTGCGGTAACGGAGGCATCCAGTAGCCGAACGCCCGGCTGCCAGTTATAGGTGCCGGGTTGGGCTACTGCCCCGTTGACGCTGAATACGGGAGCCGCTGCGAGTAGCGCAGGGTGGAGCAGCAGCGCTGCTATTAGCAGCCTAACGATCATTCTTGCGCATCCTTGCTGGTCTTATGGGTGCTGATAACTTCAAAAACCGGAAAGTCGGGGCTGGGGTGTTGCAGGCTGCGCCGCACCAGGCCGGTGTTCGGGTCCACCCAATACTGGTTGAGTGCCGAGTAGTCCAGCTCTGGCATCCAGATGCGCTCGTCAATGCGCTGGTATTGTGCCGTCTGGCCAAACAGAGTCAGCGACTCTTGCGGGCCTATAGAGTAGGTCGCAATTTGCGTAATGCCGGTCTGGTAGGACAGCGGAAAATCGACCAAGCGGGTTACCTGCTGGCCCTCGGTTACGCGCAAAAGGCCTGTTTTAAACGGATCATCTACGGTCAGAGGTTGGGCAACGTCTGTTTCCAGGCCAACAATTTGGCTGATGCGGCCATAACAGGTCTCAACCTGCTCGGCGATGCCCCACCAGGCGATGCAGCCGGTACTTCCGGCTGGCGCCGTAAACAGCGCCTCCGCAGCACCGGCGCGGATCAGTAGGCTGTCACCGGATACTGCTAGCACTTGGCCGTCAGGTATCTCGTTGACCTTGCCTTGCCACGCCAGGCGGAAGCTGTCGATGGCGTTGGACGTCATCGAGTTGCAGCCGCTCACAGTTACCGCAGCTGCGAGCAAGGCGCAGCTGCGCAGGGTGCGCATCCGGTACACGATCAGTTGTCGTTAGAGAAGTCGTTGTAATCGCTACCCGCTCTGGCTGTAGTGCCCACAAGTGTGGCACTTGGCAGCAACTGGCTGATAAAGCGGTTCCAACGGGTAATCCCAGCAGCGCCAACAAATACGACGTCTTGCGGTTGCATTTCAAACTGGTCTGCCAAGATGAACGCAGAGGGGGATTGAGCGTTCAGCTGGAATACAGTGGCCTTGTCGGTTTCCAGGTTCTCGACGCCGCGAATCACGTATACCTCACGGCCACTGGACGTAGTGGGGGACGGGCCTCCAACAGTTGCCAGTACTTCGCTCAGTGTCATGCGGCTAGTACTGTAGGCTAGTGCAGTTGGGCTCGGCACTTCTCCCATGACGAAGATCTTACGGGCATCGTTCAAGCCGAAATGCAGCTTGTCGCCATCTTTCAAATAGATATTGCCAACCGCACTGGGGTGGCCAGTGAGATAGTCGTAATCCAGTGTGTAGATTTGGCCATCGCGCAGAATTTGCAGGCGCGAGAGGTCCGCGCGGGATTGGTCAATCCCTGCCTCGCCGATTGCCTGCAGCAAGGTGAGGGGTTGCGAGTTGATTGCCCGAAAGCCAGGGTTGTTAAAAGCACCGCTCAGGGTGACCTTCTGGCTGTTGTATTCGAGAATGTTGACGTCAACCTGTGGTTGCTCGATATAGCGAGCCAAACGTTCTGAAATCAGCTTGCGCAGCTCCTCTTGGGTGAGCCCCGCCACTTTTACGTTGCCGATAAAGGGATAGAACAGGGTGCCGTCGTCTCGTACTACCCGCGCGTTGGCAGACGAGGGTTGCTGCTGGCCGCCGGGGATGGTCAGCTCTGGGTGGTCCCACACGGTGATGAACAGGGCGTCATTGGGGCCAAGCCGATAGTTTTCAGGAGCGTAATCAAGCAGTGCTTGAGGTATCTGCCGCTTGGGGCGTACGACACTTTCCTGTGCCAGCACCTTGGGGGTGATCTGCACCATCTCGACCATGCTTGCCTCGACAGAGTCTTCGGCGATCAGACGGTCCGTGTCCATATGCATGCCGGGGGAGAACATGCAGGCTTGCAGTAAAAGAGTCGTTGCGCCAAGGGCGCCGAGGGCGATGCGATTCATGGGCAGAAGTTCTTATAGTCAATTAGGCGGCGATAATGCCGCGCAAAAAAAAGCCACCCAAGCATGCTGGTGGGTGGCTTTGTATCCGTTATAAAGCGCCCCGGATCAGGGAGTGGTGGTGCCGCCGGTGGTGCTGCTGCCGCTGGTGCCTCCGGTACCGCTGGAGCCATCACCGTCATCGTTAGCTGCAGCAATAGCGCCGCCGACGACTGCCCCGCCCAGAACAACGCCGCCCATACCGCTCAGGCCGCCCGATGCTTCGCCGCCAACAACTGCGCCACCACCAGTGCCAGAATTGCCGCCAGCAGCTGCGCCACCGGCGGGAGTGCCTGTGCCGTCTGTGCCGCTTTGGGCCATGGCCGCGCCGGAGGCGAGCAACAGGCCGCTGGCAATCAGTGCAAGTACTTGTTTATTCATAACTCGTCTCCTTGTTACGTGGGAAATACGACTTGGATTATACGCAGTTAAAAGTGAATGAAAACCCCCAAATCAGAGCCTTGTTCCTAGTGCATGGTGGCGTCATGATGGCCATCAGGGTGTGCTGCTGGTACCCGAGGGCTTGTTGGTAGGACGGTTGTGTTTATGCGCTGGTTCGGGATGGTTGGCGTATGCGTTGGTGTATTTTGAATTTAATGTGTGACATTGGTCACAAAGCTTTCATGCGGTAGGCGTAGATCACGGTAGGGCGGGGTCTGGTGCTATCGGAGCCTGTCTCGCTACAGGCCAAAGCGGGTGCGGGGGCTGTCTTTTCGCGCCAAAACTATTGTGCGGTGGCGCGTGATGACCATGTGTCGCCCCGGGTAAGTCAAGTCTTGTCCGGGGGGAGGGCAGGCAATTATCATTGCGCCGCAATTGCCTGCCCAGGGTTTTGGGGGGTGAGGTGATCTTATATGTGCAAGGTGAGAGCCAACTTACCAAGTTCAATTGGGAGCGGGCCGTTAGGCTGCTCGGGTGACAGGATGTCTGGACAACACGCAAACGCCTCAGGTTGGTACCTGATTCAATGCAAACCCCGTCAGGATGAGCGGGCAGAACAAAATCTGCGCAATCAGTCCTTTAATTGCTATCGCCCGCTACGTCGCGCTCAGCAGGTTAAGCGCGGTCGCCAGGCTGAGGTGAGTGAGTCCCTGTTCCCCGGTTACCTGTTTGTGCGGCTGGATCGGCTGCAAGACAACTGGTACTCCATCCGCTCCACCCGCGGCGTTGCGCGCCTGGTGACCTTTGGTAACGAACCGGCGGTAGTTCCTGCCGACCTGATCAATCGCCTGCATGCGCACGAACGTGAAGCGCCTGTGGCTTGCCAATTTTCCTGCGGTGATGCCGTGCGCATTACTGAAGGCCCCTTCAGTGAGCTTGAAGCCATTTTTTTGCGCAATGATGGTGAAGAGCGCGCCATTCTGTTGCTTACCCTGCTGCATCGCGAGCAGCGGCTGAAAATGCCGCTGCGCAGTATCAAGTCTGCGGGTGAGCGGTCTGCACAGGCCAACGCATTTGCTGGTCAGTCGTTAGCTGGCGCGAAATATGCGTGATATTTCAGGCCGCTGCTCTTTGTAGCGCGCTCTGGCGTTTATTTTTTCTGATTTTTGATGTCGTCGACAAAGGATAGTTATCTGTGACTGTTAAAACAGCCGTTCTCCCCGTTGCCGGTCTCGGTACTCGCTTTCTCCCTGCCAGCAAGGCCATTCCGAAGGAAATGATCACGGTTGTTGATAAGCCTGTTATCCAGTACGTGGTGGATGAAGCCGTACGCGCGGGCATTAAACAGATTGTGCTGGTCAACCACTCCGCCAAGCGCGCCATCGAAGACCACTTTGATGTGCACTACGAGCTGGAAAATGAACTGGAGCGGCGCGGTAAGGAAGAACTGCTCAAGGTCATGCGTTCCATTCTGCCGCCGGACGTTCGCGTGATCAGCGTACGCCAGGGCAAGGCCCTTGGCCTGGGCCATGCCGTGATGTGCGCCCGTGAAGTGGTCGGCGATGCTCCTTTTGCCGTCATGCTGCCCGACGTGCTGGTTGATGCCGAGTTGCAACCGGCCGGCTCGGAGCCGGACCTGGCTGCCATGGTGCAGCGCTATCAGGCCAGCCAGCGGGCGCAGATCATGGTGGAGCAGGTGCCCATGGACAAGGTGTCGCAATACGGAGTGGTTGCCCTTGAGGGCGACGCACCTGCGGCCGGTACCAGCCAGGTGATGACGGGCGTTGTAGAAAAGCCGGCGCAGGCCGATGCACCCTCTGATTTGGCGGTGGTTGGGCGCTACATCCTGCCCGCGCGTATCTTTGAATTGCTGGCTGATACTGCGCCAGGCGCCGGCAACGAGATTCAACTGACTGACGCTATCGCCTCCCTGATGAAGGAAGAGTCGGTCGAGGCCTACCGTATGCAGGGCGTGACCTACGACTGCGGCAGCAAAATTGGTTATCTGCAGGCGACGCTGGCCTACGCCAAGCGTCATCCGCAGGTAGGTGCCGAGTTTGCCGAGCTGCTGCGTCAATATAACGACTAACGCGGAGCCTATCGTGCATATCGATCTTTACGGCGACACCCTTTCTGCTTTGGTCACCGCCGGCAGCCTGGCCTCCACTGGCCACAATGTGGTGCTGCGCATGCCCCAGGGGCGTGTTCGGCAGCAGATTATCGCCAACAAGGCTGCTTACAGTGAGCCCGGCCTGCGACGGCTGATCAGCAGCGGACATACCAGTGGTCGGCTCGTGTACGGTGACTTTGATGGCTTGCCCGGCGCAGACAGCCGAGCGGTTTTTCTGGCGCTGGATACCGACGAGTCGTCGCTGGCCGAAAAGATAGTCACGCGGCTGTCTCAGGTGCGCGAGCGCAGCTGGCTGGTGGTTAACCAGAGCCCCTTTGCTGTAGGGTTTACCGAGCATCTGGAAAACCTGCTACGTGCCGGCGGCGGCGAAAGCCGCCGTTCGGTCGTAGCGCTGCCGGATTTTCTGCAGGAAGGTACTGCACTGGATGGCATGCACAAACCGCCGCAAATTATCTTGGGTTGCAAGGATGGCTATGCAGAGCTGCTGGTGAAGGAGATTTTTCGCCCCTTTAACCGCGACCGTGACCACTTTCTGGTCATGAGTCCGCGTGAGGCGGAATTTACCAAGCTGGCCATCACCGGCATGCTGGTGACCCGCATCAGCTTTATGAACGACATGGCCAACCTGGCTGACTCGCTGGGTATAGATATCGAAAGCGTTCGTCAGGGCGTTGCGGCCGATCCGCGTATCGGGCCAGCCTACCTGTATCCTGGCGTTGGCTTTGGTGGCCCTGGGTTCTCAAGCAACGTGATCAACCTGGTTGATACCCTGGACGCGTCTGGTGTGGGCTCTTCCTTGCTCAATCAGGTGATCGAGATTAACGAACGCCAGAAAGAGTATCTGTTCCGCCGACTGTGGCAGCACTATCACACAGACCTTAAGGGCCGCACCATTGCCATTTGGGGCGCGGCCTTCAAGCCTGAAACTGGGCGCATCGACAACGCACCCATCATTCGTATTCTTGAGGCCCTCTGGGCCCAAGGCGCCAAGGTGCGCGTGCACGACCCAGAAGCCTTGCCGGCGTTGCTGGAACGCTACGGACATCACTCGGGGTTGCACTATGCCAGTCACCCCTACGCCGCAGCTGACGGCACGGATGCGCTGATGGTGCTCACTGAATGGAAAATGTATTGGAATCCTGACCTGGACCGGCTGCGCAAGGGTATGAAGCAACCGGTAATCCTTGATGGCCGTAATATGTATGACCCGGCCTACGTGCGCGAGCATGGTTTTACCTATTACGGAGTTGGGCGTTGAGCCCAGAGGGATGCCGATATGAATGCCTTCAAATCCATACCCGATACGGGTACCCAAGCTGAGCAGCAGGCCTGGGCTGACCTGAATATCCAGGCAGAGCGCCTGCGCCCTCTGCACCTGGCTGAGCTGTTTCGAGCGGATGAACAGCGCTTTGCCGGGTTTAACGTAACGGCCGGCCCGCTGCTGCTGGACTACAGCAAGCAGCGAGTGGACTCGCTGGCACTGGAAAAGTTGTTTGCCCTGTCTGACAGTGCTGACCTGCGCGGCTGGATCGAGCGCTTGTTCAATGCCGAAACGGTCAACAACACCGAGCAGCGCGCGGCCATGCACTGGGCACTCCGTGTGCCTGCCGACACAGAGCTGAAGGAACCGGTAAAGGGCGTTTATTCCGACGTGCAGTCGCAGCTGGATCGCATGGCTGCCATCGTCGATAAGATTCACAGCGGCCAGTGGCGTGGCATGACCGGTGAGGTCATCACCGACGTGGTGAACATCGGTGTGGGCGGCTCGGATCTTGGGCCGCTGATGGTCAGCCGCGCGCTCAACGATTTCGCGATCAAGAGCAGCAAGTCACTCGGCATTCACTTCGCGTCATCAATGGACGGCAGTCAGATGGCGCAGTTGCTGCAGCAACTGCGGCCGCAAAATACGCTGTTTATTGTTTCGTCCAAGTCCTTCACGACTGTCGATACACTTTACAACGCCAACACGGCGCTGGCCTGGTTAGAGCGCTCGCTGGGTAAATGCGCAGGGCTGATGCACTGCCACTTTATCGGCGTGTCGTCCAAGCCCGAGAAGATGAGCGAGTGGGGTATTCATCGGGAAAACCAGCTGCGGATCTGGGACTGGGTGGGCGGTCGTTATTCACTGTGGTCCTGTATTGGACTGCCGATTGCGTTGCGTATCGGCATGGAGGGGTTCCGCCAGCTGCTGGCGGGTGCACACCTGATGGATGAGCATTTTCGCTCCGCGCCCTGGGAGAGCAACCTGCCGGTATTGATGGCGCTGATTGGCGTATGGAATACCAACTGCCTGGGCATCAACGCCCATGCCATCCTGCCCTATGATGGCCGACTGGAGAAGCTGCCGGCCTATCTGGAGCAGTTGGAGATGGAGTCCAACGGCAAGTCAGTGAACCGCGACGGCGAGCTGGTGCAATTGCACACCTGCCCGGTATTGTGGGGAGAGGTTGGTCCCAACGCGCAGCACGCGTTCTATCAACTGCTGCACCAGGGCACAGAGGTGGTGACTTGTGACTTTATTGCGCCGGCGCTGCGTTATCACGAAGCGCGCCATACGGCCGATGCAGAAGAACTGGTCAGTCAGCATGAGCTGGCCCTGGCCAACTGCCTGGCGCAGTCGCGCCTGCTGGCATTGGGAGAAGCTGCGCTGGAAGAGGAGGGCGAGCTGCCGCACTACAAGCGCTACCGCGGTAACCAGCCCAGCTCGACTCTGCTGTTGAAGGAGCTTAGCCCGTTCAGCCTGGGCGCCATGATCGCGGCGTACGAGAACAAGGTGTTTGCCCAAGCGGTTATCTGGGGCATTAACCCCTTCGACCAATGGGGCGTGGAGATGGGTAAAAAGATTGCCACCGAAACTCTTGGCGTGATTCGTGGCGAAGAAGCCGCCGCCGCGCTAGACAGCTCCACCCGCGGCCTTATCGACTTTATCAAAGCCCAGTAAACCCACAAGTACGGTGGACAAAGCCAAAGGCGTGTCCACCACCCACGCCCAATTACGTAAAGGCCGAGTTCCAACTCGGCCACGGACCTGCACCGAGCCCCCGCTGGTCGAGCGGGAGCTCGACCTTCACGAAACCCCGCTGGACCCGCGCAATGCCCCGTAGGGTGGAGAAGCCAACGGCTTGTCCACCAGCCCGCTCCGTATTACGGGAAGGCCTAGTTCCAACTCGGCCATGGGCTTGCACCGTTCCCCGCTAGTTGAGCAAAAGCTCAACCTTCCCAGCGCCCGGTACCGCCCTCAGCTGCGATACCCTTCGGGGTTTTGCGACTGCCAGCGCCACCCATCGGCGCACATGGCTTCAATACCCAGGGTCGCCTTCCAGCCCAGCTCTTGCTCTGCCAGCGTCGGATCTGCATAGCAACTGGCGACATCGCCGGGGCGGCGGGCGACCAGCTCGTACGCTAACGTCTTGCCACAGGCTTGTTCAAAAGCCTTGAGCATTTCCAATACCGAATAGCCGCGCCCGGTGCCGAGATTGAATGCCTTGATACCCAAGCCTTGCTGCAGCCAGGCCAGCGCCCTCACATGACCATCCGCCAGATCCATGACATGGATATAGTCGCGCACCCCGGTGCCATCCACCGTGGGGTAATCACTACCAAATACGCTTAACTTTTCCCTGCGACCAACGGCAACCTGCGCAATATAGGGCATCAGGTTGTTCGGGATATCGCTGGGGTCTTCACCGATCAGCCCGCTGGGGTGAGCGCCGACTGGGTTGAAGTAACGTAGCAAAGCCACGTTCCAGCGCGGATCGGAGGTGTATAGATCACCCAGAATCTCTTCAATGATCAGCTTGGAGCGGCCATAGGGGTTGGTCGCACTGGTGGGAAAGTCCTCGCGAATCGGCAGTGTCGCCGGGTCGCCGTAGACCGTGGCCGACGAGCTGAACACCAGATTGAAAACACCCGCGCGCTGCATCGCTTGGCACAGGGTAACGGTGCCGCTGACGTTGTTGTGGTAATAGCGCAGCGGCTGCGCTACAGACTCGCCGACCGCTTTTAACCCGGCAAAGTGAATAACGGCATCAATAGCGTGCTGCTCAAACAGTCTATCCAGCAGCGCGGCATCATTGATGTCGCCTTCAACGCAGGGCACCTCAATACCCGTGATCGCCTGCACTCGGCGCAACGCCTCCGGAGAGCTATTGCTGAAGTTGTCCAGCACCAATAGCTGGTAGCCGGCAGACAGTAGTTGAATGCAGGTGTGGGTGCCGATATAGCCGGCGCCGCCGGTGACGAGAATGCGAGCTGTGGATTGCATATCAGTAGGCGTTCTTGTTGATAAACCCTTTAAAGATAGTCAGGAATACAATTTTCAAATCCAGAAATAGCGACCAGTTGCGGATGTAGTCCAGGTCATACTCGATGCGCTTCTCCATCTTGTCGAGGGTGTCAGTTTCACCGCGCCAGCCGTTGATTTGTGCCCAACCGGTAATGCCAGGTTTGACCTTGTGGCGGAGCATGTAGCCGCTGATGATCTTGCGGTACTCCTCGTTGTGGGCAATGGCGTGGGGGCGGGGGCCGACGATGGACATTTCACCACGCAGGACGTTGATGAACTGCGGCAGCTCGTCTAGAGAGGGGCGACGCAAAAAAGCACCAAAGGGGGTGATACGGTTATCGCCACGGGTGGCCTGGGTGACCTTGGCGCCGTTCTCCATCACCTTCATGCTGCGGAACTTCCAGACCTCGATGGACTTGCCGTCAATGCCGTAGCGCTTCTGGCGGAAGAGCGCAGGCCCGGGAGAGGTTATGCGAACGCAGAAGGCGATCATCAGCATGGGGATGGATATCAGCCCGAGGATCAGCGTGGCAAGAATGATGTCTTCGATGCGCTTGACGATGCGGTTGGCGCCGTCCATTGGGGTGTCGAAGATACTGATGCTCGGCAGCCCGTTGATGGACTCACTGCGCGCATGCAGAAGGTCAAACACGAAGACGTCAGGAATCAGGTAAACCGAGGCGGTGCTATCGCTGAGTTCATCGAGCAGCCACTTGATTTTGAGTTCCGCGCGCATAGGTAGGGTGATATAGATTTTGTCAATTATGCCTGCTTTGGCGTCGTTGATCAGCTGGCGCATATCACCGTTTACAGGTATTGACACGCTAGTAGTGGCAAGAGGAATCGGGTCGCTGGTCTTGTCGTCATAGAACCCCATCAGGTTCAGACCCATCCAGGGGGTACTAACGATGTTATTCGCAAGTCTCTGGCCCAGCTCACCGGCACCGGCGATGGCAACGGAACGTGTGTTGTAACCGTGGCTACGCAGGCGGCGCATGATCTGCCGCAGCAGCACACGGTAGCCCCACAGGCTGATTAGCCCCAAGGCAAACCAAGCCACCTTTTCCACGTCTGGCAAGCGGGTGTTCTGAAAAAAGAAGTAGTCAGTGACAAAGGCTGCGGCAAAGGCCGCTGCCCAGTTGCCACCCACCTGGCGTAGCTCGCGCAGCGAGTGTTCACCCCGCCAGGAGCCGTAGAGGTGGCTGAAATCGTTGATCAGATAAAAGAGAAAGAGCGTGATCAGCAAGCTGATCCAGTGATCGCGGTGCAGTGTGGTCTCTTGAAACCAGAGCACTACAAAAAGTACGCCAGCAATGACGACGAGGTCTAGCCAGCGGTGCATGACCGCGAGCATCGGTTCATTGGAGCGGATGATTCCGTTCTGGGTAGGCTGCATGATCTATTCCTGCGAATGCACAATGTTCACAAACACTGTCGGCTGCGATCTGATTAAGAGTCTTGCCGGGTGAAGTGGTTTCACCCCTTTTTGCCCAACGCGTTGACAGGGCAGAGCGCTATGACGAGCCTGTGACTCAGGTCGCATAGTATCGCAGGGATCGGCTGCCGAGTGGTGCCGATTTCTGCGGTGGTGGCGCTACAGAAGCCATTCAGGACATTGCGTTGATCGCGTCCAGCAATTGCTTGGTCTGCCGTTCCATGAGTGCCTGGTCAGCTCGGCTTTCAACGTTGAGGCGAATGACCGGTTCGGTGTTGGAGGCGCGCAGATTGAAGCGCCAGTCTGCAAACTCGATGCTTACGCCGTCTGTGTGGTCCACACTCAAGGCGTCACCGGCATACTGGGACTCAATGGTCTTGAGCACTGATGGGGCGTCTTTTACCTTGAGGTTGATCTCGCCGGAGGAGGGGAAGCGTGCAATACGCTCGCCGACCAGAGCTGACAGAGCCAGGCCTTTGCGGCACATGAGCTCAGCAATCAGCAGCCAAGGGATCATGCCGCTGTCGCAGTAGGCGAAGTCTCGGAAGTAGTGATGCGCGCTCATTTCGCCGCCGTAAATGGCGTCCTCATTGCGCATGCGCTCTTTGATAAAGGCATGACCGGCTTTGGTTTGTACCGCGACGCCACCGTTACTCTCTACCTGCTCAAGCGTGTTCCAGACCAGGCGCGGGTCGTGAATGATGCGAGCGCCGTTTTCTTTCTGCAGAAACGCCTCGGCAAGCAGGCCGACGATGTAGTAGCCCTCAATAAACCGGCCTTGCTCGTCGAACAGGAAGCAGCGGTCAAAGTCGCCGTCCCAGGCGATGCCGGCGTCCGCGCCATGTTCCAGTACCGCGTCGCGCGTTGTAGCGCGGTTTTCGACGAGAATGGGGTTAGGAATACCATTGGGGAAAGTGCCGTCTGGCTCGTGGCAGATCTTGATAAAGGTAACGGGCAGGCCGGCGGCACTGAAAGCAGCCTCAATCGCATCAACCGCAGGCCCCGCCGCGCCGTTGCCGGCGTTGACAACTAGCTTGAGCGGGCGGTCAAAGGCGGAGACGTCGATATAGCCCATGAGGTGTTTCACGAAGTCCGCGCGGGTATCGACTAGCTCATAGCTGCCGCGGTCTGCTTCTGCCACCGCCGGGTCTTTACCGTCGACCAGCTCGTAGCTGCTGGCTTCTGCCACTTCGCGAATGGCGGCAAGGCCGGTGTCAGCGGAGATGGGGCGGGCTCCTTCGCGTACCAGCTTGAAGCCGTTGTAGTCGATGGGGTTATGTGATGCGGTTACTTCAATGCCGCCATCTACGCCCAGGTGGAACGTGGCGAAGTAGACTTCTTCAGTGCCGGCCAGGCCAAGATCAAGAACGTTCACGCCTTCATCACGTAAGCCGTTGGCGAGCGCAGCTTTAAGAGTGGGGGAGGTGGCGCGGACATCGCCACCCAAGACGATACGCTGGGGCTTGAGGAACTGTGCGAACGCGCGAGCAATACGATAGGCGATATCTTCATCGAGCTCTGTGCCGAGTTGGCCGCGGATGTCGTAAGCCTTGAAGGATGTAAGTTTATACATGAAAGATAGTAGATTCTTGCGGTTCAAAAAACTTTCGGTCTGCAAAGACTAAAGCGCTCTATATTCGCGAGAAGAAGTCTATTGGGTGAATAAAGTTACCTCTTCTTCAAGAGTTATTCCAAATTTATCCTTAACCGCGTCTTTGATTGATAGAGCATGATGAAATACTGTCTCGGCGGATGCATTCTCAACGTTAAGAAGTACAACAGGCCTGTTTATATCGCAGGCGACCCCCTGGAAGGTGTTCCCAGCAAAGCCTGTAGATCGAATTAGCCAGCAGGCAGATATCTTCTTTTCACTAGGGGGGTGGTCAAAATACTCAATGTCAGGAAATTTTGATTTTAGTTCTTCAAGTTTTTGGGAAGAGATAATTGGACATTTAAAAAAGCAGCCAGAGTTTCCGATGATTCTGGGATCATTTAATGTCTTTCTACGTATTGCCTTAACGATATGGCGTTTGGCTTTGGCCGGCACGCTTCGAATGTTTAAAAAATCACGGATCTTGTCGAAGCTAATTGTGAGTTTTAGTTTTGGGTGCTTTTTGACTCGTATTGCAGAAAGGGCTAATAAAGCTGCGCGCGCTAACTCTTTTGATGTGGTGGTGATCGATGGCTTGTCTGCATTTTCTTTTTTTAAGTTAAAGGTCACACTTATGATGAAGAGTTCTGGGCGCTCTTTGAATACGCTGTTTCTATAGCTGAATTTGCAGTCGCCGTTATTGAAGGTTTCAAATTTCCCTGTTTTTGTGTTGAAGCAATGCACAGATTCCACGTGCTCGGAAATTTCTGCGCCATAGGCTCCAATGTTATTAATAGGTGCAGCACCAACAGTACCAGGTATCAGCGATAAGTTTTCTAAGCCAGTGTAGGAATGTTGTACGGTGTAGCCTACAAAGTCGTCCCATGGAAGTCCGGCCTCTACGGTGATTAAAGATGAACCGTTCCGGTCGGACTTGTGCGATATGGACGTCATTGCAGAAGTAACTACAATTCCATCAAAAAAGGTCGGTGGGATAATGTTGTAGCCACCACCTAATACTATCACTGGGCCTTCAAATACGCGGCTGGCCCACAACTCCGATAGAGTGGATTCGCTTTCTATGGCGACGAGTTCTTTGCAACTTGATTTTACGCCAAAAGAATTTTTTATTGGGTGGCTTGCGCTAGTCATTCTTTCCACCTTTGGTGAGTTGATTTGTTTTTTCCTTTGCAAGCAGGAGAGCAAATTGATAGTTGGACTTCAAGTATCTTTTTAATAGCCTTCGCGGTTCTTGGTAGATTCGATAGAGCCACTCTAGCCCAAGCTTTTGTATAAGTGCAGGTGCTCTTTTTATTTTTCCAGATACAACATCGAAGCTGCCGCCTACACCCATGATAAGGTTAGCGCTAATCGCGTTCTTGTAGTCGGTTTGGAAGTACTCCTTCTCGGGGGACTTTATTCCTATGAATAATATCTTAGGCTGAGAATTGTTTATGTCTTCGATTACTTTCTTCTCTGCCCCCCAGAAGTAACCGTCATGATATCCACAGATATCAAGGGCGGGAAACTTTGATTTTACTTTTTTTACGAGTAGATCTAGTGTGTCTTTTGTTGCGCCCAAAAAATAAACCGGATATGAGTTCTTTTCTGAGACTTTCAACAGCTCCAAGAACAAGTCGACGCCCGTAACCCTTTCTGGTCTGGGTAGCCCGAGGAAAGCCGCTCCCATTAAGGCGCCGGCACCATCCATATTAACAATGTCGCACGAGTTGATAAAATCGAGTAGCTTTTTATCGCTCTGACTAGATGTGATAGTGCCGACATTTATGTCTGCCCTAATAATCTTGTCACCGTTGTCAATGTGGGTGCAAATCTTTGTTATGGTCTGATCTCGGCTAAGCTTGTCATAGTTTAGCCCTAAAATACTAGGCATTTTCGATTTCCTCTATGAAATCATAATATTTCGAAGCCATCTTCGTTTCGCTCGAATAGGTATGTCTAGGTGATATGTTCTCAATCGTATTGATTTTCATGGAGTTTTTAATGAATTGATTGATTGAATTTTCTAACTGAGCTACATCCCCTGCAGGGAAGAAGAAGACCTTCTTCTCTTTTGGAAGGATTTTAAACGAGGGTAGGTCTGACGCGATTACAACGTGATTACGTGCCAAAGCTTCGTAGTATACCAGACCAAAACCCTCGTAGTGAGAAGGTACTACTATCGCATTGATTTCTTGAAGCACGGAAAAGGGGGACGAGTGATGCCCGTGTAGGATAATCCGCTCCCTGAAATTTGAGGCGGATATGCTAGTTTCAATGACCTCACGAAGTGGACCTTCACCTACTAAGTGGAGCTTTACGGTCTGGTTCGCACAAGCCACTTTTGAAAACGCATTTAACAAGTCAAGAACACCCTTTTCCTCGGAAAGCCGACCGACATAACCTAAATTTATTTCACTGCTTGAGGTGACTCGTCGCATCTCCTCCTTAGGTGGAGCGGGGATGCCGTTCGGTATTAGCCTTGGCACTAACTTGGGGTTGACTGATCTTAGAAACAAAAGGCTTGCCTCGGATACCGCAATGAACCGAAGGTGTGAAGCAAGCCTAAATATGTAGTTTTTGTCAGGAAAGGTGCTGTGGCATATGAAGATGGCTTTACGGCTTCTTATGAATAAAAAAGGTATTAATAAAATTCGGTCGTGTATGATGAATATGTCATGTTTGTTGAGAATTAAAGTTATGAGTGTTTTTATTGCTATGAAAAGAATGTTGTTATCTTTGCCTCGCGGCGTGTCTTTCGTAAAAGAAATTATTCTACTGGAAAAGTTGCTCTGTTGGTGGCGGTGTATTTGGTGAAGTATTTTCTGGGCTCCGCCGCTTTTAAGTCGAGCGTCTCTTATTAGGTGCGTTATCTGGCTATTGGTTTTTTTTGAGGATTTCATGACGCACTACCATCATAGGTATTAGGTAAAACAAAAAGTTAAATATTGGATAAAAGAAGCTGGAGATATAAATTGAACTTATAAATATTGGCAATATTGGTTTTTTTGATTTTTTCCCAATGAAAAAAAGGTCGACCATAAAAAGAATGATTGATGCCAAGCCCATTTCGAACAAAAAGACGTAAATCTCCGCGTTGTCACGCCTTGTTAGTGCTTGATCGAACCTATAGTTGCTCCAACTTAATTCCCATAGATTTGAGTAGTAACCCCAGTTCGAGAATCCGTAGCCGAATATTTTTTCTATTAGACTACTTTCAATCCAAACATTCCATGTCTGCGCCATTGTATAGGTCCTGGCGGCAGCAGAGCGATCTGTTAAGTCCAGACCGCTTATGGATAAAAGTATATAAATAAATATTGCGACCGAAACCGACAGTACGGGAACTAATTTTGAAAGGCTTTCCGCTCTTTTGGAAAAAAAGAACATGGTAATTATGTATAGGTAAAGTATGTATATAAGCCTGTTTTCGCTAAGGTATATGCATACTGCTGTAAGCAGTAAGATCAGAAAGTCTATTGTTGAGAAGGATGCTTTTTTATATATAAACAAGAAGGACCATGAGAATAGGGTTAATCCGAACCAGTTTGGTTCTAAGAAGAATCCGCGCATTCGGTAGCCAAGGTTTCCTTTGTGTTGATAATAGCTCGCGTCTATTCCTCTTAGTTCAAGCTGGTGGTCAAATATGTTTATCAGTGAGTACTGGAAAAAGCCGGTGATAATTAGTGTTAGAAGTGCGAATGTTGATACTCTTTCCCAGTTTATAAATCTACTAACTCTTCCGATTGTTTTGTATAATATTGTGAATATTAAGACGTATGAGAGCCCTGTAAGGAAGACGTCCTTATTTATTGCAAAGGGGAAATTTAGACATATATAGATGAGCAGGACGAAATATGTTGCGTCAAGCGTTGTTGGTTCGCTTTTTAAGCTCAGAAATATTAGCGGTGAAGCCAAAAGGATTGTTGCTACCCCAAGCTGTAGGTGGAAGGATCCTAGATTTATTTTTAGTAGGCTGTCAAGACATATTAGTATTGAAGAAAGGCCTATTATTGTTCCGGCTTTTATTGTGTTATTTTTCATTTTTGGTAAGGGCTGAAATCAAAAAGATTTGAGACTCTTGTATGAATTTTTGCAGCTCTTCCGTGCTGTAGTTATTGAGGATTTCGCTTGGGTGCTCTGTCGTCGTTACCGCCTTTTTCTCTAGGTGTATTCGTTTAAGCAGGCTCATTGTTCTAGCGTTTTTTTCTTCTTCTATATGTTTTATGAATGCAAATTTCTTCTTGAAGTTCATTGAGAACATGGTGCCGTGAAACGAATTGGTTACTACATATTCTGCAGAGCTAATTAATGAAAGCCATTGTGATGGTGATATGGCAAGTATGTTGTGATCGGCGGTTTCTAAAAATTTATCTCCAATATGATAGGTTGGCAGCTTGGTGAGCTCTTGGATTTTTTTTAGATATTTGCTGTACTCTGCCCTCGTAGTATCGCTGCTTACCTCATAGCTGACGATGTATTTCGATCCTGGTGTTTTGCTATGGTCCATTATATTGTTGTAATTGGATATAAGTAGCGAAGGGTCTGATACCATCTGTACATTTTTCATCGCGAACTGCTTTTTTAAGTTGTCACATAGGTGGTTTTCCCTAACTCCTATAGCGTCGAAATCTTTCAATAAATCTAGAGTCTCCTGCTCTGAGTTATCTAATGTGTGCCCGCCGGCGCTAGCGCCGTAGGCAAGTTTTTTTGTGCCTTTTTTAATAAAGGATAGATAGTACGCTTTGTCCGGCGCTCCGTTCGTTAAATGCTTGTTCCATATTTGATCGCTGCCGCATATTGCAGCGTGCGCGAAAGGAAGTTTGGCTAATTTCTTTTCTGATATATGGCGGGTGCTTGTTGCTAGGTGTTGCTTTGAGAATTTTTTGAATAGATAAAGTCTTCTGTATTTAAGAATTGTCTTTCCAATGCCCTTTGCTGGTCTTAGTACTTGGTTTATAAAGTACGGTGGCGTGTAATTTACTATGACTGGATTGTAATTTAATGTTCTCAGATATGCCTGTAGAGCATAAGCTTGTAGGACGGCCCCATGGTTAAGTACTGAATGAAAAGTGATCGTGTAGACTGTATTGTTTTTCATGTCGTTCTTCGTTTTAGTGGGGTGAGTGCTTTTATTTGGATTTTCCATATGTATCTGTATTTTGGTATGACTAAGTTAGAAGCTATATTTGTTATGAATAGTGCTGTGATCGTCGATATGGCCGCCCCTACGCCACCATATGGCGGTATCAATGCCAAATTCATGATGATGTTTATGGCAATGGCCAAGAGGGATTTGTAAAAAATAGTGCTGCCTTTTCTATCTGCTATAATTATCTGGCTGCTCGCCGCCCCTATAGATACTATGAGAGGCGTTATGAACGATGCCGCTAGTATCGTGGAGGCGTCTGCATAGTCGCTTCCGAACAAAACACCCGGCAGTATTCCACTTGAGATTCCTAGAATCACAGATAGAATTAATCCAATTCTGATATTTTCTTTTAGATATGCAACTCTTCCGCTCTCAATATCATTCTCTGTTCCTGTAAGTCTGAAAATTTCTGGAGCATTTGTTTGGCTAAGAAGTATAGGTGCGACGCAGAAAAGTGTCAGGATTGTAGTTGCTGCACTGTATATCCCTAATTCTTGATTTCCTCGAAAGTAACTTACCATTAGATGGTCGGCTCTTTGTAGGAAGATAATTAGGGCGCCGGAAATTACTAGCGGAAAGCACTCTGTGCATAATGAAACTACTTTTTTGATGCTTGGACACTGGAGGTTGAGTCGAAATCCTTTGTTGTATAGTGCTAGCGCAACCAGGCTACTCGCGCCTATGTCTATTATTCGAGCGTAGATGTAGCTGTTTATTGAGAAGTCTTGCAATATTGCTAATAATAAAAAAGCGGCGATAAGTATCGATGATGCAATCTCTGATATCGCAATGTCGGAATTTTTGCCGTTAGCAAGTAGTGCGTATTTGAATATTTTTGCTGTTGAGGTTATGTGTATAAGCGAATATACGGCTGCGTAGTGTATCCAGCTGAAGTTGTCTGCTAAGAACGAGGCGCTAATTAGCAGCGCAAGTGTGACGCTTGTGCTAAAAAAAAGTCCAGCTGCTAGGCCTTCACAAATTACTTGGCTTTGATTGGCGCCGCTAGCTATTTTTCTGACCACTATTTCTTGTACTCGGAACTCTGCAATTACGCCCAGTATTGCGCCTATTGATATGATAAGATTTAAAAGGCCATACTGCTCGATTTGGAGTGTTCTTGCGGCGATTACGTTTAGTGCCAATACTTTTGATAGCTCTAAACCTTTTGCTATGGCTGAGCTGAGCTGGTTTTTCCGCCTTGGGGTGAAGATGTTGTTTAGAGTTTCACGCATTATGGGTAGTAGTTTTCTTATGCCATAGTTTCACCTCTCGGATTATTCGCTTACATGCTTCTCCATCGCCGTAAGGGTTATGTGCCAAGGCCATCTTTCTATACGCCTCAGCATTTTCTAATAATAGGTCGAGTTCTTGGCATATTTGCTCATCATCTGTGCCTACTAAGCGAACGGTTCCTGCTGCGACCGCCTCTGGTCGCTCAGTGGTGTCACGCATCACCAACACCGGTTTACCAAGTGATGGTGCCTCTTCCTGAATTCCACCCGAGTCGGTGAGAATGATGTGGGCACGGTTCATCAGGTATACGAAGGGTAAGTAATCTTGAGGTTCGATTAACTTGATATTTGACTGGCCGCTCAGTAGGCGGTTGACTGGCTCTCTTACGTTCGGATTTAGATGCACGGGGTAGACAATTTGTACATTGGGATGCTTCGCGGCCGTGTTTACCAGGGCTTGGCAAATACGCTCAAAACCTCCACCAAAACTTTCCCGTCGATGGCCGGTCACTAGTACCAGTTTTTTGTTGGCGTCTAGGAAGTTGAATTGCTGGTCGAACTGATTATTGAGCTCCGGCTGTTTTAGTTTCTCAACCACCTGCAGCAGCGCGTCGATTACCGTGTTGCCAGTTATATGGATCCGGTCTGCCGGGACTGCTTCACGGAGTAGGTTTTGCTGGGAGCCTTCGGTCGGAGCGAAATGCAGTGCAGTCAATACGCCGGTAAGCGAACGGTTCGCTTCTTCCGGCCAAGGAGAGTAGAGGTTACCGGTGCGCAAACCTGCTTCCACATGGGCTACCGGAATTTGTTGATAGTATGCAGCCAAGGCCGTTGCGAATGTGGTTGCAGTGTCCCCATGGACCAATACGATGTCGGGCCGGCAGGTGTCCAATACGCTTTTCATGCCTTGCAGGATGGCAGACGTGACATCGGTCAGGTCTTGTCCTGGCTTCATGATATTGAGATCGAAGTCGGGCTTTAGATCGAATAGCCCTAATACTTGATCTAGCATCTCGCGGTGCTGACCTGTGACGCACACCTTGGCATCAACTTGGGGGTCTTCTGCCAGTTGCAGTGCGAGTGGCGCCATTTTGATAGCTTCGGGACGCGTACCGAATACGCAAAGGGTTTTCAATTGAGTCATGTCTTTTAATAGCCGGGAGTGAGTTGGTGCGTTGGTGGTGCTAACTACTCAACAGTGACTGACTTTGCAAGGTTGCGGGGCTTGTCGACGTCTGTGCCCTTGACTAAGGCCACATAGTAGCTGAGCAGTTGCAGGGGAAGAGTGTAGAGAATGGGAGCGATGCAGCTATTCACCCAAGGCATGTGGATGTGAGTGATGCCATCTTGATCTTGCATGTCTGCTGTCTCGCAGGCGAAGTTAATTAACTGGCCACCGCGAGCCCGCACCTCTTCCAGGTTGGACTTAAGTTTCTCCAATAGTTGGCAGTTGGGCGCAACAGATACAACCGGCATGCTTTCATCAACTAGTGCCAGCGGGCCATGTTTTAGTTCGCCAGCAGCATAAGCTTCAGCATGTATATAGCTGATTTCTTTTAGCTTGAGTGCGCCTTCCATGGCGATGGGATACAGGGGGCCGCGGCCCAGAAAAAGCGTGTGTTGTTTGTTTGCAAAGCGCTCTGCCAAGCGCTGAATATCAGCATCTTGTTGGAGCGCTTGTTCGACTTGGGTTGGTAAGCCATGCAAGGCGCGGACTATCTCGCCGGTAATTTCTGGCGGCGCTCCGTGGGTCTGGGCGAGTGCAGCGCTTAGCCAGAGCAAGGCGGCAAGCTGGGTAGTAAAAGCCTTGGTCGACGCCACGCCAATTTCCGGGCCGGCTTTGGTCAGTAGTCGCCAATCTGCCTCGCGGGCTAATGAGCTGCCAGGCACGTTGCAAATGGCCAGGGTGGCCAGGTAGCCCTCATGCCTAGCGTGGCGCAATGCGGCTAGTGTATCCGCTGTCTCGCCTGACTGAGAGATACAGACCAGTAATGTATTTGCGGGCACAGCGACGCGACGGTAACGAAACTCGCTGGCAATTTCAACATTACAGGCGAGCCCGGCAATGTCTTCAATCCAGTAGCGAGCGACCAGGCCAGCATGGTAGCTAGTACCGCAGGCGACAATATGAATATTTTGTACTTCGTGTAGCCGCTTTTCTGCTTCAGGTCCAAGAATGGCGGTCAATACGCGATCTTCTGTAAACAAACCTGTCAAGGTGTCGCGCAGCGCCGCGGGTTGTTCGTGTATTTCCTTCAGCATGTAATGCCGGTATTCGCCCTTCTCCATGCTGAGCTCAGCATGCTCGTAGCGTTGACTACTTACTTGTTTGGGGTTGTTGCTTGCGTCCCATTGCTTAATACCGCACGGGCTAATAACAGCGTGATCGCCTTCCTCCAGATAGACAAAGGTGTCAGTCACCTGCAGCAAGGCGAGTGGGTCGGAGGCGATAAAGTGTTCTTCACTGCCAACCCCAATCACCAAAGGGCTGCCTTGGCGGGCGCAGTAGAGCATCTCCGGTTGGTCTTCGTGAATCACACCGATGGCGTAGGCACCGCGTAACTGGTTGAGCGTATTGCGCAATGCGACGAGCAAGTCTTCGCTTTTACGATAGTGACTGGCAAGCAAGTGAGCGATTACCTCGGTATCTGTGTCCGAGTTGAACTCATATCCTTGCTCTTGTAGCTTCTTGCGCAAGCCCGAATGGTTTTCAATGATGCCGTTGTGCACCACAGCGAGCCTGTCGGAGCGATGGGGGTGTGCGTTGTGCTTGAGCGGTTTGCCATGCGTGGCCCAGCGGGTGTGTGCGATACCCGTTTGAGCTGTATCGGGTGCTGAGGCAATACAAGCTTCCAGCTCCTTGACTTTGCCAGTGGCTTTCCAGCTGTGAATTGTTTCACCCTTGATTATGCCAATGCCCGCAGAGTCGTATCCGCGGTATTCAAGCCTTTTTAGCCCCTCAAGAAGAATAGGGACAACGTTTCTATTACTAGTGGCGCCGACGATTCCGCACATGATTTAGGACAATCCTTTGCCCGGTTGGGCTTGAGTGTTACTTGTCTGATTTGTATTCATAGTTGTAGTAGCCATAGTTGCCATATCCATACGAGGAGGCTTTTTTCTCTACCGCATTGAAGATTGCCCCTTTGAGCTGAATATCGTTTTGCTCAAACCGCCGCATAGCGACTTCGATTTCTTTTGCGGCATTTACGGCAAAGCGGGTAACGATGAGGCTCATGCCCACGTGACGGCCGACGATCGCAGCGTCTGTTACGGCAAGGATAGGGGGAGTATCTACAATAACGATGTCGTACTCGTCTTTGACGTTGTCCAGGAAGCTGGTGAAGTTTGCGTGCATCAATAGCTCCGATGGGTTAGGAGGTATTTGACCGCGCGGTACAACCTGTAGGCCTTCGACTTCGGTTTGGTAGATCGCGTCTTTACTAGTGATTCTTGTCGCGAGCAATTCTGATAATCCATTTTCGGCGGGGAGCTTGAATAGCTTGTTCAAATATCCTTTGCGCATGTCGGCATCAATTAGCAACACGCGCTGTCCGGCCTGTGCCATGATGGCCCCTAAGTTGGCAGACACGAAGGATTTGCCGACGCCTGGGCTGGGGCCGGAAATCATCAGGATGTTGTTTTTTGCTTCGAGGCGTGCGAAGTGCAGGCTGGTGCGCAGACTGCGAAGGGCTTCGATGGCCAGGTCGGCCGGGTTGGTAACCGCCAGCAGGCCAGAGGTAGCAGTAGTAGCAGGGCGGCGACTTTTTACACCGCCTTCGACTACTTCCTGATCTCGACTGAAAGGGATAGTTGCGTAGACCGGCAGGCCGAGTTGCTCTATGACATCTGGGTCTTCGACCCCACGATTAAGCGCTTTGCGCAGCAGCACTAGAGCGACGCCGATAAAGCCGCCTAGCAGTGTTGCGATGATCGCGATCAGCGCTTTCTTGGGTTTGACGGGCTCTTCAACATTAACGTCTGCGGTGTCGATAACGCGGACATTCCCCACAGTACCGGCGCGCAATACGTCCAGCTCCTGAGTGCTATTGAGCATGGTGGTATACACCTCGGTAGTGACGGCTACGTCACGAGTCAGGCGCAGTAATTCTTGTTGGGTGGCTGGTAGTGACTCTACCTTGCTGGTCAGCTCTGCCTTTTGGCGTTTGAGCTGCTCCATTTGGTCAAGCAGCGCTTGATAAGACGGGTGCTGACGGGTGAACCGGCGTTCCATTTCCGCGCGTTTGAGGTTTTGCTCGGAGATCAGGGTGTCCAGCTCGACAATCTGGTCCAGGATGGCTTGGGTTTCAATGGTGATGTCAACGGATTTGGTGCTGGTTTGATACTCATTGAGCGCTTGCTCATAGCGTTCCAGCTCTTTACGCACTTGAGGCAGTTGCTCGCGCAGAAACTCAAGGCTTTGCGCGGCTTCTGCAGAGTTGCGTTCCACGTTTTGGCGTACATATAGTCGGCTTACTTCATCCAGGATGCTGATTGCGTATTGTGGGCTTTCGTGCTGCATGCTTAGGCTGATGATGCCGGAGTCTTTGCCGCGCTCTGAAGCGCCTAGTTGTTGTTGATAGTCGATGATGGTATTCAGCTTGCGCTGCTTGATGACGTCGAAGCGGGTTTCCGGTCGTGCGTTCAGCGCTTTCACCTGCATGGTAAAGCCACTGCTGCTGACCTGCTCTCCCACAGCGCCCTGAAGAACAGCCTCTCCCTCATCGTTGTAAAGGGTATAGGTGTTGTTTTCGCCGGCAACTAGCTCTAAGGGTTTACTAAGATAACTACTTGGTACGTCAAGCTGGAAGATATCGACGTTTTCACCGCCCCAGGCAAAGCTGTCAAAACCAAGCAGTGGTGAGGCTATTTCACCTTTGGTTTCCGGCTCATAGCGGCGGGCCATCCAGCGGCCAATGATGGGGAAGTAGTTGGGCTCTACAATAATATCGAGCTTCAGGTTTTCCACTGCCTGCCCGATTACCGCACGGGATTTCAGCAGCTCAATTTCCGTAACCGCCTCAGGCGTACTGCCGAGCATGTCTGAGAGTTCGCCGAGTCCGGAAAGGGTGTTACCAGACTTCTCCTCAATCTGAATCAACGCGTTAGCCTGATAAATCGGCGTCGCCAACAGCGCATAAACAACACCGATAACTGCAAAGCAGACGGTAAAGCCGGCGATGACCCATTTGCCATCTATCAATGCGCCGAGCAGGGCCAGGAGATCGATTTCGTCGCTGTCGTGCTGTGCTGCAGTAGTCGGGGTGTTGTTCTGCATGTAATCCCTTCGGAAATCAGGAGTGGAATTCTGGTGTGCTTGTTATAGGTGCTTGGCCCAGCTGGCTACGCCTTGCTGTACCAATTGATAAACGTGCTCAAACGCGGGGCGTTGCTGGCGGTAGGGGTCGGGGACCTTTTGATCGCCTTGCCATTTGCCAAGCAGGAAGGTTTTGCCGCGTGCCTCGGGGGCTATCTTGAGGATGTCCTGCACATGGCGTGGTTCCATGGTCAGGATCAGGTCGTACTGGTGCGCCATCTCGCGGGTCAGCTGCCGGGCTTTGTGATCGGGGTGATCGCCGCCGTGTTCACGCAGGACTTCCAGCGCGGTGCTGTCCATGGGCTTATCGACCAGGGCGCCGACGCCGGCGGAGGCAACGCGGATATTCTTGCCCGCCAGCTGATCTCGAAGCATGGCTTCGGCCATGGGGCTGCGGCAGATGTTGCCCACGCAGACAATGAGGATGGAATTGAACATGTTGCTGCTATCTCTGCCTTGAGTTGCGGCCCTCTGCGCCGTGGGTAGCTCGGAGGGCTGTTCGACTGTATCCATGGCCCCGGTGGGGGTCAAGCTTGCTGTGTCGCTAAAGTGATAGAGGCCCGAGACGCGTTGGCTGCACAATAAACAGGCGTTCAGGCACGCTACCGCCCCAGGATTTACAGTCTTCATCCTGAGGACTTTGCTTGCTTCTGGCCGTGTGTGGTGCGGTGCCAGAAGGGCGGTGATGCATTTTAGGCCGGCTTAGTATGTTTAGGTAAGGTTACTTTTTTGTGACCTTACGGATATTGCAACTCTCGTTAAAACAGCAGGTTGGCGGCGCAGTGCGGCTTGGGGTGCGCGCCGGGTGCTTTGAGAGGGGATGTTCGGATTGGTTCCGAATCTTCTTGAAGTGCGCCAGTGGCGGTGCAATCCGGTTGTCACCGGATTGCCTTATTTAAAAACGGTGCGCAGTTTACCTTGTTGTGCGCCATTTTTGGGCGCGAATTTCGCTTGGATTATGGTGCTTTCGTCTATCATGCGGGTTGGCTACTGACCTGGCAGTTGTCGCTCAGTCTTATGCAAGAAGTGCACCTACTCCACGGTCACCGATTTTGCCAGGTTGCGGGGCTTGTCGACGTCTGTCCCTTTGACCAGGGCAACGTGGTAACTGAGCAGTTGCAGGGGCAGGGTGTAGAGCACCGGGGAGACGCATTCTTCTACCCAAGGCAGGCCGACGGTCTGCACGCTGGCGTCGCCGCTGGGCTCGATGGTTTCGCAGGCGAAGTTGATCAGCTGGCCGCCGCGGGCGCGGACTTCTTCCAGGTTGGAGCGCAGTTTTTCCAGCAGGCTGTCGCTGGGCGCGACGCTGACCACGGGCATGTCTTCATCTACCAGTGCCAGGGGGCCGTGCTTGAGCTCGCCGGCGGCGTAGGCTTCGGCGTGGATGTAGGAGATTTCCTTGAGCTTGAGCGCGCCTTCCATCGCGATGGGGTAGTGCGGGCCGCGGCCCAGGAACAGGGCGTGATGCTTGTTGGCAAAGCGTTGGGCCAGCTCGGTGATGGCTGGCTCCAGGCTGAGCACGGCTTCTACCTGAGCCGGCAGAGCGCGCAGCGCATCGACGTTGCGGGCGACGTATTCGGTGCGGCCACGTGTTTGCGCCAGGGCGGTGGTCAGCCACAGCAGGGCAACCAGCTGGGTGGTAAAGGCCTTGGTGGAGGCTACGCCGATCTCGGGGCCAGCGTGGGTCAGCAGGCGCCAGTCTGCTTCGCGCACCAGCGAGCTGCCGGCGACGTTACAGATGGCCAGCGTTGCCAGGTAGCCCTGGTCTTTGGCGTAACGCAGGGCGGCCAGGGTGTCGGCGGTCTCGCCTGACTGGGAGATGGTAATCAGCAGAGTGTTGGCGGGCACGACGGCGCTGCGGTAGCGGTATTCGCTGGCTACTTCTACCTGGCAGGGAATGCTGGCCTGCTCCTCGATCCAGTAACGGGCCACCAGGCCTGCGTGATAGCTGGTGCCGCAGGCGACGATATGGATGTTGGCAATATCTGCCAGGCGGGTTTCGGCTTCAGGACCGAGAACCGCGGTCAGAACGTGATCGTCGCCGAGCGTGCCGGCCAGTGTGTCGCTGATGGCCTGCGGCTGCTCGAAAATTTCCTTGAGCATAAAGTGGCGATACTCGCCCTTGTCGAGGCTGTGGGCGGCGTGCTCGTAGCGCGCCACCGGGCGGCTTGCGCTGTTGTGCTGACGGTCCCAGATTTCGCATTGCTCGCGGGTCACGCGGGCGTAGTCGCCTTCTTCCAGGTAACGGAAACGGTCGGTAACCTGCAGCAGCGCCAGCGGGTCGGAGGCCAGGTAATGCTCGCCGCAGCCTTCGCCAATCACCAGCGGGCTGCCCATGCGCGAGCAGTACAGCGTATGCGGCTCGGACTCGTGGATTACGGCCAATGCGTAGGCGCCGTGGATATCTGCCAGGGTGGCGCGGAAGGCGTCCAGTACGTTGGCGCTGTCAGCATAGTGGTGTGCCAGCAGGTGGGCGACCACTTCGGTGTCGGTCTCGGAGGTGAACTCAAAGCCGAGGTCTTGCAGGCGTTTGCGCAGCGGTGCGTGGTTTTCGATGATGCCGTTGTGCACCACCGCCAGGCCGTTGGAAATATGCGGGTGGGCGTTGCGCTCGGCGGGTTTACCGTGGGTGGCCCAGCGGGTGTGGGCGATGCCCAGGGTGCCGTTGACCGGCGTGGCCTGCAGGGCGCTTTCCAGCTCGGCAACCTTGCCGACCGCGCGTACGCGCTGGATGCCGTCACCGGGGTTCAGTACAGCAACGCCGGCGGAGTCGTAACCGCGGTATTCGAGACGGCGCAGGCCTTCAAGCAGAATGGGGGTGATATCGCGCTGGGCGGTGGCGCCGACGATTCCGCACATGGTGGTGTCCTTGGCTGGCAAACAAAAGCGGGAGTTTATCACTGCTGCTTAGGTCAGGGCAGGGGGCGCGGCTGTTCAGGGTGCGTACCGGATTAGGCGACGGGCTCTGGGCTGGCAGATGCGTTGTTAAGTGTGCTGCTCTGGCTGGTGCTGTCAGCATGCTGAAATGTCTGCGCCTCGGTGAGGCGCAGTTGATCGTGCGCCCTTGCTTAGCGGCGGTTGAAGCGCTCCACCAGGTTGACCTGAGCCTGCGCGGTCGCGGTCAGCTCGTTGCTCAGTGCTGCGCTGCGGTGAGCGTCGTTGGAGGTGCTGTCGGCCAGGTTGGCGATATTGCTGACGTTGCGGTTGATCTCTTCGGCTACGCTGCTTTGCTCCTCGGCGGCGCTGGCGATCTGGCTGGCC
Organism: Halopseudomonas pachastrellae; assembly: GCF_900114765.1. Classification (GTDB taxonomy): domain Bacteria; phylum Pseudomonadota; class Gammaproteobacteria; order Pseudomonadales; family Pseudomonadaceae; genus Halopseudomonas; species Halopseudomonas pachastrellae. The sequence goes on from NZ_FOUD01000020.1 coordinate 31,917, forward strand.
ATTTCGTTGATGCGCTCGATGGCCTGGCGAATGCCCTCAAGTGCATCGTCTGCTTCGCTGACCTGCTGTACGCCGCGTTCGGCTTGCTCGTTACCCGAGCGCATGCTCTCTACCGTGCTTTGTGCGGCCTGCTGCAGGTTAGCAATCAGGTTGTGAATCTGCTCGGTGGATTCAGCCGTTCGGCTGGCGAGGGCGCGTACTTCATCGGCTACCACGGCAAAGCCCCGGCCTTGTTCGCCCGCGCGCGCCGCTTCGATGGCGGCGTTGAGGGCCAGCAGGTTGGTTTGCTCGGCGATGCCTTTGATTACATCAACCACGCTGCCGATCTCGCGGGCGTCACTGGCCAGTTTGTTGGTGATGGTGGTGGCTGAGTTTACGGCGCCGGACAGGCTCTCCATGGCTTGGCGCGCACGGGTAGCGACCGTCTTGCCGCGCAGGGCGAGTTCGCTGGCCTCGTGGGTGGCGTCGGCAGTGCTCTGGACGTTGCCTGAGACTTCCTGGGTGGCGGCGGCCATCTGGTTGATCGCTGCGGCGACCTGATCGGTCTCGGCGCGTTGCTGCGCGAGCCCCTGACTGCTCTGACTGGCCAGTTGGCTGGCTTCGCTGGCCTGGTATTTGAGTTGCTCTGCGCTGTCGGCCAGGCGGGTAAGACAGGTTTGCAGGCGCGCCTGCTGGCTGTGGATGGCCATTTCGATCTGGCCCAACGCACCTTGATAGGGCGTATACATCTGCGCCAGCAACGGGTCGGTAATGGTGCTCTCGGCGGCTCCGATGATGCGCTCCAGACGCTTGTCGAGCAGTGCCTTGAGGCCAAGACCGGCCGGAATACCCAGTACGGCCGCCAGCGCCACGCCGCTCCAGCCCAGCGCCGCACCTGCCGCAGCGCCGATAGCCAGCATCAGTGCGCTGGGGACGATAGTCAGGGCCATGCCAGCCCAGTCGGCCGTAACCGCCTTGCGGCCACTGTTCAGGCGTTGGTACAAGGCTTCGGCCCGTTGCACCTGGGCGGGTGTGGTGCGCACCCGTACCGACTCGTAGCCCTGAACCTGACCGTTCTCATAAATCGGTGTGACAAACGCATTGACCCAGTAGTGATCGCCGTTGTTGCAGCGGTTTTTGACGATACCCATCCAGGCGCGCCCGCGCTTGAGGTCGGCCCACATGTGAGCGAACACCGCAGCCGGTGTGTCGGGGTGGCGCACCATGTTGTGCGGGCTGCCGATCAATTCTTCCCGGGTGAAGCCACTGACGTCCACAAAAGCGTCATTGCAGTAAGTGATGATGCCTTTGAGGTTGGTGGTGGAGATCAGCCGTTGCGTCTCGGGGAAGGTGCGTTCGCGTTGAGTGACGGGCTGGTTGTTGCGCATGTTCGGATTCTCTACTGAGTGACTCTCGGCATGATCGCCGGATTGGCAGGGGTGCCGGATTGACTATGCTTGGTGTATCGGTCACAGAACACTGTGTCTTTATAGTCCGCATGAACATTTTTGGCGCACTATGGTCTTCCGAACACAGAGCGCAGGCAGAGATTGCGGCTCTCAGGACCAAATACATGTGCTGGCACCGAACCATTATAGCAACCACAAACGTGGCCAGTGCTCGACATTAGGAGGAGATATGTCCGTGAAAGACAGCCTGAAGTCCCGCGCGCAACTAGCCGTCGGTGATAGCACCTACCTGTACCACTCGTTGGCCCAGGCCGCAGAGACGCTGCCGGAGCTTAAGCGCTTGCCCAAGTCGCTCAAGGTGTTGCTGGAAAACCTGCTGCGCAACGAAGACGGCGAAACCGTGACGCAGGACGACATCAAGGCGATGGCGGACTGGCTGAAGGAGCGGCGCTCTGACCGTGAGATTCAATACCGCCCGGCCCGTGTCTTGATGCAGGACTTTACCGGCGTGCCCGCCGTGGTCGACCTGGCTGCCATGCGCGATGCGGTGGCCCGTGCCAATGGCGATCCGGACCAGATCAATCCGCTGTCTCCGGTTGATCTGGTCATCGACCACTCGGTGATGGTTGACCGCTTTGCCAGCGACCAGGCCTTTGCGCAAAACGTCGAGATTGAAATGCAGCGCAACGGCGAGCGTTACGAGTTTTTGCGCTGGGGGCAGAAAGCCTTTAACAACTTCCGTGTGGTGCCACCGGGTACGGGTATCTGTCACCAGGTCAATCTGGAATATCTGGCGCAGACCGTCTGGGCCGCAGAGGTGGACGGTGAGCAGTGGGCTTGGCCCGACACCCTGGTGGGCACCGACTCGCACACCACCATGATCAACGGCCTGGGTGTATTGGGCTGGGGTGTGGGTGGCATTGAGGCGGAGGCCGCCATGTTGGGGCAGCCGGTGTCGATGTTGATCCCCGAGGTGATTGGCTTCAAGTTGACTGGCCGGCTGCGTGAAGGTATTACCGCTACCGACCTGGTGCTGACCGTGACGCAGATGCTGCGCGCCAAGGGCGTGGTCGGTAAGTTTGTCGAGTTTTACGGTGACGGCCTGGCGGACCTGCCGCTGGCTGACCGCGCGACCATCGCCAATATGGCGCCGGAGTATGGCGCCACCTGTGGCTTTTTCCCGGTGGACGACGAAACCCTGCGTTACATGCGCCTGACTGGCCGGCCTGACGAGGTGGTTGCGCGGGTAGAGGCGTATTGCAAAGCCCAGGGCCTGTGGCGTGAGGCCGGTGATGCGCCGGAGTTTACCGACACATTGCACCTGGACATGGGGGAGGTTGAGGCGAGTCTCGCCGGCCCCCGCCGCCCGCAGGACCGTGTTGCGCTGCCGGATGTGCCAGCAGCCTTTGAAGAGCTGCTGGCATTGCAGATGACACCCGCCGACAACGAACAAGCCCGTCTTGAAAGCGAGGGCGGTGGCGGCACCGCGGTGGGCGGCCCCAACGCGCAGGCATCTATCGTGGTGGATGGCGAAGAGCACGTGCTGGATCACGGCGCCGTAGTTATCGCTGCCATTACCTCCTGTACCAATACCTCCAACCCAAGTGTGATGATGGCGGCCGGCTTGCTGGCCAAAAACGCCGTTGAACGCGGACTGATGCGCAAGCCCTGGGTTAAATCCTCGCTGGCACCGGGTTCCAAGGTGGTAACCGATTATCTGGAGAAGGCCGGCCTGACCGACAGCTTGGACAAGCTGGGCTTCAACCTGGTGGGTTACGGCTGCACCACCTGTATCGGCAACTCCGGGCCGCTGCCCGATGAGGTGTCCAAGGTGGTCAGTGAGCACGACCTGGCCGTATCGGCGGTGCTTTCGGGTAACCGTAACTTTGAAGGCCGCGTGCATCCGCAGGTCAAGGCCAACTGGCTGGCGTCGCCGCCGTTGGTGGTGGCCTACGCGCTGGCCGGCAATACGCGTATCAACCTGCGCGAGGAGCCGCTGGGGCTGGACGCCGACAACCGTCCGGTGTTCCTCAAGGACATCTGGCCGAGCAACCAAGATATTGCCGATGCGGTCGCGCTGGTTGAGGACGACATGTTCCGCAGCCGCTACGCCGATGTATTTACCGGCGATGAGCATTGGCGCTCGATTGCTGTGGGCGAGGGCAAGACCTACGCCTGGAATGATGCCTCCACCTATGTGAAGCATCCGCCGTATTTTGAAGCCATCGATCAGCCGCTGGCGCCGCTGCAGTCGGTTGAAAAGGCGCGGGTACTGGCGGTGTTTGGTGACTCCATCACTACTGACCACATCTCGCCGGCCGGTAACATCAAGGCCAGCTCGCCCGCGGGTGAATACCTGCAGGCCCAGGGCGTGGAGCCGGATGACTTCAACTCCTACGGGTCGCGTCGTGGTAACCACGAGGTGATGATGCGCGGTACCTTTGCCAATATCCGGATTCGCAACCGCATGCTGGGTGGCGAGGAGGGTGGCGAGACCATCCACGTGCCCTCGGGCGAGCGGCTGTCGATCTACGATGCCGCCATGCGCTACCAGAGCGAAGGCACGCCGCTGGTGGTGTTGGCCGGCAAGGAGTACGGCACTGGCTCAAGCCGTGACTGGGCCGCCAAGGGCACCAATCTGTTGGGCGTCAAGGCGGTGCTGGCCGAGAGCTTTGAGCGCATTCATCGCTCCAATCTGGTTGGTATGGGCGTGCTGCCGCTGCAGTTTGTTGACGGCAAGAATGTCGCCGAGCTGGGGCTGGATGGGCATGAGCAGATCGATATTCTCGGCATTGATGACAACATCAAGCCGGGGCAGCGCCTGCAGGTGAAGGCGACTACGCCGGAAGGCAAGGTCGTCGAGTTTGAAGTGCTGTGCCGTATCGATACCGCCAACGAGATTGCCTACTTCAAGGCGGGTGGCATTCTGCACCACGTGCTGCGCGAGATGCTGGACTGACGGGGCGGCGGCCGGGTGAAAGCCCGGTCGCCTGCTTTTTTGCAGCGCATAAAGAAAAACCCCTGACTCACTGAGTCAGGGGTTTTTGCTGTTGGTCGGAGCGACTGGAATCGAACCAGCGACCTTCTCGTCCCGAACGAGACGCGCTACCAGGCTGCGCTACGCTCCGTTGTGGGCGGCATTTTACCTAAAAGAGCTGATGGCACAAGAGGCAATCGAAAAAAATTGCTGTTTTTCGCGGAGTTAGCGGGTGTGCGGGGCGACTCCACCGCTGGTTGCGCGGCCTCGCGTCGTTAATGGTGGACACGCTTCGCTTAGGCCACCCTACGGCTGGTGCGGCCTTGTGTGTGGGGTGGGCAGGCCGAAGGTTTGCCCGCCGGGTGACTTGGATGTTAGCGCTGGTGGTGGGTGTGCCATTCGCTGGGGGTGTTGGCGTTGAGCAGGCGTGGGTCATCTGCGGCGATGGTCAGGGTGACTACCTGCTGTTCGATAAGCCAGCGGCGCGGGCTGCGTTGGCCGGCTTGCCAGGCCTGCTCCAGCGCGCCCAGCAGGGCCAGCGGCAATATGCAGATCAGCGGCTGCAGCTGGTCTCCGCTCTGCAGCGCGATCGCCTGCTCGGGGTGTTCACTGGCCAGCGCAATTAACGTCTGCAGCAGCGGGGCGTCCAGCAGGGGCATATCGCAGGGCACAACCAATAGATGGCTGCCGCTGGCCACGCGCATTGCGCTGAGTATCCCCAATAGCGGGCCGGGGTAATCCGGCTGCGGGTCACTCACTAGCCGGTCTGCCCATTGGCGGTACTGGTCGGCGTTGCGGTTGCAACTGATCAATACCTCATTGCCGTGTTGAGCCAGCAGACGGCTCAGGCGGGCGGCCACCGGCTCGCCGTCAAAGCTCACCAGGCCCTTGTCGATACCGCCCAACCGGCTGCCCTGGCCGCCGGCCAGAAGCAGGGTGCTGAGGTTGAGAGGATGGGCCATGGGAGGAGTCCGAGCTGCGTTGCCCTGTGTTATAACAGCGCGGGAAGCGGCGGACAAACCTGCGTGTCTGCGCTTTCATGATTTCTCTTCAACAAGGACTCCGCCCATGAGCACCAAGCCCGACGCCCCTTTTAGCCCTTTGAATATCGCGGTACTCACGGTCAGCGATACACGCACCCTGGAGTCGGACAGCTCCGGCCAGTTGCTGGTCGATAGCCTGCAGGCCGCCGGCCACACTCTGGCCGACCGCCAGCTTTATCCCGATGACCTGTACCGTATCCGCGCTGTGGTGTCGGCCTGGATTGCCGACCCGCAGGTAGAGGTGGTGCTGATTACCGGCGGCACGGGGTTCACCGGACGCGACAGCACGCCTGAGGCCGTCGCCCCTTTGCTGGACAAGCAGGTGGAGGGCTTTGGCGAGCTGTTCCGTCAGGTCTCGGTGGAGGATATTGGCACATCGACCATTCAGTCCCGCGCGCTGGCCGGCTTGGCAAACCGCACGCTGGTGGCCTGCATGCCGGGTTCGACCAATGCCTGCCGCACCGCCTGGACGCGCATTCTTGAGCCGCAGCTGGACAGCCGCACGCGCCCCTGCAACTTTGTGCAGCACCTGGGCAGTGCTGAGCAGTGCGGTCGTCGCGCATGAGTCTGATGCCGGTCGCCACCGCCCTTGATCGCTTGCTGGCCAGCGCTGCCGAGCATCCGCCGACCGCTGTCATCAAGGTGCCGCTGGCCGGCGCGTTGGGCTGTGTTCTGGCCGAGCCGGTCGTCGCTGTAGCGGATGTACCGCCCTGGGATAACAGTGCAATGGATGGCTACGCGCTCGCCAGCAGCGATCTGCCTGCGGCAATGGCTGGCGGCCTGCCTGTCAGCCAACGCATTACAGCGGGCATGGCGCCGCTGCCACTGCAGCCCGGTACCTGCGCGCGCATCTTTACCGGCGCGCCGCTGCCAGCGGGCGCGGATGCGGTGCAGATGCAGGAAAACGTTGTACAGCAGGGCGAGGTGGCGCAGTTGCAGGCGCCTGTTGTGCCCGGCCAGAACGTGCGTCGGCGCGGACAGGATATTGTGGCGGGCGCGCAGGTGATCGCCGCCGGTGTGCGCCTGCGCCCGCAAGAGCTGGGTGTAATCGCCTCGGTCGGTTTGGCCGAGGTATCGGTGCGTCAGCCGCTGCGGGTGGCGGTGGTGTCGACCGGTGATGAGCTGGTGGAGCCGGGCACTGCGCTGGCGCCGGGGCAAATCTACAACAGCAACCGTTTTACCTTGATCGGGCTGCTCAAGAGCATGGGCCAGACCGTCCTGGATGCGGGCATCCTGCCGGATGACCTGGACGCCACCCACGCGCGCCTGCGCGAGCTGAGCGCTGAAGCCGATGTAATTATCACCTCCGGCGGTGTCTCGGTTGGCGAGGCTGACTGCCTGGGGCAAGCACTGCGCGGCGGCGGCAGTGTGGATCTGTGGAAGCTGGCCATCAAGCCGGGCAAGCCTTTTACGCTGGCTACCTACGCCGGCACGCCCGTGCTCGGCCTGCCGGGCAACCCGGCGGCCACCTTGGTCACTTTTTTATTGCTGGTGCGCCCGTATCTGCTGACCCGACTGGGGGCGATGGACACCGCAGCGCCTCAGTTTGAGCTGCCGACGGCCTTTGCCTGGGCCGAGGCAGGCACCCGCGATGAGTATCTTCGAGCACGGCTCGAGCAGGGCGCCGTGCAGTTGGCCGGTAACCAAAGCTCCGGTGTGCTCAGCAGTGCCAGCCAGGCCACCGGGTTGGTCTGCGTGCCGGCAGGGGAGACCTTTGCGGCGGGTGACCTCGTGCGCTATCTGCCGTTCTCCGGGCTGCTGCGCTAATCCCCGAGCCCAAGCTTGGGCACGTAGGGCGGGCAAAGCCGCAGCCGTGTCCCCGGGACAGGGTGATGCGGTGTGGCTGTGGCTGCCTGCGCTGGCATGGTTCAACCGCCCAAGCCATCAATGTCAGGATTAAGGGCTGCCGGCGGACACGCCTGCGGCTTAGTCCGCCCTACTGCGGTATGCCTTTCTTGTAGCGTCAGCTGAGAAATCAGTGTTTCCAAATTGGATACGCGATCATGACTTGTTACATATTTTGTTACGAGTATCATTCTGGCGTATTAATTCTCATCTGCGATTTCATCTCATGCTGATTCCCTTTCTTATCATGCTGCGCGAAGGCCTTGAGGCTGCGCTGATTGTCGGCATTATTGCAACCTATCTGCGCCAGACCGGGCGCGGCGCCTGGATGCCCTTGGTGTGGATCGGTATTTTCCTGGCGGTCAGCCTTGCCTTGCTGGCCGGTGCCGGCCTGCAGTTTGTCAGCGCGGAGTTTCCGCAACGCCAGCAGGAGCTGTTTGAAGCGCTGGTGGGCTTTGTTGCCGTGGCGATGCTGACCTGGATGGTGTTCTGGATGCGCCGCGCCGCCCAGGGCCTGCGCGGCGAGCTGACCGGTGCGCTGGATCAGGCGTTTGCCCACGGCCGTCAGCACACCTGGGCGTTGATCGGCATGGTGTTTCTGGCAGTGGCTCGCGAGGGGCTGGAGTCGATCTTCTTTTTGCTGGCGGTATTTCAGCAAAGCCAGAGCCATGGTGCGCCGCTGGGTGCGCTTTTGGGTGTGCTCTGCGCGGCGCTGGTCGGCTGGGCCTTCTATCGTGGCAGCCTGCGCCTGAACCTCAAGCACTTCTTCCGTCTGACCGGGCTGTTCATCCTGCTGGTGGCCGCCGGGTTGTTTGCCGGCTCGGTGCGCGCGCTGCATGAGGCGGGCCTGTGGAACCACGCTCAGGCGGTGGTCTTTGACCTGAGTGACTGGCTGCCGCTGGATACCGCACTGGGTAGCCTGTTCGCTGGCATCTTTGGCTACTACCCCACGCCGAGCGTGAGTGAGCTAGTGGCGTACCTCGGGTATCTGGCTCTGGCGCTGTGCGCCTTCTTCTGGCCGCGCGGCCAGGCGTTGCCTGCGTCTGCTGCGGCCCGGGGCTGATTGGCCCAGCGCTGTTTTCAACTGCTGTTTTCATCTGTTTGCGAGTGTCTTCCGATGTCTGATTCTCCTGTTTCTGCGCCCAGTCGCCTGGCCTTGCGGGCCGGACTGGTTGCGGCTGCCCTGCTGATGCTGGGTGCGCTGGCGCTGTTCTATTTTTCGCTGGGCGGCAAGTCGGCCGGGCAGTCCGCCGACGGCACCGAGGTCGCCGTTACCGCCAAGGGCTGCGTGCCCAATGCCATTTCGGTGCCGGCGGGCAAGCGGCGCTTCACCGTGATCAACGGCTCTGAGCGGGCTATCGAGTGGGAGATTCTCGATGGCGTGATGGTGTTGGAGGAGCGCGAGAACATTGCGCCGGGCATGCACCAGCAGCTCACCGCGCAGCTGACGCCTGGTGAATACGCGATGACCTGCGGCCTGCTGAGCAACCCCCAAGGCACGCTGACGGTAACCGAGGGCGACGGCAGCGAGCGCGTGACCGAAGTGTCTGCCCGCGCGCTGATCGGGCCGCTGGCTGAATATCAGGTGTACCTGACGCTGCGTGGCCGCGCTCTGGCGCAGGCGGCCGAGCAGTTGCAACAGCAGATCGCGGCGGGTGACCTGGCGGCTGCCCAGCAGGCCTATCGAGATGCCCGCGCGGTGGATCAGCAGATGGCTCTGGCCGTTGGCCTGTTCAGTGACCTCGATCAGCGCCTCAACGCCCGAGCCGACTACTTTGCCCAGCGCGAGCAGGACCCAGAGTTCATGGGCTTTCAGCGCTTGGCTTACGGCCTGTTTGAGCAGAAAAGCCTGGACGGACTGCTGCCGGTAGCCGAGCAGCTTAATCAGGACGTGGCCGATTTGCGTGAGCGGCTGCGCGCCGAGGGCGTGCCCGCGCCGCAGCTGGCGCGCGGTGCCGGGCGGGTGTTGCAGGCCTGGCATGACCAGCAGCAGGGGCAAGCGCAGCTGAGCGAGCTGGCGCAGGCCGACCTGGTAAGTCTGCAGCAGGGCGTAGACAAGGTCGTCAGCCTGGTGGCGCCGGTGCTGGAGCAGGCGCACCCCGATCAGGCGGCACAACTGGCCGAGGCCAATCAGGCCCTGGCTACCGAGGTATCCCATGGCGACGCACAACGCGTGCTGCCGCTGAGTGAGGCCCTGGCTGAGCAACTGGCCAGCGTCAACCCGCTGCTTGCCGCGGCTGATCAGGAATAGAAAACATGAGTAAGCATGACCCTCAAACACAGGGTTGCCCGTTTGCGGGGCTGGATCGTCGACGTTTTCTGCAGGGCCTTGGCGCTGCCGGGGCCGGTATCGCCGCCGCGAGCCTGAGTGGCGGTGCGCTGGCCGGTCAGCCGGCGCATGCGGCCGAGGTGGCAGATGCCCCCACCAGCGCAACCACCGGACAAGCCTATCCCTGGCACGGTGACAAGCAGCAGGGCATCACTACCCCGCGCCCGGCGGTAGGCATGCTGGTGGCCTTTGATGTGCTGGCCCGCGACCGCGACGGGTTGGAGCAACTGCTGCGCACCCTGAGCGAGCGCATTGCCTTTCTCACCCAGGGCGGCAGCTACGAGCAGCGCGACCCGCGTTATCCGCCGGTCGACTCCGGCATTCTTGGCCCGACCATCGACCCGGATGGGCTGACCATTACGCTGTCGGTTGGCGCCTCGCTGTTTGATGAGCGCTTTGGCCTGGCTGACGTCAAGCCACGGCAGCTGGAGCGCATGACAGCGTTTCCGAATGACGCGTTGGACGCCGCGCGTTGCCACGGCGATATCTCGCTGCAGTTCTGCGCCAATAGCGAAGGCACCACCATTCACGCGCTGCGCGACATCATCAAGAACACCCCCGGCCTGCTGATGGTGCGCTGGAAGCAGGAGGGCAGTGTGCCGGTCATGGCGCCGCGCCCCGATGGCGAGACCGAAAGCGCGCGCAATTTTCTCGGCTTTCGCGATGGCACCGCCAACCCGCCAGCAGATGACCGCACCTTGATGCAGCAACTGGTCTGGGTTGACCGGAGCAACGACGAGCCGGCCTGGGCGCACAACGGCAGCTATCAGGCGGTGCGGCTGATCCGCAACTTTGTCGAGCGCTGGGACCGCACGCCGCTGCAGGAGCAGGAGGCCATCTTTGGTCGCCGCCGTGATAGTGGCTCGCCGATGCACGGCGGTGTCGAGCACGACCTGCCGCAATACGCCGGTGACCCGGACGGCAGCGTGACGCCGCTGGATTCGCATATCCGCCTGGCCAACCCGCGTACCCACGGCAGCGAGCGCAACCTGATCCTGCGTCGCCCGTTTAACTACTCCAATGGCGTCGAAGCCAACGGCCAGCTGGATATGGGGCTGCTGTTTATCGCCTATCAGGCTGATCTGCAGGCCGGCTTTATCACCGTGCAGAAGCGCCTGGATGGCGAGCCGCTGGAGGAGTACATCAAGCCGATAGGCGGGGGGTACTTCTTCACTCTGCCGGGCGTACAGGCTGGCGATTATCTGGGCAGCGGCATGCTGGCTGCTGCCGATGCAACCCGTGATGCGTGACTGATATTCATCCGATCTTTCAGGAGACCAACATGCTGATTCCCCGTCGTGTTTTGCTTGCCGCTGCACTGAGTCTTGGCGCGCTGCAGGCCCAGGCCGCCGTCGCGCCGCAGGCGCTGGTAGCGCCGATTACCGATTACAAACTCTATGTGCTCGATAACCTTGAGCAGTTCACCGAGCACACCCGCGCCTTTACCGACGCGGTCAAGGCCGGTGACCTTGACCGCGCCCAGGCGCTGTATGCCCCCAGCCGCGTTTACTACGAGCGCATCGAGCCCATTGCCGAGCTGTTTGCCGATCTGGACGCCAGCATCGACGCCCGTGAAGACGACTACGAACATGGCGTCCAAGATCCGACCTTCACCGGTTTTCACCGTCTGGAGTACGGCCTGTTCCATGAGCGCAGCACCGACGGTATGGATGTCTATGCCGAGCGCCTGATGAGCGATGTGAACGACCTGGAGCAGCGCGTGCAGGACCTGACCTTTCCGCCGGAAGCGGTTGTCGGTGGCGCAGCTGCGCTGATGGAGGAAGTGGCTGCGACCAAGGTCTCCGGTGAGGAAGACCGTTACAGCCATACCGACCTGTGGGACTTCCAGGGCAACCTGGATGGCTCCAAGAAAATCTTCGAGCTGGTCAAACCCTTGGTCGAGCAGGACGACCCGGCCTTTGTCGCGCGGATCGAAAGCAACTTTGCCGCGCTCGAAGACACGCTGGCCAACTATCACCTGAGCGAAGGCGACGCCAGCAAAGGCTTCCAGACCTACGACAAGGTCAGTGAGCGCGACCGCCGTGCTCTGGTTGGGCCGGTGACGGTATTGGCCGAGGAGCTGTCCACGCTGCGCGGGATGCTGGGGCTGGATTAACGGTATCTGATGCGGCCATTGGCGGTGTGGATGCGGAGTCAGCTTCCATGGGCCTGAGTACGCCACGTGGCTCTGGTTAACCCATAGTGCCGCCAACACTCCACCGTCATTCCCGCGTAGGCGGGAATCCAGTGTTGCCTTGGAGACCGCTCTGGATCCCCGCCTTCGCGGGGATGACGGTGTATGGGGTTGGGGCGTTAGTTGGGTGAGCGGATTAGCACCCAGTCGTCATTCCCGCGCAGGCGGGAATCCAGGGCTGGCTCGGAACCCTGTCTGGATCCCCGCCTTCGCGGGGATGACAGTGCGTGGTGTGGGGCGTTAGTTCGCTGAGCGGATTAGTGCTCAGTCGTCACTTCCGCGCAGGCGGGATCCCGTGCTGCCTACTCCCGCACCCGTCTAATTGCGTCCAGCCAGCCTTCGTATAGTGCATTGCGCTGTGCCTCCGGCATGGCTGGGGTAAAGGTGCGCTCGCACGCCCAGTGGCTGGCGATATCGTCGAGGTCTTTGAAAATACCGAGCTGCAGGCCCGCCAGATAGGCGGCGCCCAGGGCGGTGGTTTCGGTGACCTGGGGGCGGTCGACGGTGACGCCGAGGATGTTGGCCAGCTCCTGCACGACCCAATTGTTGATGACCATACCGCCGTCCACGCGCAGGGCGGCGGTGTTTTGCGCGCCGTCTGCCTGCATGGCGTCGAGCAGGTCGCGGGTCTGGAAACAGACCGACTGCAGGCCAGCGGCAACAATCTGCGCGATGCCGGTGTCGCGGGTCAGGCCGAAGATGGCGCCGCGGGCGGTCGGGTCCCAGTAGGGGGCGCCGAGGCCAGTGAAGGCGGGCACCAGGTACACGCCGGTATGGTCGCCGGCCTGGCGTGCCAGGGCCTCGGTCTCGCCGGCGTGCTGGATCAGCTTGAGGCCGTCGCGCAGCCACTGAATGGCGGCTCCGGCGACAAAGATGCTGCCTTCCAGCGCATAGGTGGTTTGGCCCTTTAGGCGGTAGCCAACGGTGGTCAGCAGACGGTTTTGCGAGCGGATGGGTGTGTCGCCAGTGTTCATCACCATAAAGCAGCCGGTGCCGTAAGTACTTTTGACCATGCCCGGGCTGAAACACGCCTGGCCGATCAGCGCGGCCTGCTGGTCGCCGGCGATACCGCACACGGGCACGCTGGCACCCAGCACGCTGGCGTCGGTCTGGCCAAAATCGGCCGCGCTGTCCATGACCTCGGGCAGCAGGCTGGCCGGAATGTCGAGCAGCTGCAGCAGCTCCTCATCCCACTGCTGGGTGTGGATGTTGAACAGCATGGTGCGTGAGGCGTTGGTGGCATCGGTGCGGTGCACCTGGCCGCCGGTCAGGCGCCAGAGCAAAAAACAGTCGATGGTGCCAAAGCGCAGTTCGCCGCGCTCGGCACGCTCACGCGCGTCGGGCACCTCGTCCAATAGCCAGCGCAGCTTGGTGGCAGAAAAGTAGGGGTCGATCAGCAGCCCGGTGCGTTCGCTGATCAGTGCCTCGTGGCCGTCGGCCTTGAGGCGCGCGCAGAACTCGGCGGTGCGGCGATCCTGCCAGACGATGGCGCGGTGCAGCAGTTCACCGCTCTCGGCATCCCAGAGCAGGGTGGTTTCGCGCTGGTTGGTAATGCCGATGCCGGCCACCTCGCCGGCGCTGATGCCGGCCTTGTCGAGTACCTCACGACACACGGAAAGGGTGGATTGCCAGATGTCTTCGCCGTCGTGCTCAACCCAACCGTCTGCCGGGAAGTGCTGGGCAAACTCCTGCTGGGCGCTGTGCTGCGGGCTGCCATCGGCGGCGAACATAATGGCGCGGCTGCTGGTGGTGCCCTGGTCAATGGCGAGGATCGGCTTGGCCATGTCGGGTGTCCTGATCAAATGGGTGTTGGTGTGTATTAATCGCGGCACAGCTCGCTCAGCTGCGCGTTGGTCTGGGCCTGAAGGTCGCTGGCCTTGAGCTCAATTTCCAGTCCGCGCCGGCCACCGCTGACAAAAATGCTGTCCCAGTCTGCAGCGCTACTGTCGATAAAGGTGCGCAGGCGCTTCTTCTGCCCGAGCGGGCTGATACCGCCGACCAGGTAACCGGTGCTGCGCTGCGCCGCTGCCGGGTCGGCCATGGCGGTCTTCTTGACCTTGGCTGCGGCGGCAAGGGCCTTGAGGTTCAGTTTGTCCGACACCGGCACCACGGCAACCAGCAGCTCACCGGTTTCGCTGGCGGCCAGCAGGGTCTTGAATACCCGGCGGTGCTCCAGGCCGAGCTTGTCGGCTGCCTCGCCGCCGTAGGACTCGGCCTGCGGGTCGTGGGTGTAGCGGTGCAGCTGGTAGGCCACCTTGGCCTTGTCGAGCAGTTTGGTTGCGGGGGTCATGGTGTCGCTTGTTTCAAGTGTAGGGGCAGCGCTGGGCTACCAAGGTTAAACCGCAGGTGCTGATTGGCCAAGCTCTGTGCAGCGAGTCACGCCTGCCGGCTTGCTGATGCCCGCGCGCCGTTGTACAACAGACAGCGTTAGAGAGGACGGTCGGCCACCCTGTGCCGAGCCCTGCACTCTGACAATCATGCCGGACTGCCGTTCCGGCCCCGGCATAGCTGAAAAGGACCCTGCATGCTCACGCCACACCCGGAAGAACGACGACGCCAGACCACATCAACAGCCGTGCTGGACGTGCTGGTTATTGGTGGCGGTATCAACGGGGTGGGCATTGCCAATGATGCGGCCGGTCGCGGGCTGTCGGTACTGCTCTGCGAGCAGGATGACTTGGCCGCACATACCTCATCGGCCAGCAGCAAACTGGTACATGGCGGCCTGCGCTATCTGGAGCAGTACGAGTTTCGTCTGGTACGCGCGGCCCTTGGCGAGCGCGAGGTGTTGATGGCAAAGGCGCCGCACCTGATCTGGCCGTTGCGCTTTGTGTTGCCGCACCGCCCGCACCTGCGTCCGCGCTGGATGCTGCGCGCCGGACTGTTTCTGTACGACCACCTGCACAGGCGCACCAGCTTGCCCGGCTCGACCGGCAAGGTGCTGAACGGTCAGGGCGTACTTAACCCGATTATCGATTACGCGTTCGAGTATTCCGACTGCTGGGCGGATGATGCGCGTCTGGTGGCGCTTAACGCGGTGCAGGCGGCCAGTCTGGGCGCTGAGATCTGTTTGCACACCCGCTGTACCGCCGCACGGCGCCGCAACGACCTCTGGGAGGTGGACCTGGAAAGCGCTGCGGGTGAGCGTCGTACCGTGCTGGTGCGGGCGCTGGTTAATGCGGCTGGCCCCTGGGCGGCGCGGGTGATGGAGCGGGTGGTCAATACTCGCTCGCCGCATGGGGTGCGGCTGGTAAAGGGTAGTCACATCGTGGTGCCACAGCTGCATCATGGCAGCGAGGCTTACATTCTGCAGAACGAGGATCAGCGCATTGTCTTTGTGCTGCCCTACGAAGGCGCGTTCTCGCTGATTGGTACCACGGATGTGGACTTTCAGGGCGACCCGGCGGTGGTTGAGCCGGATCAGGACGAGGTCGATTATCTGCTGGAGGTGGTCAATGCGCACTTCAAGCGCCAGTTACGCGCATCGGACATTGTGCACCGCTTTGCCGGTGTGCGGCCCTTGATCAGCAGTGCCACGGCAAGCGCGGCGGAGGTCAGCCGCGATTACAGTCTCACGCTGGACGCGGAGCCGGGGCAGGCGCCGCTGCTGGCGGTATTTGGCGGCAAGCTGACGACCTACCGGCAGCTGGCCGAGCAGGCGCTGGACCGCCTGCAGCGGTGGTTTCCGACTGCGGGCCCGGCGTGGACGGCAGAACATGCGCTGGCCGGTGGCGACTTCGACACCCAGGCCGCGCTGCAGGCAGAACTGGCGCAGAGCTACCCCTGGCTCAGCGAGGCGCAGCGTGCGCGCTTTGCGCGCAGTTACGGCACCCTGTGCCGCGTTTTCTTGCGCGGGATGACCTGTGCCGAGGATATGGGGGAGGACTTTGGCGCCGGGCTGACCGAGCGCGAGATTCGCTATCTGCGCGAGCGCGAATGGACCGACGATGCTGAAACGCTGCTGTGGCGCCGCAGCAAGCTGGGCCTGCACCTGACCGAGGCGCAACGTGCGCGGGTAAGCACTTATCTGGCCAACCGGGAGTGGGAGTTGGCGCCCGTCGAATGACGGGCGCTCGGGCTGGCTGATCCGGTTGTCTGATCAGTCGGCGATCTTCACCACCAGCTTGCCGAAGTTCTTCCCTTCGAGCAGGCCAATAAAGGCATCGGGCGCGTTTTCCAGCCCCTCTACACGGTCTTCTTTTACCCGAACCCGGCCCTCGGCGACCCAGGGCGTCATGGTCTTGAGAAAGTCGGGATAGCAGTGGCCGTAGTTGTCAAAGATGATAAAGCCCTGCATGCGGATGCGCTGGCTGAGCATCAGACGCATCAGCTGCGGCAGGCGATCGGGGCCCTCGGGCAGACTGGTGGCGTTGTACTGGGCAATCAGGCCGCACAGCGGCACGCGGGCGTGGGCGTTGAGCAGCGGCATGACCGCGTCGAATACCTTGCCGCCAACGTTCTCGAAGTACACGTCGATGCCCTTGGGGCAGGCTGCGGCCAGTTTCTCGGCGAGTGCCGGGTCTTTATGGTCGATACAGGCATCAAAACCCAATTCTTTGACGGCGTACTCGCACTTTTCTGCACCACCGGCCACGCCCACCACCTGACAGCCCAGAACCTTCGCCACTTGTCCCACCACGGTGCCAACCGGGCCGGTTGCCGCGCCGACCACCACGGTTTCGCCCACCTTGGGCTGGCCGATGTCGGTCAGACCCATGTAGCCGGTGAAGCCGGGCATGCCGAGTACGCCCAGGGCCTGTGAGGGTTCAGCCATGTTGCGGTCCAGGCGAAACACCATGCTGCCATCAGACAGGGTGTAGTCCTGCCAGCCGGAGGCAAAGCACATGACCAGGTCTCCTGCGGCGTAGCCTTCGAGCTGGGAGCTGACCACTTCGCTGACGGTGCCGCAGGTCATTACGCCGCCAACCGGTACCGGGTCGGCATAGGACTTAGCGTCGCTCATGCGCCCACGCATGTAGGGGTCAAGCGACATCCAGCGGTTGCGCAGCAGCATCTGCCCGGCTTGCACGGTGGGGACAGGGGTTTCGACCATGCGGAAATTGGCCTGGGTCGGGGCGCCAACCGGGCGCGACTCCAGCAGTATCTGGCGATTGATATCGGAAGTCTGGGGCATTGTTTTTGTCCTCTGGTCAGGGCCGTCGGCCGACGACTGTGCCGCCGACAATGCGCCAGCGCCTGGCAGGGGTCAAGCGGGTATCGGGTTGCTTGATGTTGCGGTATTGATGGGCCGGGCTCAGTTGCTGCGCCAGGCGCGCCGGAAGTCCTCGGCGTGGCCACCCCTATGGGGGTAGGAGGCTTCCCAGATTCGCGCTAGGCTAGCCAGCGACGCCCCGGCCTTGGGCAGCATGTGCTGGCGCTGGTAGACAAGCCAGGCGATAGCGGCGGCGTAACCCAGGTTGTAGCCCAGCTCGGCGTGCGGGTCGGTCAGGAAGCAGTGCTGGCTGGCCAGGCCGCGCACCTTGCTGGCCAGGTCCGGCTGAAAGGCCAGGTAGTCATCCCAGATCAGCGTGTGCAAGCGTGGCGGAATGGCAAACGGACCGACGGCATCTGCAGCCCGGCGACTGGTTGGCAAGCTGCTCATGCACAACAGGGTGCCCAGCAGCAGGCGCTGGAGTTGTGGGCAGTCGAGCTGCAGGTACTGCATGACCGGTTGCAGTTGCTGGTGCTGCGGATGGAGTGACTCGACCAACGAAAAGGCTGACGACTGGGCAGAAGCGAGGTTGGCAGACATGCAGGTACGTCCTGTCAGTTAGCGTCCTGTGTTAAAGCATAGCGCTAGTAACCAGCAGTAAAGTGTTGTTCTTAAATTATTTAACGCCGCCATGGTTGCGCCATATAACCAGTCGGCATATAGGCCAAATGCATAACAACGATGGGCCCTAAATTCGCATGACCTCAAGCACTCCTTCTGCCGCTGTCGGCATTGATGAACCTGCGCTGTTGGCGCAACAGCGCGGCTTTGCCCGTTTGCGCTTCAGCGGGCCGCTGGAGCAGGCGTTTCAGCACTACCTGCACGTGAAGATGGCGGGTCGTGTCGTTGTCGTCGCTGCTTCCTCTATTCTCTTCATGCTGCTGTTCATGTGGCTTGATCATCTTTATCTGCCGCCTGAGGTGGCGCGCTACACCTTGAGTATTCGTGCGGCGGCGTTGCTGCTGGTGTGTGGCGCTATCTGGTACGCCAACCGTCCGGGGCGGGTAAGGCCGGCGCGGGCCTTTGCGGTATCGACGCTGGCCTATTGCTGCTCCGGCCTGATGGTGGTGATGGTGATTACTGTTGCCCGGCTGGCCGAGGTGCCCATTCGCGTGACGCACGATGGTCTTTATCTGGTGCTGCTGTCGGGGTTCTTTCTGGTGGCGTTGCCCATGCGCCACGCGGTGATCGGCTCGTGGGTGATTGTGCTGAGCTATCTGGCTGCCGCCCAGCTCTCTGGCAGCGAGCCGGCCCGGGTGATATCCGACGGCATCTTTTTGAGCAACTTTGCGCTGATGGGCTCGCTCGGCGCCTATATCTACGAGTACATGCAGCGTCAGGGCTATGTGAACGAGCAATTGCTGGAGGCGGCTCGGCGCCGCGCCGAGCGCGAAAGTCAGAGCAAAACCCGCTTTCTGGCGACGGCCAGTCACGACTTGCGCCAGCCGTTGCACGCCATGTTGCTGTTCATCCAGCATCTGCAGGATCAGGTACTGGAAGGCGAGGCGCGCCGTACCGTGGAGCGCCTGACCGACTCGACCCAGCTGCTGCAGGCGATGCTGAATTCGCTGCTGGATATCTCGCGGTTGAGCGTGGGCATGGTGCGGCCGCAAACCCGCTCGTTCAATTTGCGGCCCTGGTTAGAGCGCCTGGTCGCCAGCCTTGAGACTTACGCCCGGCGCAGGGGCATCCGGCTGGAGATTGATTGCCCGCCGCATCTGGCGGTCCAGAGCGATCCGCTGCTGCTGGAGCGGCTACTACGCAATTACCTGAACAACGCACTGATTCATGCCGAGGCCAGCCTGGTGCGGATTGAAGTGGTGCGCGTGGACGAGCGCTTACGTATTGCCGTGGTCGACAACGGCTGCGGGCTGGCCGACGCTGATCAGGAGCGCATCTTTGAGGAGTTTACCCAGTTGCGTAACCCTGCGCGCACCCTGGATAAGGGCGTGGGGTTGGGGCTGAGTATCTGTCGGCAGATACTGCATTTGCTGGCCTATCCCTCGGGCTTGTGGTCACGGGTTGGGGAGGGCGCCCGGTTCTGGTTTGAGGCGCCGGTGGGCGAGTGGCAGATGGAGCCGCAAGAGCCGGTGAGCGTGGTAATGCCTCAGCTGCGCGGCCAGGTTGCTTTGATCGAGAATGACCGCGTTAGCCGCGAGGCCATGCAGGCGCTGCTGTCCAGTTGGGGCTGCATTGTGTGGGCGTTTTCGAGTGCCGAGGAGGCCGTGGCAGGGCTGCGCACTGTGGCTGTCGACGTCTTGTTGAGTGATTACCGCCTGGAAGGCGAGCTTAACGGTCTGGAGCTGATTCGGCAGCTGCGCGAGCACGGCTATTATGCCGGCCCCGCTGCGCTGGTCACGGCAGACACCTCGGAGGAGTTGACTGAAGCAGTGCGCCTGGCCGATGTTCAGCTGCTTTACAAGCCGGTATTGCCAGCACGCCTGCGGCGCACCGTGCAGCAGTTGCTGGCGCAGGCGCCAGTTCACACCTAGCGCCGCGCTACCCGGGGAGGTCGAGCTCCCGCTCGACCAGCGAACCTGTGTGCAACGTTATGGCCGAGTTGGAAATCGGCGTTCCCGGCCCGTCATTCCGGCGTAGCGTCGCTTAAAAGCTCACCAGTCCGAGTTTGCGCGCGTGATTCACGCACTCGGTACGGTTGTGGCTTTCCAGTGAGGAGAACAGCGCCTTAAGGTGAGTTTTGACCGTATCTTCGGAGAGTGACAGGCGCTGGCAGATGAGCTTGTTGGGAAGACCTTCGGCGAGCAGGTCGAGGATCTCCAGCTGACGCGGGGTTATGCCGACTTCGCGGGCGCTGTTCTGGCGATCCAGCGGGTGATTCTCGTCGCTGATCACTACCTGTGCGCCATACAGCAACTGGGTGACCGCCTGCAGCAGGGTTTTGCCGTCGGCGGTCTTGCTGATGAAGCCGGCGGCGCCCAGCTGCAGGGCGGCATCCAGGTCACTGGGGCTGTTGCTGGCGGTGAGGATGGCGATGGGCGCCATGGCGTCGGCGGCGCGCAGCTTCTGTAGGAGCGCCAGGCCGCTGCTGTCGGGCAGCTGCAGGTCCAGCAGAATCAGGTCGTAGGGGTGTTCATTTACCTTCTGCAGCGCCTCGGCGGCGTTATGGGCGTGGTCGAGCTGGACGCCTTCACAAAGCGAGCCAAGGGTCAGGCTCAAGCCGTCGAGGTAGATCTGGTGGTCATCAATCAGCAATAGCCGTGTATCGGGCGGCAGCGTGTTGCTCATGCGTGGAGTCCTCTACGCGTGGGCTGCCTCAGTGCGTTCCCGGCGACAGCCTTTGTTATTGTTCCCGGCTTGATGATATGCAAGCTGTCTGATCAGGTCCAGAGTCGTGCCTGGGTAGGCGCTCACGCAGCTCGGTCAGCTCGCTGCGCAGGGCCTGTACTTCGGCCAGCAGCAGTTGCTGAGGGTCTTCCACTGGCTCCTGCGCCGGCTCCAGTGCATCGCGTTGATGCTGAATCGCATCCACGATCACTGCAATGAACAGGTTCAGCATCATGAAGGTGGCAATCAGGATGAAGGGCACAAAGTAGAGCCAGGCGTAGGGGAACTCCTCCATCACCGGACGTACGATACCCATCGACCAGCTTTCCAGCGTCATTACCTGAAACAGCGTGTAGAGGCTCGCGCCGAGGGTGCCGAACCACTCGGGAAAGGCTTCGCCGAACAGCTGGGTGGCAATGACCGCGGCAACATAGAAGATCAGGCCAAGCAGCGCGACGATGCTACCCATGCCGGGGAGCGAGGCGAGCAACGACTGCACAACCACCCGCATGCTGGGCACGATGGAGACCAGACGCAGTACCCGCAGCACGCGCAGGGCGCGCAGCACCGCCAGCGGGCCGCTTGCAGGCACCAGTGCGATTGCCACCACCAGCGTGTCGAACAACCCCCAGGGGTCACGCAGCAGTCGCCAGCCGTGGGCGACAAAGCGCAGGGCGATCTCGACTACAAAGCAGGTGAGAATCAACTGGTCGAGCACGCGCAAAATGCCGCCCCAGCGCTGCATGACCGAAGGCGCGGTCTCCAGGCCAAGGATAACGGCATTGATAAGGATCAGGGCAGTGATGGTGTACTGAAAACGCGGCTGCTCCAGCCGAGCGGCAAGGCGCTCGCGCCAAGGCGTGTTGAGATCAAGTGTCTGGTTCATGGGAGTCTTGAAAGGGGTTACGGCCTGCCATGCAGGCCGCCGGAATCAGCGCTCGCTTTCGGCAAAGGCGCAGAGGGTGTAAGTGGGGATGCCGGTGTCCTGCATCTGGTGCGAGCCGCCCAGGTCGGGAAGATCGATGATGGCAGCGGCTTCGTAGACATCGGCACCGCTCTGACGCACCAGGCTGGCGGCGGCCAGGAAAGTACCACCGGTTGCGATCAGGTCATCCAGCAGCAGCACCTGTTCGCCGCCGCTCAGGGCGTCGCGGTGCATTTGCAGGGTTGCCTCCCCGTACTCGGTCTCGTAGCTGGCGCTGAGCGTGTCGGCGGGCAGCTTGCCTGCCTTGCGGAACAGCACCAGGGGCCGGTTGAGTTCGTAGGCCAGAATCGAGCCGATCAGAAAGCCGCGGGCGTCGATCGCGCCGATATGAGTGACCGGGCTGTCGATATAGCGCTGGATCAGGCTGTCGGCCACCATGCGCAGGGCCTTGGGTGACTGGAACAGCGGGGTGATGTCGCGGAAGGTGACACCTTCTTTCGGAAAGCCCGGCACCGGGCGAATCAGCGATTTGATAGCGTATTCGTCAAAGATCATCAGCGGTTACCGGATCAGTCGAGTTGGCCACCGGCCAGCGCACAGAGCTCGCCGTGGTTGGTGATTTCTACTTCCTTGCCGTCGGCTGCGATCAGCCCCTGTTGCTGGAAGCGGGTGAACACGCGCGAGACGGTTTCTACTGCCAGGCCCAGGTAGTTGCCAATGTCGTTGCGTGACATGGCCAGGCGGAAGGAACGGGCCGAGTAGCCGCGGGCGCGAAAACGGGCAGACAGGTTGATCAGCAGCGTGGCAATGCGCTCGTCGGCGGTCTTTTTCGATAACAGCATCATCATCTGCTGATCATCGCGGATTTCGCGGCTCATCAGGCGCATGACCTGACGGCGCAGCGACGGCATGGTGGCGGTCAGATCATCCAGGCGCTCGAAGGGGATTTCGCACACGGAGGTGGTTTCCAGTGCGACTGCCGAGACCGGCTGGCGCTCGCCGTCCATGCCGGAGAGGCCAATCAGCTCGCTGGCCAGATGAAAACCGGTAATCTGCTCTACGCCTGCATCGTCAACGGTAAAGGTCTTGATGGTGCCGGAGCGCAGCGCGTAGAGCGAGTCAAAGGGGTCGCCCTGACGGAACAGCATCTCGCCCTTGCGCAGCGGCCGGCCACGCTTGACGATGCTGTCCAGCGTGTCGAGCTCCTGGTCTTGCAGCGCCAGCGGCAGGCACATGGCGGCCAGGCTGCAGTCCTTGCAGTGCGCTTCAGGCAGCGACTTGAGTTTGATTGCATCGGTCATGACGGTCACAGCTCCGTTGTTCGATCAGCAAAGCCTACCGCAAGCAGGGCATCGTCGCCACGCCTGGGAGTGTTGTAACAGGTGTTCATTCATGCCCGTGATGTGCCTGCGATGGCAGGCTCAAGTGCTGCATCAGCCATTGTTGATGCGGGCCGGGCAAGGTCCAGAGTCCAAACAGGATTATTACCAGCGCGGCGCTGACCCGCAGGCTGCGCCGACGCAGCAGGGCGGTCAGGCGCTCGGCTGCAGCGCCGGTAGCCAGCAACGTCGGCAGGGTGCCGAGACCAAAGAAGAGCATCAACAGGGCGGAATGGCCAGCGCTGCCGTGGCTGCTGCTCCAGATCAGGGTGCTGTACACCAGGCCACAGGGCAGCCAGCCCCAGAGGGCACCGAGCAGCAGGGCCTGACCGGGCCGCTGCACCGGCAACAGGGCGCGGGCGTGCGGTTCGATATGGCGCCACAGGCCGCGACCGAGCTGTTCAATGCGGGTCAGGCCCGCCCACCAGTTGGCCAGGTACAGCCCCATGGCGATCATCAAGAGGCCGGCGATGCTGCGCAGGATCACACCCAGGCCCATGCCCTGCAGGGCCCAGCCGAGGCTGCCAAGCAGGGCGCCGGCGGCGCTGTAGCTGGCAATGCGGCCGGCGTTGTAGGACAGCAGCAGGCGCCACAGCGGCCAGCCATGGCGGCGCTCCGGCGGAATGGCCATGGTCAGGGCGCCCATCAGGCCGCCGCACATGCCGATACAGTGCCCGCCGCCGAGCAGGCCCAAGGCCAGCGCGGTCAGCAACTGGGGTAGCAGGTCGCTCATGAATGGGGTTTTTGCTCGTTGTCCGCTGCGTCGCCGTTGTTCTCGCGCTGCTGCGCGGCGAGGTGC
Source organism: Halopseudomonas pachastrellae (assembly GCF_900114765.1). GTDB lineage: Bacteria > Pseudomonadota > Gammaproteobacteria > Pseudomonadales > Pseudomonadaceae > Halopseudomonas > Halopseudomonas pachastrellae. Next base: position 55,293 of record NZ_FOUD01000020.1, read on the forward strand.
GCCGGGTCATCTTCGTCAAACAAGATGCTGTGCGCGGGGCTGTCGAGGTCTTCGTACTGGCCGTTGTTGACCGCCCAGTTGAACAGGCAGACAGCAATAATGACCAGCACGATGGCGATGGGCACGAGAATGTAGAGGACGGTCATGTGCTCGGCTCCGGTTGGGCGACTGGCAATGCGGCTTGCGCAGGCTGGCGGATGCGGGTCAGGCGCAAGGCGTTGAGCACCACCAGCAGTGAACTGACTGACATGCCCAGGGCCGCAAGAGCCGGGGTGATCATGCCTAGCGCTGCCAGCGGCAGGACCGCAACATTATACAGCGTAGCCCAGCCCAAGTTCTCGATCATGATCGCACGGGTGCGCTTGGCAATCTCGATGGCCTGCAGCAGGGCGCCGAGTCGGCTGCCGAGCAGCACCGCATCGGCGCTGGTTTTGGCCAGGTCCGAGGCATTACCCATGGCGATGGAAATGTCGGCGCTGGCCAGTACCGGTACATCGTTCACGCCATCACCCATCATCAACACTTTTTCACCTGCGCGCTGGCGTTGTTGCACATAGGCCAGCTTGTCGTCGGGGCTGGCATTGCCAATTGCCTGTTCAATCTGCAGTTCAGCGGCGACCCGGTCCACCACGCTTTGGTGGTCGCCAGATAGCAGCACCACATCAAGGCCTCGCTGTTTCAGGCCGCTGATCAGCTCGCCGGCATCGTTACGCAGGCGGTCGTTCAGGCCAAACCAGGCCAGCGGGCCTTGATCGCCGGCCAGCAGCAGCCACTGACCATCGCCGCTGGGGCGCTCGGGGAGCGGCTGCTGGCTCAGCTCCATGGCGTACTCGGCCTTGCCAATACGCAGGCGCTGGCCGTCGCACACACCTTCCAGTCCCATGCCGGGCTGGTTGTGGGAGGCGCTGGCTTGGGCGCTGGTGCGGCCAAAAGCGCGAGCGATGGGGTGTTCGGAGTGGCTTTCGAGCATCTGCGCCCAGCGCAGGGCTTGATCGCTGCTGACGCCGGCAAAGGGCTGGATCTGTTCCAGCGTCATGCGGCCTTCGGTCAGGGTGCCGGTCTTGTCGAGGATCACCGTCTGCATTTGTGGCAACCCCTCTAACACGTGCCCACGGGTGACCAGCAGACCCAGGCGGTGCAGGCTGCCGGTGGCGGTGGTGAGCGCTGTAGGCGTGGCGAGCGAGAGGGCGCAGGGACAGGTGGCGACCAGCATGGCCAGTACAATCCAGAAGGCGGTATGGGCGTCTGCCGTCCACCACCAGGCACCGCCGACGACCACGGCGGCGAGCAGTACGGTGAGCAAAAAATACTGGGCTACGTCGTCAGCCAGCCGGCCAAGCCTGGGCTTGTCGGATTGGGCACGCTCAAGTAGGCGAACGATGGCGGACAGGCGGGTCTGCTCGCCCAGCGCCTCGATGCGCAGTTGTAGTGGGCCTTCGACGTTCAGGGTGCCGGCAGTGACGCGGTCGCCCGGCTGCTTGGCGATGGGAAGGTATTCGCCGGACAGGGCTGATTCGTCAACACTGCTGGTGCCGCATGCAATCAGCCCGTCAGCCGGGATGCTTTCTCCGGGTTTGACCTCGACCAGATCTCCGCAGCGCAGCTCTTCCAGCATGATGCGCTGGCGTGACCCGTCTGGTTCGATGCGCAAGGCGCTGGGCGGCAGCAGGTTGACCAGTCGGGCGGTGCTTTCCACGGTGCGCTGTCGCGCTCGTCGCTCCAGATAACGGCCGGCGAGCAGAAACAGGGCAAACATGGTGACCGAATCGAAATACACCTCGCCCTGGCCGATGAGTGTGGCGTAAATGCCAGCCAGATAGGCACCACCTATGGCCAGCGAAACGGAAACGTCCATGCTCAGGCGGCGATTGCGCAAATCGCGTAGGGCGCTCTGAAAGAAGGGCGCGCAGCTGTAGAACACCACAGGTGTGGTCATCAGCAGGCTGGCCCAGCGCAGCAGATGGGCCATACCTTCGGTCATGTCCTGATCAAACTCGCTGGATAGGGCCATGGTCGCCATCATTACCTGCATGAACATCAACCCGGCCAGTCCGAGGCGGCGCAGGTAACGGCGATTTTCTTCGGCAATCTGCTCGGAAGCCTTATCCGGCTCGTAAGGATGGGCGTTGTAGCCGATACGGCGCAGGCTGGCGAGCAGGCTGGAGAGTTTACTGTCTCGCGGGTTCCAGGTCAGGCTGAGGCGTTGGTTGCCCATATTGAGGCTGGCCTCCAGCACGCCGGGTTGGGCGCGCAGGTGGCGCTCGATCAGCCAGCAGCAGGCGGCGCAACTGATTCCCTCGATCAGCAGGGTGGCTTGTTGACCGTCGCCTTCACTATGCGCGAAGCGCTGCTGCACGTCTTCGCGGTCATAGAGTTCCAGCTCATCCTGCAATGCCTGGGGCAGGGCCTCGGGGTTGGCGGATGGCTCGGTACGATGCTGGTAGTAGGAGTCCAGCCCTGCACTGCTGATTGCCTCGGCAACGGCCTGGCAGCCCGGGCAGCACATGGCGCGCGGTGCGCCGAGCAGCTCAACCGTCCAGGGCGCACCGGCGGGGACCGGTTCGCCACAGTGATAGCAGGGGGTGGGGTGGGTCATGCGCGAATCAGTGGGCGCTCAGCTGGTAACGTTGGTCGCTGCCAAGCTGCAGCTCGCCGGTCAGGCGCCAGCCGCCTTCACCGGGCTTGTCAGGATCGCTCAGCTCGATATAGCGACGACCTTCAATCTGCTTTTCCAGCTGGCCGGTGTACGTGTTGCCGCTGATCTGGCGCAGCGTCACCGTGCGGTCGCGGGAGGCGTGTGTCGGGGAGATCAGATCCAGCGTCAGGCTGCGCGGCAGGGCGGGCAGGTCGCCCTCCAGCTGCAGGCTGATATCGCCGGTAACCGAGTCCACTGCAAAGTTGGCGGCGATGCCCATGTCGCGCGCATGGTGATCGCGGTCCAGGGTCATGTTGATCGCCTTGCCTTCGCTGTAGTAGTTGTCGCGCACCAGGCTGTCCGGATTCATAGTCGCCACCAGTAGCAGGCCGATGCCGATGAAGACGGCAAAGGCCAGGATGGCGATGATGAACCAGGCCCAGATTTGCTTGTACCAGGGCGATTGCGAAGGGTCGTGCGTCATGGATCTTCCTGTGCTCATCAGCGTACCTGCGGTGCCATGAAGCGACTTTCTGCCTCGGCCTGCACGCTGTCATCGTCTTCAGCGGTGACCACAAAGGTGATCGGTATGTTGGTCGCGCCGTTCAGCGCGCCCGGGTCCATATGAATGTTGACCGGCAGTTCCAGCTTGCGACTTGGCGCAACGGTTAAGCGATTGTCTGGCAGCTGCAGCTGCAGCGCCGGGTGGCCGCTGACGTCGATTGCGTAGGTGCGCTCGGTCTGACCCTTGTTGAAAATTTTGACAATGTACACGTTCTCAATGTCACCGGCACGGGTTTCTCTATACAGAACGTTTCGATCTCGCTCGATATCCAGCGATACCTGAGCCAGGTTGCCGACGGTGATGATAAACATCACGATCATGGTGACCAGAGCCGCGCCATAGCCCAGCAGGCGAGGGCGCAGCCAGTGGGTCTTCTTGCCTTCGAGCTCGTGCTCGGTGGTATAGCGAATCAGACCGCGCGGGTACTCCATCTTATCCATGACCTCGTTGCAGGCATCTACGCAGGCTGCGCAGCCGATGCATTCGTACTGCAGTCCGTGACGGATATCGATGCCGGTCGGGCACACCTGCACGCAGATGTTACAGTCGATGCAATCGCCTTTGCCGACCTCGGCCGGATCGACGCCTTTTTTGCGGGCGCCACGCGGCTCGCCGCGTTTGGCGTCATAGGACACGATCAGGGTGTCAGCGTCGAACATCACGCTCTGAAAGCGCGCGTAGGGGCACATGTGAAAGCACACCTGCTCGCGCAGCCAGCCAGCGTTTATGTAAGTAGCGGCGGTGAAGAAGAACACCCAGAACGCGGCCCAGCCGGCAATTTGCAGGGTGAACAGGTCTGCTACCAGTCCGCGGATGGGGGTGAAGTAGCCGACAAAGGTAATGGCGGTGAGCACCGACACAAACAGCCAGATGGCGTGCTTGGCGCTGCGGCGCAGAAACTTGTTGACGCTCATGGGCGCCTTGTCGAGCTTGATGCGTGCATTGCGCTCACCTTCGGTGATGCGCTCTGCCCACATGAAAATCCAGGTCCACACTGTTTGGGGGCAGGTGTAGCCGCACCAGACGCGGCCGGCGAACACGGTAATAAAGAACAGGCCAAAGGCGCAAATGATCAGCAGGAAGGACAGCAGGAAGAAGTCCTGTGGCTGGAAGGTTGCGCCAAAGATGTGGAACTGGCGGGCGGGCAGATCCCAGAGCACTGCCTGACGGTCGCCCCACGGCAGCCAGACCGTGCCGAAGTACAGCAGAAACAGTGCAGCTACGCCGGCCAGGCGTACGTTCATGAACAGGCCCTTGTAGGAGCGGGTCTGGATCTTCTGGCGTTTGGCGTAGAGGTCGTAGGTTTCGACCTTGGGTGTTACATCTCGGACGGGGATTTTGCTCATGGTCAGACTAACCCTATCAGGCGGAAGGGGTGCACGGCGACTGGCCTCTCGTAGGGACAATCTTTGCCGCTAAGCTGATGCGCGATGCAGTTCGCGCACTTTCTCAATATTCAAAATAGACCTCTTGGTCTGCTGCCACAATGCGACAGGTAGTCGCGTCAAAAAAAACGGGGAGACCACTGGCCTCCCCGTTGGGTACTGCAAACCACTGCTGCGGCTTACTGCTCGTCTTGGTGGGACAGGCTGTAAACGTAGGAGGCCAGCATGTGGATCTTGTCTTCACCCAGGTGAGCCTGTGTCGGCATGTGGCCGTTACGACCATAACGCACAGTCTGCTGAACCTGCAGGAAGCTGGAGCCATACAGCCAGATGTCATCGGTCAGGTTGGGCGCACCCAGTTGCTGGTTGCCCTTGCCATCCGGGCCGTGGCAGACCGCACAGGTGTTGGTGTAGGTGGTTTGGCCTGCGGCCAGATCAACGTTCTCGGTTTCCAGGCCGGACAGACTGCGGACATAGCCGGAGACGTTGCGAACGCCATCTTCACCGATAACCGCAAGCCATGCAGGCATGGCTGCCTGACGGCCTCCACGCAGGGTGGTCTTGATGGTTTCCGGGTCGCCGCCGTACAGCCAATCGTTGTCGGTCAGGTTCGGGAAGCCGAAGGCGCCGCGGGCGTCGGAGCCGTGGCAGACCGAGCAGTTGGTGGCAAACAGACGTTGGCCGATGGCAACGGCCTCAGGGTCTTTGGCAACTTCTTCTACCGGCATGGCAGAGTACTTGGCAAAGATCGGGGCAAAGGCTTCTTCGGCCTTGGCCACTTCTGCTTCGTACTGGCTTTCCTGAGTCCAGTTCAGGTAGCCGGGCCATTTGCCTAGACCCGGGAACAGGAACAGGTAGATGGCGCCGAATACCATGGTGCCGATGAACAGCACGAACCACCAGCGGGGCAGCGGGTTGTCGAACTCTTCAATGCCGTCAAAGCTATGGCCCAGGGTTTCTTCGGTCTGTTCCTTGCGTTGGCCCTTGCGGGTCGCCAGCAGCAGCCAGAGGATGAGGCCCAGGCAGGTCAGGGTCAGGACAACAATGTACCCGCTCCAGAAATTAGTCATTACTTGTCACTCCTAGCATCTTTGTGCTGCTCACCGGAGGCCTTGTCGTCCTCTTCGTCCGCGAAGGGCAGCTGGGCTGCCTCATCGAAGTCCTTCTTCTTGGACGCACTGTAGGCCCAGATCACGACGCCGACGAAGGCGACAAACGCGAATACTGTGCCAAGGCCTCGGAGAGTATTGATATCCATGGTTGCTTACCGATCCGACAGGACAGTGCCAAGGTGTTGCAGGTAGGCAATCAGAGCATCCATTTCGGATACGCCCTTGACTGCTTCCTGAGCACCGGCGATGTCTTCATCGGTGTAAGGAACGCCCAGAGTACGCAGCACTTCCATCTTGCGGGCGGTGTGCTTGCCATCAAGCACGCCATCCTGCAGCCAGGGGAAGGCTGGCATCTTGGATTCCGGCACCACGTCCTGAGGCTTGATCAGGTGAGCGCGGTGCCAGTCGTCGGAGTAACGACCGCCAACACGGGCCAGGTCCGGACCGGTGCGCTTGGAGCCCCACAGGAAGGGGTGTTCCCAGACGCTTTCGCCGGCAACCGAGTAGTGACCGTAACGCTCGGTCTCGGCACGGAACGGACGGATCATCTGCGAATGGCAGCCAACGCAGCCTTCGCGGATATAGATGTCGCGACCTTCCAGCTCCACTGCGGTGTACGGGCGCAGGCCCTCCACCGGCTCGGTGGTTTCCGGCTGGAAGAACAGCGGTACGATTTGAACAAGGCCGCCGAAGCTGATGGCAAACACCATCAGAAAGATCATCAGGCCAAGATTTTTTTCTACTGTTTCATGCAGTTTCATTTAGCACATCCCTCAGGCAGTCTGGGCCGCAGCTTCGAGTTGAGCTGCTTTGCTGTGGCGCACGGTGCGCCATACGTTGTAAGCCATCAGCAACATGCCGAGCAGGAAGAAGGCACCGCCGATTGCACGGACGATGAAGCCCGGGTGGCTGGCTTCCAGCGCCTCGACGAAGGAGTAGGTCGGGGTGCCGTCAACGTTGACTGCGCGCCACATCAGGCCCTGAGTGATGCCGTTGACCCACATGGCCACGATGTACAGCACGGTGCCGATAGTCGCCAGCCAGAAGTGAGCATTGATCAGCGCAGTGCTGTACATGGCTTCACGACCGAACACTTTCGGGATCAGGTGGTACAGCGAACCGATGGAGATCATGGCAACCCAGCCCAGAGCACCAGCGTGTACGTGACCAATGGTCCAGTCGGTGTAGTGGGACAGCGCGTTCACGGTCTTGATGGCCATCATTGGACCTTCGAAGGTGGACATGCCGTAGAACGCCAGCGCGACAACCAGGAAGCGCAGGATCGGGTCGGTACGCAGTTTGTGCCAGGCGCCGGACAGGGTCATCATGCCGTTGATCATGCCGCCCCAGGAGGGTGCCAGCAGGATCAGGGACATCACCATACCCAGGGACTGAGCCCAGTCAGGCAGAGCGGTGTAGTGCAGGTGGTGCGGACCGGCCCAGATGTAGATGGCGATCAGCGCCCAGAAGTGCACGATGGACAGGCGATAGGAATAGATCGGACGCTCAGCCTGCTTGGGTACGAAGTAGTACATCATGCCAAGGAAGCCGGCGGTCAGGAAGAAACCAACTGCGTTGTGGCCGTACCACCATTGCACCATCGCATCGGTGGCACCGGAGTACATCGAGTAGGACTTGGTCAGGGTAACCGGCATCGCCATGCTGTTGACGATGTGCAGTACCGCAACGGTGATGATAAAGCCACCGAAGAACCAGTTGCCCACGTAGATGTGCTTCATCTTACGCTTCATGATGGTGCCGAAGAACACCAGCGCGTAGCTCACCCACACAACCGCGATCAGGATGTCGATTGGCCATTCCAGCTCAGCGTATTCCTTGCTGCTGGTCAGGCCCATGGGCAGAGTGATCGCCGCGAGAACGATAACCGCTTGCCAACCCCAGAAGGTGAAAGCAGCGAGGCCATCGGAGACCAGGCGGGCCTGCGTCGTGCGCTGGACCACATAGTAGGAGGTAGCGAACAGGGCACATCCGCCAAAGGCGAAGATGACCGCGTTAGTGTGCAACGGACGCAGACGTCCGAAGGTAGTCCACGGCAAGCCAAAGTTCAGTTCAGGCCAGACCAGTTGGGACGCAATAAAGACGCCCATGGCCATGCCCACGATACCCCAGACCACCGTCATGACGGCGAACTGGCGTACCACCTTATAGTTATAGGCTGTCGGAGTGGTAGCTGTGCTCATGCGAGATTCCACGGATAGCAGTTGGTTTATTGGGTTTAAAGCGCTGGCAAGTATGAGGAAAGCCCGCGCGCATTGCAATGACATAGGTCAGTGTCGGGATGCGTCGCAAAGCCCTTCAAAGGCTTGAAACGGCGAGAATTTTGCTCTTGTATGGCCTGCTCGCCATGGCCCCACCAGGGTGGTTGCCCGAGATAGCTTCACCGCTAGCGCGTCGGAGAGACAAACGTCGGGACAGGGTTCAGACTAGCCCTCTACCAGGGTTATGTGAAGGTGCTGCAGGGCGCAGTTTATGTGACATCGTGTCGCAGCGTACGGATCTATATAAAGGAAGGTGTTATGCAATCAGTGCTGACCGACCAGCCAGCCGGCGAGCCCAGAGCAACGCTGCTGCTGGCCCATGGCGCCGGCGCGCCGATGGACAGCCCGTTTATGACGCAGCTGGCGGCGGCGCTGTCGACCCGGGGGATCAAGGTGGTGCGCTTTGAGTTTCCCTATATGGCGGCGCGCCGGGAGGATGGCCGCAAGCGCCCACCCAACCCGATGCCGGTGCTGGAGCAATGCATGCGCGAACTGGCCGCAGAGATCTCCGGGCCTTTGTTTCTGGCCGGCAAGTCGATGGGCGCGCGCGTGGCCAGTCAGCTCGCTGCAGAGGTGGGCGCGGCAGGCTTTATCTGCTTTGGCTATCCGTTTCACCCGCCCGGCAAGCCCGAGCGTACCCGTATTGAACATCTGCAGCAGATCGGCTGCCCGGGGCTGATTGTACAGGGCACCCGCGACCCCTTTGGCAAGCCGGAGGAGGTCGCGGCCTATCCGCTGGCCCCCGCGCTGCAGTTGCACTGGCTGGATAGCGGTGAGCACGACTTCCGCCCGCTGAAAGCCAGCGGACGGACTCAGCAGATGCTGATAGAGGAAGCGGCGGGGGTAGCGGCGGCGTTTATGGTGCAGGCTTTGGCTAGAAGCTAGAAGCTAGAAGCTAGAAGCTAGAAGCTAGAAGCCTCAAGCTAAAAGCAAAAAGCAAAAAGCAAAAAGCCCAAACTGTCTTGCTTGCAGCTTGCAGCTTGCAGCTTGCAGCTTGCAGCTCGCCGCACAGCGGCGACCCTCAGAGCCCCAGTGCCGCCGGTGCAATCGCGGAAGACATCGTCCCCCAGCGGCGGCCTTTGACGAAGATCGGCACATAGAGCACGAACACCACGGTGGTGGTGCCGGGCAGCACAAAGGTACCCAGATTGAGGTAAGTGCAGCTGGCCATCATGCGCAGGTCGGTGTCGCTGGACACCGCAAACCGCTTGTAGTTGCTGCGCGCGGCATCAACGCGCCGGTCACCGGTGGGTGGTTGGGAGGAGGCGCTGCGGCTGGTCGGCAGATAGCCGCGCTCGTTGACCGCAGCGGTGTAAACGATACCGTCCTGGCCGCCCTTGTCCCACTCGTCGAGCAGTGGCCGAATGCGGTCGATAAAGGCGTCGGCCCAGCGCACGTCGTGCTTGGGCGGGTTGGTATTGGCCACCGGCGTATAGTTTTGATCAAACAGGTCAACACCACTGTCGGCCAAAGCGTCCAGGCGTTTCTCGATTTCCTTGCGCCGTGCCATCAGCACTTCGGTCACGGCTTCAAGCTGGCCTTCGCCCAGGCGGAAACCGGCCAGTGAGCGCAGCGTCAGGTTGGTCTTGTCCCGCAGCGCGTTGGCCTGGGTGTGGGTGGAGGCCATGTGTTGACTGATGGTCAGGCTCAGGTCACGAATCTCGCCGCCGTGCTGCAGGGTTTCGGCGTTGGTGGCGGTCAGCTCCTCAAGGGCGCTGCTGACCATCAGCAGATCGTCGTTGGCGCGCTGGAAGTCGTCGACCATGGCATCGAACTGATCGGCTGCGCTGCTGACGGCCACACCAGTCGCTTCGGTTTGTTCCAGAATACCGAGGGTCTGAGCGTCTGCGCCGGCCATCGCGTCGCTCATCTGGCCCATCAGTTGGCTGATCTGCTCGGCGGCGTTGCCGACCTTGAACGACAGGTTGCGCACCTCATCGGCTACTACGGCAAAGCCGCGACCCTGCTCGCCGGCGCGGGCGGCTTCAATGGCGGCATTGAGAGCCAGCATGTTGGTCTGCGCGGAGAAGTCCTGCACGGTGGTGAGGATGTCGCGAATCTTGGCCGAGGTGTCGTTCAGGGCGCTGACGTTGTCCTTGAAGCCGCCCATGGCGTTGCTGATCTGCTGCATCTTGCTGCGCGCATCGCTCATTTGCTCACGAGACTGGCGGGCTACCTCCAGGTTACGGGTGTTGACTTCGGTGACGCCGGTAGCGCGATGGGAGATATCCTGCAGCGCGCTGGTAGTTTGCTCGCTGGCATGGAAGATCAACTCGGAGACCTGCTGCTGGCTTTGCGCGTCGCGCGCTGCCTGTTCTGCCAGCAGGCGGCTGTTGGCAGAGGCCAGCGCCGTGCCCAGGCTATTTTCCTGCAGCTCCAGCATGATGGCGCGCAGGCGCTCATTGAGTTTGACGTACTCCTGAACGGTGGGGTCATCGCTGTGTTTTTCATTACCCAGGCGCAGATCTATCTGCTGGCCGTTGACGCGTTGCAGGCTGGCTTCCAGCGCGTTGCTGCTGCCGGCTCCGCCTTGCAGTTGCCAGGTAAAGGCCAGTGTCGGGACCAGCATGACGAGCGCTGCCCAGAACAGAGCCCCAGTTGTGCTGAGCAGGATGGCAGCAAATAGAAAGAGTTCGCAGATGATCAGTCCGGCAAGGGCGAGTCGGCCGCGAGCGAGGACGGGCTTGGCTGCGGGCGCAAGCGCCTTGGCGTGTTGCTCTGACATCATGGGTGCCTCCTGGGCGCGTTATTTGTTGATGTAACGGTATGGGCTTCCCTGATGGGTTGAGGCAAAAAAGCAAATAGTCCGTTAACGGTCAGAATATCGGCGCTGACTCGAGAATTCGATAGGGCAAAAATGTCATATTTGATGGCGTTTTGTAATCAGTCTTGGGCGAGCGAAGGCAGCCATAGCGATATCTCGGGAAAGAGTATCAGCAACACTGTGGCTATCAGCAGGATGAATATGAAGGGCGGTGTGCCGCGAATGACATCAAAGTAGGGTCGGCGGAAGATCGCCATGGCGGTAAAGATGTCGCAGCCAAAGGGGGGCGTTGCCGAGCCGATGGCAGCCTGCAGGGTGACGATAACACCAACGTGCACCGGGTCCAGGCCGGCGGCTTCGACCGCTGGTTTGAACAGCGGTGTGAGGATGAGGATGACCACGATGGGGTCAACGAACATGCAGCCGATGAAAAACGACACGGCGATCAGGGCCAGTACTGCTGTTTGGTTATCGCCGATGCTGGCAATCACCGGGTCGAGGATGGCCTGCGGAATACCGGCAAAGGAGATCGCGTAGGTAAAGGCGTTGCCAGCGGCTACCAGGATGAACACCACGGCGGTGATCAGCCCGGTAGACAGTGCCACATCCCACAACTCGCGCAGCTTCACTGCGCGCAGGATGACAACCTCCAGAATCAGCGCGTAAAGCACCGCAATGGCGGCCGCTTCGGTCGGGCTGAACAGGCCACCGTAGATGCCGCCAACCACGACCAGCGGAAAGCCGAGCGGCAGCAGCGCCTTGCGCAGGGCCAGCAGGCGCGTAGCCCAATCGCTTTTGGGCTCCGGCGCGATGCCCATGCGAATGGAGGCAACCCAGCAATAGATAGAGAACAGCAGCAGAATCAGCAGGCCGGGGAGAATGCCGGCGATAAACAGATCGCCAATCGAAGAGCCGGAGATCACCCCGTAAATGATCATGCCGATGCTCGGCGGAATCAGCAGGGCAATGTCACTGGCGTTGATGATTAGGGCAATGCTGAATTTGTCCGAGTAGCCTTTCTCCAGCAGCTTTGGACGCATCGGCCCACCCATGGCAACCACCGTTGCCTGGGTAGAGCCGGATACCGCACCAAACAGCGTGCAGCTGGCGGCTGTGGTGATCGGCAGGCCGCCACGCAGGTGGCCGACAAAACTTTGTACCAGATCCAGCAGGCGGTTGGCCGTATGGCCGCGGGTCATCAGGTCGGCGGCGAAGATGAACAGCGGTACCGCCGCCAGTGCCCAGGATTGCACGCCGCTGATCATCTGGCCCATCAGCAGGCTGACGTTACCGAGATCAATGACGAGGAACAGCAGCATCAAGGCGGCCACCAATAGCGGCACCATCATTGGAAAGCCCAATGCCAGCAGCACGATCATGATAATGAAGGTCAGGGTAAGCATGGGTCCGTAGCCTTGGTCAGAGCGCGCCGTCGTCTGGAATGGCGTCGTATTCGTCCTTCTCGGAGAAGGAGCGGTAGGTCTCGCGTGAGGTCAGGTTGCGCACGGCGGTGAGCACAAACTGGATGCCGGCCAGCACAAAGCCGACGGGGGCCGCGAGGTAGGGAATCCACAGCGGAATCTGCAGGGCGGAGGAGGTGCGGCCACGGTCATGGATGCTGAGGACATAGTCGCCAGCGTGCCAGGCCAGATAGAACATCAGGGCGGCGGTGCCCAGGGCAATGAAGATGATCAGCGCCTTGCGCGGCGTGCCGCTGAGCTGGTCGGAGAAGGCGGACATGCTGATGTGGCGCGCGCGCCGCACAGCGAAGCCGAGCCCCGAGAAGGTCATGATGACCAGGCTTATCTGGGTGAGCTCAACCTGACCGGTGACACCGTTGCCGAACAGTTGCCTGCCCAGAACGTGCACGATCAGCAGTCCGGCCAGAAACAGCACGCTGCTGCCCAGAATGATTTTTTCTACCCACTCGGTAACGCGGTCTACCGCGCCCAGCAGACGTAGCAGCAAGGAGCCGCTCGTGTGGCTTGCCGACGGCTCGGCTGGCTGGGGCATGCAATGTGTCCTGTGTGGCTGTCGTCTCCGGGCTGACCGATCGGACCTCAATTACGCTGACTGGTTCTGCAAACGTCGTAATTTGGACGCTGCAGTCAGAGTGCGATCTGGTCCGTAGTTTCGGCGCCTTTTTTGACCTTAACTCATATAAAAGCCTTTTGCACGGCGTGGACATGCGGTTCTGCTGTGTTAAGGTTCGTGAGGAATCCAGAACAGTTGATAAGGAGTGTTCCATGAATTGGCGCAATGGATGTATTGGTGCAGCAGCAATCATGCTCGCAGCGTGCGGGTCCGAGGAGGAACCGACGGCATCGAATACCACCCCTGCAGCGGAGGAGCCGACCGCGGCTGCCGAAGTCGAAACCGAAACATGGGGTTTTGCCCTGGAAGAGATTGATGGCAGCGTGCAATACGAATACGGCGCCAAGTTCGCCGAGCTGATCAAGGAAAAGACGGACGGCGCGGTTGAGGTCAAACTGTACCCCTACGGCCAGTTGGGCGGCCTGACCGATATCTACGATCAGGTGCAGTCCGGTGCAGTGCAGTTTGCCTTCGGCTCCGGCTTTCTGGGCGGTACCGTCCCCGAGTCGCAGCTGTTCAGCCTGAACTTTGTGCTGACCGATGACGAGAAGACCAACACCGAGATCCTCAACGACCCGGCCTTCCGCAAGAACGAGGATCTGGTTGCCTCCTACCGGGATCGCGGCTTGCAGCCGCTCGCCATCGTGCCGGAAGGCTGGCAGGTCTGGAGTGCCAACAAGGCGGTCCGCACCCCTGAGGATTTTGATGGCATGGCGATCCGCACCATGGACAACCGCCTGCTGCGCGAAACCTACAGCGCCTACGGCGCCGACCCGACCACCATGGAATACGGCGAGCTGTTCAGCGGCATGCAGCTGGGTCAGCTGGACGGCAACATCCAGCCGGTATTTGCTCACCAGGAGATGGACTTCTATAAGGTTCAGGACTACCTGATCTTTGCCAATCAGGCGCAGTTTATTGCCACCTTTATGGCTAACAGCGAGTGGTATGACGGCCTGAGTCAGGAGCGCAAGGACGTTGTTGAAGAAGCGGTGGTTGAGCTGGTGCCGTGGATTCACGACGTGCAGACCCGCCTGAACACCGAGCGTCTGGATATCATCACCGAGAACAGCGACATCGAGCTGGTGTACCTCACCGCCGAAGAGCGTGAAGCCTTCCGCGAGCGCAGTCTGCCGGTGCGCGACGTGTTCGCCGAGATGGTGGGTGAGCGCGGTACTCGCCTGATGAACACCCTGATCGAGCAGGTTGAGCAGGCCGATGCCGCCAAGGTGGCCCCGGCTGAACAGGAGTCGAGCGAGGAGGCTGAAGAGGCCGACGCCGAGCCGCAAGCCGACGCCGCCTGATCCATCGCGTCACCACGTTGTAAGCAGCGGCCCGCCGGCCTACCGGCGGGCCGCTTTGCGTTGGGCTGTGCTGCTCGGTAGCATAGCGTCCTCTTTATCTTGTTCGGAACTCCGTCATGTCGACCCTAGATCGTGCTGCCGTTGAACAGGCTCTGGCTCAATACCAGGACCCCTACCTGAAAACCGACCTGCTGAGTTGTGGCTGCCTGCGCCGTTTGGAGATCAGCGGCGGGCAGGTTGAAGCGGAGCTGGTGCTTGGGTATGCGGCCGGTAGCCTGGTGGGCGGCATTGCGCAGATGCTGCAAATGGCGGTGGAGAATGTTGATGGCGTGACCTCGGCCAAGGTCAGCGTGCGCTGCGAGATCGAAGCGGGCGCGGTGCAGGGGCAGGTCGCGGCACTGGCCAACGTCAAGAACGTGATAGCTGTGGCCTCTGGCAAGGGTGGGGTGGGTAAGTCCACTACGGCTGCCAACCTGGCCCTGGCCCTGGCGCGAGAGGGCGCCACGGTCGGTGTGCTGGATGCCGACATTTATGGCCCCAGCATGGGCCTGATGCTGGGCCTGCCCGAAGGCACGCGACCGGAAACCCGCGAGGGCAAGTGGTTTGTGCCACCGCGCGCCCACGGCATTCAGGTCATGTCCATGGCCTTTCTGGTGGATGACAACACGCCGGTGGTCTGGCGTGGCCCGATGGTGTCCGGTGCGTTGATGCAATTGCTGACGCAGACCGCCTGGGATGATCTGGACTACCTGGTGGTAGACATGCCGCCGGGCACCGGCGACATTCAGCTCACGCTGGCCCAGAAGGTGCCGGTAACGGGCGCGGTGATCGTCACCACGCCGCAGGATCTGGCACTGCTGGATGCCAAGAAGGGCATCGGCATGTTCGAGAAGGTGAACATTCCGGTGCTGGGGGTGGTGGAGAATATGGCCATTCACATTTGCTCCAACTGCGGGCATGCCGAACACCTGTTCGGCGAGGGCGGCGGTGAGCGCCTGGCGGCGCAATACAATGTCGAGCTGCTCGGCTCCATGCCTCTGTCAATGATGATCCGAGAGCAGGCCGATGGCGGCAAGCCGACGGTGGTTGCCGAGCCGGAGTGCCAGATCAGCATGGTCTATCAGGATATGGCCCGTCACGCCGCTGCGCGGATTGTTGCCTTGAACGGTGGCGGTGACATGCCGCAGATCAGCATCAGCGACGACTGATGGCGGTCTTTTGTCATTGCCTATAACCCGGTAACATGCTGGCTCGTTTTCGTACACATCACTCAGGACCCGCCATGAGCATCAAATCCGACCGCTGGATCCGCACCATGTCCCAGGAACAGGGGATGATCGAACCCTTTGTCGAGCGCCAGATTCGCGGTGCCGAGGGCGAGCGTGTCATTTCCTACGGGGTGTCGAGCTATGGCTACGATGTGCGCTGCGCCGACGAGTTCAAGGTATTCACCAATATCCACTCGGCGATCGTTGACCCGAAAAACTTTGACGACAAGAGCTTTGTCGACATTCAAAGTGATGTTTGCATCATCCCGCCGAACTCCTTCGCGCTTGCCCGCACCGTCGAGTACTTCCGCATTCCGCGCAATGTGTTGACCATTTGCCTGGGCAAGAGCACCTACGCGCGTTGCGGCATCATCGTCAACGTCACGCCGCTGGAGCCGGAATGGGAAGGGCATGTGACCCTGGAGTTCTCCAACACCACCAACCTGCCGGCCAAGATCTACGCCAATGAGGGTGTGGCTCAGATGCTGTTCTTTGAATCCGACGAGTCTTGCGAAACTTCCTACCGTGATCGCGGTGGCAAGTATCAGGGCCAGCGCGGCGTTACTTTGCCGCGCGCCTGAGCAGCAAGAACGCATGTCGAAAAAACCGGCCTATGGCCGGTTTTTTGTGTCTTGTCCGGGCGGATAAAGCCAAAGGCGTGCCCGCGCACCTCAGCCTGGGTAGCCCTCGCAATCAGTGTGCTCAGTAAAGCGCTGCCCTGAAGCAGCTCCCGAACTGTTGCGAACAAGAAAAAAACCGCCGCTTTCGAGCTGCCGTGGAACAGCGCGAAAGGGGCGGTGCAATGCTGACGGAACAGCAACCCGGGCACAGCTCCTGATGGGGAGGTGCTAGCCCGGGCTGGGTATTACAGGGTTTTGGAGACCGACAGGGTGACGTTGGAGTCACAGGAATCCTGGCTGGTGTAAGGGCAGTCGTTGCCCAGGTCGGTGTCGCTGTACATCAGAGCTACGTCCAGACCCAGAACAGTTTTGCTCAGGGTGACGGCCCAGTCGCCGTATTCTTCGTCACCATCAACACCGTTCAGCGGATCTTTGGTGTCGGTCAGACCGTAGTGCAAGCCCAGACCCACGTCGTACGGCAGAGCAAAGTCATAACCTACGTAGGTGTACAGCGCGCTGAAAGGGTCGTAAGCGTACTTGGCGCCAACGGTGAAGCCATACAGGCTCAGGCTGGCCAGAGCTTCTTCAACATCGATGGAGCTGTTCCCCGGGTAGGTATAAGTAGTCCAGGACAGGTCGTAGCTGATGTCGTCGGTGATGCTTCCGCCGTAACCGGCGTAGTAGTCGATCTCGACGCTGGAGCCGCCAAAGTCGGTGGAGTCGACGTTGGATGCCCAGGCGCCAATGTACAGGCCGCTTTCGTGAGCGATATCCAGGCTGCCCTGGATGGCGCCGGCGCCGTCGGTTTGCGACTGGCCGCGCCAGATGTAGTCGGTTGCCAGGGTGGCAGTCATGCTGACGTCAAACTCGCCCATGGCGGTGTCAAAGGCTTCGGCGTGTGCCATGTTTGCAAAAGAGAGCGTGCTGGCGGTAGCAACGGCAACTGCGATTTTCTTCATCATCACGTAATACCCCGTAGGTTTTTGATTTAAGTGCGTTGGCATTGCTCACATAGCATTTAGCTTGCCAGTTTTTTATTTTTTATTTAAATCAATTACTTACGTTGTTTTTTCGTGAGTGGTGGTCGTTCAGGGGCAGGTGGTTACGTTGCTTGCGCACTTTTGTGGTGCGCAGTTTAAGGGCCAGTGGTGCATTTGGTGGCAGGCTGCCACTGTGGGGCCGAAATGGCTTAGTTCGGCAGGCTCACAAGGGCTACCAGCGACTTGCTGCGCTGATAGCGCTGCAGGCGCGAGCTGAGTGATTCAGGTAGCTGCGCAGTAGGTTCAAAGCCGCTGCGCTGGTAAAAGGAGGTAAGGGGCGGGGCGCAAAACAGCCATATGGGGCCGGCGACTTCACCGCGTACCTGTCTTAGCAGCTGGCTGCCTAAACCCTTGGTGCGAAGTGAAGGTGCCACAAGTAAGGCGGTCAGCCAGTGACCCGTTTCAACGGGTTGCAGGCACAGGCAGGCGCAGATGTCGGGGGTGCGCAGCACCCAAATCTGCTGTTGGCCATTAGCCTTCATGCTGCGATGGTGGCTGCGGTAGAAGCGGTTGGCCAGTGGCAGCAGCTCGCGGGGCAACTGCTGCAATGTCGGGAGCGTCGTGTCCGCTGATGCCGTCAACGGGGTGCTACTGGCGGTGGCGAGTGCGCTTGCCCATTACGGCAGACACCACAGACAGCGCCAGAAACAGCGGGCTAAGCAGTGCGCCCAACTGGTCGTAGGGGGCGCCAAAGCCACCCAGGGCAAAGACGGCGGCGGCAAGCGACATGACAATAAAGGCGATGGCCCAGTTGTACATGGGGGATCTCCTCGGTACGGCGGTAAAACGCTCAGTTAGCTGGTTATCGAAAGTTCCAGGTCGAGTGGCTTCCATTATATGAAAGTAAATCGCAGGTTTGGGCTCCAGAGGCATGATTTTTTCCTTTCCTTCTTGTCGCATTACAGCTGCAGTCGGTTGGCGGCTTGGAGTGTTGGGTTTCTCCAGCGCGCTTCGTTTACCGTCTGAGTCCGTCCTACATGCAGTTGACTCGCGTCTACGCTGACAACGCCTGGCGTATGCAGGGCGGTTGCTACCGCAACACGCTTGTCGCCGCGCTCGGGCACCACGCCACTTAGCCTTACAACACCCTCGTTGCTGTCCACACGGATGTCGATGCCGGACGTGTTACCATGCCAAGTCAACCGTGACTGCAGAGTGCTGACGATGCTGCTGTCGTCTGCAGATTGAACTATCGTGGCCTGGTGTGGCTCCATGCTTAGGGCCGGCTCGTGTGCCTGGGTGCTCATTGACAGTGAGCAGAGCAGGGCGGTGGACAGGCTAAGCAGTGCGATGGGTTTGGCGCTGCGCATGACGGTTTCTCCAGTCAATATCCGTATAAAGGTTGGCTTGTGGCTCGCCTTTTTCTGGTTTGTAGTAGTACTAGAGCAAGCGTCGTGCCAGGGTTTTTCCAGTTTTTAATTCAATAAAAATCAATAACTTATAAAGTTTTAGCAGATTGCCTTGCATGCAGTTTGCAAGATGCCTCCCGGTGGGCCATGCATTTTGCACGACTGCCTTGCGGTGGGATCAGCGCCCGGAGAAGACAACCCTTATGGATGCAACTCAAAGCAATGGACGGATCTTGCTGGTTGATGACGAGCCAGCAATTTTGCGTACCTTCCGTTACTGCCTCGAAGACGAGGGTTATCTGGTTGCAACCGCCAGTAATGGCATGCAGGCCGAGTCTGTTTTGCACAGTCAGGTGTTTGATCTGTGCTTTCTGGACCTGCGCCTGGGTGAGGAGAACGGCCTGGATGTGATGGCGCGCATGCGAACCATCGCGCCCTGGATGCGAGTGGTCATGGTGACGGCCCATTCGGCAGTGGATACCGCGGTCGACGCCATGCAGGCCGGCGCCGCCGATTATCTGGTGAAACCCTGCAGCCCCGACCAGTTGCGCATGTCCGCTGCCAAGCAGCTTGAAGCACGGCAGATGGCTGCGCGGCTGGAAACCCTGGAAGAAGAGGTGCGCCAGGCCCGCGTCAGCGGCGATTCTCAGAGCCCCGCGATGATGACGGTGCTGGAAACCGCACGCCAAGTAGCCGGCACCGACGCCAACATTCTTATTCTGGGTGAATCGGGTACGGGCAAGGGCGAGCTGGCCCGCCTGATTCACGGCTGGAGCCGCCGGGCCAAGAAGGAGTGCGTCACCATCAACTGTCCGTCACTCAATGCCGAGCTGATGGAAAGTGAGCTGTTCGGTCACACCAAGGGCGCCTTTACCGGTGCCAGCGAGAGCACCTTGGGGCGTGTCAGCCAAGCCGACGGCGGCACCCTGTTTCTGGACGAGATCGGTGACTTTCCGCTGACTCTGCAGCCCAAGTTGCTGCGCTTTATTCAAGACAAGGAATACGAGCGTGTCGGCGACCCGGTAACGCGCCACGCGGATGTGCGCATTCTGGCGGCGACCAACCTCGACCTGACCGAGATGGCCAAGGAAGGGCGCTTTCGCGAAGACCTGCTCTACCGCCTCAATGTAATTACCCTGACCCTGCCTCCGCTGCGCGAGCGTACCGACGATATCCTCACCCTGGCCGATCGCTTTCTGGCCGGTTTCGTCAAGGAGTATGCCCGGCCGGCGCGTGGGTTCAGCGAAGCCGCCCAGAACGCGCTGCTCAACCACGGCTGGCCCGGCAACATTCGTGAACTGCGTAACGTTATCGAGCGGGCCAGCATCATCTGCAATGAAGAACGGGTGGATGTGGCACACCTGGGCCTGGGCGCCGAACCGGAAGACAACGCCGCGCCCCGGGTGGGCGCAAGCCTGAGTCTGGATGAGCTGGAGAAGGCGCATATCGCAGCCGTGCTGGCCTCCAGCCCGACACTGGAGCAAGCGGCCCGTACCTTGGGGATTGACGCCTCTACCCTGTATCGCAAGCGTAAGCAGTTCGGCCTATGAAGCTGCGCAGTCAGCTGTTTTTCAGCAGCAGTGCGCTGCTGACAGTTGCCCTGGTCGGCTTGCTGGTAGGGATGGTTGGCGTACTCAGCCTGACGCAGTCACAGAGTCTGAGTGTCGCCAGCAACATCGGCATCCTCAAGGCAACCATGGGCATGCGACAGGAAATTGGTCGTCAGGTCACCATGCTGCTGGCCGAAGACTTTGATTCTGCCGCGCTCAAGGAGTCAGACCGGATATTCAAGGAGTGGCTGACAGAGGCCGGCGAGCAAGCCAGAACCGACGAAGACCGGCAGGCCATTGAAGAGATCAGGCGAGCGTATTCGGTCTATGACCAGGTGCTCAAGCGTCCGACCTCGCTGCGCCGTGACCTGCTTTCCGACAGCACACTCAGCCTCAACGTCGCGGCCATGCGTGACCGTATCAATGAGGTGCAGAGCCGTTACCTCGAATATGTCGAAGCCGCTGAAACCGCAGCCCACCAGCGTGCCTGGTTGATTGCCATACTGCTGGGCCTGATTGGCTTGGCCGTGCTGCTGCTGGGCCTGTTGACGGCTCACAGCATTGCCCAGCGCTTTGGTCGCCCGATCGAGAGCCTGGCCCAGGCTGCCGACCGTATTGGTCAGGGTGACTTCAACGTGATGTTGCCGCTCTCGCCAGTCAACGAGGTGGCGGCGCTCAGCCGCCGTTTTGGTGCCATGGCCGAGGCACTGCGTCAGTTCAAGAGTACTGACCTGGAGGCCCTGCAGTCAGAGCAGCGACGTTTGCAGGCGGTACTCGACAGCATCGACGATGGCTTGTTGATTCTTGATCAGCACGGTGAGGTGGACCACTTCAACCCGGTTGCCCGGCGCCAGCTCAACTGGGATGCGCGCGAGCTGGGCCAGTCGCTGGGCATGGCCATGGGCCGCCCGGAGCTGGATGAGCAGGTGCGTGAAGTGCTGGCCGGCAACGCCTTCAGCAGCGAGCAGGAAGACCTGGCTGTTCAGGTGTCGGGTGAGACGCGCTTGCTGGACTACAGCCTGACCCCGGTGGTGCGCAACGACAGCTGGGTGCAGGGTGCGGTGATGGTGCTGCGTGATGTTACCGATCAACGGGCCTTCGAGCGGGTACGGCGGGAGTTTGTGTTGCGTGCCTCCCACGAGCTGCGCACGCCGGTGACCGGCATGCACATGGCCTTTGCCCTGTTGCAGGAACGCCTTGAGTTCACGCCGGGCAGTCGCGAGCAGGATCTGTTCGACACCGTCGATGAAGAAATGCGCCGGCTGGTGGATTTAATCAACGACCTGCTCAACTTTTCGCGCTATCAAAATGGCCTGCAGAAGCTGGAACTGGAGCCTTGCGACCCGCGTGAGCTGGTACGGGCGGTGGTTTCACGTTTTGAGGCCCAGGCCCAGAAGCAGGGCATCAGCATGCACGAAGAGATTGATGAGGAGGTGGCGGTTGCACGGCTTGACCGCCTGCAGCTGGAGCGGGTGCTGGACAACCTGGTAGGCAACGCGTTGCGGCACAGCGATGTGGGCGGCAGCATTACGGTGTCGGTGCGGCGTAATGGTAAGCGGATTTTCTTTGCCGTCACCGATACCGGTGAGGGTATTCCCTACAGCCAGCAGATTCGTGTGTTTGAGCCCTTTGTTCAGGGGGGCGGCAAGAAGGGCGGGGCCGGCCTTGGCCTGGCGCTGTGCAAGGAGGTCGTGCAGTTGCACGGTGGCCACATTGGTGTGACCTCACGGCCCGGCGAGGGCGCCAGCTTCCATTTCGCTCTGCCGTTGTAGCGCTGGCAGGCGCTGATTGGTCAGCGCTTGCCCATCGAGCGACGGGTGCCGCGGGGCGGCATGTGCACACGCTTGGTGTGCGGGTCAAAGCCGGCTTTGCCTTGCTTGGGAGCGTTGGCTTTACCGGCCTGCTTGCCGGCTGCAGCAAAGAGGGCGCCGAGACCGGTTGCTGACGGCGTACCCGGTTGCTCGGTGTTCGCATCGTTCAGACGTTGCTCGTCTTGCTTGCTCATGGCGCTCTCTCCGGATGTGGGGTGGCGAGTATAGCGACTTGGCGGAATTGCCATAAGTCCTGATTTGCTCGCCCACTGAGGTGTAGGGCGGGGGCATCGCCTTGATTGAGTCCTTTTAATGCAGCGTCCGCATCGCCGCTAATGCGCGGCAGGCGCTGAGGGCGCTTACTGCGAGTTGGCGATTTTGGCACAATGTGCTCTTGCCGGGCGGTCTCTGGCTGGCAACCCGTCCTGCTGCTTGGCGCGACGGGCCACATGAGGCGGCATGCCCTATGAATAGCGCGCTGGATGATGTTTTGCCGCCGCCCACTTTGACCTTGAGCACGAGAGAGATGCAGCCCATCCGCTTTGCCGACACCGATACCTTGAGCCTGCGTCAGCTCGATGAACTCAATCACGCCCCCAAGGGCACGGCGTTTCGGGTGTTCCGTCGCTGCGAGGTGCAGCTGGAGGAGGGGAAGGATTTTTTCTACCTGGCGGCGGACCAGCACAAGGCGTTGATCGAGGCGCTGAAAGCCAGCGGGCAGATCTACGCCACCACGGTCAATCTGGTGCTGCTGAGCCAGTCAGGTTATCAGCGCATGACCGAACTCAACCGAGCAGACCAAGCCAGCCAGACCCCGCCAGCAACGCCCCCATCAGTTGATTGAAGCGGCGCAGCGCGCGGGCTGAATGTAGCCAGCTGCGTGCCTGGATGCCTAGCCACGCCCACAGCAGCATGCAGGGAATGGCCATCAGCAAAAACACCAGGGCCAGCAGCCAGGCCGGTGCGCCAGAACTGCTCATGAACACGCCGACCACTGCCAGCGCGACTGTCCAGGGTTTGGGGTTGATTACCTGTATCAGAGCGGCAGCGCCCGCGCCAAGCGGTTTGTCTGCTGTCGTATCCGTCGTCAGCTCAACCTCGGCGCTGGCGATTTTCCAGCCCAGCCAGCTCAGCCATAGTGCGCCAGCCCAACCCAGTAGCTTGGCGATCTACGGGCGGATCCTCGGTTGGCGCTTCGCCGTCATGCACCTCGCCCGGCTCGATCAGAATGACCTTGCCCGGCACGCTGTCATAGCGCTGCCGCCCGCAATGAAAACGCTGCACGCCCTGCTCGGTAAAGCCGACCAGATAGGCGTCGTGCCAATGCGGGTCGTAGGCGTGCCCTCAAAATGAGCGCGAATCGTCTCAATGCCGGTATCGGCATCCTGCTTGAGATCGAGCCAGTTGCTTCTGTTCATGCGCACGGCTCCGGGTGACGGGTGACAGTGCAGCATAACGCAGTGGTTGCGGGTGTCTGGAAGATTTGTGCAGGGCTGTCGGCGTAGCGGCCGACAGCCGTATGTGGATCAGCGCTGCCCGGTCTTCACCCACTTGGCGACGCTGGGCGGTGTGTAGTCGCGGACCTTGGCTAGCAGGGGCTCTGCTTCGTTGTCGACGATCAGCATGTCGCGGTAGGGCTGGCGCATGAAGCCTTCGTTTACGGCGTGGTTGAGAAACTCGATCAGCTTGTCGTAGTAGCCGGCCGCGTTGAACAGGGCGCAGGGCTTTTGGTGGTGACCAAGCTGGCCCCAGGTCCAGACCTCGAACAGCTCCTCAAAGGTGCCGACGCCGCCGGGCAGGGCGATAAAGCCGTCAGACAGGTCGGCCATCATGGCCTTGCGTTCGTGCATGGAGCCGACTTCGTGCAGGGTGGTCAGGCCTTCGTGGGCCAGTTCGCGCTCGACCAGGTGGCGCGGGATCACACCAATCACTTCGCCGCCAGCGGCCAGCGCCGCATCAGCGACTGCGCCCATCAGGCCGACTTGTGCCCCGCCGTACACCAGGCCAATGCCGGCTTTGGCCAACGCGGTGCCGAGCTGCTGGGCGGCGGCAAGATAGTCGGGTTGGTTGCCGGGGGCGGAACCACAGAAAACACACAGACGCATGGACTCTCCTGATGAGCTGGGGGAGGGGCAACGCTCGGTGGCAGAGCGCGGCGTGGGGCAGATGACTTTACCGAGGCGAGGCTGATTTTGCCAGATTGATCTGGCGCGCCGCCGGCCACAAAGGCTGTCTGCGGCATAGCAGTCTGCCCGGCGCCTCTGAGGAATACGGACGAGTACAGGATGTAATACGAGAACGGGCGCAGCTTGTTCAACAGGTCGCGTGGCTGGCCGATGCAATAGTGCGTATTCTCGCTGCTTTGAGCTCAATGACAGAACAGGGGAGTTCACATGATTACCGGCAGTTGCCTGTGTGGTGGTATTCGCTTTGAAGTGGATGGGCCGCTGGAGCCCATTCAGGTGTGTCACTGCGGCCAGTGCCGCAAGGCGCAGGGCACGGCGTTTGCGACCAATATTCCGGCTGCCGAGTCGCGTTTTCGCTTGCTGGCAGGGCAGGCGCTGTTGAGCAGCTTCAGCTCCTCTGCGGGCAAGCAGCGTTGCTTCTGTAGCCGTTGCGGCTCGCCCATCTTCAGCCGTAACGAGCGCATCCCCGGCGTGCTGCGGGTTCGTGCCGGCACGCTGGACGGCGAGCTGGATACCCGGCTGCAGGCGCACTTTTTCACTGCCCACAAGGCAAACTGGTTCGACATCGATGACGGGCTGCCATGCTATGCCGAGTTTGCGCCCAGCGTGGAGTAATGGCTGATGCTCGAACTACTGGAGGTGCTGGCGCGGGCTTTTCTGCTGCTGGGGCGCTTGATCCTGGAGGCAGGCGCTGTGCTCGACATCAGCTTGCGCATTCCCGGCCGCTGCCTGCTGCGTTGCCTGTGGCCGCCGCACTGGTTCCAGCCGCGTAGCTATCCTGGCTGGCTGGAATCCGCTGCGGGCTGTGTGTTCTGGTTGCTGTTGATGCTGGGGCTGTATTATCTGGACCAAAACCTCTCCAACTGGATGTCATCGTAATCGCCATGTACCTGCCAGAGCACTTTGCCGAAACCCGCAGCGCTGAGCTGCACGCCCTGATCACTTCAAATCCGCTGGGTACGCTGGTTACCTCAGGGCCAGATGGGCTGGATGCCAATCACGTGCCCTTTGAGCTGCTGGCAGACCAGGGCGAGCACGGCACCCTGCAGGCGCATCTGGCGCGCGCCAACCCGCTGGTTGAGCAGATTGTTGATGGGATGCCGGTGCTGGTGATTTTTCAGGGCGCGCAGGCCTATGTGTCGCCCAACTGGTACCCAAGCAAGCATGAAACCCACCGGCAGGTGCCAACCTGGAATTATCAGGTAGTGCACGCCCATGGCCGCATTCGATTGCGTGACGATGAGCGCTTTGTGCGCGGCCTGGTTGCGCGTTTGACACGTCAACACGAGACCGCGATCCAGCAGGAGCGCCCCTGGAAGATGACCGACTCCAGCCCGGAGTACATCAGCCAGATGCTGGCAGCGATCGTCGGGATAGAGATCGAGATTGATCGTCTGGTGGGCAAGTTCAAGCTGAGCCAGAACAAGGCGCCAGAGGACATTGCCGGCGCCGCTGCAGGGCTGGGGCGCGGCGGCCACACAGTGCTGGCCGAGCTGATGGGTAAAGCGCGGCCCTGATATCAGACCTGTTTGGCGATGGCGGTCCCTTTTCGCCCGTTATGCGGCAAATCAGCCCTGAACTGGTGCGCAGCGTGCCGGTTTGAGCCGCGCAGGCCGCATGGCTGCGTGGCAAAGTGATGGCACTCTTCTTGCTGAGGCATCTGTCCAATCAGTCAGGTTTTCCTCAGGGTTTGTCATCATGTTGTCCATGCTTCGTAACATCTCCATGCGCGGCAAGTTGTTGCTGCTCATCCTGCCGGCCTTGGCGGGCACGCTGTATTTCTCCGGTTCTACCGTTCTGGATCGCTACACCCATCTGCAAAGTACCGAGTCGGCTCGGGCGTTGTTCGAGCTGGTGTTGACCGCCGATCCAGCGCTGGAGAATTTGCAGAAAGAGCGCGGGCTGACTGCACTGTTTATTGCTACCGGCGGAGCAGACGGGCGCGTGGTTGAGCGCCTGGAAGGGCAGCGCGCCGCCACGGATGCCAGCCTGTCGGCACTACGTGACGGCATGGCCGAGTTGCAAGGCGTCGACCGGGCTGCCGTTGCCGGTGAGCTGGCGCGCATCAACGAGGCACTTGATGCGCTGGCGCCATTGCGCGAGCGGGTGATCCGCGAGGACGTAGACCCGGAGCTGTCCTATCGGACTTACGGCGCAGCGGTGGAGCATTTGCTTGCGTTGATTCCGCAGATTTTGCTGCGCTCCAACGAGCCACGTTTGACCCGCATGATGGGCGCCTTTCTGGCCTTGAGTGAAGCGACCGAATGGGGCGCGCGGGAGATGGCGGCCGGTGCGCAGGTGTTAAGCGATGGCGGGGTGTCGCTGGCGCTGGCCAGAGAAGTCAGTGGCGCCGGGGCGCGCAGTCAGGCCTTGTTGGGCACGGCTGCGGACTTGATCGGCCCCTCCCTGCAAGGGCAGCTGGAGGCTTTGCAGCAACGCCCCGAAAGTCTGGCCTTTGTGGCGTTGCGTGACCGCCTGATCGGCTCTGAATATGGTTTTCTGGGCATGGCCAACATCGAATGGTTTGACAGCTCCAGCCAGGCTGCGGCCGGTGTTTATCAGCTCAAGCAGCAACTGGCCGCTGATATGGAAAAGGGCACCGAGCTTGTGCTTGCCGGAGCCCATGCCGAGTTGCGCCGGGCTGCGATTATTGGCTGCGTGGTGATTGGCGCGGTGCTGCTGCTGGCGCTGCTGATCATCATGGGCGTGTCTGGCCAGGTGAACCAACTGCTGGGTGATTTTCGTCAGATCATGGAACGCAAAGACCTGTCTGTGCGCACGCGGGTGTGCTCCAAAGACGAGATGGGGCTGATTGGCAGCGCACTGAACGGGCTGATCGAAACCTTCTCCGGTGCCCTGAGCCAGATTGACGAAACCAGCGTGCGCCTGGCCTCGGCCTCCGAGCAGACCCGCGCCACCGCCAGCCAGAACTCCGATCAGGTGGGTCAGCAGCAGGCGCTGGTTGATCAGGTAGCGGCAGCAGCTGAAGAAATGTCCAGCACCTCGGAAGAGATTTCGCGCAACACCCAGCAGGTGGCAGAAGCGGCGCAACACGCCTCGGCGCGCAATGAAGCCGGGCGGCAGGTGGTGCAGCAGAGCGTTGCCCGCATTCGCCATCTGGCGGGGTCCATCGAGCAGGTCAACGACCAGATGGAACGCCTGCAAACCAGCAGCGAGTCCATCACGCGGGTAATAGACGTGATTAAGGCGGTGGCCGATCAGACCAACCTGCTGGCGCTCAATGCGGCCATCGAGGCAGCCAGGGCAGGGGAACACGGACGCGGTTTTGCCGTGGTGGCCGATGAGGTGCGCAACCTGGCGCGCCAAACCCACGACTCCACCGTCGAGATTGAAAGCATGATCAGCGGCTTCCGCGATATCACCGACAGCGTGCGCGGCGCCGTGACCGACAGCCACAAGCTGGCCAACCTCAGTGCCGATGAGGCCGAAAAACTCGAAGACACCCTGGCCGCCATCCTGCAGGACGTTGACCGCATCTCCGGCATGGCCTCGCAGATTGCCTCCGCCGCCGAGCAGCAGGTTGCCGTAACGCGGGACATCTCCCGCAGCATGACGTCGGTACGCGAAACCTCCCTGCAAACCCTCAACGGCTCGCGGGAAATTTCTCAGGTAACCGACAGTCAGGCGCAGCTAGCGGGCGAGCTGCAGGCGCTGGCGCAGGGGTTTAGGGTGGCTTGACAGCTGCGCTATGGTGGAAGGAATGACAATTTCTGAGATCCCCCAATGAACAGCAAGGAACTGGAAGCACTCTTTGATCAGCAAGCCGCAGGCTATGACCAGCAGTGGGCGCGGCAGGCGCCCGTCCGCGACTGTCTGCACTTTTTGCTGGAGTCGGTGTTCAGCGAGCTGCCCGAGAACGCGCACCTGCTGTGTGTCGGCGCCGGCACCGGGCAAGAGTTGCTGTATCTGGCCGCGCGCCACCCGCAGTGGCGCTTTACTGCGGTTGAACCCTCAAGCGCCATGATGCAGGAGTGCCGCCGCAACGCTGAGGCCCAGGGCGTTGCCGAGCGTTGTGATTTTCATACCGGCTACCTGGACAGCCTGCCAAGAGAGACCGAGTTTGATGCTGCTACCAGCTTTCTCGTCTCACAGTTCATCCTTGACCCAAGGGCACGTATCGGGTTTTTCAAGGAAATTGCCGCCCGCTTAAAGCCCGCCGGGATTCTTGCCAGCTCTGACCTAACCGCCCGCGCCGATCCGCAACAGCAAGCCCGGCTGATGACGCTCTGGGCGCAGGTCTTGTCCGCTGAACCCGTCACGCCCCAAGTGGTTGCGCGGATGGAGCAGGCCTATCATCGTGACGTTGCCGTGCTACCGGCCGACAACGTTGAGGCGATGATCCGACAGGCCGGTTTTACCGCGCCGATTCCGTTCTTTCAGGCCGGCATGATCCGCGCCTGGAGCGCGCGTCGGGACTAATCGCCCGCGCGCTCTATTCTGACTAGACCTTTCCGACCACCGCACCGCCTCGCCCCGCGGTGTTCAATCTCGTAGCAGGAGAGACGCGATGCATCAGCATGAAAAACTGAACTACGTCGAGCTGGGCGCTAAGGAGTTGCCCGCCACCAAAGCCTTCTTTACCGCTGCCTTTGGCTGGGCTTTTGTCGATTACGGCTCGGACTACACGGCCTTTTCCGATCAGGGGCTGGATGGTGGCTTCTTCAAGGCTGACACCCGCAACCGCACAGACAACGGCGGTGCCCTGCTGGTGTTCTACAGCGCAGATATAGCGGCCACCTTAAAGAAGGTCGAGGCGTGCGGCGGGCAGATTGTGCGGCCGATTTTCGACTTTCCCGGCGGCTGCCGTTTTCACTTCTGCGAGCCAAGCGGTAACGAATTTGCGGTCTGGTCGGAGGCACGCACGCCAGCAAATCGGTAACCTGCCCGCTGCCCTGAACGCAACGGAGAATCCTGATGAAAAACTGGCTGCTGGTGATCGCCATGGCCGTGCTGCTGGCTGGCTGCGCCGAACCGCTACCGGAGAACCGGCTGGACTACGTAGGCCAATGGCGCAGCAAGGAGATGAGCCTGCTGATTCTGGCAGACGGCACCGTCGCCTACGAGCGGCTTAAAAGCGGCGGCACCACCTCCATCAATGGGCCCATGCAGGGCTTTGAGGGCGACGACTTTATTGTCGGTTTGCTGTTTTTGACCACACGCTTTGAGGTCAGCGAACCGCCCCACGAGGTAGAGGGCGACTGGACCATGGTCGTCGACGGTGTGCGCCTCTGGCGTGTGCCCGAGAAAGCCATACAACTCGATAACACCATCTGAGCGCCGCGCAGGAGTCCATCATCCATGAACAAACCAACCTTGGCGCTGCTGGCCGCAGCCCTTTGCACGCCTGTGTGGGCTGCGGTAACCGAGCAGGATGTTGCCGCAGCGCGCGAGCCGGCCCTGGCCGGACAAGCCCCCGCCACCGCCCAGTTGTTCCGCCTGTATGACGGCGCAGATGGCGCCGTAGCCGAGTGGATCAACGAAACGCTGGGCCAGGTAGCGCAAGCCCATCCCAAGCTCTTTCTAACCGAACTGGTGAGCTACAACGGCGGGGCGGCGTGCACCAATATCGCTGCGCTGGGGCCGGACTTTGTTGATGCCTTTGCGCTGCAGGCCGATGAGCTGTCTGCGCGGCGGGCTGCGTTGCAATCGGTGGACGATGCAGCGCTGGAGACCGCTCGCGATCACTGCACCGCCCAGCTGGACCAGGCCATCAGCCGCTCCCGCGCAGCCGCCGCAGCGCTGAGCGCGGCGGAGTAAAAATGCCGGCAGCAAACCGCTTTGTGCTCTCCGGCGGCCCCGGCGGCGGCAAGTCCGCGTTGCTTGCTGCGTTGGCTGAGCGTGGTTATCCCGTGGTGCCCGAGTCGGCCCGCGCCATCATCCCCAGCCGGCTGCAGACCGGGCTTGCTCCACGGCCGGAACCCGCCGCCTTCGCCCAGGCCATATTCCAGCAGGATGCGCAGCACTATCAGCAATCGCAGGCCCTAGGCTCACTACGAAAAGTGCCTGCGCTCGGTGATGCTTCGTTAAAAACGGGCTCGGAATGCTCATTTACAGCTTGTAAACTCCGCGTCCTCCCCCGGTTTTTGCCTTGCCTGACCTTCGCTCGACGACTTTTCGTAGAGAACCTAGACACGCCATGCTTTTTTGATCGCAGCGTAGTAGACGCCCTCTACATGCTGCACGCCGCCGGCGCCATGGACGACGCAGCCGTAGCGCAACAATGCAGCGCCTACCCCTATAACCGCACCGTGTTCTTCCTGCCGCCATGGCTGGCCATCTACCAAACCGACGGCGAGCGAGACCAGACCTTTAGCGAAGCCCAACAGGTGTACGCAAACCTCAAACGCTGGTATCTGCGCTGGGGCTATGACGTGGTAGACGTGCCCTGTTGCAGCGTGCATGAGCCCGTGGCCTTTGTGCTGCATGCGGTAACACAGACGGCAGAGCAGGGCGGGGCAGACTAAAAGCTGCTTTACCACGCACCAGGATAGGGCTTTAATGGCACTAAGCCAGTTAAAGGAGCCAAAGGATGGCACGCAGAAGGACCTCTGCATTTGAAGACCTGATCGTTGTACTGTCACGTCTGCCTTGGTGGGCAAGTTTGGCCATTGGTCTGGTCAGCTGGCTGATATTGCACCCCATCGCCATTGCACCTGTTACCCCGCCTGCCGCCCTCAAGCCGGGCGAAATGGGCGGCATTCTCACCGCGCAGCTCTGGCGCACCTTTGCCTTGTTCGGCCAATACCTCATCCCCATTGCCTGCGGCCTGGGCGCCATTGGCTCGGTTATCGCGCGCTACAAACGCACGCAATTGCTTGGCAGCGTCACCGCTGCCACCCAACCCGGCAAAGCCATCGACGGCCTCAGCTGGCAGCAGTTTGAACACCTCATTGGCGAAGCCTTCCGCCGCAAGGGATACAGCATCACCGAAACCGGCGGCCAGGGCGCCGACGGCGGTGTAGACCTGATCCTGCGTAAGAACAACGAGAAGTATCTGGTGCAATGCAAACACTGGCGCTCGCTCAAGGTGGGCGTACCAGTGGTACGCGAGTTCTTCGGCGCCATGGCCGCCGAGGGCGCCGCGGGTGGTTATGTGGTGACCTCAGGTCAGTTCACCCAAGAGGCCAAAAGCTTCGCCCAGGGCCGCAATATCCAGCTGATCGACGGCGCCGGCCTCAAACGCCTGATGCTCCGCGCCCAACCAAGCGCCCCCACAACCCCGGCCACCAGCACAGCTTCCAGCACGGCCACCGCCACAACCCTCCAGCCCGCAAAAGACCCAACCTGCCCGCTATGCCACAGCAGCATGATCAAACGCATTGCGCGCAAAGGCTCTAACGCCGGCAACAGCTTTTGGGGCTGCAGCACCTATCCAAAATGCAGAGGTATCGTGAATGTGCAGCCGCTTTAAATGCCCACATGGTATGTCGGCTGGCATGCCATACAGGGTTATTGAAAGCACGAAAAGAGGAAGTCGCGTTATTACGTGCGTGGTTCGTGGGATGACGGTAGGTGATTGTTTTTATTGTTAATTTTTTATGCTGATGCGTGGAAGGAGGCGTTGTTATGAAGACGTCACGAGTATGCAATGATGAAGCCTTCGGTCCAATCAGCTGTTAAGGAGATAGATGTGTCCGGCCCCAACCCGGTTGATTTTCTAACCGACCCACTCAGCCAGATCACAAGGCTCGAAAGGCGGAATCTCCTGATAGCAAGCACAACAGGTTTTCTTGTTGCAACGGCAGATTTGGTTCCAACAGAGATCTCTGCGCTCGGGATATCGCTATCAGCGCCAGCGCAGGAAATGTTTGTCGTCTTGGTGTCCCTGACTATTGCGTATTTTTTGTGCGCATTTTTGATCTACGGAACTTCTGACTTTTTCATCTGGCGAAAAAAATACCAAGATTATCTAGAGGCGGTTCAGGAATATATGGAAGGCTGGACCGAAGAAGATCAGCACAACTATGACATGTCTCAAGTACCGAGAGTGTCGTGGCTTTACCAGAAAGCTGGCCTGGTAGCCTATGTTCGAGCATTCTTTGAATACTTGTTACCTGTACTCGTTGGTTTGTTTACAGTCGGACTATTATTGTCACGTGTCTACTGTCCTTAACAAGTCACGGAAGGCGGACGCGTGAGACGCGCCGTTCGCTCAGCGTTAGACGCAACACACACCACAAGGAGTACCAAAATGGAATCTAAACAGTATGAATACGCAGGATTTTGGGCGAGAACCGGCGCCACAATAATCGACACAATATTGCTGCTACTGATCACCACGCCACTTCTTGTTTCAATCTACGGATGGTCTTACTACACCAACGAGAGTTATGGACTAATTGCAGGCCCTGCTGACTTCTTAATTTCCTGGGTAATACCAGCCATCGCGGTAATCGTTTTCTGGATAATTAAGCAAGCTACACCCGGAAAAATGGCTATTTCTTCGAAAATCGTCGACGCCACTACTGGCAACCCTGCAAGCCCAGCACAGTTAATTGGCCGCTATTTTGCTTACTTCATCTCAGCAATTCCGCTTTGCCTTGGAATCATCTGGGTCGCATTCGACAAACGAAAACAAGGGTGGCATGACAAACTAGCCGGCACAGTCGTAATCAAAAAAGTCAGCACCGGCCCTGAGCCAGTAAAATTTGAAAGCGTCTAACAACTGGCTCAAGTCGTTCACTTCGCTCACTTGGACGTCCGCAAGCTACGCTTGCGGCCGCCCCTTAGCCAAACGTTGGGCGTCACTGATACGGATTTACAAGTACGAAACGATGGAGGGGCTTGGTGGACATCATTGATATTGCGAAGAAGAAGATCGCAGCGGAAATTACAGACATCGAAAATCGGACTGACCTGTCCGATGACCAGAAGCGCTCACGGATCATTCACATCTTTTCCGTCACATGCGCAGCGGTTGCGGTCCAACCCATTCCGTTTGCCGATATTTTCGTTCTCACGCCAATCCAGGCGTACATGGGTGTCAGGCTCAGTGCCATCCGCGGCATGCCATTATCAGATGCTGAAGCGACTGATTTATTGAAGGAAATCGCCGGAATCGTTGGGCTGGGTATGGCCGCGCAACAAGTCGCCTTGGGTTTGTACAAGGTTGGCCTGCCGTTCTTCGCTGGATTTACAACGATTCCACTTGTGTACGGACTCACTTATGCAATTGGCCGGATCATGGATTTCTATTTGGAGAAAAAGTCCAAGGGGCAAACTGTCAGTAACGCCGACCTTAAAAGCATGTGGGAAAAATTTCGGGAGGAAGGAAAGAAACAGGCCAAGACTGCGAAGGACGAGGTCATGTCGAAGAAGGACCAGTTTTGATCAAGCACTCCTACATATCTAAGCGCTTCGACGAGGCGGCAATCTTGGCGACGCTGGGAAAACTGGCGTTCACATCAGATCCCGAGTTGCTTGAACAAGACTATGCCGTATTGGCGGCGTTGCGGCGCTCTTCCCCTGAATGGGATTTGTCTGTCCCTGACACCGCAGAACGGTTGGCGTCCTATGGCGACTCTCAGATCGGTGGTCTTGTAAATAACGTCAAAGGAATTCTCCATGAAATGGAGTTTCAGCGGCTCGAGAATGAGGATGGTGATTCAGTAGTTGCGGCGCTGTTTCCCGACACCAATCACAGAACGGTTGACGTTCAGTTGCTTGATGAGAAAACGGGAGACGCATGGGAAGTACAACTTAAAGCCACCGATGACATGAGCGCTATCGGCGCGTGGATCGACTCGAATCCGAATGCGGAAGTCATCGTCACGGAAGAGCTTTCGGAGCGAATGGGGTTGCCATCGTCCGGATTGAGCAACGAAGATTTGACTATGCGCGTCGAGGATTTCGTCGATCGCATGGTCGAAATCGGCGATGATGCAGAAGACACCCTGTGGAACTACTTTCCTCCACTTGTGGCCGCTTCAGCGGGGATCATTGTCTTCGAGCTTTGGAGGCGTTACCGATCGGGTCGAATCACGTTCGAGGAATTCAAAGCCCTATCTTTCAAGACCTTGGGTCTCAAGGCGGCAAAATACGGTGCTACTTTTGCCGCACTAGCAGTGCCTGGACTCAACGTGGTTGTAGGGGCGTATCTGCTAGGGTCGCTGATATTCGCGGTAAATGGGCTGGTGGACCGAAGTCCGTCATTTCGGCCGTTTTCATTCCTGGCTGCAAGGTGAGTGCCGGTGACGCCCAACAAGGCGCTGCAGGTGACGTTTGCCCCGCCGCCGATTTTTGCTGCCACAAAAACCGTCGTCGCCTCAAACGCACCTGAGCTTAGGCGTTAGGCGTAACAGATGGTCGAAACCGACATAATCGTGAGTTTGGATTACCGCATAACCCGCAGCGTCGAGCAGCTCATCCGCTGGGCTGAGAAAGCGTTCAACTTGCCTGCAGAGCCCGGGGAGTCCATCGAAGTGTTCACGTATAGGCTTTACCACCATATCGGTAAAGGGTCGGTCGGTTACACGGTAATCGAACACAACATTGGCGATTGCAGTTCTTCCATAAAATGTATAGATCAAGTATTCACCTGATACCGGCCCCGTTACGGGGCTGCGTTAGTCTGCGTCCCCCGTGGCCAACTCTTTCCCCATGAAAACCACCACCAAGCTCAACATCCTCGCCACCGCCTCCGGCGTGCTCGCATTGCTCGTCGGCATCTCGGCAGTGCTGCTCTGCACCTACGCGTATACCAAGGCGCGTATGCCGCACAACGAGCAGGGGAACTACTTTGACGGGCTGACGGTTCACCACGCGGGTAGTGAGTATGTGTATGGGGTGGTGGGGCTGTCGTTTGGGGTGTTCGCGCTTGTTGCAGGTATCGGTGCGTTTCGGCTGTTCAAGCGTGCTGCTGCGGCCCGACGAGGCCGCAATGCTGAGGCTGATGGTTCTCAGGGGTGACCTAACGCGGGCCGGTTCGCTTGCCCCGGCGTATTCATCATTCGCCGTGGTCGGTATCTGGCAGTCTCTGAGCGTTACAGCCCCAGGTACTGGGCGATCAAAAAGGCGTCGCCTTGCCCTTCATGTTTGCCAAAGTAGCTGACCGGCTCGCGTTCGCCGTCTTCGATGGAGCCTACTTCGCAGTCGATGTCGTATTGCTGGGCGAGGCCATTGAACAGGTTGACGGCGGGGGCCAGGTGGGTGTGCTTTTTCACCGGTTGGCTGATGCCCAGCTGCCAGTCTTCGCAGTCATCGCTGGTGCAATCGTTAATCAGCTCGGCGCGGTTGGCTTCGTTGGCCTCAACGTAGGTCTGTAGCGCGGCTTGCAGAGCTGGCAGGTTCTGTTTGAGCTGTTTTTCCTGCTTTTCATCCAGCCGGTCGCAGGCGATGAAAATGTATATAAGCATGGGGGCTACCTGATGGAATTAAGCGGCCACTTTACCACAGCGGCTGCCGTGCTTAATGCGCCAAGCCCGGGTGGTGCTCTGGCATTGGGCAGGTATACTGCCTCACGCCTCAGCGGGCACAGGTCAGTTTAGCCGTCGCCTGTTACGCGCTCGCTTGGCGAGGACAACCCATCTGGCAGCAGGAGGCGTTATGCCCACACCCTATAACATGGCCTTTGCTTGCTTGGGTTGTCGCAAATCCTTCAAGCGCGAGTTCGATCTGGCGGACGGTTGCCCTGGTCAGCTTGTGTGCCCCGAGTGCGGTGGGCCGGCCTACAATTTTGGCCGCCACTTCAAGGCGCCGAGAAAGAATGACCTAAAGCAGTGGGAGAAGGTGGCCTACCTCTTTGAGCACGGCTTTCGGTTTCAGAAGATACGCCCAACACGCGATTCGCTGGAGTCGGTGCCGTACCCGGACACGCTGGCCGCAGCAAAGGAATTTGTAGAAACCTACAAGGCCTATGCGCTCAAGCCGATCAGTGACGAGTGAGGCGCAGGCAGGCTCGACCACCTGTCGCCAGCGTTGCTCGCCTGGAGGCCAGCCGTTGACCGCTGCTGGCGGCGCCGGGCATGGTGATGCAAAACCAGACCCAGACGCCCCATGACCCTGCGCCCGCTACACCTGCTATTGCTACAGCCGCTACTGCGGCTGTTTATGCTTGTGGCGCTGTACAGCCTTGGCCATCTGGTCGCCGATGGGGCCGGCAGGGCGTTTAGAGGTGGCTACAGTTGGGGGCTGACGCTGTGGCTGTGGAGCGCCGGGTTGGTGGTGCTGTCTGTGCTTGAGGGGCTGGTGGTGTTGGCGTCGCCCAGGTTTGCGGTGCGCGCGGCCGTGCTGGTGACCGTTGTCTTTGTGGGCGCGACGGCACTGGCGATTGGTTATACCGGGGCCTGGGCGCATCCCTATCGGTTGGCCTACTACCAGCTGTGTGTACTCGTCGCTGTCTGGTTGCCGCTGGTGTTGCTCCGCTGGTGCGCCGCCGCCAAAGCTGGCACTGGGCAAGGTTACTGACCCGTGGAGGAAACCATGCGTTTGCTGATTGCCTTTGTTGTCTGCTTTCTCGCGCTGCCTGTGCAGGCCTGCAGGGGGCATCTCCTTGAAGACACGCTGTTTTTTGACGGCCTGCCTGGCCCGCAGCTTGAGGCAGATGTGATTGCGCGTGTTGTGCTGTCTGATGTGGAACGCGGGCGGGCTAGGGCGGAGGTTGTCGAGGTAGTCACCACCTCTGGCGTTGAGGTGCATGAGGGGCAGCAATTTTTGCTGGAGTACGTATTCAGCAGCTGCGGCCCTAACCACCGCGACGGTGATCAAGGCATGATCATCGCCAAGCAGCCTGAGGGCGATGAGCGCGTGCTGCTGCCGTATCTGCGCCGCTTCAGCGATGGCCGTATTACGCCGCCTGCAACGCTTGAATGACATGGGCTGCCGGGCCAGTAAAGAGATAAGGGAGTGTCTGTGGATCACGAGGATATAGCGCCGGGGCAGGTGCTGAAAACGTTCGACCGGGATGAGTCCAAGGCCATCGAGCGTGCGTGGCGGGAGGTGTTCTGCCGCAATGGTCTCGGCCTGAATACCAAAGCCTACAAGTGGCATATCTTCAGCGGTGGCGGCTATCCGGCCTTGGAGGGGCGGGCGGCGCTGCAGGCTTACGCCTCGCACGTGGCGGCGGGCTATGGCCGTTGTTGAGGCGCTACTGGGCTTTCTCGCGAGTCAGGCCGGGGCGTTTGGAGAGAAAGCGTAGCTGGCGCCACCGTTGCGCTTGGCTGCGTACATCGCATTGTCGGCGTGCTGCATCAGCAGGCGTTCGTTCTGGCCGTGCTCAGGGTAGACCGCGATGCCGACGCTGGGTGTGCAGGTCAGGGTGTGTCCCTCGACCAGAAAGGGCGCCGCCAGCGTGCTGAGGATCTTTTCCGCTACGCTTGCGGCGTCCTGCCGTTGCCCAACGCTGTCGAGCAAGACCGCAAACTCATCGCCACCCAGACGGCCACAGCTGTCGGACTCGCGTACGCTCTGGCGTAATCTGACGGCGACTTGTTGCAGCAGCTGATCGCCAACGCCATGGCCGTAGGTGTCGTTTATCTGCTTGAAGCTGTCCAGGTCCAGATACAGCACGGCCAGTTGTCCGCCAGTGCGCTGGGCGCGGAGCAGGGCACCCTGCAAGCGGTCCATCAGTAGTGCGCGGTTGGGTAACTGCGTCAGTTGGTCGTGCTGGGCGAGGAAGGAAAGTTTGTCGTGGGCGCGGTGCCGGCTGATGGCGGTGGCCAGTTGACTGGCGACAAAGTGAAGAAACTCGGTGTCCCGTGCATTGAAGGCCGGACTGCCCCGCCGGCTTTGTACGACGAGTGCGCCAATGGGGGCGCCGTCGTGCAGTAGCGGTATGCAGAACTGATTAGATTGCCCGCTGTGTTCTGTCTTGGGCGTGTGGGGATATGGGCGAATCGTTTGTGCCAGCAATGGGTTGGCGGCAATTTGAGCAGGCGCTGTCAGACTATCACCCGCCTGGTATGGAAAACTCAGCTGATCCCGTTCGGCATCATGGAGTGCAACGGAGAAGGCCTCGATGGGCAGATTCTGATCTATCAGAGTGTGCATCTGCTGATAAAGCGCGGGTAGGGTTTCTGCCGAGTGCGCCGCTGCCGATACCGCGTATACCGCAGCCTGTCTGGCCTCGGCTTGTTTTCGCGCGGTGATGTCACGGGCGACGCCAACGCGCACCTGTTCGGCTGCGAACCATTGGGTCGACCACATGATGTGGACGATGTGGCCCTGTTTGTGGATGTAGCGGTTTTCGTGATCGCTTGAGGGCTGGCCGGCGGTGATGCGCTCGACGATCTGTCGGGTGGCCTCTTGATCATCCGGGTGGATCAGTTCAAAGGCCGTGCGGCCAATCAGTTCTTGCGGCGTATAGCCAAACACCCGTTCGCTGGCCGCGCTAACGGATAAAAAGCGTCCTTCCTTGTTTACGACGCAGACGACATCCAGCAGCAAATCCAATAGCTTGTCGTGGGAAATCACAGGCGCTGGGTTCATGTCGCTCAATATAGTGGCAGAGTGCTTTGGTCTGCTACCGCGTGCCGATATTTTTTTGTGCCTTGCTCGGGGTTCCCCAGCGGGGTACTGCCATCAGCGCTGTGCTGCCGGGGGCGCTCAGGCGTCGCGCAGCAAGTCCTGACTGTTCAGCAGCGCGAAGGTTATTTCCGGGTGCTCTTTCAGGCTGCGGCGGATGGCGGCGGGGATGGACTTGCGGGTCTTGCGGCAGAGGCCTGGCTGGGGCAGCAATCGAATTCCGATACCGCGCACGCTGCGCACCTCGCCAAAGCCGGTGTCGATGGCCAGGCGGATGCCCAGCTGCTCGTACATGCGCAGCTGCATACGCTCCAGCTCTTCCAGTGTGCTGATGGCTTCGAGGCGAGCCAGCAGGCGCTTTTCCTCATGCAGGGTCAGCAGCAGGATGCGCGGGTCGGCATTGGCCTGCTCGGCCAGGGTATCGCGGTCGCAATCACAGGTGCCGGGCGGGCAGGGTTGGCGTGTGGCAGGCGTCGTGGTCATGGCGTATCTGCACGTGGGAGCGTTGGGCTATCGTGCTGGGTTTGCGCGTCCAGTGCAATGGGGCTTGGGCGTCTTGCGCATTGCTGTTGATAGCACTTGTTAAATACAGTCAATCTCATTTGCCAATCCCGCAACCCCTATAGTCCATGACCAACGCCGCGCCAGCCTGACAGCAATGCCTGCACAGCCTCTACCGCGACCATCACAGCTGGTTGCAGAACTGGGTGCGTCGCCAGCTCGGCAATACCTGGGATGTGGCCGACCTGAGTCAGGATACCTTCATCAAGGTGTTGGCCAGCTCCCAGAGCGTGGCGGATATTCGCGAGCCGCGTGCTTACCTGCTGTCGGTTGGCAAGCGCCTGCTCAACACCTTTTATGCCCGTCGCAGCCTGGAACAGGCCTATCTGGAGACATTGCAGCAACTGCCGCAGGCGCTGGCACCGTCGCCAGAGCAGCGATGGGTATTGCTGGAAACCCTGCAGGCGCTGGATGAGTTGCTGGACGGGTTGCCGCTGGCGGTGCGGCGGGCCTTTCTCTGGAGTCAGCTGGAAGGGCTTGGTTATCGCGACATTGCCACGCGGCTGCAGGTATCCGAGCGCACGGTAAAACGCGACATGGCCCAGGCCTACGAGCACTGCCTGTTGCTGGAGCTGGCATGAGCGGTGTGACCCAGGCCGAGCGCCGCGACATTACCTGCGCGGCGGCGCGCTGGCTGGCGGCTTGTCGCGCGGGTGCAGGCGCAACATGACATTCAGTGCAAAAGCCGGATAATGGCGGGTTTACCAACCCGCTCTTACGTCTGGTGCCCCATGGAAATCAAGGTCAACTTTCTCGACAACCTCCGACTTGAAGCCAAGTTTGATGACTTCACGGTGGTGGCTGACCAGCCCATTCGGTACAAGGGCGATGGCTCTGCACCGGGCCCGTTTGACTACTTTTTGGCGTCGTCTGCGCTGTGCGCGGCGTACTTCGTCAAGCTGTACTGCAACACCCGCAACATTCCAACCGACAACATTCGCCTTTCGCAAAACAACATCGTCGACCCGGAGGATCGCTACAAGCAGATCTTCAAAATTCAGGTCGAGTTGCCCGCCGATATTTCCGAAAAGGATCGCCTCGGCATTCTGCGTTCAATCGAGCGCTGCACGGTCAAGAAGGTAGTACAGACCGGGCCGGATTTTGTCATCGAAGAGGTCGAGAATCTGGATGCCGATGCCCAGTCTCTGCTGATGCCGGTGCAGACCGAGGGTGAGGGCACGCGCATTCTCGGCAAGGACCTGCCGCTGGAGCAGACCATCGCCAACATGTCGGGGCTGCTTGCGGGTCTGGGCATGAAGATCGAGATCGCCTCCTGGCGCAACATCGTGCCCAACGTCTGGTCGCTGCATATCCGTGACGCCCAGTCGCCGCTGTGCTTTACCAACGGCAAGGGCGCCACCAAGGAGGCGGCGCTGGCCTCGGCACTCGGTGAGTTTATCGAGCGGCTGAACTGCAACTTCTTCTACAACGATCAGTTCTGGGGCGAGGACATCGCCAACGCGGACTTTGTCCATTACCCCAACGAGCGCTGGTTCAAGATCGGGCGCAATGATGATCTGCCTGTTGGGCTGCTCGACAGCTACTGCCTGGATATCTACAACCCGGAAGGGGAGCTGCGTGGCTCGAACCTGATCGACACCAACTCCGGCAATGCCGAGCGCGGCATCTGTGCGCTGCCCTATGTGCGCCAGTCCGACGGCAAGGAGGTGTTCTTCCCCTCCAACCTGATCGAAAACCTGTTCCTCAGTAACGGCATGAGTGCGGGCAACACCTTGGCCGAAGCGCAGGTGCAGTGCCTGTCCGAGATTTTTGAGCGGGCGGTCAAACGCGAGATTCTGGAAGGTGAGCTGGCGCTGCCGGATGTGCCGGACGCGGTGCTGGCCCAGTATCCGGGCATTGTTGCCGGCATCAAGGGATTGG
This sequence comes from Halopseudomonas pachastrellae, assembly GCF_900114765.1. Taxonomy (GTDB): domain Bacteria; phylum Pseudomonadota; class Gammaproteobacteria; order Pseudomonadales; family Pseudomonadaceae; genus Halopseudomonas; species Halopseudomonas pachastrellae. The sequence goes on from NZ_FOUD01000020.1 coordinate 96,178, forward strand.
AAGAGCAGGGCTTCCCGGTGCTGGTGAAGGATGCCTCGCTCGGCGGCCGCTTTCCGGTCATGTGCGTGACCCTGATGAACCCGCGCTCCGGCGGTGTATTTGCTTCCTTTGGCGCGCACCCGAGCCTCGAAGTGGCGCTGGAACGCAGCCTGACCGAGCTACTGCAAGGCCGCAGCTTTGAAGGGTTGAACGACCTGCCGCAGCCGACCTTTGAAAGCCAGGCGGTGACCGAGCCGAACAACTTTGTCGAACACTTTATCGACTCCAGCGGTGTGGTGTCCTGGCGCTTCTTCAGCGCCAAAGCCGACTACGACTTTGTCGAGTGGGACTTCTCCGGCCAAGGGGCAGATTCCAACCAGCAGGAAGCCGATATCCTGTTCGGCATTCTCAAAGACCTGGGCAAAGAAGCCTACATGGCGACCTACACCGACCTGGGCGCCAACGCCTGTCGCATTCTGGTGCCGGGTTATTCCGAGGTGTACCCGGTTGAAGATTTGATCTGGGATAACACCAACAAGGCGCTGGATTTCCGTGCCGATATTCTCAACCTGCACAGCCTGACTGATGAGCAGCTTCAGGCGCTGGTTGAGCGGCTGGAAGAAAGCGAGCTGGACGATTACACCGACATCAAGACGCTGATCGGCATCGAGTTTGACGACAACACCACCTGGGGTCAGCTGACCATTCTTGAACTCAAGTTGCTGATCTATCTGGCGCTGGAGCAGCTTGAAGAGGCCAAGGAGCTGGTTGAGGCTTTCTTGCAGTTCAACGACAACACCGTGGAGCGCGGCCTGTTTTATCAGGCGCTGAACGTGGTGCTGGAAGTGCTGCTGGATGACGAACTGGAACTGGCCGACTTTGAACCCAACTTCCGCCGCATGTTTGGCAACGAGCGGATGGACGCCGTTGTTGGTTCGGTGAAGGGCGACGTGCGCTTTTATGGCCTCACGCCAACCAATATGCAGCTGGCCGGGCTGGACCGCCACCTGCGCCTGATCGACAGCTATAAGAAGCTCCACGCCGCCCGCGCCAAGGCGGCCGCCAGCGTTGCTCGTAACAACGAGGCCACAGCCAAACCCCTCCTGCAACCCTCCCGGCCACGATCCGCCTGGCGCAAAAAACCGTAGGGCGGAGAACGCTGCGCCGCGAACGATATCGGGCCCCCTTCGGTGGCCAACGCTACGCGCTGACCACCCTACGCGTAGTAGGGCGGACTAAGCCGTAGGCGTGTCCGCGCACCAAGGCGCCACGCCACCGCGCTGCGGCCAACGCGGTGCTGCGAGCGATATCGGGGCCACTCGGTGGTCAACGCTGCGCGCTGACCACCCTTGTATCTCGACTACTGCCTCTCCAAGGAGGCATAGTTCCCGACTGATCCTCGGGGGAGGCTGGTAAGCCGTGTCCACCCTTAAGCCGCTGAGCTTGCAGCGTAGATTGGGCTGCCACCTCCATTTCATCCCTTAAGTCCGAACGGTATCTAGAGCCGCAAGAGCTCGCATTGCACAAGGTTGGACGGGATGACGTGATCATCAAAACGACTGCATGGAGGACATCTCATGACACTGGTAGTGGGCATCGATATCGCCAAGCGCACTTTTGATCTGGCCACACTGCAGCCCAACGGCAAGCACCGAACCAAGAGCAAATTAAGCAACGATCAGGCAGGCTT
>NZ_FOUD01000006.1 GCF_900114765.1 Halopseudomonas pachastrellae
TCGGCAGTTCGAATCTGCCCAGACCCACCAATTGTCGAGGTGTCAGGTCTGAACGGGGCCATAGCTCAGCTGGGAGAGCGCCTGCCTTGCACGCAGGAGGTCAGCGGTTCGATCCCGCTTGGCTCCACCAGGTCGACGCAGTACAACGCCATAGAATGGAACTCAGAGTTCATATATGAACAATCAAACACTTGATTGTTGATATCTGGTCTCTGAACCAGACGCTCTTTAAAAATTTGGATATGTGATAGAAGTACAGACACATGGCATGTTTCACTGCATGCAATGTGGCTAAGGTAAACTTGTAATCTCAAGTGCAAGTTCCGGAATTGTCGTTAATTCTGTTTTAAACCGATATCACTGAATAATCTGAGTTAAGCAATTAACTTAAGATTGTTTGGGGTTATATGGTCAAGTGAATAAGCGCATACGGTGGATGCCTTGGCAGTCAGAGGCGATGAAAGACGTGATAGCCTGCGAAAAGCTTCGGGGAGGTGGCAAATGACCTTTGATCCGGAGATCTCTGAATGGGGAAACCCACTTAGCATAAGCTAGGTATCACACACTGAATACATAGGTGTGTGAGGCGAACCAGGGGAACTGAAACATCTAAGTACCCTGAGGAAAAGAAATCAACCGAGATTCCCCAAGTAGTGGCGAGCGAACGGGGACCAGCCCTTAAGCAGTTTTGAGTTTAATAGAACGCTCTGGAAAGTGCGGCCATAGTGGGTGATAGCCCCGTATATGAAAAACTCTTAGCTGTGAAATCGAGTAGGTCGGCGCACGTGAAACGTTGACTGAACATGGGGGGACCATCCTCCAAGGCTAAATACTCCTGACTGACCGATAGTGAACCAGTACCGTGAGGGAAAGGCGAAAAGAACCCCTGTGAGGGGAGTGAAATAGAACCTGAAACCGTATGCGTACAAGCAGTGGGAGCAGACTTGTTCTGTGACTGCGTACCTTTTGTATAATGGGTCAGCGACTTATATTCAGTGGCGAGCTTAACCGTCTAGGGGAGGCGTAGGGAAACCGAGTCTTAATAGGGCGTTTAGTCGCTGGGTATAGACCCGAAACCGGGCGATCTATCCATGGGCAGGTTGAAGGTGCCGTAACAGGCACTGGAGGACCGAACCGACTACCGTTGAAAAGTTAGCGGATGACTTGTGGATAGGAGTGAAAGGCTAATCAAGCTCGGAGATAGCTGGTTCTCCTCGAAAGCTATTTAGGTAGCGCCTCGTGTATCACCACTGGGGGTAGAGCACTGTTTCGGCTAGGGGGTCATCCCGACTTACCAAACCGATGCAAACTCCGAATACCAGTGAGTGTCAGCACGGGAGACACACGGCGGGTGCTAACGTCCGTCGTGAAAAGGGAAACAACCCAGACCGTCAGCTAAGGTCCCAAAGTTATGGTTAAGTGGGAAACGATGTGGGAAGGCTTAGACAGCTAGGAGGTTGGCTTAGAAGCAGCCATCCTTTAAAGAAAGCGTAATAGCTCACTAGTCGAGTCGGCCTGCGCGGAAGATGTAACGGGGCTCAAACCATACACCGAAGCTACGGGTTCATCGTAAGATGAGCGGTAGAGGAGCGTTCTGTAAGCCTGTGAAGGTCAATTGAGAAGTTGGCTGGAGGTATCAGAAGTGCGAATGCTGACATGAGTAACGACAAAGGGAGTGAAAAACTCCCTCGCCGGAAGACCAAGGGTTCCTGCGCAACGTTAATCGACGCAGGGTGAGTCGACCCCTAAGGCGAGGCCGAAAGGCGTAGTCGATGGGAAACGGGTTAATATTCCCGTACTTCTAGTTACTGCGATGGAGGGACGGAGAAGGCTAGGCCAGCACGGCGTTGGTTGTCCGTGTTTAAGGTTGTAGGCTGAGGACTTAGGTAAATCCGGGCCCCTAAGGCCGAGAGCTGATGACGAGTGTTCTTTAGAACGCGAAGTGGTTGATGCCATGCTTCCAGGAAAAGCTTCTAAGCTTCAGGTAACTAGAAATCGTACCCCAAACCGACACAGGTGGTCAGGTAGAGAATACCAAGGCGCTTGAGAGAACTCGGGTGAAGGAACTAGGCAAAATGGCACCGTAACTTCGGGAGAAGGTGCGCCGATGAGGGTGAAGCATTTACTGCGTAAGCCCATGTCGGTCGAAGATACCAGGCCGCTGCAACTGTTTATTAAAAACATAGCACTCTGCAAACACGAAAGTGGACGTATAGGGTGTGACGCCTGCCCGGTGCCGGAAGGTTAATTGATGGGGTTAGCTTCGGCGAAGCTCTTGATCGAAGCCCCGGTAAACGGCGGCCGTAACTATAACGGTCCTAAGGTAGCGAAATTCCTTGTCGGGTAAGTTCCGACCTGCACGAATGGCGTAATGATGGCGGCGCTGTCTCCACCCGAGACTCAGTGAAATTGAAATCGCTGTGAAGATGCAGTGTATCCGCGGCTAGACGGAAAGACCCCGTGAACCTTTACTATAGCTTTGCACTGGACTTTGAATTTGTTTGTGTAGGATAGGTGGGAGGCTTTGAAGCGTGGACGCCAGTCTGCGTGGAGCCAACCTTGAAATACCACCCTGGCAACTTTGAGGTTCTAACTCTGGTCCGTTATCCGGATCGAGGACAGTGTATGGTGGGTAGTTTGACTGGGGCGGTCTCCTCCCAAAGAGTAACGGAGGAGTACGAAGGTGCGCTCAGCACGGTCGGAAATCGTGCGTAGAGTATAAAGGCAAAAGCGCGCTTGACTGCGAGACCAACACGTCGAGCAGGTACGAAAGTAGGTCTTAGTGATCCGGTGGTTCTGTATGGAAGGGCCATCGCTCAACGGATAAAAGGTACTCCGGGGATAACAGGCTGATACCGCCCAAGAGTTCATATCGACGGCGGTGTTTGGCACCTCGATGTCGGCTCATCACATCCTGGGGCTGAAGCCGGTCCCAAGGGTATGGCTGTTCGCCATTTAAAGTGGTACGCGAGCTGGGTTTAGAACGTCGTGAGACAGTTCGGTCCCTATCTGCCGTGGACGTTTGAGATTTGAGAGGGGCTGACCTTAGTACGAGAGGACCGGGTTGGACGAACCTCTGGTGTTCCGGTTGTGTCGCCAGACGCATTGCCGGGTAGCTACGTTCGGAAAAGATAACCGCTGAAAGCATCTAAGCGGGAAACTTGCCTCAAGATGAGATCTCACCGGGAGCTTGACTCCCCTAAAGGGCCGTCGAAGACTACGACGTTGATAGGTTGGGTGTGTAAGCGCTGTGAGGCGTTGAGCTAACCAATACTAATTGCCCGTGTGGCTTGACCATATAACACCCAAGCAATCTGGTGTTATCGAGCCAAACAGAATCAAACAACTTCGCGAACTTGCGAGATTGCAAACACCTTAGCTTCTGTCACACATCCAAGCTTTTTAAGCTGCACGCCTAGCGGGCAGCAACAAATTGCTTGACGACTATAGAGCATTGGAACCACCTGATCCCATCCCGAACTCAGAAGTGAAACGATGCATCGCCGATGGTAGTGTGGGGCTTCCCCATGTGAGAGTAGGTCATCGTCAAGCGCCTATACCAAACACCCTGATCAGTAATGATCAGGGTGTTTTTCTTTGTTCGTGGGAAAGTTGCGCGCCTGCACCGCCCTGCCTTTTGTGTCTCTCTGGGCGGTCTGAGTGCTGGCCTGTAAGGTCTCGTCTGACTGTAGAATCAGGGCAAGCCCTGGCTCGCCCTATCCACCTTCAGGCGCCCCTCATTAAGTTTGTCAGTGCATTCAGAATACTCTCGGTGTCAGTGGGGTTCCTGCCGGGTGCTCCTGCACAATGTCCCCAGTCTGACTCAAGCAGTTGAAAGCGTGCGTCAGGCATGTGCCTCGCTTCGTAACGAGCGTCTTCGGCGGTGAAGTACAGATCGGTGCTGCCGGGCATGATCAGGCTTGGCGCTGTAATGCCTTTCAGCGCTGCGTGGAAGTCTCCCTTCCATACCGGGTTGGCGCTGATGTCCCCTTGTTGCCATGTGTTGAGCGTGCTTAACAGGTTGTTGGCGTCCTGCTCCAGGTGATCGTCCTCCCAGTATTGCAGTAGCGCCTCTATAGAGTCGAAGCCCATCTGTTTGTAGAGCGCTTTTCGGAAGAACGCCTGGCTATAGGCCCAGCCGGCGTAGACGCGACCGAAGGCCTCCAGCCCGGCTGTTGGCGAGGACAGGTAGCGACCCTGCAGCCAGCCGCTATCGCAGGTCAACGCGGCTTTGACTCCCTCAAGGAATACATAGTTGTGCGGCCAACAGCGGGCGGTGGCGCAAATGCTGGCGACTCTTTTTACTTGCTGCGGAAACAGGCAGCCCCATTGCAGTGCCTGCATGCCGCCCATCGACCAGCCTGCCACCAGCTGGATGGTGCCCCCACCAAAGCATTTCTCAATCATCTGCTGCTGCAAGACAACGTTGTCGTAGAGCGTGACGGATGGAAACTCCGGCCCGCGCTGGCTCTCGTGCGCGTTGCTGGGTGACGTCGACTGGCCGTTGCCCAACAGGTTGGGTATCAGGATGCAGTAGCGTTCCGGGTCGATCGGGCCGGGCGCACCAATCAAGGGCAGATTACCGCTGTGTGTTCCACCGTAGTACGTGGGTAGCACGATCAGGTTGTCTCGTTGCGCGTTCATCTGACCAATTTGCAGGTAGCGCAGACGGGCGTTTTTCAACACCTCGCCGTTCTGCAGGGGAAAGTCCCCGGCGTGGAATTCTTTCTCAACTGCTTGATATCCGGGCATATGAGCGTCTCGTTGCTGACAGAAAGGGCGAAGGTGTTCGGGTGCCCTTGGTCTGTTCGTTGAGTTAAATATGCATGCTGGCATGTATGTTGAATGGAAGATTCGTACCAAGCGCCGCAACGGGTGCGGACAGAATCAGCGGAGTACCAACATGAGTCAGCAAGTGAGCACCGAGCAATTGAAGCAGTCTCTGCAGGATAAGGGCGTTAAGTACGCCTTGGGTGGCTATGTGGATCTGCATGGCGTAATCAAGGGCAAGTTTGTGCCGCTCAACCATCTTGATCGAATGATGAAGGGCTCGGAGCTGTACACCGGTGCTGCGCTGGATGGTGTGCCACAGGACATCAGCGATAACGAAGTCGCGACCATGCCCGATGCCGCTACCGCCACAGTTTGTCCCTGGAACCCGGAGTTGGCCTGGTTTGCCAGTGACCTGTATCTGGACGGCGCACCATTCGAAGCCTGCTCACGTAATATCCTTAAACGCCGGGTAGCCAAGGCCGCTGATATGGGGCTGACCTTTAACCTGGGTATCGAGACCGAGTTCTTCCTGTTTCGTGACTCAGAGGATGGCGGGTTCGAGCCGATCAGTGCTCGCGATACCCTCGCCAAACCCTGTTATGACCCGCGCGGCCTGATGGACAACATGCCGATTGTGGGCGAGCTGGTCGAAGCCATGAATGCCATGGGCTGGGATGTGTACTCCTTCGACCACGAAGACGCCAACGGCCAGTTCGAAACCGACTTCACCTACACCGACGCTCTCGGCATGGCTGACCGCTTGGTTTTCTTCCGTTTGATGGCCAACGAGATTGCCCGCAAGCACGGTGGCTTTGCCAGCTTTATGCCCAAGCCGTCGGCCAGCCGCACCGGCAGTGGCGCGCACTACAACATGTCGCTGGCTGATCGCGAGACCGGCCGAAATCTGTTTGATCCTGCCAATGGCGAAGATCCCTACGGCTGCGGGGTGACCCAGATGGCGTATCACTTCATCGCCGGCGTAATGAAGCACGCCAAGGCAATCAGCGCAGTCATCGCGCCGACGGTAAACAGCTACAAACGTCTGGTACGCAAGGGCAGCATGTCCGGCTCTACCTGGGCGCCAGTATTCGTTTGCTACGGCAACAACAACCGCACCAACATGCTGCGTATCCCGTCGCAAGGCGGTCGGGTCGAGTGCCGTGCGGCCGATATTGCCTGCAACCCCTATCTTGGTGCCGCGATGATGCTGGCTGCCGGTCTTGAAGGCATTCGCGAAGCCATGGACCCGGGTAATCCCCATCGCGAGAACATGTACAACTACACCGATCAGCAGGTGCGTGAAATGGACATTGAGCTGTTGCCGCAGAACCTTGGCGAAGCAATTGATGCCTTCGAAGCTGACCCGCTGTCGCGTGAGGTTTTTGGCGATGCGATGTTCGACAGCTTCGTCGGCTTCAAGCGCCAGGAATGGACCGAGTATCACACCCACGTCTCCGACTGGGAGCTGCAACGCTACCTGAAGTTCTTTTAAGTCGGTTCCGCGCCGAATACGGCGCGGTTCTTGCTGCTCAGTTACTGCCAAGACTTCACATCATTGCCAACGAGAACCATCTGGAGTTGAACCATGAAAAAGTCCGTTCCATTTGCACGACGTTTCAAACAGGTTGTTTCAGGCGCCATGATTGCACTGGCGGCATCGGTCGCCGTGATTCCCTCAGCTCAAGCCGAAGAGAAAGACAGCTTCAAACTGGCCTGGAGCATTTACGCCGGCTGGATTCCGTGGAAGTACATCGACGAGTCCGGATTGATGAAAAAGTGGGCCGACAAGTACGGCATCAGTGTCGAGATAGTGCAGATAAACGATTACATCGAGTCGATCAACCAGTACAGTGCCGGTCAGTTTGATGGTGTGGTAGCGACCAGTATGGACGCGCTGTCGATCCCAGCCGCCGGCGGCGTAGATACTACGGCCTTGATCGTTGGGGACTACTCCAACGGTAACGACGGCATGGTGATGAAAGATAGCGCCAGTGTTGCTGATCTCAAGGGGCAGCAGGTCAATCTGGTCGAGCTGTCGGTATCCCACTATTTGCTCGCCCGCGCGCTGGACTCGGTCGGTCTGAGCGAGAGCGATGTCACCGTGGTCAATACCAGCGATGCCGATATGGTCGCCGCCTTCAATACCGAAGACGTGCGCAATGTAGTGACCTGGAATCCGTTGCTTGACGAAATTCTCAGCCAGCCGGGCGCCAACCGGGTATTTGATTCCAGCCAGATTCCGGGCCATATCAAGGATCTGACCATCGTTAACACCGAGACACTGCGCGACAACCCGGCGTTGGGCAAGGCGCTGGTCGGTGCATGGTTTGAGCTGATGGCCGAGATGGGGACCGACAGCGAGGAAGGTCAGAAGGCCAGAGCGTTCCTCGGCGAAGCTTCTGCGACCGATCAGGCCGGGTATGAAGCACAGCTGGCCGGCATGAAGATGTTCTGGCAACCGGCTGACGCCATCGCCTTTATTGGCAGTGATGAGGCCTACGAGGCGATGGACAGCGTTCGCCAGTTCTCGTTCGAGAAGGGGTTGCTTGGCGAAGGCGCAGACTCGCCTGACTTTGTCGGCATCGCGATGCCCGATGGCAAGACCCTGGGTGATACCGCTAACATCAAGCTGCGGTTTGATACCGAGTATATGCAGATGGCAGCCGACGGCGCTCTCTGAGTAGTCTGATTGCGGCGGGGGCATCCCCGCCGCGCTTGCTGGAACACCCATGCGCAGAACAAAAGAAGACGCGGAAAAAACCCGCCTGAAAATCATTGAAGCCGCGCTGACGCTGTTCAGTCGCAATGGCTATTCGAACACCACTCTGGCCATGATTGGCACCGAAGCCGGTTTCAGTCGTGGCCCTATCTACTGGCACTTCAAGAACAAGGATGACCTGTTCGAGGCGGTGCTGGCCTACTCGCAGGAACCGCTGGAGCAATTGGTCGCTCAGGCGCGTGATGGCGCAGAGCCCGCGTTGGCGCGTATCGAGACCTTTGTGCGGAGTTGGTTCATGCTGCTGGTTGAGGATGCCTGGTTTCGCCAGTCATTCGAGATTCTGCTGAACAAGACCGAGCTGACCGAGGCGATGCAAAGCACGCTTGAGCGTGAGCGGCGGCTTACCCAGAGTATGATCGAAACCCTGGAGGCGCTGGTCTGTTCTGCTCAGGAGCAAGGGCAACTTCCGCAGGGGCAGGCGGCTGGCCAGTTGGCCTTGATGATCTACACCCAGTTGATGGGGGTTACTCAGACGTGGTTGTTTGCCCCGGGCTTGTTTGACTTAAGCGAGCAGCGGGCATTTTTTGCCGAGCGTTTGCTGCGTTCGTTGCAGCAGCCTTGAAAAAAAGCCCCGCTCACCAAGCAGTGAGCGGGGCTAAAAGGTCAGTTACTGACCGGAGTCACGATCGGGAAGTCGCCAGAGGGCACTTCCAGCATTTGCAGCAAACCGAAGAAGGCGTTTGGCTCGCCGCTGATCTTGATCTGACCCGCCTTCACCGCGTCGGGGAAGGTGGTTTGTTTCAGCAGGATCTGGTCCAGGGTGCTGCGGGTCATGCTGACGGTGGCCTGTGCGTTGTCATCCTGCACGCCGGTACGGTAGGTCAGCGTGGCGTGCTCCAGGTTGAGGCGGTAGTTCTCCTCGGTATCGGTCAGCTGCCAGTTGATCACCAGGTGCTTGCCTTCTGCCTTGGCGGCGTTCAGGCGAACGGCCATGAGGTCGAAGAACATGCCGGTGTCGAGCGCCTGCAAAACGTCCGGAGACAGTGACCCGACGGTGGGCGGCAGCGTGCCGTTGCGCAGCTCCTGTGCACCCATCAAATAGGCGCCGCGCCAGGTACCTGCTTCTGCCTGGTAACCAAGCTGCTCCAGGGCATCGGCGCCCAGCTCACGGGCGGCCTGATTGCTGGCATCGGCGTACACCACCTGGTTCATCACGCTGGCTACCCAGCGGTACTCACCGTTTTCGTAATCCTTGCGGGCCTGTTCAATTACTTTGTCGGCGCCGCCCATGTATTCGATGGTTTTGGCGGCATTCTGTACCGGTGGCAGCGGGTTGAGGTTGGCCGGGTTGGCGTCGTACCAGCCCATGTAGCGCTGGTAGATGGCCTTGGCGTTGTGTCGCAGGGTGCCGTAGTAACCGCGCGCATACCATTGCTGATCCAGACTTTGCGGCAGGGCAATTTGTTCGGCGATATCGCCCGGCAGGTAGCCTTTGTTGATCATGCGTACGGACTGGTCGTGCAGGTACTTGTACATGTCACGCTGCACCGACAGGAATCGCTTGATGTCGTCCTGGTTCCAAACCGGCCAGTGGTGCTGGGCAACCAGAATGTCGGCCTCGTCACCGAAGCGGGCAAGTGCCAGGTCGATGTAGCGGGCCCAGGCGCTGGCGTCACGGACGGCAGCGCCGCGAATGGTGTACACGTTGTGCATGTGCTGGCTGGTGATTTCTGCCGTATTCAGCACTTTGAAGTCGGGGAAGTACATCATCATTTCCGACTCGGCTTCAGTGCCATGAGCCATCTGGAACTGAACCCGCACACCGTCAATGGTCAGTTCGCCATCGTCTGGCACTGTGTCGGTGGGGGCGATCAGCGACCGCTCGCCCATCGACAGCGCCTTGCCCAGGCCGGTATCGACGTGACCGCGTTCGCCCGGAGGCAGCATGGCACCAAACTGATAGATGGCGCGGCGGCTCATAGCCGGCCCGGCGATAACGTTTTCCGAGACCGCATGCTCCATGAAACCGGCCGGTGCGTAGATGTGCGTTTTGCCGGCGGCAACGTCTTCGTTACTGGTGACACCCTTCACGCCGCCCCAGTGGTCAACGTGGTTGTGGGTGTAGAGCACGGCAACCACCGGCTTTTTCGGGCGGTTCTGGTAGTACAGCTCCAGACCTGCTTTGGCAGTTGAGGGCGAGAGCAGCGGGTCGATGATCAGCAGCCCGGTGTCCCCCTCGATGATGGTCATGTTGGCCAGATCCATACCGCGAATCTGATACATGCCCTCGGTAACCTCAAACAGGCCGTGAATCGCATTGAGCTGAGCTTGGCGCCACAGGCTGGGGTTGACCGTCTCAGGCGCGGTGTCCTGATCGAGGAAAGCGTATTGGCTCATGTCCCACGCAACCGAGCCATCGGGATTGGTGACCTTGCCGTCGGGCAGTTGGGCGATGAAGCCGCGACGTGCATCGTCAAAGGCTTGTTGGTCGGCAAAGGGCAGTTGGCCCAGCACCGCCTTGTTGGCGCTGGCGGTGGTGGCGGTGGCCGGGTTGGGGGTTGGAGCTGCGTTGGCGGCCAGGCTGATGGCGGCGGCCAGCGCGCCGGTAATGAGATGACGTGAGCGCATGGGAGACTCCCTGTTGGAGCGGCATTGTTGTTGTCGGAAACCGCTTGAAACGGCTGCAGTCACTATAGAAAGCCTTATGGTTATATGGCCAATGCATTTTTATTTTTGTTTCGATGCGAAATACGCATCGCGCTGGTCGGTGACGTGAAATTGAAGCATTGCCGTTGTAGGCTGAAACGATGGTTTTTCCTATCGAGCGCTGGCGCGTTAATTTATAATTTCGCGCTTTCACTTGCCCGGCCACCGGGCGTTGACAGCTGGAGGGTATGAACGAATTGATCAAGACGCCGTACTATCTCATCGACAAGAGCAAGCTCGAACGCAATATGGAGAAGATCGCCTACGTGCGTGAACACTCCGGAGCCAAGGCGCTGCTCGCACTGAAATGCTTTGCTACCTGGTCCGTGTTCGACTTCATGAGTCAGTACATGGATGGCACTACCTCTTCCTCCCTGAATGAAGTGAAACTTGGCAAACTCAAGTTTCCGGGGGAGACGCATGCCTACAGCGTGGCCTATGCCGATGACGAGATCGACGAAGTCCTGGCGCATTCGGACAAGATTATCTTCAACTCCATCAGTCAGCTGACCCGCTTCAGTGAGGCTTCGGCCAACACCGTGCGTGGTCTGCGTCTGAACCCCGGCGTCAGCAGCTCGGACTTTCTGATTGCTGACCCGGCGCGTCCGTTCAGCCGTCTGGGCGAGTGGGACGCAGCCAAGATCGAGGCCGTGCTGCCGCTGATCTCTGGCTTCATGATTCACAACAACTGCGAGAACGGCGACTTTGAGCTGTTCGACCAGATGCTCGGACAGATCGAAGAGCGTTTTGGCCACCTGCTCGAACAGGTGAGCTGGGTCAGTCTGGGCGGCGGTATTCACTTCACCGGCGAGGGTTACCCGCTGGATCGCTTCTGCGCCCGCCTCAAGGCATTCTCCGAGCGCTACGGCGTTCAGGTTTACCTGGAGCCCGGCGAGGCCGCCATTACCCTGAGCACTTCTCTTGAAGTGACGGTGCTCGACACCCTCTATAACGGCAAGCAGCTGGCCGTGGTCGACAGTTCGATCGAAGCGCACATGCTCGATCTGCTGATCTACCGTCAGGAGGCCAAGATGGAGCCCTGCGATGGCCCGCACCAGTACATGGTGTGTGGCAAGTCGTGTCTGGCTGGCGACATCTTCGGCGAATTCAATTTTGACAGCGAGCTGAAGATCGGCGATCGCCTGTCCTTTATTGATGCGGCCGGTTACACCATGGTCAAGAAGAACTGGTTCAACGGCGTCAACATGCCCGCCATTGCAATCAAGGAGCTTGATGGTTCGGTGAAACTGGTGCGCGAGTTCGGATTCCAGGATTACCTGGACAGCCTCTCCTGAGGCATAACCTACCCAGCCTTTCCAAGGAGGCGTTTCGAGGAAGAGAAATGAAGAAAAACGTTCTGATTATTGGTGCCGGTGGTGTGGCCCAGGTGGTCGCACACAAATGCGCCCAGCACAATGACGTGCTGGGTAACATCCATATCGCGTCGCGTACCGCCGATAAGTGCCAGGCTATTGTCGACAGCGTAAAGGAAAAGGGCAGCCTCAAGGTTGCCGGTGAATTGCAAGCCCACGCTCTGAATGCACTCGATATCGAGGCGACCAAGGCGTTGATTGACAAGACACAGTCGCAACTGGTGATCAATGTCGGATCGGCTTTCATCAATATGTCGGTACTGCAGGCCTGCATCGAAACCGGTGCTGCCTACCTGGATACCGCCATTCACGAAGAGCCGGACAAGATCTGTGAAACCCCGCCGTGGTACGCCAACTACGAGTGGAAGCGCAAGGAACTCTGCGCAGAGAAGGGTATTACCGCTGTCCTGGGTGTGGGCTTTGACCCGGGCGTGGTAAACGCCTACGCCGCAGTTGCGGTCAACGAGTACTTCGATAGCGTCGAGGAAATCGACATCATCGACATCAACGCCGGTAGCCACGGCAAGTACTTTGCGACCAACTTTGACCCGGAAATCAACTTCCGTGAATTCACCGGGCAGGTGTGGTCCTGGCAGAACAGCCAGTGGACCAGCAACAAGATGTTCGAGGTCAAGCGTACCGATGATCTGCCGGTCGTAGGCTCGCAGACCAGCTACATGACTGGCCACGATGAAGTGCATTCACTGTCGCAGAACCTGGGCGTGCCGAATGTGCGTTTCTGGATGGGCTTTGGCGAGCACTACATCAACGTGTTCACCGTGCTGAAAAACCTCGGCCTGCTTTCGGAGCAGCCGGTAACGACTGCCGAAGGTCTGGAAGTGATTCCGCTGAAAGTGGTCAAGGCCGTACTGCCTGATCCGTCTTCACTGGCGCCCGACTACGCCGGCAAGACCTGCATCGGTGATGTAGTCAAAGGCAAGAAGGATGGCAAGGACAAGGAAGTGTTCATCTACAACGTAGCCGATCACGCCGAAGCCTACGCCGAAGTCGGCAGCCAGGGTATTTCCTACACTGCCGGTGTGCCGCCGGTTGCCGCTGCCATCCTGATCGCCCAAGGCGCCTGGGATGCGGGCAAGATGGTCAACGTCGAAGAGCTGGACCCCAAACCGTTCATCAACCTGCTGAACGAAATGGGCCTGCCCACTCGAATCAAGGATGAGCAGGGCGATCGCGCTCTGAGCTTCTGATTCGCACCGGCAAGCAGAACGAAAAGGCCAGCTCCCGAGCTGGCCTTTTTGCATTTGGGGCCGCTATGGCGCTCAGGTGGGCTTGAGTGGTGATGGCTCGGATGGAGTATGATCCGGCAACGCCATCTCGGCCCGAACAAACACAGGTAGTGCTTTATGAACGCCCCCGCATCCCTTGAAAATCTCGTCGAATGTCTGGCTGGCGTTGGCGACGTCGAGTGTGTCACCCCGGACCTGAACGGGATACCCCGTGGCAAGGTGATGACCGGCGAGGGCTTTCTGGCAGATCGCCGGCTGCAGCTGGCGCGTGGCGTGCTGCTGCAGTGCGTGATGGGCGGTTACCCGGAGGCGCAGTATTACGGTAGCGACGACGGTGACCTGGTGCTGCGGCCGGTGCTGGATCAGGTGCATGTGTTGCCCTGGATTGAGCGGCCACGCGCGCTGGCGATCTGCGAGGCGGTGGAGCTGGACGGGCAGCTGTCCGGCCTGTCGACCCGCGCGCTACTGAGTCGGATCGTTGAGCGGTATGCCGAGCGTGGCTGGGCGCCGGTGGTGGCGACTGAGCTGGAGTTCTTTCTGTTCGAGCCGAACCGCGACGACACTCAGCCGTTCCAGCCGCCGGTGGGGCTGGATGGCCGCCGCGAGGCGGGCTACGGCGCCTTCAGTGTCAGCACCAGCAGCGGGCTGCGGCCGTTCTTTGATGAGCTGACCGACACCATGGCGGCGCTGGGTATTCCGCGTGACACCTTTATGCACGAGATGGGTGTCAGCCAGTACGAGATCAACTTTGTGCACGGCGATCCGCTGCTGATTGCCGACCAGACCTTCCTCTTCAAGCACGCCCTGCATGAGGTTGCCCTCAAGCACGGCCTGATCGCCGTGTGCATGGCCAAGCCGCTGGCGCGGGTGCCCGGTTGTTCAATGCATATCCACCAGAGCGTGGTGGAGCAGGGCAGCGGCAACAATATCTTTACCGATGTGGCGAGCGGTGAGGCGACGGCGAATTTCGAACACTTTATCGGCGGCCTGCAACACTGCATGGGTGAGCTGACGCTGCTGATGGCGCCCTACGTCAATTCCTACCAGCGCTTCTGCCATGCCTACGCGTCGCCGAACAACCTGTGCTGGTCGCACGACAACCGCTCGGCCGGCCTGCGTATTCCAGCCAGCGGCCCGGAAGCGCGCCGGGTCGAGAACCGCCTGCCCGGCGCCGACGCCAACCCGTATCTGAGTGTTGCTGCATCGCTCGCCGCCGGTCTGTACGGCATCGACAACCAGTGCCAGCCCTCGGCACCGGCGCAGGGCGAGTTCGAGGCGCCGGATGAGCTGACTCTGCCCGGCACGCTGCACGATGCCATTCTGCGTCTGGATCGCGGTGAGCTGGCGCGCGAGCTATTCGGCGCCGAGTTTGTTGACGGCTTCCTTGCCAGCAAGCGCATGGAGCTGCAGAGCTATATGGATGAAATTACGCCGTGGGAAAGGCGGTTTCTGGGCAGCCAGGTTTAGGAAGTAACTGCGACCGCGCCTGTCGCAGCGCGGTGATAGACTGGCCGCTGTTTCCAAAGCAGGAGCCCACATGCAGGACGCCAACAGCCTCGCCCCCGGTTTGATGATCATCCATGGCAACCGCCTGGAGACCCTGCGCGAGCTGGCGGTGGACTGGATGAGGGCGCACCCGCTGGCGCCGCTGGAAAACGAAGTCATCCTGGTGCAGAGCAACGGCATTGCCCAGTGGCTGCAGATGGCGCTGGCGGCAGACCCAGCGCAAGGCGGCTGCGGCATTGCGGCAGCGCTGGATGTGCAGTTGCCGGCGCGCTTTCTCTGGGACAGCTACCGCGGCGTACTGGGCCGCGACAGCGTGCCCGAGCAATCCCCGCTCGATAAACTGCCGCTGACCTGGCGGCTGATGCGCTTGCTGCCCGCGCTGCAGGATCAACCCGACTTCGCCCCGCTCAAACGCTTTCTGGCCGACGACCACGATTGCCGCAAGCGCTATCAACTGGCGGTGCGGCTGGCCGATCTGTTCGACCAGTATCAGGTCTACCGCGCCGACTGGCTGAACGACTGGGCCGCCGGCCGCGACCATATCGGCCTGGCGCGCACCGGCCCGCGACCGCTGGATGACGAGGAGCGCTGGCAGCCGGCGCTCTGGCGTGCGGTGTTGGCGGACGTGGGCGCCGAACGCCTGAGCGACAGCCGGGCAGGTATCCATCCGCGGTTTGTCCAGCATCTGCTCGACTGTGACAGCAGACCGGCCAGCCTGCCGCGGCGGGTTATCGTCTTTGGTATCTCGTCGCTGCCAGCCCAGACGCTCGAGGCGTTGGCGGTGATCGGCCGCTTTTCTCAGGTGCTGCTCTGCGTACTTAACCCCTGCGAGTACCACTGGGGCGATATCGTTGCCGATCAGGATCTGCTGCGTCACGAATACCGCCGTCAGCAACGGCGACCGGGCAGCCCGGTTCAGCTGGACGAGAGTACTCTGCATCAGCACGCGCATCCGCTGCTGGCCGCCTGGGGCAAGCAGGGTCGTGACTACATCAACTTGCTCGATCAGCACGACGAGCGCGCCAGTTACGAGGCGCGTTTTGCCGACATAGCCGGTGGCCGGGTTGACCTGTTTGAAGCGCCTTCTGGCGATACGCTGCTGCAGCAACTGCAGCAGGACATTCTGCAGCTGCGACCGCTGGCCGAGTCCCGTGTATTGTGGCCGGCGGTTGAGACGTCGCAAGATCAATCCATCCGTTTTCATCTGGCGCACAGCCCCCAGCGCGAGGTGGAAGTGCTGCACGATCAGCTGCTCGCCGCCTTTGCTGCTGACCCGGACCTCAAGCCGCGCGACATCATCGTCATGGTGCCGGACGTCAATCTCTACGCGCCGCACATTCAGGCAGTATTCGGCCAGCACAGTGGTGAGGACCCGAGGGCGATTCCCTTCACCCTGGCTGACCAGGGCCAGCGCGGTCAGGAACCGCTGCTGATTGCACTGGAACATTTGCTGCGCCTGCCCGACAGCCGACTGCCGGTCAGCGAGGTACTGGACCTGCTCGATGTGCCGGCGCTGCGCAGTCGCTTTGGCCTCAGTGAGACCGACCTGCCAACCCTGCAGCGCTGGATCGAGGGCGCAGGCATTCGTTGGGGGCTGGATCAGCAGCGCCGCGCGGAGCTGGGCTTGCCGGCAGGCCTGGAAGCCAACAGCTGGCGCTTTGGCTTGCGGCGCATGCTGCTGGGTTATGCCAGCGGCGGTGCCGATGCCTGGCAGCAGATCGAACCCTATGACGAAATCGGCGGGCTGGATGCTGCGCTGATCGGGCCGCTCAGCGGCTTGCTCGATGCACTCGACCGTCACGAAACCCAACTGGCCGATGCGGCGCTGCCGGCGCTCTGGGGCGAGCGCCTGCGCCAGTTGCTGGATGATTTTTTTGTCGCCGACAGCGACCGCGATCAGTTGCTGCTGGCGCAGCTGCACGAAGGGCTGGCCAACTGGCTGGAGCTGTGCGACAGCGTTGCGCTGGATGTCGCGCTGCCGCTTAACGTGGTGGTCGAGGCCTGGCTTGATGGCGTTGGTCAGAGCCAGCTCAGTCAGCGTTTTCTCGCCGGTGCGGTCAACGTCTGCACGCTGATGCCGATGCGCGCCATTCCGTTCAAGCGTATCTGCCTGTTGGGTATGAACGACGGCGACTACCCGCGCGCGCAGCCGCCGCTGGATTTCGACCTGATGGGCCGTGACTACCGCCCGGGCGACCGCTCCCGCCGCGAGGACGACCGATACCTGCTGCTGGAAGCGCTACTCTCGGCCCGCGATGCGCTGCACATCAGCTGGGTGGGTCGTAGCATTCGTGATAACAGTGAACGGCCGCCGTCGGTGCTGATCGGCCAGCTGCGCGACCATTTGGCCGCCGGCTGGCAAGCGGCGGATGACGCTGATCTGCTGCACGCCCTGACCGTCGAGCATCCGCTGCAGCCCTTCAGCCGCGCCTATTTCAGCGCCGATTCCGCGCTGTTCAGCTACGCGCGCGAGTGGCGTCAGTTGCACGATATCCATGCCGAGGAAGCCACCGACCAGCCGCTGGCGCCGGTCACGCTGGAGGCCCCCATCGAGCTGCTGGCGCTGCAGCGCTTCTTGCGTAATCCGGTCGAGCACTTCTTTGCCGCTCGGCTGAAGGTCTGGCTGCAGGAACAGCAAAGCAACACCGAGGACGATGAGCCCTTCGCGCTCGACGGTCTGCAGCAACACCAGCTCAGCCAATGGCTGCTGGAGCAGGTGCAGCAGGCCGACTTGCAGGATGACTGGCAGGCATTGTTGGTTGAACAGGCGAGCCGTCTGCAGCAGCGCGGCAGCCTGCCACTGGCCGGTTTTGGTGAGTTGACGCTGGCCCAGTTGGTCGAGCCGCTGGGTGGTCAGCTGGAGCGCTTCCGTGAGCAGCTGCTGTTGTGGGATCAGCCGCTGGAGTATCCACTGCCGTTGCAGGCGTCGGCGCGTACGGCAGACGCGAACATTGAGGTGGTCAGCTGGCTCGCCGGCGTACGGCGTTGCGCGCAGCTGGATGGGCTGATACGGGTGCAACTGGTCACCGGCAAACTGCTCGGTAAGAAAGGTGTGCCGCGTTGGCGCAAGCTGCTGAACGAACTGTGTCAGCATGTATTGGCTGCGGCTTCGGGGCATCGACTCACTACCTGCCTGATCAGCGCCGACGCCAGCATTCAACTGCTGCCGCTGGAGCAGGAGCGTGCTGAGCGCATCGTGAACGACTGGCTGCTTGGCTACCTGCAAGGCCTGAAGCGACCGCTGCCGGTCGCGGTGGAAACCGCCTTTGCCTGGCTGACCGAAGGCAAGGAGGAAAAGCGCCTCGGCGCTGCCAAACTCTGTTTTGAGGGCAACGACTACAGCCATGGCGAGGTGGACGGCAGCCCGGCGCTGCAGCGCAGCTATCCGGACTTTGCCGCCCTGCAGGCGAGCGACGAATTTATCGGTTGGGCGCAGTCACTCTATCAACCGCTGGCGCAGGCAATTGAGGATGAATGGCTGATGATTACCGTGGCCGGGGAGGGCGAGGCATGAGCAATCAACGCCCCTTGGCTCTGCGCTGCCCGCTGCGCGGCAGCCGCCTGATTGAAGCCAGTGCTGGTACCGGTAAGACCTTCACGATCTCTGCGTTGTATCTGCGACTGGTGCTGGGCCACGGCGAGGGTGACAGCGCCTTCAGCCGTGAACTGCTGCCGCCGGATGTGCTGGTCGTAACCTTTACCGAAGCCGCCACCCAGGAGCTGCGTGACCGCATCCGCGCGCGGCTGGTCGAGGGTGCGCAGGCCTTCCGTGGCGAACTGAATGAGCCGGACCCGATTCTTGCTGGGCTGCTGGCCGATATCCCCGAAACCGAACACGCCAGCGCTGCGCGCAAGCTGGATATCGCCGCCCAGTGGATGGATCAGGCCGCGGTCTCGACCATTCACAGCTGGTGCCAGCGCATGCTGCGCGAGCACGCCTTCGACAGCGGCAGCCTGTTTACCCAGACGCTGGAAACCGACCAGCGTGACCTGCTGGCCGAGGTCGCGCGTGATTACTGGCGCTTGCATTGCTATCACTTGCAGGGTTCAGCGCTCGCCTGGGTGCAGCAGGTTTGGCAACAGCCCGAAGCGCTGCTTGGTAAGGCACGGTTGCTGTTCACCGCCGCTGCAGATGAACCGGTAACGGCGCTGCAAGCGCTGCTGGACCAGGCGCTGGCCCAGCGCGATGCGCAGCTGGCCGAACTCAAAGCCCCCTGTGTGGAGTGGGCAGACAGCCTTGAAGCGCTGCTGGATCAAGCGGTCGAGCAGGGCGTGGTCGACAAGCGCAAGATTCAGAAGCGCTATTACGCGCCCTGGTTCCAAGCCCTGCGCCAATGGGCGCTGGCGCCCGAGCAGGTGAAGCTCGAGTTGCCGCCGGCGGCCTGGGCGCGGCTTAGTGAAGACGGCCTCGGTGAGGCCTGGAAAAAGGGCGATGTGCCCGACCACCCGGCACTGCGCGGCTTGCCACAGTTGCGCGAGGCGCTGGCCGCGCTACCCAACCCCGAGGGTGATGCACTGCGCCACGCTGCGGACTGGATGTCGGTGCGCTTCGAGCAGGAAAAGCGCCGCCGTGCGCAGATGGGCTTCGACGATATGCTGACCCGCCTCGATGCCGCGCTGCAGGGCCCCAATGGCGACCGGCTGGCGGAGGTCATCCGTCAGCAGTTTCCGGTTGCGCTGATCGACGAGTTTCAGGATACCGACCCGCTGCAGTACCGCATCTTCGATCGCATTTACCGGGTAGCAGAAAATGACCAGGACAGCGCGCTGCTGCTGATCGGCGACCCCAAACAAGCGATCTACGCCTTCCGCGGCGCGGATATTCACACCTACCTGCGGGCCCGTGGAGACACCGCCGGGCGGCACGAGAATCTGGATACCAACTTCCGCTCCAGCCAGGCGATGGTCACGGCGGTAAACCGGGTATTCGAGCAGGCCGAGCAGCACTTTGCTGCTGGCGCCTTCCTGTTCCGCCAGGGTAGTGAGAACCCCATGCCGTTTCTGCCGGTGCAGGCGCGCGGGCGCAGCGAAGTGTGGAGCTACCAGGGTGAACGGGCGCCGGCTTTAACCGCCTGGCTGCTGGAGTCCGAAGAGCCGCTGACGGGTGACACCTACCGGCGGGAAATGGCCGAGCGCTGCGCCAGCGAAATGACCGCCTTGCTGCAGGCCGGGCAGCAGGGCAGCGCCGGCTTTGCTCACAGTGACAAGCCGTTTTCGCCGGTACGCCCGGCCGATATGGCGGTTTTGGTGCGCACCGGCCGTGAGGCGCAGCTGATTCGTGATGCCTTGGCCGCGCGCGGTGTGCGCAGCGTGTATCTGTCTGACAAGGATTCGGTGCTGGCAACGCAGCAGGCGCAGGATGTGCTGCGCTGGTTGCGCGCCTGTGCCGAGCCCGGCAACGACCGCCTGCTGCGCGCGGCACTCGCCAGCCACAGCCTGCACCTCAACTGGCAGGCGCTGGATCAGCTGAACCAGGACGAGCGCCTGTGGGAGCAGCGGGTAGACCAGTTCCGCGATTATCGACGCATCTGGCAACGCCAGGGTGTGCTGCCGATGCTGCACCGCCTGCTGCACGACTTTGCACTGCCGGCACGGTTGCAGCAGCAGGACGATGGCGAGCGGGCGTTGACTAACTTGCTGCATCTGGCTGAGCTACTGCAACGCGCCGCCCGGGAGCTGGATGGCGAGCAGGCGTTGATCCGCCACTTGGCCGAGCTGATCCGCCGCGCTGACGAGGGCGCTGGGGACGAACAGGTGCTGCGGCTGGAAAGCGACGCCGAGCTGGTTAAGGTGGTGACCATCCACAAGTCCAAGGGCCTGGAGTACCCGCTGGTATTTCTGCCGTTCATCTGCCTGAGTCGCCCGGTGCGGGCCGATCAGCCGCTGCGCCTGAGCGACGGCTGGGTACTGAAGCCGGATGCCGATCAGGTGGCCGAGGCCGACCGCGAGCGACTCGGTGAAGATCTGCGTTTGCTTTATGTGGCGCTGACCCGCGCCCGCCACGCTTGCTGGTTGGGCATGGCCGATCTCAAGAGTGGCAACAACAAACAGTCGGTACTGCACCACAGCGCGATCGCCTGGCTGCTCGGTGGTGGCGCGGCACTGGAGTCGTCTACTCAACTGAAAGACTGGCTGGCGCGCTGGCAGCCGGACGGCGAGGTGGTCGCGCTGCAGGCCGCGCCTGAGACGCGTGACGAACGCTTGCAGGTGCTGGAAGACGGCCCGGCGCTGGTCGATGCCCGTAGCCCGTCCCATGGGCGTTTCGATTCCTGGTGGATCGGCTCTTACAGTGCGCTGGCGCTCAGCGGCGAGAGTACCGACAGTGCGCTGGCCGAGTGGATTGCCGACGACGAGCGCCAGAGCCGTTTTGTGCCGCTGCGCCGTGGCGAGCAGCCGAGCATTCACCGCTTCCCGCGTGGCCCGCAGCCCGGCACCTTTTTGCACGGTCTGCTGGAGCTGGCGGCGGAGGAGGGCTTCGCGGCGCTGCAGGATGCCGAGCGTTGCCGCCGTTGGCTGGCGCCGCGCTGCCAGCGCCGTGGCTGGGGCGAGTGGAGTGACTGCCTTAGCGACTGGTTGGGGCAATTGCTGCAGCGTCCGGGCCTGGTGCCGGAGAGCACGCTGGCGCTGGGTGAGCTGCCGCAATCGCGCTACCAGAGCGAAATGGCCTTTATGTTTGCGGCCAGCAAGGTGGATGTACAGCAGATTGATCGGCTGGTCACCGCGATGACGCTGGATGGCCTGCCGCGCCCGGCGCTGCAGCGCGACCGCCTGAACGGTCTGTTCAAGGGCTATATCGACCTGGTGCTGGAGCATGAAGGGCGTTATTACGTGCTCGACTACAAGTCCAACTGGCTGGGCGCGACCCCGGCCGACTACAGCGAGGCGGCCATGAGTCGTGCGCTGCTGGAGCACCGCTACGACTTGCAATACGTGTTCTACCTGCTGGCGCTGCACCGCCAGTTGCAGGCACGGCTGCCGGACTATGATTACGACCGCCACATTGGCGGCGCGCTTTACTGGTTTGTTCGTGGCGTCGACGCAGAGAACGGCGGCATCTGCCATCAGCGCCCGCCGCGCGAACTGATTGAAACGCTGGACCGCCTGTTTGCCGGTCAGCCGGTTGAGGAGATTGACCATGCAGGGTGATCAACTGGATCTGCTCGGCACCCTCGACCGTTCCGCCGCGCAGCTGGACAGCGCCACCGCGCTGCTGCAATTGCTGGATGACTGGCAGGCCAACGGCTGGCTGCGCGCTCTGGACCGCGCCTTTGCCGGCTTTCTGCTGGAGCAGGCGCCGGACACCGGCCCGGCGGTGCTGCTGGCAGCGGCGCTGGTCAGCCATCAATTGGGCCATGGGCATGTTTGCCTGGATTTGGCGACGACGCTGGCCGAACCGGACTTTGCCCTGTCGCTGCCACCGGAGGGCGAAAGTCTGCTCGACACGCCGTTGCCTTCGGCGGTGCTGGCGGGCGTCACGCTGGATAGCTGGCGTGCGGCGCTGCAGGCCAGCCGGGTGGTCGACAGCCAACAGCCGGAGCAGGGTAGCTGCCCGCTGGTGCTGATCGGCCAACGCCTGTATCTGCGCCGTTACTGGCAGCATGAGCGGCACGTCGTCTCGACCCTGCATCAGCGCCTGCAGCAACCGCTGCCTGTGGCCGCGGATTTGCCCGCGCGGCTCGATGCCCTGTTTGCCGGCAGCCAGCAGAATCCGGACTGGCAGCGCATCGCCTGCGCGCTGGCGGCGCGCGGGCGCTTCAGCATCATCACCGGCGGCCCCGGCACCGGTAAAACCACCACGGTGGTGCGCCTGCTGGCGCTGCTGCAGACGCCCGCAGTGGAAGCGGGCAAGCCGCTGCGTATTCGCCTGGCCGCACCGACCGGCAAGGCCGCTGCGCGGCTGACCGAGTCGATTGGCAGGCAAGTGGGAGCGTTGCCAGTCGACGAAGCGGTGCGTGATGCCATCCCGACCGAGGTCAGCACGTTGCATCGTCTGCTCGGCAGCCTGCCGGACAGCCGCCATTTCCGCCATCACGCCGGCAACCCGCTGGCGCTGGATGTGCTGGTGGTGGACGAAGCCTCAATGATCGACCTGGAAATGATGGCCAACGTATTGGCGGCGCTGCCGCCGCAGGCGCGCCTGGTGTTACTGGGTGACAAGGATCAGCTCGCCTCGGTTGAAGCGGGCGCGGTGCTGGGCGATCTGTGCCGGCGTGCCGATGCCGGGTGCTACTCACCGGCCACGATCGATCGGCTGCAGCAGGTGAGTGGGCAGTCGCTGGCAGGCAGCGGCCTGCAGGCCGGTGACGAGGCGACTCATCTGCTTGAGCAGCAGACCGCCATGCTGCGTCACTCTCACCGCTTTGGTGCCGCCAGCGGTATCGGTGAACTGGCCCGTGCGGTTAATCGCTGCGATGCCACCGCCGCGCGCGACCTGCTGCAACGCGGTGGTTTTGACGACATCCAGAGTCGCCGCCTGAATGGCAGCAACGACCCGGCGTTCAGCGCGCTGGTGCTCGGTGGTGAGGGCCCGCTGCCGGGCTATGGCGCCTATCTGAGCACACTCAAGGAGCAGCGCCCGGGAGCAGATGTACCTGCTGATGATCCGCGCTGGGAGGCTTGGGCTTCCGCCGTGCTGAGCGCTTTTGATCGCTTCCAGTTGCTCTGCGCAGTACGCCGGGGCGAGTGGGGCGTCGAGGGTATCAACCAGCGCGTCGCTGACTTGCTCACCCGCCGCGGCCTGCTACGTGCCGACAAGCTCTGGTACGAGGGGCGCCCGGTGCTGGTCACCCGCAACGATTACAGCCTGGGCTTGATGAACGGCGATATCGGCATCGCGCTGCGCATTCGCGAGCCGGCCCTGCACGCCGGTCAGGCGGAAACCGAAGCGCTGCGCGTCGCCTTCCCGCGTAACGATGGCAAGGGCGGCATTCGCTTTGTTTTGCCCAGCCGTTTGCCAGATGTGGAAACCGTGTTTGCCATGACCGTGCACAAGTCCCAGGGCTCGGAGTTCGAGCACGCCGTGCTGGTGCTGCCGGAGGCGCGCAACCCGGTGCTGACCAAGGAACTGGTCTACACCGCCATCACCCGCGCCAGTCAACACTTCAGCTTGCTGGAAAGCCGCCCCGGTGTATTGGAGGCGGCGGTGCAAACGCCGGTGCGGCGGATCAGCGGGCTGGACCTGAGCGCGGCAACCAACTGACTACATGCCGTTCATCCAGTCCGCCGGCGGGCTGCGATGACGTTCGTGCAGCGGGGCCAGTGCGTTGGTGTAATCCAGCAGCAGGCCCATGGCCCAGTCGGCGCGGGCGCGGATGCGTTGATCGTCTTCGCTGGCGGGCTCGCCGGGGTTCATGACTTGCTCGACGTTGCGCACGATCAGGTGTTCCGGCAGATAGCACACGCGGCAGTTCTTGTAGCTGGATGCGCGCAGCTCGGCCAGCGGGTAGCTGCCGCCCTGCCCGCCGGACACACCCACCAGCAGCGCCGGTTTGTGTGCCAGCTCGGCGCGTCCGGCATACATGAACAGGTTTTTCAGCGCCGGGCTGGCCATGCCGTGCCATTCCGGGCTGATCACCACCAGCGCATCGGCGCTGCGCAGTGTGGCAGAGATTTCGGGCCAGACGCCTTTGCTGTCGGCCTCAGGCCACAGCGGCAACGTCTGTTGGCCGAGTTCGATAACACTGGTTTCGCAGCTCTGGCGTTGCAGGCTGGCGGCCAGCCAGTGCGCGACTTTGGCGCTCTGGCTGGATTGCTGGCTGGAGCCCGCGATCAGGGCGATGTGACGGCTCATTGGGCGACCTCAGGTTTCAGCGCGGGCTTGGCGGCCTTCTTCGGTTTGCGCACCAGCGGCCAGAACAGTTCGTGCTGCCAGCTCACCGGGCCGAGGTTTTCGATGCCGTACTTCGGCGGGCGGCGGCGGGTGATCTTGGCGGTACCAAACAGGATGTCCCAGAAGAACAGCAGGTTGCCGAAGTTGCCCTTGTAGTTGGTCACGCCATCTTCTGCGCACAGGCCATGGTGTGCGGAGTGCGTCGACGGGGTGGAGATGGTGCGCTCCAGTACCCACATGATCGGCTTGAGCCACTTGATCTCATACAGCTTGGCGTCCCAGGGCACGCTGCTGTGCGCACCAAAGATCACGCACATCTTGAGGATCAGGTAGACGAAGTAGACGTGTGCCAAGCCCAGATAAATGAGAATGCCGGAGAACCAGATACCGGGCATCAGCAGGTAGTAGAAGCTGTTGTTGCGATACACGATACGGATGCTCATGTACTTGGCCGAGTGGTGCGCGCGGTGCAGGCTGTAGAGGAAGGGCACCTTGTGCGCCAGGCGATGCCACCAATACTGGGTCATGTCGTCGAACAGCAGGAACAGGGCAAAGCCCGCCAGCCAGGGGATACCGCTGAGCGCACCTTGTGCGTCTGGTGCGAGAGTCGCCATGATGGCGCCGGTGGCAAAGGTGATGAACGGAACTGTCACACCGAGCAGCAGCGTTGAGCCTACCGTCTCGATAATGGCGTCGCGGCGGTCACCTTCGCGCTGGAAGAAGCGACCAACGATCAGCTCCATGACAATGAATGACAGGAATATACCGGCAACAATGACTGCCGGGTTCAGGCTTGTTGTTATTGTTTGCATGCTAACCTCTGCGGGCGTTTGAGTGATTCGATTGCCCTTTAATAAGAAGCCAAACCGGACCGATCCAACATGCGCGCAGAGGACAAAAACATAGTTGATGTGGCCAAAAAGCCGGTGCAGCTCTATCACCACGGCCCGCTAGGGCGTGTGCTGCAGCGCTTTCTGCATGAGTGTGGCGAGCGTCAGGACTTTGATCTGGTGGCGCTGGAGCAGCTCTGGCTCAGAGCCGCAGCCCACGACCCGGCTATTGGTCTGCATCTGTTTTCGCAGTTTTCACGGCAGGACTGGCACGTGCTGGCCTGTCTCGGCTTTTACGCGCCCAATGCTGCGGAGTCTACCGCCTGCTGGGTGCGCTATCAGCGTTTGGCGTCGTCACTAGATGCGGTTGATCAGGTGGAGCGCGATGACCTGCTTGGTGTCAGCATCCGGGTGCATTCTGCCGAGGTGCTTGAGCGCTATCTGGTCGAGCACTACATGACCATGGCCGTCACGCAGCTGAACGCCGCTGCCGAGCGTCAGTTGATTCCCGCACGGGTGTGCCTGCGTCATCCGGAGCCGGCGTATTGGGCCGAGTATCAGCCGCTGCTGGGTGAGCAGTTGGAGTTTGGCGCAGCGTACAACCAGCTGTGGTTTCGACGCGCCGACCTGCTGCACCCCAATCCCGGTGCCAATCAGGGCATGTTTGAGCTGGTCTGCTTTGAACTGGACCGCCGGCTGGCGCAGCAGCGCCGCTTCGGCGGTACCGCTGGACAGGTGTCCGAGCATCTGCGCGAAGGAATGCTGCGTGGCGAGCTGCTGGCGCTGGAGAGTATTGCCGATCTGCTGCACCTGAGCCCGCGCACCTTGCGCCGCAGGCTGCAGGAGCAGGATCTGAACTTTCGTCAGTTGCTTGATCTGGTGCGCGCCGAGCTGGATCAGTACCTGAGTCTGCAGGGCCTGACCCGCGCCCAAGTCGGGGAGCGGCTGGGCTACGGGGACACCGCCGCCTATCTGCATGCGCGCAAGCGTTGGGCGGCAGATTAGCCGGGGACTAGGCGAAGTGGTCTTGCATCCAGTCGAACAGCGTTTGGCTACTCATCTGCGCCAGCGCCATTTGCTTGAATTCACCGCCGACTTCTTCTTTCCGGGTGACGAACTGGTAGAGCACCACGCCCGGATGCTGGTCATGCAGGATCAGGGTGATACGGCGCTGGGTACGCAAGCAGTCCAGCGTGAGCACATCGGCGGGGATGCCGACATCACGCATGCTCTGGCGCACCTCGACTACTGGGTTGATGTGCTGATGCGCCGCTTGAATTTGTGTATGGGCATCGTTGACCAGATCGGACAGGGTTTTCAGCGGATCGACGGACACGGGTACTCCGATTTACAGGGGAAATTACGGCATTGTCCCGGTGAGTTCAGGGTTGGGTCCCGCCGACACTCAGCAGGTAATCAATCACCGGCTGATTCTTGTCGTAGTGGGCCCAGGTCAGCGGGGTTTGCTGACCGCGGCAGGGGTGGTTGACCTCGGCGCCCTGTTCAACGAGGTAGCGCACATCGCCAACCTGGCCATCCTGCGCCAGGTAATGCAGCGCCGTGCAGCCTCGGTTGTCGGGATAGTTTACTGGAACGCCCCAATCCACCAGATACCTTACCACTGCACCTTTTTCGGTCAGTGCCCCAAAGTGCAGGGCGCGGTTGATCAGCTCATCCGGGGCCTTGCCACTCTGGACAAGGGCCTTGAGGGTTTGCAGGTTGCCCAGTCGTGCCGACATGCGTAGCGCTTCGTTATTGCGGGCCTGGGTAAAGTCGATGTCGTACTGCAGCAGCAGCGTGGTCTGCTGAAAGTCGTCAGTGTAAGCAGCTTGAAACAGGGTGTCGGGGCCCGGCCGTGCGCCGTGACGGAGCAGCGCGGCGGTTAGCGTTGGCAGGCTGCGCCGCACGGACTGATCAAAGCTTTGCTGTAGCTTCTGAGGATCGAGCTGTGCGTTGTTGTCGAGGCGTGCCAGCTCGTAGGCCAAGCCAAAATTGCCGGTGTTGGCGGCGTGGATCAAGGCCTCAAGGAGGTCGGCATCACTGATAGTGTCGAAAAAGCCGATGTCGGCAAACAGAAAGGCGCCGTCATCTTGACGTGATCTGGTGGCGGCTTTTAAACCGTTGATGTCGGTACTGATGCCGCGCCGGTTTAACTCTGCGAAGACGTTATCGCGGTGTTCGGATGGGGCGTTGCAGCCGCTGGCCAACAGGGCAAGTAATGCCGTAAGCAGGATGGGTGACAGGAGGCCGGTAGTCCGTTGGGGCCTGCGCATGGGGTTGGCCTTTTCCGTTAGTCGCAAGGGGCGATGGGGTAAACGCCTTCGCATCTTAATCATCGACGTCGTTGGTCACCAGCAAACCGGGTTACTTGATGGCAGAGATGGTGCTACCCCAGCTCCCGCGCCGCCGACACCAGCGCCTTGAACAGCCGCCTTTGGCGCGGCAGAAACAGCAGAAACTCCGGGTGCCATTGCACGCCCATGACAAAGCGCCGCCCGGGTGCTTCGACCGCCTGGGTGATCTGGTCCAGGTCGCGGGCGCTGACCACCAGTCCCTCACCAAGCTGGTTGATGGCCTGATTGTGCAGGCTGTTGATGCGCGCGTGTTGCGCGCCAAGCAGTCGGGCGAGATGGCTGCCGGCGTCTACGCAGAGGGTTTTCAGCGGCAGGATGGTGCGCCGGTGCGAGGTCAGCTTGCGGCGTGAGCGCAGGTCCTGAAACAGATTGCCGCCGCAGCGTACGTTCAGCAGCTGCGCGCCCCGGCAGATACCCAGCAGCGGCAGGCCCCGGTGCAGGGCGTCGTCGATGACGGCGGTTTCGAGGGCATCGCGGGCGGTGTCATAGCGTGGTTTGACCTCCGGCTCGGCGGCATAGAGCACCGGGTCGATGTCGTGCCCGCCCGTCACCACCACGCCGTCGTAGCGCGGCAGACGGCGCTCGTCTCCCGGCCCCAGTTGGATGGGCACGCCGCCGTAGTAGCGGATTGCGCGTGCCACCAGAAAGCGCGGCCCAAAGGCCCCGCGTCGGGGGCCGGTAATGGCAATGCGGGGGCGCTTCATGACGCCTCGCTGCTGAGCCAGTCCCGTTCCAGCTGCCGTGGCCAGCTTTCCAGCAGCCTGCTCAGCCCCTGATGCAGCCATTGCTGATAGGCCTCGCAGCAGCGCTGCAGGCGTTCGCGGTCGCAGGCCAGGCGTTCAATCTGCAGCCAGTCGTTCCAGGCGGGGGTCATGTCCCAGCCGGGCTTATCGATGCGGCAGTCGGGCAGGCGGTAGTGAAAGGTGGGGCGCGCCTTGATCAGCGGGTCCGGCGCGCGGGCCAGCACGCGCTGCTCGTCGAGGTGACGAAACAGCGGCAGCATGTCCAGCGCGCGGTTGCGGGTCGGGTTGTGCTCCAGGTAATCATCAATCAGCCGCGCCTGATCGGGCCAGTATTCGGGCGTGGTGACGCGTTTGACGTAGGCGGCCGGGAACGGGTCCACATAGGTCGTGATGCGCCGCGTTAGGTTTACCTCGGTGCGTTCGGCCAGCCAGTCGTACAGGCACAGGAAGGCTTTCAAATAAGCGGTAATGGTCTCGGGGCGGTCGTCCGGGATTTCAGGGTTGAACTGCATGCCAAAGGCATTGGTCAGGCGGTCGCCGGTGCCCTTGGCGCCGGCCTCGCGCAGGCGGGCAATCAGTGCGTTCATTTCATCCAAGCGGTCCAGCGGCAGCGGCGGGCTGACCAGCTCGGCGGGCACCAGTGCTTCGGCGACCCAGATCAGGGCGTCTTCGGCAGAGCTCATCAGTTCGGCGGAGCGCGGGTCTTCCGGGCGCGGCTTGCGGCCCAGGCGCTTGACCAGGCTGGAGTCCAGCTCCACTACCCAGTCTCCGGCTTCATCGCCGGTCAGGCGGCGCTCGTAGCGACCGGGCTTTTCGATCTGGTAGTTGCCTTCGCCGGCGACGAGTTGGCTCAGGCTGTCGATATCGATGCCGTTCATTTCCAGCTCGACACCAACGCGGCGCAAGGCGCCGTCGCTGGTTCGGGTGCGCGGTGGCATCACAAGGGTGGACATAGGGCCTGTCTCCTGCGGCGTAAGCAGCTGCGCGTCAACGGGTAGGCTGCATGATGTGTGCGTCCCGGGCGCGCCGCTGGTGTAGAATCCTTGAGCAAGTACTGGCGGCGGGCATCAGGCCCGGGCGCCAGAGGCATGCCAAATCAAGCAGCACTTCCTTAACAACCTTTTTTGCACACAGGTATGACATGAGCAAGCTTTCGGAGTTTCGCGCCGCTGAGCGTGAGTTGGCCGCGCAGCTGGAGCACCTTGAAAAACTCAAGCAGGACAGCGGCTTGCAGCAAGAGCTGGCGTTTAACGAAGAACTCAAGGCGCTGATGGACGCGTACGCGATGACGCCGCGTCAGGTACTGTCAATTTTGCGCTCGGCGCCTTAACCCCCCGCGGGTTTGCCATGAACGCAGAGCCGCCGGGCAAGCGAGCTTTACTGGATGCTGCCGAGCGCCTGGCAGGCTGCAGCCGCTGTCTGACCAGTCTGGGGCTGCGTGAGCTGGCGCGCGAAGCCGGGCTCAACCCCAATACCTTTTATCGTCACTTCCGCGACATGGAAGACCTTGGCCTGCAGCTGCTGCGCCAGTCCAAGGACGAATTGCGTGCGGCGCTGCGCGCGTTGCGACGACAGGCTGCCGGTGCGGTCGAGCAGGGCGCTGGTGAAGCTGGTGTCAGCAAGGGGCGGGCGGTGTGCAGGCAGACCTTGCGCCTGTATTTTGATTACGTGTATGCCAACCGTGCCCGTGTGCTGATAGCCGTGCGCGAACTGCACGGGCCCTCGCCAGCACTGCGCCTGGAACTGCAACGGCAGATGGATGAGTTTGCCGACGACATGGCGCAGGACATCCATGAACTAGGGCTGATGCCGCCTCTGGTATCCGCCTCCCAGGTCCGCCGGATCGCCGGCATGGTCAACCGCAACATGCTGTTCCAGTCGCTGGATTACCTGGGTGAACCGGCCCGGCGCAGCGAAATTCTGGCGCTGGCCGAGGACCAGGTGATGATGCTGTTTACCGGCGCCGTCACCCTGCAATTGCGCGGGGATCTGCGTTCCTGAGTGCCGCCGCTTTGGGGCGGCAATTTCACTAATGCCCGGCAACTGGCTATCATTAGCGCGCGTCGACTGAAAAACACAGTGACTGAATCTGTCTTTTTGGGCTAACAACAGTGTTGCCGCCGCGCGCCCAAAGGGGCGCTTTCGCGTCCCCTCGGGGACTCATTTTGGTGTCCCGTCTCGCTGTGCGGTTCGGCTAACACGTCACCGGGCAATTGCCCGCACTGAAGTATCGGAGCATCTCAGATGGCGAAAGAACCATTGAATGAGCACGACCCCGCGGCCTCTAAGGCCCCCCACGATGGCATCCCGGCACCGACCGGCGAAGCCAACCTGATCGACACCGACTACGTTATCGGTCAGGACAACATTTCTGGCAGTTTTGTTTTCAACCTCGATATCCACGGCAAGGTATTCACTATCTCGGCGTTGGCCGTGGTGCTGTTCGTGGTGCTGACGCTTGCCCTGCAGGCTGAAGTGGCCCCTTTGTTTGCGGCACTGCGTGACTGGCTGACTGGTAATCTGGCCTGGTTCTTTTTGGGCGCAGCTAACATCTTTGTACTCTTGTGTCTCGGCCTGATCGTATCGCCACTGGGTAAGGTGCGCATTGGCGGTATGGAAGCCAAGCCTGACTACGGCTACCTCGGCTGGTTTGCCATGCTGTTTGCTGCCGGTATGGGTATCGGCCTGATGTTTTACGGCGTATCCGAGCCGATGTCGCATTTCTCCTCGTCGCTTGGCGGCGTGGCGGTAGGTGAGGATGGTCTGCGCACCGACTGGGCACCGTTGGCCGGGGCAGCCGGCGACGCGGCAGCCGCTGAGCGCCTCGGCATGGCGGCGACCATCTTCCATTGGGGCCTGCATCCTTGGGCAATCTATGCGGTGGTGGCGCTGGCGCTGGCGCTGTTCTCCTTTAACAAGGGCCTGCCGCTGACCATTCGCTCTATCTTCTATCCGATCCTGGGTGAGCGCGTCTGGGGCTGGCCTGGACATATCATCGATACCCTGGCCGTGTTCGCTACGCTGTTTGGTCTGGCCACCTCGCTGGGTTTCGGTGCCGAACAGGCAACTGCCGGTTTGCACTACCTGTTTGATATCGGTACCGGCAACGTCACCAAGGTGCTGCTGATCATGGGCATCACCGCTCTGGCGCTGCTCTCGGTGGTCGCGGGTCTGGACAAAGGTGTGAAGCGTCTGTCCGAGATCAACATGGTACTGGCTATCGTGCTGATGGGCTTTGTCATCATTGTTGGCCCGACCCTGGCGATTGCCACCGGCTTCTTCGATAACCTGTTGGCCTATGTCACCAACCTGCCGGCGCTGTCCAACCCTGTGGGCCGTGAAGATGCCAACTTTACCCAAGGCTGGACTGCCTTCTACTGGGCCTGGTGGATCAGCTGGTCGCCCTTTGTCGGCATGTTCATCGCCCGCGTCAGCCGTGGCCGTACCGTACGCGAGTTCCTGATTGCCGTACTGCTGGTGCCTTCATTGGTGTCGGTACTGTGGATGACCGCCTTTGGTGGCACCGCTATCGGCCAGTTTGTTGCCGACGGCTTTACCGGTGTGCAGGATGCCGCGCTGGAGTTGAAACTGTTCGTCATGCTCGGCGAGCTGCCGCTGACCGCCATCACCTCCTTCGTCGGGATCGTGCTGGTTATCGTGTTCTTCGTAACCTCCTCGGACTCTGGCTCGCTGGTAATCGATACCATCACCGCCGGCGGCAAGGTCAATGCACCGGTGCCGCAGCGCGTGTTCTGGGTGATCGGTGAAGGCGTGGTTGCCATTGCGCTGCTGCTTGGCGGTGGATTGGCCGCCTTGCAGGCCATGGCGGTGTCGACCGGCTTGCCGTTCACCATCGTGCTGCTGGTGGGCTGTATTGCCATCATCAAGGGCTTGATGAGCGAACCGCGCTAAGTCTGGTTGCCTGACAAAAGGGTAGCACCGCTTCGGCGTGCGGCCCTTTTTTGTTTCCGCTTATGCTCTGCCAGCAGGCAAGGTGGGATAGGCGCCTGCCTGACGTGCGCAGCTCAAGAAGTTGCAACTGCACTACTACATCGAAGACAAAGAGGCGCTTTACTCGCAGGTATTGGCATGGTGCTGGACAGCTGGCGTAGTTTTTTTGTGTTCGACGCCGAGCCGGAGCTGACGCCACGCGAGGCACTGAGCGAGTTTGTGCGGGTGAAACTGGACTATGCGCTGGAGCAGCCTGAGCTGTCGCGGATCTGCACCATGGAGGTGCTCAGCGGCGGCACGCGGCTGGAGAACTATTGGCCGGGGGCGATGGAGGCGAACCACGCCAAGGTAGCGAAGATCAACAGCTGGGTGGCCGACGGTGCCCTGCGCCCGCTCGATGGCCGGCTGCTGATCATGCATATCTGGGCGCTGACCCGACTACACCCTGCAGGCCGAAATGCTGCTGGAGTCGCCGCTGACAGCGCCTGAGGTGCGGCAGAAAATCGAGCAGGAGCCTATCGAGTTTGTCCTCTCTGGCGCTGGCTTGCGCGCCTGACTTTCCCTTCTTCAACTCCCTGAACGCCGTTTGAAATAGCCCCGCAGTAATCCGCTGGCATGCGTTATTCATTGAGACCAGCGTGCAAACCGGCTTTCAGCTGCACCTGAGCTGAACCGATATCGACGCGCTGCCCGACAAGGCCAACGACCCGCACTCGCTGCTCAATCCGGGCAAGATGCGCTCGCTGCCGGGCTGAGTCAGTACCAGAGGTCGCGCAGCGGGGTGTCCGGCTGGTAGTGATGCAGTATCTGCGCCTGCAGCAGCTCTGCCGTTGCCACCGCATCGGTCAGGGCGTGGTGCGCGGAGTAGGGTGGCAGGCCGTAGCGCAGGCGGCTGTCGGCCAGGCGGATCGACTCGATCTTGCGGCCGAACAGCCGAGCCAGCCAGCCAGGCTGTGCGCTACCCCGGTGTAGTCGGGCTTCGAGCTGCATGGTGTCAATCACCGGAAAGGTCAGTGACTCGCCCAGGTGCTGCTGCACCGCACGATCGAGAAAGGTCCGCTCAATGGCCCGGTAGTGCACCACCATGATCTTGCCGGCCATGACCTTGAGCACCTGGTCCAGGATCGCCGTCATGGGCGGAGCCTGGCGGATGTCGGAGTGGGTGATGCGATGAAAGGTGATCGACTCCTCGCTCAGCGGCGCACCGGGCTTGACCACCTCGTAGAAGGCGTCGCGGCAGCGGATGCGTTGCAGGTCAAAGGGCACCAGACCAATGCTGACAATGGCGTCGCGGCGGGCATCCAGCCCGGTCGTTTCGATGTCCAGGGCCATCAGTGGAGCGTCCTGCAGCGGTGTATCACCGCTGACGCAGCCTGCCTGATAGAAGGTCTGCAGGGCCGGGTGACGGCTGCGCTCGGCGCGGCGCGCCAGTTCGTTGGTCCAGTCGATGGCGGGGCCGCCCGGGGCGGCCGGGGTAAAACGAATCATAACGTACGGGTAACGGGCAGGTGCGGGTAGCGAAAGCGCAGAAACTTCTGGGCGTTGCTGAGCACCTGAAACGCTTCCTTCAGGTTGTGCCGCTCGGCGGCGGGGATGTTTTCCGGTTCCACTTCGTTGTCCGGGTCCATGCCGTCTTCCAGGTCTACGGCCTGATGGCGGATGCGTACCAATGACAGGAACTCCAGGGCGTAGCGAAGGCGTTCCAGCGCTTCGGGGGGCATCAGCTTGGTCGCTGCGATCGCGTCCAGACGGTCGAAGGAGTTTTGTGCGCGCGAGCCGCAGGCCAGCGCATGCACGCGGATCAGGTCGGTGAGCGGCGCGGTGCCACGGCGCTTGAGGTTGATCACGTTCTTGTGGCGACCGTCCTTTTCCATCACAAAGGTGCGGAAAAAGCCCAGCGGTGGTGTGCGGTTCAGAGCGTTGCGCGCCAGCGCTGCAAGGAAGGGCTCGTTGCTGCTGGCGCGCTCGGCCAGCAGCTCCTGCAACTCCTCGACCAGCGCGCTTTCACCGTATACGGCATCCAGATCAAAGAAGATGCAGCTGTTGAGCAGCGCCTCGGGTTTGGGTCGGTCGATCCAGTCGTTGAAATAGCCACGCCAGACCGACAGCGGCTGCCGCCACTTGGGGTTGGTCGCCATGATGCCACCCTTGCAGTAGCTGTAGCCGCAGGCGGCGAGGCCGTCGCTGACGATGGTCGCCAGCTGGAAGAAGTAGTCGTCGTGCTGCGCCGGGTCAAAGCGATCGTCGAGTACCAGTGCGTTGTCCTGGTCGGTAACCACCAGTTGTTCATCGCGGGCCATGGAGCCGAGCGCCATGAAGGCGTAGGGCACCGGTGGCGGACCCAATTGGTCTTCGGCCAGCTCCAGCAGGCGCTGGGTGAAGCTGCGACCGATACCGGACATGGCGCTGCCGATCATGTGCGCGCTGGCTTCGTCGCGGGCCATGCGCACAAAGGTGGCGCGTACGTCCGGCAGCAGGCTTTTCAGCTCTTCGGCTGACTGTTTGTTGTAGATGGCGCTGACCAGATACAGGCTGCTCTGGGACTCGTACTTGATGATGTCGCTGAGGTTGATCAGGCCGATCGGGCGGCGGCGGGTGACCACCGGCAGGTGGTGAATGTTGTTGCGCAACATGCTGAGCATGGCTTCGAACACCGTGTCGTCGCCTTGCACGGTGATCGGGTTGGGCGACATCACCTCGCTGACCGGGGTTTCCAGCGGCAAGCCTTCAGCCAGCACGCGGGTGCGGAAGTCGCGGTCGGTAATGATGCCGACCATGACGCCGTGGTGCGGCTCGGCAACCGGCACGCGGTCGGGGTTGGGCCACTGGCTGTGCGGGTCGACCACAACCAGTGAGGAGACGCTCTGGCTGGTCATTACCTGCGCCGCCTCCTGCACGCTGGTGGTCAGCGGCACGGTCACCGGAAGGCGGGAAATTAGCTTGCGCACCTTGATCTTCATCAGCTCGCTGGCACGGCCGTTCTCCACCGCAGCCTTGAGGCGCGACTGGCCCTCGGCCTCGACAAAGTCGGCAAAGTGCTCGTGTTGCTCGCACAGCTGATCGAACAGGGTGCCGGGTATGTAATACAGCAGGGTGTCTTCGATGGCCTTGGCGGGGAAGCGCACGCGGTTACGTCGCAGCAGGCCGAAGTGACCAAAGACATCGCCTTCGGTCAGACGGTTATAGAGGTCGCCATTGCGCCGAAAGATCTCCACCGCACCGCTGCGCACGTAATGCAGTTCGTGGATTTCCTGGTTGAAGGTCAGGATCTGGGTGCCGGCCTTGCAGTAGCCGATTTCCACCTGGCGGGCGACATCGTCGAGTACCTCTTCGGGCAGTTCGTCGAACGGCGGGAAGCGGCTGAGGTGGTCGCGAATCTCGATCAGCTCGATCTGCATGGTGACTCCGGTGCGGCGTTGGTATTCGTCAGTTTAACCAGTGTAGGAATCCGGGCCCAACCGCTGGCGCAGAAATTCGCGAAACACCCGCACGCGCGCCGGTGCCTGAGCGCCGCTCAGGCTGATGGCGAACAGCGTGCCGCGTGATAGGTGCCACTGCGGCAAGACCTGTACCAGCTCCCCGCGTGCTACCGATTCGCGGGCGATCAGGTCCGGGAGTGGGCCAATCCCAACACCGTGGCGCAGCAGCTGCAGGGCGCTGGCAAAGTCGTTGGTGCGCATTACCGGGCGAACGGTCAGCGCACTGCGGCGGCCACGCTCGTCTTCCAGCTCCAGCGTGGTGGCGCCGCTCAGCTCGCGACTGGCCAGCAGCGGGTAGTCGCCCAGCTCGTTCGGATGCTCCGGCAGTGGTTGATCAGGGGCGGCGTACAGCTGGATACGAAAGTGAGCCAGCGCCGAGGCGCGGTAGTTCATGTCCGGCAGATTGCCGGGGGTGGCGCGCAGCGCCAGGTCGATGCGGTGCGCGCTGAGGTCCAGCGGGGCGTCGGTTGCCAGTAGCTCGATGGTGATCTGCGGATACAGCGTGTGAAACGCGGTCAGCAGTGGCGGCATGACACCGACGCCCAGATCCACCGGCGTCGTCAAACGCAGATGACCGGCGGGTACGTCCTGCGCGGCGCGGGCGCTGGCACTGGCATCGGTCAGCAGCGCCAGGGCGTCGCGGGTCTTGAGATAGAAGGCTGTGCCTTCTTCTGTGGCGCTGACCGAGCGGGGAGTACGGGCCAGCAAGGCTACGCCAAGGCGCTGCTCCAGACGCGACAGGCGACGGCTGATGCTGCCCTTGGTTTCGCCACGTTCGCGCGCGGCGGCGGACAGGGTGCCAAACTCAATCACGGCGCAGAAGGCGTAAAGGTCTTCCAGTGATCCGCCTAGGGTTTCCGTTTCGTTAACCATGGGTTGCTGTTTTGCTGTCTTATGTGGATTTGGAAACCATCATATTCTCTTCTCCATCAACGCAACGCAACGTCTGGAGACACAACGTGAGCAACCAAAACACTGTAACCCCCGGTCTGGCCATCTTCGAGCGTCTGGCTCCGCTGGGCTATCCGCTGATTCGTATCACCGCCGGCCTGATGCTGATGCCGCATGGCGCACAAAAGCTATTTGGCTGGTTTGGCGGCTACGGTCTGGAAGCCACCGGCCAGTTCTTCGAAGGTTCGCTGGGCATGTCCCCCGGTATCCTGTTTGCCCTGCTGGCCGGTCTGGTCGAATTCTTTGGTGGCCTGGCGCTGGTGCTGGGGCTGCTGACCCGCCCGGCGGCGCTGGCGGTGACCTTTATGCTGGGGGTGGCGCTGACCGTACACACGGCCAACGGCTTCTTCTGGACTGACGGCGGTGTCGAATACCCGCTGCTGTGGGCCCTGACTGCCTTTGGTATTTTCCTGCGCGGCGGTGACCGCTTCTCGCTGGACCGTCGTTTCGGCCTGCCTTTCTGATCACGCCTGTAAGGAGGACTGAGTGATGTCTGCAACTCGCCTACCGACCGTATTTTTACCCCATGGCGCCGGCCCCTGCTTCTTCATGGACTGGCAGCCGGCCGACACCTGGAACGACATGGCTGACTGGCTGCGCAACCTGTTGCCGGCCTTGAACGTGGCACCGCGTGCCCTGCTGGTCATCTCCGCCCACTGGGAGGAGCCGGTCTTTACCCTTAACACCCAGGCTGCGCCCGGGCTGCTGTATGACTACTACGGCTTTCCGGCGCACACCTACCAGCTGACCTGGCCGGCGCCGGGGGCGCCGGAGTTGGCTGGCGAGGTGGCCGAGCTGCTTGAAGGTGCCGGCTTCAACACCGCGCGTGATAACCAGCGCGGGCTTGATCACGGTGTTTTCATTCCGCTCAAGCTGGTGCGCCCTGAGGCGGACATTCCGGTGTTGCAGCTGTCGCTGCGCGCTGACATGGACCCGCAGGCACACATTGAACTGGGTCGTGCACTGGCACCGCTGCGTGAGCAGGGCGTGCTGATCGTCGGCAGTGGCATGAGCTTTCACAACATCCCGCTGATGCGCGCCAGCTTGCCCACGCCGGCACCGGCTGTGCTGGCCTTTGACGAGTGGCTGCAGTCTGCCATCGTGCTGCCGCAGGCAGAGCGCGACGCCGCGTTGGCCGATTGGCAGCAGGCACCGGGTGCCGGCCTGGCGCACCCTGACGCAGAGCACCTGTTGCCGCTGCATGTGGTGGCGGGTGCCGCTGGCGCGAGCCGAGGGGCTTGCACCTTCCGTCAGGTGGCGATGGGTGTGCCGTTGGCCGGGTTTGTGTTTGCTGACTAGCTGCGCAGGGGCTCCGACAGCTGTTTGAACGAAAGAGATGATTCTCAGTCGGCATAGCGTTGTTCCTGAGTCCGCGTTTCGCCTTTTACGGCGAGCTAAGGGGGCAGCTTGCCCTGCCCCCTTAGCAATCCCCTGGGCACCCGACTACACGGCCCTTCGGGTTCGCTGCGTTGCTCGGGCTGACGGGAAGTCATAAAACTCGGCTCTTCGAGCCTCAGACATCCTATGACTCTTTATCCCGTCAGCCCTGCGCTACTCGCCCGCGTAAACGGGACGAGCGACGGTGCGCACTCCCTCCCTGAGTGTGGCAAATTACCCTTTCTGCCACCCGAG
The DNA here is from genome assembly GCF_900114765.1 of Halopseudomonas pachastrellae. Lineage (GTDB taxonomy): Bacteria > Pseudomonadota > Gammaproteobacteria > Pseudomonadales > Pseudomonadaceae > Halopseudomonas > Halopseudomonas pachastrellae. Next base: position 38,094 of record NZ_FOUD01000006.1, read on the forward strand.
AGCGCCACAGCGAGCTAGGTGACGCGATACCATCTGCTAGCCTGCTTTGCCGTAATGCTGCTCGATGTTGGTAATAGGCAATGGAGGTGGTGAATATGGTGTTTGATCAGGGTTTGCTGGCGCAGTTGCGTGAGGCGCGGCATGTGGTGGTGTTTACCGGTGCCGGGGTGTCGGCGGAGAGTGGTATCGCCACTTTCCGTGATGCCCTCAGCGGACTCTGGTCGCGCTTTGACCCCATGCAGCTGGCAACCCCGGAGGCATTCGAGGATGACCCCGAGCTGGTCTGGGGGTGGTACGAGTCGCGGCGTATGCAGGTACTTGGCAGCTTACCCAACCCTGGCCATCTCGCCATTGCCGAACTGGCTAAGCGGGTCCCACAGGTCACGGTGGTTACCCAAAACGTCGACGACCTGCATGAGCGCGCCGGCAGTGCCAATGTGCTGCATCTGCACGGCAGTTTGCATCAGCCGCGTTGCAGTCGCTGCGCTCAGCCGTTTCGGATGCCGCCGGCACCGCCGGTGGAGCCTGCAGAAGGGCGCAGGCTTGCGCCGCCGCACTGTGAGCACTGTGGCGGTCAGGTGCGGCCGGGGGTGGTCTGGTTCGGTGAGAGTTTGCCGGTCGATGCGCTTGAGGCCGCCTTTGCCGCTGCCGCCGACTGCGATGTGCTGCTGTCGGTGGGGACTTCCGGCGTGGTGTATCCGGCGGCGCAGGTGCCTGAAATCGCGCTGCACTCAGGGGCGGCGGTTGTTCACGTTAACCCTGAGCCGCAGGCGTTCGGTGGTCAGCACGAATGGTTGCTGGCTGGCGCGGCAGGTGAGGTGCTGCCATTGTTAGTGCAGGCGGCTTTCGACGAGTGAAGCGGGAGGCAGCATGGCCAGTGGTTGGGCGCAGGACGGTGCGGTACAGGAGCAGATCGATGCGACGCTGGACTCTGCCGTGGCGCGTGCCCGGCAGGATCTGCCCAAAGGGGAAAGTTTGACTCACTGTGAAGTCTGTGGCGAGCCGATTGCCGAGCGCCGTCGGCTGGCACTGCCCGGCGTGCGCCTGTGTCTGGCCTGTCAGGCCGAGCAGGAAAAAGATGCTCGCTTTGATTCCGGTTATAACCGCAGTGCCAGTAAGGACAGCCAACTGCGTTAGTTGGATACGGGCTGGCAGCAAACGCCACCAGCCCGAATCGCTTACTCGGCTTCAGTTTCCTGGTAGTAACCCACCGCAACCAGGTAGTTGCCGACCTTGCGGATCAGGGTTTTCTTCTCTTCCGGTCGCTCGGTCACGGGGTTGGGCCAGGTGTAGGTAACGCTCTGTTCACCTGCTTCCACCGCATCCAGAATTTTCTGTCCGACACGCATACCATCCCGGTTCTTCAGCTCCGGGAAGTGGATGTTGAGCAGGCGACGGCTGTAGCCATGCGCGACCATGCTCATGCTGGTCATATCCACGACAAAGACATACAGGTCATCGCGGTTGAACTCGGGATCCAGGCGGTTGATGCGGGAAATGGTCGCGTCCGGGTCTGCTTCAATAGCCGCCGCAGCATCGTTCAGCAGGGCAGTGGCAGCGGCTTCACTTGAACGGGGCAGGTAGTAGCCAACGGCAAAGGTCTTGCCGTCGACCTTCTGATAGAACACGTGTTTGCGTTCGACCTTACCGTCGCTCCAGTTCATCCAGCGATACTCCGCGCTGGACACAGCATTCGACTCCGGCGCTTGTAACGCGGAGTTGAATGCCTCCTGCAGCTCCGGGTCCAGCAGCGGAGTTATATCTCGACCAATCAATGCGGCAGACGGCCCTCCGCTGGCAAGCATGTAGCCGTTTTCATCGACGACATAAACGTACTGATCGCCATCGACAAACTCCCCCTGACGGCTGAAGCGTGCAAAGGCTGCATTGCCTTCTTCGCGGTAGGCGGCAACGGCCTTGTGCAGCAACTGGGCGGCGCTGGCGGCCTGCTGCTCATAGCCGGGTTCGGCGGTGGGTTGCGGTGGTGTGGGTGATGTGGCGTGTGCGGCGGTCGTGAACAGCGCTGCCATGGTCAGAGCAGCAATCATGACCGGTTTGTTGACGTTCATAAGCATTCCTCTGCGGGATGTTGTTGTCGCTTGGACGTGGTTGTCCTCTCTCAGCTTAGGAGGATACTGGGCGCTGTCTAGCATGTTGGTATTGTCCGGGATCAACGCACAGCCATTGGGATAGGGCGGCTTTTTGCCCCGAAGACTTATGACATGCTCTAGATCGGTCGTTAGCGGGCCTGAGAGCGGTCCTGGGGAATACGGTATTCAGGGCGCTGATAGTCTGAGGTAGGTCGCCAGCCTGTGGCCCAGATCGCTATTGGCGGCTGGCAAACTGGCTAGGCGTCATGCCGATCTGCGTGCGAAACGCAGCGATAAAGGCCGAGGTGGAGTCGTAGCCGCAGGCCAGCGCGATGTCGGTCACCCGCTCGCCGCGCTCCAGCATGGGCAGGGCGCTGAGCAGTCGAAGGCGCTGGCGCCAGGCGCGAAAGCTCAGCCCGGTGTCGCGCTGGAACAGGCGGGTGAGGGTCTTCTCGGAGCAGTCGAGCTGTGCGCTCCAGTCGCCCAAGGTCAGCGCCAGTTCGGGGTTGTCGAACAGCGCCTGACACACCTGCTGCAGGCGTGAGTCATCCGGCCAGGGCAGGTACAGGCCGGTGTCACGGGCGGCGGTCAGCTGGTCCAGCAGTACGGCAACCAGTCGGCCATCGGCACCGCTTTCGTCGTACTCGATGGGAATCTGCCCAAACTGGTTGATCAGCTCGCGGGTCAGCGCGTTGATCTCCAGCACGGCGCACTGGTCGGCGCGCCAGGGCATGGCGTCGCGCTCGATATAGAGGCTGCGCATTTCGGTATCGGGTGAGCTGATGACCGCGTGCGGCAGGTCGGGCGGCACCAGAATCGCCCGCTGCGGCGGCGCCAGAAAACGGCCGCTGTGGGTATGTACCGCCAGTACCCCGGAGATGGCGTAGGACAGCTGCGCCCACGGGTGGCTGTGCCAGAGCGTGGTGGTGCCGCGCTGCAGTGATTCGCTGCGGGCGTACAGCGGCCGGGGCAGGGCGGGCAGGTCGGGTACGGCGCGGTGACTCAGGCGCTTTTGTCCGTTTGTCGACATTGTGTTATCCAATCGCGTTAGTCGGTCGTTGGGCAAGACAGTAAACTCCCTCCCCGCACGTCGCAACATTGATAACGAAAAACGAGACATTGCCATGGCACGACCACGCTTTTTACCTGACAACATGACCCTCTGCCTTATTGCTGTCGTCATTGCCGCCAGCCTGTTTCCCGTGCACGGGCAGGCAGCTGTTGCCTTTGATGGCCTGACCAACGCGGCCATTGCGCTGCTGTTCTTCATGCACGGCGCCAAGCTATCGCGTGAGGCAATTATTGCCGGTATGACCCACTGGCGCCTGCACCTGCTGGTGTTTGCCTGCACCTTCATCATGTTTCCGCTGCTGGGTGTGCTGCTTAAACCCGCGCTGGTGCCGCTGGTGGGCGATGAACTCTATCTCGGCATTCTGTTCCTCTGCGCGCTGCCAGCCACCGTGCAGTCGGCCATTGCCTTTACCTCGATTGCCCGCGGCAACGTGGCTGCAGCGGTCTGCAGCGCGGCGACCTCCAGCCTGGTGGGTATTTTTGTCACGCCGCTGCTGGTACTGCTGCTGATGGGCGCGCAGGCGGGAGAATCCAGCACGCTGGATGCCATCGGCAAGATTGTGGTGCAGCTGCTGTTGCCCTTTATTGCAGGCCAGATTGCCCGTCGCTGGATCGGTGACTGGGTCGCGCGTAACAAGAGCTGGTTGAAGAGTGTGGACCAGGGCTCGATCCTGCTGGTGGTGTTTGGTGCATTCAGCCACGCGGTAGTTGAGGGTATCTGGCAAACCGTGCCGTTGACCGAGCTGCTGGGTCTGGTTGTCGCCTGCTGCCTGCTGCTGGCGCTGGTGCTGGGGCTGACCGCCTGGCTGGGTCGCCGTCTGGGCTTTAACGTTGAAGACCGCATCACCATCATCTTCGCCGGTTCCAAGAAGAGTCTGGCGACCGGTGTACCGATGGCGCAGGTGCTGTTCGCCGGCGGTGCGCTGGGCACGCTGATTCTGCCGCTGATGCTGTTCCATCAGATTCAGCTGATGGTCTGCGCGGTGTTGGCCGAGCGTTACGGCCGCCGCGCCGAGACCGGCGCAGAAGAAGCCGCCTGAGTTATCCCAGACTGCGCTGCGGTAGATGATCCAGCGGTACTGCGGTCTGCGACTTCACGGTCGAGATGGCAAAGTTGCTGCGAATATCGCTGACCGCAGGGAGTTTGAGCAGGGTGCTGAACAGAAAGTCCTCGTAGGAGGCCAGATCTGGCAGCACCACCTGCAGCAGAAAGTCCGACTCGCCTGACACCACGTGGCAGGAAATCACTTCCGGCAAATCAATCACCGCGGCGCGAAAGGCGTTGGCCGACTCGTCGTGGTGCCGCTCGACCTTTACCCCCACAAACACCGTTAACCCAAGGCCCGCTTTGCTGCGATCCAGCTGCGCGTGGTAGCCGCGAATCACGCCTGCCTCTTCCAGCAGGCGCACCCGGCGCAAACAAGGCGAGGGTGACAGGCCGACTTCTTCGGCCAGTTGCACGTTGCTCAGTTTTGCATTGCGCTGCAGGGCGTCGAGGATGCGTCTGTCCAGGTTGTCCAAGTTCATTGGCATATTCCCACTTTATTTGATTATTAACTGGCAGTTTATGCCAATAACTAAAACGTTGGCGCACTAACTCGCAATGACCTGTATCGCCACTCGGCCCTACCATAGCTATTGAAAGATGACTCGGCCGGAGCGCGCCTGAAATGACGGAATTGTGGATGTTTGTTGGTGCCCTGGCGGTGGCGTATCTGGTGCCGGGGCCGGACATGCTGTTGCTATTGCAGACCGCTGCGAGCCATTCGCGCTGGCAGAGCGCTGGCACCATCGCCGGTCTCGCGCTGGCCCGCGCGGCGCACGTGGCGCTGGCCGGGCTTGGTCTGGCGGCGCTGCTGCAGACCGCGCCTTGGACCTTTAACGCGGTGCGCCTGTTCGGCGCGGTCTATCTGATCTGGCTGGGCGTCTCTATCTGGCGAGCGCCGTCATTGGTGCCGCAGGTCGGCGCTGCGCGTCGCTCGCCTACCGTGTGGGCCGCATTCTGGCGCGGACTTCTGACCAACATCAGCAACCCCAAGGCGCTGTTGTTCTGCTCGGTGTTGTTGCCGCAGTTCATTGATCCGCATGGCGGCAGCGTGGCCTGGCAGTTCACCCTGCTGGGCATCATTTTGCTGCTGATCGGTGTGTGCTTCGATCTGGTTTACGTCGCCAGCGGCAGGCTGATGGGTGGCTGGCTGCGCGAGCGCCCACGCTTGCAGCAGCTGCAGCGTTGGGCTTTTGGCGCGCTGTTGGTGGGCTTTGGCGCACGCTTGGTGTTTTAGTGCAGCGAGCGCGAGAATTCGGCATTGACCTGCTGAACCTGGCTCGACATTCTTTGTCGTCTACCCTTTGGGGCTGATTTCAGAGCATAGGAAGACAGCGCATGACTGACAGCAGTTATACACCCCCCAAGGTCTGGACCTGGGATAGCGAGAACGGCGGCAAGTTTGCCAGTATCAATCGCCCGATTGCCGGGCCGACCCACGACAAGGATCGGCCGGTGGGCAAGCACCCGTTCCAGCTGTATTCGCTGGCCACGCCCAACGGCGTCAAGGCCACCATCATGCTCGAAGAACTGCTGGCGCTGGGCCACAGCGGCGCTGAATACGACGCCTGGCTGGTGCGTATCAATGAGGGTGACCAGTTCAGCAGCGGCTTTGTGGAGGTTAACCCCAACTCCAAAATTCCGGCGCTGATGGACCACGGCACCAACCCGCCCACACGGGTGTTCGAGTCTGGCTCCATCCTGCTGTATCTGGCGGAGAAGTTCGGCGCGCTGTTGCCGACCGATCACGGCAAGCGCACCGAAGCGATGAACTGGCTGTTCTGGCAGATGGGCTCGGCGCCCTACTTGGGTGGTGGTTTTGGCCACTTCTATGCCTATGCGCCGGAAAAGTTCGAGTACCCGATCAATCGCTTCTCCATGGAAGTGAAGCGTCAGCTGGACGTACTCAACCGCCACCTGGCCGACAACCGCTACATGGCCGGTGACGAGTACAGCATCGCCGATATCGCCATCTACCCCTGGTACGGCGTGCTGGTAGAAGGTGGCCTGTATGAGGCGGCTGAATTCCTCTCGGTACACGAGTACGAGCATGTGCGCCGCTGGGCCGCCGAGATTGCCGCGCGGCCAGCGGTGCAGCGCGGTCGCCGGGTCAACCGCGTGTGGGGCGATGAAGCCCTGCAGGTGGCCGAGCGTCACGACGCCAGCGATATCAGCAACGCCTGAACGCAGCGCGTTACTCGACTTCAAACAGCCTCCGCAATGGAGGCTGTTTGCGTTTCAGCAGGTGCTTTTATTCCTCCTCTGGCCAGTTCCGCGTGTCGGGCCACATTGCTCGATCTTTATAATTGTTATAACGTAATATTTTGTGCGGTCTCAATCTAAACGCCCAGCAGAGTGCGGTGGTGAGGCTGCTCACGCCTGTCCAGAGGAATACCCGATGAATGATCTCGCCCGGTCTGCACCTGCAGCCCGCAAACTCCCCGTTACTGTGCTGTCCGGCTTTCTTGGTGCCGGCAAGACCACACTGCTCAATCACCTTTTGAACAACCGCGAAGGCCGTCGTCTGGCGGTTATCGTCAATGACATGAGCGAAGTGAACATTGACGCCGCGCTGGTGCGTGATGGCACTGCACAGCTGTCGCGTACCGACGAAAAACTGGTGGAAATGAGCAATGGCTGCATCTGCTGCACCCTGCGCGAAGACCTGCTCGAAGAGGTATCCCGGCTGGCGGCCGAAGGGCGCTTTGATCAACTGGTGATCGAGTCCACCGGTATCTCCGAGCCGCTGCCGGTGGCCGAGACCTTCACCTTTGAGGCCGAAGACGGCAAGAGCCTCAACGAGGTTGCCCAGCTCGACACCATGGTCACCGTGGTGGATGGCTTTAACTTCCTGCGTGATTACAGCTCGCAGGACAGCGTGCAGGAACGCGGCGAATCACTGGGCGAAGAAGACGAGCGCAACGTGGTCGATCTGCTGATCGAGCAGGTCGAGTTTTGCGATGTCATCGTCGTCAACAAGACCGACCTGATCAGCGCGGAGGAGCGCGACCGCTTGATCGCCATTCTGGCCAGCCTGAACCCGCGCTCGCGCATCGAGATGGCCGAGTTTGGTCAGGTGCCGCTGGACCGGGTGCTCGATACCGGGTTGTTTGACTTTAGCGCTGCCTCCCAGGCGCCAGGCTGGTTGCAGGAGCTGCGCGGCAGCCACACGCCGGAAACCGAAGAGTACGGAATTTCGAGTTTTGTTTACCGTGCCCGTCGCCCCTTCCATCCTCAGCGCTTTTTTACTCTGGTCAACAGTGAGTGGCCGGGCGTGGTGCGCTCCAAGGGTTTCTTCTGGCTGGCCTGTGTGCCCGCCATGGCCGGGCAATGGTCGCAGGCCGGCGCAGTCGCGCGGCACGGGCCGGCCGGTTACTGGTGGGCTGCGGTGGCACCCGAGCAGTGGCCGGATGACCCTGAGTCAGTTGCCTTGATCCGCAGCAAATGGGACGAGCAAGTGGGCGATGCTCGGCAGGAGTTGGTGCTGATTGGCATGCAGATGGACCAGTCAGCCCTGTGCGCCGCGCTGGATGCCTGCCTGCTGAACGACGAGGAAATGGCGCAGGGCCCTGCCGTTTGGGAGACGTGGCCGAATCCTTTCGAGGGCTGGGAGCGCTAGGCGTCATGGGGATACAGGCACTACTGAGCGCAGACCCTGCGGCCAGCCACGTCGGGGCTCACTGGGCCACCGGCCTAGATCTCGGCGTGTTGGCCGAGGTATTTGACGAGGCGATCACCATCGCCATCATGCAACGCGAGCTGGCGCCGCAACTGCTGGCTAGTATCGCGGCCCAGTGCGCGGCACAGCCTTGGGAGCTGGCCTGGCGCGGCGTACCGGATTCGGCGTTGGAACAGGCGCTGACGCGCAGTATGCCCGCGCCACAGCATGCCGGTGAGCTGATTGCCGACGTGCGTCTGCTGGCCGAGGCGGTGGCCTGTTTGTTCGACGTTGATGCGGTGGGCATTCGTATGCGTCTGCTTGCTGGTGCCATGTGTCCGCGCTTTCATTGCGACAACCTGCCGGTGCGCCTGGTAACCACCTACAGCGGCCCCGGCAGCGAGTGGCTACCCGAGCAGGCGCTGGAGCGCGCCGGCCTGGGCAACCCCGAGCCGGGCAAACCGGAAGTGGTGCGTGATGCTGGCGCCATTCGGCGGCTGACTGAAGGCGATGTCTGTCTGCTCAAGGGCAGCGGCTGGGTCGGTAATGAAGAGCGCGGCATCGTGCATCGCAGTCCTGCCGTTGCGGCTGGGCAGCAGCGCTTGTTGCTGACGATTGATCCGGAGTTTTGAGGGCGAGTGGAGTTGATCAGTGCTTCCCTCGATTGGAAGGCTCATTCTGGTAAGTGTTTGGGCTAACGCGCCAGTGGGCTGGCCCTGGGTTTGGATCGTCGCCGTTGTGCTTTCACTCGGTTGTCGAAAACGCTGTTAGTTGTTCTACTGCCACTCAACGTTTCAACCCTTCCGCTGCCACCCTTGGGTCACGCCATGAGCGCCTACCAGACCAGCACACTGCTACGCGACGGCATCGCCTTCCAGGTGATCTCCGGCGGCGCCTTTTCGCCCAGCGAGCACGGCATTTGCCCCTACCATGCCGATACCTGGACGCCCACCGGCTTTGTTGTTACCTATGCTGTGGTCGACGGCCAGTTGATACTGCAAGGCGTCTACACCAACCACAGCCCGGCTGAGCAGGATTATCTGCAGCAAGATGCCGAGCACACCACGGGTGACTTGCCAACGCAGTTTCAAGGTGATGTCGTCGCGGCTGGCGCTGACGACACCGCAAGGCCGCGTTCTATTGATAATGCCAATACGCTCGACCCGTTCGGGAGCGAGCCTGATGGCAGCTGAGCGAGCACGCAGAGCCTTTGGCCTAGCCGCAAGCGCAAAGCCGAAGACCGCATTCCGCCGCCTATCAACGGCATAGCGCCCACGCGCCTGTCCGATGATTATTGGCATTACGCGGATATCAATTTGCCGCTCGATCACAGCGGCGAGCTGCACGTTGACCGCCTACCGCCGCTGACCGGCGATGAAAACCCTGAGTATATCGACGACCTGCTCAGGGCCATCATCGACAGCGGTAACGGCGTCAGCGGTTATCGGCTGCAGTTTGAGCACGGCAAGCTGGTGAAGCAAACCGCCGAGTCCAATGAGCAGCTGGATTTCCTGCTGTCCTTCGGCCGCCCCTGACCGAAGGTTGAAGGAGCCAGCGCCGCTGGCGCTGCATCAGGCCGCTTGACCCTGTAGCCACTTCAGGGTTTTCAATGGGGCTACTGGCACAGGCCAGCCATAGTTAGACCCGATTGAGCCAGCGGAGCACCTGCCATGTCTGCACACCAGCACGGCCACCATGACCACAGCCACAGCCACAGCCACAGCCACAGCCATGGCAGTGGCAAGGTATTGCTGTTTGCCCTGATCTTTACCGGAGCCTTTGCTCTGGTTGAGGTCGTTGCCGGCTTGCTGGCCAACTCGCTGGCGCTGCTCTCCGACGCTGGTCACATGCTGACGGACTCGCTGTCGCTGGCGGTAGGGGCGTTTGCTGCCTGGCTGGCCAGCAGGCCAGCCTCGAGGCAACACTCCTTTGGGCTGCAACGGGCCGAGGTGCTGGGGGCGCTGTTCAATGTCATCTTCATGTTCGTAGTGGTCACCTTTATTGCCTGGGAGGCGGTGGAGCGGCTGTTTGATACGCCGGAGGTAGATGGCGGAGCGGTGCTGCTGGTTGGCGGGCTGGGGTTGCTGGTCAATGTCATCGTCGCCTGGGTGCTGATGCGCGGTGAACAGAACATGAACGTGCGCGGGGCGCTGCTGCACGTGATGGGCGATCTGCTGGGCTCGGTGGCCGCCGTCGCAGCGGGCCTGATTATCTACTTGGGCGGCCCGGCCATCATGGACCCGCTGCTATCGCTGCTGGTCTGCGTGCTGATTCTGGTCTCAGCCGTGCGGCTGCTGCGCGCCGTCACTCGGGTGTTGATGGAGGGTGTACCGCCGGGCATCGAGCCTGCCGAGGTGCGCCGGGCGCTGGGCGAGATCGACGGCGTGCGGGCGGTGCACGACCTGCACATCTGGAGCCTGTCCTCCAGCAAGCATGCACTGGCGGCCCATGTCGACATCGACTCGCTGGCGCAGTGGCCACGCGTTTTGCCGCAGATTCAGCAGCTGCTGCGCGAACGCTTTGGTATCAGCCACAGCACCCTGCAGCCGGAGGATGCTGCGCTGGCAGGGCGCTGCGAGTTGGATGCCGGTTGCGCGGCACCTATTTAATCCCCTTGCCGCGCGGCGGGGCGGCGCGTACAACGTCTCCAAACGCTTGCAATCGCCCTGTGAGAGACTCATGACTGACCCACACAACCTGCAACGCTTCCTCGATGCTCAGGCCGGTGGCTACGCCACTGCGCTGGCTGAACTGCAGGCCGGGCGCAAAACCTCGCACTGGATGTGGTTTGTGTTTCCGCAGTTGGCCGGGCTGGGGCGCAGCAGTACCGCGCAGTTCTACGCCATTGCTGACCTGACCGAAGCACGCGCCTATCTGGCGCACCCGGTTTTGGGCGCAAGGCTTGAGGCCTGCGCCCGGGCCCTGCTGGCCTGGCCTGAGCGCTCTGCCTGGCAGATTCTCGGCTCCCCCGATGACCTCAAGTTGCGCTCCAGCATGACGCTGTTTGCCCAGGCTGCGCCGGACAACCCGCTGTTCAGCGAGGTGCTGGCGGTGTTCTGCGCCGGTGAGCCGGATGCGCGCACCCTGCAGCTGCTGGGGGTGGCCGACAGCTCGACAAGCGCAGCGGACGACGAGGCAATGCAGCTGGCCAGCCGCACGCTGGGGCACTACCAGACCAACGCCGAGCGCTTTCGCGAAGGCACGCAGGATCACGATGTCAGCCAGAACATAGACGCTTTGCTGCGGCATATTCAGGCGCCGGCGCCCTGGCAAATTCTTGATCTGGGCTGCGGGCCGGGGCGCGATCTGCGCACCTTTCGGGCTCTGGGGCATAACGCCGTCGGGCTCGATGGCGCCGAAGCCTTTGTGCAGATGGCGCGTGAGGCCAGCGGCTGTGAGGTGTGGCATCAGGATTTTCTGGCGCTGGACCTGCCGGCGGCGCGTTTTGACGGCGTCTTTGCCAACGCCTGTCTGTTCCATATCCCCAGCCACTTGCTGCCCGGTGCCTTGGCGCAATTGCATCAGACGCTGAAGCCCGGAGGCGTGCTGTTCAGCTCCAACCCGCGTGGGGAGGATCAGGAAGGCTGGAGCGGCGAACGCTACGGCGCCTACTACCGACTGGAGACCTGGCGTGCGCTGCTGCAGGCGGCGGGCTTTGTCGAACTGGAGCACTATTACCGCCCATCCGGCCTGCCGCGCGAGCAGCAGCCCTGGCTGGCGAGTGTCTGGCGACGGGGCTGAAACGACACCGCCCGGCAATGGCCGGGCGGTGTGTTGGCGCTCTTATGTTCTGATAAATGGTGGATACGCCTGTTTCCAGACCCTAGAAGTCAAAGTCCACCTTGGCCCACAGCGAGCGCCCCGGCTCGTTGATAGCGATGGAGTCGGCGGGATAGCCGAATGCCGAGTTACCCGCCAGGTTGAGGTGTTCGGCATAGGCCTTGTCGAACAGGTTGTCGACGCCAACGCTGAGCTTGAGCTGCTCACTCAGGCGGTAGGCGCCGTTAAGCGAAAACACCCCAAAGCCGCTGCTCTTGCCGACGTCCTGGCCAACCACGTTGCCGGCCCCTTCATCTACCCGGTTCTGCTCGGCGACGACGCGCCACAGGGCGCCGGCGCTCCAGTTGTTGTGGGCGTAGCTCAGGCCCAGGCGGGCTTCCAGCGGCGGCATCTGCGGCAGCGGCTCGCCGTCGCTGCGGTTTTCACCCCAGGCGTAGGCCAGGGTGGCGTCGGCGTTCCAGCGCTCGGTCAGGTCATAGGTCACGCCCATTTCCGCACCGGCGATGCGGGCGTCGACGTTGTAGGCCTGGCTGCGGCGCATGCCCATCATGGTCGAGTAGCGGAACAGGATGAAGTCATCCACCTGCCCGGCGTAGGCCGAGGCCCAGGCTTGCAGGCGCGCGTCCTGATACTGGATACCCACATCCAGCTGGGTGGTCTTCTCCGGCTCTATGCCGTCGAAGGCGTTCAGCTCCCCGGTAGGTGCCAGGCTGGCGGAGAACAGTTCCCAGTAATCCGGGAAGCGCGCGGCGTGACCCAGGCCGGCGTACAGGGTGGCGGGGCTGCCGGACAGGTCGTGCTCGTAGCGCACAAAGCCGCTGGGCAGGGTGTCGCTGCGGGTCTGGCCGGCGGTCGGGTTGGGGGTGGCCATACCCATCATGTTGCTTATGCTCTGGCGGTAGTCTTTAGTTTCTGCGCGGTCCAGACGGGCGCCACCAATCCAGCGGGTGGTATCGCTCCGGTACCAGGTGGCCTCGCTGAACAGCCCGACGTTACGCATCACGGCGTCCTTCTCCCAGGCAAACTCGTCCGCATCGGTGTAGCCGGTCATCATGCTGTAGCTGGATGAACGGGCGCGGTGTTCGCTGCGTTGGGCGTCGACGCCGGTCACCAGTTCGAGCTGGTTCAGCTCAAAGGTCAGCGCAACGCGGCCACCGAGCGTGCGGCGATCAACCTGCGATGCCATGGGCATGGGCATCATGCTGGTCGGATCAGGTGCGCGCAGGCGGAAGTTGTCCATGATGTGGTCGGCGTAGTTGTAGTAAAGCTGCGCCTCCAGTTTGTTGATGGCGCCGAGGTTGCTCTTCTCAAACCGCAGGCCAAGGCTTTCACGCAGAAACTGGCTGCCGTCCATGCCGCGGCCGGCGTAGCGCGCTTCGCCGTCGCCCTTGCCGGCGGTGAACTCCAGCAGGGTGTCGGCATCCGGCGTCCAGCCCAGGGCAATGTCGCCGTTCCACTTGCTCCAGCGCGAGGGCACGGTGTCGCCGTTGCCGTCGTCATAGTCGTCGGACCTGGCGTCGTTGCCGGTAAAGCGCAGGTAGCCGGTCTGGTTGCCGATGGCAGCGTCCAGGGTCTGGTCAAAGCGACCGTTGCTGCCGCCCAGCACACTGGCATGGATACGGCTGCCGGGTTCATCAAACTGTTCCGGCTCACGCTCAAACAGCACGGTGCCGGCTGAGGCCCCCGGCCCCCAGCGCACGCTTTGCGGGCCCTTGATCACGGTCAGGCGGTCGTAGGTTTCTGGCGAGATGTAGGAGCTGGGCGCGTCCATGCGGTTGGGGCAGGCGCCGATCATCTGGCCGCCGTTGGCCAGCAGGTTGATGCGCGAGCCGAACATGCCGCGCAGCACCGGATCGCCGTTGCTGCCGCCGGCGCGGATGGCAGAGAAGCCCGGAATGGTCTTCAGGTAGTCGGTGGCGTCGCTGGCCGGTATCGGCTGGCGCGGGTCTTTGGGGTTGGCAACGATAGTCAGCGGTGAGCTTTGCTGCACGGCGGTGACGACCATCGGCGCCAGCTGGATCAGCTCCGCCTGGCTGGTGTGCTGGTGCTGGTCGTGCGTCTCGGATGCTGTCTGGGCATTGGCAGCCAAGCTGGTAAACAGCAGGGCGAAAGCAGTCTGCCAGCGCAGGCTGGCGCTGGTGCGGGTAAAACGGTTGGCGTGTTGCATTGTTGTCATCCACACAGTGGCCGTAAGCGGCGCAGGCGCGCCGGGCCGAAATCAGGAAAAGGTGATGTGCAGGTGACGCAGCGCACGGCCGATGGCCGCAGAGGCTCAGACGGCGCGGTGCGCAGCGTCGAGCGGAGAGGGTGAAGCGCGGGGGTTGATTGAGGGCCAGCTGTGGCGTGGCGGTGGCCGGGCCCACTGGCCGCTGGGCGGGGCGCTGACCGGGCTGGCCGGCATGTAGTCGAGCGACCAGCCATGCATGGCCACTGCAGTGCCGTGGCCGAGCGATGAGCACAGCGGGCAGCTGGCCTGCAGGTCGTTCATTTGGTGCTGCTGGTGGTCGTCCAGATCGACGCCAAGGCTGTCGCTGCCGAGGTTACAGAACACCACGCCAGCGCCACTCAGATGCTGCCCGCTCATCTGGCCCTGATGGAAACCGCAGGTCAGCAGACTCACCAGGGTGCACAGATAGAGCACCAGGGCGAGTGAGAGGCGGTTGTCGCGGGTCAGAGTCATGCGCGCAATTCTAGCACTGCGCGCGAGATTCGGTGCCATGCGGCTGGTTGCCGCATGGCTATTGCTCAGGCGTCGAAGCGGTCAGGCTCTTCGGCAAATGGCAGCTGGGCGGCCTGGTCCAGTTCATCGCCCGGGTGGTTGGCCAGGCAGGTTTGTACGGCGATATACAAGCCCAGCAGGTTCAGCAATCCCGAGAGTTCTGCAATCAGCATCGTTAGTCCCTCCGTTGTATCAACTGGTTGTAGCCAGATAGGTGGCAGCAGTCTGCTCCGACTTGGCCTGCTGCACGGTGCGCCAGGTATTCCAGGCCATGCACAGCATGCCGGTCAGAAAAAATGCGCCACCGATTACGCGGACCACATAGCCCGGATGGCTGGCCTCCAACGCTTCAACAAAGCTGTAGGTCGGTGTGCCGTCCACGTTCACGGCCCGCCACATCTGGCCGCAAAAAGCAGGTCAGATAGCGCTGCGCTCAGAACGCGGCGAGCAACCGCCCTAGCGTTGCCATGGCCTGTTCACAGCGCTCATCCCACGGCGTGCCGTAGTTCAGCCGCGCGCAGTTGCGGTACTGCCGGTTGGCCGAAAAGATCGGCCCCGGCGCGAGACTGATGCCTTGGGCCAGCGCGTGCTGGAACAATTGCAGCGAATCGACTCGCTCGGGAAATTCAAACCACAGAAAGTACCCGCCATTGGGGCGGCTAACCCGGGTCTCGTGGGGGAAGTGTCGCGCAGCCGAAGCCAACATGGCGCGCTGCTGGCTCTCCAGCGCGTGGCGCAGCCGGCGCAGGTGGCGATCGTAGCCGCCGTGCTGCAGGTAGTCGGCCAGCGCGGCCTGGGCGGGTACCGAGGGGGAAATGGTGGTCATCAGTTTGAGGCGGCTGACCTGCTCGGCAAAGCGCCCAGCCGCGACCCAGCCGACGCGGTAGCCGGGTGCCAGGCATTTGGAAAACGAGCCACAGTGCATGACCAGCCCGTCGGTATCGAAGCTTTTAACCGGTTTGGGCGGCTTGGCGCTGAAGTACAGCTCGGCGTAAACGTCATCCTCGATCATCGGTACCTGATGCTGTTGCAGCAGGGCATACAACTGCTTCTTCTTGGCGTCGCTCATGCTGGCGCCCAGCGGGTTCTGCAGGCTGCTCATAAACCAGCAGGCCTTGATCGGAAAGCGCTGCAGGCTGTCGGCCAAACTCTCCAGGTCGATGCCTTCGCGTGGGTGCACCGGAATCTCGACCACCTTGAGTTTCAGTTGCTCCAGCACCTGCAGGGTGGCGTAAAAGGCCGGGCTCTCGATCGCGACCAGGTCACCGGGCTGGGTGACCGACTGCAGACAGAGGTTGAGTGCTTCCATGGCGCCATTGGTGATCACCAGTTCGTCCATCGGCAGCAGCATGCCACTGACCATATAGCGCAGGGCGATCTGGCGGCGCAGGTCGGGGTTGCCGGCGGTCATGTCGGCAATCACCGAGTGGGGCTTCATGTCGCGGACGCTGCTGGCCAGCGAGCGCGACAGCCGCGCCAGCGGGAACAGGTCCGGGCTCGGGAAGGCGGAGCCGAAGGCGACCATCTCCGGATCCTTGAGCGAGCCGAGCACCGAGAACACCAGCTCGCTGACGTCCACATCGACGCTGCTGGAGGCGTAGGGGCTGATATTCGGCTCGCTCAACTGACGCCGTGCCAGCGAGTGGACGAAGTAGCCGGAGCGGGGTCTGGCCTGAATCAGGCCGCGGTCTTCCAGCAGATAGTAGGCCTGGAACACGGTCGATGGGCTGACCCCGTAGGTGCTGCTGGCGTGCCGCACCGAAGGGATTTTTTCGCCCGGGGCGATGACCCCGGTGCGGATCAGCTCGGCGATGTCGTCGGCCAGCTTTTCGTAGCGTTTCATCCCGTGCTGCGACTCTGAAGGTGGAGTCCTCCACTGTAGGCCATCACGCGCGCGCATGCGATATCAGCGCACCTGAGGGGCGACAAAGGTGCTCTCGTCGCTGACTCGGCTGGCCGGATCGTTCAGGTCCTGCACCACAAATTGCAACGGCTCGCTGCCAGCGGCTGTTGCTGTATCGCGGCGGCTGACCCGCACGGCCACGGTGCCGGTCTCGCCCGCAGGGACCTGCAGGTTGCCGAGGCCCTGGGTATTGAAGCGCTCAGCGTCCGCCAGGCTGAGGGTATATTCGCGTGGCTGCTGGGTCTTGTTCAGCACCTTGAGGGTGTAGATATTTTCGATCTCGCCACTGCTGTTGGCGCGGAACACGCTGCGGTCGCGGCTGATATCCAGATCAATCAGCGGGCGTTCCTGCAGGCCCCAGACCAGGCCGCCGATCATCAGCAGCAGGGCAATGGCGTAGCCGACCAGACGCGGGCGCAGCCAGTGCGTCTTGCCGCCCGCCAGCGCGCGCTCTGAGGTGTAGCGAGTCAGTCCGCGTTGGTAACCCATTTGATCCATGATGCCGTTACAGGCGTCGATGCAAGCGCCGCAGCTGATGCAGTCGATTTGCAGGCCGTCGCGGATGTCGATGCCGGTCGGGCAGACCTGCACGCAGACGGTGCAATCGATGCAGTCGCCGAGCCCTGCGGCCGCAGGGTCGCTGTTCTTCTTGCGTGGGCCGCGTGCTTCGCCGCGCGCCGCGTCGTAGGTGACCAGTTGGGTGTCGGCGTCAAACATTGCGCTCTGGAAGCGCGAGTACGGGCACATGTGCACGCAGACCTTCTCGCGCAGCCAGCCGGCGTTGAAGTAGGTGGCAGCGGTAAAGCACAGCAGCCAGAACGCGGTAGTCGCGCCTACCTGCCAACTCAGCAGGTCGCTGACCAACTCGCGTACCGGGGTGAAATAGCCAATGAAGCCAATTGCCGTGGCCAGGCTGATGGCGAGCCATAGACCGTGCTTGGCGCTGCGGCGCAGCAGCTTGTTGAGCGACCAGGGCGCGGCGTCGAGGCGAATGCGCTGATGACGTTCGCCCTCGGTGACCTTCTCGACCCACATGAAGATCCAGGTCCAGACGCTCTGCGGGCAGCTGTAACCGCACCAGATCCGGCCGGCGACCACAGTGATAAAGAACAGGCCAAAGGCGGCAATCATCAGAATCGCCGAGAGCAGGATGAAGTCCTGCGGCCAGAAGGTCGCTCCGAAGATGTGGAACTGCTTGCTGTCCAGATCCCACAGCACGGCCTGCTGGCCGTTCCAGTCGATCCAGGCGGTACCGAAGAACAGCAGCATCAGCGCACCTGCGCCGAGCAGCCGCAGGTTGCGGTACAGACCCTTGAAACTGCGGGTGTGAATCGGGCCGCCCTGTTGGGCGGGTGTCAGATCTTTCAGGGGGATGTGGCTGGTCATGGCATCACGGCTCTTGGATTTTCAGGCTGTGGCGATGATGCGGGGATGGCTGATCTGGTAACAGATTCAGATTGGACGCAAAAAACCATATCAGATGGCGCGTTTCGCTTCGCTGGCCGACGCAGCGTGTTTGCCATCTCTGCGCATGCACGACACCGTAGTGCGGACTAAGCCAAAGGCGTGTCCGCGTAGGCTTTTCGTGGGCGCTGGCGGCAAGCTTTGCGAGGACTCAAAAAGGTCTAAGGCTAGCTTTAGGCGTCTCTAGTTTGCCTGCCGACTTTCATCAGGCGAGGGCCCGCGGGCTGCTTCTGAATCAGCCTTTCGCCTTCACGGCGAGCCAAGGGGGGCTGCTTGCCCAGCCCCCCTTGGCGATCCCCCGGGGCACCCGGCTACGCGGCCCTTCGGGTTCGCTGTGTTGCTCGGTTTGACGGGGATCGGCAGAACTCGGCTCTGCGAGCCTCAGACAGGCTGCCGCTCTTCTTCCCGCCAAACCTGCGCTACTCGCCCGCGTAAACGGGACGAAACCCAGTGCACACTCAATCCTTCAAGTATTTGGTCAACAGCCGCACTGCAACCCCATGCGGTGTTGCCTTGCGCTTTAAGAAAAACAGCGCTTTCAGTACAACTGATACGGTTTTTTTTACCGGATCTGAGGCTGGTACGGCTCAGGCGGCCTGCGCATAGTGGCCGCCTTGTTGAGTCGGTGCGGTAGATCCGCTGTGTGCGGCTGCTGCGCCTTGGAGGTGAGCATGTACCACTACGATGAGTACGACCGGGCGCTGGTCGCCGAGCGGGTCGCCCAGTTTCGTGATCAGATCAGTCGGCGTTTGAGCGGTGAGCTGAGCGAGGAGGAGTTTCTGCCGCTGCGTCTGCAGAACGGTCTCTACCTGCAGCGCCACGCCTACATGCTGCGGGTGGCGATTCCCTACGGCACCTTGTCGGCCGATCAGTTGCGCACGCTGGCGAGTGTCGCCCGGGATTTTGACCGCGGCTACGGCCACTTCACCACGCGCCAGAACATTCAGTTCAACTGGATCGAGCTGGAGCAGGTGGGCGACATTCTGGCTCGGTTGGCGGCGGTCGACATGCATGCGATTCAGACCTCCGGCAACTGCGTGCGCAATATCAGCACTGACGCCTTTGCCGGCGTGGCCGCCGATGAGCTGCTCGACCCGCGGCCGTTGGCCGAGATTCTGCGTCAGTGGTCGACGGTCAACCCCGAGTTTCTCTACCTGCCGCGCAAGTTCAAGATCGCCCTTTGCTCGGCCAGCGAAGACCGCGCGGCGGTGATGATGCATGACATCGGGCTGTACCTGTACCGGGATGCGGCGGGGGAAATGCTGTTCGACGTCATGGTCGGTGGCGGCCTGGGCCGCACGCCAATTCTGTCGCAGCCGATCCGCAAGGCGCTGCCCTGGCAGCATTTGCTGTCCTACGTGGAGGCGGTGCTGCGGGTCTACAACCGCCACGGTCGGCGGGACAACAAGTACAAGGCGCGCATCAAGATTCTGGTCAAGGCGCTGGGTATCGAGGCCTTTGCCCGTGAGGTTGAGGCCGAATGGGAGCACATCAAGGACGGCCCCGCCGAGCTGACCCGCGAGGAGTACGAGCGCGTGGCGGCCAGCTTTCAGCCGCCGGAGTATCCGCCGCAACCGGCGGTCGATCTGGCATTCGGCAGTGCGCTGGCACGTGATGCCGAGTTTGCTCGCTGGGTGCAGCGCAACACCCACGCGCACAAGCAGCCGGGCTATGTGTCGGTCACGCTGTCGACCAAGCCCGGTGCCGACATGCCGCCCGGTGACGTGACCGCAGAGCAGATGGAGCAGGTCGCGCTGATGGCCGAGCGGTTTGGCTTCGGCGAGATTCGCGTCGCCCACGAGCAGAATCTGGTGCTGCCGGATGTCGCCAAGGCAGATCTTTACGCGTTGTGGCAGCAGGCCTGTGAGTTCGGTCTGGCCACACCCAACATTGGCCTGCTGACCGACGTGATTGCCTGCCCCGGTGGCGATTACTGTTCGCTGGCCAATGCCAAGTCCATTCCGGTGGCGCAGGCGATTCAACAGCGCTTTACCGACCCCGAGCTACTGCAGGATCTGGGCGAAATCAGCCTGAATATCTCCGGCTGCATGAACGCCTGCGGCCACCATCACATCGGCAACATCGGCATTCTTGGGGTCGATAAGAACGGCAGCGAGTGGTATCAGCTCACCATCGGCGGGGCGCAGGGCAAGCAGAGCGCGCTGGGTAAGGTGATCGGCCCAGCCTTCAGTGCCGAGGACGTCCCTGATGTGATTGCCCAACTGGTTGAGGTGTATCGCGAGCAGCGGGTTGGTATCGAGCGCTTTGTCGATACCGTCGCGCGTATTGGACTCGCCCCGTTCAAGGCGCGGGTATATCCGGCGCAGGAGGTCCGCGCATGAATAATTTGATTCGACTGACCGAACATGGGCCTGAGCTGGTGAGCGCGGATCCCTGGACCCTGGCGCTGAGCGAGGATTCGGCCTCCGATGGTCCCCGCATCCTCAGCTTTGAGGCGTGGCTGCAGCGACAGCCTGAGGCGGTGCTCAGCGGCCTGGAGCCCAGCGCCGACGGAGTTTGTCTGCAACCTGATGACGAGGCCGAGCAGCTGCAGCCCTACCTCGCGGTACTGCCTTTGATTGCGGTGCTGTTCCCCAGCTTTCGCGATGGCCGCGGCTACAGTCAGGCGTATCTTTTGCGCACGCGCATCGGCTGGACTGGGGAGCTGCGTGCGGTTGGCGATGTGCTGCGCGATCAGCTCAGCCACATGCGCCAGTGCGGCTTTGATGCCTTTGCCGTGCGCGAGGACAAGTCGGCCGAGGATGCACTGAAGGGGCTGAACGGCATGAGCGTGCTCTATGGGCGTTCGGCGATCGAGCCACGGCCGCTGTTTCGTCGGCGGGCCAGCGAGTGCTGAAGGGGCTGCTGTTGCTGGTCGTGATGCAGGCGATGGGCGCGTTGCTGCAGGCGCTCTGGCTACCAATGCTGCCTGCGCCGGTGATCGGTTTGCTGCTGCTGTTGGCGTTGCTTGTGTTGCTGCGCCGCATTCCAGACTGGTTGGAGCAGGCCGCTGCGGCACTGCTGAGTTACCTGCCGCTGATGTTGGCGATTCCGGCGACCGGCATTCTGCTCGGCGGTGATGTGCTGTTGGCCCAGTTGCCCGCTATTGGCGCGGGGCTGCTGGTCTCGCTGGTGCTGTGCATCCCTTTGTGCGGTGTGTTGATGCAGCGGCTGATGGCAGGGCCGCGCGATGATGACTGACGCTCTGCTGCAAGTCGCCCACGCGCCGCTGACGGCCATCGCGCTGACGCTTGCGGCCTTTGTGTTTGCGCTCTGGCTCTACTGGCGCACCGGCTGGCTGGTGTTGCAGCCGGTACTGATCACCATGCTGCTGATCATCGCCGGTATCCGCTTGTTGCAGCTGGACTACGCCGCCTACCGCGAAGCTGTGATGCCGATTGCCTGGCTGTTGGGGTCAACGACGGTGGCGTTGGCGGTGCCTCTGTATCGCAACCTGCGGCGCATCCGGGCCAATCTCTGGCCGGTGATGGTTACGCTGCTGGTCGGCGGAAGCGCCATCGTGGCTATTACCTTGCTGACCGCTCGGCTGTTAGGCGCGGATTTACCGGTGCTGATGACCCTGGCGACCAAGTCGGTAACCATGCCGATCGCCATGCCGCTGGCCGAGCAACTGGGTGGACTGGCAGCGTTGGCTGCCGTACTGGTCATGCTCACCGGGGTGCTGGGTACGGTGATGCTGCCGCCGTTGCTGAAACTGACCGGGGTGGTGCATCCGGCAGCACGCGGCATGGCCTACGGCATGAACGCGCATGCGGTGGGCACGGCGCGGGCGCTGGAGGAGGGCGATGAATGTGCCGCCTTTGCTGCGTTGGCGATGGGTGCGTTGGGCGTGTTGACGGCCTTGCTGTTGCCTGCAGCGGTGCTGGGCTGGCGGCTGATAACCGCCTGATCGCTGGTGATGAGATGCAGCACCCGGCGAGGTATCACCGGGTGCTGCCGGCTCAGGCGCCGGCGGTCAGATGCCGTGCAATGCCGCGCTTGAGTGGGCGCAACTGTTGGGCCGTGCGCAGCGCCGCCCCGCGCAGCAGGCGCATGGGCAGGCGGTCATTGGTATAACAGTCGACCAGCAGGTTGGTCGCCTGGTAGAGCGGCCAGGTCGCCAGACGCTGCTGGCGCTCGTAGCGGTTGAGCAGGGCAATGGAGCCAATATCGCGGTTGCGCTGCTTGGCGTCGAGCAGCAGGGTGCTCAAGCGTTGCACGCTGCCCAGGCCAAAGTTGAAGCCGTGGGCGGTGACCGGATGCATGCCCACGGCAGCGTCGCCGATCAGGGCGCTGCGGTGCGCCGTGAGGTGGCTGGCATAGGCGCCCACCAGCGGATAGACATGCCGCTCGCTGACCAGCTCCATGCAGCCCAGGCGGCCGTCAAAACGCTGTTCCATCTCGATGGCAAATTCCTCAGGGCTCATCTGCTGCAGACGCTCGATATCCCGTGGCGGCAGAGTCACTACCACCGAGGACTGCCGGCCATTGAGGGGCAACAGGGCCAGCGTTTGGCCGTAGCCAAACCACTCCCAGGCCACCTGCTGGTGATCTGCGTCGTGCTGCATGCGGCACACCAGCATGCTCTTGCCAAAGTCCTTCATCTGCGCGCCGATGCCGAGCAGGCGCCGGGTTTCGGAAAAGCGGCTGTCTGCCGCCACCAGCAGGCTGCACTCCAGCGTACTGCTGTCATCCAGGGCCAGTTCAACACCGCCGCTGTGCTGGCGCAGGTGACGCAGCCGCGTACCTGCGCGCAGTGTCGTGGTGCCCTTGGCCTGCACGCTGTCCCACGCGGCCTGGCGGATAGCCCGGTTGGCAACCAGATGCCCCAGGTGATCGCTGCCGGCGTGGCGCGCCTGAATTTGCAGGGCAAAGGCGGACGGCCCGTTGAACACCTGTGCATCGCGCAGCAGGGCAACGTCCTCGCCGGGCAGGCGGTCCCAGATATCCAGCTGCTGCAGCAGCGCGCGCGAGGTGTGGGTCAGGGCGATTTCGCGGCCGTCGAAGGCGGGGTTGGCTATGGCCTCTTCGCTCTGACGCTCGATCAGCGTCACCGCAAGGCCGCTGTCGGCCAAAGCCCGGGCTAGACACAGGCCGCTCGGGCCGGCGCCGATGATGGCGATATCGCAGTGCATGACAGTCGCTCCTGACAGGATGAAAAGCGCAGTCTAGACACTATCCTGCCCACTTTAATTGTCCTGGGTCAGTTGTTGCCCCGAGTCGGTGCAGGCGGTGATCCGTGCGCTGTGCGATGCGCACCCTGTGGATACCGCATCGGCCGGACCTTCAGGACCGAAACGGACCAAAAGGTACAAAACTTGCTGCAGTGCCGGCTCAGTCATTCAACCGGATAGCCGCTATGAGCAAACCCCTGGTCCGCTGGGACCTCAACCCGCGCCGCGCTGCGGTCATCGTCGTCGACATGCAGAAGGTGTTCTGCGAACCGGACGGCGCACTCTACGTGCCGAACACCGCCAAGATCATTCAGCCGATTCAGGCGCTGGTTGATGCCGCCCGTGGCGTCGATGTGCCGGTGATTTACCTGCGCCATATCGTGCGCGGCGACGGCAGCGACACCGGCCGCATGCGCGATCTGTACCCCGACGTGGACGAGATTCTGGCCCGCAGCGAGCCGAATGTGGAGGTGATTGACGCGCTGGCGCCGCAGCCGGGAGACGTGATCATCGACAAGCTGTTCTACAGCGGCTTTCACGGCACCGATCTGGATACCGTGCTGCGCGCCCGCGATGTGGACACGATCATTGTCTGCGGCACGGTGACCAACGTCTGCTGTGAGACCACCATCCGCGACGGCGTACACCGCGAGTACAAGGTGATCGCCCTGAGCGACGCCAACGCCGCGATGGACTACCCGGATCTGGGCTTCGGCGCCATCAGTGCCGAGGAGATTCAGCGCATCTCGCTCAGCACCATTGCCTATGAGTTTGGTGAGGTGACCAGCACCGCCGATGTGATTGCGCGGCTGACCACTGATTAAGCCGGCAACCAGCGCATCAGCAGCGCGTACTTGAGATCGGCCAGCGGCGGGCGCGGTATGCGTACGCTGTGACCATTGCCGGGCGCGACCTCGATGGCGTTGCCGTTGCGGTCCTGCAGGGCTTCGAGCACAAAGCTGTGGTTGCCCTGCGGGGTCATCAGTTCCAGCTGATCGCCAATGGCAAAGCGGTTCTTCACGTCGATCTCCAGCCAGTCGCTGCTTTCACCGCTCAGCTCACCAACGAACTGGTGACGGCTCATGCGTGAGGCGCCCTGCTCGTAATTCTGGTACACGCCCGGTGGATGACGGCGGTAGAAACCTTCGGTGTAGCCACGGTTGGCAAGGCTCTCCAGATCGTCCATCAAGCCGAGGTTGAACGGGCGGCCGGCCACCGCGTCGTCGATGGCTTGGCGGTACACCTGTACCGTGCGGGCGACGTAGAAGTGCGACTTGGTGCGGCCTTCAATCTTCAGGGAATCAACCCCCATCTGCACAAAGCGCTCGACATGCTGCACTGCACGGAGGTCTTTGGAGTTCATGATGTAGGTGCCGTGCTCATCTTCTTCGATGGCCATCGGCTCATCCGGCTTGTCGTGCTGGGTGATGATCTGCACCGGCTGTGCCAGCGGCTCGATATTGCCCTCGGCGGTTTCGACCGCGGGTTGCACGTCGTACTGCCAGCGGCAGGCGTTGGTGCAGGCACCCTGGTTGGCGTCGCGGTGGTTAAAGTAGCCGGACAGCAGGCAGCGGCCGGAGTAGGCGATGCATAGGGCGCCGTGTACGAATACCTCAAGGCCCACGTCCGGGCAGCGTTGGCGGATTTCTTCAACCTCTTCCAGCGACAGCTCGCGCGACAGAATGATACGTTCCAGCCCCAGCTGCTGCCAGAACTTCACCGTCGCCCAGTTGACCGCATTGGCCTGTACCGAGAGGTGTACCGGCAGGTCTGGCCAGCGCTCGCGCACCAGCATGATCAGCCCCGGGTCAGACATGATCAGCGCATCTGGCCCCATGGCGACCACCGGGTTAAGGTCGCGCAGGTAGGTGGCGACCTTGCTGTTGTGGGCCGCGATATTGCTGGCCAGGTAGAAACGCTTGCCGAGTGCGTGTGCCTCCTTGATGCCCTCGGCCATGACCTCCGGGTTATGGAAGTCGTTCTCGCGCACGCGCAGACTGTAGCGCGGCTGACCGGCGTACACCGCGTCGGCGCCATAGGCGAAGGCGTAGCGCATGGCTTTGAGGGTGCCGGCCGGAGCCAGCAGTTCGGGAGCGTTAAGCATGATCGGGACCTGCGAAAAAAGGCGGCAGCATAGTGGCTTGTCCTGTCTTGCGTATTGATCGAGATCAGCGCTTGGCTTGGCCGCCGCTGGCGGATGCCGCACAATGCCGGCTCACTCGCGATGAGCCCGACCGATGGATATCAGCCTCGCCAGAACCTTTCTTGAAGTCGTCCGCAGCGGCAGTCTGATCGCCGCCTCAGAGCAGCTGCACGTGACCCAGGCGGCGGTGACGGCGCGCATCCAGAGCCTGGAGTCGCAGCTCAATTGCCGCCTGTTTGTGCGCAACCGCGGCGGCGCCAGGCTGACCCGCGACGGTGAGCTGTTTGTTACCTATGCCAACCAGCTGGTGCAGACCTGGGAGGCGGCGCAGCGCGACCTGCCGTTGATCAGAGGTATCGACAGCGTCTTGCACCTGGGCTGCGAAACCAGCCTCTACAATCCGCTGATGCTGCATTGGGTGCGCTTGTTGCGGGCGGAGCAGGGCAGTCAGGCGGTGCACACCGAGGTCGGCGAAGGTGCGGCGCTGCAGCGCCGCCTGGAGCAGGGCACGCTGGATGCGGCGCTGGTGTTCCAGCCAAGCTACTGGCCGGGCCTGCAGGTGGAGGAGCTGCTGGAAGAAAAGCTGATTCAGGTTTGCCTGCCGAGCCAGCCCGAGCCCTATATCTACATCGACTGGGGCGAGGCCTTTCGTCAGCAGCATGATCGCGCTCTGCCGGATAAGGCCAAGGCCGAGCTGACCTTCAACCTGGGGCCCATGGCGCTGCAGTATCTGCTCAGCTGTGGCGGCAGTGGCTATTTTCGGACCCGGGTGGTGCAGAGCTACCTGGATAGCGGCCAGTTGCAGCGGGTGCCACGCGCGCCGGAGTTCAGCTTCCCGGCCTGGCTGGTCTATCCCCGTGAGCGTGACAGCGAGGCGCTGCAGCAGGCGATCGCGCTATTGCGCCGCGCCGCCGCCGACAGTCACGACTGGTCGCAGCGCTGGGGCTGAGCGCCCGCGTAGTCAGCCGCGCATCAGCAGGTTGTCCTGCAGTGCGGCAATCAGGTCGGTCTGGGTGACCATGCCGACCAGTCTGTTCTGCTCGACCACCGGCAGGCAATGCAGGCCCTGACTCGACAGCATGGGTATCAGCTCGCTGACAGGCAGCTGCGGTGACACCGCAATGACCGGCGAGGTCATGACCTCACTGAGTGGTGACTTTTCTCCTCCGCCGCGTCGCAGCAGGCGAAAGCTGCCGCTGCGCCCGACAAAGTTGGCCAGGTCGGTCAGGCTGACAATACCCACCAGCGCCTGCTCGGCATCCAGCACCGGCAGCACCCGCAGACGGTGCGCATGCAGCAGGTCGAGTGCTTCACGTACCCGGGTCTCTGGTGTGGCGCAGCGCAGGTCACGCGACATGATGTCGGCCACCTGGGCTGTGCCCATGCTGCGCCGCCGCGCGGCATCTTCTACCTTGCGCACCAGCTGTGTCAGGTCTTCGCGGGTCAGGTCGACAAAGCCGCCAATGTCCGCCAGCGCGGCGTCCAGGTCGGCATCGGAAAAGCCGACCCGCTGCAGCGCAGGTTGATCGCTGGTGTGCTGCAGGTTGACCTCGGGCAGCGGGCGTTTGGGATAACGCACGCCGGTCAGGTTGTTGTAGAACAGTGCGATGGCGATCAGCGTGAGCGCGTTGAGCATCACCGGTAGCACAGCCTTTTCGTCCAGCGCCTGCAGCGCCGGGCCGGCCAGCACCCCGCAGAGCGCGACCGCGCCGCCGGGTGGATGCAGGCAGCGCAGCGCGAACATGGCAATCAACGACAGGGCAACGGCCAATGCCGCCATTTCCAGACTGTGGCCGCCCAGTTGCGCCACCAGCGTCGCCACTATGGCCGATACCAGATAACCGCCAAAGATCGACCAGGGCTGGGCCAACGCGCCGGACGGTACAGAAAACAGCAGGATGGCCGAGGCACCAACCGGACCGATCAGCAGGGTGGCGACCGCTGCGCCAAACACCAGTTGGCATACCCAGACGCTGACAAACAGCCCGATTGCCGCGCCGCAAGTGGCGCGCAGCCATTCGCGCGGGCGGGTATGCAGTTGCTGGCCCGGTAGCAGGGTCAGACGTTGGGGGGCGGCTTTGCTGGTGATGCTGGTGGTATCGGTCATGATGGCGCTTGTCGGTAAAGCAGGGGATGAGTGTTGCGGGCGCCAGTTTGCCGCCGTGGTTTGATTTGGTCTAATCAATAATAATTTTTCATAAATTAGATTTTATTTGATTAATTTGGTCGCTTTGCTGGCCCTGACTGTCGATGTGCGGGCCCGCAGCGGATGCTGCGCAGCTCTTTTGGAAAACCTGCCGTCCATTGATCTCGATCAAGATACCGTCGCCATTTCTGTCGGCAGAATGCGCACCATGTTGTGTTTGTGTTTAATTTTTCTACTACATGATGTGTTCTGGAGGCGCGAATGGATATGCAGACCCAAAGCTGGCCACGGTGGTTGAACAAGCGCGATGACAGCCGCGTGGCCTTTGACTCGAGCAAGATCGAGCGCGCCATTGAACGCGCTGGTGCGGCCACCGGGGAGCTGGGCGCCGAGCAGGCGCACATCCTGACCCGCGCGGTGCTGCCGTTGCTGCCCGAGGGGCCTGAGCTGACGGTGGAGCAGATTCAAGACTGCGTCGAGCGGGTGCTGATGGACGCCGGTTACTATCCCACCGCCCGCGCCTATATCGTCTATCGTGAACGCCACGGGCGGCTGCGGCGTGAGCGGCGCAGTCTGGTGGACGTGGCAGCCTCCATGAACGAATACCTGCGGCGTGAAGACTGGCGCGTGCAGGCCAACGCCAATCAGGGTTACTCCCTTGGCGGGCTGATTCTCAATGTGTCGGGCAAGGTGGTTGCCAACTACTGGCTGGACGAGGTGTACAGCCCGGAAATCGGCGCCGCCCACCGCGAGGCCGATCTGCACATCCACGACCTCGACATGCTGGCCGGCTATTGCGCCGGCTGGTCGCTGCGCAGCCTGTTGCACGAGGGCCTCAACGGTGTGCCGGGGCGTATCGAGGCGGGGCCGCCAAAACACCTGTCGAGCGCCCTGGGGCAGATGGTGAACTTTCTCGGGACCCTGCAGAACGAGTGGGCCGGCGCGCAGGCATTCAGCTCCTTTGACACCTATCTGGCACCCTACGTGCGCAAGGACAGCCTGACCTTTGAACAGGTGCGCCAGTTGCTGCAGGAGTTTATCTACAACCTCAACGTGCCGTCGCGCTGGGGGACCCAGACGCCCTTTACCAACCTGACCTTTGACTGGGTGTGTCCGCAGGATCTGCGTGAACAGGTGCCGGTCATCGGTGGCGAGGAAATGCCTTTCTGTTACGGCGATCTGCAGCACGAGATGGACCTGATCAACCGCGCCTACATTGACGTGATGATGGCCGGCGACGCGCGCGGTCGGGTGTTTACCTTCCCGATTCCGACCTACAACATTACCCACGACTTTCCCTGGGACAGCGACAACGCCACGCGGCTGTTCGAGATGACCGCGCGCTACGGGCTGCCGTACTTCCAGAACTTCCTTAACTCCGACATGCAGCCCAACCAAGTGCGCTCGATGTGCTGCCGCCTGCAACTGGACGTGCGCGAGCTGCTCAAGCGCGGCAACGGCCTGTTTGGCTCGGCAGAGCAGACCGGCTCGCTGGGTGTGGTGACCCTCAACTGCGCGCGGCTGGGTCACGTGCATGCAGGTGATTTGCCGGCGCTGCTGGCGCGGCTGGACCAGTTGCTGGATCTGGCCTTTGAGAGCCTGGAGGTCAAGCGCAAGGTCATTCAGCACCATATGGATGCCGGCCTGTATCCCTACACCAAGCGCTATTTGGGCACCCTGCGCAATCACTTCTCGACCATTGGCGTTAACGGTGTGCACGAGATGCTGCGCAACTTCACGGCCGACCGCGAGGGCATGCACACCGAGGCGGGTGCCGAGCTGGCCTTGCGGGTGCTGGACCATGTGCGCGCACGGCTGGTCGAGTATCAGGAGCGCAGCGGGCACCTCTATAACCTGGAGGCAACGCCAGCCGAGGGCACGACCTATCGTTTTGCCAAAGAGGACCGCAAGCGTTATCCCGACATTTTGCAGGCCGGCTGCAGCGAGGCGCCGTATTACACCAACTCCTCGCAGTTGCCGGTGGGCCTGACCGACGACCCCTTCGAGGCGCTGTCGCTGCAGGATGCTGCCCAGTGCAAGTACACCGGCGGCACGGTACTGCACCTGTATATGGGGGAGCGGATCTCCTCGGCGGCCGCCTGCCGGCAGCTGGTACGCGCCGCGCTGTCGCGCTTTCGCCTGCCGTATCTGACCATCACGCCGACCTTTTCGATCTGCCCGGTGCACGGCTATCTGGCCGGCGAGCACGAGTTTTGTCCGCGTTGCGACGAGGCGCTGCTGCAACAGCAGGCCAGTATCTGTTGCGGCGCCTGCAGCGACGCTTAATCCCGTTACCCACAGCAAGGAGCAACATCATGAGCCAATGCAACACCCTGCCCACCGAGCAGCGTCAGCGCTGCGAAGTCTGGACGCGCGTCATGGGTTATCACCGTCCGGTGTCGGCCTTCAACCCGGGCAAGCAGTCCGAGCACCGCGAACGCCAACACTTCAGCGAGCCGCGCTGAGCAACCGCTGCATCCGGCCTGCGGGCCGGGTGCGCTACGGGAAAGCCCATGAAAGCCTGTTCTGCTCAGGCCGCCGACAGCTTGCGCATTGGCGGCCTGTTACCCATGACCACTCTGGATTACCCCGACCACCTGTCCTGCGTGCTGTTCTGTCAGGGCTGCGCCTGGCGTTGCCGGTATTGTCACAACCCTGAGCTGATCGCTGCGCGCGGTAAGGCGCCGCATGACTGGCGCAGCGTCTTGCGCTTTTTGCAACAGCGCCAGGGCCTGCTTGATGCGGTGGTTTTCAGTGGCGGCGAAGCCACCCTGCAGCCGGCTTTGCCTGAGGCGATGCAGGCGGTGCGGTCGCTCGGCTTCAAGGTTGGTTTGCACAGCGCCGGTATCAAGCCTGCTGCGCTGGAGCGGGTGTTGCCCTGGTGTGACTGGGTGGGGTTTGACGTCAAGGGGTTGGAGGATCAGGTCGAGCTGATCACCGGCACGCCGCGCAGCGGTCAGGCCAACTGGCAGAGCCTGCGACTGCTGCACGATAGCGGTGTTGACTATGAATGCCGCACCACCGTGCACTGGCAACTGTTCGACAGCGGCGCTGTACTGCGCCTGGCCTATCGGCTGGCACGGCAGGGTGTACGCCGCTTTACCGTGCAACTGGCGCGCCCCGCGCGCATGCTGGACCCCACGCTGGGGCTGAGTACTGCCCCGCCCGAAGCGGCCAGTCTGTGGCTGCAGCTGCACGGGCTTTTTGAGCGCTTCGAGCTGCGCGAGGCCTGACACGACTACTGTCGCCGCCATCTGCAGCCCGTCCACTTGACCCAGGTCAGTGAGTGGTTGCGGCCTATTGACCATGATCTTTATGTGGTTAATGGATAAGCAGCCGAGGTGGCATATGAAGATCCGTGTATTGCTCCTGTGTATGGCCGGCATCGCACCGGCGATGGCGATGACACCGAACAACGAACCAATCCAGCCCATTTTGCCCGCGCAGATAACCGACCCGGCCAAGGTGGAGCTGGGCAAGCAGCTGTTTTTTGACCCGCGCCTGTCGCGCTCGGGTTTTATTTCCTGCAACTCCTGTCACAACTTGAGCATGGGCGGCAGCGACAACCTGCAAACCTCCATTGGGCACAACTGGCAGCAGGGCCCGATCAACTCACCGACCGTACTCAACTCCAGCCTCAACGTAGCGCAGTTCTGGGATGGCCGCGCGGCAGACCTCAAGGAGCAGGCCGCCGGGCCCATCGCCAACCCGGGCGAAATGGCGTTTACCCACACCCTGGCGGTCGATACCCTGCGCTCGATTCCGCAGTACAGCGACGCCTTTGCCCGAGTCTACGGTGTGGAGCAGATCACCATCGACGAGGTGACCGACGCCATCGCCGAGTTCGAGGAAACCCTAGTCACACCATTCTCGCGTTTTGATCGCTGGTTGCTGGGTGATACCCAGGCGATGATAGAGGACGAACTGCGCGGCTATCAGCTGTTCAAGGACACCGGTTGTGTGGCCTGTCATAACGGCCCGGCCGCCGGTGGCAACAGCTTTCAGAAAATGGGGCTGGTCAGTGCCTATGAAACCGCCAACCCGGCCGAGGGCGTTGCCGGGCTGACTGGCCAGGACGCCGACCGCTTCAAGTTCAAGGTGCCGACCCTGCGTAACGTCGAGCTGACCTATCCCTACTTCCATGATGGCGCCTACTGGACGCTGGAAGAGGCGGTTGACGTGATGGCCCGGCTGCAACTGGGGCGCCAGCTGGGCGACGAGGATATTGCCAGCATTACTGCCTTCCTCAAGACCTTGACCGGCCAGCAACCCAGCTTTGCGCTGCCGATTCTGCCGCCGTCCAATAACGCCACACCGCGGCCGAAACCCTTCGAGTAGGGCGCTCGGCGGATGCAGGTTACTGCGCTGGCGGCGAGCAGCTGGCTGCCAGCGCAGCAAAACCCTGCAGTGTGCGGTCGACAAAGCGCTCATCGCTGTACTCGGCTGCGCCCGGCAGCAACCCGTGAATGACCAGAGAGGTCAGGCCATGGGTGTAAGACCAGGCGGCGACCGATGCCTTGCGCACCTCGGAGCAGTCCAGCTCCTGTCCCAGCGTATCGGCCACCATGCGCTTAAGCTCGCCGAAGGCGGCCAGCCGTTCGCGCTGCAGTGCCGGAATCATGGTCTGCTCGGTAAATTCCGGACCAAACATCAATTGATAGAGCGCCGGATTGCTGCGCGCAAAGTGCAGGTAGGCGAGGCTGCCGGCGCGCAGCTTGTCCAGCCCGGAGCCGTTGCTGTAGGCGCGCTGTAGCGCGCGAGCCAGCTCGGAGAAGCCTTGCGCGGCAAGCTGACCGATCAGCTCGTTACGGTTCTGAAAATGGTGATAGGCCGCCGTGGCGCTGACGCCTACCCGCTCGGACACCGCGCGCAAAGACAGCTTGGTTGGCCCCACTTCTTCCAGCAAGGCACGCGCTGCTGCCAGCAGCTGGGGCGCCAGGTTGCCGACGTGGTAGGTATCGCGGGCGCGTTTTGCGGGCTTTGCCATAAGCGGGTTCTCTGCGGGTGGTCAGGTTGAGCAGGCCCGAATCTTAACACGGGCAAGTATCTTGACATTGATAAGATTGCTCCGTACTTTCCTTCAGCAGTTGAGCGAGATAACTACCAAGAGCCGCCGCGGCTGCGTCTGACTTTATCTTAACGATGATAAGTTTGCTGCGCACTGCAACACAAGGAGCCTGTGCATGACCGAACCCCGCCTTTGGGAGCGTCGCTACCCACCCGCACTGAAGCACTATCAGCCGTCGCCCGAGCTGTTGCTGGGCAACCTGGCGCAATTGCCAGAGCTGCTGGCCGAGCGTTACGGCGATAGCCCGGCGTTTACCCTGGTGCTGCCTAACGGACTGACCGCTGACCTGTCGTTCAGCCAAGTACATGCGCTGTCGGACCAGTTTGCTGCCTGGCTGATCCATGAGCAGAAGATGCAGGTGGGTGAGGTGGTGGCGATTCAGCTGCCGAACAGTCTGCATTACCCGGTCGCGGTGCTGGGCGCCTGGAAGGCCGGACTGATCGTGACCAACGTGAACCCGTTGTATACCGAGCGGGAGGTGCGTAGCCAGCTGGCTGACAGCGGCGCGCGGTTGCTGATCGCCTGCGATCTGTTCGTTGAGCGCGCCTTGCCGGTGGCGCAAGAGCTGGGGGTACCGCTGCTGACGACCAGCCTTGGTGACTTCTTTGTGCCGGAGATCGGACGGGCAGTTGCCGCGCAGGCGGGGGTGGATGCTTCCGGCTTGCCGCGCTTTGTCGATGCACTGGCCGTTGGGGCGCGTTTGGCACTGACTGACTATCGCGCCAACCCGGTTGCGCTTTATCAGTACACCGGCGGCACCACCGGGCGCAGCAAGGGCGCGGTGCTGACCCACGCCAATCTGCTGGCGGTGTTGCAGATGGCTGAGGACTACATCACCGGGTTCGGCATGCCCTTCGAGCCGGGGGATGTGATTCTGACCGTGCCGCCGCTGTATCACATCTTCGCCTTCAACTTTAACTTCCTGCTGCTGTATCGCAGCGGCGGACGCAATCTGCTGGTGCCCAATCCGCGCCCGCTGAGCAATCTGCAGCGGGCGTTCGAGCAGTTTCCTGTGCGCTGGATGACCGGCGTCGACACGCTGTTCGCAGGCTTGCTGGCTGAGTCCTGGTTGCAGGCCAATCCGCCGCAGCTCAAGGCTGCCGTATCCGGCGGCACCGCGTTGCGCCCCGCCACCGGCGAGCGTTGGCGTGCGCTGGCCGGCCAGATACTGGAGGGTTACGGGCTGACCTAGAGCAGCTGCTTTGTTGCCTTCAATCCGCCGGGTGAGCATTGCCGCCCCGGTACGGTTGGGCTGCCGCTGCCCGGTTGCGATGTGTTGCTTCGTGACGCTGACGGCAAGGCCTGCGCGCCGGGTGAGCCGGGCGAGTTATTGATCCGTGGCCCACACGTGGTAGGCAGCTACCTGAATCGGCCGGATGAGAACCGTGAGGCCTTCTGTGACGGCTGGTTCAACACCGGCGACATCGCGGTGATGGACGAGCAGGGCTATCTGCGCATCGTTGATCGCAAGAAAGACCTGATTCTGGTGTCCGGTTTTAACGTTTACCCGAACGAGGTGGAAGACGTGTTGGCCGAGCACCCGGATGTAGCCGAGGTCGCGGTGGTGGGTGTGCCGGATGACAGCACCGGCGAGGCCATTCGCGCATTCGTTGCCCTGCGCCGTGCGGGCGTCTCGGCCGAGCAGCTGATCCTGCACTGCCGCGAGCGCCTGACCGCCTACAAGGTGCCGCGGCAGATTCTGTTCCGCGAGCAACTGCCCAAATCACCCGTTGGCAAGATACTGCGCGCCGAGTTGCGCGCCGAACAATGACGGCCGTTCTGGCCACTTACAAAAAGGAAAACACCATGTCAGATCTGCAACTTCAACCGGCCGCCGCCGCCACGCTTGAGCACTGGCACCAGATGGTCGAACGCAAGGACCTGGGCGAGCTGATCGGCCTGCTGGACGCCAACGCGGTGTTTCGCTCGCCGATGGCGCACTCGCCGTACCCGGGCGCGGAGGTGGTGTCGACCATTCTCAGTACCGTACTGCAGGTTTTCGAAAACTTTACCTATCACCGTCAGCTGGCGACCGGTGACGGGCTCAACGTGGTGCTGGAATTTAGCGCTGAAGTACATGGCCGTCAGCTCAAGGGTATCGACATGATTCGCTTCAACGAGGCGGGCAAGATCATCGAATTTGAAGTCATGGTGCGGCCGCTGAGCGGCCTGCAGGCGCTGGGGCAGGAGATGGGCGGCCGACTGGCCAGTTATCTGGCGGCAGCCAAGGCCAAAGCCTGATACAGCGGGGCCGTTTGGCCCCGCTGCTCAGTAGTAGTACCAGCGCAGTTGCAGGGCGAACTCCGTCTGCGGTGCGCTGAACTGACTGAACTCACGCGAGGCCTGCAGGCGCAGTCCGAGGTCGCGGCCCAGCTCCCACTGCTGGGCCAGCTGCAGGCTGCGACGCACCTCGCCGTTGTCGAAGTAATCGCCGCGTCCTTCCAGCAGCAGGTTGCCCAGCGGGTTGCGCCAGAGCAGCCCCGCGTTAAAACCGGCTGCAGCACTCAAGGGCGCATCAAAGTCGCGGTGGTGCTCCAGCCGCATTGTCGCCATGCTGTAGCCCAGCACGCCGTCCCACGGTTGCCAGGCAAAACCGCCGCCGCCGTTGAGGTGCGGCACCAGCCGGCGCTGGCCGTCTTCACCGGCCACCCGCTCCCAGCCCGCTTCAACCTGCCATGACCAAGGCTTGAGCAGAGCGCTGCGCGGTGTCAGCGAGCGAATATTGACCAGTCCGAACTCTTCCAGCTGCCAGTGATTGCCCTCGTACTGGCGCAGCTTGATGTCGCCCAGCTCGATCTGCGCACCCAGCGGGAAGCCGGCCAGGTTGTCGGCCAGATCGTGGTAGGCCATGCGCAGGCCGTATTCGGCAAAGGCGCGGCCTTCGCGGCTGCCGGCGGCAAGCTGCCAGGTGCGCGACTCGTGGCCAAATTCCGGGTAGGTCGGTGTTTCAATCTGCAGTGCCGGCGGCGGATTGCGGTTGATCGCCTGCAGCAACTGGTAGCTGCGGGCGGCATTGGCACTGTCGCGCTGCTGACCGGCGGCCTCATAGCGCACCAGGCGGTAGGCGGCTTCCTGAATCAGCGCACGCCGGGGCGCGGGCAAGGCCTGATACTCGCTGCTCTGCAGCACGCCGTCGTCGTCTGCCAGCTGGCGTACCCAATGCAGCTCTGGCGGCGTCAGCGGCTCGGCCCGGGCCAGCAGCTCACGCTCACGCGAGGGGCGGTAATGTACATCGCTGATCATGCCCGCCTCGCGCACGGCACGTACGGTGTCGGCAGGGATTGCGGTCAGCGGAAACTGCTCGGTCAGACGCAGGCCGGGGCGGGCCACTTCGAGCAGCTCCAGCAGGCGGTAGGAGCAGTTCTCGTCGAAGAAGAAGTAGTCAAAGATGACCTGACGCAGCTCCCAGACATGCTCGACCATGCGCGCGGTTTCTTCCGGGCTGAGGTCCAGCTGGTACTCCCACAGGTCGCGGTTTTCCAGGCGGCTGTACTCGCCGATCTTGTCACGGTAAGGCAGCAGCGAGAATTGCCCCGGGTAGCCGCCGGCCAGCCCTTTCCAGGCGTACAGCATGCTGTTGTCCATGCTCTCGACCATGGCGCCAAAGTTGAGAGCGTAGGTCAGCAGGCTGGTGCCGCTGGCCTGGGTGTCGGGCGAGTCGATGCGCAGCAGGGTGTGGCCGAACATCGAGGAGGGGCTGTTCAGGTAGGCATCCGGGAACACCAGCACGGTCGCGTGTGGGTTGATGTCCTCATACCACTCGCGGTACTCGCTGCACTCGGGTGTCGGCAGGCCGCTGAGCTGCAACTGCTCGCTCAGCCAGCGGGTGCGCGACGGGTAACGGCACTGGGCGTGCTGGTTGGAGTCATCGCCCACCGGTGCATACAGCGCCTGCAGCGTGGCCTGCAGCTCGCTTGCCGGGTTGCTGGCGCCATCGGCAGCCAGAAAGAAACTGTCGTCATCTACATAGCTGCGCCATCCGCTGAAACGGCCGGGCTGGTAGTGCCCAAGGTTCAGCCAGTGGCGCTCTGTTGCCAGGGCCTGCAGCTGACTGTCGGTCACCGTGGGTGCAGCATGCACACCAAGGCTGATGCTGCCGAGCAGCAGGGGAATCAGGCGTTTGAGCATTGGAGGGGATAGCAGCAGAGGGAGGAAAAAACGGAGCCGGCAAGTGCCGGCTCCGGGATCAGTCGTGACTGATTACGCCTGTTCTGCGTACTTGGCCAGGATCGGATCCTTGCTCATCAGGCTCAGGGTGGTCGCGTGAACCTGCTCGGCGGTCACGTCGGCGCTCGGGAAGATCTCGCTGAAGTGCGCGTGGGTAACCGCAGCAAAGTGGTCACGGTCTTCAACGTCGATACCCAGCACGACGGCGTAGGTGGTCAGCGCTTCGCCTTCACCGCGGGCAACGTCTTCAGACAGCTCGCTCATGATGCTGCTCAGTACCAGCATGGGCTTGCCGTTGTAGGCCAGACGACCGCTGGTGTCACAGCCGTTGGTACCGGAGGTCATGCCGAAGGTGGCGTTACCGGAGGTGCCGTTGGTGATGGAGGCGATCAGGTGCGAAGGCAGGCCGCTCTGACCTTCAAACAGCATGTTGCCCCAACCGCAACCGGGGCCGCCCGGTGCAACAGCAAAGGCATTCATGGAGGCAGCTGCGAGTACAGTACCAATCAGGATCCGTTTCATGATGGAATTTCCGTTTTATGGGGGGAGCTTGGAATCTAGCAAGTTCACCGCGTTCATTGCAATTGTGTGAATCGATTGCTGCTATCTGATGTCGACTGGTTGGCTGAAAAGGGCTGTAGCTCCAACGCTTTATCGTGGGAAAAGGCGAGCGCTAGTGCCTTGCTAGCTGCCTCACCTGCGGGGCTGGACCTCAGGAGATGGCGCTGGAAGACAGCGTTGCTCTGTAAGTAGCCTTTGACCGAGCCCTCGTCTCAAAGGCAGGTCGGATGACCATCTTACGGCTGCGGCATCGTTTGGAGGGCAGGGGACCATGAGCGCTCAGGGTGGACGCCACTTCCACCGTGCAGGCGCCTGCAGGCCCCCGAGCCGGAGCTGGCGATTTCCCGTCCGTCAGAACGCCCATGATCCGCGGAGAGTATAACCATCCCATTGCTTTCGTTCGCTTACAGATCATGGCTTTGCAGTCGATATCAGCGCTATAGTGCGGTTCATACTACGACGTATTACAACGTATTGCGGAGGGCTTATGGCTGTCACAACCGTACGCTTGCAGGCCGAGGTCGAGCAGCATCTGGAAGCGATCGCTGACCGCCTGCAGCGAAGCAAGGGCTGGGTAATTAATCAGGCATTGGCGGAATATGTTGAACGCCACCAGCTGGAGCAGGAGCGATGGCAGCAGACGCTCACGGCGATGGAGTCAGCGGCGCAAGGCAAGCTGGTGGATGGCAATGAGGTGCATGAGTGGCTTGCCAGCTGGGGTACCGAGGCCGAGCGCGATGCGCCAGGGCCGCGCAAGTGAAGCTGGTCTATACCCAAGACGCGGTGGATGACCTGAATCGTTTGCGTGAGTTTATCGCAGTGCATAACCCGGCAGCGGCTCGTCGGGTTGCAGTCGAGCTGGTGGACAAGATTGCCTCGCTGACAGAGTTTCCTCCGCGAGGCGTGCCGGTGTTGCTGGCGCCAGCGCCCGCGACGATCCGCGATCTGGTGTTCGGCAGATGTGTGATTCGATACTCGGTACATCCAGAAACCCTGATCATCCTGCGTATCTGGCATCAGGTGGAAGGCGAAAGGTAAGGGCAGGTAGTTCTCGCCATATGACCTTTTGATGGTAGACGGCGGGCGGGCCGGCGTTTCATTTGTTGCCTTATCACTCTCTGGGCGTGGCAGCCTGCGGACAGGACCTGGTCGCGTTGCCTTCTTTCTCTCTGCAGCCTTTGGCTGATGATCTGGGGTGGCGTGTTGCTCAGGTCGAGTCCCTCTTTGTCTTCTTTCTGCATTACACGATGTGGGCAGGTTGCCAGCGCCTTCCGAGACCTCGCGTTGTGTTTCAGCAGGAGGCAGAGGCTCTGTGTGGCTTGTGCTAGTCGGAGGACCTGTCGGCTTCTGTTTGCTCCAGCTTCGCCACCTCTGCTTCCAGCAGTGAAACCGCTTGCTCCAGCTCGGTGCGCAGCGCCGTACTCCACTCGCTCATGGCGAGGGCTGCTTGCGGGTCTCTTCTGAACGCCTGCTCCAGCTTGGCGCAGTGGCGTGACAGCCGAGTTGCGCCCATGGTGCCTGAGCTGCCCTTGAGGGTGTGCAGGTGATACAGGATGGCGTCGATGTCGGCGCCGTCCATCTGCTGTTGCAGGTCGTCTCTGTCGAAGGCAGGCCGGTGATCTTGAGAGCACAGCTCGCCATGTCGGGCAGGGCGGATTGCGAGCATCTGGTGCGGCGCTTTCTGCGGCGCACCACGCCTGTGCAGGTGCGGGCCATTAATCGGCGCTGCAGGGCTGAAAACACGGTAATAGAGCGGTGGCACGATCAATGCTTAGTGGTGTGCACATTGGTATACAAGCTGGTATTCAACTGGCCGTCGAGCGGTTACCACGTCGACGGCTGGTGGAATGGCAGCGTCATCTTCCCAAGGAGCTATCCATGTCGAATATTGATCGCCGCACACTCTTGAAACTGGCCGGGTTGATCGGCGTTACTGCCGCCATGCCATTCAGCTTTGCACGCGCTGCAGATAACCCGCTGGTGGTGGGCTTTATCTATGTCGGCGCCCGTGACGATTTTGGCTACAACCAGGCGCATGCCGAGGCCGCGGCCATCATCAAGACGCTGCCGAACGTGGTGGTGGTTGAAGAAGAGAACGTGCCTGAGACAGTGGCCGTGCAAAAGTCGATGGAAGCGATGATCCGTCAGGATGGCGCTACGCTGATCTTCCCGACTTCCTTCGGTTACTTCGACCCGCACGTCATCAAGATGGCCGAGCGCTTCCCGGACGTACACTTTGCCCATTGCGGTGGCCTGTGGACCGAGGGTGTGCACCCGACCAATGCCGGCAGCTTCTTCGGTTACATCGACGAGGGCCAGTATCTCAATGGTGTGGTCGCCGGTTTTGCCAGCCAAACCAAGAAGCTGGGCTTTATTGCCGCCAAGCCGGTGCCGCAGGTACTGCGCAACATCAACGCCTTTACCCTGGGCGCGCGCTCGGTTGATCCGGAAATTACCACTACCGTGATATTCACCGGCGACTGGTCGTTGCCGATCAAGGAAGCAGAAGCCGCCAACAGCCTGATCGACCAGAGCTGTGACGTGCTGACCTGCCACGTGGATGGCCCCAAGGTGATCGTTGAAACGGCCGAGAAGCGTGGCGCCATGACCTGCGGCTATCACGCCGACCAGTCTGCACTGGCGCCCAACGGTTACCTGACCGGTGCCGAGTGGAACTGGGAAACCCCCTATCGCGCCCATGTGGCTGCTTCCCAGGCGGGTGAGCCGATGATCAACTTCCTACGTGGCGGCCTGAAGGAAGGCTTCGTCAAGACCTCGCCGTACGGGCCCCTGGTCAGCGCTGAAGCCAAGGCCCGCGCCGATGCCATCAAGGCCGAGATGATGGCCGGCGGCTTTGCCATCTTTACCGGCCCGCTGAAGGACAATCAGGGCAACGAGGTAATCGCTGCGGGGACTGCGCTGGGTCAGACCGATGTCGTGCTGGAGAGCATGGACTATCTGGTTGAAGGCGTACGCGGCCAGATCTGAGGTAACTGATGAATCCTCGCAATGCGATCTATCGGGCCGGGGCGCTGCTGCTCCCCGGTCTGCCTACGCTACTCGCTGCGCTGACCACCTTTGTGCTGTTCATGCTGTTTCTGGCGTTGCAGGGCAAACCTGCCTGGCAGGCCTGCCAACTGGTAGTACAAGGCGCGTTCGGCTCGGCGTTTGCCTGGGAGAACACGCTGCAACGTGCGGCGCCGCTGATGTTGACGGCGTTGTGCGTTGCGCTGCCGGCGCGTGCCGGCCTGATCATTATTGGTGGTGAGGGCGCGCTGGTACTGGGCGGGCTTGCCGCTGCGGTGACGCCGCTGTGGCTGCCGGCCATGCCGGTGACGCTGTTGCTGCTGTGCATGGCACTGTCGGCCATGGTGGTGGGTGGTTTCTGGATTGGCCTCAATGGCTGGATGCGTCAGAAACGCGGCCTGAACGAAACCATCGGCAGCCTGCTGCTTTCCTACGTGGCCATCGCCATTTTCAACCAGCTGGTCGAAGGCCCGCTGCGCGATCCGGCCAGTCTCAACAAGCCCTCAACCATACCGCTGGATGACAGCGTGATGATCGGCCCGATCAGCGATGCCTTTCAGGTTCACTGGGGGCTAGTGGTCGGCGTTATCGCCTGCATTCTTGCGCAAGTGCTGGTGCGCAACAGCGTGACCGGCTTTTCCTTGCAGGTGGTCGGCGGCAACGTGCGCACCGCGCGCATGATCGGCCTGCCGGTGGATCGCCTGGTGATTCTCACCTGTGTGCTAGGCGGTGCCTGTGCCGGTCTGGCCGGCATGTTTGAGGTGGCGGCGGTGCAGGGCAGTGCCAATGCGGCGATTATCGCCGGCTATGGCGCAAGCGGCATTCTGGTGGCCTTTGCCGCGCGGCAGAACCCGCTGGCAATCATTGCCTGCGCCATTTTGCTCGGTGGTATCGAAGCCAGTGGCAGCTTGCTGCAACGTCGCCTCGGCCTGCCGGATGCGACCACGCTGATCCTGGAGGGGATTCTGTTTACCAGCCTGCTGGCCTGGGAAGCATTGACCCCGCGCATTGTCGCCTGGCGGCTGCGTCTGAACGAACGTGCAATACAGGCGCAGGGGGCGTTGCAACATGGCTGATCTTGATCTGGCAACTTTCTTTCTGGCGCTGCTGGCCGGCGCCATTCGTGTCGGTACGCCCTTCATCTTTGTCAGCCTCGGTGAGTGTCTGACGGAAAAGAGCGGGCGTATCAACCTGGGCCTTGAAGGCATTCTGGTCAGTGGCGCCATGGCCGGTTACGCGGTGGCCTACCTCAGTGGCTCTGCCTGGACCGGCGTGCTGGCCGCAGGCGGTACCGGGTTGCTGCTGGGCTTGCTGCACGGTGCGATCTGCTCGCTGCCGCGGGTCAACGACATCGCCGTGGGTATCGCCTTGATGGTGCTGGGCACCGGCCTGGCGTTCTTTCTTGGCAAGAGCTTCATTCAGCCGCAGGCACCGTCGCTTGTGGCTATCGGCCTGGGCGGATGGAGCGAGGACGAGCGCGTGCGCTCGGCGCTGAGCATCAATGTGCTGTTCTTTATCGGCGTGGCGCTGGCCTTTGTGCTGCATTGGGGTCTGCGCAGCACCCGCTGGGGGCTGATGTTGCGGCTGGTCGGTGATCACGCCGAGTCCGCTCGGGCGCTGGGTTACCGCCCGGTGCTGGTGCGCATTGCCGCGACTGCCGCTGGTGGTTTTCTGGCCGGTATCGGCGGCGCCTATCTGTCGTTGTATTACCCCGGCAGCTGGAACGAGGGACTGTCGAGCGGGCAGGGGATCATGGCCGTGGCACTGGTGATCTTTGCCCGCTGGCAACCGCTGCGCTGTCTGTGGGCCGCCTTGCTGTTCGGCGCTGCCGGCGCCATTGGCCCGGCCCTGCAATCGGTCGGCATCAGCGCCGGTTACTACCTGTTTGCCGCTGCACCCTATGCACTCACGCTGGCGGTGATGTTCATCACCTGCCGTCCCAATCAAACCCTGAGTGGCGCCCCGGGCGAACTCAGTCTGACTCGATAGGAGCTAACTATGTCCAGTGGTCTGGGTGGTCTCAACAAGTCGCCGAACGGCGTTGTCATCGGTCTGGCGCAACTGGCGTTGCCTGATCCGCATACCCGCGCAGAGCTGTGGGAGCAGACCCAAAAGGTCGTTGCCATGGTCGGCAAGGCGCGTCGCAGCGTCGCCGGTATGGATTTGATCGTGTTCCCGGAATACTCGCTGCACGGCCTGTCGATGGATACCTCCGACGACATCATGTGCACCCTCGACGGGCCGGAAGTAGCCGCGCTGCGTCAGGCCTGCGTCGATAACGCGATCTGGGGCTGCTTCTCGATCATGGAAGCCAACCCCAACGGCAACCCCTACAACAGCGGTATCATCGTC
Source organism: Halopseudomonas pachastrellae (assembly GCF_900114765.1). GTDB lineage: Bacteria > Pseudomonadota > Gammaproteobacteria > Pseudomonadales > Pseudomonadaceae > Halopseudomonas > Halopseudomonas pachastrellae. Next base: position 80,462 of record NZ_FOUD01000006.1, read on the forward strand.
AACGATCAGGGCGAGATTCAGCTGTATTACCGCAAGCTGCATCCGTGGGTCCCGGTCGAACCGTGGGAGCCGGGCAACCTGGGTATTCCGGTTTGTGACGGGCCCAAGGGCAGCAAGCTGGCGCTGATTATCTGCCACGATGGGATGTTCCCCGAGATGGCGCGTGAATGTGCCTACAAGGGCGCGGAGATCATGATTCGTACCGCCGGTTACACCGCGCCCATTCGCCACTCCTGGCAGATCACCAATCAGGCCAACAGCTTCTGCAACTTGATGCAGACCGCGAGCGTTTGCATGTGCGGCTCGGACGGCACCTTCGACTCCATGGGCGAGGCGATGTTTGTCGACTTTGACGGCACGCCAATGGCCGTTGGCGGCGGCCGCGCTGACGAGATTGTCAGCTGCGAGATGCGGCCTGATCTGGTGCGCGAGGCGCGCGTTCACTGGGGGGTGGAGAACAACATCTACCAGTTCGGTCACCGCGGCTATACGGCCGTCAAAGGTGGCGCGCAGGATGCGCCCTACAGCTATATGCACGACCTGGTCGCCGGTAAATACCGCCTGCCGTGGGAAGACGAGGTGGTGCATACCGATGGCACTTCCTGCGGCTTTGACACTCCCGAACGCACCTATCAACCGGCTGAGGAGAACTGAGCCATGACCGAGCGTTATCTGCAGTCTGCTCCCTATCCCTGGCCCTACAACGGCAACCTGACGCCTGAGAACACTGCGCTGATCGTTATCGACATGCAGACCGACTTCTGCGGCAAGGGCGGTTATGTCGACTCGATGGGCTATGACCTGTCGCTGACCCGCGCGCCGATCGAGCCGATTAGCCGAGTGCTGGAGGTGCTGCGCGAGCAGGGCTTCTGGATCATCCACACCCGTGAAGGGCATCGTCCGGATCTGTCTGATCTGCCGGCCAACAAGCGTTGGCGTTCGCAGCGTATCGGCGCGGGTATCGGCGATACCGGCCCGTGCGGGCGCATTCTGGTGCGCGGCGAGCCAGGCTGGGAAATCATCCCCGAGCTGGCGCCAATCGACGGCGAGATCATCATCGACAAGCCGGGCAAGGGCTCGTTCTGCGCTACCGATCTGGAACTGATTCTGCGTACTCGCGGTATCGAGAACATCATTCTGGCCGGCATCACCACCGACGTCTGCGTGCACACCACCATGCGCGAAGCGAATGACCGCGGTTTTGAGTGCATCCTGCTGGAAGACTGCTGCGGCGCGACCGATCACGCCAACCACCTGGCGGCTCTGAGCATGGTCAAGATGCAGGGCGGGGTGTTCGGCGCCATTGGTGATTCGGCCATGCTGATCGACTGCCTCAAGCAGGTGTGACTATGCGCGCCCTGAGTCTGGAAACCATCGGCGCTGGCAAGGTATTTGGCAGCTTTCGCGCGCTGGATGACGTCTCCATGCAGGTCCGTGCCGGCACCGTCCACGCGCTGCTGGGTGAGAACGGCGCGGGCAAGAGCACGCTGGTCAAGGGCATTGTCGGATACGGCCCGCTGGATGAGGGCAGTGTGCTGGTGGGCGGCCGGGAGCAGAGCATCGCCTCGCCCCGCGACTCACATGGTCTGGGCATCGGCATGGTGTACCAGCACTTTACCGTCGCCCCCGGCCTGAGCGTGGCGGAAAACCTGGTGCTCTCGCGCGGCGAGCTGCCTTGGGCTATTGACTGGAAACAGGAGCGGGCGGCGCTGGATGCCTTTATGGCCCGCATGCCGTTCAAGCTGGATGTTGAGCGCGCGGTCAGTTCGCTGGCCGCTGGCGAAAAGCAGAAGCTGGAGATCCTCAAGCAGCTGTATCTGGATCGGCGTTTCATCATTCTCGACGAGCCCACCTCGGTGCTGACGCCGCAGGAGGCCGAGGAAGTATTGGGCCTGATGCAGCAACTGGCGCACGCCGGTGAGCTGTCGGTGCTGATGATCACCCACAAGTTTGGCGAGGTCATGCGCTTTGCCGACGACGTGACGGTGCTGCGGCGCGGCAAACTGGTCGGCAGCAAGGCGGTGGCTGACACTGACGAGGCCGAGCTGTCGGCCTGGATGATGGGCGAGAGCCGCGAACAGCAGAGCGCGCTGGAGCGGGTGGAGCATCTGGCCGAACGCACGCCGGGGCTGGAGGTCAGCAACCTCAAGGTTGCCAATGACCGTGGCACCTTGGCGGTCAAGGGCGTTTCGCTGTCGGTGCTGCCGGGGGAGATCGTCGGTATCGCGGGCATTTCCGGCAACGGCCAGCGCGAGCTGACCGAAGCGCTGCTTGGCCAACGCCCGACCAGCTCGGGCGAGGTGCGCGTCAACGGCCGGCCCTACGCTGCCAGCCGTGTCGAAATGCAACGTGAAAAGGTCTACAGCCTGCCGGAAGAGCCGCTGCGCAACGCTTGCATCGCCGGCATGAGCGTGGCGGAGAACCTGGCCCTGCGTGATTACGACCACGCACCGTTGTGTCGCAGTGGCTGGCTGATCAACCGCCGGGCTATTCGTGAGCGTGCCCGCGAGCTGATCAGCCGCTTTCAGGTGCGCCCGGATGACCCGGACCGGCCCATCGGCACGCTGTCTGGCGGCAACGTGCAGCGCGCCGTGCTGGCCCGCGAGCTGACCGAAGACGTGGCGGTGCTGATTGTCTCCAACCCGGTGTTCGGTCTGGACTTTGCCTCTGTGGCGCTGATTCACCGGCGACTGCTGGAAGCGCGCAACCGTGGCGCCGCCGTGCTGTTGCTCAGCGAAGACCTGGATGAACTACTGGAGCTGTCGGACCGGATTCTGGTCATCCACGATGGCGAAATAAACCACGAAACCGTCCCCGCAGCGGCCGAGCGTCAGGTGCTCGGGCGCTACATGGCCGGTACCGAGCAAGCGGCTCAACAGGTGGCAGGATGATCGAGGTAACAGCGGTACCGGACAACTTTGCCTTTGACCCCGAGCGTACCGCGCTGGTGGTCATCGACATGCAGCGCGACTTTATCGAACCCGGCGGCTTTGGTGCGGCGCTGGGTAACGATGTTACACCGCTCGCGGCCATCATCCCGGCGGTGCAGCAGCTGCTGGACATCGCGCGACAAGCCGGTCTGCTGGTGATTCATACCCGTGAGTCGCACCTGCCGGATCTGTCTGACTGCCCACCCGCCAAGCGCGCCGGTGGGCCGCCGGGCATGCAGATTGGTGACGTTGGCCCCATGGGCCGGATCCTGGTGCGTGGCGAGCCCGGTAACCAGATTCTGGAGGCGGTTGCGCCGCTGGCCGGCGAGTGGGTGATCGACAAGCCCGGCAAGGGCATGTTCTACGCCACCGGCCTGCACGAGCGCCTACAGCAGCAGGGCATTGACAGCCTGATCTTTGCCGGTGTGACCACCGAAGTTTGTGTGCAGACCAGCATGCGCGAGGCCAATGATCGCGGTTACCGTTGCCTGCTGATCGATGAGGCCACAGAGAGCTATTTCCCTGAATTCAAACAGGCGACGTTGGCCATGATTACCGCGCAAGGCGGAATCGTTGGCCGTGTTGCCCGACTGCAGCAGCTGCAGGCAAGCCTTGGAGTGAGCAATGACTGATATCAACCTGCCGGCGGTCGTCAAAGAGGTGACCGAGGCGTTTACTGACTACGAGCGGGCGCTACTGGTCAATGAGATGGACACCCTGGACCACTACTTCTGGGACAGCGAACACACCGTGCGCTACGGCGTGGCCGAGAACCTCTATGGCGCCAAGGCGATTGCCGATTACCGCCGGGTGTGCGTGCCGGTCAGCCCCGGCCGCGAACTCTACAACACCGTGGTCAGCACCTTTGGCGAGGACTATGCCACCGTCAGCACTCAATTCCGCGATGGTGAGACGACGCGTGTTGGTCGCCAGATGCAGACTTGGGCGCGGATTGACGGGCGTTGGCAGGTCGTTGCTGCGCATGTCAGTATCGATCTGTCTTCTCTTCAGGAATAAGCGCACATGGCGCAACTGCAGGCAGTTTCCCTGGCCGATCAGGTATACCAGCGGGTCAAACAGGACATCTTTGACTTTGTTCTGCTGCCCCACGACCGCTTCAGCGAGAACCAGATAGCCGAGCGCTATCAGGTTTCGCGTACGCCGGTGCGCGATGCGCTGTATCGGCTGGAGCGCGAAGGCTATCTGGAAGTGGGGCTGCGCCGGGGCTGGTCGGTCAAGCCGCTGGACTTTGAACGCATCGATGAGCTCTACGAGGTGCGCATCACCCTGGAGTGCGCGGCGCTGGACAGGCTTTGTGCCGCCGCCGATATCCGGGACCGGCTGCAGCCGCTCTGCGCCACCTGGATGGTGCCGGCCGATGACCGCGAGGACGGCATGCAGATCATGGCCGAGCTGGATGAACAGTTTCACTGCGAGCTGGTGCGCATCGCCGGCAACGGTGAGGCCGCGCGCATGCATCAGGAGGTGTGCGAGCGTATCCGTATCGTTCGCCGTCTGGACTTTTATCAGGCGCAGCGGATCGAGAAGACCTATGAAGAGCACGCGCTGATTCTGCAGGCGCTGCTCGATCGCCAGCGCGATGTGGCTCAGCACCTGCTCTGCACGCATATCGAACAAAGCCGCCAGTCGGTGCACAAGATCAGCCTGTCGATGCTGGAGGCCGCTCGGCGCAGCTATCGCGCTGGCTGAATTACAGTCTTTAGCGAGTACAATAAAGCCCCGCAGCTGCGGGGCTTTGTTGTTTCTAGTGCTGCTTTACGGGCGCAGAATCAGTGCCAGCGGGCCGCCGCCGTTGGGCCCCTGATGCTCGGCACCGCCAGACACAAACAACCGGGTGTCGCCGAGCCTGCCGGCCAGCACGCCACCAACCAGCGAGCGAGCATGGCGTGAGCCGTTGATGTCGCTGTCGTCGCTCATCACGTGGCGGTTGCCGCGAATCTCACCTGACGCTGAGGGCTCGGCCTTGACCAGCAGGCCGGTCATGTTGTCGGGCGTGATGGTCAGCTGCGCGCCGCCGGGCATGCTGGCCAGCGCGCGGTCGATGGCGGCGGTATCCAGGGCGTCTTCCATGACCGCGTGGCCGATGCGGTAGGCCGGGTCCCAGCCGGCGGCGTTGCCCAGCACCAGCACTTCGTTACGCAGCAGCTCGATACCGGCCGAGGTGCTGGCGCGGGTGGAGTAGAGCGACCAGTCGCTACAGATTTTCTCGTTACTCAGCTGCTCTGCCGTCAGATCGCCCAGCGCTACGGCGACGCCCAGTGCCGAGGCACCGCGTGAGTAGCCCATGGACTCGTAGGTGTCGTGGCAGGCGGTGGTGTGCCCGCGCGATGCCGCTTCGCTTATGCGCGAGGCGGTCAGCAGCGGGCATTTGATCTGCACAAAGTGCACGTCATCTTCGCGCTGGATGCCGGCGCTGGCCATGGCACGGCGCACCGCGTCGCGGGTTTCCATGACCTGTTCCAGGCGGCCGATTTCTTCCGGTTTGAAGTCGCGGGTAAAGGCGACGCCGGCCGCCAGTCCAGGCAGGCTGTAATCGGCGTTTTCATCGCTGCTGTCGACTTCAAATACCAGCCAGTGCGGGCTCAGACCGCCCTCGGTGCCACCGGACATGACAAAGGCAATACGCTCCTCAACCTTGGCTTCCGACAAGGTCAGTTGCTGGGCAAAGAAACGGCGCAGGGTGCTGGTCGCAAAGGCGCGGGTAAAGTCATTCACGCAGCCGTTGCCTTCGGTCTTGCCGAGTACGGCAATGACGCGGGTAGGGTCGATCTGGCCGTTGCTGATGGCCTGGGCCAGGGTAGAGATGTCGTCTGGCGAGCTGGCGCTCAGACGGGTGACGCGCGTTTTCATGGGCAGTACCTTTTCAACTAGGTCAGGTCAAATGGGTCAGGTCGAATGCGTCAGGCGAGCTCGAAACTGATGTCCTGAGCGCCCTCCCAGAGGGTCTTCATGCCGAGGGCACGCAGGTTCTCACGGCCCTCGATGATGGTCAGAAAGTGGTTGCCGGCCAGCTGTCCGAGCTTGCTGGAGAAGCTGCAGGCGCCGTAGGCCATGATGATCTCGGTCTCGCTGTAACCACCGGGGTAGAAGAGCACGTCGCCAACCGAGGGGTGGCTGGTGTGGTTTTCAAAGCCGATCGGCTGCTCGCCGTTCTTGAGCTGATAGTCGCCCAGCGGCACCCAGGCGCCTTCGCCGCTCCAGCGCACGTGGATCAGTTTCTGGTGGTAGGGCAGCAGCGAGAGAAAGGCCGCCACGGTGTCGGGCGCGTCGGGGTGGCACTCGGCAATAAAGTCGAAGCCGCCGGCGCTGATCTTGATACGGGTCATGGGGGGATTCCTTGTGTCAGGAGCCGGGCTGGCCGATCCATTTGGTGACGGTGGGCGCTTTCCACTGGTCGATTTGCTCCAGCGCTTTGAGCGGGTCGGCTTCGAGAATCAACATGTCGCAGTGCTCAATCTTCATGAAGCCTTCCGCGGTGGCGTGGGTCAGCATGTTGCGCAGCGGCACAAAAAAGTCGCGCACGTTGAGGCAGGCCAGAGCCTTCTGGTGCTCGGCCAGCTGGGTCAGGGTGGCGACTTCAAACAGCTCTTCCAGCGTGCCCAGCCCGCCGGGCAGGGCGACAAAGGCGTCGGCCAGCTCGGCCATGCGCGCCTTGCGCTCGCGCATGCCGGAGACCACTTCGTGTCCGGTCAGCTTGGGGTGCAGGTGCCCACGCGCTTGCAGGCGTTCGGTGATCACGCCGATGACCTCGCCGCCGGCGTCCAGCGCGGCATCGGCAACCACGCCCATCAGGCCCTTGGTGGTGCCGCCGTAGACCAGGCGCTGGCCTCGCTCGGCAAGGGTCTGGCCGAGCTTTTTTGCTTGCTCGATGTAGTCTTCATGGGCGCCAAAGTTGGAGCCGGAGAACACCGCGATGCTGTTGATGTTCGGGTTACGGGTCATGCGGCCTCCGAGCCTTTGCCACGTTGGGTCCAACTGGTGAAACGGCTTTCAACCAGCGCTGATACTGAATAAAGCGCGACGCCCAGGGCGGCCAGAATGAACAGCCCGGCAAACACCAGCGGTACGTCGAAGTTGCCACTGGCAATCATCATCACGTTGCCGATGCCTTTGTTGGAGGCCACGGTTTCGGCCAGTACGGTGCCGATAAACGCCGAGGTCAGGGCGATCTTCAGTGAGGCGAACAGGTAGGGCAGGGTGCGCGGCAGGCCGACATTCCAGAGGATGTCGCGCTTCTTGGCGCCGAGCACGCGCAGCACGTCTTCCAGCTCCGGCTCGGTGGTGGCGAGGCCCGTTGCCACGTTGACCACCACCGGGAAGATGCCGATGACCATGGAGGTCAGAATCGCCGGGATGGTGCCCGAGCCAAACCAGACCACAAAGATCGGCACCACGGCGACCTTGGGAATACTGGAAAAGCCCACCAGCAGTGGATAGGCGATGTCGTAGGCGACCCGCGAGGAGCCGATGATCACGCCGATCAGCAGGCCGATGAATACCCCCAGAAAGAAGCCGACCAGCGTGGTCATCAGCGTTTGCTGGGTGTGCGGCCAGAGAATCGGCATCTTCTCGATCAGCACCGCAGCAATCTGGCTGGGCACCGGCAACACCAGCTCGGAGACGCCCAGCAGCCGGCACAGCACTTCCCAGAGCAGGAAGAAGCCGATCATCGCCGAGAAAGACAACAGGTTGCGCCGCCAGCGCGGCAGGGGCTTGCTCATGCGGATACCTCCTCAGGCTGACGTTGTGCGGCAGTGCGCTGGGTGCTGCCGGGCGCGCGGGCCTCGGCAATGCTCATGCGCAGTGACTGCACCAGACTGGTGAAATCGGGTTGGTAGCTTGATTCGAGCGTGCGCGGGCGCGCGAAGGTGACGCGCTGATCTTCGATGATGCGGCCGGGGCGCGAACTCATCACGCAGATGCGGCTGGCCAGATAGGCCGACTCGCGCAGATCGTGGGTCACCAGCAACACGGTCGGTCGGCGGTTGATCCACAGATCCTGCATGGTGTCCCACAGCTCTTCCCGGGTGAATTGATCAAGGGCGCCGAAGGGTTCGTCGAGCAGCAGAATGTCGGGCTCATGCACCAGCGCCCGGCACAGAGAGGCGCGCTGCAACATGCCGCCGGACAGCTGCCAGGGCCGCTTGTTGCCGAAGCCGGCCAGACCGACCTGCTCCAGCAGAGCCTCGGCGCGTTCGCGGAACTCGCCTTTGCGCTTGCGGCGGTAGTCCTGACGGAATGGCTCGACGATCTTCAGCGGGATCATCACGTTATCCAGAATGCTCAGCCACGGCAGCATGGTCGGGTTCTGGAAGGCCAGACCCAGGCGCTTGGCGTGGCTGCCGATGGCGCCGACCTCGCGGCCGCCGACAATGGCGGCGCCGGCGGTCGGTTCCAGCAGGCCGGCGACCAGCTTGAGAATGGTGGATTTGCCGCAGCCGCTGGGCCCGACAAGAGCAACAAAGTCGCCCTTGTCGATGCGCAGCGTGGTGTTGTCCAACGCGACCACATTGCCGCCATAACGAACCGTCACATCGGACAGTTCGATCATTGGCCGCGTGGCGCTGATGGATTGGGTGTCAGTCATGAGTCTGCTCCTGCGCTCAGCGCCGTGGCTCCGCGGTCGGGCGCACACCTTCAGGCGTGCTCAGGATCGCGTTGGTGTAGTGCTCGGTGTTCTGCGGGCGCGGTGTCGGCATTTGCTGGATGGCTTTGACCGAACGGCCCCAGCCAGCGGCCTCGGTGACCAGCTCGCCGTTGCGCATCACAAATTTGCCGCGCACCAGCGTATGCAGCGGATAGCCCTTGACCGGGCGACCATGCCAGGGCGAGATCTTGCTGGTGCTGTGCAGCTGGTTTTCCGAGAGGATGCCGCTGCGCTGCATATCGACAATGGCGATGTCGGCGTCGGCGCCGGGGGTGATCACGCCCTTTTTGCCGTAGATGCCCCAGGCTTTGGCCGGGCTGACCGAACTCCAGCGCACGTAGTCCATCAGGCTGGCGCGTTCGCGGTTGACCTCGGTGAGCATCAGCGCCATCTGGGTTTCGATGCCGGGGAAGCCGCAGTCACACTCCCAGATGTTCTCGCGGGTCTTCTCTTCCGGCGCGTGTGGCGCATGGTCGGTGGCGATCATGTCGATGGTGCCGTCCATCAGCGCATCCCACAGCGGCTGGTTGTGCCGGGGCTCGCGAATCGGCGGGTTCAGCCGCAGGATGCCACCCAGGCGGTCGGTATGGTCGGTGTTGAGCAGCAGATACTGCGGGCAGGTCTCAACGGTCACGTCGACGCCACGGCGCTTGGCCTCGCGGATCAGAAACAGCGAATCGGCGGCGCTGTGGTGGGCGATGTGCACCCGTGCGCCGGTCCATTCGGCCAGGGTCAGCACGCGGCCAATGGCTTCAATCTCGGCGACCACCGGGCGGGCGGCTAAATGCGCCAACGCGTCGATGCGACCGGCGTCCTGCATGCGCTTCTGGCGGCGGGAGAGAATAGACGAGTTCTCGGCGTGCACCACGGTACGAATGCCCAGCGGGGCCAGTTTCTCGAAGCCTTCGAGCAGCGCGCCATCGGTGGGCGCCGGCAGGTTGCCGAAGGTGTTGCCGACAAAGGCCTTGAAGCTGGTGCAGCCGGCGTCGATCAACTCTTCCAGGTGGCCGACGGTGTCGTCACCCAGCAGGCCGTGAATGCCGTAGTCAACGTAGGACGACTCGGCGGCTTTCTGCTTCATGCGCAGGGCTTCGATGGTGCCGGTCGGCGGGTTGGTGTTGGGCATGTCGAAGACGGTGGTTACGCCACCACAGGCCGCAGCGGCCGAGCCGGTCTTCCAGGTTTCCTTGTGGGCGTAGCCCGGGTCACGGAAGTGCACGTGGCTGTCGATCGCACCCGGCAGCAGGTACAGGCCGTCGGCTTGTACTACCTCGCGGGCAGATGGCATCAGCTCATCGCGGCCCACGGCAACGATCTTCTCGCCGTCGATGGCCACCGATGCTTCGATTATCTGGTGGTCTGATACAACGCGGGCGCCGCGGATCAGCAGGTCAACTTGGTTCATCAGGTACTCCTAAAGCATGGCCCAGCCGCCATCGACCGGGAGGTCGACGCCGGTGATCTGGCGGGAGACGTCGCTGCCGAGAAACAGGCAGGCATTGGCAACGTCCTGGTCGGTGGAGACGCGCTTGAGCGCGTAGTCGGCGGCGTGGCGGGTGGCGGCTTCTTCCGGGCTGATGCCCAGCGTTTTGGCCATGTTGGCGCACACCTTGTCGCGAAAGCGCGGGCCATCCACCATGCCGGGGGCAACGCAGTTGACGTTGATACCGTGCGGGCCGGCTTCCAGCGCAAAGCTCTTGGTAATGCCGCGCAGGCCCCACTTGGAGGCGGAATAGGCCATGCGGCCGGCGCGTCCGCGCATGCCGAAGGTGCCGCCAACGTTGACGATCTTGCCGCTGCCTTGCTCGATCATCGCGGGCATTACTGCGCGCATGGTGTTGAAGCAGCCGGTCATGTTGAGCTGAACGATCTCGTCGAACTCGCTCTGGGTGGTGTCCCAGCCGGTCTTGCCAATCGGGCCGGAGCCGCCGGCCACGTTGACCAGTACGTCGATGCGGCCGAAGCAGTCCAGTGCCGCGGCCGCAAGGGCCTCGGCATCTGCACTGCGGGTCATGTCGCATGGCACCACTTCTACCTCGCTGCCCAGTTCGGTGACTTCGCGGGCGACCGGCGCGATGGCGTCCAGATCGCGGCCGGCCAGCACCAGGCGGGCGCCTTCGCGGGCAAAGGCGAGGGTGACGGCCCGGCCCATCCCTTTGGCCGGGCCGGTGATGACAACGACTTTGTCCTGCAGATCAAGATTCATCAGTGTCTCCCGTCGCTCACAGTTTGCTCGGGCGGTCAGCCCGGGCCGGCAGGAAGCTGCGGTCGAAGATCTGGGTCGGGGCCGGTGCGTTCTCCAGCTGGTTGGCCTTGACCACGATGTCGATGTTCTGCTGCAGGCGGTCGTCGCTGACGTCGCCCAGGCCGATGTCGGCGATTTCCGGGTGGCTCATGTCGTTGCGTACGGTGGTCAGCATCTTGTCGGTCTCGACCGCGCGGTTGAGCAGCGGCTCGCGGCGCATCAGTGCGTCGATGGCTTCTTCGGGGTTGGCGACGGCGTCCTGAATGGCCTGGTTGATGGCGGCGACAAAGCCACGCACGGCCTCAGGGTGCTCGGCGATGAACTCCTGGGAGAAGAAGATCGAGTTGGAGTACAGGTCCATGCCGTGATCGCCGTAGCGAATGAAGCGCAGCTCCTCGTCCGGGTTGATGCCCATGCCCTTGGCGCTGAAGCTGATGGTGGTGATGTAACCGAAGGCAGCGTCGATCTGGCCGCGCATCAGCAACTGCTCACGCAGGTTGGGCGCCATGTTGTTGATGGTGACCTTGGACTGGTCTATGCCGGTCATCTCGGCAAAGGCCGGGAACAGCTTCAGGGCGGCGTCGTTAGCCGGGGCGCCGACGATCTTGCCTTCCAGATCCTGCGGTTCGGTGATCGGACTGTCGCTCTTGACCGCAATCACGAACGGCGGGGTGTTGTAGATCATGTAAACGCCCACCGGCGCACGCTCCGGCTGGGTCGAGGCCAGCTGGATCAGCGCGTTGGTGTCACCAAAGCCCGCGTCGTAGACACCTGAGGCCACCTTCGGAATGGAAGCGGCAGAGCCTTCGCCCTGATCGATGGTGACGTTCAGGTCGTGCTCCTTGAAGTAGCCCTTGTCTTCGGCGAGGAAGAACCAGGCCTGGGCGCCTTCGTACTTCCAGTTCAGAACCAGGTCGATATCGGTCGCCGCCTGTGCGTTGGCCGCGGCGAACATGCCCAAGCCAAGGCTGAGGGCGCTAAGGGTTTTGGCCAGACGTGGCCGGCGGATTTTTGCTGACATATTCAAGACTCCTGATGGTGTGATGCGATGGCGGTATTCAGCGCAGCGGCCGTGGCAACAAAGCCGTGGCACTGCGCAACAAGAAAGTGGATGGCGCGGCTGACATAGGCCGGCGAGGGGGTAGAGCAGGCGTCGCGCAGCAGCACGCAGTCGTAGCCGAGAAAGGCCGCGTCCTGCAGGGTGGAAAAGACACAGCGGTCGGTGTTGATACCGGCGAACAGCAGACTGGTGATGCCCTGGCCGCGCAGGATGCTGTCCAGTTCGTTGTCCCAGAAGCCGCTCAGGCGGTGTTTGCACACCTGAATATCGGCGGGCTCGGGCGGCAGTTCGCTGATCACCTCCGCGCCCCAGCTGCCCTGCACCAGTGCCGGGCCGTGGTCGATTGGCGAGTGCTCGCCATAGCCCACCTCGCCCGCGCCTCGCTTGCCGACAAAGTGCACCACCGGCGGCAGATTCAGGCGGTCGGCGCGGATGCCCCAGTTGAGCCAGACCACACGGCCGCCCGCCTGGCGCCAGGCTGGCAGCAGCTTGCGCAGCGGTGCGATGGGGCGCCGTGTGGCGCGCATGCTGGCGCCTTTTTGCGCGAACCAGCCCTCGGGGTGGCAGAAGTCGTTCTGCATGTCGACCACGACCACTGCGCTGGTGCTGATGTCCAGCTCCAGGTTGCCCTGATCACTGCCGAACAGCAGCGGCTGCGGGGTGTGGGGCGGACGCAGCAGGCTGGTCACACCGTAGTGTCGGTGCCAGGCATTGTCCGGGTGAGGGCCGTAGGCCTCGGTGTCGTCGATGGTCTTTTTCATGCTGGCAGACGATGCAGTGCACATGCCATTAGTGACTATCAAATGTCACCTTTTAGCGTGCATTGCGTTGCCGTTTAGGCAACGGTTATGCTGCAGCCGGGATGCCGGGCGGCTTGCCGGTCATTGGCTTGCTTCGCGCGTCGTTCAAGGGTTCGGGCTATGCGGCAGTCTGGGTGAGGTATGCATGGTTGGCGAGTGCGACCGCCCGGCAATGAATGCACTCATGCTGTGCGGTTTGCTGCACTGTGACGGTGCTCAGGAGAAGCTATGAACCACCTGCGTTTTTTGCACTATCTGGATGAAGTGGCCCGGGTGGGGTCGATTCGCCAGGCCGCCGAGCGTCTGCACGTGGCGCCCTCGGCGGTCAATCGGCGTATTCAGGATCTGGAGGACGAGCTGGGCACGCCGCTGTTCGAGCGCCTGCCCAGGGGCATGCGCCTGACCGCGGCGGGTGAGCTGTTTGTGCAGTACATCCGCAGCCGCGCCGCGCATCTGGAGCAGGTGCGCTCGGAGATAGAAGACTTGCAGGGGCTGCGCCGGGGGCGTGTGCGTATCGTGGTCAGCCAGGCGGCAGCCGGCAGCTACCTGCCCAAGCGTATTGCCGGCTTTCGCCAGCAACACCCGCTGGTGGAGTTTCAGGTACAGGTGGGTGATCACCATCGGGCACTGGATGCGCTGCGCAGCTTTGAGTCTGATCTAGCGCTGATCTTTCATCTCACCCCGGAGACCGACATCCAGCGCATGCATGAGCTGGTGCAGCCGCTGTGCGTGGTCATGCACCGAGACCATCCGCTGGCGGCTCAGCCGGGCGCCATCAGTCTGCGACAGTGTCTGGATTTCCCGGTGGTGCTGCCCAGCCGGGAAACCGCCGGCCGGCAGCTGCTGGACACCTATCTGGCGCGGCGCTCGATCAAGTTGCGGGCGCTGGTCGAGAGCAACAGCTTTGAATTTCTGCTCGGTTACCTGCGCTATGAGCAGGCGTTGAGCTTTCAGATTCAGATTGGGGTACCGCAGGCAGGTGACGAGCTGGTCAGCCGCGAAATTGCCGATAGGGGCTTTCCGGCGGCTAACCTGGTGCTGGCCTCGCTGCAAAATCGCCAGCTACCGGTGGTGGCCTACGCCTTTGTCGAGTACCTGATGCACGCAACGGGTTGATTGGCGCTTGCGCTAAGGCACCAGAAAACAGGCGCCTGACTGGTGGTAGAGTGCGCCGATATTCATCACGGGGGATGCAGGCATGGGTGTGTGCGATAGCGAGTTGGCCGATAGCTGGGCGCTGTATCAACGGCTGCGCGAACAGACGCCACTGGTGCAATGCATCACCAATTACGTGGCTATGAACATGACCGCCAACGTGCTGCTGGCCGCAGGCGCCTCGCCTGCTATGGTGCACAGCGATGCGGAGACTGGCGAGTTTGCGGCCCTGGCCTCTGCGCTGAGCATCAATATGGGCACACCTTCGCCGCAGTGGGCTGAGGGTATGCGCACCGCCATTACCGGCGCCCGAGGGGCTGGCGTGCCCTGGGTGCTGGACCCGGTAGCGCACGCGGCAACCGCCTACCGCCGTGGCCTGGTTGCCGAGCTGCTGGCGCTGCAGCCGGCGGCGATTCGCGGTAATGCCTCGGAGATCATTGCGTTGGCTGGCGCCGCCGGGCAGGGGCGTGGCATGGACAGCGGCGATTCGGTGGATAGCGCAGCAGAGGCGGCGCAGCAGTTGGCGCGGGCGCAGGGCTGCGTGGTGCTGGTGACCGGCGAGACCGACCTGGCCACCGACGGCCAGCGCAGCCTGCGTATTGTCGGCGGCAGCCATTTGATGCCGCAGGTAACCGCCATGGGCTGTGCCCTCAGCGCGCTGCTGGCCGGTTTTGTTGCCATTGCCCGGGATCAGCCGCTGGCGGCGGCGGTGGCAGCGGCGCGGGTATTTGCTGCGGCCGGGCAACGAGCGCAGGAGCAGGCCGCGGGGCCCGGCAGCTTTTTGCCGGCTTTTCTTGATGCGCTCTATCTGCTGCAGCCGGCTGACCTGGCGCGCTGCCCGGCGACGGCCAGCTAAGGCTGTCAGCCCTGCTGCGGTGCGCGCTGCGCCGGCAGACCCAGCGAAATTAACCCGGCCAGCAGCACAAAGGCGCTGGAGGTCCACAGGCAGGCGGCCAGCCCGTATTGCTGGTAGACCCAGCCCGACAGCAGGGTGCCGATCAGCCGCCCCATGGCGTTGGACATATAGTAGAAGCCGACGTCCAGCGACACGCCGTCGCCCTTGGCGTAGCTGACAATCAGGTAGCTGTGCAGCGACGAGTTGATGGCGAACACCACGCCAAACAGCAGCAGGCCACCAATCAGCACGGCGCTGGCGCTCTGCGGCGCGAGCTGCATGCCCAGGGCAATGGCGGCGGGTAACAGGGCCAGCAACAACGCCCAGCCAGCAGCGCTGCGCCCGGCCGGCACCTGCTGCCGGCCGGTCAGTCGTGGCGCTATCGACTGCACCAGCCCGTAGCCGATCACCCAGCTGGCCATAAAGCCGCCGACCAGCCAGAAGTCCCAGCCCAGCGCGCTGCTCAGGTACACCGGCAGGGCAATCACAAACCACACATCACGCGCGCCAAACAGGAACAGGCGCGCGGCCGAGAGCAGGTCGATGGCCCGGCTTTTGGACAACAGGTCGCGGAATTTAGGTTTAGCGCTGGCACGCCCCAGGTCCTGCTTCAGCAGGCGCAAGCTGATCAGCCACACCGCCGCCAGCGCAATCGCCATAGCCAGTACCGCGCCGGCAAAGCCGAGCAGCACCAGCAGCGCACCACCCAGAAAGAAGCCCACGCCCTTTAAGGCATTTTTGGAGCCGGTGAGAATGGCCACCCACTTGTATAACGTGCCTTGTTGCTGATCAGGCACCAGCAGCTTGATGGCGCTCTTGGCGCTCATCTTGTTCAGGTCCTTGGCGATGCCGGACAGCGCCTGCGCCGCCATCACCCATGGCACGCTGAGGGCGCTGGCCGGTAGCGTCAGCATCAACAGCGCCACCACCTGCAAGGCCAGGCCCAGATTCATGGTGCGGTTCAGGCCGATACGCGCGCCCAGCCAGCCGCCGATCAGGTTGGTGACCACGCCAAAGATTTCGTAGAACAGAAACAGCGCGGCAATCTCCAGCGGCGCGTAGCCCAGACTGTGAAAGTGCAGCACCACCAGCATGCGCAGCGCGCCGTCGGTCAGGGTAAAGGCCCAGTAGTTGGCGGTGACCACCAGATACTGGCGCACGGCAGCCGGCAGGCTGGACAGTGTGCGCATCTCACGCGTCCTCAGGTGTATTGGCCGACCAACCGTGCCAACTCCACGGCGCGGTTGGCGTAACCCCACTCGTTGTCGTACCAGGCGTAGAGCTTGACCTGGGTCTGGTTGATCACCATGGTCGACAGCGCGTCGATGATCGAGGAGCGCGGGTCGGTGCGGTAATCAATGGACACCAGCGGGCGTTCCTCATAACCGAGAATGCCGCGCAGCGGGCCGTCCGCCGCCTGCTTGAGCAGGGCGTTGACCTCGTCCACGCTGGTAGGCCGTTCGACCTCAAAGACGCAGTCGGTGAGCGAGGCATTGGCCAGCGGCACGCGCACCGCATGGCCGTTCAGGCGGCCGCGCAGCTCGGGGAAAATCTCGGCAATCGCGGTAGCCGAGCCGGTGGTGGTGGGGATCAGGCTCATGCCGCTGGCGCGGGCACGGCGCAAGTCCTTGTGCGGTTGGTCGAGGATGCTCTGGGTGTTGGTCAGGTCGTGAATGGTGGTGATGGAGCCGTGGCGGATGCCCAGCGCCTCCTGAATCACCTTGACCACCGGCGCCAGACAGTTGGTGGTGCAGGAGGCGGCGGTAACAATGCGGTGTTGCTGCGGGTCAAAGCGGTCCTGGTTGACGCCCATCACCACATTCAGCGCGCCCGGCTCCTTGACCGGCGCACACACCACCACCCGTTTGACGCCCTGATCCAGATACGGCTGCAGGCTGGCCAGGGTTTTCATCTTGCCGCTGGCCTCGATGACCAGATCGCAGTCGCTCCAGTCGGTATCGGCCAGCGCGCGATTGGCCGTAACCGTGATCGCCTTGCCCTCGATCAACACCTGCTCGGCGTTGCTGCCGGCCTCGTGCTGCCAGCGGCCGTGCACCGAATCAAAGTTGAGCAGGTGGGCGTGCGTCGCCGCGTCGCCCGCCGGGTCATTGATGCGCACAAACTCCAGCTCTGGCCAGTCCCAGGCTGCGCGCAGCGCCAGGCGACCAATGCGACCAAAACCGTTGATACCTACCTTGATGCTCATAGCGGACTCCTGCCTTGTGAGGTCACTCTGTGCTTGGGAACCAGTGACGGGTGCGGTTGGCAAAGGCCACCAGCGACAGCATGACCGGTACCTCGACCAGCACGCCGACCACCGTGGCCAGGGCCGCACCGGAGTGCAGCCCGAACAGCGAGATGGCGACAGCGACGGCCAGCTCAAAGAAGTTGGAGGTGCCGATCATGCAGGCGGGCGCTGCAATCGGATGCGGCAGGCGCAGCTTCCAGGCGGCCACATAGGCCAGCGCGAAGATGCCGTAGGTCTGCACCAGCAGCGGGATGGCAATCAGCACAATGGTCAGCGGCTGGCTCAGCAGGGTGTCGGCCTGCAGACCGAACAGCAGTGCCACGGTGCCGAGCAGGCCCAATACCGACCAGGGCTTGAGGCGCTGCAGCAGCTGCGGCAACTGCTCGGGCGCCCGGCGCTGCAGCCACTGGCGGGTCAGCACGCCCGCGCCAAGCGGCAGCACCACGTAGAGCAGCACCGACAGCAGCAGCGTCGCCCATGGCACCTGAATATCGCTCACGCCCAGCAGCAGGCTGACCAGCGGCGCAAAGGCAAACACCATGATCAGGTCGTTCACCGACACCTGCACCAGCGTGTAGTTGGGGTCGCCACGGGTCAGCTGACTCCAGACAAACACCATGGCAGTGCAGGGCGCCACGCCCAGCAGGATCATGCCGGCGATGTATTCGCCCGCGCTTTGCGGGTCCACCCAGTCGGCAAACAGCACACGAAAGAACAACCAGCCCAGCAACGCCATGGTGAAGGGTTTGATCAGCCAGTTGACGATGAGTGTCAGTACCAGCCCGCGCGGACGTTTGCCGACATCTCGCACGGCGGCAAAGTCGATCTGCACCATCATCGGGTAGATCATTACCCAGATCAGCACCGCCACCAGCAGATTGACGTGGGCAAACTCCAGCGCCGCCACACCGGCAAACAGCGCCGGAAACAGCGAGCCCAACACCACACCCACAGCGATAGCCAGTGCAACCCACAGGCTCAGCCAGCGTTCAAACAGTCCCATGATCCATCCTCAAATTTGCTGCTGGTTGACCCGCGCCGACAGCTGCTCGGCCGACTCGCGCCGCTCGGAGTAGCGGTCTACCAGGTAGTCGCTGTGCTCGCGCAGCAGCAGGGTGAATTTCACCAGCTCTTCCATGACATCCACTACCCGCTCATAGAACGGTGAGGGGCGCATGCGCCCGGCCTCGTCAAACTCCAGAAACGCCTTGGGCACCGACGACTGGTTGGGGATGGTGAACATGCGCATCCAGCGGCCCAGTAGCCGCAACTGGTTCACCACGTTGAATGACTGCGAGCCGCCGCACACCTGCATGACCGCCAGCGTCTTGCCCTGGGTTGGACGCACCGCGCCGATGCTCAGCGGCACCCAGTCGATTTGCGCCTTGAACACCGCCGTCATCGCGCCGTGACGCTCGGGCGAACACCACACCTGCCCCTCGGACCACTGCATCAGCTTACGCAGCTCAACCACCTTGGGGTGGGTGTCCGGCGCATCGTCCGGCAGCGGCAGGCCAGATGGATCAAAGATGCGGGTTTCAGCGCCAAAGTGGGCCAGCAAGCGTGCGGCTTCTTCGACCAGCAGGCGGCTGTAGGAGCGCTCACGCGTCGAGCCGTGCAGCAGCAGAATGCGCGGCGCATGCGTGGCGCGCAGCGGGCTGTGCAGGCTTTGCGGATCGGGGGCGGGGGCCAGGTCGAGATCCAGATTGGGCAGGTCAGGGTGAGACATGCAGACTCCGATTCAGCTAATTGAGGGGGCGGCAGGCGAGCAGCAGAGCGCGTTGCGCTCGGGCCGCTCACCCATCTGCTGCAGCCGCCGGCTGTCTGCGCTCAGCCAATGGCGATTGCTTGCCAGCGTGGTATCCAGCACCTTAGCCACCCAGTCCGGCAGGTTGGGGTGCAAACGGTAATACACCCACTGCCCCTGCCGCCGATCCGCCAGCAACCCGCCGGTACGCAACTGCGCCAGGTGGCGGGAAATCTTCGGCTGACTCAGCTCCAACGCCGCCGTCAACTCACACACGCACAGCTCACCCTCGGCGGCGATCAGCAGCATCAGACGCGTGCGGGTCTCATCGGCCAGGCACTTGAAGACGGTGGGTGGGGTGAGGTGTTCGAGCATGTTTTTGGCCAGGCCGGTTCTATCAGTGAATATGCATATATGGATTAGCGTATGCGATGGTACGGCTGTCTTGTTTGCTGGGTCAATGGGTGCGCAATTGAGCAAGCGTATTGGCAATTTGGTCGTACACAGCCCCTCAGGAAGCATTGATCAGTGCTGCCTTAAACAGCCCGCCACTGTTGCTGCCCGATCCGCAGGCTCGGCTGCAGGGGGTAACGCGGGTAAACATGCAGTTCCCCTCGGCGCTTTAAAGGTCGTCAACAGTAAGGCTCATGCGCCTGGCATCCTTTTACATTGCCGGCCTCACCCGGCGCCGATAGACTCAAAGCCTTTTGCTACGCGCTTGGGCACCGTCGCCCACGCCTATTTCAATAGATGGAATTCATTGAATGAGTCACAGCATTACCCTCCCGCAACTCGAATCCTACCTCTGGGAAGCCGCCGACATTCTGCGCGGCAACATGGATGCTTCCGAGTACAAGGATTACATCTTCGGCATGATGTTTCTCAAGCGCCTGTCTGATGCTTTTGAGGAAGCCCGTGAGGTGGTGGTGCGTTATTACGTGGGCAAGGGCAAGTCCCAGCAGCAGGCCGAAGCGCTGGCTGATGACGAGGATGAATACGACAAGACCTTCTACATTCCGCCCCAGGCCCGCTGGGATGCGCTGAAAGACCTAAAGCACGATATCGGCGCCGAGCTGAACAAGGCCACCGAGGCCATCGAGGAATACAACACCGCGCTGGAAGGCGTGCTGGTGTCCATCGACTTCAACATCAAAAACAAGCTCAGCGACAAAAAGCTGCGCGACCTGCTCAGCCACTTCAGCAAGCACCGGCTCCGTAATCAGGACTTTGAGCGGCCCGACCTGCTCGGCACCGCCTACGAATACCTGATCAAGATGTTTGCCGACAGTGCCGGCAAAAAGGGCGGCGAGTTTTATACCCCCTCGGAAGTGGTGCAGCTACTGGTCTCCCTGCTGCAGCCCCACGCCGGCATGCGCATCTATGACCCAACTGCCGGCTCCGGCGGCATGCTGGTGCAAACCCGCAACTACCTGGCCACCCACGGCGAGAACGCAGCCAACCTGTCGCTCTACGGCCAGGAGATGAACCTAAACACCTGGGCCATCTGCAAGATGAACATGTTCCTGCATGGGGTCTACAGCGCCGACATCCGCAAGGGCGACACCCTGCGCGAGCCGCAACACACCGAACACGGCGAGCTGATGACCTTTGACCGGGTGATCGCCAACCCGCCCTTCAGCCTGGCGAAATGGGGCAAGGAGGAGGCCGACAACGACCCCTATGGCCGCTTCCCCTATGGCACCCCGCCCAAGGACGCCGGCGACCTGGCCTTTGTTCAGCACATGATCGCCAGTCTCAATGCCGACGGCATGATGGGCGTGGTCATGCCCCACGGCGTGCTGTTCCGCGGCGCCAGTGAAAAGGCCATCCGCCAGGGCATACTGCAGGATGACCTGCTGGAAGCGGTGATTGGTTTGCCGTCCGGCCTGTTCTACGGCACCGGCATACCCGCCTGCCTGCTGATCATCAACAAGCGCAAGCCCACCGAGCGCCGTGGCAAGGTGCTGTTTATCAACGGCGAGCTGGAGTTTGAAGAGGGCAAGAACCAGAACAAACTACGCCAGCAGGACATCGACAAGATCATCCACACCTTCGAGCGCTATGCCGAGCTCAAACGCTACTCCAAGATCGTCGCGCTGGCCGAGATTGCAGAGAACGACTTTAACCTCAACATCCGCCGCTACGCTGACACCAGCCCCCCGCCGGAAATCTTCGACGTGCGCGCCATCCTCCACGGCGGCATCCCGGTGCGGGAAGTGGAGAGCGAGTATATCCGCGAAGAAATTCTGCAAGACTTTGACGTATCCAGGGTCTTTGTTCCCCGCGATTCCAGCGACAGCGGCGATCCAGCAGCGTTTGAGTATTACGACTTCAAGCCCGAGATCGACAGCAAGGCCGCCATCCGTGAGGCCGCCGGCGACGCTGATGCACAGGTCATCAACCAACTGGAACGCTGGTGGGATAAGTATCGCGTGTCGCTCAATGAACTGGATGCTCAGGTGGCGGAAGCGGAAAGCGTAATGAAGGGGTATTTGAGGGAGCTGGGGTATGAGTGAGGCTGCGCCTTCTGGTTGGGAGTTGACCACGCTGGGCAGAAATGCACAGCTGATAACCGACGGCGCCCATGCCTCTCCCCCTACGCATGAGGGTGGGAGACCGATAGCGACAGTTCAGAATATGGGGTCAAGATTTATTGATTTCGCGTCGTGCCGTTTGATTTCAGAGAATGACTTTAACTCCTTGGTTAGAGGTAATTGCGCTCCTGAGGTTGGGGATGTTCTTTTTTCGAAAGATGGCACTGTGGGGAAAACCTTTGTTTACCGTCAATCAGAAAAGGTTGTGCTGCTTTCATCGATAGCCATTATCAGACTGGACGAAAGCAATATTGATCCTGAATTCTGCAGCCAGTTTTTACTCTCTCCGCTATTTTATCAGCAGCTCGAAAGTGCAAAGTCAGGATCTGCCATTCGGAGAATCGTTCTTAATGAGTTAAAGAAGATAGAGATTCCTAGACCTCCTCTCCCCGAACAAAAAAAAATTGCGGAGATTTTGTCATCCGTCGATGACATGGTCGAAAAAATACGCGCTCAGCTCGACAAGCTGAAAGACTTGAAAGCCGGCATGATGCAGGAGCTGCTGGTCAACGGTATTGGGCCGGACGGCGCCCCGCATAGCGCGTTCAAGGATTCGCCGGCGGGTTTCGTTCCAGCAGAGTGGAGTGTGGTTGAACTTAAAGAAGTAGCCAAAGTGAAAGGTGGTAAGCGAATGCCAAAAGGCCGACCTTTCGCGGAAAACAAAACTCCTTACCCCTACATTCGAGTAAGTGATTTTAGTAACGGTACTATCAAAGGTGACAATTTAAGATACGTCCTACCAGAAGATAGGGAGTTAATAAAACGGTACACCATCAGCAAAAATGACCTTTATATTTCAATTGCAGGCACGATAGGCGTTACGGGGTCTGTTCCGGATAAGCTTGATGGGGCTCAGCTTACAGAGAATGCGGCAAAAATTGTTCTCACTGATACGCAAAGAGCATGTGCTGGCTTCCTCAAACACCTTATGTCCTCCAACCAGGTTCAGGACCAACTAAACCAAGAGAAAGGTACGGGCGGGGGCGTTCCCAAGCTTGCCTTATTTCGCATAGAGTCAATTCTCATTAAACTTCCGCCGATGCGAGAGCAGATAGTCATAGCCAGATCTCTGGACTCTATTGACCATCGTCTAGATTCTGCCAATAAGAAACTCGCCGCATTGCTGCTAGTAAAAAAAGCCCTAATGCAAGACCTCCTTACCGGAAAGGTTCGCGTAAAGGTGGATTAACCACATGCCTTCATTTAAACCAAAAGATTTGGCTGCCATCGAATACCACGGGGCAAGCGGGATAACTCAGCACTGTTTGGATGCTGTAGCGCGATTGATCCACTTTGGCGATAAAATCTATGTGGCCAAGCTGCTCACCTGCCTTGATCGTCATAACTGCGGTGATCACGGGCTGCTGTTGACGATGGAACATGAGCATTTTGTTGCCATAAAGCCCGGCTTTTCTTCTGGCTATAACGGCGAAGGCCCCACCGGGTTATCAACGGTCTTGCGGATGTTGCAGTGGCAGGGGGCAGACATTGAAGAATACGATGTTTCACCCGCAATCATGGAACGTCTCAATGCAGGCTGCCTGTTGAGTAAAGATGTGGATTATCTGGAGCTGGCTAAGCCGGTTTTGCCCGTGCGTTATTACGACTACATGCTGGGTTCACATCGTGACTTGCAGCGATACTTTCCACCCACCATTAATTTCGGGTTACTGGACAAGCGCCTTGTGGATCTGGCGCTGAACTTTCCCGAAAACCCTGGCTATGCCATTGATTCCGCGTTTAAACGCCTGGAAGACCAGATTCGCCGGCGGATCGATATGCCGGGAGAAAGTGGCAGCAAGTTGCTGACCAAGGCTTTTTTGGGGGAGGGCTCTATTCTCCACTGGGGTGATGAAAACCCAAGCGAGCAAAGTAGCAAAGCCAACCTGTTCAAATCGGTTTTCGGGGCTTATCGCAATCCCCGTGCGCATCGTGAGGTAGCGGCAAGCGATGACGAAGCGGTGCGCGAGTTTATGCTGGTGAACTCACTTTACCTGCTTGAAGCTGCAGCAGTAGCCAGGAAGCCGAATGCCTGACAGCAAGATGCAGCTACCGGGAGAGCTGCGAAAGGTTTAAAAATGGCGTGGAATACGGCGTTTCTCGCCGTAATGGCTTGATAAGTTAAACCAGTACGCTACGCTGGTTTAAAAATCCCTATAAGTACGGCGCTGATCGCCGTAAAGTCTTAACCACTTAAACCGTTACCCTCACGTTATGGTGTATTCAGCCTGCTATGTCTGATGACTCCCGCCCTAAAACCGCCGCCGCTGGCGCTGATACGCTGAGCACGCTGCTGCCGATGGGCATGGTGGCGAGTCGGGCGTGGTTGCTGGCGCACGGCCTGAGCAAGGACAGGCTGGATAACCATGTCAAAAGCGGCCGGCTCAGAAAGTTGGCCCGTGGCGTTTTTTGTCAGCAGCATGCGGCATTGAACTGGGAGAATGTGGTGGCGTCCTTCTCCTTGTCGATGGATATCCCGGCCTATGCCGGGGGGCTGACTGCTCTGGAGGAATACGGCTACAGCCAGTACCTCACGCTGGGTGCCCAGCGGGTGATAGAGGTATACAGCACCTTGCCGGAACCCAGCTGGCTGCAGGTGCTGGCCGGGCAAGTTGAGGGCGTGCGCTTTCGCTGGCACAAAACGCAGCGCCTCTGGCAGCCGGAGGCCGTTGAACAGCAAATCGGCGTGCTCCATCGCCCCTGGAGCCCCGGCGCCAATGCTCAGGTATTGGCGCGTGCCGAGACGGCCTATATCGAGCTGCTGCATGAGGTGCCGGAGCAGATCAGTTTTGAGCACGCCGATGAGATCATGCAAGGCTTGACCAGCCTGTCACCCCGCAAGGTAAGCCTGATGTTGGCGCACTGTAAGAGCATCAAGGCCAAGCGCCTGTTTTGCTGGTTTGCTGATCGGCACTCCCACAGCTGGTGGAAAACGCTGAACGACCAGGAGGTGGACTTGGGCAAGGGCAAGCGGGTGATCGAAAAGGGCGGGCGCCTGGATAAACGCTATTGGATAACAGTGCCGGCCAGCCTGTATCAATACTATCCCGACGACCAAACCTGATGAGCACTGTGCTGAATGGATAATACAGAGCGCTATCGAAAGCAGGTGCAGCTGCTGTTGCAGGTGTTGCCGCTGGTGGACAAGGAACGCTGTTTTGCCTTGAAAGGCGGCACCGCCATTAACTTGTTCGTTCGGGACTTTCCGCGGCTGTCTGTGGATATCGACCTGGTCTATTTGCCTATCGAAAGTCGAGACACGTCGCTGGAGAATATTCAGCAGGCCTTGGCTCGTATTGCCGAAGATATTGAGCGCCGTTTGCGCGGGGTAACTGTTACCCAAGCCTATGAAGCAAAACCGGATGCGTTGCGTTTGGTGGTGCAGCGCGGCACGGTGCTGATCAAGGTAGAGTTGTCTCCGGTGTTACGGGGCTCGGTGTATGAACCCGAGCGCAGAGCCGTCTCCGAACGGGTTGAAGACGAATTCGGCTATGCCGAGATGCAGGTTGTCAGTCTGGCTGACCTGTATGCCGGCAAGATTTGCGCTGCCTTGGACAGGCAGCACCCTCGCGATTTGTATGACATCCACCTGCTATTGCAGAACGAAGGGCTGACCGAGGCAATACGTAAAGCGACCTTGGTGTACATCATCAGTCATCATCGACCGATAGCCGAGCTGCTAAACCCCCACCGCAAAGACATTAGCGACGTGTATCGTGGTGAATTTGCCGGCATGGCAAGCGATGATGTGCCACAAGAGACTCTGGAGGCGGCCAGAGAGCAGCTGATCCGCTTGCTCCATTGTTCTATCAGTGATGCTGAAAAGCAGTTTTTGTTGTCCTTTAAAAACAAAACGCCGGATTGGGCCTTGTTAGGGCTGGAAGGCATTGAGGCGCTGCCCGCGGTACGTTGGAAGATGAAAAATCTTGAGCAGATGCGCGCGCCAAGCCATCTGCAGGCGTATAAAACGCTAGAGGACGTATTACACAGACTCGGTAGGGACGAGGAGTTGGAGTGACTCAGGACGAATACGACAAGGTTGAAAGCCCCGCTTTAGCTCAGCTGCAACAATTGGGCTGGTGCTTCATTCCGGGAGCTGCGCTAGCCCCTGACGCGGCTGGTCAGGAGCGGACGTATTTCCGCGATGTGGTACTGGCCAAGCGGCTGGAGGCGGCGCTGCGGCGCCTGAACCCGTGGATCAGCGACGAGAACCTGCGCAAGGTGCTGCGCGGCTTTACCCACCCCAACTTTGCCGGGTTAGTTGAGTACAACAAGGCCATTTGGGAAATGCTCTGCGGTACCGGCGATAACGCCATTGCCGTGGAGCAGGATCTTGGCGCAGGCCGCAAGGGCCAGACCGTTACCGTGGTGGATTTTGATAACCCGGCCAATAACGACTTTCTCTGCACCAGCCAGTTCAAGGTCGAAGGGCCTAACCAGACGATCATTCCCGATATTGTTTGCTTCGTGAACGGCCTGCCGCTGGCGGTGATCGAGTGCAAATCGCCCTATGCCGCCGATGCCATGGGTGAGGGCATTAACCAGCTGCGCCGTTACGCCAACCTGCGCCGCCCGGAAGACGATGAGGGCGCGCAGAAGCTGTTCTGGTACAACCAGTTGATGGTCGCCACCTGCCGGGATCAGGCGCGGGTTGGCACCATCAGCTCCATGGCCCAGCACTACGGCGACTGGAAAGACGCCTACCCCTATACCGATGCAGATATTCAGGCGCTGGCTCAGCCGGCAGCGACACAGGGCGTCACCGATATCCCTTCTGCGGCCTATCTGGTGGCTGCGCAGCAGGTGGCCGCGGGCAACGCCGCGACTGCTGATGAGGTGACTGCCCAGCAGCGGCTGCTGATGGGCATGTTCAGCCGCGATACCTTCCTCGACCTGATCCGCAACTTCATCCTGTTCGAGCCGGTGGAGGGGCGGTTGATCAAAAAGGTCGCCCGCTATCAGCAGTACCGCGCGGTCAATAAGGTGATCGCACGGCTGAAACACGGCAAGGATCGCAAGGAAAAGTCTGGCGTGGTGTGGCACACCCAGGGCTCGGGCAAGTCGCTGACCATGGTGATGCTGGCGGTGAAAATGCGCCGCGACCCGCAGCTGCAAAAGTACAAGCTGGTGTTCGTCACCGACCGCACTCAGCTGGACAGCCAGCTCTCGGCCACCTTCCGCGATGCGCAGAACGAAACCATCCACAACGCCACCTCGGTCGCCAAGCTCAAGGAGCTGCTGACCCGCGATGCGTCCGACATTGTGACGGCTATGGTGCAGAAGTTTCAGGATGCTGCCGAGGCCGGTGATTTTGCCGACCTGAACCCCAGCGACAAGATCATCGTGCTGGCGGATGAAGCACACCGCACCCAGTTTGGCGGGCTGGCCGCGACCATCAACGCGGCGCTGCCCAACGCACCCAAAATCGGCTTTACCGGTACGCCGCTGCTGAAAAACCAGAAAATGGATCAGGCCTTTGGCGGCTATATCGACCAGTACAAGATCAACGAAGCGGTGGAAGATGGCGCGACGGTGCGCATCATCTACGAAGGCCGTCAGGTAAGAACAGAGGTGGCGGGAGAGTCGCTGGACGCGCTGTTCGACGAGTACTTCAAGGATTACAGCGACGACGAAAAGCGTGAGATCAAAAAGAAATATGGCGTAGAGCGCGCAGTGCGCGAAGCCCCGGCGCGGATTCGCTGGGTGTGTATCGACCTGCTCAAGCACTTCCGGGAAAAGATTCAGCCCGACGGCTTCAAGGCGATGATTGTGGTGGGCAGCCGCCACGCCGCCACGCTGTACAAGAAAGCCCTGGATGAGCTGGGCGCGCCGCCATCCGAGGTGATCATCAGCGGCAACCATAATGACCCGCTGTACATTGCCCAATACACCGACAAAACCCGGCACAAGCACGCCATTGACGCCTTCAAAAAGCCCCTGAGCGAAAGCCCGTTGGCCTTCTTGATCGTGAAGGACATGCTGCTGACCGGCTTTGATGCGCCCATTGCCCAGGTGATGTACATCGACCGCAGCCTGAAGGATCACACCCTGATGCAGGCCATCGCCCGGGTGAACCGCGCCTACAAGGGTAAGGAGGCCGGTTTTGTGGAGGATTACTACGGGCTGTCGGATTACCTCGCCGAGGCGCTGGAGCAGTTCAGCACTGACGACGTAGAGGGTACCTACCATACCCTCAAAGATGAAATCCCGAGGCTGAAAGCTGCGCACACGCGGGTGGCCCAGCTATTTGCGGGAGTGCAAGGCAAGGACATTGATGCCTACGTGCTGGCGCTTAAGGGAGAAGACCTTCGCCAGCAGTTTGAGCTGGCTTTCAAACGCTTTGCCAAACAAATGGACGTGGTGTTGCCCGACCCGGCAGCCCGGCCGTTTATTGCCGACCTGAAGCTGTGGGGTAAGGTGCAGAACTCCGCCCGCACCCGTTACCGTGACCCGGGCCTGAATATCAATGACGCCGGAGAAAAGGTCAGGCAGCTGGTGAATGAGCACATCCTCAGCACCGGTGTTGATCCGAAGATTCCACCTGTGGATCTGATGGCGGCCAACTTTCGCGAATCGGTGCAGCAGATCAAGTCACCGGAGTCGCGCGCCTCCGAGATCGAGAGCGCCATCAAGCACCACATCACCGTCAACCTGGAAGAAGACCCGGAATACTACAAATCACTTAGCCTGCGCCTGCGCGACATCATCGAGAAGACCAACGGCAAGTGGGATCAGCAACTGGAATTGCTGCTGGCCATGGTCAGTACCCTTGAGAGCGACCGTAAGCAGGCCGCCAAAGACCTGGGCCTCACTGAAACCGAGCTGGCGTTCTACAACATCCTGATGGCCGAGGTGATTCGCCTGAGTGGCGACGAGGTGGTGGACGAGGCCGTGCATGAGGAGATCAAGGCGACCACCCGTGCGCTGGTCGAGATGTTCGACGAAGCCACCCAGATCGTTGATTTCTTCAAGAAGGACGAAGAGATCAAGCGCATGAAAAAGGCGATCAAGCGCGCCATTCTCGATTGCGCCTTCGCCGACCCGGCGCTGGTGAAGGTGGTGCAGGATCGCTTTATGGAATTGGCCAAGAGTAAGTTCGCCTGATGTCGGCCGCCCGGGAACCTGAATACCGCGATGGTCACGGCTTTATTGTCGAGGTCATCCGCACCCGCCGCCGCAAGTCAGCGGATATCCGCGTGGAAGAGGGCGCGGTGTCGGTGGTGGTTCCGCTCGACACGCCGGTAGAGAAAATCGACCAGTTGCTGGCCAGCAAGCGCAGCTGGGTCAGGGAAAAGATCGCCCTGCACCAGGAGGCAGTCCCGGTCAGGGCCAAACGATACGTCTCTGGCGAAGCCTTCAGCTACCTGGGCCGCAACTACCGCCTGAAGGTGGAAACGGGCAATTTTGCGCCGGTGAAACTAACCAATGGTCGGCTGCTGGTCACGGTACCTGCTGGCGCGGAGCAGCCGCATATCGTGCGAAACGCGCTGGTGCGCTGGTACAAGCGGCAAGCCGAGCAGAAGCTGCAGGAAAAGGTGACGCGCTACGCACCGATGGTCGGTGCTCATCCCGCTGGCGTCAGTGTGCGCTCGTTCAAGTCCCGCTGGGGCAGTTGCACTGCCAAGGGCGCCGTTGAGTTCAACTGGCAGATCATGATGGCGCCGACGCGCATGATCGATTACGTTGTCGTCCACGAACTGTGCCACCTGATCCGCCACGACCATTCGCAGGCATTCTGGCGCGAGGTGGAACGGGTGATGCCGGATTATCAGCAGTGCCGTGACTGGTTAAGGGCCAACGCCGCGAAGCTGGTATTTGATGCGCCTTGAAGGTAAATAGCGCGGTGCCAGCCTCAGGCTGACACCCCTATTGCTGGATCGCCCCGGCCGCCTACCTGCAAAAATGCGACGAGTGCCTGATGTCGATATTTTTGCGACACTGGCATAAGCCAGAAAGCAAAAAGCCCTGAAAATCACTTGGGTTATCAGGGCTTTAGGTCTTGCTAATTTGGTGGAGCCGGGGGGATTTGAACCCCCGTCCGCCAGTCCTCCGCTATCGGTTCTACATGCTTAGCCATCTCTACTTAGTTAACTCCGCGCCGCCCGAGTGGCAGGGTGCTTGGAGCGAGCTGTATAAGTTTTAGCCGTTACGTCTACAGCAAACTTGGCGGCGATCCTGTTCTATCTGTCGGTCAACTTCGGGTTTACAGGCATCCCCTGGTGACCGCTAGCCGGCTTAAGCGGCTAGTGCGTAGTTGTCGTCGTTGGCAACTATAAATGTGCAGCAGCGAATTTACGAGATCTGCTACCAACTCGGCATGCCCCTCAAGTTTTGTAACCGTCGTCGAATCCAAATCGGCCCCAAATCTTGCTGGTCTGTTACTGAGACGGGATTGTACGCGAAAGGTTCCGTGCGGAACAGGGCGTGATGCAGGCAAAAAAATACCCTGACGTATCAGGGCATAGGGCGTTACATGCTTTAAACCATAAACAGGCGGGTGGAGCGACCTGCCTGTCATAAGCTGTGACCGGGTGTTATCGGGTTGGTTCCGAGACGGTGAAAAAATTAGCGATTATTTTCGCGTACGACCCGCTGCTTCTCGCGATCCCAGTCGCGTTCTTTCAGGCTCTGGCGCTTGTCGAAGTCTTTCTTGCCGCGTACCAGGGCGATTTCGCATTTGACCAGGTGGCCTTTCCAGTACAGCGCCAGCGGCACGCAGGCAAAGCCCTTGGCTTGTACGCCGCCGATCAGCTTGTCTAGCTCGCGGGCGTGCAGCAGCAGTTTGCGTGTGCGGGTTGGGTCGGCAATCACGTGGGTGCTGGCGGTTTTCAGCGGGGTGATGTGGGCGCCGAGCAGAAAGGCTTCGTTGTTCTTGAGCATGATGTAGCTGTCGACCAGTTGCACCTTGCCTTCGCGCAGGCTTTTTACTTCCCAGCCTGTCAGGGCAATGCCGGCTTCGAAGCGTTGCTCGATGAAGTAGTCGTGTTTGGCCTTTTTGTTCAGGGCAATGGTGCCGCTGTTGGCCGCTGGTTTCTTTGGTTTGCTCATGGGCGGCGATTATACCTGTATTTGCGGGGTTTTAGCGTGGAGTTTTCGCGCAGTAGGCCTACCCTTCATTAATACGCTAGCTCTTGTGGGTGTTGGTCAAAATCTGGACAATGCCTTCCTTTTTTTCAGGGCTAACCGGGAACGCTCATGAGCAAAGACACTGTCTCCATTCACGGGATCTGGGCAAGTCGCTGGGTCTTCATTCTTGCTGCGACCGGCTCAGCCGTAGGCCTCGGTAATATCTGGAAGTTCCCGTACATGACCGGCATGTATGGCGGCGGCGCCTTTGTGCTGGTCTATCTGGTGTGCATTGCGCTGATCGGTTTGCCGGTGATGTTGGCTGAGACGCTGCTGGGCCGTCGCGGCCGGCAGAGCCCGGTTAATACCCTGAGCACGCTGGCGCGCTGCTCGGGTGCCTCCGAGCGCTGGTCTTGGGCGGCGGTTATGGGGATGATCGGGGCGCTGCTGATTCTGTCCTTTTACAGTGTGGTTGCCGGCTGGGCGCTGGATTATATCCTCGGCATGGTGCGCGGAGAGTTCAGCGGTATTGATGGCGCCGGTGCCGGCCAGCGCTTCGGCGGCCTGACCAGCGACCCGGTGCGGCTGACCATTTGGCACTCTCTATTTATGCTGCTGACTGCCTGGGTGATCGCCCGTGGGGTGGTGGCGGGGCTGGAGCGCACGCTGCGCATTCTGATGCCTTTGCTGTTTGTGCTGCTGCTGGCGCTGCTGGGGTACAGCATGACCACCGGGCACTTTATGGAAGGCGTGCGCTTTCTGTTCGATTTTGACCTGGCCAAGGTGCCGGACGGCATTCTTGCCGCCATGGGACATGCCTTCTTTACCCTGAGCGTGGGTGTCGGCTCGATCATGGTGTTTGGTGCCTATATGCCGCGCAAGGCGTCGATTGGCTCGACCGTGCTCACTGTCGGGCTGCTGGATACCGTGGTGGCGTTGACGGCCGGGATGGCGCTGTTCCCGGTGGTCTTTGCCGCCGGGCTGCAGCCCAATGAAGGGCCGGGGCTGATGTTTGTCACGCTGCCGATTGCCTTCGGCAACATCGCCGGTGGCAACGTGTTTGGTGTGGTGTTCTTCCTGCTGGTGACCGTGGCTGCCTGGAGTTCTGCGATCTCGATGCTGGAGCCGGCGGTGGCGTTTTTTGTCGAGCGTACCGGCCGCAGCCGCGGCCAGGTGACCTCCGTTATTGCGCTGCTGTGCTGGGTGGTTGGCCTGGGCACGGTGCTGTCGTTCAACCTGCTGGCTGATGCGCGTTTCTTTGTCACCGATGCTGACGGCTGGCACCTGTATCGCTGGACCAGTGAGGGCGGCATGACCTTCTTTGAGTCTATCGATTACCTCACCAGTCGCATAATGTTGCCGTTGGGCGGGCTGCTGTTTGTGCTGTTTGCTGGCTGGGTGCTGGATCGCGATGTATTCCGGGATGAGCTGGCGCTGCGGCATCAGCGCCTGTTCTCGTTGGTCTATTCGCTGTTACGCTATGTTGCCCCTGCGGGCATTCTGATCATTCTCGTAACTGAACTGAGCAAGTGAAAACGGCATGACGCATATTCAGCGCTCGGCTTTGCTGCCTTACCCGGCGAGCCATTTGTATGAGCTGGTAAATCGGGTGGAGCATTACCCCGAATTTCTGCCCTGGTGTTCCGGGGCGACCATTCTCAGTGAGTCCGAGCATGAGATGTGCGCGCGGCTGGACATCGCCAAGGCGGGTGTCAGTCAGTCTTTTACCACGCGCAACACCCTGGTCCCGGGCGAGCGCATCGCTCTGCAACTGGTAGACGGGCCGTTCAGTGATTTTCGCGGGGTCTGGGAGTTCAAGGCGCTGAGCGACTCTGCCTGCAAGATCACCCTGGATCTGCACTTCGAGTACGCCGGTGCTCTGGTCAAGGCAACCCTTGGGCCGCTGTTCAATCAAGCAGCCAATGCCATGGTGGATGCCTTCTGTCAGCGCGCCAAGGAGACCTGGCGTGGCTGATAAAAGCGTTGTGGTGGAGGTGGCCTATGCGCTGCCGCACAAGCAGAAGATCCTGTCGTTGACGGTGCCGGAAGGCACCAGCATGCGTGCTGCGGTGTGTCAGTCGGGCATTGAGCAGCACTTTCCTGAGATTGATCCGCTGCAGTGTCCGCTGGGGATATTCGGTAAGGCGGTGCCCAAGCCGGATGAGCGGGTGCTGGCGGCAGGGGAGCGGGTGGAAATCTATCGCCCGTTGATTGCCGATCCGAAGGAGGTGCGCAAGCAGCGCGCTGCCAAGGCCAAGGCGGCCAAGGCGGAGGATTAAGCGCGTAGGAGGCGGGCAGCGCTGTGGTGATTGCGCTGCCTTGGGGAGGTTACTCGCCGGTGCCGAGCGGGGCACCCAGATCGACCGGGTAGGTCTCGACGCCGCTGCCGCTCATGATCTCTTCGTCTGAGCTTTTGCCCGGCATGAAGTCGCCGGCTAGGCCGACCAGGCGGTTGTCTTCAAAGGTCAGGCTGATGCGCTCTTGCACGCGATCGTTGTGACCGGATTCCATGCTGTACAGGTAGTCCCAGCGATTCGGGTGGAAGGTGTCCTGAATCAGCGGCGTGCCCATGATGAAGCGAACCTGGCGGGTGGTCATGCCCGGGCGCAGCTGATCAACCATCTCCTGGGTGACGACGTTGCCCTGCTGAATGTCGATTTTGTAAATGCCCGGGATGATGCCGCAACCGGAAAGCAGGGTGATAGATGCACTGCATAGCAGTATGCAAAGGTTTCGATTAAAGCTTTTTCGCGTCACGTGCTAACATCCGCTATCGTGGAATGGCTGAAAAGGCCGATCATACCCGACTCATCCCGCCCTGCGAAGCGCTGAACGAGAATACTAGCCATGCTTGAAAATCAAGAACTCCGCAAAGCCGGCCTCAAGGTCACCCTGCCCCGGGTCAAGATCCTGCAGATGCTGGACGGCTCGACTGAGCGCCACATGAGCGCAGAGGACGTATACAAAGCACTCATGGAGGCAGGCGAAGACGTTGGTCTGGCCACTGTTTATCGTGTGTTGACCCAATTTGAGGCTGCCGGTCTGGTGGTGCGCCATAACTTTGATGGCGGCCATGCTGTATTCGAGCTGGCAGACGGTGAGCACCATGACCACATGGTGTGCGTCGACTCGGGTGAAGTCGTTGAGTTCTTTGATGCAGAGATTGAGCGCCGTCAGCGCGAGATCGTCAAGGAACACGGCTTTGAGCTGGTCGACCATAATCTGGTGCTGTACGTGCGCAAGCCGCAAAAATAAGTGCATCGCCACACAAAAAAAACCGGGCCTGGTGTCCGGTTTTTTTGTGCCTGCGCCAAGGTCAGTCGGCGGTGGCGCTCAGCAGCTTGCGGGCGTGGGCCAGCGATTCATCGGTCAGGTCAATGCCGCCCAGCATGCGGGCTACTTCCTGAATGCGGGCATCGGTGTCCAGTTGGTCGATGCAGGTGCGGGTGCTGTTGCGGGTCTGCTGTTTGCGCACGAACAGGTGTTGGTGCCCCTGCGCTGCAACCTGTGGCAGGTGGGTGACGGTCAGCACTTGCCCGCGGGCGCCGAGCTGGCGCAGCAGTTGGCCGACAATCTCTGCGGTCGGCCCGCCAATACCCACATCCACCTCATCAAATACCAGCGTGGGCACGCGGGATGTTTGCGCTGTGATCACCTGGATGCCGAGGCTGATGCGTGACAACTCGCCGCCGGAGGCGACCTTGGCAAGCGGCTTGGCGGGTTGGCCCGGGTTGGCGCTGACCAGAAATTCAACATTCTCCAGGCCGGTGACCGGGTAAGTGTCTGCATCCAGCGGCGTCAGTTGCAGCTCGATGCGTCCGCCCGGCATACCAAGGCGCTGAATCTCCTGGGTAACCGCCTTAGCCAGTTTGCCGGCGCCTTTGCTGCGCTGGGCCGAGAGTTTTTCGCTGAGCTGACGGTA
This sequence comes from Halopseudomonas pachastrellae, assembly GCF_900114765.1. GTDB lineage: Bacteria > Pseudomonadota > Gammaproteobacteria > Pseudomonadales > Pseudomonadaceae > Halopseudomonas > Halopseudomonas pachastrellae. The sequence goes on from NZ_FOUD01000006.1 coordinate 114,792, forward strand.
GTGCGCTTGATAGGCGGTTAGCTCTTCCTGTAGGCGCTCGGCGTCGGCGGCCTGCTGTTGCTGGCCTTCGAGTTCGTCAATCAGTTGCTGCTGCAAAACCGGCAGCTCGGCCGGCTGGATGCGATGCTTGCGGGCCAGCTCAAAGATCGCACTCAGGCGTTCTTCTACATATTGCTGGCGCTCCGGGTCGGCCTCGAAATGATCCAGATAGCGGGTCAGCTCGCCCACGGCTTCTTCAATCTGAATCTGGGCGCTGGCGATCAGGTCGCTGGCTTCGCCCAGCTGGCTGCTGTGGCTTTTGAAGCTGTCCAAACGCTGCAGGCTGGCGGTCAGAGCTTCGAGCACGCTGCCGGCATCGTTCTCACTGCAGATATTGATGACCTGCTGGCACGAGTGCAGTATCTGGTCGGCACTGGCCAACTGGCGCTGTTCGTTTTCCAGCTCTTCCAGTTCACCGTCCTGCAGGCTGAGGTTGTCCAGTTCGTCCAGCTGGTAGGCCAGCAACTGCTGGCGCGCGCTTTGCTCTTCGCTCTGGCGGCTGGCCTGTAACAGGGCCTTTTCAGTCTGGCGGCAACGCTGTGCGGCAAGCTGAACCTGGCGCGCCAGCTCCCCGGCCCCTGCGTATTCGTCGAGCAGGCGGCGGTGGGTGTCGGTTTTCAGTAGCGACTGGTGTTCATGCTGGCTGTGAATGTCGATGAGCATTTCGCCAAGGGCGCGCAGATCCTGCTGGGGGCAGGGGGAGCCGTTGATGTAACCGCGTGAGCGACCTTCTGCGGTGATGACGCGGCGCAGGATGACCTGCTCGTCGTCTTGCGTCAGGTCGCGCTCATCCAGCCACTGGCGTGCCTCCGGGATGTGACTGATGTCGAAGGTGGCGAGGATGTCCGCCTTGTCGCTGCCCGGGCGCACGGCGCCGCTGTCGGCGCGGTCGCCGAGGGTCAGGGCCAGAGCGTCGAGCATGATCGATTTGCCGGCGCCGGTTTCCCCGGTGATCACACTCATGCCGCCGCCCAGATCCAGCTCCAGGTTGTCGACGATGGCGTAGTTGTTGACCGCGAGATGGACCAGCATGGCGCGTGCTCCTGTTGTTTGTTCTGGTTGTTTATACAGTAGTTTTCCCGGTGTCTACAAGCCCCCTCAATCTGTCTTTTGATCTCCCCTTGAAGGTTGTGGGAATGGCCCCATATAGGTTGCCAGGCAACGCCAGTGACGCTGGCGGATCATCATTGACAGGCTGTGAGCCCAGCGCCGCAGCGCCATAACCCTATGACAGGAGAAAGACATGGCAGAGGAACAGAGACCGGATCTGCAGGATCAGGACGCGGCTACCGAGGCAGCCGTTGAAACGCCTGAGGGCGATCTTGCGGCGCGTGTGGCAAGTCTGGAAGAACAGCTTGCTGCCGCTCAGGATCAGGCTCTGCGGGCCGTCGCCGATGTGCAGAACGCCCGCCGCCGTGCCGAGCAGGACGTAGAAAAGGCGCACAAGTTTGCGCTTGAGCGCTTTGCCAATGACCTGCTGCCGATCGTCGACAGCCTGGAGCGGGGCCTGGAGCTGTCCAATGCCGACGATGAAGCCATCAAGCCGATGCGCGAAGGTATCGAGCTGACCCTGAAAATGTTCGCCGACACCCTGGCCCGTTTCCAGGTGGTGCCGGTCGTACCCGAGGGTGAGCCCTTCAACCCGGAGCTGCATCAGGCCATGGCGATGGAAGAAAGCGCCGCCGTTGAAGCCAACACCGTGCTCAAGGTTTTCCAGAAGGGTTACACCCTGAGTGGTCGCCTGCTGCGCCCGGCAATGGTTGTGGTGAGCAAGGCTCCAGCCGCCGGCACTCAGTCGATTGACGAGCAGGCTTGAAATTGATTTTGCAGACCCCATCAAGGGTTCATGCACAGATAAACAGCGCCGCTGACTGAACGCGGCAGCCAGATTCGGAGAGAAGCATATGGGCAAGATTATCGGTATCGACCTGGGGACCACCAACTCCTGTGTCGCCATTTTGGAAAACGGTTCCGCCAAGGTTATCGAGAACGCCGAGGGTGCGCGCACCACGCCGTCCATCGTCGCCTACACCAATGACGGCGAAACTCTGGTTGGCCAGTCTGCCAAGCGTCAGGCGGTCACCAACCCGCAGAACACCCTGTACGCGGTCAAGCGTTTGATCGGCCGCCGTTTTGAAGAAGACGTCGTACAGAAAGACATCAAGCTGGTGCCCTACAAGATCGTCAAAGCCGACAACGGTGACGCCTGGGTTCAGGTAAATGACGAGAAGATGGCGCCGCCGCAGGTGTCGGCCGAAGTGCTGAAGAAGATGAAGAAAACCGCCGAAGACTACCTCGGCGAGCCGGTCACTGAAGCGGTTATCACCGTACCGGCCTACTTCAACGACAGTCAGCGTCAGGCCACCAAAGACGCCGGTCGCATCGCTGGTCTGGAAGTCAAGCGCATCATCAACGAGCCGACCGCAGCTGCTCTGGCCTACGGTATGGACAAGGCGCGTGGCGACTCCACCGTTGTCGTATACGACCTGGGTGGCGGTACCTTTGACGTGTCCGTGATCGAAATTGCCGAAGTTGACGGCGAGCACCAGTTTGAAGTGCTGGCCACCAACGGTGACACCTTCCTGGGTGGTGAAGATTTCGACATGCGTCTGATCGACTACCTGGCAGACGAGTTCAAGAAAGAGAACGGCGTTGATCTGCACAACGATCCGCTGGCTCTGCAGCGTCTGAAAGAAGCGGCTGAAAAGGCCAAGATCGAGCTGTCTTCCAGTCAGCAAACTGACGTTAACCTGCCGTACATCACTGCAGATGCGTCCGGTCCGAAGCACCTGAACGTCAAGGTCACTCGCGCCAAGCTGGAATCGCTGGTTGAAGACCTGATCAAGCGCAGCATCGAGCCTTGCCGCATCGCAATGCAGGATGCTGGCCTGGATGTGACCGATATCAACGAAGTGATTCTGGTGGGTGGTCAGACCCGCATGCCGCTGGTACAGAAGACCGTTGCCGAGTTCTTCAACAAAGAGCCGCGCAAAGACGTTAACCCGGACGAAGCGGTTGCCATTGGCGCTTCCATCCAGGGCGCGGTTCTGGCTGGTGACGTGAAAGACGTGCTGCTGCTGGACGTGACCCCGCTGTCGCTGGGTATCGAAACCATGGGCGGCGTGATGACTACGCTGATCGAGAAGAACACCACCATCCCGACCAAGAAGTCGCAGGTGTTCTCCACTGCTGACGATAACCAGACTGCCGTGACCATTCACGTGCTGCAGGGTGAGCGTAAGCAGGCGTCGCAGAACAAGTCGCTGGGTCGTTTCGATCTGGCCGACATTCCGCCGGCGCAGCGTGGCGTACCGCAGATCGAAGTCAGCTTTGACATCGACGCCAACGGTATTCTGAACGTGTCTGCCAAAGACAAGGCGACTGGCAAAGAGCAGTCCATCGTGATCAAGGCGTCTTCCGGTCTGTCGGATGACGAAATCGACAAGATGGTGCGTGATGCCGAGGCCAATGCCGAGGAAGATCGTAAGTTCGAAGAGCTGGTGACCGTGCGCAACCAGGCCGATCAGCTGGTCCATGCGACTCGCAAGACGCTGACCGAGGCTGGCGACAAGGCGACCGACGAAGAGAAGGCTGCTATTGAAACCGCGCTGAGCGATCTGGAAGCGGCGATCAAGACCGGTGACAAGGAAGAGATCGAAGCCAAGATCAACGCCCTGTCCGAAGCGTCTGGTCCGCTGGTTCAGAAAATGTACGCCGAACAGGCTCAGGCCGGTCAGGCTGATGGCGCAGCGGCCGGCGCGGAGTCTGGCAACGATGCCGACGACGTGGTCGATGCCGAGTTCGAAGAGGTCAAGGACAACAAGTAAGTCCTTGATGAACCGGGCCGGGCGGTGCGTTGAGCGCGCCGCCTGACCACTCTGCCTGGCAACGCGGGAGCTTCTCCCGCGTTGCCGTTTGTGCCGAGTGTCTCTCTGAGGGAAATCGAACACATGTCCAAGCGTGATTATTATGAAGTGCTGGGGGTCGAGAAGGGCGCCAGCGAGGCCGAACTGAAAAAGGCCTATCGCCGTTTGGCGATGAAGTTTCACCCTGACCGCAACCCGGATGACGAAAAGGCCGAAGAGAAGTTCAAGGAGGCCACCGAGGCCTACGAAGTGCTGACCGATGCCAACAAGCGCGCGGCCTACGATCAGTACGGTCATGCCGGTGTCGATCCGAACATGGGTGCCGGAGGCGGCGGCTTTGGCGGCGGTAACTTCTCCGATATCTTCGGCGATGTCTTTGGCGACATCTTTGGCGGCGGTGGCCGTGGCGGCCGGTCCAGTGTGCAGCGCGGCAGCGATCTGCGCTACACCCTGGAACTGGATTTGGAGGAAGCCGTCCGCGGCACCTCGGTGACCATTCGCGTGCCGACCCTGGTTGGCTGTGAAACCTGCGATGGCACTGGTGCCAAGAAAGGCACTACGCCAGCGACCTGTACCACCTGTGGCGGTCACGGTCAGGTACGCATGCAGCAGGGTTTCTTTTCTGTGCAGCAGACCTGTCCGCGTTGTCACGGTACCGGCAAGATGATTACCGACCCGTGCAACGACTGTCATGGTGAAGGCCGCGTTGAGAAGCAGAAGAATCTCTCGGTCAAGGTGCCGGCCGGTGTTGATACCGGTGACCGCATTCGTCTGGCTGGTGAAGGCGAGGCGGGTGTTAATGGCGGCCCGGCGGGCGACCTGTATGTCGTTGTCTCGGTGCGCGAGCACAAGATTTTCCAGCGCGATGGCAAAAACCTGTACTGCGAAGTGCCGATCAGCTTTGTTGATGCTGCACTGGGTGGTGAGCTGGAAGTGCCGACGCTGGATGGCCGCGTCAAGCTGAAGATTCCGGAAGGGGCGCAGACTGGCAAACTGTTCCGTCTGCGTGGCAAAGGCGTGACGCCTGTGCGTGGTGGTTCGCCCGGTGATCTGCTGTGCCGCGTTGTGGTCGAGACGCCGGTCAATCTGACCAAGCGTCAGCGCGAGCTGCTGGAAGAGCTGCGCCAGACCCTTGAGGAAGAAGGCTCCAGTCAGTCGCCGCGCGCCAAGAGCTGGTTTGATGGCGTGAAAAACTTCTTTGAAGACATGAAATTCTGAGGCAGGAGCGCAGCATGAGACGTATTGCGGTAATAGGTGCAGCCGGGCGCATGGGCAAGATCCTGATCGAGGCGATTGGCCAGGTTGAAGGTGCTGCGCTGACCGCAGCGATTGAGCGCCCCGAGAGTTCCCTGATCGGCGCTGACGCGGGTGAGCTGGCCGGCGTCGGTCGCCTTGGCGTTGCGATCAGTGGTGATCTGACGCAGGTGGTCGACGACTTTGATGTGCTGATCGACTTCACGCACCCGACAACCACGCTGGTCAACCTGCAAGTCTGCCGTGAGGCGGGCAAGTCGATGGTGATTGGCACGACCGGGTTCTCTGAAGAAGAAAAAGCGCTGCTCGCCGAGGCGGCCAAGGACATTTCCATCGTCTTTGCGCCGAACTACAGCGTGGGTGTAAACCTTTGCCTCAAGCTGCTGGATATGGCGGCTCGGGTGATGGGGGATGACGCGGACATCGAGGTGATTGAAGCGCACCACCGTCACAAGGTCGATGCGCCCTCCGGCACCGCTTTGCGTATGGGCGAGGTGGTTGCTGATGCGCTGGGTCGTGATCTGTCAAAGGTGGCTGTGTATGGCCGTGAAGGGCAGACCGGTGCGCGCGATCCGCAGACCATCGGCTTTGCTACCGTGCGCGCTGGCGATGTGGTGGGTGATCACACGGTGCTCTTCGCTACCGAGGGCGAGCGTGTGGAGATTACCCACAAGGCCTCCAGTCGCATGACCTTTGCCAAGGGCGCTGTGCGCTCTGCCATGTGGCTGGCTGGTCGTGACGAGGGCCTGTTTGATATGCAGGACGTGCTGGGCCTGAAAGACTGAGTCTGTTGGGCGCAGAAAAAAGGCACCGCGAGCGTAAGCTGCGGTGCCTTTTTTGTTGTTACGTTACGGGGTGCCGGCGTTGGCCTCGGCAAGATTGGCCTTCTCGCGGGACAGCTCGTCGAGGGTCTCGGTGTTTTTGCTCAGGTAGAACGCGGCAATGGTGGGTACCCAGTCGGCGTGATGGTTGATCAGTCGCGGCTGGATGAAACTGTACTGCTTGTCCAGCTGCTCGAAGGTAGCCTCGTGCTCTGGCAGCAGCTTTTTCAGTTCGCCCGAGCCGGCATGGATGCGTGCGTCCAGTTCATCAAAGATGCCTTCCTTGCTCGGCAGGAAGTAAACCCCGACGGAGCTGAACATGTTGTTCTGGTAAAGCAGCAGAATGCGATGGGTTTCGATGCTCTGGCGATGCAGGGCGAGCAGGTCCTCAGGGGCGTCGGTAGCCTCGGCGGCATACAGTTCGGCGGCTGCGGTTTCGAGCTTGCCGTGGGCCATCATGATGCGGTTGACGGTCGCCAGGCTGTAATGGGCCTGATCTTCGGCCATGCCTTCGAGTTCGCGGATCAACGCTACGAAGTCGTTGTACAGAGGGCGCAGGTCGCCAGGGTTGTTCATCTGGCGTAGCAGGGCGTCCATTCGGCGCAGGGAGGTATTGTAGATTTCGCGGTTGCCTGGCTCGCGCACGCGCTCGTACAGGTTGTTGTCGATCAGCAGGTAGGTGCCTGCCTCGAAGCCTTCACTGCGGAATTCATGCAGTGCCTGCAGGCGAAGTGGATCGGCATGGGCCAGAGAGGCGATGAGCAGCAACGGCAGCACAAGGATGCGTTTCAAGTGCATATGCATGATTAGGTGTCCCCGAGTCCTGTGTTGTTCTTGTTGTGTTATCCGGGCGCAAGTGCGCTCCGGTGACGGTCTTTGCCGTCTGTTCTGGGCTCCTGCCCGGCGGTTAGCAAGTCGTGTTGTAACACAGACGAGACGGATATTGAAGATGCGAGATGGGTCTGGCGCCCGGCGGTGGCGCGGGCGACGGCAGTGGATATTTCACCCTTGAGCCGTTAAACTATTGCGCTAATCTGTCTATTCAGCGCGTATCTGACAATGCCTTTGCGAGCGGGATGTTGTGTTCAACACTTCATTCCCGCTTTTTTGCAGCCCGCGTTTAGTGAAATGTGTCAGTTCTTTCGGAGGTTTTCTTGTCCAAGCCAGCCATTCTCGCACTCGCCGACGGCAGCGTTTTTCGCGGTGAGTCCATCGGCGCCGACGGTTCCAGTGTTGGCGAGGTCGTGTTCAACACGGCTATGACCGGTTACCAGGAGATCCTCACCGATCCCTCCTATGCGCGTCAAATTGTGACGCTGACCTATCCCCATATCGGCAACACCGGTGTCACTCCTGAAGATATCGAATCCGACGCGGTTCAGGCCGCCGGTCTGGTTATCCGCGATCTGCCGCTGCTCGCCAGCAACTGGCGCTGCAAGCAAACGCTGGATGACTACCTGCGCGAGAACGGCATTGTTGCCATCGCCGGTATCGATACTCGCCGCCTGACGCGCATTTTGCGTGAGAAGGGCTCCCAGAACGGTTGCCTGCTGGCCGGTGATGATATCTCGGAAGAAAAAGCGCTGGAGCTGGCACGCGGCTTCCCGGGCCTGAAAGGCATGGATTTGGCGAAAGAGGTGTCGGTCAAGCAGAGCTATGAGTGGCGCTCCAGTGTCTGGAACCTGGAAACCGACAGCCACCCTGAGCTGGCTGATGCCGAGCTGCCGCACCACGTTGTCGCCTTTGACTACGGCGTGAAATACAACATCCTGCGCATGCTGGTCGCGCGTGGCTGCCGCCTGACCGTTGTGCCGGCGCAGACGCCTGCCTCCGAGGTGCTGGCGCTGAATCCGGACGGCGTGTTTCTGTCCAACGGCCCCGGTGACCCGGAGCCGTGCGACTACGCCATTGCGGCAATCAAGGACATTCTGGAAACGGACATCCCGGTCTTCGGCATCTGCCTGGGGCACCAGCTGCTGGCCTTGGCCTCTGGCGCCAAGACAGTGAAGATGGGCCACGGCCACCACGGTGCCAACCACCCGGTTCAGGATCTGGACACCGGCGTTGTGATGATCACCAGTCAGAACCACGGCTTTGCGGTTGATGAAACCAGCCTGCCGGCCAACCTGCGTCCGACCCACAAGTCGCTGTTCGATGGCACCCTGCAAGGTATTGAGCGTACCGACAAGGCTGCCTTCAGCTTCCAGGGGCACCCTGAGGCGAGCCCGGGCCCGCACGATGTGGCACCGCTGTTCGACCGTTTCATTGACGCCATGAAAAAACGCGCCTGAACCCCGGTACACCCTAGGATTTGTAAACGACTATGCCAAAACGTACAGACATCAAAAGCATTCTGATCCTCGGCGCCGGTCCTATCGTGATCGGTCAGGCCTGCGAGTTTGACTACTCCGGTGCCCAGGCCTGTAAGGCCCTGAAGGAAGAAGGCTTCCGCGTCATTCTGGTCAACTCCAACCCGGCGACCATCATGACCGACCCGGCCATGGCCGACGCGACCTACATCGAGCCGATCAAATGGCAGACCGTTGCCAAGATCATCGAAAAAGAGCGCCCGGATGCGCTGCTGCCGACCATGGGTGGCCAGACCGCGCTGAACTGCGCGCTGGACCTGGAAAAGCACGGCGTGCTGGAGCAGTTCGGCGTCGAGATGGTGGGCGCCAACGCCGACACCATCGACAAGGCCGAAGATCGCTCGCGCTTTGACAAGGCTATGAAAGCCATCGGCCTGGAGTGCCCGCGCTCCGGTATCGCGCACAGCATGGCAGAAGCGTACGGCGTGCTTGAGCAGGTTGGCTTCCCGTGCATTATCCGCCCCTCCTTCACCATGGGCGGCACCGGTGGCGGTATCGCCTACAACCGTGAAGAGTTCGAAGAAATCTGCAACCGTGGTCTGGACCTGTCGCCGACCAACGAGCTGCTGATTGACGAATCGCTGATCGGCTGGAAAGAGTACGAGATGGAAGTGGTCCGCGATAAGAAGGACAACTGCATCATCGTCTGCTCTATCGAAAACTTCGACCCGATGGGTGTGCACACCGGTGACTCCATCACTGTCGCGCCGGCGCAAACGCTGACCGACAAGGAATACCAGATCATGCGTAACGCCTCGCTGGCGGTACTGCGTGAGATCGGTGTCGAAACCGGTGGCTCCAACGTGCAGTTCGGTATTTGCCCGAACACCGGCCGTATGGTTGTCATCGAGATGAACCCGCGTGTATCTCGCTCCTCTGCGCTGGCCTCCAAGGCGACCGGCTTCCCGATCGCCAAGATCGCCGCCAAGCTGGCTGTGGGCTACACCCTGGACGAACTGCAGAACGACATCACCGGTGGTCGCACCCCGGCGTCCTTCGAGCCGTCCATCGATTACGTGGTTACCAAAATTCCGCGTTTCGCCTTTGAAAAATTCCCCAATGCCGATGCGCGCCTGACGACCCAGATGAAGTCGGTGGGTGAGGTCATGGCGATCGGTCGCACCTTCCAGGAGTCCATGCAGAAAGCACTGCGCGGCCTGGAAGTGGGTGTCAGCGGCTTTGATCCCAAGGTCGATGCGGCTGCTGGCGATGTGATGACCGAGCTGACCCGCGAACTGACCGTTCCGGGTGCCGACCGTATCTGGTACGTGGCCGATGCCTTCCGCGCCGGCATGACTCTGCAGCAGGTGTTTGATCTGACCAAGATCGATACCTGGTTCCTGGTACAGATCGAAGATCTGATCAAGGAAGAAGAGAAGGTCAAGACCCTGGGGCTGGCCGATATCGACTACAACCTGATGTTCCGCCTCAAGCGCAAGGGTTTCTCCGATCAGCGTCTGGCTGAGCTGCTGGCTGTGAGCGAGAAAAACCTGCGTCGTCACCGCCACAAGCTGAACGTGCTGCCGGTGTACAAGCGCGTTGATACCTGTGCTGCCGAGTTTGCGACTGATACGGCTTACATGTACTCGACCTACGAGGAGGAGTGCGAAGCCAACCCGTCGGGTCGCGACAAGATCATGGTGCTGGGCGGTGGCCCGAACCGTATCGGTCAGGGTATCGAGTTCGACTACTGCTGCGTACACGCCGCGCTGGCGATGCGCGAAGATGGTTATGAAACCATCATGGTCAACTGCAACCCGGAAACCGTTTCCACTGACTACGACACGTCCGATCGCCTGTACTTCGAGCCGGTGACCCTGGAAGACGTACTGGAAATCGTCCGCGTTGAGCAGCCCAAGGGTGTGATCGTTCAATACGGCGGTCAGACTCCGCTGAAACTGGCGCGCGCGCTGGAAGAGGCCGGTGTGCCGATTATCGGCACCAGCCCGGAAGCGATTGATCGCGCTGAAGACCGTGAGCGATTCCAGCAGATGGTTGAGCGCCTGAACCTGCGTCAGCCGCCGAACGCCACTGCGCGCAGCGAAGACGAAGCACTGGCCCTGTCCAAGCGCATCGGTTACCCGCTGGTTGTGCGTCCGTCCTACGTACTGGGCGGTCGCGCGATGGAAATCGTTTACCAGGAAGAAGAGCTCAAGCGCTACATGCGTGAAGCGGTTAAGGTGTCCAACGACAGCCCGGTACTGCTGGATCACTTCCTGAACTGCGCTATCGAAGTCGATATCGATGCCGTATCCGACGGCAAAGACGTGGTGATCGGTGCGATCATGCAGCACATCGAGCAGGCCGGTGTTCACTCCGGTGACTCCGCGTGCTCGCTGCCGCCGTACTCGCTGCCGGCCAACATTCAGGACGACATTCGCGAGCAGGTGCGCAAGATGGCGCTGGAGCTGGGCGTGGTCGGCCTGATGAACGTACAGATGGCGGTGCAGGGTGAGACCATCTACGTGATTGAGGTAAACCCGCGAGCCTCGCGTACCGTGCCCTTTGTTTCCAAGTGCATTGGTCAGTCGCTGGCCAAGATTGCTGCCCGTGTGATGGCCGGCAAGTCGCTGCAAGAACTGGGCTTCACTGAAGAAGTGGTGCCGCCTTACTTCAGCGTCAAGGAAGCGGTATTCCCGTTTGCCAAGTTCCCGGGTGTTGACCCGATCCTCGGCCCGGAAATGAAGTCCACCGGTGAGGTGATGGGCGTTGGCGACAGCTTCGGCGAGGCCTTTGCCAAATCCCAGTTGGGCTCGGGCGAAGTCCTGCCGACCAGCGGCACCGTATTCATCAGCGTGCGCGAAGATGACAAGCCGTTCGCGGTTGATGTCGTCCGTGACCTGATCGAGCTGGGCTTTGAAGTGGTTGCCACTACCGGTACAGCCAAGGTGCTGGAGGCCGCCGGCCTGACCGTGCGCCGCGTCAACAAGGTGACCGAGGGGCGTCCGCACATCGTGGACATGATCAAGAACGACGAGATTGATCTGGTGATTAACACCACCGAGGGTCGTCAGTCGATTGCCGACTCCTACTCCATCCGTCGCAACGCGCTGCAGCACAAGGTTTACTCCACCACCACGCTGGCTGGTGGCGAGGCTGTCTGCACTGCACTGAAATTCGGTCCGGAGCGCGCTGTGCGCCGTCTCCAGGACCTGCATAAAGGTATCTGATCCATGAAGTACCCGATGACCAAGCAGGGCGCAGAAGCCCTCGAAGTCGAACTCAAGCACCTTAAGACCGAGCTGCGTCCGCAGATCACCCAGGCAATCGCCGAAGCGCGTGAGCTGGGTGATCTGAAAGAAAACGCCGAATACCATGCTGCGCGTGAGCAGCAGGGTATGGTCGAGGCGCGTATTCGCGATATCGAAGGTCGTCTGTCCAATGCACAGGTGATCGACGTGACCGCCATTGCGCACACCGGCAAGGTTATCTTCGGAACCACGGTCACCATCGCCAATGTCGATACCGACGAAGAGGTGGTGTATCAGATTGTTGGTGACGACGAGGCTGACATCAAACAGCGTAAGCTGTCGGTCAACTCGCCTATCGCCCGCGCTCTGATTGGCAAGGAAGAAGGCGAAATCGTGGCGGTCAAAACGCCGGGTGGCGTAGTTGAGTACGAAATCGTCGAGGTTCAGCACCTGTGACGGAGCAGGCTGCCAGTTCAGGTGGTCCGGCGCGGCACGGTGCCGGACGCATTGCCTGGCAGCTACTGCTGACCCTGTGGGTGGGGGCGGTGTGGAGTTTGCACTTCATTCTGCTGCCCGGCCTGCAGCATATGGGGCTGGCGCCTCTGCTGGTTGAAGAGGCTGCTTCGGTACTGCGCCCGTCGGTGATGTTGATCGCGCTGGTGGCCGGAGCGTTGCAGTTGCTTCAGCTCGGGATGCGGCGTGCCGGTTGGCGAGATCTGCGTGTGCAGATGCTGGTGCTGGTGTTGCTGGCGGCGGGGGCGTTTTTTGGCTTTCGTCTGCAGCCGAACCCCTTGTACGGGATTTTCTGCTACCTGGTCGTTGCCTTTGCTGGCCTGGTGCTGGCGGTACAGCCCCGTCCGGATGAGGTGCGGGGCTGACGCGTTACCGGCTCAGAACTCCTGGAAACGCTTGAGGTTGGACAGGTTGGGGTTGGGCTTTTTGGCCCGGCGCAGCAGGATGGCCATCTTGCCGATGACCTGCACCAGCTCGGCGCCACTTTGCTGGCAGGCCTCGTTGATAAGGGCCTGCTTGGCGTCGCGGTCACTGACGGTGACGCGAATCTTGATCAGTTCGTGATCGTTCAGCGCGCGGTCCAGTTCGGCCAGGACGCCTTCGCTGATACCCTGTTCGCTGATAATGACGATCGGCTTCAAATGATGGCCGATGCGCTTGAGATCTTTTTTCTGTGCGGAGCTGAGCGCCATAATGTTCCGTATGAAAATTCATTAAGTGTGTGATGCACTAGTTTAACCGGCGGCGTGGCCCGCTGCACGAGGTATTCCGTGGCACAGTCCAAGACAAGCAAGCGTTGGCTCAAGGAGCACTTTGACGATCCCTTCGTAAAGCAGGCGCAGAAGGATGGTTATCGCTCTCGCGCCAGCTACAAGCTGCTGGAGATTCAGGAGCGTGACCGCATTCTGAAGCCGGGTATGACCGTGCTGGACCTGGGCGCGGCGCCCGGCGGCTGGTCCCAGGTCGCTGCGCGGTTGATTGGCGAGAAGGGGCGCGTCATTGCCTCGGATATTCTGGCCATGGACAGCATTCCCGATGTTACCTTCATTCAGGGCGACTTTACCGAGGACAGTGTCTTCGAGGCCATCCTGGCGGCCATTGGTGATTCGCAGGTAGACCTTGTTATTTCAGATATGGCCCCCAATATGAGTGGAACACCTGCGGTAGATCAGCCGCGGGCGATGTACCTGTGCGAGCTGGCGCTGGATATGGCCGCCAGAGTATTGCGTCCGGGTGGCGATTTTTTGATCAAGGTGTTCCATGGTGAAGGCTTTGACGAGTATTTCCGTGAAATGCGCGGACAATACGACAAGTTGGTGACTCGCAAGCCCGACGCTTCACGCGGGCGCTCGCGAGAGACCTACCTGCTGGCCCGCGGCTTCAAGGGGCGGGCAGAGTAGATTTGGCCGCGCTGCCGGAACCCGGCGTTGTCGATGCAGTCTTTGGTGTCTGGCGACACAGGGCGTTACACAGCGTCGACTGCCGAGTTGGCCTAAACTGGTGTAATGTGGGCAGGGTGGACAACAGACTCAGCAAGGCTCCCGCAATGGTGCTGGGAGCAAGAGGGTAGTGAATTGAACGATATGGCGAAGAACCTCATCCTGTGGCTGATCATTGCCGCCGTACTGGTCACGGTGATGAACAACTTCAGTAGTACCAAGGAACCGGATACGCTGAATTACTCCCAGTTCCTTGATCTGGTAGAGAACCGCCAGGTCGAGCGGGTGACGGTGGATGGCTATATCATCACCGGGCGCGAGCGCAGTGGTGAGTCCTTCAAAACCGTGCGCCCGGCGATTCAGGATAATGGCCTGATCGGCGACCTGCTCGACAACGATGTCATCATCGAGGGCAAGCAGCCCGAGCAGCAAAGCATCTGGACTCAGTTGCTGATTGCCAGCTTCCCGATCCTCATCATTATCGCCATCTTCATGTTCTTCATGCGCCAGATGCAGGGCGGCGGCGGTGGCCGCGGCGGTCCGATGAGCTTTGGCAAAAGCAAGGCGCGCATGCTGACCGAGGATCAGGTCAAAACCACTTTTGCTGATGTCGCCGGCTGTGATGAGGCGAAGGAAGACGTGCAGGAGCTGGTCGAGTTTCTGCGTGATCCGGGCAAGTTCCAGCGCCTGGGCGGTCATATCCCGCGCGGCGTACTGATGGTGGGGCAGCCGGGTACCGGTAAAACCCTGCTTGCCAAGGCAGTCGCCGGTGAAGCCAAGGTGCCGTTCTTTACCATCTCCGGTTCCGACTTTGTTGAAATGTTCGTAGGTGTCGGCGCATCCCGTGTGCGCGACATGTTCGAGCAGGCCAAGAAGCACGCGCCGTGCATCATCTTTATCGACGAGATCGATGCGGTCGGCCGTCATCGTGGCTCGGGAATGGGTGGCGGTCACGACGAGCGTGAGCAGACCCTGAACCAGTTACTGGTCGAGATGGACGGCTTTGAGCCGAACGACGGCATCATCGTGATTGCTGCGACCAACCGCCCCGACGTGCTTGACCCGGCGCTGCTGCGCCCCGGTCGTTTCGACCGTCAGGTTGTGGTGGGTCTGCCGGATATCCGTGGCCGCGAGCAGATTCTCAAGGTGCATATGCGCAAGGTGCCGCTGGGTGATGACGTCAAGCCATCGCTGATTGCACGTGGTACTCCCGGCTTCTCTGGTGCTGATCTGGCCAACCTGGTGAACGAGGCCTCACTGTTCGCCGCGCGTGCCAACAAGCGTCTGGTGGAAATGGGCGAGTTCGAGATGGCCAAGGACAAGATCATGATGGGCGCCGAGCGCAAATCCATGGTCATGTCCGAGAAGGAAAAGCTCAACACGGCGTACCATGAGTCCGGCCACGCAATTGTCGGTCGTCTGGTACCTGAGCATGACCCTGTCTACAAGGTCACCATTATCCCGCGCGGTCGTGCGCTGGGTGTGACCATGTTCCTGCCGGAAGAAGATCGCTACAGCCTGTCCAAGCGCGCGCTGACCAGTCAGATCTGCTCGCTGTTCGGTGGCCGTATTGCCGAAGAAATGACGCTGGGCTTTGACGGTGTAACCACCGGTGCATCGAATGACATCATGCGCGCAACCCAGCTGGCCAAGAATATGGTGACCAAGTGGGGCTTGTCCGAGAAGCTTGGCCCGCTGCAATACGCCGAAGAGGAAGATCAGGGTTACCTGGGCCGCTCTGGCGGTGGTGGGTTGTCTGGCGTGTCTGGTGAAACGGCCAAGCAGATTGATGAAGAGGTGCGCCGCATCATCGATGAGTGCTACGGCACGGCGCGCCGCCTGCTGGACGAGAACCGCGACAAGCTGGATATGATGGCTGAAGCGTTGATGAAGTACGAAACCATCGACACCCAGCAGATTGACGACATCATGGCTGGCCGTGCGCCCCGTGAGCCGAAAGACTGGCAGGGTGATGGCAAGTCCGGTCCGGGCGCTATTGTCACCAGCGACGAGGGTGGCGACAGCAAGCTCGATGAGGCTTCCAAGGGCGCAGGCCCGATCGGTGGGCCGGCCGGGGAGCATTGATTCTGTAATGAGCTCAAGCTCCAGCTGCTCCCGGTTGCTCTGCGGCAATCGGGAGCTTGACCTTTCTCGCGCCCAGATCATGGGCATTCTCAATGTCACTCCGGACTCTTTCTCCGATGGCGGGCGCTTCAACCAGCGCGAGGCGGCGCTGCGGCATGTGGAGCAGATGGTCGCGGATGGAGCCGCTCTGATTGATGTCGGTGGTGAGTCCACCCGCCCGGGTGCGGTGCCTGTGCCGGTAGGGCAGGAGCTTGAGCGCGTGGTGCCAATGGTCGAGGCCATTGCATCACGGTTTGACGTGATTATTTCTGTGGATACCAGCTCCCCTGAGGTCATGACCGCGTCTGCCGCAGCAGGTGCCGGGCTGATCAATGATGTGCGCGCGCTCGAGCGCGAGGGAGCGCTGGAGGCTGCGCGAGCTACCGGGTTACCGGTCTGTCTTATGCATCGCCAGGGTGAGCCTGAGTCAATGCAGCTTGCGCCGCGTTATGCTAGTGTCCTCGACGAGGTAAATGCGTATCTGCAGGCGCGGGTCGAGGTATGCGAAGGCGCCGGTATCGCCCGCGAGCGTCTGGTGTTGGACCCGGGGTTTGGTTTTGGCAAGTCGCTGGAGCACAACCTTCAATTGTTTGCACGCCTGTCTGACTTGCGCCCACAAGGGTTGCCGGTGCTGGTCGGGGTGTCGCGCAAGAGTATGATTGGTCAGGTACTTGATCGGCCCGTCGATCAGCGCCTTTACGGCAGCCTGGCTTTGGCTGCCCTGGCGGTAGACGCGGGTGCGGGCATTATTCGGGTGCACGACGTTGCTGCTACCCGGGATGCCGTCGCAATGGCGCAGGCAGTGCGCCAGGCCCGGCAGTCACAACTTTCATAACAAGAGTTAGTCCATGGAAAAACGCTATTTTGGAACCGATGGCATTCGTGGCCGTGTCGGTGATGCGCCGATTACGCCTGAGTTCATGCTCAAGCTCGGTTGGGCTGTTGGGACTGCTTTTCGGCATCACGGTGCCTGTCGAGTCATTATCGGCAAGGACACGCGGATCTCGGGCTATATGTTCGAGTCGGCGCTGGAGGCGGGTCTGTCGGCGGCCGGCGCGCAGGTCCAGCTGCTTGGCCCTATGCCCACTCCGGCGATTGCCTATCTGACGCGTACCTTTATGGCTGATGTGGGCATTGTTATCAGCGCCTCTCATAACCCCTTTTACGACAACGGCATCAAGTTCTTCTCGGGTGCCGGCAGCAAGCTGCCGGACAGCCTAGAGCTCGAAATCGAGCGCCTGGTCGATAGCCCGATGAGCGTGGTCGACTCGGCTGCCTTGGGTAAAGTTACCCGGGTAGAGGATGCCGCTGGCCGTTATATCGAGTTCTGTAAAAGCAGTGTTCCAACCAGCACCAGCTTCAAAGGGATGAAGCTGGTGCTCGACTGCGCACACGGTGCCACTTACAAGGTGGCGCCCAGTGTCTTTCGCGAGTTGGGGGCAGACGTCGTGGTGATTGGCGCCAGTCCGGATGGGTTGAACATCAATGCGGGGCACGGCTCGACTGATATGGCGGCGCTGCGTGCAGCCGTCTTGCGCGAAGGTGCCGATCTGGGTATCGCGTTTGACGGTGACGGTGATCGCGTATTGATGGTGGATCACGCTGGCGAAGAGGTGGATGGCGATGAGCTGCTGTGCATCATTGCCCTTGATATGCAGCGCCGCGGGATACTCAATGGCGGCGTGGCGGGTACCTTGATGAGTAATCTCGGTCTGGAGCTGGCGCTGAAGGAGCAGGGTATTCCCTTTGTGCGCGCCAAGGTCGGGGATCGCTACGTTATGGCTGAGCTGCGTGAGCGTGGCTGGCTGGTGGGTGGTGAGTCGTCAGGGCACATCGTGTGTCTGCACCATACCTCGACAGGGGACGGCATCATTGCTGCGCTGCAGGTGCTCAAGGCGCTGCAGCGCAGTGAGCAAAGTCTCGCGCAGGCACGCAGTTGCATGCAAAAGTGCCCCCAGAAGTTGATCAACGTGCGCTACGCGCCCGGCCAGGCATCTCCGACGGAAAGCCCGGCGGTGAAGCAGGCTGTTGCCGAGGCCGAGGCCAGGTTGGCGGGTGCGGGGCGCGTGCTGTTGCGTCTGTCTGGTACCGAGCCGTTGGTACGGGTCATGGTCGAGGGCCAGGATGCGGCCAAGGTCGAGCAGGAAGCGACTGCGTTGGCGGCTGTTGTAACCCAGGTGTGCGGCGGGTAAAAAAGTCGGTTGTGTCGCTGATGCAACTTGGTTAAGATTGGCGCCCGCCTGGGCAGAGAGGTATGGCATGCGACGTCCACTAGTCGCCGGTAACTGGAAAATGCACGGTTCACGGCAGTCTGTAGACGCCCTGCTGCAAGGCTTGGCTGCGCAAGAATGGCCTGAAGGGGTTGAGCTGATGATTGCTCCTCCGGCGCTGTATGTTGATCGTTGTTGCGAACAGCTGCAGGGCACGCCAATTCAGGTCGGTGGTCAGGTGTGTGCTGCTCAGGCTGAGCCTGGAGCTTTGACGGGTGAGATCTCGCCCGCCCAGTTGCGTGACGCAGGTTGCGCTTACGTTCTGGTTGGGCACTCTGAGCGTCGTTCGCTGTTTGGCGAGACGGATGAAGTGGTCTGCCGCAAGTTTGCTGCTGCATTGGCCAGCGGTTTGTGTCCTGTGCTCTGTGTTGGTGAAACCCAGGCTGAGCGTGATGCGGGGCAGACAGCTGAGGTGGTAGGCCGGCAGTTGCAGGCGGTATTGGATGTGTTTGGTGTGGGTGGTTTGGCTGAGGGTGTGGTGGCGTATGAGCCTGTTTGGGCGATCGGCACTGGCTTGACGGCAACCCCTGAGCAAGCTCAGGATGTGCACGCCATGATTCGCGCACGGCTCGCAATACTCGATGATGAGCAGGCGCGCAAGGTGCAGATAGTTTACGGTGGCAGCGTGAAGGGTGAGAACGCCGAAGCGTTGTTTGCCATGCCGGATATCGATGGGGGGCTGATTGGTGGAGCCTCTCTCAATGCAGAAGAGTTCGGCGCGATCGCTCGCGCCGCTGGACGAGTGTAATGATTGAGACCGTGATTGTAGTGCTGCACCTGCTGGTGGCTATCGCCCTGGTTGGTCTGGTTCTGATGCAGCAGGGCAAGGGTGCCGAAGCCGGTGCGTCCTTTGGTGCTGGTGCGTCCGGGACTGTGTTCGGCAGTCAGGGGTCTGGCAATTTCCTGAGTCGTGTTACCGCGATTCTGGCGACTGTGTTTTTCCTCACCTCCCTGGGTCTGGCTTACTACGCCAGTCACAAGGCGGATGCGGCGGTTGAGGCGGGTTTGCCGTCCCCTGCGCTGCAGATCGAGCAGGCTGAGCCTGCGCCGGTGCTGGATGAAGATGTGCCGGTGCTGGAGCAGGATGTAGCGCCGAGTGACGTCCCTGAGACGCTGGGCGAGGAAGTGCCGCCGGCAGTCGAGTAAGAACTGGCTGCGGTAGTAAAAAAGTTTTGCGGAAGTGGTGGAATTGGTAGACACGCTATCTTGAGGGGGTAGTGCCTTAGGGTGTATGGGTTCGAGTCCCATCTTCCGCACCAATCAAAATAAGGGCCTGGTTCGACAGGCCCTGTTCTTTTCAGGGGTGGTTTACGCCGGTTGTCTTGTGAGGCTTCTGTGCGTATAATTCATGCCCTAGATTCGACGCGGGGTGGAGCAGTCTGGTAGCTCGTCGGGCTCATAACCCGAAGGTCGTAGGTTCAAATCCTGCCCCCGCAACCAGTCTCAAAAGGCCCCTTTTCAGGGGCTTTTTGTTAGCTATATGTCGGTTTCGGCATTGGTCTCTGGGCTTCGCTTGTGCGAAGTGGCCAGACTCAACGATGGGCTTTTAGGCCCATTTTTTATTCATGCAACAAACAGGCGGTGAATGTGTCCGGCAAAGTGACTGAGTTGGAGGCCCTGCTGGTCCCGGTGGTCGAGGCCTTGGGCTACAGCTGCTGGGGTATCGAATACCTGTCCCAGGGTAAGCACACCCTGTTGCGCGTCTATATAGATCATCCGGAAGGGGTGAGCGTTGAGGCTTGTGCTGCCGTCAGTCGGCAGGCCAGTGCGGTACTGGACGTGGAAGACCCGATTTCAGGTGATTACACCCTGGAAGTCTCGTCTCCTGGTATGGATCGGCCGCTGTTTCGTCTCGAGCAGTATGCAGCCTATGTAGGAGAGCAGGCCAAGATCAGACTGCGCTCGCCCTATGAGGGGCGGCGCAATTTTCAGGGTGTAATTCGCGGCGTGGAAGGTGATGAAGTCGTCTTGCAGGTAGATGATCATGAATACCTGCTGCCGGTCGACTGGATCGACAAAGGCAATATCATTCCGCGTTTTTGAGCAAATTTCGGGCTGCACAGCCCAATGGATGGCGTTAGGCGAGGCATACGATGAGCAAAGAAGTGTTGCTGGTTGTGGAATCCGTTTCCAACGAGAAGGGTGTTCCACCCGGAGTTATCTTCGAAGCGCTGGAGCTGGCGTTGGCGACGGCGACTAAAAAGCGTTACGAAGACGAAATAGACGTGCGCGTGTCGATCAACCGGCACACTGGCGACTACGACACCTTCCGTCGCTGGACCGTTGTGGCCGACGAAGACTTTGATGATCCGGATATCCAGTTGACCCTGGATCAGGCGCAGGAGCGTGACGCCGCTCTGACCATTGGTGACGTCACCGAAGAAAAGATCGAGTCGGTCGAGTTTGGTCGTATTGCTGCCCAGATCGCCAAGCAGGTCATCGTACAAAAAGTGCGTGAGGCTGAGCGGGCGCAGGTAGTAGACGCTTATCGCGATCGCCTGGGCGACATCATCAGCGGCACCGTGAAGAAGGTTACCCGCGACAGCGTTATTGTTGATCTGGGTAACAACGCCGAAGCAGTGCTGCCTCGCGAAGAAATGATCCCGCGCGAAACCTTCCGCTCCGGCACCCGTATCCGTGCCCTGCTCAAGGACATTCGCACCGAGAACCGTGGCCCGCAGCTGGTGCTGTCGCGCGCCTGCCCAGAAATGATCATTGAGCTGTTCCGCATCGAAGTGCCGGAAATTGCCGAAGAGCTGATCGAAGTCATGGGTGCTGCCCGCGATCCGGGTTCGCGCGCCAAGATCGCCGTTCGTTCCAAGGATAAGCGTATCGATCCGCAGGGTGCCTGTATCGGCATGCGTGGCTCGCGTGTTCAGGCTGTTTCCGGCGAGCTGTGCGGTGAGCGCGTGGACATCGTGCTGTGGGACGACAATCTGGCGCAATTTGTGATCAATGCGATGGCGCCGGCGGAAATCGCCTCCATCATTCTCGACGAAGACACCCAAACTATCGATCTGGCGGTCGCTGAAGACAACCTGGCGCAAGCCATTGGTCGCAGCGGTCAGAACGTTCGCCTGGCCAGCCAGCTGACCGGCTGGACCCTGAACGTGATGACTGAGGATGACATCCGCGCCAAGCAGGAAGCCGAGACCGGTGACATTCTGCGCAACTTTGTCGACGAGCTGGATGTAGACGAAGAAGTCGCACAGATGCTGGTTGAAGAAGGGTTCACCACCCTGGAAGAGGTGGCCTACGTGCCGATGGAAGAGTTGATGGAGATTGATGGCTTTGACGAGGATATCGTCAACGAGCTGCGTGCGCGTGCCAAAGATCGCCTGCTGACCAAGGCCATCGCCAATGAAGAAAAACTGGAAGATGCCCAGCCGGCTGACGACCTGCTGAACATGGAGGGTATGGACCGAGCGCTGGCGTTCCAGCTGGCTGCTAGCGGCATCCTGACAATGGAAGATCTGGCCGAGCAGTCTGTTGACGATCTGCTCGACATCGACGGTATCGATGAAGAGCGTGCTGCGGCTCTAATCATGGCAGCCCGCGCCCCCTGGTTTGAATAACCGGTCGGACTCGACGAGATTCCCCCTGCGGTGACGCACGGACCCGACTGAGGAGAGAAGTGAATGGCGGAAGTGACGGTCAAACAATTGGCTGATGAAGTAGGTACTCCGGTAGAGCGCCTGCTGCAACAGATGCAGGAAGCAGGTCTGTCCCAGACCGGTCCTGCGCAGGCAGTCAGTGATGATGAAAAGCAGGCGCTGCTGGCGTATCTGAAGAACGCCCATGGTGATTCCGGCTCTGAGCCGCGCAAGATTACCCTCAAGCGCAAAACGGTCAGCACCTTGAAAGTAGCTGGCAGTAAGACAGTAAACGTAGAAGTGCGCAAGAAGCGTACTTACGTCAAGCGCGAGCCGGCGGACCTCGAAGCCGAGCGTCAGCGCGAGCTGGAGCAGCTGCGTGCAGCCGAGGAGGCGCGCCAGCAGGCTGCCGAAGCAGAGGCCAAGCGCAAAGCCGAAGAAGCGGCCCAGCGCGAGGCTGATGCAGCTCAGGCTGAAGCCAAGCGTCAGGCCGATGCGGCCGCCGTTGCTGCCGCCAAAGAGGCTGAGGTTGCTGTGGCTGAAGCTGCTCCGGCGCCGGCCCCGGCTGCCGACCCGGCTCCGGCCGAGCATCACAAGAAGAAAGAAGAAGCGCGTCGCAAATCCCGTGATGAGGAAGAGCAGCGCAGCCGCAAGCGTGCCGGTGGGCACGGTGGCAAGGACAAGGCCCGCAACGCGCCGCGCATGTCGGTTGATGATGACAGCGACAGCCGCCGTCGTGGTGGCGGTGGCAAGCTGAAGGCCAAGAAGCGCAATCAGCATGGCTTCGAGAAGCCGTCCGGTCCGGTCGTGCGTGAAGTGGTGATTGGTGAAACCATCACCGTTGCCGAGCTGGCGCAGAAGATGTCGGTCAAGGCGGCCGAGGTCATCAAGTACATGTTCAAGAACGGCACCATGGTTACCATCAACCAGGTGCTGGATCAGGATACTGCTGCGATCGTTGCAGAAGACATGGGCCACAAGGTCAAGCAGGTTCGCGAGAGCGACCTGGAAGACAAGCTGGTCGAGTCCATGCACCACGAGGGTGAAGAGCTGAGCCGCGCACCGGTTGTTACCGTTATGGGTCACGTTGACCACGGTAAGACCTCGCTGCTCGACTACATCCGTCGCGCTAAGGTGGCTTCCGGTGAGGCTGGTGGTATTACTCAGCACATTGGTGCCTACCACGTAGAAACCGATCGCGGCATGGTGACCTTCCTGGACACCCCCGGTCACGCGGCCTTTACCGCCATGCGTGCCCGCGGTGCCAAGGCTACCGACATCGTGATTCTGGTGGTTGCCGCCGACGATGGCGTCATGCCGCAAACCGAAGAAGCTATCCAGCACGCCAAGGCGGCCGGTGTGCCGATCGTGGTTGCGATCAACAAGATCGATAAGGAAGAGGCTGATCCGGACCGTATCAAGAACGATCTGGCAGCCCGTGATGTGATTCCGGAAGAGTGGGGCGGCGATACCATGTTCGTTCCCGTCTCGGCCAAGGCCGGTACCGGTATCGAAGAGCTGCTCGAAGCGGTTCTGCTGCAGGCTGAAGTCCTTGAGCTCAAGGCGCAGCCGTCCGCTCCGGGTCGCGGTGTGGTGGTTGAGTCTCGTCTGGACAAGGGGCGCGGCCCCGTCGCTACCGTGCTGGTGCAGAACGGTACCCTGCGTCAGGGTGACGTCGTGCTGGCCGGGGTCAACTACGGTCGTGTGCGCGCCATGCTGGATGAGAACGGTCAGCCGATCAAGGAAGCGGGTCCGTCCATTCCGGTCGAGATCCTCGGTCTGGATGGCACGCCGGACGCCGGTGACGAGCTGAACGTGGTTGCTGACGAGAAGAAGGCCCGCGAAGTGGCTCTGTTCCGTCAGGGCAAGTTCCGCGAAATCAAGCTGGCGCGTCAGCAGTCTGCCAAGCTGGAAAACATGTTCGAGAACATGGGCCAGGACGAGAAGAAGACTCTCAACATCGTTATCAAGGCCGACGTTCGTGGCTCGCTGGAAGCGCTGCAAGGCTCGCTGTCCGAGCTGGGCAACGACGAAGTACAGGTCAAGATCGTCTCCGGCGGCGTGGGTGGTATCACCGAAACCGACGCCAACCTGGCACTGGCCTCCAATGCTGTGGTCTTCGGCTTCAACGTCCGTGCTGACGCGGCGGCCCGCAAGATCATCGAGACTGAAGGTCTGGACCTGCGTTACTACAGCGTCATCTACGAAATCATTGATGATGTGAAGAAGGCCCTGTCCGGTATGCTCGGCAGCGACGTTCGCGAGCAGATTCTGGGTGTTGCCGAAGTGCGTGATGTGTTCCGTTCGCCGAAGTTTGGCGCGGTGGCCGGTTGCATGGTCATCGAAGGTACTGTGTACCGCAACCGCCCGATTCGCGTACTGCGCGAAGACGTTGTTATCTACGAAGGCGAGCTGGAATCCCTGCGCCGCTTCAAGGACGACGTTGGCGAAGTCCGTAACGGTATGGAGTGTGGTATCGGCGTCAAGAACTACAATGACGTACGTGCCGGCGACCGTATCGAGGTCTTCGAGCGTGTTCAGGTACAGCGCAGTCTGTAATGTGACAGCGGCGGCCCACCCGGGCGCCGCCTGCTATGTGCGACAAACTCCGGTCTGCCTGGCAGCCCGGAGTTTGTTGCTTGAGATGGTTACTATGGCAAAAGAATACAGTCGTACCCAGCGGGTGGCAGATCAGATGCAGCGCGAGCTGGCGCAGCTGATCCAGCGTGAGGTGCGTGACCCGCGTTTGGGAATGGTGACAGTGACGGCGGTTGAAGTCAGTCGCGACATGTCCCATGCCAAGGTGTTTATCACTCTGATGAACCGCGATAGCGCGGAAGACATCGCGCTCAACCTGGAGATCCTCAAGGATGCGTCGGGCTACCTGCGCATGCTGCTGGGTCGCACCATGAAGTTGCGGACGATTCCGAGCCTGCACTTTCAGTATGACGAGAGCATTCGCCGCGGTGCGCACCTGTCCTCGCTGATCGAGCGTGCGGTAGCGGAAGATCGCCAGCACGGCGACGGCGACAAGGAGTAACGGGTGGCCGGAGCGAAGAGCAAGCGCCGTGCGATTGACGGCATCCTGATTTTCGACAAACCCCTGGGCATGAGCTCCAACGCGGCCCTGCAAAAGGTGCGCTGGTTGTTCAATGCCGCCAAAGGCGGGCACACCGGTAGTCTTGACCCCTTGGCGACCGGCGTGCTGCCGCTGTGCCTGGGCGAGGCAACCAAGTTCTCCCAATACCTGCTGGATGCCGACAAGGCCTACATCACCGAAGCGCGCCTGGGTATGACCACGGCGACCGGCGATGCTGAAGGCGACGTGCTGGAAATGAAGCCGGTCAACGTCACGCTGGCCGATGTCGAGGCGCTGTTGCCGCGCTTTACTGGCGAGATTGATCAGGTGCCGCCGATGTACTCGGCGCTCAAGCACGAAGGTCAGCCGCTGTACAAGCTGGCCCGCGCCGGTGAAACCATTGAGCGCAAGGCGCGCACCATCACCATCAGCGATCTCAAGGTGCTTGGCCTCGAAGGCGATCGCCTGCAGCTGGAAGTGCATTGCAGCAAAGGCACCTATATTCGCAGCCTGGTTGAGGATGTCGGCGCAGCGTTAGGCTGTGGCGCCCACGTTGCGGCGCTGCGCCGCATCAAAGCCGGGCCCTTTGATCTGACCCAATCGGTTACCCTTGAAGCCCTTGAGGCGTTGCACGCCGAGGGCGGCGCCGAAGCACTGGATCACCTGCTGCTGCCCATGGACAGCGGTCTGGAAGACTGGCCGGTGCTGGACCTTACCGAGCAGACTGCCTACTACCTGAACCACGGCCAGGCCGTGCGGGTGCCGGGCAGCCCGGCCTTTGGCAAGGTGCGTTTACGCGATGCCAGTGGTCGTTTTCTGGGTATTGGCGAGATGACGGATGATGCTCGCGTGGCACCGAAACGCCTGCTGCGTTTCGAGCCCTGACGAGCGGTCGCCAGCAGCGCAGGCGACAATGCAGAATTGGGCTGAATCCCCGGTCATTCGGGAGTATGATTCGGCGTTGGAGTTGACCCGAAAACGGGTCACCACGAGGGTGGCTGTCAACAGGCACGGTCATGCCTCGATTTAAAACACGGGAGAACTGCTCCCGGCCTGTTACCTCAGAGGAAATACGAGATGTCACTGAGTGTTGAAGAAAAAGCTGCAATCGTTGCCGAGTACAAGCGCGGTGAAGGTGATACCGGTTCTCCGGAAGTCCAGGTAGCTCTGTTGACTGCAAACATCAACAAGCTGCAAGGCCACTTCAAGGACAACAAGAAGGATCACCACTCCCGTCGTGGTCTGATTCGCATGGTTAACCAGCGCCGCAAGCTGCTGGACTACCTGAAGTCGAAAGACCTGTCTCGTTACAGCGCTTTGATCAGCAGTCTGGGTCTGCGTCGCTAAGACCAGCCCCGTTTGGACATGGCCGGGTCCGATTCCCGGCCATGCCCAGAGTTTCCCCCAAAGGCAAAGAAGAGAGAGAAGACACCGTGAAACCGGTTATTAAGCAATTCAAGTTAGGCAACAGCACCGTTACCATGGAAACAGGCCGCATTGCTCGCCAGGCTTCCGGTGCCGTTCTGGTCAGCATCGACAACGCTGTCAGCGTTCTGGTCACCGTCGTGGCCGCCAAGCAGCCCGAAGCTGGTCGTGATTTCTTCCCTCTGTCCGTGCACTACATCGAGAAGACCTACGCCGCTGGCCGTATCCCCGGTGGTTTCTTCAAGCGTGAAGGCCGTCCCTCCGAGAAAGAGACCCTGACCTCGCGCCTGATTGACCGTCCAATCCGCCCGCTGTTCGCCGAAGGCTTCATGAACGAAGTGCAGGTTGTCTGCACCGTAGTGTCCACCGACAAGACCACCGATCCGGACATCGCTGCCATGATCGGTACCTCCGCTGCCCTGGCCATCTCCGGCGTGCCGTTTGGCGGCCCGATTGGCGCAGCTCGTGTTGCCTTCGACGATCAGCGCGGTTACGTGCTGAACCCGACCTACGAAGAGCTGGCCACCTCCCGACTGGACATGGTCGTTGCCGGTACCGAAGAAGCGGTACTGATGGTTGAGTCCGAAGCACAGGAACTGACCGAAGACCAGATGCTGGGCGCCGTGCTGTTTGCCCACATGGAATTCCAGGGCGCGATCGCCGCTATCAAGGAATTCGCCGCCGAAGCTGGCAAGCCGGCCTGGGACTGGCAGGCACCTGCTGAAAACACCGCACTGATCAACGCCATCAAGGGCGAGTTTGGTGCTGGTATCGCTGACGCCTACACCATCGTCAACAAGCAGGAGCGTTACGCTCGTCTGGGCGAGCTGCGCGACCAGGCTGTTGCTGCGCTGTCTGGCGAAGAAGAAGGCAAATTCGCTGCCGGTGAAGTCAAAGACGTGTTCGGCGAGATCGAATACCGTACCGTTCGCGAGAGCATCGTTAACGGCAACCCGCGTATCGATGGCCGTGACACCAAGACCGTCCGCCCGCTGAACATCGAAGTTGGCGTGCTGGACCGCACTCACGGTTCTGCGCTGTTCACCCGCGGCGAAACGCAGGCGCTGGTTGTCACCACCCTGGGTACTGCCCGTGACTCTCAGCTGCTGGACATGCTGGAAGGCGAGCGCAAAGAGCCCTTCATGTTCCACTACAACTTCCCTCCCTACTCTGTGGGTGAGTGTGGTCGTATGGGCGGCACTGGCCGTCGCGAAATCGGTCACGGCCGTCTGGCCCGTCGCGGTGTGCAGGCTGTCATGCCCGACATGGAGCAGTTCCCGTACTCTATCCGCGTGGTGTCTGAAATCACCGAGTCCAACGGTTCCAGCTCCATGGCGTCCGTTTGTGGCGCCTCTCTGGCGCTGATGGACGCTGGCGTGCCGATGAAAGCACCGGTTGCCGGTATCGCCATGGGTCTGGTTAAAGAAGGCGAGAAGTTCGCCGTACTGACCGACATCCTGGGTGACGAAGATCACCTGGGCGACATGGACTTCAAGGTTGCCGGTACCGAGAAGGGTGTTACTGCGCTGCAGATGGACATCAAGATCAACGGTATCACCGAAGAGATCATGGAAATCGCTCTGGGTCAGGCGCACGAAGCGCGTCTGCATATCCTCAAGCAGATGAACGAAGTACTGCCGGAGTCGCGCAAGGAAATCTCTTCCAACGCACCGACCATGCTGAGCATGAAGATCGACCCCGAGAAGATCCGCGACGTGATCGGCAAGGGCGGCGCGACCATCCGTGGCATCTGCGACGAGACTGGCGCGTCCATCGACATCACCGACGACGGCATGGTCAAGATCTTCGCTGCCAGCAAAGATGCTGCCAACGCGGCCAAAGCGCGCGTTGACGCCATCACTGCTGAAGCGGAAATCGGCAAGGTCTACACCGGTAAGGTCGAGCGCATTGTCGACTTTGGTGCGTTCGTCAACATCCTGCCGGGCAAAGACGGTCTGGTTCACATCTCCCAGATCGCCAACGAGCGCATCGAGAAGGTGACTGACGTGCTGCAAGAAGGTCAGGAAGTGAAGGTACTGGTACTGGACGTGGACAACCGCGGTCGTATCAAGCTGTCCATGAAGGACGTTGAAGCTGCTGAGGTAAGCGGCGTGTAACGCGGCGCTCTGCTTAGCAAAAACCCGGCTCAGGCCGGGTTTTTGCGTTTAAGGCTGGCTCAGTCGCACTTCATGCCAGCGGCGATGCGCTCGCCGATGTCTGCGTCAATATTGCGCCAGTATTGCAGCGCCCGTTCAAGCACCGGCTCGCTGACCCCGGCGCTGAGGTGCCCTACAACGTTATTCACCAGTCGCTCGCGCTGAGCGTCATCCATCACCTCGCGCACCAGCGTGCCGGCTTGTCCAAAGTCATCGTCATCGGTGCGCAAGGTGTAGGCTTGGCGCACCATGTCACCGCTTGTTTGCCATACGTCGACCGGCGGGTTGAGCGACGGATCCGCCGCCGGACCGCCTTTGGAGTTGGGTGCGTAAACCGGATCGGTCACATTGTCCATGCGCATGGCGCCGTCCTTGCTGTAGCTGTGCACAGGCGATTTGGGGCGGTTGACCGGTATCTGCTTGTAGTTGACGCCTAGGCGCGCGCGATGCGCGTCAGCGTAGGCAAAAACTCGGCCCAGCAGCATTTTGTCCGGGCTCAGGCCGATGCCGGGTACCAGGTTGTTGGGTTCGAACGCAGCCTGCTCAATCTCGGTGTGATAGTCGGTGGGGTTGCGGTCCAGTGTCAGCTTGCCGACGGGGATCAGCGGGTAATCGCCATGCGGCCAAACCTTGGTGAGGTCGAAGGGGTTGAAGCGATATTGCTCGGCTTCGGCAAATGGCATGACTTGCACGTGAAGGGTCCAGCTGGGGTGATTGCCCTGCTTGAGGGCTTCGTAAAGGTCGCGGGTGTGATAGTCCGCATCCTGTCCGGCCAGCTTGTCGGCTTCCTCTTGGGTAAGGCACTCAACGCCCTGGTCAGTTTTGAAGTGGTATTTAACCCAGAAGCGCTCACCTTCTGCGTTTATCCACATATAGGTGTGGCTGCTGTAACCGTTCATGTGACGCCAGGTTTTCGGGATACCGCGATCGCCCATCAGCCAGGTCACCTGGTGCGCTGATTCGGGTGACAGGGACCAGAAATCCCACTGCATATCGTGATCGCGCAGGTTAGTGTCGGCGCGACGCTTTTGCGAGCGTATAAAGTGCTGAAACTTCATGGGGTCACGCAGGAAGAATACCGGCGTGTTGTTGCCCACCAGGTCATAGTTGCCCTGGCTGGTGTAGAACTTGACTGCGAAGCCTCGCGGGTCGCGCCAGGTGTCCGGGCTGCCGCGCTCGCCTGCGACAGTTGAGAAGCGCATTAGGACGTCGGTGTGCGTGCCTGGCTGGAAAACGGCTGCCTTGGTGTACTGGCTGACGTTGTGGGTCACCTCAAAATGGCCGAAGCCGCCGCCGCCCTTGGCATGTGGCTGACGCTCAGGAATGCGCTCGCGATTGAATTGCGCCATCTGTTCAATCAGATAGTGGTCGTGCAGCAGGATAGGACCGTCGGGGCCAACGGTGAGTGAGTGCTCGTCACTGGATACCGGGATACCGGCGTCCGTTGTGGTCGGTTTTGGCTTTTGTTCAGACATCATCAGGTCTCCATGTTCTCTTCTGGTCTGGATTGCCGGACACGTATGCCCTTGGAGCTCGGTTGCGCGCACTCGGCTCCGTTCTGTTTTGGGGAGATTTGTCTGGTTTAGTTCAGAAAGAATGTGAACAGCTGGTTTTGGCTTGTCTTGCCTGGCGCGCGGCAGCCGC
Source organism: Halopseudomonas pachastrellae (assembly GCF_900114765.1). GTDB lineage: Bacteria > Pseudomonadota > Gammaproteobacteria > Pseudomonadales > Pseudomonadaceae > Halopseudomonas > Halopseudomonas pachastrellae. The sequence continues at coordinate 144,575 of NZ_FOUD01000006.1, forward strand.
GCTGAGGAACCTGGTCCAGTGCGTCGCTGATCTTGTTGACGGCTGAGTCTCGGGTGTGGGCCTATTTGCGCTTAGCTCGACATGGTCAGGCGAGGAGGGGCTGGTGACGCGCTCGACGAATGAGATGATGGCCTGGCGGCCGCGGGGGGCTGTCAGGAAGGGAGGGGTGATGTTTCAGCTTGGCAGGCGAGGCTGACCATTACGTCCAGCGGGGCGGCAAGTCCTTTCACGTATCGATGCTCCAATGGTTAACCCGGACGCCCGCAATTGCGGGCGTATCCTTGGTAACTGTAGTGGAGTCGCGTGTCAGTTCCAGTAGCGCCTGCGGCTGATATGTCGGGTTAGGCTGCAGTACGCAGTAGCTCAGACGTCCTGCTCTTCGTCTTCGTGACGGTTGGCCTGAGCCTGGGCTTCGATCAGACCCTGCAGGTAGTCTGATGTGCTTTGGCTGGCGAGGCGGTCATTGGTGCTCAGGCGGTGCCGGCTATCATCGGCCTGCACGACGGGGCTGGAGGCGAGAAACGAGGCAACGATCAAGGCTGAAAGGTTTTTCATGGCTGCATCTCCTGAAGGTAAGGCGGGCCTGGCAAGGTTGTATTGAAATATTCTGCAACTGTTTCCGGGTATCCTGTTGGCAAGTGCCATGGAAATACCCGGTAGCTGCTGTTTCCAGGCCGTTGTCGTCACTATATGGGGGTGACAAACTGTCGCAGTAGCGCCTATTCTGTTGATGCAGAATTTCCGAAAGGGAAACAGTGTCGTGTTTTACTGGCGGCGAGGACTTTGACTGGGAGGGTAGAGCGCCCTGTAACGGGGTGGGCAGGGCGCGTCGCTGGGGTGGTGATTACTGTTGCTGGCCCGGTTGCGCGTCTTGCTGAACCTGGCCTTGTTGGTGATCGAGCATTTGGCTCAAGCGTTTGCTGCCATCTTCGGCGTTGGCCAGAGGTGCAGTCAGTGCGCTAATTGCGAGTAGCAGGGGGAGCAGGTATTTCATGGCGGTATCTCCAGATTGGGTGGTGAGCGCCAGGGTAAGATCACTGTTTCTGATTTGGTCTTTATTGATGGCGCTTTTTTTGGCCTTGTTGGCTTGGTTTTTATTATATGCCTTGTTTTTATTGGCCTGCAGCCATGTTTTTGCGTATTCATTGTTTCTTTTTGGAAACTATTGGCGGGTGTGATGCAAGATTTGAATGACCTTTTATGTTTTGCCCGCGTGGTGCGCTACGGCGGATTTGCTGCAGCCGAGCGTGCGACGGGGGAGCGCAAGTCGAAGTTGAGCAAGCGAGTGGCGCGGCTGGAGACTGACTTTGGTGCGCGGCTGATAGAGCGCTCTACGCGCAGCTTTAGGGTCACCGATATCGGCCGCGAGCTGTACCGGGAGTGCGAGGTCATCCTGCAGCGGCTGGAGGCGTCAGAAGCGCTGGCCATGACCGCACGGGACGAGGTGCGTGGCACCGTGCGGGTCGCCATGTCTGCCGGTATGCTCGAGTACCTTGGACGAACGACGCTGGTCGATTTTATGAGTCGATACCCTGAGGTGCGTTTGCAGTTGCGCCTGTCTAGCCAGCGGGTCGACCTGATCAATGAGCGGATCGATGTGGCGTTCAGGGTGGCTACCCGCTTTGATACGGATCAATCGCTGGCGATGAGGTCGCTTGGCGTGGGGGCGCGAATTCTGGCAGCGAGTCCGGCACTTCTGCAGCGTCTGGGCGGTGCGCCGGAGACATTGGATGATCTGGCGCGGTTTCCGACCCTGTCAGTGGGCGAAATGTTGGAGCGTGATCGCTGGGAGTTCGCGAACGACGTTGGCGAAACCTGCGATCACCACCATGTGCCCCATTTCAGCAGCGGTGATCTGCAGTTGATCTGCGAGGCGGCAGTGGCCGGGCGCGGGGTGGTGCTGTTGCCTGAGCATATCTGTGAGGCAGAAATTCGCAGCGGTCGTCTGGTGCATATCCTGCCGCAATGGCATGCGCTGGAGGGGCAGATCCACATGGTCTTTACCACGCCACGGGGCATGCTGCCCCCGGTGCGGGCCTTTATTGATCACTGTGTTGAAACCCTGGCCCAGCGCGGGGGCCGTGGCAGCTGGACCTGACAGCCAGGCCGCAGGTGGTTGTGCTGCACGCCGAAAGGGCGCAGTTGCGGCCCTCGTTACTCACCTCATTGGCGTAGACGCTGTCCGGTTACGCCGGGCGTTGATCCGCCTGCTCGGCGTCGGCGCGCTTGGCCAGTTTGTGCTGGTCTTCGCTGCTGCCGTTTTTCCAGTAGCTGGAGATATACAGGTCGCCTCGTGCGACCTCTCGCTCTTCGCGCAGAAATTGGCGCAGCGCGCGCATGCTGCCGAATTCGCAGGCAGCCCAGACCTGAACCCTGCCCGGCGACCAGTCGATTTGGCGAATGCGCTCGACCAGTGGGTGGCTCTCGTCGCCAGGATGGCTGTTGACCAGCCAGATCAGCTCGATACCGTCCGGCACCTGCAGTGGCTGGATGTCGGCTTCATCGAGTATTTCCAGAACGGCCACGCCGCGTGCGTCCTGCGGCAGGCTTTCCAGGTTGACGCTGATGGCGGGCAGCGCAGTCATATCACCGGCAATAAGGTACCAATCCGGCCCTTCGTGCAGCGATTTGCGCGGCCCCGGGCCGCCGACCAGTATGCTGTCGCCCGGCTGGCAATCGCTGGCCCAGAGCGACGCCGGGCCGCCGTCATCATGCAGCACAAAGTCGACATCAATCTCGTGCTCGCGCTGCGCGCGCACGGTGTAGGTGCGCATCAACTGCGGTTGCTCGGCGGTGGCCGGGAAGATCAGTTTGATATAGGCACCGGCCTGGTCATCCGGGAAGGCCTGCATGCCTTCGCCGCCGAGGGTCACGCGCAGCATGTTGCGGCTGACGGCTTGTTTGCCGATGACGTGCAGGGTGCGTGGTGTGGGTCTGGCCATGGTTGAGTCTCCAATCAGTTGTCTGGTGGCAGGTCGCCTTCCAGGTTCTGGGTCATATGCCAGGCAATGCGGATAAAGTGCTCGACCTCTTCTTGGGTCAGGTCACGGGTCATACGTGCCAGCGTTTGCTGCTCAAGCGTCTGAATGCGCAGCATCATCGCCTCGCCTGCGGGCGTTGCGTGCAGCAATTGGCTGCGCTTATCGGCCGGGTTACAGGCTTTGAGGATCAGACCGCTCTCAAGCAGGTCGTTCAGTACGCGGGTGATCTGGGCCTTGTCGCGACGCATGCGCTGGGCGATGCGTTGCGCGGTGCAGCCTTCCATGTAGCAAACCGCCTTGAGCGCGCGAACATGGGTGCCGGGAAGCGGCAAGTCGGCTTCGCGAATGGTTTGCGCCATGTGCCCGCGGTAGGCGTGTGCGACTTGTTGGAGGGCGTGACTGAGTGAGGGGCGCTGCATGCGTGCGGGCTCTATTACGTTGACAGTGTCAACCATATTGCATTTTGGTTGACACTGTCAATCAGTTGGCCTGCAAGCACAGCTTAAGCGGGGGAGTAGCTGCCTACCTCTGGCTCGAAGGCGACGCCAAAGCGGTTCCAGGCATTGATCGAGCAGATGGCCAGGGTCAGATCGCTGAGTTCGCGATCATTGAACTGGGCGTGTACGTGCTCAAACAGGGCGTCTGTTACCGCCCCCGGCTCCAGGCGGGTCAGCGCCTCGGTCCAGCTCAGGGCGGCGCGCTCACGCAGGTCAAAGAACGGGGTTTCGCGCCAGGCGCTGAGGGCGTAGATACGTTGCTCGGTTTCGCCGAGCGCCCGCGCGTCTTTGCTGTGCATGTCCAGGCAATAGGCACACTGATTGAGTTGTGAGGCGCGGATCTTGACCAGTTCAAGCAAGCGCTTGGGCAGTTTGTCGTCCCCTGTGGCCTCTTTGTGCAGATAGCCCTCCAGGCCCATCATGGCGCGGGCTACGCCCGGTGCAACGGTGAAGTAGTCGACTCGCATGGTGTTTCTCCGACTGTTGAATGTGAGTCCAATCTATCCGTGGCCGCGCTGGCGGTATTGTAGATTTTCGACATCTGCTGGGCGGCGCTTTGCTATTCTGCAGCCATGACTACCCCTCTTGTTCAGCAGCTCAGCCCGCCCGCCTGGCAACGCAGCCTGGCGGGTTTTGGCTACCGCCAGATAGCGCCTGCACCGGGTCGCTTTTACCCGCGAGCTGCTGAAGCAAGGCGCTCCCGAACCGCTGGCTGAGGTGGCGTACCAGGCGGGCTATGCCGATCAGGCGCACTTCAGTCATGCCTTCAAAGCCGTGGTTGGTGTGATGCCCGGGCAGTACCTGCGCCGCGCGCAGGCCCGATATCACCCTGTTGAGAGTAGCGATGCCCAGATTGTTCATCGGACTTGAACTGCCAGCCGCGCAAACGCAGGCCCTGCTGGCGCTTGCCGAACCTGGGCCGGGCTTGCGTTGGCAATCAGCAGCCCAGTTGCACCTGACCTTACGCTTTATCGGTGAGTTACCCGATGCCCCAACCGCGCAGTTGGCAGAAGCGCTGCAGCGGCTGCAGGCGTCGGCGTTCACTTTGCAGGTGGGGGGTGTGGGCTACTTTGGCTCTCCCCAGCGTCCAAGCATCTTGTGGGCCGGTGTTGTTGCGCCGGCGCCGCTGCAGGCGCTGCGTGAACAGATTGACCTGCTTATCTCGCCCTGGTGCGCCGCTGATCCGCAGCGCTTTGTCCCTCATGTGACGCTTGCCCGTTGTGGCTCGGAGTGCGGTTCGCTGCAGCCGTTTCTGCAAGCTCAACGCGGGTTGTTGCTGGCGCCGTGGCAGGTAACGGAGCTGTGTTTGTTTGCCAGCGATGCGGGGCAGGGCGGCTCGCGCTACTCGGTGCTGGTGCGCTATCCGTTGGAGAGTAAATGAGTCCGCTGATTCGCCGCTTTGACCCGGCCGACGAGTATTACTTCGAAGAAGGCTGCTATATCCACGAGTTGTCTAACAGCCCGGATGATCCGGTGATGTCGGTTGCCCGCGCTCGCCTGCCGTTGGGCGGGCAGACGCGGTGGCACCGGCTGCACAATGTGGTTGAGCGCTACTTGATCGAGGCTGGCGAGGGGGTGGTCGAGTTGGGCGGATAGGCGCCACAGCGAGTATCAGCGGGAGACGTGGTGGTGATTCCGGCTGGCTGCCCGCAGCGTATCCGCTGTATTGGTGAGCAGCCGCTGGTGTTTCTGGCGATCTGTACGCCGCGCTTTGAGCCCGCCTGCTATGAGGATGTAGACGCCTGATCAACCGAAGCAATCTCGGCAGCGGTCAGCGCGCGATATTGCCCCGGTGCTAAAGCCGGGTCGAGCTGAATTGCGCCCATGCTTTCGCGGTGCAGTGACACTACCTGATTGCCGACCGCATGAAACATCCGCTTGATCTGGTGATAGCGGCCTTCGTAGATGGTCAGCCGACACTCGTATTCAGCCAACTGCTCAAGCTTCGCGGGCGAGGTGGTCAACTGCTCGGTGGTCATGTAAATCCCGGCGGCAAAACGCTCGGCAGTCTCGCTGCTGATCGGGCGCAGGGTGGTCACGTGGTAGGTCTTTGGCAGCTTGACCTTTGGCTCGGTCAATCGCCGCGACCAGCTGCCGTCGTTGGTCAGAATCAGCAGGCCGCTGGAGCTGCGATCCAGTCGGCCGCCGATATGCAGCTCATCTCTCAGTTCCGGTGCAAACAGCTCAAGTACGGTGGCGTGCTCCGGATCGCTGGTTGCACTCAGATAACCAACGGGCTTGTGCAGCATGAAAAACAACGCCGGACGGTATTGCAGCAGCGCTTCATCGAGGTTGATCGCAACAAACTGATCCACCTCAAAGCGCGGGTCGCAGACGCGCTCGCCGGCGACCGTCACACGGCCGCTGGCGATCAACAGGCGTGCGGCCTGCCTGCTGTGCGGCGTGTTGTTGCTGATAAAACGGTCGAGTTTCATGGCCGCGGAGTATACCGCGTCTGCGGTTAGTCCTTGTGTTCAGGTCGCTCCCACTCTGGTGGCCGCCACAGGTGCTGCAGGCGTTGGCCGAGCGGCCCCGGTTGGCGCATGTCACGGGCGATGTCGCGGTACTCATGCAACCAGTTCACCAGCAGACTGTTGCTGTAGACCGGGCGGGTGATGCCGTACTCGATCGGCTGGTCGGCGCGCTCGCTGGTAAAGGTGCCGAACAGTCGATCAAAGATGATAAAGACGCCGCCGTAATTGGTGTCGATGTAACCCGGGTTACGGGCGTGATGAACCCGGTGGTGGTTGGGCGTGTTGAACAGGTACTCGATCACCGGGTGCAGTTTGCCGACCACTGTGGTGTGGATGAAAAACTGATAAACCAGTGACAGCGCATAGCACACGCCAATCCATACCGGGTTGAAGCCCAGCAGCGACAGCGGCACATAGAACAGCCAGCCGCCATTGAAGATGTTGGTCGCGTTCTGGCGCATGGCGGTCGAGAAGTTCATGCGCTCGCTGGAGTGATGGGTCACATGTGCGGCCCAGAACCAGCGCACCCGATGCGAGCTGCGATGCATCCAGTAGAAGCACAGGTCGGTCAGTAGCCACAGCGCCAAGGCGCTGGTCAGGGTTAACGGGATGTCGAACAGCCGGTGTTGATAGGCCAGCGCGTGGACTGGGAAGGCGATCAGCCCGGCAAACAGCAGCTCGGTTGTTTGATAGCCCGCGCCCAGCATGAAGTTGCGTACTGATTCGCGGGTGTCGACCAGGCTATGGTCGTGGCGGATTTTCAGGTATTCCCAAACGAACACGCCGATGAACACCGGTGTTGCCAGCACAAAGATCAGCTGGCGCTCATCGAGTGCCAACCAGGCGGGCAAACGCTGCAAAAGGTCTTGCAGGCCGCTGTCGGCGATGACCTGGGTGAACAGGCTGCTCAGGCTGTCCATGGCGTGCTCCATCGTTGTTTTGGCGTTATTTTGCGCCGGCCAGCGGACTTGCTTATTGACGATATGTGCCGCATTTTTGACTGAATACGCCAATGTAGAGAGAGCTATGGCCGTTCCTGTACGAGTCACCGGAGCCTGGACGCAGCTGCTGAGTGACTGGCTGGACGTGCACCAGTTGGCGGCGCCTGACTTGCGCCTGCGGCTGGACAGTCGCCGGCCTGATGAACCGGTGCCCATGCAACTCTGGCAGCAGATGCTGGCCGATGCCGTTCAACTGGTGCCACATGAGGCAGCGCCAGCGCTGCAGATCGGCGCCTGCGCGCAGCCAAGGCACGCGGGCTTGCTTGGCTATCTCAGCCTGACGAGTGCGACTCTGGCAGAGGCTCTGCAGGCGTATCAGCGCTACGAGCATCTGCTCTACGGCGAGCAACTGGTCAGCGTCTCCCTAGAGGACGGCATACTGGCGATGCGTTGGCCGGCATCGGCCTCCACCGGTGCATTGGCGGACAGCGTGGCGATCGCAGCCTTGTGGCGGATGCTGCGGCGTCTGTTGCCGCAGGCGCGCCTGCACCAGGTGTGCTTTGCCTTTGCAGCTGATGCCTGCCAGCAACAAGCCGCCGAGGCGCACTTTGGCTGCCCGGTGCGCTATGCCGATAACTGCACCGCCGTCATGCTGCCTGCAACCCTGCTGGCGCTGCCGCTGGCGCACACTGATTTGGCCATGCGCGCCCTGCTGGAGCAGCAGGCCCGTGCGCTGGCGCTGGCGCTGCCAACGGCAGACGCGCTGGACCGTGCACTGCAACAGGCGTTGGTAAGGCGCCTGCCCGAGGGGGAGGTCAGTCTTGCCCGGGTGGCTGCGGACCTGCACCTGTCAGTACGCAGTCTGCAGCGACGCCTGCAGCAACGTGGACTAAGCTGGCGCCTGTTGCTTGAGCGCACGCGTCAGCACCTAGCGCAGGCCTATCTGGCCGATAGCGCACTACAGCTTGGCGAGATCGCCTTGCTGCTGGGCTACAGCGAGCAAAGCGCGTTCAACCGCGCCTGGCGGCAGTGGACCGGCACGACGCCCCTGCAATGGCGGCGTCGGCATGCGGGCCTGGCAGCTTTGGGTATAGAGTAGGGGCCGAAGGATGACGCTGCAGCGTTGGCTGTGTGAACGGGGAGGGAGTGAATGAATCGGGAACTGCTGCGCGCTTATCGCGGCCTGTTGTCGAGCCTGTCGGTCTTGCTGCTGCTGGGCGTGGTGGTCATTGAGGTCGCGGTGCGTGAGCTTGCCCGCATCGAGCGCCAAGGTGTTGAGCACGCGTTGCTCACCCGTGCTGCCGATGTGCGCAGCAGTCTGGAGACGCGGCTGAATCACAGCATCTACCTGAGCCGCGGGCTGGTGTCCTATCTGCAGAGTCAGCAGGGGCTGGATGACCCGCGCCGTATTCGTTTGTGGATGGCCAGCATGCTGGAGGGCACCAGTGATGTTCGCAATATCGGTGTCGCCCCGAACAACCGCATCGAGCTGATTTATCCGTTGCAGGATAACGAGGCTGCGCTGGGCTTTGATTACACCAGCTCACCGGCGCAGTGGGCTGCGGTTGAGCGCATGATGGCCTCGGCGCAGCCGGTGCTGGATGGCCCCCTGACTCTGGTACAAGGGGGCAACGGCCTGGTTTACCGTGCGCCGGTCTACATCAACAGGCGTTATTGGGGGCTGGTCAGCACTGTGATGGATGCAGACCAACTGCTGGGCATGCTCGACAGCGAGGCCCGCTGGCAGGACTTGCGTATCCGGCTGCTGCGCGTTCAGGCAGAGGGCGAAGCCCGGGTTATCTGGGGGACTCCCCCGGCGCCGGAGCGGCCTGCGGCGGTGCTGGATATCGAACTGCCGGGTATAGTCTGGCAGCTGCAGGTACAGTACCGCACGCCGCAGGCCGGCAGTGGTGCGCCTCGCGGCGTGCTCTACGGGGCGCTGTTGGTGGTGCTGTTGTTGATCGGTTACACCCGGAGTAACGCCATCCGCCAGCAGCGCGACCGCGACGCCGCGCGGGCCGAGAACGAGCGCCTGAAGAGCGAGTTTGTCTCGACGATCAGCCATGAGCTGCGCACACCGCTGACCAGCATTTTGGGGACCCTGGGCCTGCTGCGCGGGGGCGCCCTTGGGCCGCTGCCCGATCGCGGACAGCATCTGGTGGAGGTGGCGATGCGTAACGCTGAACACCTGCTCAGGCTGATCAACGATTTGCTGGATATCGACAAGCTTGTCGCCGGCCAGATGCAGCTCAATGTGCAGCCGGAGAACCTCGACACGCTGCTGCATGCCGCCATGCAGGAAAACCAGGGCTACGCAGAGCAGCGTCAGGTGCGCTGGCGCTACCTCAATCCGCATCCCGATGCGCGTATTCTGGCTGACCCGACCCGCTTCAAGCAGGTGATGGACAATTTGCTGTCCAACGCCGTCAAGTTTTCCCCGCAGGGTGGTGAAGTGGGTATCAGTGTTGTCGCCGACGAGCAGCAGGATCTCTGGTGTATCAGCGTCACCGATCAGGGCGAGGGTATCCCGACTGCCTTTTACGATCGGGTCTTCGACCGTTTCACCCAGGCCGACGGCTCCAGCCGGCGGCGCAGCGGTGGTACCGGCCTGGGTCTGGCAATCACGCGGGGGTTGGTTGAGCAGATGGGCGGGCAGATTGGCTTTGTTTCCTCTGATCAGGGCACACGCTTTTTCGTCAACATGCCGCGTTTCGCAGAGTAGGAACGGACAGGTGAAAGACAGACTATTGGCCAAACCCGAGGCGGAACTTGATTACCCCTTCGGTCCCGATGCCGCCGTGTTCAAGGTGCAGGGCAAGATGTTTGCCCTGCTGTATCAGCGCGGCGGCAGTGAGTGCGTCAATCTCAAATGCGACCCACATGAGGCTGTTGGCTTGCGCGACCTGTTTGCCGCAGTAACGCCCGGTTATCACATGAACAAGCGACATTGGAATAGCGTACGGCTTGACGGTTCGGTGCCTGACGGCGAGTTGCAGAGGATGATCGACCAGTCTTACACCTTGGTAGTGAGGGGCCTGCCAGCGGCTACCCGGCGCGGGCTTGAGGCCCGTCACGGGCGCGCCGCGCTGTACGGCGTTACGGCATGAGTCGCTGCCTGCGCAACGCCTGCGCGCGCGACTACGACGCCTGCATCGCACTGTTCCAGCGTTCGGTAGATCAGTTGGCGGCAGAGCACTATGACGCCGAGCAGCGCCATGCCTGGGCGCCGTCCAACCCCGACCGAACCCTCTGGCATCGTCGCCTGGCGACGCTGCAGCTTTGCCTGCTGGAAGACAGTGGTCAGCTCGCCGGATTTATCGGTTACAGCCTGGATGGTCACATCGACCTGTTGTATTGCGCTCCGGAGTCTGCGCGCAAGGGTGTTGCCAGCGAGCTTTATCTGGCTGCAGAGCAGCACCTGCGTGGCGCCGGGGTAACGCGCCTGTGGACCGAAGCGAGTCTGGCGGCCCTGCCTTTTTTCCAGGCCCAGGGCTTTCGTCTGATCGCCCGTCAGGCGGTGCAGCGGGATGGTGTCAGCCTGCTACGCTGTGACATGGACAAGGTGCTCACTGGCTGAGCACCGGCGAACTGGCGCAGGGGAGGGCGTGGCATGCAAAGGGAACAGGCAAAGCAGGAATTGGCCGGCTGGTTGTTGAAAGAGCTGGATGAACAGTCACGCCGTGAGCGCATCGCGTTCTGGTTTTTTTGTGGTTTCAGCGAGGCCGATCCACAGCTGGCGGCGTTGCCGCCCGCGTTGCGCATCGCGGTAATGCGCGGTGTGGAGCCGGACGATACCGCAGACCCCTGTCTGGACCCGCTGGTGCACGTCAGCCTGGTTGAGGATCTTTACGGGGTGACCAATACCTATCTGGTGCAGGCGCTGAACCAGCGCGGTATCGCGGTTGCGCAGATAGAGGGTAACCCCGAGCCGATGTTCGCCTGCCCGTGCTGCGGTTACTTCAGCCTGAGCAGCAGCGCCAGCTACGAGATCTGTTCGGTCTGCTTCTGGGAAGACGATGGCGTGCGTGACGAGCACACTGTCAGCGGGCCCAACCAGGCGACCCTGGCAACGGCGCGTCAGAACCTCGCTGAATTTGGTGCCTGCGACCTGGCCTCCGTTGACCGGGTGGACAGGCAGGCACGCGAGCGTTACCGTGCTCCTGAGGCCCCTGTAGACTGACCTCTGCCCGCAACGCCGTATGGCGAAGGTAAGCCATGAACGCACCCTGCCTGCCCACTCTGTGTCACGCCCTTGCGCTGACTCTGATGTCGTGAGCGAAAGCCCGCTGCGCCGTCTACTGCGCTCACCGCGCCGCGTTTATCTGCTGGAGGCGGTGGTGTGTTTTGGTCCTCTGGTGGTGCTGTTGGGGCTGGGGCTGGTGCAGTTGCCGCTGGTCTTTGCCGCCGGTGAGCCGCAAGCCTTTGCCTGGCTGTTTACGGCGCTGCTGGTTGGTGGTTTTTGTGGCCTGTGGGCGCTCACCAAGTTGCTGCTGATACTGACCCGTCCGCAGCGCCAGGAGGTGTCGCCAAAGGCTGTTGTGCTGATGCTGTTGGTCGGGCTGGTGTGTCTGCTTGGGTTTTTCTGGCGTTGGCAACTGACGCCGTCGGCGGCGTTCATGCTGGTCTTTCTGCCGATGGTGGGCAGTGCCCACTTTCTCTTTCTGGCGCGCGGCTATCTGACCGCCCGCGCCCCGTCTTGACAGGCGGTCGCCACTTCCGGTCGACTGCTGTCTCTCCTCCCCGTTGCGAGTATGTCCATGAGCCAGCCCCGTTCCCCTAGTCTGCTGTCGATTAACGCCGCCCAGGCGCAAAACCTGGAGGTGGGGGTGCGCACTGCGCGTACCGGTCACTTCAAGCAGCCTCTGGATGGCCCGGTGATGGTTGAGCAGGCTGGTGTGCCCGGCGACTTTATTGGTGACCTGAAGCATCACGGCGGCCCGGACCAGGCCATCTATCTTTTCAGCCAGGAGGACATCGACTGGTGGAGTGAGCAGCTGCAGCGCCCGTTGGCCGCCGGTTTCTTTGGCGAAAACCTGACCCTGTCACACTGGTGGCCTGCCTTGCGCATTGGTGATCGGCTGCGCATTGGCGAACTGTTGCTGGAAATTACCGCACCGCGCATTCCCTGCTCCACCTTGGCCGCGCGGGTAGGTGACAGCCGCTTTGCCAAGGCCTTTGTGCGAGCCGAGCGTTGTGGCGCCTACGCCCGCGTGCTGACCTCGGGCGAGGTCAGGGCGGGAGATGAGGTCACCGTGCTGGCCGGTGACGCGGTCTTTCCGACCATCAACGAGGTGTTCCGCTACTGTCACAGCAAGGGGGCGAACCCGACCTTTTTGCGCCAGCTGCTGGCCGCGCCCCTGGCCGAGAAGATGCGTGCCGAGATGCAGGCCAAGCTGAGCAAGACCGAGCAGCAGACCTCATCCTTGCCCGGCTTCTGAATCCTCTGCCGGCGTCCAGCCCGGGTCTGGCGCAAAGCGCGGGCCCTGGCTTTGGCTGAGGTCCTGCAGGCGGATAATCAGCGCTGCATGTCCGCAGCTGCGCGCGTAGCGCAGTGGGCCGCCGCGAAACGCCGGGAAGTGGCCGGACAGAGTCATGGCGGCGTCGAGCATTTCATCGTCGGCCACGATACCCTGGCGACAGGCACGCACCGCGCTGTTGAGCAAGGCCAGCAGCATGCGGTCGCCTTCCTCGGCGGGCAGGCGTGGCTGCTTGCGCCCTGGTAGCGTCCAGCGCCCCGCCGGATTCGGGCGGATACGTTCACGACCCTGTTCCACCCAATTGCGCAGCAACGCTGGCGGCTCGATCGGTGGCGTGTCGCGCTCGCTGTGCAGTTGTTCGAACAGCTGCAGGCTGTCGGCCAGACCCCAGTCATCCAACAGCGCCAACGGGCCCTTATCGAAGCCAAAGTCCAGGGCCGCCTGGTCGATGGCGCTGGCCTCGTGACCTTCTTCCAGCAGCAGCAGGGCTTCGAGCAGCATGGGCGCCAGCACCCGGCGCAGCAGCAGACCGGGTTGGCTGCTTACCGCAACCGGCAGGCAGCCCAGCTGGCCGAGTAATTGCCGCGCGTGCTGTTGGCTGATGGTGCGCCCGGTGCTGTGGCTGGCCAGCTCTGCCAGCGCGCCGCGCTGTACCGGCCCGGCAAAGCGCACGCCGAGCATACGGCCGGCGTCGCCGAGTGCGCTGCGCAGTGGCTCCAGCGCATCGTGCAGACTGAGCAGCAGCGCCTGTGGCCGCATCTGTGGCTCTAGGCGAGCCAGCTTGGCACGGCGTTCCTCCAGATCGCCGGTCTGGGCGTCGATCAGCGCATCGGCCAGGGCGGCGCCATGGTGCTCCGGGTCAAAGATGAGGCGATCCAGCGCGGCCTGCAGGTCTTCACTGCCGGCCAGTTGACGGATGCACGGCGTCATCGCCTGCTGATCGCCAATGCTCACCTTGAGGCCGCGTTGCGCCGCGAGTGCGGCCAGCTCAACCCCTGCCGGACTGTTACCCAGCAGGTGCAGGTGATTGGCGCGCCGGCGCGGGTCCGGCGCGGCCTCTGCCTTCAGGCGCTGGCGCAGGAAGAACAGGTGAATCAGGTTGCCGGTGGTGCCGCTGGCTAGCAGGCGGGCAAAGGAGTAGATCTCGCGGTGCAGCATCAGGTCCGGCTTGCCGCCGTGGCGGCGCCAGAGGTCGATGAGTGCGCTGGGCGCCGGGTAGTGCGCGGGGTCCACCAGCGCGTCGGCGCGGCGCTGCAAGCCAATGGCGGCCAGGCGTCGTACCCAGTCCAGCCGGTAGGGGCGAGCGCGCAGGTTGCGGCGCTGCAGTGTCAGGCGGCCGTTGACGGCGTCGTCAATCAGCTTGGGCAGGGCATGTTCCGCTGCCACGCCGTCCAGCAGTCCGGCCTGTGCCGCCGCATCGGCTTTGAGTGGCTTGCCGCTGAGCATCATGCGCATGGCCAGCAGCGGGTCGACCAGATCCGGCAGGCGCGCGGTGGCGCCCAGCCCCGGATGCAGACCGACCAGTATCTCCGGCAGGCCCAGCCGGGCATCCGGTGCGGCCAGGCGCATGTCGCAGCACAGCGCGAGTTCCAGGCCGCCGCCAAGGGTGTCGCCGTGCACGACGGCCAGCGTCGGGCAGGGCAGATCAATCAGTTGCTGGGCCAGCAGGTGAGCGTCCACCAGCTGGCGCACCGCGTCGGCTTCGTTGTCGACAGCGGCAAAATCGTGCAGGTCGGCGCCCAGGCAAAAGCTGCTTGCCTTGGCCGAGCGCAGGACCAGCGCGCGCGGCATTTCCCGGCGCAGGCTGGCCAGCACGTCGCCCAGTTCACGCAGCGCAGCGCTGCCGAGCAGGTTGGCCGATTGCCCTTGCTGATCGAACAGCAGCCAGGCGACCTCGCTGTCGTCGCGACGCAGGCGCCAGTGCTGCCACGGGCCCTCGTTCGGCTGCTCGAGGTCTTGCTGGCGGAAGGGGCCGTAGCAGCGCTCGCGTTGCATCAGGTCGTTGAGCGCGTCCATCATGCCTGCACCTCCTCTGCACGGGTCAGCAGCCAGGCCTGGGCCTGATCGGTATCCTGTTGCTCGCACACCAGCGCCCGGCCCAGTGCATGGCGATGCAAGGTGTCGGCCTGTTGCAGCAGTTGTCGGCAGCCACCACTGACCGGCAGCGCGCCCAGCGCCAGAGAGCCGCCCAGCGGGTTGAGGCTGGTCGGGTCCAGACGGCCCATGGGCTGCTCCAGCTCCAGCTGGCGCTCGCAAAAGCGCGCGTCCTGCCAGGCGGCCAGATTGGCGAGCAGCGCCAGTGCGGGCGCGTCGGGTAACTCCCACAGATCAATGTCGTTCAGGCCTAGCCGCTCTTTCTGCAGCAGGCGGGTGCTGGCCAGCAGCGGCGCCAGGCTGGGGTAGTCTGCCGGCGCGCGGGCCAGGGCCTGGCTGCTGAGCTGGGCCAGCGGGCGTTGCTTGAGTTGTGCGCAGCCTTTGGCAGAGGCCAGCAGCAAGGCGCAGGCACCGCTGTCGGGAGTGGTCTGATCGCTGTTGTAGGCTTCGCCCTGGCGATCAAACAGGGCAATGCGGTAGGGGCTGAACAGGCCGCTTTGCTCGGCTTCGCTATGGCGCTGGCCGCAGGCCTGATCGTAGGCTTCGGCGTCTTCCTCTGCCACCTCGAACAGGGCTGCCAGGCGCTTGGCTGATTCGCTGATGGCGCTCGAGCCATGCGCAGCTGCTGCGTCGCTGGCAATGACCAGCAGCAGATCGGCGTCGCCGCTGCGGATCTGCTGGCTGGCGCGGGCGACGGCATCGAGCCCCTGGGTGCATTGCTGCAGTGGCGTAACCGGGCTCAATTGCAGCCGCTGACGCACTTTATCTGCTGCCTGGCTGGCGTCAGTGGCCAGTACCACGCCGTCCAGTGCGCTGGCGGCCAGGCCGCAGCGCAGTAACAGGGCGTTGGCACTTTGCACCGCCAGATCCAGTGCGCTGAAGCCGGCGCGGGCTCGGCTGGCGCTGTTCAAGCCAGGCGTACGGGTACCTTCAAGCAGGTAGGCGCCGGGCGGCAGGGTGACGCAAGGGCTGTTCTGGCTGTCCATGCAGGGCTCGCAAGATTGAAGTGGCACAGGTAAGCACCTGCGACAGGTGCTGCGCAGGCTATGACCGGTTTGCGGGCGGTCAGTTCAACAGTGTAGGAGGCAGTGCAGGCGCTTGCGAGCAAGCAATGCAATGGCGCCGGGCGGCGCCATTGCAGGCGGGGGAGATCAGTCGCGGGCCAGTGCCAGGGCGACACCCTGGCCGCCACCAATGCACAGGGTGGCCAGGCCTTTCTTGGCGTCACGGCGCAGCATCTCGTGCAGCAGGGTGACCAGCACGCGGCAGCCGGAAGCGCCAATCGGGTGGCCCAGCGCGATGGCGCCGCCGTTGACGTTGACCTTCTCGGCATCCCATTTGAGCTCCTTGCCGACGGCCAGCGCTTGTGCGGCAAAGGCTTCGTTGGCCTCGATCAGGTCCAGGTCAGCGACCTGCCAGCCGGCCTTGCTCAGGCAGCGTTGGGTGGCGGAGACCGGGCCAATACCCATGATCGCCGGATCAACCCCGGCATTAGCGTAGGAGGCGACGCGGGCCAGCACCGGCAGACCCAGTTCGGCGGCCTTGCTGGCGCTCATCATCAGCACCGCGGCGGCGCCGTCATTGAGGCTGGAGGCGTTGCCGGCGGTGACGCTGCCGTCTTTCTTGAAGGCCGGCTTGAGGCCGCCCAGGCTCTCGGCGGTGGTGCCTGCGCGCGGCTGTTCATCCTGGGTGATCAGCACGGCGTCGCCCTTGCGCTGGGGAATGCTCACCGGGGTGATTTCCTGATCAAAGACGCCTGCCTCACGGGCAGCAACCGCTTTCTGCTGGGAAGCCGCCGCGAAGGCGTCCTGCTCCTCGCGAGTGATGCCGTACTTGTCGACCAGGTTCTCGGCGGTGATGCCCATGTGGTAGTTGTTGAAGGCGTCCCACAGGCCGTCCTGAATCATGGTGTCGATCATCTGACCGTGGCCCATGCGCTGGCCGGTGCGGGAGGTGGGGATGATGTGGGGCGACAGGCTCATGGATTCCTGACCGCCGGCGATCATGATCTCGGCATCGCCGCAGCGAATAGCCTGGGCAGCCAGATGCAGGGCTTTGAGGCCGGAGCCACAGACCTTGTTCAGGGTCAGTGCGGGGACGCTGTGCGGCAGGCCGGCGTGGATGGCAGCCTGACGGGCGGGGTTCTGGCCACAGCCGGCGGTGAGTACCTGGCCGAAGATAACCTCGTCGACCGACGCCGGGTCAATTTCGGTTTCGTCCAGCAAGCGGCGGATAACGGTCGCGCCCAATTCGTGGGCGGGCACTTTGGCAAACTGGCCCCCGAAACTGCCGATGGCGGTACGGGTGGCGGCTACAATCACGACCTCTTGCATGAACAGACTCCTCTACACAGGCACTATTTTTCGAGTGCACAAGCATAGAGGGGTGGTCTGGTCAGAACAAGCTGTCTCGACACTGGTACAGCCGGGCGGCTGCACCAGTGCCTGTTCTCAGGCGTGGGCGATGCGGTTGCTGATCAAATCCTGCACAACAGTCGGGTCGGCCAGGGTTGAGGTATCGCCCAGGCTATCGAGTTCGTTGCAGGCGATCTTGCGCAGGATGCGGCGCATGATTTTGCCCGAGCGGGTTTTCGGCAGGCTCGGAGCCCATTGCATGAACTCGGGGCGGGCAAAGGCGCCCACCTGGTCGGCGACAAAGGTTTTCAGTTCCTTGACCAGCTCCTCGCTCGGCTCGACACCGTTCATCGGCGTGACGTACACATAGATGCACTGGCCCTTGATGTCGTGCGGGCAGCCAACCACGGCTGCCTCGGCAACGGCGTCGTGCAGTACCAGAGCGCTTTCTACTTCGGCGGTGCCGATACGGTGCCCGGAGACGTTGAGAACGTCGTCCACGCGACCGGTGATCCAGTAGAAGCCGTCTTCGTCACGGCGCGCACCGTCGCCGGTGAAGTAAACATCCTTGTAGGTGCTGAAGTAGGTGTCGACCAAGCGCTGGTGATCGCCATAGACCGTACGGATCTGGCTGGGCCAGGAACGTTTGATGACCAGGTTGCCGCTGGTCGCGCCTTCCAGTTCGTTGCCTTCCGGATCGTACAGCGCTGGCTCCACACCAAAGAACGGACGGGTTGCCGAGCCGGGTTTCAGAGTGGTGCTGCCCGGCAGCGGGGTGATCATGGCGGCGCCGGTTTCGGTTTGCCACCAGGTGTCGACAATCGGGCAGCGCTGTTCGCCGACCACGTGGTAGTACCACTCCCAGGCTTCCGGGTTGATCGGCTCGCCAACCGTGCCGAGCAGGCGCAGGCTGGCGCGTGAGGAGGACTTCACCGGCTCGTCACCCTTGGCCATCAGTGCGCGCAGGGCGGTGGGCGCGGTGTAGAAGATGTTGACCTGATGCTTGTCGATAACCTGCCAGCAACGCGAGGCGTCCGGGTAGGTCGGCACGCCCTCGAACAGCAGGGTGGTGGCGCGGTTACACAGCGGGCCGTAGACAATGTAGGAGTGGCCGGTGATCCAGCCCACATCAGCTGTACACCAGTAGACTTCGCCCGGCACGTAGTCGAAGACGTAGTAATGCGTCATGGCCGCCATCAGGAGGTAGCCGCCGGTGGTGTGCAGCACACCCTTGGGTTTGCCGGTGGAGCCTGAGGTGTAGAGGATGAACAGCGGGTCTTCGCTGTCCATCGGTTCGGGCGGGCAGTCGGCACTGACGTTGGCGGTGGCTTCGTCGTACCAGACGTCACGGCCTTCGGTCCAGGCAACGTCGGCGCCAGTGCGTTTGACGGTAATAACGGTGTGGACGTTGGGGCATTCTTGCAGGGCTTTCTCGACGTTGACCTTCAGCGGTACGCGCTTGCCGCCGCGCACGCTTTCGTCTGCGGTTATTACGGCCTGGCAGTCGGCATCCAGAATGCGATCGCGTACGGCGTCGGGCGAGAAGCCGCCAAACACCACAGAGTGCACCGCGCCGATGCGCGCGCAGGCCAGCATGGCGTAGGCCGCTTCGGGGATCATGGGCATGTACAGGCAAACCCGGTCGCCTTTCTTGACGCCGCGAGCCTTGAGCACGTTGGCCAGGCGGCAGACCTTGTCGTGCAGCTGCTTGTAGCTGATGCGCTGGGCGTCGCTCGGGTCGTCGCCTTCCCAGATGATGGCGATATCGTCGCCGTGCTCGGCCAGGTGGCGGTCGATACAGTTGACGCTGACGTTGAGTTTGCCGTCGATGAACCAGGCAGCCTGGCCTTTGCTCAGATCACTTTCGTGAACCTTGCTCCAGCGCTTGTCCCAGGTCAGGAAGCGTTCGGCCTGCTCGGCCCAGAACTGATCGGGCTGTTCAAGTGACTGCTTGTACATGCGCTGGTAGCCGGCGTCGTCCAGGTGCGTATGCGCACGGGCGGCGTCCGATACCTTGTGGTTTTCAATCTTGTACATGGGAATTCCCCTCTTGTTATTGAATCAGGCAGTCTCTTGTCAGCCGGCCCTGCGGGGTATCCGGTACTGCAGTAGAGAATCTGGACCGACGAAACCGCGCGGGGTTGGTCGGTCAGTTTAGGCTAATTAGCGTCGGCCATCAGAGGGGGGCAAGACAACCCTTCTTTGGTATGAGAGGAGGGCGTCTTATTGGCGGGCGGATGGGGAAGCACAGATCAACTCCACACGCCCTCTGCGAGTGCTCAAGGGGCAGATACTGGCGCTATTGGCAAGCGACGCAACGCACGCCCCAGAGGGCATGCGGAATTAATCAGTGCTTCCCACGGCCCGCAGGAGAGAGGTTAAGCCGCTCAGGCGCGGCTGAATTCCAGGTTGTCGATCAGGCGGGTGGTACCCAGATAGGCGGCAGCCAGCACCACCAGATCGGTGCTGTCGTCGCTCGCCGGCGCCAGGTTGTCGGCGTTGCGCAGATCCAGATAGTCGGGTCGCAGCCCGGCTTCGCTGAGGCGCAGGCTGGCCTCGTTGATGACCTGCGCGTAGTCCGTGCGCCCGCTCTGCACAGCGCTGGCGATCTGCTGCAGCGTCTGTTGCAAGACGGGGGCAATGGCCCGCTGTTCGGCACTCAGGTAACCGTTGCGCGAGGACAGCGCCAGGCCGTCTTCGGCGCGCACGGTGGGGTGGCCCATGATCTGTACCGGCAGGCTCAGGTCCTGGGCCATCTTGCGGATCACCGCCAGCTGCTGGTAGTCCTTCTGTCCGAACACGGCGACATCTGGCCCGACAATATTGAGCAGTTTGCTGACCACGGTGGCCACGCCCTCAAAGTGCCCTGGGCGGCTGGCACCGCACAGCCCCTCAGAGACTACGGGTACGCTGATACGCGTGTGGCCGTCCATGCCATCGGGGTACATTTCGTTGGCGTTGGGGGCAAACACCAGATGAGCGCCTACTTCCAGCAGCTTTTTCTGGTCTTCTGCCAGGGTGCGCGGGTAGCTGTCCAGATCTTCTCCGGGGCCGAACTGCATCGGGTTGACGAAGATGCTCACCACCACGTAATCGGTACGTTGCAGGGCCTTTTCCACCAAGGCAACGTGACCTGCGTGCAGATTGCCCATGGTGGGCACCAGACCAATGCGCTTGCCTTCCTGGCGGGCACGACCAACCGCAGCGCGCACTTGCGCGATGGTATGCAGGGTGTTCATGGGTTCAGAACTCGTGTTCGGCTGCTGGGAATTCGACGTTCTTGACCGCCGCGACGTAGGCGCGAATTGCTGCCGGAATGTCAGGCTGGCCGGACATGAAGTTTTTCACGAAGCGCGGCACACGTCCACTCAGAGACAGGCCCAGCATGTCGTGGACCACCAGCACCTGACCATCGGTACCACTGCCGGCGCCAATGCCGATAACCGGCACTTTCACCGCCTGGGTGATGGCGTTGGCCAGTGCCGGGGGCACGCACTCGAGCAGCAGCATGGCCGCACCGGCGGCTTCCAGCGCCTTGGCGTCTTCGATCATCGCGCGGGCCTGGACCTCGTCGCGGCCCTGTACCTTGAAGCCGCCCAGCACATTCACGGCTTGCGGCGTCAGCCCCATGTGGGCGCAGACCGGGATGCCGTTGCGGCTCAGCACCTCAATGCTGTCGGCCAGCCAGCGGCCGCCTTCCAGCTTGACCATGTGGGCGCCGGCCTGCATCAGTGTGGTGCTGTTGGTCAGTGCCTGTTCCAGGGTGGCGTAGGCCATGAACGGCAGATCGGCCATGATCAGTGCGCCTTTGTTGCCGCGCTTGACCGCAGCGGTGTGGTACGCCATGTCGTCGACGCTGACCGGCAAGGTGCTGTCGTGACCCTGCAGGACCATGCCCAGGGAGTCGCCGATCAGCATCACCTCGACACCGGCCTCGCTTTCAACATGGGCGAAGGTCGCGTCATAGGCTGTCAGGCAAACGATCTTTTCGCCGCTTTGCTTGAGCTTGTTCAGTGTGGTCAGAGTAACGTCAGGCATGGCTGTTTCCAGTGTGTGGCCTTTGCTGTGCGCAACTGCATGGCAGCGGCGCCGTTGAGTCCGGACTCCCGCGCAGGGGCACTGCTGCGAGAGTATAGCCTTGGTAAGACGGCTGTCCGTCAGAGCCGGGGTAGAGCCCTGCCGGAATCGGCATCCTACGTGTCAGTCATGGGGTGTCAAGTCTGATCGCGCATCAGGCTGTTGTATAAAAAAGGGCAATGCCTGCAGATCACCACGCGGGCAGTTCTGCAGCAGGGTGTCGAGCTGTGTGCCGTCGGGCATCTGCAGCGCTGGCGCTATCTCGGCCAGGGGGTAGAGCACGAAGGCCCGGGCATGCATGTGGTAATGCGGCACCTGCAGCCGGTCGGTGTGTATCACCTCGCTGCCGTAGAGCAGAATGTCCAGATCCAGCGTACGCGGCCCCCAGCGTTCGGCCTTACGCACACGGCCGTGCTCCTGTTCGATTGCCTGCAGGTGATCCAGCAGTGGCTCTGCGGCCAGTGTGGTCTGCAGGCAGGCGACAGCATTGACGTAGGACGGCTGGTCCTGCGGCCCCATGGGGGCGCTGCGGTAGAGCGACGAGCAGGCCAGCAGCTGGCTGCCCGGCAGCGCGGCCATGGCCTGACAGGCAGCGCGCACCTGCGCAACGGGGTCGCCCTGGTTGCTGCCCAGCGCGATATAGACCTGAGGCATCAGTCGTTCGACTGTGGCTTGCGCGGTTTGCGGCGCGAGCGTGAACGACCGCGCTTGCCGCCGCTCTTGGGTGCGTCACCCAGCTCACGAATCATCTGGCGGCGCTGGTCTGCGCTGGCGTCCTGGTAAAGGGTCCACCAGCGGCCGAGGCCATCGGTCTGTTCGCCGGCTTCTTCGCGCAGCAGCAGAAAGTCATATGCCGCGCGAAAACGCGGGTGCTCCAGCAACTGATCGGCGCGCCGGCCACTGCGTCGCTCCAGACGCGGCTGCATGTCCCATATCTCGCGCATAGGAATGCTGAAACGCTTGGGAATCGCGGTGTGCAGGCACTGCTCGGCGAGCAGTTCGTGGGCCGCTTGCTGATAAGCGGGGATCGGCGGTATGCCTTGCTCTTCCAGGGCTGCGACGCGCGCGGGCAGGGCCGGCCAGAGGAAGGCTGCAAACAAGAAGGCCGGGGTTACCGGCTTGTCCTGGGCGATGCGCGCATCGGTGTTGTCCAGTGCCTGGCGCACCAGGCGCAGGGTGTACTCCGGGTTCTCCAGAATCGCCTCATCGGTGTCCGGGAACAGCGGTGCAATCAGATCGAACTGGTACAGCAGATCAAAGGTGGCCTTGCCCTGGCCGCTCATCAGTAGCTTGAGGGACTCGTCGAACAGGCGCGCTGCGGGAATGTCGTGCAGCAGCGGGGCCATCTCTTCGATGGGAGCGGCGGTGTGCGGCTCGATCTCGAAGTCCAGCTTGGCGGCAAAGCGGATGGCCCGCAGCATGCGCACCGGGTCTTCCTGGTAACGCTGCTCGGGGTGGCCGATCAGGCGGATCAGGCGGTTACGAATATCGTGCACGCCGTGGGCAAAGTCGTGGATCTGCCCGGTGCTGACGTCGAAATACAGGGCATTGATGGTGAAGTCGCGGCGTTGCGCATCCTGCTCGAAGGTGCCGTACACATTGTCACGCAGCAAGCGACCAGATTCGCTTTGGCGGGACTGTTCTTCCGAGGCCTGAGTTTCGTGGTTGGCGCGAAAGGTGGCCACCTCGATGATCTCGCGGCCAAAGTGCACATGGACCAGCTTGAAGCGCCGGCCGATCAGGCGCGCATTGCGGAAGGTGGCGCGCACCTGCTCGGGCGTGGCACTGGTGGCGACGTCAAAATCCTTTGGCGTGATATCCAGCATCAGGTCGCGAACACAGCCACCTACCAGAAAGGCCTCATAGCCGGCCTGCTGCAGTTTTTCCACTACGCTCACCGCGTGCCGGCTCAGACGCTCTCGCCGCACCTGGTGCTGGCTGGCGGGAATGACGGACGGGGTGGTGCGCCGGCGCTGGGGTAGGCCGAAGGGAGAGGGCATTTTCTGCAACAGCTTTCGAATCATAGATGGCAGTGGTTCCGGCGGCAGTGCGGGGATGCAGCAGGGTTGTCAGCAAGCAAGCATCGTCACGGCAGCGCAAGGTGAGTGAGCCGGGTTGGCGGTATGCCTGGCCTGGCACGCAGGTGGCGAGAGGCCACGGTTGCCGAGCATTCTAGCTTGATTTGTGAACAAAGGTAAGGAAAGGGGGGATGTTGCCGGAGAAGGAAAGCTCAAGGGGAGTAGGGCACTCCCCCTAATGGTTTTTTATTATTGTTGTTATGAGAGCTATTCTTTTTTGTTCAAAGCGGCAAGCGCCGCTTTCCGACTGACCCATCTCGGGTTGTCTAAACCAAACGGATTGCTTTGGAAGCGTAGGTTCAGCTCGGCCTGCGTATGGCTCTGGATGGCGGGTTGCTTGGGCAACTTTTATTCTTCTTCATCCAACTGAGCATCCTGCTCACGATCTGACTGCTATTCTCCAAAAAAATCAGTTTGCTGCGTCTCTCACGTCTTGTTTTTATTGTGTGTGGAGTAGAATGTTATTTTTGTTATGTGCTTTGGTTTTTATTGTTGTTGTGCCAGATATAAAGCATTCCGCGTGCCAACTTTTTAAAATCCTTTAAAATCAATGAGTTGGTGTTTTTGCTTATTTTCTTGCCCCCGTGTTACCCCCAAGGTGTTACCTCCAATTGGACTAAAGTGTTACCTCTGGGTAGGAGTGCGGTAACAGTTTTGCGGGAACTTTCCCGGTAACAGGTAACACATGGTGGGGTGCAAGGCGTTACAAGGGGACGCAGAGGTGGCGACTTGCGCCTGAGCCTCTGCTGCGAGGGGGAGGATCAGGTGCTGGCGGTTTTCTTACGCGGGATGCCCAGACGCTGACGGCGTTCCCACAGGCACTTGCGGCTGATGCCTAGCTTGTGCGCCAGCTGGGTTTCGGTCATGTGGTCCTGATGCTCCAACACAAAGTGCTGGAAGTAGTCCTCCAGCGACAGGTCTTCTGCCGGCTCCTGGCCTGGCGTGACGTCGTGCTGCATGGTCTGCAGGGCGTTGGCAGCTTCGGAGGCGCGCTCTATCTCTGCATCCAGCTCAATGCCCAGCAGGTCTGCGGTGATCTCGTTGTGGTCGCAGAGAATGGCTGAGCGCTCAATGGCGTTTTCCAGCTCACGCACGTTACCGGGCCAGCTGTAGGCCAGAATGGCCTGCTCGGCATCCTTGCTGAAATGCAAGCCTTCCATGTTCATGTTGTCGGCGGCGCGTTGCAGCAGAGCTTCGGCGATCAGCATCACGTCGCGGCCGCGTTCGCGCAGCGGCGGCAGGCGCAGCTCGATCACGTTCAGGCGGTAGTAAAGGTCTTCGCGGAACAGGCCCTGACGCGCCATGGTTTTGAGGTCGCGGTGGGTGGCTGCGACCAGGCGCACATCGACCTTCTGCGATTGCACCGAGCCAACGCGGCGGATTTCGCCTTCCTGCAGCACGCGCAGCAGGCGCGCCTGCGCTTCCAGTGGCAGCTCGCCAATTTCGTCCAGGAACAGAGTGCCGCCGTCGGCGGCTTCAACCAGACCGGTGCGATTGCTGGTGGCGCCGGTGAAGGAGCCCTTTTCGTGACCGAACAGCTCGGACTCGATCAGGGTCTCCGGAATGGCTGCGCAGTTGACCGAAATCAGCGGCGCTTTGGCGCGTTGCGATTGCTCGTGCATGGCCCGGGCGACCAGCTCCTTGCCGGTACCCGATTCGCCTTGAATCAGCACGGTGGAGTCGGTGGGCGCGACCTTGCGAATGCGTTTGAACAGCGTGAGCATGGTGTCGCAGCCGCCGATGATGCCCATCTGTTTGCGAATGTCTTCGTCCGGGATGGCTTGCGGCGCTTGCTTGGCTGCGGGTTGTTCGGGCGCGGCCGCTTGCTGCTTGCGTGCGCTGCCGCTGGCAATGATGCGTTGCACGGTTTCGACCATCTCGTCATGGTCGAAGGGCTTGGCAATATAGTCGACAGCGCCGAGCTTCATGGAGTCGACGGCCGAGCGCAGGCTGGCGTAGCTGGTCATGATCAGCACCGGGGTGTTGGCGGCGCGTCGAATCAGTTCGGTGCCGGGTTCGCCTGGCAGGC
The DNA here is from genome assembly GCF_900114765.1 of Halopseudomonas pachastrellae. Classification (GTDB taxonomy): domain Bacteria; phylum Pseudomonadota; class Gammaproteobacteria; order Pseudomonadales; family Pseudomonadaceae; genus Halopseudomonas; species Halopseudomonas pachastrellae. The sequence goes on from NZ_FOUD01000006.1 coordinate 169,577, forward strand.
GCAGGTCGCTGATGATGAGATCAAAGTTGTCGAGGTTGTGGCGTTCGCAGGCCTCGCTGACCGATCCGGCTTCCGCTACCTGGTAGTGGTGGCGCTCCAGCAGCCGCTTGAGTGCCGTGCGGATGATGGCTTCGTCTTCAACAACCAGAATATCTGACATAGTTACCTCGTGCGTGACGGCGCCTGAATACAGCTCAGGCAGGGGCGCCGTTAGCGCTCATACTGTAGCGCGGCAATGTAATGGTAAAGCGGGTGCCGCGCTGGTTTGTCTGGTCGACCGGGCTGTCGATGGTAATCTGCCCATAATGCTCTTCGATGATGGAGTAGACCAGTGCCAATCCGAGCCCGGTACCTGTCCCTGGTTCCTTGGTGGTGAAGAAGGGCTCGAACAGACGGTCCTTGATTTCCTTGTCGATGCCGCTGCCCTGATCTTCAACCTGCAGCAGCACCTGATGCTCGTTTTCCTGACTGGCAATGGTGATGCTGTCGCCGCTCTGGCTCGCGTCCCGCGCGTTGCCGAGCAGGTTGATCAGCACCTGTACCAGACGCTGTGCATCGCCGGCGACCAGGTGCTCGGGTCGGCACAGGTTAACATACTTGACCTCCGGCCCCCTGCGATTGAGCGACAGCAGGTGGATCGCCTCGTTGGTGCAGGCCGCCAGGTCTACCGGGTCGTTGGGGTTCTGGTGGCGTCTGCCGACGTGGGCAAAGTTGACCAGCGACTGCACGATGCGCGAGACCCGGCGGGTCTGCTCCAGAATCTGCTCACTGGCTTCGCGCGCTTCCGGCTGCTCGGACTCTTCGCGCAGATTCTGCGCCAGGCAGGCGATACCGGTAATCGGGTTGCCGATCTCATGGGCCACACCGGCGGCCAGGCGACCGATTGAGGCCAGACGCTCCGAGTGCATCAACTCCTCTTCCAGCATCTGCGTGTCGGTTTGATCCTCGATCAGCAGCACCAGGCCGCTGCCGCCGACGTAGCCCGGCTCGTCAATGGCTGCCTTGTGCAGGCTGAGCCATTGGGTGTGGCCGTTGATGCTGAGCTTCTGTTTGTGCAGGTGAGCCGACTGGTCTTCGACAAAGCGCTCGAGCAGCTCGCGCCAGGGTTCGGGCAGGCTTTGCAGGCGCGAGCCGACTACGGTGTCAGCCTGGATGCCGGTCAGCACCTGCATGGCGCGGTTCCACATCAGAATCTCGCTGTCCTGGCCCAGCGAGCAGACGCCCATCGGCAAATCCTGCAGGGTCTGGCGGTGGTAGCGGCGCAGGGCGTCCAATTCGGCCGCCAGGCCGGTCAGGCGGCTGTGGTAGTCCTCCAGCCGGTTTTCGATAAAGTGGATGTCCTCGGTCATGTAGCCGTCGCGGCCCATCTTGAACGGCAGGAAGGTCTCGATGATGTCCTGGGCAACCGAGGGCCCCATCAGGCCTGACAGGTTGGCCTCCAGGCGGTCGCGCAGGCGGCGCAGTGCGTACGGGCGGCGCTCGTCAAAGGGCAGCTTGAGATCACGAAGGGCTTGTTCAACTTCGTACTGGGCGGTCTTGTTACCCAGCGGCTTGGCCAGTTGCTGGGCAAACTCCTGCGGCGAGGATGCCATCAGCTGCATGCGCTGCGGCCGGCTGACGTTGTCCACCGAGCAGGCTTCGGCCGCGCTTTGTTCCTCGCTCGAGCGCTGGGTGAACAGTGAGACCACCGCCAGTACCAGCACGTTGGCAGCCAGCGAGCTGATGGCCGCCAGATGCCAGGTGTCGGCGTTAAAGGCCAGCGTCAGGCCGAACAGCTGCAGGCCCGGCAACTCGGTAACCAGCGGCAGCAGCAGGGTAATACTCCAGACCAGCATGCCGGCCATCACCCCGCCGATAAAGCCGCGCCGATTGGCCTGCGGCCAGTAGAGCACCGACAGGGTGCCGGGCAAAAACTGCACTGTGGCCACAAAGGAGGCGATACCCAGATTGGCCAGATCCTGTTCGGCGCCAAGCAGGCGGTAGAAACCGTAGCCCGCCATGATGATCGCGGCGATGAGGGTGCGTCTGGTCCACAGCAGCCAGCGATAGATGTTGTTGTCGGCGCTGGGCTGATAAAGGGGCAGCACCACGTGGTTGAGCACCATGCCCGAGAGCGCCAGGGTGATGACAATGATCAGGCCGCTGGCCGCCGACAGGCCGCCGACGAAGGCCAGCAGCGACAGCCATTCGGACCCTGCTGCGACCCCTAAACCAAGGGAGAAATACTCCGGGTTGGTGCGCACACCCAGGTGCAGGCCGGCCCAGAGGATGGGCGGCACGGCCAGGCTCATTAGCAGCAGGAACAGCGGCAACCCCCAGCTGGCGGTGCCCAGCGCGCGCGGGTTGAGGTTCTCGGTAAAGGCCATGTGGTACATGTGCGGCATCACAAAGGCGGCGGAGAAAAACACCAGCAGCAGGGTGCGCCAGGGTCCTTCCTGCAGCGGCGTGTGCAGGGTGATCAGGGCTTCCTGATTGTTGTTCAGCCACAGCTGCAGACCTTGCGGCCCGTCGAACACCACGTACAACGCATACAGGCCGATGGCGGCAATGGCGACCAGTTTGACTACCGACTCGAAGGCAATCGCCATGACCAGACCTTCGTGCTTTTCCCGCGCTGAAATGTGCCGCGCACCGAACAGGATGGCGAACAGGATGATCAGTACGCAGAAGCCCAGCGCGACGGTGCCTTGCCCGGGTTCGGCGGTCAGAATCTGCACCGAGTCGGCCACCGCCTGTATCTGCAAGGCGAGCAGCGGCAGTACGCCGACCAGCATGAACAGCGTGGTCAGAGTGCCGGCCCAGGTGCTGCGAAAGCGAAAGGCAAACAGGTCGGCCAGCGATGACAGCTGATAGGTACGGGTGATGCGCAGGATGGGGTTGAGCAGCACCGGTGCGAGCAAAAAGGCGCCGCACACGCCGAGGTAGTAGGTCAGGAAGCCGTAGCCATACTGATACGCCAGCCCCACGGTGCCGTAAAAGGCCCAGGCGCTGGCGTACACTCCGAGTGACAGTGTGTAGATCGCCGGGTGGCGTAACAGGCCGCGGGGAATATGGCCGTTTTCGGTGGCCCAGGCCACGCCGAACAGCAGGATCAGGTAAACGATACTTATCAGCAGCAGCTGACTCAGGTCAAAGCTCATCGGCATCTTTCGGGCTCTGCAGCAGCATGCCGGCGATGATCAGAATCAACCACAGCACGTAGGGGCGGTACCAGGCACCCTGGGGTTCTATCCACCAGTCCATGATGGCCGGGGAGAACAGGTAGATGCCGATGACCAGCAGCAATACCAGGCGATAGATATACATGGGTGTCCGTAATCCGGGGAGCGCGCCGACGGGGTTGTTTCGCTCGGTCGGGGCGTCAGGTTCAGGACACCGATGGTAGCCAGCCAGGCACTGCTTGCCAAGCGATGGACCGGTTTATTGCGCTGGCAGCCTGGCGTGCGCTGGCGTTAGTCCGACAGGCTGTGTTCCATGATGTGCGGAGTGGCCGGCAGGCGCTCTGGCTGCCAGTGCGCGATGGCCCAGTCGAGCTGCTGCGCCACTGGTGCGCCGCGCAGATCGGTAGGGATTGGCTGGGCCAGCGCGCGCAGGGCGCGCCACAGGGTGTGCGGCGCCTGGTCCGCCTGCAGCGGCGCCGAGCCCAGGCGCTTGCTCAGTTTTTCGCCATCTTCGCGCATGATCAGCGGCACGTGCAGGTAGCCTGGTGTCGGCTGGCCAAGCAGCTGATACAGCCAGACCTGGCGCGGCGTTGAGTCGAGCAGGTCGGCCCCGCGCACTACGTCGGTGATGCCTTGATCGATGTCGTCCAGCACTACCGCCAGCTGGTAGGCGTAAACGCCGTCGCGTCGGCGGATGATGAAGTCGCCCAGCTCGCGGGCGAGATTCTGGGTCAGCGGTGGCTGCAGGCGGTCGTGGCAGGTGATGGGCTGATCGTTGACGCGCACGCGCACGGCGTGGTCCGCCCTGGCGCCGAGATGCCGCCGGGAGCAGGTGCCGGGATACACAGGGCCGTGCTCCAGCAGCGCGCGCCGTGGGCAGTCGCAGTAGTAGGCCAGGTCCTGCTCCAGCCAGCGCTCAGTCTGGGCGCGATACAGCTCAAGGCGTTCGCTCTGGCGCACCGGGGTGCCGTCGTATTCCAGCCCAAAGTCTTCCAGTGCCTGCAATATCTGGCGTTCGGCGTCGGCTTGGCTGCGGGTTTGATCCAGGTCTTCGATACGCAGCAGCCATTGGCCGCCGGCGTGGCGCGCATCCAGAAAACTGGCCAAGGCGGCGATCAGCGAGCCGAAATGCAGCAGGCCGCTGGGGGTGGGGGCAAAGCGCCCGATATAGGGGGAGGTCATGCGGGGAGGGTAACAGCAAGCCCTGCACGCGGGCTTGCTGAACACTTGCTGAACAACAGAGCGGCTTAGCTGCCGACCTGTTTTTCTTTGATTTCAGCCAGGGTCTTGCAGTCGATGCAGAGCGTGGCTGTGGGGCGTGCTTCCAGACGGCGGATGCCGATCTCGACGCCGCAGGAGTCGCAAAAGCCGTAGTCGTCGTCTTCGATGCGCTGCAGAGTCTGGTCGATCTTCTTGATCAGCTTGCGCTCGCGGTCACGGGTACGCAGTTCCAGGCTGAACTCTTCTTCCTGGCTGGCGCGGTCGGCCGGGTCGGGGAAGTTGGCCGCTTCGTCCTGCATGTGATGCACGGTGCGGTCGACTTCTTCCATCAACTCCTTTTTCCAGGTGTTGAGAATGTTGGTGAAATGCTCGAGCTGCTGCTCGTTCATGTACTCCTCGCCCTTCTTTTCCTGGTAAGGGACGAAGCCGCGGATCAACATGGATGTTTTCTGCTTGGCATTGCTGGGCATGAGGACCCCTCACTTTTCTCTCAATCTTCCTGTTTCAGGTCCGGCGCACGCACATTGGCGGGGGCCGGCCAAAATCCTGCAAGCGGGCAAAGCTACCAGAACCTTAAGGCCCGCGCTACTGTTTGACGCCCGATGGCAGGGTGCGGCGGATTGGGGCGCTGCGGCAGGGGCTCTGGCAGGGTATCATCGGCGTTTTTGCGGTAATGGCGAGAGTACTTCATGGCGCAGCAACGCTGGACCAAGCGGGTGCAGGATATCCAACCCTTTCATGTGATGGCCGTGCTGGCGAGGGCCAGGGCGCTGGAGGCCGAGGGGCGCGATGTCATTCATATGGAGATTGGCGAGCCGGACTTCACTACCCCTGAGCCGATCATTCAGGCCGGCCAGCGGGCGCTGGCTGACGGCTGCACGGGGTATACCCCGGCATTGGGGCTGCCAGCGCTGCGCGAGGCTATCGCCGGGCTCTACGCCGAACGGCACGGCCTGGCGCTGGACCCGGAGCGCGTGGTGGTCACGCCGGGTGGCTCGGCGGCGTTGCTGCTGGTCAGCGCGCTGCTGGTCGAGCCGGGCAAGAAGATCCTCATGGCTGACCCTGCCTACCCCTGCAATCGTCATTTTTTGCGCTTGGTAGAAGGTCGCGCGGTGCTGGTGCCGACGGGGCCCGAGACGCGTTACCAGTTAACGCCCGAGTTGATCGAGCAGCACTGGGACGCCGACTGCGTTGGTGTGCTTGCGGCCTCGCCGGCCAACCCCACCGGTACCTTGCTGTCGCGCGCCGAACTTAAGGCGCTGGCGGCCTGTTGTCGGCGCCTGGGCGGGCAATTGATTGTCGATGAGATCTACCACGGCCTGACCTACGGGTTGGACGCGCCTTCGGTGCTGGAGGTGGCAGACGATGCCTTTGTGCTCAACAGCTTCTCCAAATACTTCGGCATGACTGGCTGGCGCCTGGGCTGGCTGGTGGCGCCCAAGGAGGCGGTATCGGCGCTGGAGAAGCTCGCGCAAAACCTCTACATCTGCGCGCCGCACATGGCGCAGCAGGCCGCACTGGCGGCCTTCAGCGAGCAAAGCCGGGAAATCTGCGAGCTTCGCCGCCGCGCCTTTCAGGTGCGCCGCGATTTCCTGCTGCCATCGGTACGCGAGCTGGGCTTTTCGGTGCCCGTCACTCCCGAGGGGGCCTTCTATCTATACGCCGACATGCAGGCGTTGGGCGGCGACAGTGCGGCCTTTTGTCAGCATGTGATCGAGCGGGAGTTCGTAGCCCTGACGCCGGGGCTGGATTTTGGGCAACACCGCGCCGATCAGCATCTGCGCCTGGCCTATACGACATCGCTGGAGCGCCTGGAGCAGGCGGTTGAGCGCTTGCAGCGGGCCCTGGGCAGCTGGTCTCCGGCATGCTGATTCCCTTCGCGCCGGCCTTGCAGGAGGCAGTGCTGCTGCGCCGCTACAAGCGCTTTCTCACCGATATCCGTCTGCCGGATGGTCAGGAGCTGACCGTGCATTGCCCCAATACCGGCTCGATGCGTAACTGCGGGCAGCCGGGCGATCGCGTCTGGGTCAGCCTGGAACATAAGCCTGGGCGCAAGCTGCCCGGTACTTGGGAGCTGGTTGAGGTAGCGCCGGCGCAGCTGGCCTGCATTCACAGCGCCCGCGCCAACCGGGTGATAGGCGCCGCGCTGGCAGAGGGGCTGATCGCGCCGCTGGCGGACTACCCGCAGCAGCGTGCGGAGGTGAAACTGCCGGAGCTGGCCAGTCGCTTCGACTTTCTATTGTCCGGCGCTGATCAGCCGGACTGCGTGGTTGAAGTCAAAAGCGTCACGCTGGCGCTGGGGGACGGGGTTGGCGCCTTTCCGGATGCGGTAAGCCAGCGCGGCCAAAAGCATCTGCGTGAACTGATCGAGGTGGTGCGCGCCGGGCGCCGCGCCTGCCTGCTGTTCTGTGTCATGCATTCTGGCATCAGCCAGGTACGGCCCGCCGATGAAATAGACCCGGAGTACGGGCGACTGCTGCGCGAGGCGGCGCAGGCGGGTGTTGAGGTACTGGCCTGGTCGGTCTGGCCGGAGCCGGACGGCTTGCGCGTGCGGGGCGCCTTACCGGTCAGTCTGTAGGCGTCAGATAAATCCCTCCTTCACGCACTTCACAGGCAAAGGCGCGAAGTGACTGGCCAACACAAGGCCCGGCGATGCATTCGCCAGACTCGGGCAGAAAGAGTGCGCCGTGGCTGGCGCACTGGATCAGCCGCCCGGAGTTATCCAGAAACTGATCCGGCACCCACTCCAGCGGTATGCCCCGGTGCGGGCAGCGATTCTCATAGACATGCACCTGCGCGCCCTGGCGCACCACTATCAGGTTGTGGCCATCGTGCTGCACGCCCTTGCTGCCGCGTGTTGGCAGATCGCTGAGCAGGCACAGGGGGGAGAGCGTCGTGTCGTTAGGCATGGGCGCATTATCGGCCGGGCTGCTTGTAAATAGCCAGCCTTCGCTGCGCGCCGGTGCCCCTGCGTCACCTTAGCGCTTGCCACGGGCGCTTTCATTGGCCCATAATCGTCGCCTCAAGTGAGAATGATTATTGTTTGACTTGGTGGCGCAATTGAAAGCTGCGCCTGTGGCGTCCGAGCAGCACGCTAGTGAGCATTGAGCAGGTCACCTCAGCGCATTGATGACAGGGGAGGAGGGGTTATGACAATGCAACAGCCAATCCCGGTATTTGCCGGTGCCGATCTCTTGGGCGCCTGGCAGCATTTGCGTCAGAGTCAGCCCGGTTTGCGCATACGTGACGGCGCGGCGCTGCTCAATGTCAGCGAGGCCGAGCTGGTCTACGCCTCGCTGGGGCGGGGTGTGCAGCGGCTGCGCTCGGACTGGCAGGCACTGCTGCATGGCTTGAAGGGGCTCGGACAGGTAATGGCGCTGACGCGCAACGCGTCTTGCGTGCACGAGCGTCACGGTGAGTACGACAACATCAGCATCGGCGGCAGCGGGCGGCTTGGGCTGGTAGTCAACGGCGCAATCGATCTGCGCTTTTTCATGCGTGAGTGGTCCAGCCTGTTTGCTGTCAGCGAGCCGCAGAAAAACGGCAACATGCGCCGCAGCCTGCAGATTTTTGATCGCCAGGGCGCGGCCGTGCACAAGATCTATCTGACCGAACACAGCAGCGCGGCTGCCTGGTTCGACCTGTGCGACAGCCTCAGTGATGACTCGCTGGAGCCATTGACCATTGTGCCGCCGCAGATCGAAGACGGCCTGCTCGACGATGTTGCGGTGGACGAGCTGGCCCTGCAGGCCGACTGGGCAGCGCTGCAGGATACGCATCATTTTATGGCGCTGCTCAAACGCCATGGTGTCGACCGTTTGCAGGCGCTGCGCCTGGTCGGTGAGCAGTGGGCGCAGCGCCTGCCGGAGGCGGCGCTGACCGACACGCTGGAGCAGGTGGCCGCGTGCGGACAGTCGATCATGGTCTTTGTCGGCAACCATGGCTGCATCCAGATTCATACCGGCCCGGTTCAACGGGTGGGGCGGCTGGGCGAATGGTTCAATGTACTGGACCCGGACTTCAGTCTGCATCTGCGCGAGACCGATCTGGCGTCTGTCTGGCGGGTACGCAAACCCACCGCAGATGGTATTGTCACCTCGGTGGAGGCCTATGACCGCCAAGGTGAGTTGGTCATTCAACTGTTCGGTGAGCGCAAGCCGGGGCAGCCTGAACAAAGCCTGTGGCGTGCGCTGGTAGAACGGCAGTCAGCACGCTGACACGGAACAAGGAGAAGGTGTGATGAAACGAGTGATGCAGCGTTGCCTCTGGTTATTGCTGTTGGGCACCGCCTGGTCGATGGCGGCCGAGCCGCTGCGGGTGGTCACGGCCGGTGCCAGTGTGACGGCCATCGTGCAGGAACTGGGCCTCGCTGAGCAGGTGGTTGGTATCGACAGTACCAGCGTGCCGCTGCTTGAGGAACGCGGACTGCCGAATGTGGGTTATCAGCGTCAGCTCAGCGCCGAGGGCGTGCTGTCGCTCAAGCCGGATGTATTGCTGGGCACCGAGGAAATGGGCCCGCCGCCGGTGCTGGCGCAGCTGCGCGAGGCTGGTGTGGATGTGGTGGTGCTGAGCGCCAGCCCGAGCCTGGATACGCTCTACAGCAATATCGCCGCCGTTGGCGAGCGCTTCGGACATGGCGCGCAGGCAGCGGAGCTGACCCAGCGCATTCAGGCAGACATCGCCGCCTTGCCGGCGCCGTCAGAGCCAGCGTCACCTGCTATTTTTGTTCTCACCCACAGTGCCAACGGCATGCTGGTGGCGGGTGAAGGCACCGTCGGCGATAGCCTGATTCGCCTTGGCGGCATGAGCAACCCGGCCGCTGACAGCTTTGCCCAGTATCGTGTGCTGTCGGCCGAGTCCTTGTTGAGTCTGGCGCCGCAGTGGATTTTGACCACCGAAAAAGGGTTGGACATGGTTGGTGGTGTTGACGGACTGCTGAGCCAGCAGCCGGCGCTGGCGGCAACCCCGGCAGGGTTGGCGAAGCAGGTAGTTGCCATCGACGACAGCCTGCTGGTGGGTGGCTTCAGCCCGCAGATTGCACCGGCGCTGCGCGAGCTGCGTGAAACCGCCGCTGGCCAATAGTGCAAACGACAATACAGCGCGCCACCGTTTTTGCTGCGGTGGCGCGTTGTTGTTCCTGTAGCCCGGTCGTGTCTGAATAGGATTCCCATGTCGGTACCGGCAGTAAAACGCACCATTCTCTTCTCGCTCGGCCTGCTGTTGCTGCTGGCCACTGTGCTGTCGCTGGCCCTGGGGCCGGTATCCATTCCCTTCGCTGATGCTATCGGTGCCTTGCTGCGCCCGCTGACCGGCTGGTCTGTCGCCCCTGACACGCAGTTGATCGTTGAGCATATTCGTTTGCCGCGAACGCTGATGGGTATTTTGATCGGCGCGACCCTGGCGCTGACCGGGGCCGCCATGCAGGGGCTGTTTCGCAACCCGCTGGCTGACCCGGCGCTGATTGGTGTGTCCAGTGGTGCAGCGCTGGGCGCGGCAATGGTGATTGTGCTTGGTGGCGTCTGGCTGGCCGCATTGCCGGCGGCGCTGACGCCCTATACCCAGGCCACCGGAGCCTTTGCCGGGGCGCTGCTGACCACCTGGCTGGTGTACCGCCTTGGCAGTTCGGCGCAGGGGGTTTCCATGGCCAGCATGCTGCTCGCCGGCGTGGCGATTGCGGCGCTCAGTGCGGCGGTGGTGGGTTTGCTGACCTATATCGCTGACGACGCCATGCTGCGCGCGCTGACCTTCTGGAACCTGGGGAGTCTGGGCGCTGCCAGTTACGATCGGGTCGGCATGCTGGTGCTGTGCTGTGGCCCGGTGTGGTGGCGGCTGCCGCGTCAGGCCCGGGCGCTGAATGCGCTGCTGTTGGGGGAGTCAGAGGCGCGTCACTTGGGCGTTGAGGTTGAGCGCGTCAAGCGTGAATTGGTATTGCTGACCGCGCTCGGGGTCGGCGCTGCCGTGGCGGCAGCAGGGCTGATCGGCTTTGTCGGGCTGGTGGTCCCGCACCTGGTACGGCTGATGCTGGGCCCGGATCATCGCCAGTTGTTACCCGCCTGCATGTTACTGGGAGCGGCATTGCTGCTGCTGGCGGATGTAGCGGCGCGTCTGCTGGTGGCACCGGCAGAGTTGCCGCTGGGCATTCTGACCGCGCTCTTGGGTGCGCCCTTCTTTATTGCCTTGCTGATGCGCATGCAGCGCCGGGGAGGTCTGTGATGTTGCAGGCATTGCAGTTGTGCTGCCAGCGCGGGCATCGACGTATTCTGGAACAGGTTGAGCTGGCGCTTGAGCCGGGTGAAGTGTTGGTGGTGCTGGGCACCAACGGTGCGGGCAAGAGCACCTTGCTGGCGACCCTGACCGGTGAACTGGCACCCGGCGCCGGGCAGGTGCTGCTGGATCAGCGCCTTTTGGCAAGCTGGTCGGCACAGGAGCGCGCGCGCCGCATGGCGGTGCTGCCGCAAAGCTCTGCGCTGGCCTTTGCCTTTGAGGTCCAGGAAGTGGTGGCCATGGGGCGTATGCCGCATGCCAGCGGTCAGCGGCGTGATGCAGAGATTCTGCGTGAGGCTATGGCGGCGGCGGATGTCAGCCACCTGGCTACCCGCAGCTATCTGTCGCTGTCCGGCGGTGAGCGTCAGCGCGTGCATCTGGCGCGAGTGCTGGCGCAGGTGTGGGACAGTGCCGAGCAAGGCTGTCTGCTGCTGGACGAGCCGACCGCATCGCTGGATCTGGCGCACCAGCATCTGACCCTGCAGCAGGCGCGCGAAATGGCCTCGCGCGGCTTGGCGGTACTGGTAGTGCTGCACGATCTGAATCTGGCCGCGCGTTACGCTGACCGTCTGCTGTTGTTGCACGAGGGGCGGGTATGCGCTCAGGGTTCGCCCTGGGAGGTGCTGCAGGTCGAGCGGCTGGAGCAGGTCTTCAAGGTGCCGGTCAGGGTGCAGCCGCACCCGCTGCACGATTGCCCGCTGGTACTGAGTTGAGGTTGTCATGAAATCGATGCTGCTGCTGGTGTTGTTGCTGAGCTTGTCGGCCTGCAGTGCCTCCTTGCCGCCGTGGCAAGGCTCTGAAGGGTTGGCCGATCCGCATCTCGGGCAGGTCTGGGTGACTGCCGAGCAGCGCTGGATCACACCGCAGGCGCTGGTCGAGCGACTTGCCTCTGCGCCCTACGTGGTGGTGGGTGAGCAGCACGACAATCCGGATCACCATGCGCTGCAGTTGTGGTTGCTGCAGCGCTTGCAGGCCGTTCGGCCGCAGCAGTCGCTCCTGCTGGAAATGCTGCAGCCGGCCCAGCAGGCCAGGGTGGCGGCGCTGAAAGATACATCGTTACCGGGGGATGCTGAGCTGCAGCAGCAGCTGGACTGGCAACCCGGTTGGGACTGGGCGATGTACGGCCCGCTGGTGCGCTGGGGGCTGGATGTCCCGGCGCAGCTGCAGGCGGCCAATCTGGACCGGGACACCATGATGGCGCTGTATCGCCGCCCGCCGCCGCTGTCGGCGCGCTACAGCGCCGAGGCTCGGAATCAGTTGGCTGACATTATCGAGGCCAGCCATTGCGGGCGCATCAAGGATCAGCAGCTGACCGCCATGCTGGCGATTCAGCAGGCCCGCGATCAGGCCATGGCTGCGGCCCTGGCGAATGCCCCGACGCCGGCGCTGTTGCTGACCGGTAATTATCACGCCCGGCGTGATCTGGGTATGCCGGTGCACTGGCCGCAAGCATCGGTAGCGCCGGTGATTGTGCAGTTGCAGGGCGTGAGCGCCGGCACGCTGCCGGGGCCGCAGCAAACCGACTACCTTTGGCTGACCCCGGCGACGCCTGAGCGAGATTACTGCGCTGACTGGGAGTCTGACTGAGTCTTGCGCAGGTGAGGGCTGTTGCGCAGCATGTCCAGCAAGGTTGCGGCAACCTCATGGGCGCGCTCGACCAGGCTCAGGCGCGCTGGGTGCATCAGCCACTGATGCAGCACGCCGTAGATGAAGCCGTGCGCGCAGAACAGCGCCAGCTCCAGATCAAGGTCGGGCGGTAGCTCGCCAGAGGCGATGGCCAGCTGCAGGGTATTGCGCAGGTTGTCGTCGTGGTGCTGGCTCATTCGTTGCAGGTGGCTCTGCTGTCCGCAGGGCTCCTCAATATAGTCGCACTTGAGTAGCAGGATTTCGTTGATCCGCCTTGCGGACGGATCTGCCTCCAGCCGCTGGAGCACGGTGATCAGCAGTTTGCTGAAACGTTCGAGCGGGTCGCTGGCGCTGGCATCCTGGCTTTTCTGGCTGAGCTCTTCGAGTGGCATCTGAATGCGCTGAAAAAGGGCATCCAGCAGGTCAGCCTTGTCATGAAAGTGCCAGTAGATAGCGCCCCTGGTTACACCTGCTGCCTGGGCAATGTCGCTCAGAGAGGTGCGCGAGACGCCCTTGGCATGAAAGCACTGCTCGGCAGCGTCGAGGATGCTTTCACGGGTTTCAAAGGCTTCTTCTTTGGTGCGTCTTACCATGGCGAATCTCGCAGGGTGGGAGGCCTTTGCCGGCCGGCCCGGGGTCAAGTTGTGAGCTAATGTTAGCGTAGGGTCAAATTGATTTACAAACAGGTGTGAATGTAATTATATTGTGCGCCAATCACTCGTGCCTCTGCATGGTTCCCGAGGGGCATATGAAAACAGTCAGTCATAACCGGTTTCCCCACGAGGTCTCTCCATGCCGATGAAGCCCGCGCGCGTCGCGCTGCTCCCGCTCCTTGTCTCCACCCTGCTGCTCAGTGCCTGTCAGGAGTCGGAGCAGCAGGCCGAGCAGCAACAGCAGCAACAGCAAACTCCGACCGTGGGCGTGGTGACGCTCAAGGCCGAGCATTTTTTGCTGACCAACGACCTGCCCGGCCGCACTGCGGCCTACCGGATTGCCGAAGTGCGTCCGCAGGTCAACGGCATCCTGGAGAAGCGCCTGTTTGAGGAGGGCGCAGAAGTCGAAGAAGGGCAGCAGCTCTACCAGATTGATGACGATGTCTATCAGGCTGCTCTCAAGAGCGCAGAGGCGAGCAGCATTTCCACGCGCTCTCTGGCAGAGCGCTACGGCATCCTGGTCAAGGAAAACGCTGTCAGTCAGCAGGAATACGACGAGGCTCGCGCCGCAGGCCTGCAGGCTCAGGCAGCGTTGGATGAGGCGCGCATCAATGTGCGTTACACCAAGGTGCTGGCACCGATCAGCGGCCGCATTGGCCGGTCTGCCGTCAGTGAGGGGGCCTTGGTCACCAGCGGTCAGAGCCAGCAGTTGGCGACCATTCAACAGCTTGACCCCATCTACGTCGATATCACCCAGTCCTCGCGCGAAATGTTGAACCTGCGCCGCGACCTGGAGGCCGGACGTTTGCAGAAAGCCGGTGACAACGCCGCCGCCGTGACCCTGACGCTGGAAGACGGAAGCACCTACGGCGAGCAGGGCAAATTGGAGTTCTCCGAAGTCAGCGTGGACGAGGGCACCGGTTCGGTGATCCTGCGTGCGGTGTTCCCTAACCCGGATCGGCTGTTGTTGCCGGGCATGTTTGTGCATGCTGAGCTGGTGGCTGGTACCAAGAGCGATGCGATCTTGGCGCCGCAGCAGGGCATTACCCGCACGCCGCGGGGCAACGCCACGGCGATGGTGGTCAACGACGAAAACAAGGTCGAGAGCCGTGATGTTGTGACCGAGCGCACCGTCGGCAATCGCTGGCTGATCAGCTCCGGTCTGAACGAAGGCGACCGTCTGATCACTGAGGGCCTGCAATACATCCGCCCGGGTGCCAGCGTCAATGTTGAGCCGGCCGGCAATGTCGACGAGCCCGCTGCCCAGTAAGGAATTATATTATGTCGCGCTTTTTTATCGACCGGCCGATCTTCGCCTGGGTGATCGCGCTGGTCATCATGCTGGCGGGTGGCCTGGCCATTCTCAAACTTCCGATCAACCAGTATCCCAGCATCGCGCCGCCTGCCGTTGGCATCTCGGTTTCTTACCCGGGGGCTTCTGCGCAGACGGTGCAGGACACCGTGGTGCAGGTTATCGAGCAGCAGCTCAACGGTATTGATGGGTTGCGGTATATCTCATCGGAGAGTAACTCCGATGGCAGCATGTCCATTACCGTTACCTTTGATCAGGGTATTGATCCGGATATTGCGCAGGTTCAGGTGCAGAACAAGCTGCAGCTGGCTACGCCGCTGTTGCCGCAAGAGGTGCAGCAACAGGGTATCCGCGTGACCAAGGCGGTGCGCAACTTCCTGATGGTTATTGGTGTGGTATCCGAAGACGGCAGCATGGACCGCTTCGACCTGGCCGATTACATCGTATCCAACATCCAGGATCCGATTTCGCGGACTCAAGGCGTTGGTGACTTTCAGGTCTTTGGCGCGCCCTACGCAATGCGCATCTGGCTGGATCCGGCCAAGCTGAACAGTTTCAAGCTGACCCCCGGCGACATCAGCGCCGCCATTCAGGCGCAGAACGTTCAGGTATCTGCCGGTCAATTTGGTGGCTTGCCGGCAGTACCCGGCCAGCAGCTCAACGCAACCATCCTCAGCAAGACCCGCTTGCAGACTCCCGAGCAGTTTCGCGACATTCTGCTGAAGGTGCAGGCCGACGGCTCCCAGGTCCGCCTGGGTGACGTCGCTCAGGTCGAGCTGGGCGCGCAGGACGCCAGCATCTCTGCCCTGTATAACGGCATGCCGGCATCGGGCATGGCGATCAAGCTGGCGACGGGCGCCAACGCACTGGACACCGCGCGCGGTGTGCGTGAAACCATTGCCGAGCTGGAACCCTTCTTCCCCGAGGGGATGAAGGTGGTTTTCCCCTACGACACCTCACCGGTGGTGTCCGAGTCCATCATGGGCGTGGTGCACACTCTGTTTGAAGCGGTGGTACTGGTCTTTCTGGTGATGTACCTGTTCCTGCAGAACTTCCGTGCCACGCTGATTCCGACCCTGGCCGTGCCGGTGGTCCTGCTGGGCACCTTTGGCCTGCTGTCGGCCTTTGGCTTCAGCATCAACATTCTGACCATGTTTGCCATGGTGCTGGCCATCGGGCTGTTGGTGGACGACGCCATCGTTGTGGTCGAGAACGTCGAGCGGGTAATGGCCGAAGAGGGCCTGTCTCCGCTGGAGGCCACGCGTCGCTCCATGGGCCAGATTCAGGGGGCGTTGGTGGGCATCGGTCTGGTGCTTTCGGCGGTGTTCCTGCCGATGGCCTTCTTTGGTGGTTCGACCGGGGTCATCTACCGGCAGTTCTCCATTACCATCGCCTCGGCCATGTTGTTGTCGGTGCTGGTAGCATTGATCTTCACGCCGGCGCTCTGTGCCACCATTCTCAAGCCGATTGAGAAGGGCCACACCCACGAGAAGCGCGGCTTCTTCGGCTGGTTCAACCGCACCTTTGATCGTGGGGTGAAGCGTTACGAAAGCAGCGTCGCTTCCATTCTGCAGCGCAAAGCGCCTTATCTGCTGCTCTACGTGGTGATTGTTGGCTTGATGGCCTTCCTGTTTACCCGCCTGCCCACCTCCTTCCTGCCAGATGAAGACCAGGGTGTGTTGTACGTGCAGGTGCAGGCGCCGGTTGGCTCGAGTGCTGAGCGTACTCAGCAGACGGTTGATGCCATGCGTACCTACCTGCTGGAGGAGGAATCCGACACGGTCAGTTCGGTATTTACGGTCACCGGTTTCAACTTTGCTGGCCGTGGTCAGAGTGCGGGTCTGGCGTTCGTCGGCCTGAAGCCATGGGAAGAGCGCCAGGCGCCTGAGCTAAGTGTGCTTGCCCTGCAACAGCGGGCGCAACAGCACTTCGCCGGCTTCCTTGATGCGATGGTGTTCGCCTTTGCCCCGCCAGCCGTGATGGAGCTGGGAACCGCATCCGGGTTCAACGTCTATCTGCAGGATAATGCCGGGGTTGGTCATGATGTGCTGATGCAGGCGCGCAATCAGTTGCTCGGTATGTCTGCGCAAAGCGACATCCTGGCCAACGTGCGCCCCAACGGCCAGGATGACCAGCCGCAGTTCCAGCTGCTGGTTGACGATGAAAAGGCCAGTGCACTTGGGCTGTCGCTGAGCGACATCAATCAGACGCTGTCGATTGCCTGGGGCTCAAGCTACGTCAATGATTTCATCGATCGTGGTCGAGTGAAGAAGGTCTATATGCAAGGGCAGGCCGAATCGCGGATGAACCCCGAGGACCTGCAGAAGTGGTACGTGCGTAATAGCAGCGGCGAGATGGTGCCGTTCAGCGCCTTTGCAACCGGCGAGTGGGTTTACGGCTCACCCAAGCTGTCGCGCTACAACGGGGTGCCGGCGATGGAGATCCAGGGCGAACCGGCGCCGGGCTATAGCACCGGTGACGCCATGGCCGAGATCGAGAAGCTGGCGCAGCAACTGCCTAAAGGCATTGGTATCTCCTGGACCGGGCTGTCCTACGAGGAGCGCTTGTCAGGAGACCAGGCGCCCGCGCTGTATGCCCTGTCGTTGATCGTGGTCTTCCTCTGTCTGGCGGCGCTGTACGAGAGCTGGTCTATCCCGATGGCGGTGATGCTCGTTGTACCACTGGGTGTGATTGGTGCGCTGCTGGCGACCCTGGGGCGTGGTCTGTCCAATGACGTGTTCTTCCAGGTGGGGCTGTTGACAACGATCGGCCTGACGGCGAAGAACGCGATTTTGATCGTAGAGTTCGCCAAGGACCTGCACGAGGAGGGGATGGGCATCGTCGAGGCGGCGGTGGAAGCCTGCCGTCTGCGTCTGCGCCCGATCATCATGACCTCGCTGGCCTTTACCCTGGGCGTTGTGCCGCTGGCGCTGGCGTCCGGCGCTGGCGCGGGTAGCTCGCACGCCATTGGTACCGGCGTTATCGGCGGTATGTTGAGCGCCACGGTGCTGGCGATATTCTGGGTGCCACTGTTCTACGTATTGGTGACCACCCTGTTTACCGAGCGCAAAGGCGCGAAAGCAAAGTCGACGGAGGACGTACAGTGAAAAGCAGCGTATTGAGCCTGGCGGTACTGGCAGCGCTTAGCGGCTGCTCGCTGATCCCCGAGTACGAGCGCCCTGTGGCGCCGGTGCCTGCCAACTGGACTGAGGGTGTCGAGAGCAACCTGCAGGAAACCCAGGTGATCAGCTGGCGCAGCTTCTTCAAGGACCCGGAGCTGCAGCGCCTGATTGGCCTGGCCCTGGAGAACAACCGCGATCTGCGTGTGGCAGCGTTGAACGTGGAGGCCAACCGGGCGCTGTATGACATTCAGGGCGCCGAGCTGTATCCGCAGGTGGATGTCAACGGTAACGGCACCCGCACCCGGATGCCGGCCGACCTGTCCAACAGCGGCGACAGCATGATTACCAGCCAGTACACCGCGACCCTCGGCTTGTCCTGGGAGCTGGACCTGTTTGGCCGTATTCGCAGCCTGCGTGAGCAGGCGCTGCAGGATTTTCTCGCCAGTGACGAGGCCCGTCGTGGGGTGCAGATCAGTCTGGTGGCCGATGTGGCCAGCACCTATCTGACGCTGCAGGCGGACCAGGCCCTGTTGGACATGACGGCAGACACCCTGAAAACCTACGAAGAAAGTTACGCGCTGACCAAGCGCAGTAACGAAGTGGGTGTGGCCTCCAGTCTGGAGCTGGCCCAGGCCCGCACGGCGGTTGAGTCTGCCCGGGCGAGTCTGGCGCGTTACCGTCGTCAGGTGGCTCAGGACCGCAATGCGCTGACGGTTCTGGTCGGTCAGCCCTGGTCGGCAACAGCCGGCAACCCGATGTTGTTGGATGAGGACGTGCTGGCCGACCTGCCTGTCGGGCTGTCTTCCGAGGTGCTGTATCAGCGCCCGGACGTGCTGCAGGCCGAGCACCAGTTGCTTGGCGTGAACGCCAGTATCGGCGCGGCCAAGGCCGCCTTCTTCCCCAGCATCAGCCTCACTGGTGCGGCCGGCAGTGCCAGCAGTGACCTCGACAACCTGTTCGGCAGCGGCTCGGAGTACTGGACTTTCTCGCCCAGCATCAGCGTGCCGATCTTCCGTGCTGGCGCACTTAAGGCGAGTCTGGACTATGCCGAGATCAGCCGTAATCAGCAGATTGCCCAATACGAAGGGGTTATTCAGAACGCCTTCCGGGAAGTGGCAGACGGCCTTGAAGCGCGCGAGACCTACGTTGACCAGCTGACTGCCCAGCGGGCCCTGCTGGAGGCATCGGAGGACTACTTCCGCTTGGCTGATCGGCGCTACAACATCGGTGTCGATAGCTATCTGACGCTGCTGGACGCGCAGCGGCAGCTGTTCGAGGCCCGGCAGGGGGTGATCTCTGATCGCCTGAGCCAGCTGCTGAGCGAGATCACGCTGTACCGTGCACTGGGCGGTGGTGATTTTGCCAATCAGGCTGCAGAGCGCGGGGAGGCTCCTGAGGCCTGACCTCGCAGGTGATGTGCAGAACGCCGCAGCGGGTGACCGCTGCGGCGTTTTTTGTTGGTTACGTTTTTATCGGACAAAAAAATGCCCGCTCATTGAGCGGGCGAAATCCGTGATTAGCCTGATGAGGAGATAACCGTTTGTCTTGCGACAAGCTGTTATCCGAAGCCATCTCGCGATGACTTGTTGCTAATGATAGCGGTTATCATTTTTACGTCAACAGTAAATGGGAATTATTTTTATTTGGTTCGCTGTGGAGTGAGAACGCCTAGACATTTTCGGGCGCGGCAGCGGGCAGAGGGGAGTTGGTAGGGGCGAGCGAATGTTTGTCGCAGGCAAAAAAATGCCCGCTCAATGAGCGGGCAAAAATCCGTGATTAGCCTGATGAGGAGATAACCGTTTGTCTCGCGACAATCTGTTATCAACAGCCATCTCGCGATGACTTGTTGCTAATGATAACGTTTATCATTAGCAAGTCAACCCCTTTGCTGAATTATTTTTCGTTCAGCTGCTTGTAGTGGGTCAGTTCCTTGTTCATCAGGTCAATGCGGCGTGCCATGCTTTCAATCAGGCTATGGGCGATCCGCGGGTTACTTTGCATCAGCGCAAGGAACTGTTCCTTGGGAATCATCATCACCGTGGTCGGCACGCTGGCGATGACGGTCGCCGAGCGCTTTTCACGTGTGAACAGCGCCATGGCACCGAAGATCTCGTCCTTCTGGACGTCGCCAACCTTGATACCTTCAACAAAGGCTTCGGCGTGCCCCTCGGTGATAATGAAGACGTGATCGGCGTCGTCGCCCTGACGGATCAGCTCGGCACCCGGGGCAAAATGCTGAAAGCCGGTGACCGGGCGTACTTCCGGTTGCTTGGTGTGCGCCAGAGCATCCGACATCAGAGCCGCCTGGCCGAGGATGTACTGGGTAAACTGCTCCTGCTTGCGGCTGTCGGCGTGGATATGCTTGAACAGCGCCTCACGGTCATAGGGGATGAGCACCAGCGGCTCTTCACTGAGGTAGGTGCAGGGCGCTGCGTTCAGGCCCTGACGCAGGCCGATCAGGTCGCCTTCCTGGATGTAGAACAGGGGTTTGCCATCAATCTGGGCGTGCAGCAGGCCGCTTTTGAGCAGGTACAGGCGAGCCGGGCTGATGTGGTTGTAGAGATCGTCCACTGCGTCGAGCGCAATGGCGTCGTCACAGGGCTCAAGATCCTTGAGCAGTTGCTGAGGGATGCTTTGAAGGGTGTTGATCAGCTTCTCGGCGTAAGGTGGCTGGTCGCCTATCAGATACATGGCAGAATTCCTTTTTTTGTAGTCCTGACCTACTGCAGTGTTGGCATGGAGTACCGTCTGCGCCGGTGCGGCAGGTAATGGCTTACATTACCTCAGCGGGGCAGGCTGTAGTCAACATAAAAGCCTGTCTGCAACGCAGGCAAGCGAGTGGCTGCGGCTGTGTGAGCCAGGTCGCTTAATCGGCTCTGCCAGACTGCAGTAGTTGGTCCAGCAGGCGTTGCTTGTATGCCGGGTCAAGGTCTTTCCAATGGGTGTCCTGAAGCGCGCCGGCGATTGCAAAAAGCAGGGCCTTGGAGGCATTGAAGCCGCGTGCTCGCACGGCGCGGTAGGCTTCCACGGGGCCAAGCTGGCGGAGTTGTTCAGGGGTGTGGATGCCGGTGGCGTGCAGCCACTGGCTGGAGGTCTTGCCCAGGTTGCGTAGACCGAGTAGCTCATCTGGCTCCATGCCGGGCTCCTCCTGATGGCTGCAGGATGCATGTAGGCAGGTGGGCAGATGGCTGCGGTGCGGTTGGGCGCAGGTCTGTGTGCGGCATGGCGTCGGGTCTGCTCTTGTTATTGGTGTCCCGAAACCCAGTGTAGTAGGCGCTGCCGTATCCGTACAGCGCCCGTCTGGCGCGCCCTACAGGCGCTTTCTGAGCTGCTCTGACAGGTCGCTCATGGCGCTGTCGCTGGCGGTGTCCACGCGGATGCTGAGGGCGGCTTCATCGGCGTCGAGCGGCTCCATCTCCTGCAGTTGATGGCGCATGACCTCGATACCGGCGTCAGAGACGTCGGTGCCGGCTTGCTGGCGCTCTGTCAGCCACTGCTCGATGCTGGCCTGCGGGGCGTCGCAGTGCAGGATCAGGCAGGGCGCGCCCTGGTCTTCGATGGCATCGCGCATTAACTGGCGCTGGGCCTGCTTGAGGTGCGTGGCGTCGACGATCACCGGGTAGCCGTTGGCCAGGGTTTGTGCAGCCAGGCAGGCCAGGCGCTGGTAGGTTTGTTCGCTGCGCTCGGGTGCATACAGGCCGGAGTCCAGGCTCGGGTTGTCGTCGCTGCCGAACAGGCGCTTGCGCTCAACGTCCGAGCGCAGGCGAATGGCGCCCAGTTGCTCGACCAGCTTGACCGCCAGCGTGCTCTTGCCGCTGCCGGACACGCCGAAGGTCAGCAGGCCAAAGCGCGGCGCAACCTCGGTGTAGCTTTCGGCCAGCGCCGCGTAGCCGTAGTAGCGCTGCATGACGCTGGCGCGCTGTTCCGCGCTCATCTGGTCGTTCAAGCCGAACAGGGCGACCTTGGCGCGCACCATGGCCCGGTAGGCCTTGTAGTAGTTGAGTACCGCCAGGCCCTGATAATCGCCGGTGTGCTCCAGATAGGCGCTGACGAAGCGGCGGGACAGGGCGTGCAGGCCGCGATCTTCTAGGTCCATGCTCATGAAGGCGACGTCGGCCATGACGTCGGTCCAGCGGAAGGCGTCATTGAACTCGATGCAGTCGAACAGGGTCACCTGTCCGTCCACCAGGGTGACATTATCGAGATAGATGTCGCCATGGCATTCGCGGATCAGGCCGGCGGCCTTGCGTTCATTAATTTGGGGAATCAGCCGCTGGTGGGTAGTATTCGCCCACTGCTCCAGGGCGTCGAGCTGCTGCAGGTCTCCTGCATCGCTCAAAAATGGGCGAATCTGCTCGAAGTTCTGGGTTACCGGGGCATGGACCTGCTGTGGTGTGCCGAACGGGGTATTGAGGCCGGCATGCTCAATCTGGCCGTGGAAGCGGGCCAGCACGCCTGCCAGCTCGTCAATATGGCTAACGGTCAGGCCGCCATCGCGCTGCAGGTTGCCGAGCAGATCCTGCTGACGGAACTGGCGAGTCTTGACCAGATATTCGATAGCCGGGCCGTCGCCACCCAGAACAGGGGCTTCGGCGCTGCCGGTAACCGGGATAACGTCCAGGTACAGCTCGGGCGCCAGGCGGCGGTTCAGGCGGATTTCTTCCTGGCAGAAATGCTGGCGTTGTTCCAGCGAGGAATAGTCGAGAAAGCCGAAATTGACCGGTTTCTTGACCTTGTAAACATAGTCGCCGGTCAGCAGCACCCAGGAAATATGGGTTTCAATCAGAGTAAAATCGCTTACCGGGTGGTCATACAGGTCAGGGTTCTGCAGCGCAGTTAACAGGGTCAGGCTCACGACGTTTCCTTGTTTGGTCGGCAATGCGAACATTATGCGGTCTGGCGGGTCACAGGCCAACCGTAGCAAAGGGCCGCGCGTGAGTGCATGCCGGCATCAGAAGGGTAATGACGTGAGGAAACATGGCTAACAAACGCAAGTCCAAGTCGCGGGGCAAGGGAAAGTCCAGCGGTCGCAGTCGCCTCTGGGGCTGGCTGCTCAAGCTCGGGCTGGTCGGTCTGGTGCTGGTTGGGGCTCTGGCGGTCTATCTTGATGCCATCGTACAGGAGAAGTTTTCCGGCAAGCGCTGGGCGGTGCCGGCCAAGGTCTTTGCGCGCCCGCTGGAGCTGTATGCCGGCCGTCCGTTGAGCCGCGACGATTTTCTCACCGAGCTGAAGGCCCTGGGTTATCGGCAGAGCAACGCGGCTAACGGCCCGGGCCAGATGGCGGTGGGCGGCAGTCGTATTGATGTCTACACCCGCGGGTTCCAGTTTTTCGAGGGCGCCGAGCGAGCCCAGCGCGTCAGCGTGCGTTTTGACGGTAACCGCATCGCCAGTATCGGTGGCTCCCAGGACTTGGTCATGGCGCGGCTTGAACCGCTGATGATCGGTGGTATTTATCCTGCGCACAACGAAGACCGTATTCTGATCCGTCTGGATCAGGCTCCGCCTTATCTGGTGGACTCTCTGGTGGCAGTGGAAGATCGCGAGTTCTTCCAGCACTTTGGCGTGTCGCCCAAAGGCATCGCCCGCGCCATGTTCGTCAACCTCACCTCCGGTAGTCTGCGCCAGGGTGGTAGCACCTTGACCCAGCAGTTGGTCAAAAACTTTTATCTGACGGCAGACCGCAACATTATCCGTAAGGGCCTTGAGGCCATGATGGCGGTGTTGCTGGAGCTGCATTACAGCAAGGAAGAGATTCTTGAGGCCTACCTCAATGAGGTATTCCTCGGACAGGACGGCAACCGCGCAGTGCACGGCTTTGGCCTGGCCAGCCAGTACTACTTTGCCCAGCCGCTGCAGGAGTTGCAGCTGCATCAGGTGGCGTTGCTGGTAGGGATGGTCAAGGGCGCCTCCTACTACAACCCGCGCCGCAACCCCGAGCGGGCGACCACACGACGTAACCTGGTACTGGATCTGATGGCCGAGCAGGGCATGATCAGTCAGCAAGAAGCGACCGACGCCAAGAACAAACCACTGGACGTGACCCAGGGCGGTAGCCTGGCCAATACTAGCTACCCGGCGTTTATGGATCTGGTCAAACGTCAGCTGCGTGCGGACTACCGCGACGAGGATCTGACCAGCGAAGGGCTGCGCATTTTTACTAGCTTTGACCCCTTGCTGCAGCACAAGGCAGAGACCGCTGTACAGGGTACACTCAAGCGCTTTGGCGAGACGCCCGATAAGAAACCGCTGGAAGCGGCCATGGTGGTCACTGGCGCGCAGACAGGCGAGGTGCTGGCGGTAGTTGGTGGCGCTGACCCGCGTTTCTCCGGCTTTAACCGGGCGCTAGATGCCTCACGGCCGATTGGCTCGCTGATCAAGCCGGCCATTTACCTGACGGCGCTGGAGAAACCCGAGCGCTATTCGCTGATCACGCCGATTGATGATGATCCGATCACTCTGGAAGCCGAACCCGGCAAGACCTGGTCGCCGCAGAATTATGATCGCCAAAGTCACGGGCAGGTGCCGTTGTACATGGCACTGGCCAAGTCCTATAACCAGGCAGCCGTGCGGTTGGGCACCGAGGTGGGCGTTGATAGTGTGCTGAATACCGTGCGCCGGTTGGGCGTTGATCATGACTGGCCCGCCTACCCGGCCATGCTGCTGGGCTCGGGTGCGATGACGCCGATGCAGGTGGCCGACATGTACCAGACCATTGCCAATGGCGGCTTCAATACACCGCTGCGCGCCATTCGCAACGTGCTGACGGCGCAGGGCGAGCCACTCAAGCGGTATCCGTTTGAGGTGCGTCAGCGCTTTGATTCCGCGACCATCTACCTGACTCAGCAGGCGATGACCCATGTGATGACAGAAGGTACCGGCCGCTCGGCCTACAACCATGTGTCCTCGAACATTCGGCTGGCCGGCAAGACCGGTACCACCAATGATCTGCGTGACAGCTGGTTTGCCGGTTTCTCGGATGACCTGGTGGCCGTGGCCTGGGTGGGGCGTGATGATAACGATCGCACCCGCCTGACCGGCGCTACCGGCGCCTTGCAGGTCTGGAACGGCTTTATGGGCGCCGCGCACCCGCAGAGTCTGTCGGATGTGCCACCGGCGGAGATTGTCACCGCCTGGGCTGATCCGCTGACCGGCCTTGGCAGCGATCCATCCTGCGAGGGCAGTGTCGAAATCCCCTTCAGGGCGGGCTACGAGCCGCTGCCGGGGCCCGGCTGCAAGCCGGTAATTGACACCGAAGTGATTCGCGACGGCGCCAATCGGGTGCTCGACACCATTCGCGACTGGCTGCGCTGAGGCGCTGCCAGTATGCTGTCGCCTTCGTCGCATAACGGATGAGAGAGGATTGAACAGATGGGCATCAGACAAGTCGCGCTGCTGGGCGCCGTGATCGCCGTGCTATCGGGTTGCGCAGGCTCTGGCGGCGCGATTCCGGTAGTGGATTCCGGTCGCCCGGTCTCCAATGAGGACATGCGTACCGGTGCCGGGCGCGTGGGCAGCTCGGCTCCGCAAGCGCCGGCAGCGCAGCAGGATAGCGGCGTGGTGGTCATGGTGCCGGACGGGCAGGGTGGCTCCAGCGCGGTACAGTCCTATCCGCTGGATAACCAGCCCGCGATCTCCAGTGGCGATATCAGCTCGTCTCCGGCTGTTGGTTCTGGATCCAGCTCCTCCAGCGGAGCACTGCAGGCCGATGAGCAGCTCGACGGGCCGGTGCTGGCCTTGCTCACCACGGCGCGTCAGCAGGAAAGCAACGGCGACCTGAACGGCGCCAATGCCAGCCTGGAGCGTGCCATGCGTATTGCGCCGCGTGAGCCACAGGTGCTGTACCGTCTGGCGCAGGTGCGTCTGAGCCAGGGCGATGCCGCGCAAGCCGAGCAACTGGCGCGCCGTGGTCTGGCCTATGCCTCGGGTCGTCCATCGTTGCAGGCTGGCTTGTGGGAGCTGGTGGCGCAGGCGCGCGAACAGCAGGGCGATGCAGCGGGCGCCGAGCAGGCGCGTCAGCGGGCTCGCGTTTCCTCGTGAGGGACTCGGCGGCACTTGCCGCTGCCTTGCAGGAGCTTGAAGGCGAGTTGCGTCAGTGGGGGTTGTGGTCGCTAGAGCCGCCGTCGGCGGCGCAATTGGCCAGTGAGGCTCCCTTCTGCGCCGACACACTGGCCTTTGAGCAGTGGTTGCAGTGGGTGTTTATTCCGCAGGTTAATCAACTGCTGGCAACCGGGGCGTCATTGCCGGGCCCCTGTGCGCTGCGGCCAATGGGGGAGCAGGCCTTTGTGCACCTGGGCCGCCGCCAGACAGGTTTGCTGGCGGTGCTGGCGCGTATTGATCGACACGCCAGCACGCTGGTCGACTGACATCGGGGCGCAATGCCCCGTTTTTGCTTACTGGCAGTGCTCCTGCAGATCTGCCTGCGCTTTGGCAATCATTGCCTGACGCTCATCTTCACCGATTCGCTCAACCGTTCCATCCTCCAGCGTGCGACGCAGACGCGGGTTGTTCTGCATGGTGGTCAGGTTGGCGCGCAGCGCGTCGCATTGCTCTGCCAATTTAGCCTGCTGCTCCGGCGTCGGCTGCGCTGCGGCGGCAGGTTCAGCCGACTCGGTTGATTCGGTCTGTTCTCCCGCTGGGCTATCGGTGTCGGGTGCGAGGCTCCCGGTGCCTAGCTCCGGCGCCGGCTTGACCTGCATGCGCTGATACTGATCCTCGGCAGGGGGTTGCTGGCTGAATTGGGTGACGCCGTTTTCATCCACCCAGCGGTACATTTGGGTGGCCATGGCGCTGGTGCAAACCAGGCTCAGGGCGGCGGAAATGACGATCTTGCGCATGGCGTTTCTTCCTTGTTCTGTCACGGTGAGCGGGCGCAACCCTAACGTGCGATAGCGCGCCTGTGGCACAGGTATATCCCTTGGTAGGGGTTTTCTGCAACTTGGCTTGACTTGTCAGTCTCGAGTGTAAACAATTCGTGGTTCTCATAAGCCGCTGCAATCGGTGCTCACCCCGCATCGACGCACGCGGTTTTGTTGCTCATTCCGGGAGACGAAACCCGTCGACGCCCGGCCTGGCACCCGCACGCGCTACCTCGCGCTGGGTGAGGCTACTCCGCAACAGTAGGAGCCGGCCTCCAAGCACGTAGTCAAGCTGATGCAGCACAACCACCGTTGTTCTGCGCTGCCGAGCAGTAAACAGGTACCCTGCTGCCCGCCATTGGTGGGTGGCAAGCTAGAGGTGATTCTAAAGTGGAGCTTTTATCCGGCGCTGAGATGGTCGTCCGCTCATTGCGTGACGAGGGTGTTAAATATATCTACGGGTACCCGGGTGGTGCCCTTCTGCATATCTACGATGCCATTTTCCGGCAAGACGACGTAGAGCATATTCTGGTCCGTCACGAGCAGGCTGCTGCCCACATGGCAGACGGCTACGCTCGTGCTACCGGCAAACCTGGTGTGGTACTGGTGACGTCCGGCCCTGGTGCGACCAATACCGTTACCGGTATTGCGACGGCCTACATGGACTCGATCCCGATGGTCGTTATTTCCGGCCAGGTTGTGAGCAACATGGTTGGCTCCGATGCCTTCCAGGAAACCGACATGGTTGGCGTTTCCCGTCCGATCGTAAAGCACAGCTTCATGGTCAAGGATCCGCGCGACATTCCTGAGGTCATCAAAAAGGCCTTCTATCTGGCGCAGAGCGGTCGTCCCGGTCCGGTTGTGATCGACATTCCCAAGGACATGACCAACCCGGCCGACAAGTTTGAGTACAGCTACCCGAAGAAGGTCAAGCTGCGCTCCTACAATCCGGCTACCCGTGGTCATTCCGGTCAGATCCGCAAAGCGGTAGAAATGCTGCTGGAAGCCAAGCGTCCGGTTATGTACTCCGGTGGTGGCGTCATTCTTGGTGGTGCCTCGCGCCCGCTGACTGAACTGGCTCGCGCGCTCAACCTGCCTGTGACCAACACCTTGATGGGGTTGGGTGCTTATCCGGGTACCGATCGTCAGTTCGTCGGTATGCTTGGCATGCACGGCAGCTACACCGCCAACCTGACCATGCATCACGCAGACGTGATCCTGGCCGTCGGTGCACGCTTTGATGACCGTGTCATCAATGGCGATGACGCCAGCAAGTTCTGCCCGAACGCCAAGGTCATCCATATCGATATCGATCCTGCGTCTATTTCCAAGACCGTTAAGGCCGATATTCCGATTGTTGGTCCGGTTGAAAGCGTACTGACGGAAATGCTTGCTATCTATAAGGAGATGGGTGAAAGCCCGGATGCCGATACCCAGGCCTCCTGGTGGAAGCAGATCGATGAATGGCGTGGTGATGGTGACCTGTTCCCGTACGACAAGGGCGACGGCAGCATCATCAAGCCGCAGGCGGTTATCGAGGCGCTGTGGGAAGTGACTGGTGGCGACGCCTTCATTACCTCTGACGTTGGGCAGCATCAGATGTTTGCGGCCCAGTACTATCGGTTCGACAAGCCTAATCGCTGGATCAACTCCGGCGGCCTGGGCACCATGGGCTTCGGTTTTCCGGCGGCCATGGGCGTGCAGCAGAACTTCCCGGAGGCCACGGTTGCCTGTGTTACCGGTGAAGGCAGTATCCAGATGAACATTCAGGAGCTTTCGACCTGCCTGCAGTACGACATGCCGGTGAAGATCGTCAACCTGAACAACGGTGCGCTGGGCATGGTTCGCCAATGGCAGGACATGCAGTACAACAGCCGCTACTCGCACTCCTACATGGAGTCGCTGCCGGACTTCGTCAAGCTGGCCGAGGCCTATGGTCATGTCGGTATCCGTATCACCGATCCCAAGGAACTCAAGAGCAAGATGGCTGAAGCCTTTGCGATGAAAGATCGCCTGGTGTTCCTCGATATCGCGGTGGATACCAGCGAGCACGTTTACCCGATGCAGATTCGTGGTGGTGCGATGCGAGATATGTGGCTGAGCAAAACGGAGCGCACCTGACATGAGACATATCATTTCCGTTCTTCTGGAAAACGAACCGGGCGCGTTGTCTCGGGTAGTTGGGCTGTTCTCGCAGCGCAACTACAATATCGAGACCCTGACTGTGGCTCCGACCGAAGACCCGACACTGTCGCGTCTGACGCTCACCACGGTTGGCCAGGACGAGGTGATCGAGCAGATCACCAAGAACCTCAACAAGCTGATTGAGGTGGTTAAACTGGTCAACCTGTCTGAGGGGGCTCACATCGAGCGCGAGCTGATGCTGATCAAGATCAAGGCGACCGGCGCCCAGCGCGCAGAGGTCAAGCGCACCACCGATATCTTCCGCGGCCAGATCGTGGATGTGTCGGCAAGCGTCTATACCGTGCAGCTGACCGGCACCAGCGACAAGCTGAACAGCTTCATTGAGGCCGTCGGGCCGACCTCGGTACTCGAAGTGGTACGTACCGGTGTGTCGGGTATTGCCCGCGGTGAAAAGGTTTTGAGTATCTAAACTAATTGGTCGCGGGCCAGGCGGTCCGCACAAGTAAGCAGGGGAACTTCATGCAAGTCTATTACGATAAAGATTGTGATCTGAGCATCATCCAGGGCAAGAAGGTTGCCATCATCGGTTACGGTTCGCAGGGTCACGCCCACGCCTGCAACCTGAAAGATTCCGGTGTTGATGTAACCGTCGGCCTGCGTCCTGGTTCCAGCTCCATCGCCAAGGCTGAGGCTCATGGCCTGAAAGTCAGCGATGTCCCGGCCGCTGTAGCAGCAGCCGACGTGGTCATGATCCTGACCCCGGACGAGTTCCAGTCCCAGCTGTACAAAGCTGAGATCGAGCCGAACCTGAAGCAGGGCGCTACTTTGGCGTTTGCTCACGGTTTTGCTATCCACTACAACCAGATCGTGCCGCGCGCTGACCTGGACGTCATCATGATCGCTCCCAAGGCGCCGGGCCACACTGTGCGCTCCGAGTTCGTCAAGGGCGGCGGTATTCCCGACCTGATCGCGATCTTCCAGGACGCATCCGGCAACGCCAAGAACGTAGCCCTGTCCTACGCCAGCGGTGTGGGCGGCGGTCGTACCGGTATCATCGAAACCACCTTCAAGGACGAGACTGAAACCGACCTGTTCGGCGAGCAGGCCGTTCTGTGTGGTGGTGCGGTTGAGCTGGTCAAGGCCGGTTTCGAAACTCTGACCGAAGCCGGTTATGCGCCGGAGATGGCTTACTTCGAGTGTCTGCACGAGCTGAAGCTGATCGTCGACCTGATGTACGAAGGCGGCATCGCCAACATGAACTACTCCATCTCCAACAATGCGGAGTACGGCGAGTACGTGACTGGCCCGGAAGTCATCAACGATGAGTCCCGTGCAGCCATGCGCAACGCGCTCAAGCGCATCCAGAGCGGCGAATACGCCAAGATGTTCATCGCTGAAGGTGCTCACAACTACCCGTCCATGACCGCTGCCCGTCGTAACAACGCCGCGCACCCGATCGAGCAGGTAGGTGAGAAGCTGCGCGGCATGATGCCGTGGATCGCTTCCAACAAGATCGTCGACAAGTCCAAGAACTAAGTCGATCGAGCTTGAAAAAAAACGCGGCTTCCAGCCGCGTTTTTTTATGCCTCGACGTTGAGCTTGCTGGTCATTTGCCCGCCAACTTGCCACACTGTTGGGCCCGGCATTGTTGCAAGGTAACCCTATGACAGAGCATCAGAATACCCCGAAGGACACCGACGCAGAGGGCGCACATACCCTGCTGCCGATTGACGAGCACGTCGAGGAGGTGCCCGGGCCGGATGGCAACAAGGTTCGCCACAAAGGCATCTACCTGTTGCCCAATCTGTTTACCACGGCGGCGCTGTTCTCCGGCTTTTACGCCATTGTCAGCGCAATGGACGGCAACTTTACCCATGCGGCGGTCGCCATTTTCATTGCCATGGTGCTTGATGGTCTGGATGGTCGCGTCGCGCGCCTGACCAATACGCAGAGTGCCTTTGGTGCCGAGTACGACTCGTTGTCGGATATGGTCGCTTTCGGCATCGCGCCGGCGGTGGTGGTGTTCAGTTGGGCGTTGACCGACCTGGGTAAGGTCGGCTGGGTGTTCGCGTTCATCTACGTTGCCGGCGCGGCGCTCCGGCTGGCGCGCTTCAATACGCACATTGGTGATGACGACAAGCGCTACTTTACCGGCCTGCCAAGCCCGTCAGGGGCTGGCCTGGTTGCGGGTATGGTCTGGTCGCTGGCGGATTTTGGTATCGATGGCGGCAATATCGCGTTGCTGGTTGGCATCCTCACTGCGCTGGGCGGCCTGTTGATGGTCAGTAATGTGCGTTACTACAGCTTCAAGGATCTGGACTTCAAGGGGCGCGTGCCGTTCTTTGCCATTCTGGTTGTTGTGCTGGTGTTTGCCGTGATCTCCTCGGACCCGTCGCGAATCCTCTGGGCCATCTTTGTCTGCTACACGTTGTCAGGCCCGCTACTTGCCCTGTGGCGCCGGCGTAAAAGCCCGGCTGCAGCCGAGTAAAGGCGGTGCGGGTAATAAAACTGCAAAAAAGGTTTGACGCGCCCGCTGAAGTCTCTATAATTCGCCTCCTTGCCGGGCAGGGTGCCTCGGGTAAAGCGCTTATTAATCAATAAGTTAGCTTAATTTTGAGGCTTGACAGTCCGGCAAGATGGCGTAGAATGCGCCGCCTCGAAAGGGTTGCTCGCAAGACGCCATTTTGAGTGGGATGAGATGTTCTCATCAGGTTGTTTGGAAGGTGTTGACAGCGGGGTTTGATGCTGTAGAATGCGCCTCCCTGACCCGGAAAGCGAAAGCATCTTCGGGTCGCTCAAGCGGGTTTTGAGGTGGTTAAAAACCTCAAAAAAATGCTTGACGGAACATGAGGTTAGCGTAGAATGCGCGGCCTTGGTTAGGCGGAAACGCTGACCGAATCGCTCTTTAACAATTTGAATCAAGTAATTCGTGTGGGTGCTTGCTGAATGTGCTCGATGATCAAAAAGATTATCAGCCTAGCAAGTAACTTCGTGAATTCACGAGTTTTTGTAAAGCTGAGCCAAGTTTAGGGTTTTCTCAAAACCCAATCAGTATTTAACTGAAGAGTTTGATCATGGCTCAGATTGAACGCTGGCGGCAGGCCTAACACATGCAAGTCGAGCGGTAGAGGAGAAGCTTGCTTCTTCTTGAGAGCGGCGGACGGGTGAGTAATGCCTAGGAATCT
>NZ_FOUD01000008.1 GCF_900114765.1 Halopseudomonas pachastrellae
AAATCGAATGGACGCTAAAGCAGATCAAGCAGCATATCGATGATGACCCGGATCTACGTGGTAAACGTGATCTGCTGGTGAGCATCGACGGCATCGCTGACAAGACAGCGGCGCTGATCCTGGCTGAGCTGGGCGAGATAGAACGCTTTACCCATTCGCGCGCGGTCACTGCGTTCGCGGGCCTGGACCCACGCCTGCAAGAGTCAGGCGCCTACTACGGTCGTACTCGCATCTCACGAACAGGGTCAGCTCGATTGCGCAGTGCGCTCTACCTACCTGCTGTTGTAGCGATGACCTACAACCCAGCGATCAAGGCGCAAGTCGAGCGTCTGAGGGCCAGGGGCAAAAAGGGTAAGCAGACCGTGTGCGCGGCCATGCGTAAGTTGCTGAGTATCGCCTATGGAGTACTCAAATCAGGTAAGCCCTTCGATCCCGCATTGGCCATTGCGCACTAAGTTCGAAGACGGTATCTACAACAGGGTCCAGAAGCCGGGCTGGTCGAGCTCCCGCTCGACCAGCGTCAGACGAGAGCCGCTCTGTTACGCCATGCCGCCCGGCGCAAAGATCTCGATCCAATACCCGTCCGGGTCACGGATAAAGGCGATGTTGTGCATCTTGCCGTCCTGCGGGCGCTTAACGAAGGACACACCCAGCTCCTCAAAGCGCGCGCAGGCCGCTTCCAGATCCGGCACGGCAAAGCCGATATGGCCGAAACCACGCGGGTCATCGTTACCGTTGTGATAGCTGAATTCCGGATCGTCCTCAGTGCCCCAGTTGTGGGTCAGCTCGAGCATGGCCGGGCGGCCGAAGGTCTGGTGGGTGCGCTCCACCGGATCGTCCGACCAGGTATCCAGCGCATTGCTGTCGACTGCGGCCAGAAAATACAGACTGAACTTACCCGCCGGATAATCCTGCTTCTTCACCAGCGTCATCCCCATCACGCGGGTATAGAAATCCAGCGTCGCCTCAGGGTTCTTGATGCGGAGCATGGTCTGGTTGAAGACAAAGCCCTCGGTGGCCGCATCGCGGTTCTCGCACAGGCCCGGGGCAGATTCAAAGTGACGACTCATGGCAACAGCTCCCATTAGGTAGAAAAGGCCAAAGCCTAACACTGAAACGCCCGCACACAGAACGTGCGCGGGCGTCGTATCCGGTCAGCAGTGCGCCAACCGACGCTCGAACAGCAGATCGTTGAGAAACGTTGCCGAGGCAGGCAGTACAAGGCAAAAGCCGCCGGAAAAGCGATCGGAGTCGCGCTCGACTTTACAAGCAGTAAATGAGCATTTTCCGGCGGCTTTTAACGCAGTAATGCCAACGCAGGTAGTTTCTCAGCGATCTGTCAGCGGAACTTGCGCTCCTCCCACCACGGGAAGAACGCCGGCTTGTCCGTGCTCGGACGCAGCTTGAACTGCGGCGCGCGCTTCTCCAGGAAGGAGCTGACGCCCTCTTTCGCATCCGCAGACTCACCCATAAAGGCAATCGCACGGGAGTCCACAATGTGCGCCTCCATCGGGTGGTCCGCCGCCATCATGCGCCACAGCAGCTGACGGTTCAGCGCGGCAGACATGGCGGAGGTGTTGTCGGCAATTTCACGGGCCAGTTCACGCGCCGCCGGCAGCAGCTCGTCCGGCTCGTGAACGCTGCGCAGCAGGCCGCCCTTGAGGGCTTCTTCAGCACTAAATACGCGGCCGGTGTAAACCCACTCGGCCGCCTGCATCGGGCCGACGAGGCGCGGCAGGAACCAGCTGGAGCAGGCTTCCATGGTGATGCCGCGGCGGGCAAACACAAAGCCGAACTTGGCGTTGGTCGAAGCCATGCGAATATCCGCCGGCAGACTCATGGTCACGCCCACACCCACGGCCGCGCCGTTAAAGGCAACAATGACCGGCTTGGTGCACTCGTAGATACGCAGCGACACGGTACCGCCGCCATCACGCAGGTCATCACCCTCGGGCTGATCCTGACGCTTGTGACGGTTGAAGGTATCACCGCCCTTCTCCAGATCCGCACCGGCACAGAACGCACGACCGGCACCGGTCATGATCACAACACGCACCGCATCATCGGCATCGGCAGCATCAAAGGCCGCGATCAGATCTCGACGCATCTGGCCGTTGAAGGCGTTCATACGGTCAGGACGGTTCAGCGTCAACGTGAGGACACCGTCCTCCACCTGGTAATCGAGGGTTTCGTAAGTCATCTGGGCTTTCCTGTGTGGTCAAATGCCGCCCAGTGTAGAACCCACCAGTCACGGTAACCAGTTGAGTTACCGAGGCGTATGTGGGGGTATTGGTGGGGTGGATGGGTGACCGGCAATAGGCTGGCTTGAGCACAGGCGAGTCGAGTGATAGAACAGAGCAAGGGCTCAGGCCGGCAGCCCCTACCTGCTTGGTCAAACACTCGGTAACTGCAATGGAATATGCAATTTTAAAGAGCTACGAAGCGGTAAAACCCTATATCCCCCAAGTGACTGCGACCGCTGATAAACACAAAAATATGTTTGGGTTCTTAGCGGACTCTGCATACGAGCAGATGGCTATCAAAGACCAGTTTTGGGTAGCGGTAAATGAAAGTCGAGAGCTCAAGGGCTACCTGATGTTGGGCGGAACCATGCCGACGCTGAAGGTGTTTCAAATATACGCCTGCAAGACCTCAAAGGGTCATCTGCTCGGCCCCAAAATGCTTAGCGAGCTAAAGAAATTCGCAAGACACCCACCGGCTCACGCACCCACTCCATGTCCAAGACCTGCGCCATCAGGGTCTGGGCTAGTTCGTGGCGTAGCTGGTTGACCAGTTCGGTGTACCTAATGCATTCCTGTTTCAGGTCGCAATGAAAGAGCCTTGCGGCTTAGATGCTGCTGGGCTCAGATGTTATAAAGACTCAGATTGTCGGACAGGCTCTGACGCATCATCTGGCTGACGGTTCAGCTCCGTCTGCAGCCCTACTCTACCAGTTACCAGATAAGCCACTACTACCCACCCCGCACCTGCCCAACCATGCCACGAATAACAATGGCTTCAATACTCCGCAGCAGCCGCATCTCTCCGCCAAATGTCGCCTTAAGTTCCGGGCGGGCCTTTACCAACTCAGCATTTTCCGCCAGCATCTGGTCTAGCAGGGGCAGCGCAGCGGCGCTGATGGCGTCCACCAGTTTGCGTACAGACTGCTTTGCGGTGGCTGGTTTGATGCCCATGGCTTCTGCGGCCTCGATCAGCAGCTCGGTACTTATCTGTGGCAACCTCTGACGGCCGAGGACGGGCCAGGCCAATTCGGCTTGTTCGGGCCAGCGGTCCTTGTCGCAGGCTTTGGTGCCGTAGACGGCGGTGCACAGCAGATCGTAGAACGGTGCCAGCTGCACGCCCTTGGGTGTAGGTAAAAAGCTCAGGTTCTTCAGGTGCGCGTCTTCATTGCCCACCAGCACGTTAAACACCAGCCACTCAAACAGGCGCAGCCTTGCCAACGCGGAGGGTCGGCAGCGGCTTGCCAGGTCGGCCAGCCGCTCAATACTGCCGGCGCTGTATTTGAACTCGCGGGACAGCCCATCCATCTGGCAGGCGTCGATGCAGTGCAGGCGCGCGCAACCGTCCGGGGTTAAGACCCGGTCAAAGCGTTCGATGAGAAACACCGGCTCGGGCACATAAAGCCGCGTGACCTTGGGAACCGGCAGGCCGACACGCCCGGCCAGCGTCATGACAAACCATTCATTGATCACCGAGTGGCGCCAGTCGTTGCCAGGGTGATTCGGCTTGAGGATGTGCGTTGAAGGCTCGCTGCCTACCGGTTCAAGGAGTTGGCCGTCACGATAGATCACCGCCACCTTGTGCTGCGCACCGGCGAGCGACATGCGCTTGGCGGCGCGCTGGGCCAGCGGCACCTCGGGCATGGACTGGATGCGCTGAGACAGCGTGACAGTCGACAGCGGTTGAGTACTGCCCGGTTGCGGCCGCTCGCCCGGCGGTAACAGGGTGATAGAGCCGGCCGACTCGGCGCCAAAATGCTGCAGCAAGGCAAAGGCGTCGGCGATGGCTACGCCAGCTGCCTCGGCGATCAGGGTGCGCTGTCCCTCTTCCGGCAGCAGGTTATCGAAGTGCCACTGCACCGGGCGCTGCGTGGCGCCATCAATGTGTTCTTCTGCTTGCAACGGCAACAGCGGACACAAGGGATAGGCGCTCGTATCCGCCAGCCAGTCCGAACTGTAAGCAAAGGCCCAGAGCCCGTTGCTTTCGCGCAGGGTGCCAATACATGTGTGGTTGATCCACGCAATGAGTGTTCTGGCCATTAGTCCGCCTTGCTGCCGGCAGAGGCTGCCCGAGCGTGCAGCTCGTTTAACCTGGCCTGCACCTGCTCGGCAAAGGGCTCGGGTACCTCGACAGAGAGGGTCAGCCCCAGCTCCTGCATGACCTGGAACAGCTTGCCCCATTGCACCGAGTCGCTCCCGCGCTCGACCTTGCCGAGGAAGTTCTCAGACACGCCAATGCTGCCGGCGGCATCATCCTGACGCAGCTGCATGGCCTTGCGGCTGGCCCTGACCAACGGCCCAATTTGCTCCGGGGAGCTGATGTGGAATTTCATCACCCAACCTCAATAGTCATCTGGCAATCCTCACGACTGTAAGGAAAGAAGCCGATACCATTGCAACATAGCAGAAAACCGCACGAACGTAAGGATTTTTCCGTCAACATAAGCAAACAGATATAAATCCTCACGATTGTGAGGATTTATATACTTTCAGGCTTGATTTAACGCCAATCCTCACGATCGTGCGGATTAAGGACCTGCTATGAGCGACCAAGGTGCGGGCTTTTAACCTTCTGCCGCTTGTGCGGCAAGGCTCTTGATAGCCCCGGGGGACGACTCTAACAATACTTGGCGTTGTTACGCCCCGCGTCCTTGGCCGCGTACAGGGCGCGGTCGGCGCGGTTGAAGAGGTCGTCAATCGAGGTGTCGTCGCGGCGCCAGTCGGTCAAACCGATACTGACCGTCACGCCGGGTAGCCCGGGCTCGCTGGTCACGGCGGCCAGCAGCAGGCGGTCGGCCAGTTCGCTGGCCTGCGCCATCGAGGTGGCGGGCAGCAGCAGAATAAACTCCTCGCCGCCCTGTCTGCCGAATACATCGGACTGCCGCAGGGTGTCTTCCATGCGCCGGCAAAAGGCCTGCAGCACGCGGTCTCCAACCTGATGCCCGTGCTGGTCGTTGATGGCCTTGAAGTGGTCCAGATCGAGCGACAGCACCGAGAAAGGCTCACCGCTGCGTCGGCTGCGTTTGAACAGGTCGCTGGCGGCGTCTACCACCGCGCGGCGGCTACGCACGCCAGTCAGCGTGTCGGTCATGGCCAGCTCTTCAAAATTGCTGCGGATACGTTCGGAGACGAGCAGCAGAAAGCCGATGTTGACGATCACCAAGCCGAAGCTGAAGGTCCCCAGATAGAGTGCCTGCAGCCAGGACACATCAAGCATGCCCTGCCCGTCTTGCGGCTGAAAGATGGCATGCGCCCAGCGGGCACCAAACACCAGGGTCGAAAAGACCACCCAGAAAAAGGTAAAACCCGCGCCCAGCAGGCGCTGCTGGTGATCACCGCGGTGGCGATACAGCTCGCGGGCAAAGACGATGGCGTGCATCAGGCTGGCAGCAAAAACGTAGCCGGTCAGGCTCAGATAGCGGCCACGCAGGCTGTCCTCAACGTGAGTGAAATAGGTCTGCCCGCACCAGGCCACCACAAACAGCAACACCCAGACCTTGAGCTTTGGTCGGTGGCCGAAGTGCTTGGCGCTGCCAACCCAGTACAACGTGTAGGCCAGCATCGCTGCGGTATTTTGCACAGTGAAGGTCAACCAGTCGGGCGCCGAGCCCCGCAGCAGAATCAGCACGCCCGCCAACGCGGTCAGCAGTGACCCCGCCGCCCAATGATGCACACCCGGAATCCGTGGCCGGGTAGCACGCCCCATCAGCAGCAGAACAATGCCCATGACGCCAACCAGCAGACAGGCCAGCATAATCAGGGTTTTCGGGTCGTAGAGGGGCGTTACAGCCATACAGTGCGCGTCGTCGAGTCAGTAGCTCCTATTATGGGCCATGGCGCGGCTGAGAACATTAAAACTCTTGCCTTAAGGGACGGCAAAACGCCCTGCCCGTCCGTGACGCAAGCGTCAGAATGGAGGCACAGCATCCAAGCTGTCACGCGGCTGTAACCTGCATGTCATCTCCTTGTCGCACTCTGGCAGCCCGCACACCCGCTGTCCGATGAATGAGGTCCATCATGCATTCCCTTCGCCGCCCCCTGCGTCACCTCTGGCTCTCCCTTGCCCTGCTGCCCGGCCTGGTCAGCGCCCACGCACTGGAAGTGCACGGCTCCAACACCATAGGGGCAACCCTGGCGCCGATGCTGATGACCCAGTTTCTGCAGCAGCTGAGCGGCCAACCGGTGACCAGCGCGGGCACCGGCACCGCCAACGAGACCGTTCTCAGCACCCAACGCGATGGCCAGCCGCTGACCGTGCTGGTGGCGGCCCATGGCTCCAGCACCGGCTACAGCGCGCTGGCCGCCGGGCAGGCTGATGTCTGGGCCGCCTCAAGACGGGTCAAAAGCAGCGAAGCCCAGGCCATGGCCAGCCGGGCCGACCTGCTGAGCGGTGATAGCGAGCACATCATCGCCATCGACGGGCTGGCGATTCTGGTGCACCCATCCAACCCGGTGGAGCAATTGAACATAGACACCCTGGCGCGCATCTTTGCCGGCCAGATCAGCAACTGGTCGGAGGTTGGCGGGCCAGACCGGGCGATTGATATCTACGCCCGGGATGAGCAATCAGGTACCTGGGACACCTTCAAGGAGCTGGTGCTGGCCGGGCGCTATAGTCTAAGCGAGAGCGCGCGTCGCTATGAATCGAATGACCAGTTGTCTGACGACGTGACCGCCAACCCAGGCGGCATCGGCTTTGCCGGCTTTGCCTCGGTACGCGGTGCCAAGCTGCTGGCCATTGCCGATGGCGAAGCGCCGGCGCTCAAGCCCAGCAAGCTGACCGTGGCCACGGAAGATTATCCACTGTCGCGACGCCTCTACCTGTACACCCCGGGCACTGGTGGAGAGCCGCTGGCACAGGAGTTTGTCGCCTTTGCCCAGAGCGAGGCCGGCCAAGCGCTGGTGGCCGAGTCGGGCTTCTTTTCGCAAACGCCCTTCGCCGTGGACCCGGTGATGGACGATAGCGTACCCGACAGCCTCAAGCGCCTGACCGCCAACTATCAACGGCTGTCGGTCAACATTCGTTTTGATGAAGGCCACACCGACCTGGACAACAAGGCCAAGCGCGATCTGCTGCGCATTCAGCAATACCTGGCGCAAAGTGGCAAAAGCAGCCGGGACATCATGCTGATCGGTTTTGCCGACCAGCAAAGCCACGAGCTGCGCGCCCAGATGATCTCCGAGCTGCGCGCGCTGTCTGCAGCCAAGGTACTGCGGGATATGGGGTCGCCGGTGCAGGGGCACATCGGCTACGGACACTACAAGCCGGTCGGCTCGGCGGGCGGGGAAAGTGGCGCGCGGCGCAATGGCCGGGTTGAGGTGTGGGTAAAGCGATGATTGCGCCGGCCTGACCTGTACACTATCCTGCACATGTCAATTTTCTGTACAGGTGTAATAATGGACGCTATCAGCTATACCGCCGCGCGAACCAATCTGGCCAAGACCATGGATCAGGTCTGCGAAGATCACGCGCCCATCATTATTACCCGCAGCAAATCTCAGTCGGTGGTCATGATGTCACTGGAGGATTATGAAGCGCTGCAGGAAACGGCCTACCTGTTGCGCTCGCCGCGCAACGCACGCCGCCTGCTGGACTCGATTGCCGAACTGGAGCAGGGAGAAGGGCAGGAACGGGCACTGGGCGAATGAAACTGATCTTCGCGCAGAGTGCCTGGGAGGATTATCTGTACTGGCAGAAAACCGACAAGAAGCTGGTCGGCCGCATCAATGTACTAATCAAAAAGATTCAACGTGACCCGTTCGCTGGCGTCGGCAAGCCGGAGCC
The DNA here is from genome assembly GCF_900114765.1 of Halopseudomonas pachastrellae. Classification (GTDB taxonomy): domain Bacteria; phylum Pseudomonadota; class Gammaproteobacteria; order Pseudomonadales; family Pseudomonadaceae; genus Halopseudomonas; species Halopseudomonas pachastrellae. The sequence continues at coordinate 8,026 of NZ_FOUD01000008.1, forward strand.
GCTAAACCACAACCTCGCCAGCTATTGGTCACGGCGCATCAATAGCGAGCACCGCATCATCTACAAGATGACCGACGATGCGCTACTGATCGCCCAGTTGCGTTACCACTACTGAGACCCGCGCGCTCAGTCGACCCGTTCGAACTTCAAGTCCCACACCCCGTGGCCCAGTCGCTCGCCGCGGCGCTCGAACTTGGTGATCGGGCGCTCTTCCGGGCGCGGTACGTAACCCGCTTCGCCCGCCTGATTGCGGTAGCCGGGGGCAACGTTCATCACTTCCAGCATGTGCTCGGCGTAGTGCTCCCAGTCGGTAGCCATGTGAAACACGCCACCCACCTTGAGCTTGCGACGCACCTGCTCGGCAAAGGCCGGCTGGACGATGCGGCGCTTGTGGTGTTTCTTCTTGTGCCACGGGTCCGGGAAGAACAGCAGCAGGCGGTCCAGGCTGCCGTCCGGAATACAGCGGTTGAGCACCTCAATGGCATCGCAGTCGAACACCCGTACGTTGCTCAGCCCCTCAGTCAGCAGGCCATTGAGCAGTGCACCCACGCCCGGACGGTGCACTTCAATGCCGATGAAGTCCTGCTCAGGGGCAGCAGCGGCCATTTCCAGCAGCGAGTGACCCATGCCAAAGCCGATCTCCAGCGTACGCGGTGCGCTGCGGCCAAACAGGGCGTCGAGATCAAGCATGCCCTGATCCAGCGTCAGGCCAAAGCGCGGCCAGCCCTGGTCGATACCCTTTTGCTGGCCTTCGGTCATGCGGCCTGCGCGCATGACGAAGCTGCGAATGGCGCGGCGCGGTGGGCTATCAGGGGTGGGGGTCTCTGCGCTGTCGGGCAGTTCGGGCGTATCGGACATGGGGTGCTCGGTAATGGTCGGATAAAGCGGCGCCCCGCAGGGCGCCTGACGAAAGGATAGCCTGCTTAGCGCAGGGTGCCGTCCAGCGGCGAAGATGCCGAGGCGTACAGTTTGCGCGGCATGCGGCCAGCCTGATAGGCGGCACGACCGGCCACCACGGCGTGGTGCATGGCCTGAGCCATCAACACCGGCTGATCGGCGTGGGCAATAGCGCTGTTCATCAGTACACCGGCGCAACCCAGCTCCATGGCGATGGTGGCGTCAGACGCGGTGCCAACGCCGGCATCCACCAGCACCGGTACGGTGGCTTCTTCCAGAATGATGCGCAGGTTCCACGGGTTGCAGATACCCATGCCGGAGCCGATCAGGCCGGCCAGCGGCATCACCGCAACACAGCCCATGGCAGCCAGCTCGCGGGCGATGATCGGGTCATCGCTGGTGTAGACCATGACGTCAAAGCCGTCCTTGATCAGCACTTCAGCGGCCTTGAGGGTTTCTACCACGTTGGGGAACAGGGTCTTCTGGTCGGCCAGCACTTCCAGCTTCACCAGCTTGTGACCATCCAGCAGCTCACGGGCCAGGCGGCAGGTGCGCACGGCCTCGTCTGCGGTGTAGCAGCCGGCGGTGTTGGGCAGGATGGTGTAGCGATCCGGCGAGACCACATCCAGCAGGTTGGGCTCGTCCGGGTTCTGGCCGATATTGGTACGGCGAATAGCCACGGTCACGATTTCGGCACCAGAGGCTTCAATGGCGCGGCCGGTCTCGTCCAGGTCCTTGTACTTGCCGGTGCCGACCAACAAGCGGGAACGGTAGCGAACGCCGGCGATTTCCAGCGCATCCTGGGTCATATCAGTCATCAGGGTCTCCAACGAGGATTGGGTTAGCCGCCACCGATGGCATGCACGATCTCTACCCGGTCACCCTCGCTCAGGCGGGTGTCGGCGTGCTGACTGCGCGGCACGATCTCAAGGTTCAGCTCAACCGCCAGGCGCTTGCCGGTCAGGCCCAGCTGATCGATCAACGCGCTGAGGGTCAGGGGCTGGTCCAGTTGGTGGGGCTCACCATTCAAGAGAATCTGCATGGGCGGCTCGGTAACAGCGGATGGAGATAATAAGGCAGCGTGGCGCGGCCACTATTGACCGGCGACAAGGGCGCTATGATAACGCCCTTTGCCGCCCGCTGGCCACGCTCAGAGCGTACGCCAGATACCCAGGCCCAGACAGAACCAGGCCACCAGCCAGGTCACGCCGCCCAACGGGGTAATCATGCCCAGCTTGCCCAGGCCGCTGAGCGCCAGCAGATACAGGCTGCCGGAAAACAGCACAATACCCACGGCAAAGAGCACGCCGCTGGTTTTCAGCAGGGCGCTGTCCGGACCACGCAACAGCAGCAGGGCCACCCCGATCAGCGCCATGGTGTGCCATAGCTGATAGCTCACGCCGGTTTGAAAGGCATTAAGCAGGTTTTCCGGCAGCTTGCCGCGCAGCCCGTGGGCGGCAAACGCCCCCAGTGCTACACCGGTAAAACCACTCAGTGACGCCAACATCAACAGCCATTTGGCCATGCTTTGCTCCCTCGGTTTATACTCCGGGCAGACTTTCTACCCGGACGCCCATGTTCAAACTCATCCTGCGCAAGATTGCCAAGTGGCTGCTGATTGTAGCCGCCGTCAGCCTGCTGCCCATCGTGGTGCTGCGCTGGGCACCTGCGCCCGGCTCCATGCTGATGGTCGAGCGCTGGGTCACCGAGCGCGATACGCCCGGCTATCAGCGCCAATATCAATGGACGCCCTACGCGCAGATCCCCGACAGCATGAAAATGGCCGTGATCGCCGCCGAAGATCAGCGCTTTGCCGACCACTATGGCTTCGACCTCAAGGCCATCCGCGCCGCCGTGGAACATAACATGCAGGGCGGGAATTTGCGCGGCGCCAGCACCATCAGCCAGCAGGTCGCCAAGAACCTGTTCCTCTGGTCCGGCCGCAGCTATGTGCGCAAGGGGCTGGAGGCGTGGTTTACCCTGGGTATCGAGCTGATCTGGCCCAAGCAACGCGTTCTGGAGATGTATCTGAACATCGCCGAGTGGGATCACGGCGTATATGGCGTAGAGGCGGCGGCGCGGCACCACTTTGGTGTGGGAGCCAGCTACCTGTCCAGCCAGCAGTCGGCCCAGCTGGCCGCAGTACTGCCCAGCCCGCTCAACTGGGATGCCGCCAGCCCACCACCGCATGCCCTGCGCCGCGCCAACTGGATTCGTCAGCAGAGCCAGCAGCTGGGCGGGCGACACTACCTGGACCGCATGGAAGCCGGCAAGCCGCTACCCGACTGGCTGACGCTGCGCTACTGGCGCAACCGGCTGGATATCTGAGGCAGCTCGTCAGGCTGCTGCGATGAACGCCAAACAGCCCGATCACCCATGCAGCGCAGCGCTGCAGATGGGCATTGCAGCGCTTGGCTACTCGCCAAGGTCCTCGCGCAGGCCAAACATGATGGAATGCGCCTGCTCTTCACCCACGGCCACCACCGCCCCAACCTTCGGATAAACCCAGGCTTCGCCTTCGCTGACCGGCAGTCGCAGGTCGGGATTGCCGAAGGTGCCCTGCACCTGCGCCAGTGACATCGGCTCGTTGGGGATCATGCTCAGACGCACAACCTTACGGTCCTTTAGGGCATCGCCCACGGCCGAGCTGATCGGCTGGTCGGGCAGGTCCGGCTGCCAGGCCTGGGCCTGCACCAGGCTGTCGGTTTGCTCGGGCGTCAGCGCGATAACCGCCTGCGCACGCCAGCTCAGATCATCGCTCTCCAGAGTGTAGCGACTCACCAGCAGCGGCTCACCCTCGGAGCTGATCATCCACAGGGTGCCATGACCGAGCGCCGCACCGGCATCCGCCAGGGTCAGGCGCTGGGCCTGCAGGGGCTTGAACAGGGACTCCTGATACTGGCCGTACCAGTCCATCGGCTCAGGCGCCGCCGGCCGTGACTGCCAGTAGCCAAAGGCATAAAAAGCGAGGATTACCACGGTAAACAGTGTGGCCAGTCGCACACCCTGACGACGCGTCATGCGTTACTCCTTGGTCTTGTTATCTGATTGGGTACACAAAATGGGGTTATCGGGCGGGCGGCCTCACCAACAAAAAGGGCATCCCGTGGATGCCCTTTCAGTACGACTGAGATGCCTTAAATCGCGACCTCGGTCTCGAGGTTCTTTTTCAACTTGTTCATGGCGTTCTTTTCCAGCTGACGAATACGCTCAGCCGACACCTGATACTTGGCTGCCAGCTCGTGCAGCGTCGCCTTTTCTTCAGCCAGCCAGCGCTGGTAGAGAATATCGCGGCTGCGCTCGTCCAGCTCATCCAGCCCGCTCAGCAAGCTGCTGCTGGCGCTGTCGGACCAGTCGGCAGACTCCAGCTGGGTAGCCGGGTCGTAGCGCTTGTCTTCCAGGTAGTGAACCGGTGCGTAGGCGGTGTCGTCGTCATCGTCCTGGGCGCCATCAAAGCCCAGATCCTGGCCGTAGAGACGGCTTTCCATCTCGCGCACTTCGCGCTCGGCTACACCCAGATCAGCGGCAACGGCCTGTACTTCATTTTGCGACAGCCAGGCCAGCTTCTTCTTGGCGCTGCGCAGGTTGAAAAACAGCTTGCGCTGGGCCTTGGTGGTGGCGACTTTGACGATGCGCCAGTTGCGCAGAATGAACTCGTGAATCTCGGCGCGAATCCAGTGCACCGCAAAGGAGACCAGGCGCACGCCCATCTCCGGATTGAAGCGTTTTACCGCCTTCATCAGGCCGACGTTGCCTTCCTGCACCAGGTCGGACTGCGCCAGGCCGTAGCCCGAATAGCTGCGGGCGATGTGCACCACAAAGCGCAGATGGGACATAACCAACTGGCGGGCGGCTTCAAGGTCTTCGTGATAGTACAGGCGGTCAGCCAGCACGCGCTCCTCGTCGGCGCTCAGGACAGGAATGCTGCTGACGCTCTGAATGTAGGCTTCGAGATTCGCTCCCGGAGCCAGATTATGAACAGGCTGCAGTGCAGTGCTCATGCGCTACCTCACTTAAAATGACGACCCAGTGTATCACCGCAAAATCTGACTGTGAACGTAGGTTAAAGTTCAACGCGAACTCGGGCTGGAGGCTGGAGGCTGGAGGCTGGAGGCTGGAGGCCAGAAGCTTGAAGCTTGAAGCTTGAAGCTTGAAGCAGTCTGAGCTGTTCCGGAGCGATTGCTTGGCGGAGCATGAGGAAAAAACCATTGTCCGCAACGACTCGGACTGCTTCAAGCTTCCAGCCTTCAGCTTTCAGCCCACCGCCCTAAACCCTTACCCCACAACCCAAACCCAAACCCAAACCAAAAACCGTTGCCCAACTAGGCTACGAGTTGCGCCTACTGCGGCTCAATCGCCCGTACGTGCTGCCCCACCGCCAGCCAGGCGCCGGCGAGGCCGAGTAGCATGGCGCCGAACACCAGGGCCAGGCCGTCGGTGAAGGGCATGCCAAACAAGGCGAAGTCGCTCTGATACAGCGCGGCAACCCGCTCCACGGTGACATTCAGCCAGGCCAGGCCCAGCGCCAGCAGCACCCAGGCCAAGAGGCCGGCCAGCAGGCCGTACAGCACACCTATATAGAGGAACGGGCGACGCACGAAGGCGTCGGTGCCGCCGACCAGCTTGATCACCAGAATTTCTTCGCGGCGGCTCTCGATGGCCAGGCGGATGGTGTTGGCCATAACCAACAGCAGGGCAATGATCAGCAGCACCGCCAGACCGCTGGCAAAGCGCTCAAACATCGCCAGGATGGCAGACAGCCGCTCAACCCAGAGCAGATCGATCTGCACCTGATCTACCCCGTCCAGCGCCACCAGCCGATCACGCAGGGGCTCCAGTGCAGCGGCGCCACCCTCGATGCTTTTGGGGGTGACCACAATAACGCTGGGCAAGGGGTTGTAGTCGAGCTGCAGCAGGGCGTCACCCATGCCGGCGTGCTGCTGGAACTCGGCCAAGGCCAAGTCCTTATCGAGCAGCTGGGCGTTGGCAACACCGGCGAGCTGGCCAACCTGCTCGGTCAGCGCCTGTTGCTGCTCGGCGCTGACGCTGTCAGCCAGATACACGGAGATCTGCGCCGCTTCCTGCCAGTTCACCCCCAGTTGCTTGACCTGATTGATCAGCACCGAGAGCCCCATGGGCAGCGCCAGAGCGATAGTCATGACCAGCACGGTCATGGCACTACTGAACGGGTAGTGGCGCACACGCTCCAGTGCCTGCAGAGCGCTGGTACGGTGGCTGCCCAGCCAGCTGCGCAGCGGGTGACGCCAGTTGCGCTGGGAGCGTGCCGCGCCGCTGGGCACCTTGCGACGGGCGGGCTGGGTGGGTTTGTTGCTGCTCATCAGGACTCCCCGTCAGCCAGCAGCCGGCCCTGATCGAGGGTCAGGGTGCGGTGGTGCAGGCGCGCGATCAGCGGCAGGTCGTGACTGGCGATGATCACGGTCACGCCCACCCGGTTGAAGTCTTCGAACAGGCTCATGATCTCTGCCGACAACTCCGGGTCGAGGTTACCGGTCGGCTCATCGGCCAGCAGCAGTGCGGGTTTGTGCACCACCGCACGGGCAATGCCAACGCGCTGCTGCTCACCGCCGGACAGGGCGATGGGGTAGCTGTTTTCCTTGCTTAGCAGGCCGACCTTATCGAGCGCGGCGCGCACCCGGCGACCCACTTCATCGCTCGGCGTGCCATTAATGATCAGCGGCAGCGCGACGTTATCGAAAACGGTGCGATCAAACAGCAACTGGTGATTCTGAAACACCACACCCACCTGACGGCGCAGGTAAGGTATGTCATCACTGCCCAGATCACGCAGGTTCTGGCCGCCCACGTGCACGGCGCCACTGCTGGGGCGCTCCATGCACATAATCAGTTTCAGCAGGGTGCTCTTGCCCGCGCCTGAATGCCCGGTAATGAACACCATCTCGCCGGTGCGAATGTGGAAGCTGAGGTTATCCAGCCCCTGATGACCGTTGGAATAGCGCTTGCTGACCTGCTCGAAACGAATCATTTATGGCTTCTGTCCAAACAGTGCCGCCACAAAGTCCGGCGCGGTAAAGGGACGCAGATCATCAATCTGCTCACCCACACCGATAAAGCGGATCGGCAGGCCAAACTGCTTGGCCAGCGCGAAGATCACCCCGCCCTTGGCGGTGCCATCGAGCTTGGTCAGGGTCAGACCAGTCAGACCCACCGCCTGATCGAACAGTTTGGTCTGGGAAATAGCGTTCTGGCCGGTACCGGCGTCGAGCACCAGCATCACCTCGTGCGGCGCGTCGGCATCCAGCTTGGCCATCACGCGCTTGACCTTGGCCAGCTCGTCCATCAGATGATCCTTGTTGTGCAGACGCCCGGCGGTATCGGCAATCAACACGTCAGCACCACGGGCTTTGGCGGCCTGCAGGCCGTCGAAGATCACCGAGGCCGAGTCCGAACCGGTGTGCTGGGCAATCACGCCGATCTTGTTGCGCTCACCCCAGACCTGCAACTGCTCAACCGCAGCGGCGCGGAAGGTATCGCCGGCGGCGAGCATCACCTGCTTGCCCTCGCCCTGCAGACGCTTGGCCAGCTTGCCGATGGTGGTGGTCTTGCCGACGCCATTCACGCCTACCACCAGAATCACGTAGGGCTTCTTGCTGGTGTCGATTTCCAGCGGCTTGGCGACATGCGCCAGCAGCGCTTCGAGCTCATCCTGCAGGGCGCGATACAACGCCTTGCGGCTGGAGACCTGACGGCGGGTGACCCGCTGCTGCAGGGTTTCCATGATCATGGTGGTGGCTTCGATACCCACGTCGGCCATCAGCAGCCGGGTTTCCATCTCCTCCAGCAGCTCGTCGTCGATTTCTTTCTCGCCGAGGAACAGGTTAGCCATGCCCTCGCCGAGATTGGCGCTGGTCTTGGACAGCCCCTGGCGCATGCGGGCAAAAAAGCCGCCGCTTTCGGGCTGCGCTACGGGCTCGACTGTCTCGGCCGGCGCTTCAGCGGGCGCTTGCTGGCCCAGCTCGGAAAACAGCGAGGCCGCCGCTTCACGCGCGGCGGCCTCACGGCCTTCGATGGTATTTAGGTCGCCACTGAGCGGTGCTGGCGCATCTGCCTGTGCCGGTGTATCGGCGGGCTTGTCCTTGCGCCGGGCCCAGCCAAACAGCCCCTTCTTCTCGGCTTTGCTGTTGTCCTGGGTGTCGGTGTCTTGCGGCTTGTCTTTGGAACCAAACATGAAGTGTCACTATCTGAGATCGGCGGCGCATGTCCGCCTCATTGAGTCGGGTAGGGACAGGCCATTACTGGCCCATCCCCCCCTAAGAACCGTACGTGCGAGTTTCCTCGCATACGGCTCAAGCCTATGAAAAAGCCAGTTTACACTGACCCGGTTACGATGAGGAGCGGATGTCCTTAATTCCGCTGTGTCTCAGAGCTACTGAACCATGCTGACTATGCAACTGGGCATGGCAATTGGGGTGAAGCAACGCGCGATTTCCCAGCTTGTCTGACCCACCATCCACACGTCTTACAATGTGATGATCGTGCCAGCCGGTGTCCTTGCTGATCGCGCTCCCGCACAAGGCACACTTGCCTTGCTGTCTCCTGAAAAGCCACAGAACCTGTTTCCGATAACGCAGCTTGTGCTGCATCCGTTTGATTCTGATCGCTTCCCACTTCAACTCGTGCTCCGGATCGAAGGGGCTATACGCCCCAGGTAGCCGCTTTTGCCGCACGATTGCGGTTTCAGCCAATAGATATAGCTGCTTGTACGTTACTTCACCTTGTTCAGTTTTATAGGGTTTGGCAAACACCCAATTCCGCCCGCCTATGGAATGGAAGTACTTCTTTCTGATCCATAGAATAGACTTCTTTGGATGCCGCCGTTTTGCCCACCTCCTGAGTCGCCATTGGATATGCCTATCCAGCGCACTGAAGGTTTCCTTAGCCACTACGGGAGAATGGTAGTTAGCCCACCCCCGCAATATTGGATTCAACCGCCCAATGAGCGCTTCCTGCGTCATATCCCCACTGCCCCGGATTACTTCTCGTACCTTCCTATAAAACGCCTGCGCGTTTTCCTTGGTTGGCTTGATCAGCAGTTTAGAGCCCTTGTGATGTGACTTGAGCACGTATTTACGGAAGTTCCACCCCAGAAAATCGAACCCATCTTCAATGCGTACGATCTGCGTTTTCTCCGGAGATAGCTCCACACTCCGTACAGCCAGGAATGCTTCTATCCACGGTCTGATGGTTTCCTCTAGCAGTTCTTTTGAGCTGGCTAGGACTACGAAATCATCTGCATAGCGCACTACATTGACCTTGAGTTTGCTCCCTCTGGTTTTTCCGAACTGCTCATACAGATGTGTTTTCAGTTCGGTTTCCAGCCCATTCAAGGTGGCGTTGGCCAGACAAGGCGAGATGATTCCACCCTGCGGCGTTCCTTCTTCCGTTGCCCTCAGCGTATGCCGGTCAATCACTCCGGCTTTCAGCCATTTCCGAAGCATGCTCTTGTCCATAGGAACAGACTTAAGCAGCCAGTCATGGCTTATTTTGTCAAAAAAACTTTTGATGTCGGCATCCATAACCCACTGCGGCCCCGTTTTTGGGGATAGCAGGTGGAATAGTTCCACCATCGCGTCGGCGGTAGATCGGTCGGACCTGAACCCGTAGGATCCGGGGTCGCTTGTCGTTTCTACCACTGGCTCCAAGGCAAGCAGGTAAAGCGCTTGCATTGCGCGGTCCAGCATCGTGGGAATTCCCAACGGACGCCTTTCCGTTTTCCCGGGTTTGGGTATCCATACCCGCCGAAGCGGTCTGGGCCTGTACCCTCGCGTTTTTGACAACCTACTAACGGCAGTCCATTTGGCCTTGGGCGTACCCCATGTTTGCCCATCAACACCGGGGGTCCTACGCCCCCTGTTTTCCGTCACCCGTTTAACGGCCCAACAACGGCCATAAAACGAGCGGGTCAGCAACCGTTGCAGCCTTCCTACTCTCCGCCAGTCGTTGTCCCGTGTAGCCTGAGCAATCCTTAACTGCGTTTTCCTAACCGACCGATTGATATGACCCCAGTCTAGCTGGTGCCAACCATGGACGGCGGGGGACGCAGAATCAGATGTTCCTTCATGATTTTTCATACTGTCCTCCAAGAAACCCTGGACGGACGTACCCCTGATGGGGAGGTCCGTCCCCATCGGGTCCTTTATTTAGGCTTCAGCAGGTCTTCCTGCCCTCATAAACCAGCAACAAGTCAGCCACCATTTCTGACGTCGGTATGTTTCATCCGATATCCAAGCCATTACAGCCTGGCATTTGCTTTTTGTTGCCTCCCCTTCCTCACACCCGTCGGCCTTGCTTACGCGCGGCTTGCCAGCGTTAGCTGGCAGGTGGTCAGGATTTCCACGTTCCCTTCATCGAACCGTTTCACCATTTAGACTTTCTCTTTCCCCCGACAGCTGTGTTGATGCCGTATTCCTTAAACCCACAGGAATAACCAGCTGCGTTGCCGTTTTGGCTGAGGCCGATAGCTATCGTAGGCCCGTTGATAGTGACGAGGGGTCTGTCGAGAATTCACATATGTTAGTCATGTGGTTACTGCTGCTAGCCCTATCCCCACGTATAGCTCGCAGAGAAGGCCCTTCCTCACGGTCGGGTTATTAGGACATTGTCGGAGAGGCTTCACACATACAGGTTGGCCCCGTATGCATGCTCTCCTAGCAGACCAGCAGGCATATGCTGGGTCGGATAACGAAACACACGCTTCGTCCCGACATTTCGATGAAGAGCTTGCGCTCTATTATTGAGTTGCGCCTGCGCTTCGCAGCGTTGGCATGGCAGACGCAACTGTCCCTAGGCAGGGGCAGATGGCCGCCCCTAGGGCACGATTTGCAGTTGGACTAATTGTTTCCAATTATTACAACCGTCACGAAATGGTTAAATTTCAACCAAGATCGCGAATTTTTAAGGCATTAGGAATGCTTTAACGAACACAGCGGCTCCGCCCCTGTCTTCTTGTGCTTGCTAGCAACTCTCATGCTGTTTTTCTTGTTTATCAACAAGTTGGGATCAACGGGCCAGCTACCCTACTCCATGAGCGCGACACGTGTCGCACAGGTTGGGTTATCCTACCCCACTTCAGCCGAGGGCGGTATGACCCGCAGCAGCCGTCTGCCGGCTCGCCCTTCGACCACGCCGTACAACAGGAAACCTGCATGCAGCCCTTGCGCTACCTCCTGCTTCTGCTTCCGCTGCTGGCACCGCTGGCCCACGCCGAGGCCCGCCAGCCCACCCACAGCTACACCCTGGACAATGGCCTGCAGGTCATCATCCGCGAGGACCACCGCGCGCCGGTTGTTGTCTCGCAAGTCTGGTACAAGGTCGGCGGCGTTGATGAGCCGCCCGGACAAACGGGCCTGTCCCACGCGCTGGAGCACATGATGTTCAAGGGCAGCAAGCACCTTGAGCCCGGCCAGGCATCCCACCTGCTGAGTAGCCTGGGCGCCAGCGAAAATGCCATGACCAGCCGCGACTACACCGCCTACTACCAGATGCTCAGCCGCGACCAGCTGCCGGTAGCGCTGGAGATGGAAGCCGAGCGCATGCACCTGCTGACCCTGCCCGAAGACGAGTTCGTCAAGGAGATCGAGGTCATCAAGGAAGAGCGCCGCATGCGCGTGGATGACAACCCCAACGGCCTGGCCTACGAGCGCTTCCTCGCTCAGGCCTACACCGCCAACCCCTATGGCCAGCCGGTTATCGGCTGGATGCACGACATCGAGCGCATGGGCATCGAGGACCTGCGCGCCTGGTACCAGCAGCACTATGTGCCGGGCAACGCCGTACTGGTGATTGTCGGCGACGTGTACCCCGAGACGGTCAAGCCGCTGGTCGAGCGTTACTTTGGCGCCGTGCCGGCCGGCGACGCACCGCAGGTCCGCAAGCCCCTGGAACTGCCGGCGCCCGGCGAGCGCAGCATGACCCTGCACCTGGATCTGCAACTGCCGACCCTGCTGATGGGCTTCAACGTGCCGTCGCTGAATACCGTCAGCGAGGCCTGGGAAGTACACGCTCTGCGCCTGCTCGGCGCCGTGCTGGACGGCGGCTACAGCGCCCGCCTGCCGAGTCACCTGGAGCGAGGCGATGCGGTCGCCACCTCGGTGGGCACCAGCTACGACGCCTTCACCCGGGGTGACAGCCTGTTTATCTTCAGCGGCATCCCCAACGAGGCGCGCAACATCGACCTGCCGCAGCTGGAAGAGGCGATCTGGAAAGAGATCGACGAGCTCAAGCAAAACCCGCCCAGCGCAGACGAGCTGTCCCGCGTGCAGGCCCAGGTGGTCGCCGGGCTGGTCTACGCCCAGGACAGCTTCATGGCGCAGGCCAATCGCATCGGTGAGCTGGAAGTCGTCGGTCTGCCCTGGGAGCTGGTAGACGAAGACACTGCAGCCCTGCAGGCCATTACCCCCGAACAGATCAGCGAGGTGGCCCGCAAATACCTGACACGCGAACGCTACACCCGCAGCTACAACCTGCCGCTTGCCGAGGAGGCGCAACCATGAGCCCCCGTTCCCCGTTTTCTGCCCTGCGCTGGCTGATTGCCCTGCTGGTACTGGGCGGCATGCTGTTTCTGCTGGTTGAGCGTGCGCCCGAGCAGTCCATCCCCGAACCGGTCAGCGTGCCCAGCGAGGCGCCGGTGGCCACCGATACCGCCAGCGAAGTCTTTGGCGAGCCGCTGCCGGCGCTGCAGTCGCTGGAAGAGCTGGACCTGGACACCCCGCCGGCACGCCGCGGGCTGGACCTGCAGCACTGGCAGACCAGTCAGGGCACGCCGGTGTATTACATGCAGGCCGACGAGCTGCCGATGCTGGACGTGCAGATCCTGTTTGCCGCCGGCGCCAGCCGCGATGGCGAACTGCCGGGTCTGGCCGGTTTTACCAACGCCATGCTCAACGAAGGCACCGGCAACCTGGATGCCGGCGATATCGCAGCAGGCTTTGAGCGCCTGGGCGCGCAGTTCAGCAACAGCTCGCACCGCGACATGGGGCTGCTCGGTCTGCGCACTCTGACCGCCAGCGACAAGCTGGAACCTGCGCTGTCACTGTTTGCGCAGATACTGGCCAAACCCAGCTTCCCCGAGGCCTCGCTGCAGCGTATCCGCGAGCAGATGCTGGCCGGCCTGCGCTATGCCCGCCAGCGCCCGGGCAGCCAGGCCAGCGACGCGCTCTGGTCGACCCTGTACGCCGGCCACCCCTACGGCATCCCGCCGGACGGGACGGAAGAGAGCATCAACGCGATCACCCGTGAAGACCTGCAAGGTTTCCAGCAAACCTACTACAGCGCCGGCAATGCCGTGATCGCCCTGGTTGGCGCGGTTGACCGCCAGCGCGCCGAGCAATTGGCCCAGCACCTGGCCGACGCCATGCCGCAGGGCGATGCTGCACCGCGCACCCCGGCCCCCGAGCCGGTCAGCGCCAGCACCCAGCACATCGACTTTGCCAGCAACCAGACCCACGTGCTGATCGCCCAGCAGGGCATCAGCCGCGACGATCCGGACTACGCCGCGCTGTATCTGGGCAACCAGATCCTCGGCGGCGGCGGTTTTGGCTCTCGCCTGGTCGACGAGATTCGTGAGCAACGCGGCCTGGCCTACTCGCCGCGCAGCACCTTCAGCGCCATGCAGGCCCCCGGCCCCTTCTACATCAGCATTCAGACCCGCGCCGATCAGGCCGAGCAGGCATTGGACGTAGCCAACCAGGTACTGGACGAGTTCATCCTCACCGGCCCGACCGACACCGAACTGAGCCGCGCCAAGCAGCAGATGCTGGGCGAGTTTCCGCTGAGCACCGCGAGCAACGGCGCCATCGTCTCGCAACTGGGCGCCATCGGCTTCTATGACCTGCCGCTGAATTACATGCAGCTGTTCCTTGACCGCGTGCAGGCCTTGACCACCGGGGACATTCGCGACGCCTTTGCCCGCCATCTGCCCGCCAGCGAGCGCGTGATCATCACCGTTGGCCCGCCGCAGCCTGAGCCTGAGACGGAGCAAGACAACACCAACAGCGAGACCGACGGCGACTCGGCCGCCCAGACCACGGAGGGCGAGGACGCATGAAACCCGTTCGCACCAAGGCGCGCGTCAGCCAGCTGCGCATCATCGCTGGCGAGTGGCGCAGCCGCCGCTTCACCTTTACCGAACAGCCGGGCCTGCGTCCGACCCCGGACCGGGTGCGCGAAACCCTGTTCAACTGGCTGAGCAGCGACGTACCCGGCGCCCATTGCCTTGATCCGTTCACCGGCAGCGGCGCGCTCACCCTGGAGGCGCTCTCGCGCGGCGCCGCCAGCGCCCTGGCCGGCGACCTCAGCCGGGATGTGGTGCAGACCCTGCGCGGCCACCTGCAGACACTGGAGTGCGACCGCGCCGAGGTGGTCCAGCAGGACGGCCTGTCACTGCTGAGCGGCACACCGCCGCGCCAGTTTGATCTGGTGTTTCTCGACCCGCCCTTCCATCAGGGCCTACTGGAGCCGGCCTGCACAGCACTGGAAGCCAACGGCTGGCTGGCTGAAGAGGCGCAGATCTATATCGAAAGCGAGCAGTCGCCCAGCCAGCTGACCCTGCCCGGCAGCTGGCAACTGTACCGTGAAAAGCGCGCTGGCCAGGTCTGGTACAGCCTGTGGCACCGCACAGCGTGAGCCGCTTTCGGCCTGCGCGCTGGCTGCCCGGCGGCCACCTGCAGACCCTGTTCAGCCCGCTGCTGCGCCGCCCTCCCCAATTACAGCGCCAGCGTGAACGCCTGACGCTGGCCGACGGCGACTTTATTGATCTGGACTGGTTTGGCCCGGACAACCCGGAGCACCCCTGCGTGATTCTGCTGCACGGCCTGACCGGCAGCTCCAGCTCACTGTATATCCTCGGTCAGCAGCGGCAGCTGGCCGCACTTGGCTGGCGCAGTGCGGCGGTCAACTGGCGCGGCTGCTCGGGCGAGCCCAACCACAGCGCCCGTGCCTACCACTCGGGTGCCAGCGATGATCTGGCCGAGGTGGTCAACCATGTGCTGCTGCGCTACCCCGGGCGCACGCTGGCAGCCGCCGGTTACTCGCTGGGCGGCAACGTGCTGCTCAAGTATCTAGGTGAATGCGCGGATCAATGCCCGCTGCAGGCAGCGGTCGCGGTCTCGGTGCCATTCCGGCTGGATGAATGCGCCGACCGCATCAGCGAGGGCTTTTCCCGGGTCTATCAGAGCCGCTTCATGCGCGACATGCTGGCTTATGTCAGCAACAAGAAGCGGCTATTCCAGCACCAGGGCTGGCATAGCGAGCATGCGCGACTGGATGCGCTGGGCTCAATGGAGGGGATGGATACCTTCTGGGATTTCGATGGCCGGGTGACCGCGCCGCTGCACGGCTATGCCAGCGCGCAGGACTATTATCGACGCTGCAGCAGCCGGTACTTTCTGGGCGCAATTCAGGTGCCCTGCCTGCTGATTCAGGCCCACAACGACCCCTTCGTCTACCCGCACAGCCTGCCGCAGCTGAGCGAACTGGGTCCGCGTACCGAGTTTGAGCTGCATCAGGGCGGCGGCCACGTCGGCTTTATCGAGGGACCGCCTTGGCGGCCACGCTACTATCTGGAACGCCGCATTCCCGCCTGGCTCCAGCACCAGCTTCAGTCTGCCGCCAGCGGCGAGTAGAGCCGCTCCAACATCACCTCAACCTCCGGACGCGCCGCCTCGCTGAGCAGCCCTCTCTCCTGCGCCAGCACCTGATACACACCGCGTCGCAGCATCTGCGGCGTCAGGTCATCCTGTGCATCGTTGAGCATGGTGGTGCAGAGAAAGTTGACCCAGCTGGTCATCAGCAACCAGCTGTTGAGTGCCAGCACCTCGGCGTTGGCATAGCGCGCATCCAGAATGCCCGCATCAATGGTGCCCTGAAAGATTGCCTCAATCGCATGCAGCGCATGGCGTGAAAACGCCCGGTAGCGCGCCGCCAGCTGGGTGTCGCTGGCCAGCAGGTGCTCCAGATCACGCAGCATAAAGCGATAACGCCACATGGTTGCGCCCATCGTCTCCAGATAGCGCGCCTTGTCATCCAGGTCGAGCGCCCGCCCCTCTGGCAAGGCCAGGTTCTGCTCGGCCTCGGCGGCGTAGCGCTCAAACAGCTCGGCAATGATTTGCTGCTTGTTGCGGAAGTGGTAATAGAGGTTACCCGGCGACATGCCCAGATGCGCTGCAATGTGGTTGGTGGTGACAGCGCGCTCGCCCTGCTCGTTGAACAACTGCAGACTGGCTTCGATGATGCGGTCGCGGGTTTTCATGGTCGTTGGTCGGCTTCACTCACGGATTATTTGACACTTTAGAGCAATTACTCTAGAAATACAGTCCATAACGTACACGGCAGGACTCACACCCCTCGCCGACAACACCAAAGCCGATAACAACAAGACAGCGCTGGCTCAACAGCCCAGCCGAGGGAGGCACCATGGTAGCCGATATTGCCTACATGCAAGAGCAGCAGCACTCCATCAGCCGCATGAACGACCTGTTCGAAGCCCAGCGCGCGGCTTTTCGCAAGGCCCCCATGCCCTCCGCCGACGAGCGCATTCAACACCTGCAGGCTCTCAAGCATGGGGTTCTAAAACACCAGCAGGCGCTGATCGATGCCATCGGAGAAGACTTCGGCCGGCGCTCGGCGGATGAGACCCGGCTGGCCGAGATCATGCCCTCGCTTGAAGGCATTCACTACGCCAGCAAGCGGGTCAAAGGCTGGATGAAGCCTTCACGCCGCAAGGTCGGGCTGGCCTTCCAGCCGGCCAAGGCGCAGGTCATCTATCAGCCGCTGGGCGTGGTCGGCATTATCGTGCCGTGGAACTACCCCTTGTTTCTGGCTATCGGGCCGCTGATCACCGCGCTGTCGGCCGGCAACCGGGCGATGATCAAGATGAGCGAATCCACCCCGCGCACCGCCGAGGTACTGGAGCAACTGCTGGGTGAGATATTCCCCGAGGATCACGTTGCTGTGGTTACCGGCGAGGCCGAGGTGGGTGTCGCCTTCTCCAAACTGGCCTTTGATCACCTGCTGTTCACCGGTGCCACCAGTATTGGTCGCCATGTGATGCGCGCCGCCGCCGACAACCTGACCCCGGTCACCCTGGAACTGGGCGGCAAGTCACCGGCCATCATCTCCGCCGATGTACCGCTGAATGACGCGGCCGAGCGCATTGCCTTCGGCAAGGGCGTGAATGCCGGCCAGACCTGCGTTGCCCCCGATTACATCCTCTGCCCGCGTAGCCGCATCGAGGACCTGACCCAGGCTCTGCACCAGCAGTTTGCGCAGATGTACCCGTGTCTGCGCGACAACGCCGACTTCACCCAGGTCATCAACCCGCGCCAATACCAGCGGTTGCAGAGCTATCTGACCGATGCCGAAGAGAAAGGCGCGCGCATTCTGCCGGTCAACCCGGCCAACGAAGACCTGAGTGGCACGCGCATCATCGCCCCCACCCTGCTACTGGACGTGACCGACGATATGAAGGTCATGCAGGACGAGATCTTCGGCCCGCTGCTGCCAATTCTGCCGTACGACAATCTGGATGCGGCGCTCGACTACATTGCCGAGCGCCCCCGCCCGCTGGCGCTCTACTACTTCGGCTACGACAAGGCCGAACAGCAGCGCCTGATGGACCAGACCCACGCCGGTGGCATGTGCATCAACGATGCCTTGCTGCACGTGGCCCAGGACGACATGCCGTTCGGCGGCATCGGCGCCTCCGGCATGGGCCATTATCACGGCCACGAAGGCTTCCTCACCATGAGCAAGGCCAAGGGCGTGTACATCAAGCAGCGTTACAACGGCGCCAAACCGATCTACCCGCCCTACGGTGGCAAACTACTAAACCTGGTGTACAAATTCTTTCTACGCTGAAAAGCAAACACGACAACAACAAGAAGAAACATCATGTCTGATATCACCTCACCGAGCCTTGGCCGGCGCAGCCTGCTCAAGCTGGGGCTGGGCGCCACCATGGTGCTCGGCACCGCTGGCCTGACCGCCAGCCTCAGCGGTTGCAGCAGCAGCGGCCCGGCCAAGCACCTTGCCGTGCTGCGCGACTCCGACCTGCCCCTGCTGCGCGCGCTCTACCCCGCAGTGATCGGCCCGCATCCGGCCTTTGACGATGGCGAGGCCGTCAACGCCGCGACAGCGCAGCTGGACCGCTCCCTGCAGGCCGCCTCCCCTTTTGTGCAGGATGAAGTGCTCAACCTCCTGGGCATGCTGTCGCTGCCGCTGACCCGCGGGCCGCTGACCGGCATCTGGGGTGATCTCGCCCAGGCCAGCCCGGCTCAGCTGGAGGCCTTTCTACTGCGCTGGCGCGACAGCCGCTTCGAGCTGCTGCGCAAGGGGCACAAGGCCCTGCTGCAACTACTGCAGCTGTCCTGGTACGCCACCCCGCAATCCTGGGCAGCCGTTGGCTACCCCGGCCCGCCGCAAGTCTGAGAGGTCTTTTCATGCCCGTACCCGATATATTCCTGCAGGGCCTGGCCCGCGGCTGGCAGGTCATTGATGCGCGCGAGCTGGACAGCGAGCGCGAACTCGAAGCCGACGTCATCATCATCGGCACCGGCGCCGGTGGCGGCACCAGCGCCGAAATTCTGGCCAACGCCGGCCTGCGTGTACTGCTGGTAGAAGAAGGCTCGCTGAAAACCTCCAGCGACTTCAAAAATGACGAAGCCAAGGCCTACGCCGAGCTGTACCAGGAAGCCTCGGCCCGCGCCACTGCCGACGCCACCATTGGCATCCTGCAGGGTCGCACCGTGGGCGGCACCACCACAGTCAACTGGACCAGCAGCTTCCGCACACCCGACCCGACCCTGGCGCACTGGGCCAGCGAGCACAATGTGACAGGGCTGGACAGCGACAGCATGGCACCCTGGTTCGCCAAGATGGAGGAACGCTTGGGCGTAGCACCCTGGGCTGTACCGCCAAACGCCAACAACGATGTCATTCGTCAGGGCTGCGAGCAGCTGGGCTACCACTGGAAGGTCATTCCCCGCAACGTACGTGGCTGCTGGAATCTGGGCTACTGTGGCACCGGCTGCCCGACCAACGCCAAGCAGTCGATGCTGGTAACCACCCTGCCGGCAGCGCTGGACAAGGGCGCCGTGCTGGTACACAGCGCCCGCGCCGAGCGCCTGTCGTTCAGTGGCGACCGCGTCAGCGCCGTACACTGCCGCGCCATGGACGCCCATCTCAGCCGCCCGGCCGGGCAACGCCTGACGCTGCGCGCACCGCACATCGTGCTGGCCGGTGGCGGCATCAACAACCCCGGTCTGCTGCTGCGCTCCGAGGCGCCAGACCCGCACCAGCGCGTCGGCAAACGTACCTTCCTGCACCCGGTCAACCTGACCCTGGCCCAATATGATCGCGACATCCACGGCTACTATGGTGCGCCGCAGTCGATCTACTCGGACCACTTTCAGTGGGATCAGGGCACCAGCGGCCCCATGGGCTACAAACTGGAAGTGCCGCCCATGCAGCCCAGCATCACCGCCACCCTGATGGGCGGCTTTGGCATGCAGGGGTTCCAACGCATGGCAGCGCTGCCGCAGAGCAACATCCTGCTGGCGCTGCTGCGTGACGGTTTCCACGAACAGAGCCAGGGCGGTAGCGTCAGCCTGCGCGACAACGGTGACCCGGTACTGGACTACCCGCTCAACGACTATCTCTGGGATGGCGTGCGCCGCGCCTACCTGAGCATGGGCGAGATCCAGTTCGCCGCTGGCGCCAAGGCGGTCATGCCGAGCCACGCCCACGGGCGCCTGAGCACCAGCTGGGCCGACTTCCAGACGCAGGTTGCCGAGTTGTCCTACCGCGCCCACGACGTGCGCCTGGCCAGCGCTCACGTCATGGGTGGCTGCGCCATGGGCGATGACCCGCAAACCGCGGTGGTCGACAGCCGGGGCCGCCACCACCAACTGGCAAACCTGTCGATTCTCGATGGCTCGCTGTTACCCACCAGCATTGGCGCCAACCCGCAGCTGTCGATCTACGGGCTCGTCGCCCGGCTGGCAAGCCAGCTGGCCAGCGATCTCACCTGAGCGTCCGGTCGGTGGCGCCCGAGCGCGCCGCCGACCCCGCATAGCTGGGTTTTCGGCGGTTGTTAAGCTACCATCTGCCTCTCAACCACCCGCTGCAGGACCCGCTCTGGCATGAACACCGTACTCTATCCCGGCACCTTCGACCCCATCACCAAAGGCCACACCGATCTGGTTGAGCGCGCCGCGCGACTGTTTGACCGCGTGGTAGTGGCTGTTGCCGCCAGCCCGAAGAAGAACCCGGCCTTCTCGCTGGAGCAACGCGTCGACATGGCCAAGACGGTGCTGAGCCATTTGCCCAACGTCGAAGTGGTCGGCTTTTCGTCCCTGCTGGCGCACTTCGTCAAGGAAGTGGACGCCAACGTGCTGCTGCGCGGCCTGCGCGCGGTCTCCGACTTTGAGTACGAATTCCAGCTGGCGAACATGAACCGCGTATTGGCGCCCGACGTGGAAAGCCTGTTCCTGACGCCGTCGGAGAAGTACTCCTACATTTCGTCCACACTGGTGCGTGAAATTGCCGCTCTGGGCGGTGATGTCACCAAGTTCGTCCACCCGGTGGTCAACGAGGCGCTGACCGAGCGCTTCAGCGGCTGAGTCGGCAGGAGTCAGAGCATGTCACTGATCATTACCGACGACTGCATCAACTGCGATGTCTGCGAGCCCGAGTGCCCCAACGGTGCAATCTCCCAGGGCGAAGAGATTTACGTCATCGATCCCAACCTGTGCACCGAGTGCGTCGGCCATTTTGACGAACCCCAGTGCCAGCAGGTCTGCCCGGTGGACTGCATCCCGCTGGACCCGGACAACGTCGAAAGCAAGGACGAGCTGATGGACAAATACAAGATCATCACCGGCCAGGCCTAAACGCATGATGACTCGCCTGCGCCGTACCCTCAGCCTCAGCGTGCTGCTGCTGTGCAGCACTCCCCTGCTGGCGGCGGACGGCCCAGGCCGCAACGCGGTCGCCAGCGCCCACCCGATTGCCACCGAAGCAGGCCTTGAGATCATGGCCGATGGCGGCAACGCCTTCGATGCCGCCATCGCGGTGGCGGCCACCCTGGCCGTGGTCGAGCCTTATAGCTCAGGCATTGGCGGCGGCGGCTTCTTCCTGCTGCGCCAACCCGGCAACGCCGACCAGCCCTACCGCTTTATCGACGCCCGCGAAACCGCACCGGGCAAAGCCGGCCGCGACCTCTACCGCGATGCCAGCGGCGAGGTACAGCGCGACCCGGCCATCAATGGGCCGCTGGCCGCCGGCATTCCCGGCATCCCGGCTGCACTGGTTCATCTTGCCGAGCACTACGGCCGCCTGCCGCTGGCCCAGTCGCTGGCCCCCGCCATCGAGGCGGCAGAAAACGGCTTCAACAGCAGCGAGCACTACCGCACGCTGGTCGGCTACCGGCTGGCCGCCATGCAGCGCGACGCCGAAACCGCGCGGCTGTTTCTGCGTGACAATCAGGCACCCGAAACCGGCACGCTGATTACCCAGCCCGACCTGGCAAACACCCTGCGTGCTATTGCCAGCAACGGCCGCGACGGTTTCTACCGTGGCCCGGTTGCCGAACAACTGCTGCGCGGCGTGCAGGCTGCGGGTGGCGTCTGGCAGCAACAGGATCTGGACAACTACCGGGTTATCGAACGCAGCCCCATTCGCTTTTCCAGCGGCGGCTATCAGGTCATCAGCGCGCCGCTGCCGTCCGCTGGCGGCATTGCGCTGGCCGGCATTCTGCAGGCGCTGCCCGCGCTACCTGCCAGCCCCAATCGCTCAATTGAGCAGACCCACCAGCTGGTCGAGCTGATGCGCCGCGTCTACCGCGACCGCGCCATGCTGCTGGGCGACAACGATTTTGTATCGGTACCGGTGGCCGATCTGACCTCCAAGGCCTACGCCGTGGCTATGGCGCAGGACATCAACCCTGAGCGCGCAACTCCGAGCAGCGAGCTGGGGCCGCTGCGTGACTTCCACGAGGGCACCAACACCACCCATTTCTCGCTGATGGACGCCGATGGAAATGCCGTGTCGGCCACCCTGAGCATCAACCTGCCCTTTGGCGCGGCCTTTACCCCGCCCGGCACCGGCGTGCTGCTCAACAACGAAATGGACGACTTTGCCGCCGACCCGAGCGGCAGCAACGCCTACGGCCTGGCCGGCAGCGAGGCCAATGCTATCGCCCCCGGCAAGCGCCCGCTCTCAAGCATGACTCCGACCATGCTGGAAAACGACCAGCAGTTGGCGCTGCTCGGCACCCCCGGCGGCAGCCGCATCATTACCATGGTGCTGCTCGGAGCGCTGGAAGCCATGCATGGCGAGCCGGTCGACCGCTGGGTCAGCCGCCCGCGCTTTCACCACCAGTATCTGCCGGACTACATTCAGGTCGAAGACGCCGCCTTCACAGAGCAGGAGCGTGAAACCCTTGAAGCCATGGGCCATCGCATCGAGCCTGTCGGCCGCGATTACGGCAACATGCACGCGGTCTCCTGGGACAAGACCGAGAACCGCGTCAGCGCGGCCAGCGACCCTCGCGGTATCGGCGCGGCCAGCGTGCAGGAGCAGGCGGCACCGGTACCAAGCGAATAACCCGGCACTAGCCCGACCGCATCACGACGCAAAGGTATTCGTATAAAAACCTTTTAATGGCGGCGCTTTTCGGCTTCCTTGCTGTCATCGGCCATCAGGCTAAACTCCGGGTTGGCCCGCACCTTGAGCGCACAACGGGTGATATTGAGCACACCCGAGCCAATCAGCAGCAGAAACAACATGGAGCGCAAGCCGGCGCCGGAGTAAATCGGCACCTCGGCGATCATCTGCCCCAGGCCAGTGTTGATCGGGTTCAGCACCCCGGCGGAGAACCCGGCGGTCGTCACCAGCAGCGCGACGCCCACTGCAGTAATACTGTCAAAACGCAGTGCGATCATCAGCGGCAGAATAAGCACGGAGCGGTTGGCAAGGCGGCGAGTCAGCTTGTCCACGGCGATGTCGATCACGCCCGTGGTGCGGATGACTATGAACAGGCCGCCGATGATAAAGGTGAAGAACACCACCATGGAGGCATCGACCAGGCCCTGGGGAATCGCCAGCACGAACTACTCCAGACTGACCGGGGTCGCCTCGACCTGGCGATAACTCTCGGGGTTGATTGCAACCCGACCGTTCTTCAGCATTACCCGGTCATACAGGCCGGCAGAAATAAAGTGCGTGAGCACCACTGCGATGGCGGTAAATACAAAAAGAATGACGTAGATGTGCGGCGCCTGAAATGCCGACGCGCTCTTTAACGAAGGCGTCACCGCCCTGCTCTATATCACGTGCCTCTCCGTTCGGCCGATTGATATCAAGGCGCTGCAAAGCTACTGCAACAAAAAGCGGACCATAACAGCCGGACACCCCATGCGCCGCCAGATCACGCTGGCTGATGCGCCAAAATGGCAAAGTCCCATGATCCCAATGCCCGGCAGGAGCCTTTATCGACACCCAACACGCCCACCGCCAGACAGGCGGCAGCGGGCTTAACACCATTTCATCGTAAAAGCCGAGAGTTTCTTTTCCGATTCCTGTATATTAACCGCCTGTTTTTTCCACCCGGCTATCAGAGAGTGCCATGACTGATCTATCCCTCTACCGCAATATTGGTATCTTCGCCCACGTTGATGCCGGTAAAACCACTACAACTGAACGTATCCTCAAGCTCACCGGCAAGATCCACAGGCTGGGTGAAGTACACGAGGGTGAGTCCACCACCGACTTCATGGAACAGGAAGCCGAGCGCGGTATTACCATTCAGTCCGCTGCTGTCAGCTGCTTCTGGAAAGGCCACCGCTTCAACGTCATCGACACCCCCGGCCACGTTGACTTCACCGTAGAAGTGTATCGCTCGCTGAAAGTACTCGACGGCGGTATCGGCGTATTCTGTGGTTCCGGCGGCGTTGAGCCCCAGTCCGAAACCAACTGGCGCTATGCGAACGACTCCAAAGTTTCCCGTCTGATCTTCGTCAACAAGCTGGACCGTATCGGTGCAGACTTCATCCGCGTAACCGAGCAGGTCAAGAACGTGCTGGGCGCC
The DNA here is from genome assembly GCF_900114765.1 of Halopseudomonas pachastrellae. Lineage (GTDB taxonomy): Bacteria > Pseudomonadota > Gammaproteobacteria > Pseudomonadales > Pseudomonadaceae > Halopseudomonas > Halopseudomonas pachastrellae. Next base: position 32,045 of record NZ_FOUD01000008.1, read on the forward strand.
AAGCCGCTGATCATGACCCTGCCGATCGGCCGCGAAGACACCTTCTCTGGTGTTGTTGACCTGCTGACCCGTCAGGCCTACATCTGGGACGAAACCGGACAGCCGGAAAACTATAAGGTCGAAGACGTACCGGCAGACATGGCTGACGACGTCGAAACCTATCGCGAGCAGCTGATCGAAATGGCTGTCGAAATGGACGACGACCTGATGATGGCCTACATGGACGGCGAAGAGCCCTCCATCGAAGACATCAAGCGCTGCATCCGCAAGGGCACTCTGGAACTGGCGTTCTTCCCGACCTACTGCGGCTCCGCGTTCAAGAACAAAGGCATGCAACTGCTGCTTGACGCCGTTGTTGACTACCTGCCGTCGCCGACTGAGGTTAACCCGCAGCCGCTGACCGACGAAGAAGGTAACCCGACTGGCAAGTTCGCTATCGTTTCTCCGGACGAGCCTTTCCGCGCCCTGGCATTCAAGATCATGGACGACCGTTTCGGCGCCCTGACCTTCTACCGCATCTACTCCGGTAAGCTGAACAAGGGTGACACCATCCTGAACTCCTTCACCGGCAAGACCGAGCGCGTTGGCCGCATGGTGGAAATGCAGGCAGACGAGCGTAACGAACTGACCTTCGCTACCGCGGGCGACATCATCGCCATCGTGGGCATGAAGAACGTTCAGACCGGTCACACCCTGTGTGATCCGAAGAACCCCTGCACCCTGGAAGCAATGGTCTTCCCCGAGCCGGTAATCTCCATCTCCGTTGAGCCTAAAGACAAGGGCTCCACCGAGAAGATGGGCGTTGCCATCGGCAAGATGGTTGCTGAAGATCCGACCTTCCGCGTTGAAACCGATCCGGATTCCGGCGAAACCATCCTCAAGGGCATGGGCGAGCTGCACCTGGACATCAAGGTCGACATCCTCAAGCGTACCTACGGCGTTGAACTGGTTGTAGGTCAGCCGCAGGTTGCCTACCGCGAAACCATCACTCGCGAAGTTGAAGACAGCTACACCCACAAGAAGCAGTCGGGTGGTTCCGGTCAGTACGGTAAGATCGACTACGTCATCCGTCCCGGCGAGCCGAACTCCGGCTTCACCTTCAAGTCCAGCGTTGTTGGCGGTAACGTACCGAAGGAATTCTTCCCGGCCATCGAGAAGGGCTTTGCCTCTCTGATGGGTACTGGCCCGCTGGCTGGCTTCCCGGTTCTGGACGTTGACTTCGAGCTGACCGACGGTGGCTTCCACGCCGTTGACTCCTCGGCCATCGCGTTCGAAATCGCCGCCAAGGGTGCCTTCCGTCAGTCCATGCCCAAAGCTGGCCCGCAGCTGCTGGAGCCGGTCATGAAGGTAGACGTGTTCACGCCTGAAGACCACGTTGGTGACGTAATCGGTGACCTGAACCGTCGTCGCGGCATGATCGCTGGCCAGGAAGCCGGTGTAACCGGCGTTCGCATCAAGGCTGACGTACCGCTGGCAGAAATGTTCGGCTACATCAGCACCCTGCGTACCATGACCTCCGGTCGTGGTCAGTTCTCCATGGAGTTCTCGCACTACTCCGCGTGCCCGGCCAACGTTGCCGAGGCCGTGATCGCCAAGGAGAAAGAGAAGCGCGCAGCCAAATAAGGCTCGCGTTACTCTGCACCGAAAAACGCCTGATGCTCTGCATCAGGCGTTTTTTTATGGGTTATCGGGAATCAGCAAGGAGCGATATCTCCAGCGGCGCACCTCCCTACTTTTGCGTTGCGAGCCCATCCTGTTGCAACCCAGTATCTTCGGCATCGTGCTGGTGCTAAGTCCGCCTTTCGCCTTTACGGCGAGCCAAGGGGGGCTGCTTGCCCAGCCCCCCAAAGGGAAGCGCTAATCCATTTCACACGCCCTCTGCGAGTGCTCAAGCATGCAGATACAAGGCGCGATGGGCAGCCAATAGTGGTTCTATTGGCAAGCAGCGCAACGCGGTCAGATGCATGCTTGAGCGCTCGCCCTGCGGGGCGGTCAGGCCAGTCCGAACTCTGCGTTGTGATTTCTCGACAGGTCCCGACATGCCTTCGAAACCACGCCTTGATTGCGGACTGGCCTGAACGCCAGAGGGCATGTGAAATGGATTAGCGCTTCCCTGAATCCCCCGGGGCACCCGACTACGCGGCCCTTCGGGTTCGCTGCGTTGCTCGGCCTGACGGGGGTGGCCGGCGAGGTAGCGGCAGAACTCGTCGCTACGCTCCTCAGACATGCTGCCGCTCTTTTTCCCGCCAGCCCTGCGCTACTCGCCCGCGTAAACGGGACTAAATTCCGTGCACACCCCACCATCCGAGCGTTTAGCAAAGTGTCTCAGCGCAGCGGACTATTAGTAGGAGGCATGTCAACTCACCTTTCAGCAAGATCCGCCGGAATGCTCAGGGCGTCGTGGGCGGCACGCAGGTTGGCGCTGGATTCCAGCAGGTAGTGCAGGTCATTCAGCAAGCTGGTGGCTTGCCAGCCGTCCAGCTCACCGGCGCGTAGCTGCTGGTTCAGGCGCTGCTCAAACTGGCTGCGGAACAACTGCTGCTGGTCCACATAGGCCGCCGAGCGCTGCTGTTCAGCCTCGGCAGACAAGCCGTCGGCCTCACGCCGGGCCTGATCGCTAAGCAGCAAACGCCCTTGTTCACGCAGCTGGCGGTAACCTTCGCGCATCGCCGGGCGGGCGCTGTCGACGTGTTTGCGCAGGTTAGTCTGCAGGTGCTTGGCCGCCTTGACCGCCTCCACCAGATCCCGCGCAGCCAGGTTCAACTGCATCAGCGCCTGCTGCTGCTCGGGCAAGGGGTCGCAGTCCAGATGGCTGAGAAAGTCGACGATATCCGCGTAAATACCTTTGATGTGCTGGTGATAGAGCGCATCGGCATCTTCACGCTCTGCCAGCGGCGGCACCGACAAAGGGTCGCTCAGGGCGCGTTCGCGGGTCATGTCCTGGCGGAACTCGGCGGGTAGATACAGCGCCGAGGCAATCACCTGACGGCTGGTAGCCGCCAGGTGCCTCAGCTCCTGCTGCAGCACCTTGAGCGCGGTGTCGGCATGGCGCCGCGCCGCCTCGTCCAGATACAGAGCGTGGGAACGCGGTTGCTCGGCCAGGTCCTCGCCGGACGCCAGTGCCGGGGCCGGTAACCAGCGCGGCAGCCAGCGCACCAGCGCCGGCACCAGCGGCAGCATCAGCAGCAGGCCAAGCAGGTTAAACAGGGTGTGAAACAGCGCCAACTTGAGGGTGTAGGCCGTTGCCTGCATGCCCAGCCAGTCAGCCAGCTGGTCAACCAGAGTGGCCAGCAGCGGCAAAATAGCCAGCGCCACCAGCGCGGTCAGCAGGTTGAACAGGATATGCGCCGCCGCCAGCTGACGGCCGGCGTTGTTGGCACCCAGCGCCGCTATCAACGCGGTCACCGTGGTCCCCAGGTTGGCACCCACTGCCATCGCCAGGGCATTGCTGTAATCCAGCTGTCCGCTGGCCAGTGCCGCCAGGGTAATCATCAGGGTCGCGTGGCTGGACTGCATCAGCACCGTCGCCAGTGTGCCCAGCAGGGCATAGAGCGCAATGCCGCGCCAGCCCTCAACCTGATACGCCGCCAGATCAAACACCTGATCCAGCCCGGCGAAGCCTGCCTTCATCTGATCAATGCCAAGAAACAGCAGGCCGATACCCAGCAGCACCTGCCCGGTACCACGCCAACGCGCCTGACGATTGCGCTCCAGCACCACGCCAAATACCAGCAGCGGCATGCCGACCTGCGCCAGATCCAGCTTTAGGCCCACCAGGGCAATCAACCAGGCCCCGGTGGTTGTGCCGAGGTTGGCCCCGAATACGATGCCGATCCCGGCCGTCAGGCTGATCAGCCCGGCACTGAGAAAGGCAATACTGAGCAGGGTAATCAGTGAACTCGACTGCACCAGCGCGGTACTCAGGGTACCAAAGGTCAGGCTCTTCCAGAGCCGGTCGGTACTGGCTGCCAGCCAGCGCTCCAGCGCACCGCCGGTAAAGGCGCGAAAGCCGTCTTCGAGGTAGCGCATACCCAACAGAAACAGCGCAACGCCGGCAAACAGCTGGGCAAGGGAGGGATGTTGCAGAAACAACAGGACCACAACGACCAGGCCGAGCAGCAGCCCGGCCGGACGCAGCAACGCCGCCGGTGCCGGCAGCGATCGGGGCTCACTCATGCGAGCGCCTCCGTTACAACAGGGTCAGTACCTGCACCGGCGAGCCCCATCGGGGCTCACGGCACCCGCAGCTCAGCGAGCTTCATCCTGCTGCTTGCGGCCATAGCCGGCGCGGGAGCAACCCAGGCAACGTACGAAGGTTTCTTCTGCGGGACGAATAACCAGCTCGTGGCCGGCCTCACCAACGTTGCCGCCCATGGCACTGAACGGCAGGCTGACCAGGAAGGCACCAGCGCCAACCAGCGTCACACCCAGCAGCAGCGGGCGGGCGATGACCAGATCACCGACCATGGCAAAGTAGCCCGGCTCATCCTGGTGATAATCGTTATAGGAGTCCGCAGCCATGACGCTGGCGCTCATCAGCAGGCCGGCGATAAGTGCGGTGGAATGACGTAACAGGCGCATAGTTAATCCCTGGTTGTGGCCCGAAAGGCATGGTTCTTGTGGCCCGACCCAATTCCTCTGGATCGATGGCCTCCGCTTCATTGTAGGCACAATCGGGCAAATACGGAACGCACCGACTGCAAATGCCGATTATCAGCGCTGACAGTTGCGACAGAATACCGAACTGCGCTGCCCCAGACGGACCTCGGAGAGGGTTGTGCCGCACTGTTTACACAGCTGCCCGCCTCGGCCGTAAACGAACAGCTCCTGCTTGAAGTAGCCGGGCTGCCCATCACCACCTACAAAGTCCCGCAGCGTGGTGCCGCCGCGCTCGATGGCGGCGGCCAGAATACGCTTGATCTCCTCGGCCAGGCGCAGATAGCGCTGCCGACTGATACGCCCGGCCTCGCGGCGCGGATCAATGCCGGCGGCAAACAGCGCCTCACTGGCATAGATATTACCCACGCCAACCACCACCGCGTTGTCCATGATGAACGGCTTGACCGCCGTGCTCTTGCCGCGCGAGAGCTGATACAGCCGCTCGCCGTCAAAGGCCGCCGACAGCGGCTCCGGTCCCAGCTTGCCCAGCAGCGCGTGGGGCTCGTCGGCCCGCGCCCAGAGCAGCGCGCCAAAGCGGCGCGGGTCGGTGTAGCGCAGCGCCATACCCGACTCCAGCTCGATATCAACATGATCATGCTTGCCCGCCGGCGTGCCTGCCGGCACCAACCGCAGACTGCCCGACATTCCGAGATGGCCGATGAGTGTGCCACCGCCGATGCGCAGCAACAGGTACTTGGCCCGGCGCTCGATGGCGTCAAAGCATTGCCCCTCGATCTGGATCGCCAAATCTTCCGGGATGGGCCAGCGCAGGCGCCGCTCACGTACCACCAGGCGGCTTACCCGCTGGCCCTGCAGGTGGGGCGCGATACCGCGCCGGGTGGTTTCGACTTCAGGTAATTCAGGCATCTCAGCTTTGCTGCCAATAGGTAAAAAAGATAAGCAACAGCAGCAGCGGCATGACACTGGCGACAAAGCGCCCGTTCCAGCCGAAAGCCACCCGATAGGGTGTTTCACCACTGTAGCGCGACAGAATAAGGGTGGAGGGCCCAAAGGGCGAGAAGATCATGGCCAGCGAAAAGCCGCACATCAGCCCCACCGCCGGCGTCATGATCGGCACGCCCAGGTGCGCCAACTGCGCCAGCAGGCCGGCGGTCAGCGATAACGACACAATCGGCGCCAGCCCCAGCACCGCCAGCACAATAGTGCTGAACAGCGCGCCGATGGCCAGCAACACGTTGTATTTGGGCTCCTGCGCCAGCCAGGCGGCAATATCTTCCAGCGGCGCCACCGCGCCCAACACCCCACCGAGCAGCGCAGCACAACCAAAGATAAACATCTCGTTGTGCATGCTGACCATGTTGCCGGTCACCTCCTCCACCACGGTCCGCGGCGAGCGCTCACGCCACAGCAAGTAGCTGATCACCCCGGCCGGCACCAGCACCATCGCAGACTGGGAGGCGCTGAGGTCGGTCACCGAGGCCAGCAGACCAATGGCGCCCAGCCCCAGCAGGCTACCAATCAGCAGCTGCGGCATGCCGTCGGCCTTGCTGGTGTCACCAATGTTGTCACGCAGCGCCAGCAGGCCGGTGGTTTCACGACGCCAGCCGACCACAATCATCATCAGCGCCGCCACCGCACCGTAAGGCACCATAGTGCTCCAGGACTGCTCGGGCATCTCGCGCGAGATGATTGCGATGGTCACACTGGTCGGCGCCAGCAGGGGCACCAGCGCAAAACCACGCAGGGTGGTGACCATCACACTGCGCAGGCCTGCGCGGCGCTGCTCGTCGGTGAGCGGATAGCGCTTGAGGTGATCAGTCAGGGTGCCGCAGAGCAGGTTCATCATGCCGAAGTTGAGAATCGAGCCGATGCTACCCGCCGCCAGCACATAACGCGGATACAAAACCACCTTGGAGCCGGACAGCAGCGCCTTATGCAGCTCGCGCAGCTGCGGCAGGCGCTGCGCCAGTAACTGCATCAGCCCGAGCGCGCCGAGAAAGCTGGTGTAATAGGCCACCGAGCTGGCCAGCTTTGGCCACAGGCTCGCCTCGGGGCGGGCAAACCATACCGCTGCCGCAAGCACCACCAGGGTGACGATACCCAGCCAGCGCGGATACGGGTTGAGGCGCCGAAAATACAGCAGAAAGTAGACACTGAAGGCCAGCGCCGCTGCCCAGCTGAGCGGCGGCAGATGAGCAAGCAGGGCGGCCAGCTCCAGCACCACCCCAAGGGGTAGCAGCCAGGCAGGGGTCACGGCAGGTCCTTGCGGTAGGCGCCCTTCTTGAATACACCCTCACCAAAACCAATCAGCTTGTCGTTCTCGTCCAGCAGATCACAGCTGGCCATGAAGATCTTGTGACCCGCGTTGCGGCAGGTGGCCACGGCGCGCACATGGGTACCGACCGGCGCGGTCGAGGTGAAGTTGGTGTTCAACGACAGGGTAATGGCAACACGACGCTCCTGCGGTGAGGCCACCCAGGTGCCGCACAAGCCCATGGCGATGTCCAGCAGGCTGGCGGTGACACCACCGTGCAGGGAGCTGGCGTTATTCATGTGCTTCTCGGTCAGAGTCAGGCCGACTACGGCACGCCCCTCCGAGTACTCCTCCAGCTGGGCGCCCAGCTCCTGAAAAAAGCCGGTTACGGTACTGGCAATAGCCTGACGTTGATCCTGATTCACGGGTGAGTCACCTTTTATTCACTACACTCGATCTGGCCGGCTGGACGAGAAGCCCCGGTTTGGCGGCCTGCGCGGCGCAAAATACGACCAGTTTGGAGTCGACGAGTATGCCACGGCAAAGGGCGCGCAGACTGTCGCCAAACTTGCACTCCTACTGCGCAAGATTTAATCTCGCTGCACTTTAAACGAAATACCGTTTCGCCATGCGGAACAATGAGCGTACTTCAGGAGGCAAAGCATGTTCAAGCGGATTGGCGTCATCGGCGCCGGGGCCATGGGGCGCGGCATCGCGCAACTGTTCGCCAGCAGTGGTCAGCAGGTTCTGCTGTTCGATACCCGTGCAGAAGCCATCGACGATGCTCTGGCCTTCAACCGCAACCTGCTGCAACGGGCGCAGGCCAAGGGCAAGATGACCGAAGCCGAATTGGCAGCAACCATCGCCCGCATGCAACCGGCGCAAACGCTGGAACAGCTCAAAGACTGCGACCTGGTGATTGAAGCCATCGTCGAGCTGCTGGACGTCAAACAGAAGCTGTTTGCCGACCTCGAAGCCATTGTCAGCGAAGACTGCGTACTGGCTACCAACACCTCCTCGCTGTCGGTCACCCGCATCGCCAGCACCGCCAAGCACCCTGAGCGGGTTGCCGGCTTCCACTTCTTCAACCCCGTTCCGCTGATGAAGATCGTCGAAGTCGTACGCGGCGAGCGCACCGATGAGCGCCACGTACAGGCACTGGTGGCGCTGGCAGAGCAAGCAGGGCACTTCCCGGCCATCACGCCCGACACCCCCGGCTTCCTGGTCAACCACGCCGGTCGTGCCTTTGGCACCGAAGCGCTGCGCATGCTCAGCGAAGGCGTTGCCAGCGTGCAACAGATCGACCGCATCCTGCGGGACGGCCCAGGCTTTCGCATGGGGCCGTTCGAGCTGTTCGATCTGACTGGCCTGGACGTCTCCCACGCGGTGATGGAGTCGGTCTACGAGCAGTTCTACCACGACCCGCGCTACACCCCATCGTTCATCGCCGCCCAGCGCGTTGCTGCCGGCCTGCTGGGTCGCAAGACCGGCCAGGGCTTCTACCGTTACGAAGACGGCCAGAAGATCGAGCAGCCCGAGCAGCAGCCAGAAACCGTGCTGATCAACCGCCCGTTCTGGCTGGAGACCGATGATGATGCACTGCGTAGCCAGGTCGAAGAGGTCTTGACCACGGCCGGCGCCACATTGGAAACCGCCAGCAAGCCATCGGACGACGCCATCTGCCTGATCACCCCGCTGGGCGATGACTGCAGCACCGCCCTGACTCAGCTGGGTCTGCCGGCAGATCGCACGCTGGCACTGGACAGCTTCGCCAACTGGGACAAACGCCGCACCCTGATGCGCCAGCCTGCCGCCAGCGCCAACGTCGTCGCCCAGGCGCGCCAGGCCCTGAGCGCCGATGGCGTGCCAGTGGAGGTCATCAACGATTCAGCCGGCTTTGTCATCCAGCGCCTGATCGCCAGCGTCGTCAACCTGGGTTGCGAAATCGTGCAGAAAGGCATCACCGCACCGCAAACGCTGGATCGCGCCATTCAACTGGCACTGGGCTATCCGAAAGGCCCGCTGGCCTTCGGTGAGCACTATGGCAAAGCCAACATTCTCGCTGTTCTCAACAATATTCAGGCCGTTTACGGCGAGCCGCGCTACCGCCCCAGCCCCTGGCTGCGTCGCCGCGTGCAGCTGGAACTGCCTTTGACTACACCCGACTTCCAGGAGTAAGAGCATGACTGCCTACATCTATGATGGTTTGCGCACCCCCTTCGGCCGCCACGCCGGCGCCATCGCCAGCGTGCGCCCCGATGACCTGCTGGCCGAGGTGATTCGCGCCGTCGTTACCCGCAACCCCTTCGACGGTGCGGATTACGAAGACGTGGTCATGGGCAACACCAACCAGGCCGGTGAAGACGCGCGCAACGTTGCTCGCCACGCTGGGCTGATGTCCGGCCTGCCGCAGGACGTGGCCGGTGTTACCGTCAACCGTCTGTGCGGCTCCGGCCTGGCGGCCATCCTCGACGCCGCTCGTGCAGTCAAAGCCGGTGAAGGCGACCTGTTCGTTGCCGGTGGCGTGGAAAGCATGAGCCGCGCGCCCTTCGTTATCGCCAAGAGCGAAAGTGCCTACAGCCGCGACTTCCGCGCCTTCGACAGCACCATCGGTGCGCGCTTCCCGAACCCCAAGGTGGAGAAGCAGTTCGGCGATGACACCATGCCGCAAACCGCCGACAACGTTGCTGCCGACCTGGGTATCACCCGCGAAGAAGCCGACACCTACGCCGCACGCAGCCAGGCGCTGTACGAAAAGGCCCGTGCCGACGGCTTCTTCGCTGAAGAAATCCACCCGATTGAAGTCTCTCAGGGCCGCAAGAAGCCGGCCAAGGTGGTCGATCAGGACGAACACCCGCGTCCGAGCAGCGACCTGGCCGCCCTGTCCGGTCTGCGTCCACTGTTTGAAGGTGGCGTGGTCACCGCCGGCAACGCCTCCGGCGTCAACGACGGCGCGGCTGCGCTGATCATCGGCAGCGAAGCGATTGGCCAGAAGTACGGCATCAGGCCGCGCGCACGCATCCTCGCCGGCGCCGTCTCCGGTGTCGCCCCGCGTGTCATGGGCCTGGGCCCGGTTGAAGCCTGCAAAAAAGCCCTGAGCCGCGCCGGCCTGAGCCTGGACGACATGGATGTGATCGAAATCAACGAGGCTTTCGCCTCGCAGGTTCTGGGCTGCGCCAAGCAACTGGGCATCGCCTTTGACGATCCGCGCCTGAACCCGAACGGCGGCGCCATCGCTGTCGGCCACCCGCTGGGCGCCTCCGGCGCTCGCCTGGCCCTGACCGCCCTGCGCCAACTTGAGGGCACCGGCAAGCGCTACGCGCTGGTCAGCCTGTGCATCGGCCTGGGTCAGGGTGTAGCAGCGGTGATCGAGCGCGTTTAACGCGCTCACGCAGCTGGAAGCTGGAAGCTGGAAGCTGGAAGCTGGAAGCTGGAAGCCAAAACAGCGTGGATCGGCGCCGAAGACCGTCAGCGTTGGGCGACCAAGAAAAGCAGTCCGACACAGCTCGGACTGCTTCAAGCTGATCACTTCCAGCTACAGCCTCCAGCGCCTTTTTTGCTAAGGTAGCGCCTCCACTTTCTTTCAGCGACCCTTGCATGCAGCTCAACTCCAGCCCCTTTGAATGGCTCGGCTCGGCCATTGGTACCGTGGTCCGTGTCGTCATCGACAGCCTGATCTGGCTGTTCACCCTGCTGAGCAACGCCAGCTCCGATTTTATCAACGGGTTTGCCCGCGCGTTGGGGGTCAACAGCAATCTGCTGAGCATCGCCGCCGTCATTCTCGGCCTGTTTCTTATCTACACCGGCGTACGCGCCTTTATCCGCCGCAAGATCGTGTTGGGTATCGTCTGGGTACTGCTCGGACTCTGGCTGCTGAGCGCCCTGATCAAGTGACACGTGCCTGTCGCCAGGCAGGTGCATACTAGGTAGTTTTCAGCTCATAACCTAAGGAGAACACCATGGGATTCGCATTTTCCAACGACCTGGAACTGACCAGCAGCGCGTTTGGCAACAACGGCGCCATCGCCGCCAAGCACACCGGCGATGATGTCGACGTGTCTCCCGCGCTGAGCTGGAAGAACGCACCGGCCGGCACCAAGTCCTTTGCCGTCATCTGCCACGACCCGGATGCCCCGCTGATTTCCGCCAACGGCACCTACGGTTTTGTGCATTGGGTGCTTTACAACATTCCCGCCAGCGTCAGCGAACTGGCCGAAGGCTGCGCCGACTACACCCAAGGCGTGAACAACTTTGGCAACAGCGGTTACAACGGCCCGCTGCCGCCGGAAGGCCACGGCCAGCACAAGTACTATTTCTGGGTCATTGCGCTGGACGCTGAGCTGGACCTGCCAGCCGGCCTGACCCTGTGGCAACTGCTGGAAAAGATCGAGCCGCACGCCACTGTAATGAACCGCCTGATCGGCACCTACCAGCGCGGTTGATGCGCTCTACGGGCGGCACTCGACAGCAGTGCCGCCTTGTCTTTTCCAGGCGCATTCGGCCTGGTCGATAACGGCGGATTCACGGCATCAAGCTTGATGGCAAAACCGTCTGATCGCCTACTATTATGACCATCATATTTATACCTTTCCCGCCGTAACGGAATTTGCAGATGACCACACCCGCCCCCACCAGCCACGCCTTTGACCGCGCAATCAACCTGACCGCGGCCGGCACCAACCTGTTCAGGGGCGAGGTCGACGACAGCTTTCAGAACATGGTCGGCCCGTTCGGCGGCGTCACCGCCGCCACCCTGCTCAATGGTGCGCTGCAGCACCCGGAGCGCATTGGCGAGCCGGTCTCGCTGACCGTGAACTTTGCCGGCCCGGTCCAGCTGGGCGCCTTCGAGCTGGAAGCCATCCCGCTGCGCACCAACCGCTCAACCCAGCACTGGCTGTTGCTGCAAAAGCAAGGCGGTGAGGTCGTCACCAGCGGCACCGCCTTCTTTGCCACCCGCCGTGAGACCTGGTCCGAGCAGCAGCACGAGATGCCCACGGCACCGGCTGCAGACAGCCTGCCGCAGCTGGTACGCAGTGAGCGCAACTGGTTCCGCAATTACGATTTCCGCTACGTGTCCGGCCTGTTCGACCCCAGCCGATCTGACACCATTGAGGATGCCGACAGCGAGACCCTGCTATGGACCCGCGACCACCCCGCCCGGCCACTCGACTTTGCCTCGCTGACGGCACTGGGCGACGTCTTCGCCCCGCGCATCTTCCACCGCCGCCAGCGCTTCACCCCCGCGGGCACGGTGTCACTGACCCACTACTTCCACGCCGATACCGAGCAACTGGCGCGCGCAGGCGATCGCCACGTGCTCGGCCACGCCCGTGCAACGCGCATGCACAACAACTACTCGGATCAGGTCGCACACCTGTGGAGTGATGACGGCCAGCTGCTGCTGACCACCACGCAGGTCGCGTACTTCAAGGAATAAATAGAAAGGAAAGGTGGAGCATCTGCTCGACCAACGGGTCAGCCTGCAAAACTAAGGCCGAGTTGGAACTCGGCCCACCCAAAAACCCGAGGCTCATCGTCTAGTCAGCCCGTGAAGGTACTGTGCAGCGCCATGGCCGAGCTGGAAGTCGGGCCTCCAGTCACCCCTGCAGCGCAGTAAACGCCTCACGCAGCGGCGCATTAAGCAGCGCGCGCGTCTCACGATAGGCCCGGCGGTCCAGCCCGGCCAACTGACGGGTCTTGGCGCGGGCGCGCTCAAGCAGTTGCTCGGCCGGCTGCAGTTCGTCGAAGAACCCAGCCTCCAGCGCGCCGGCCGAGGCAAAGACTTCTGCCTGCAACACGCAGCGATTCAGCCATTGCGGCGACAGACGCGCACGCGCCTGCAACACGGCGCCGTCCGGCATGGTCATGCCGATAGCCACCTCGTTCAGCGACACGCGGTAATCACCTTCAGCCCCCAGGCGGTAGTCAGCCAGCAACAGCATAAACGCCGCCTTGGCCATCGCGTGGCCGGTCGCGGCAATGACCAGCGGCGCGGGATAGTCGAGCAGCGCCAGGGTCAGCCTGTCGCCAGCTGCGCGCATGGCATCGCAGGCCGGGCCGCCGGCGTCGATCAGCTTACGGTCGTACCCGCCACTGAAGATACCGGGGCGGCCGCTGATCAACAGCGCCGCATCAGTCTCGGCCGCCTTGGCGATTGCGGCCAGCAGTTGCTCGAGCATGTTTTCCGACAGCGCGTTGACCTTGCCGTCATCGAGCAGGATCTCGGCGACACCACCCTGCAGGCTGAACTGCAGCGGCGCGCTCACGCCTTGGCCTCACCGCGCGCTTCGTCGCGCAACACGCGACGCAGCAGTTTGCCCACGGTCGACTTGGGCAGGTCGTCGCGAATCTCAACGTGCTTGGGCACCTTGTAACCGGTCAGGTTCTCACGGCAGTGGGCAATAATTGCCGCCTCGTCCAGCGCTGCATCGTTGAGGCTAACGAAGATCTTGATCGCCTCGCCAGTGCGCTCATCCGGCACACCCACGGCGACACACTCGCGGATACCGGCGTGGCGCATGACGGCATCTTCGACATCGTTGGGGTAGACGTTGAAACCGGAGACCAGAATCATGTCCTTCTTGCGGTCGACCAGTTTGAGAAAGCCTTCCTGATCGAGCACGCCCACATCACCGGTTTTCAGCCAGCCATCGTCAGAGAACGTCGCTGCGGTTTCATCCGGACGGTGCCAGTAGCCCTGCATCACCTGCGGGCCCTTGATCAGCACCTCGCCCGGCTCGCCGCGCGGCGTCTCATTGCCGTCGTCGTCCACAGTCTTGACCCAGGTATCGATCACCGGTTTACCGATGAACCCTTCCTTATGAGGCGTCTTGGAGGTAGAGGCAACCACCACCGGCGAGGTCTCGGTCAGACCGTAACCTTCACGCACCACACTGCCGGTCCGCTCCTGCCAGCGACGGGCAATCTCGGTGTTCAGCGGCGCGCCACCGGAGTTGACCCACTTCAGGCGACTGAAATCGACGTTGTCGAATTCAGGGTGGTTCATCAGCGACACGAACAGTGAATTGATACCCGTCAGCAGAGTAAAGGGGTGGCGCTTGAGGTCGGCAATCAGCCCGTCCAGATCACGCGGGTTGGTGATCAGAATGGTGTGGAAGCCGGTAAACACGGAGGCGATGCAGTTCGCCGTAAAGGCAAAGATATGGTACAGCGGCAGCGGTGAAACCCGCACTTCGCCGCCGTAGTTCACGTCGCCTTCCTTCAGGATGCTCACCGCCTGCAGCACATTACAGAGGATGTTGCGGTGGGTCAGCATCGCGCCCTTGGATACGCCGGTGGTACCGCCGGTGTATTGCAGCAGTGCCAAATCGTCGAGGCCGCGCTCGGTCTCGATGGCCGGCAGCTCATCACCCAGGCGCAGTGCTTGCATAAAGCGCACCTCGTCCGACTCGCTGCTGTCGAACTGCGGATTGCTGTAGTCATCCATGCTGGTGACGATCAGCGTCTCGATCTCGGTAGCACCTTGCGTCTTGCGCACCAGCGGAACCAGCTTGTCGAGCACCACCACGGCGCGGGCACCGGAGTCGGCAAACTGGTGGCGGGTTTCATGATAGGTGTACTGGGGGTTGGTGTTGACGATCACCAGTCCGGCACGCAGGGCGCCGAAAATGGCGATGGTGTACTGCAGCAGGTTGGGCAGCTGAATGGCCAGCCGGTCGCCCGGTTGCAAACCAGCATGCTGGCGCAGGTAGCGCGCAAAGGCGTCGGCCCGTCCGCGCAGCTGGTTAAAGGTCAGAGTGTCGGCACCGCAGGAAAATGCCGGGCTGTCGCCATAGCGGCTGCAGGACTGCTCCAGGATATCGAAGATCGTGGTGTGACCCAGTTCTGCCAGTTGCGCACTGACGGCATAGTGCTCAGGTGTAGACATCTCAGCCTCTTGTTTTTGAACTATTGTTTTGCACTGCGAAACGAAATACCAAAAAGATGCTAGTCTATTAAAGGCTGGCTGTGCAATGATCGAGACACCTGACACTGCCACGATTAACAAAACAGATACAGAGTATCAGTGTGTCACTGTGCGGGGATTGATCATGGTATCTTTCCGCGCGTTAGCGACAGCAGCGAACTGAAAAGCACCACATTACATTCGGTCGCATCCTCTGATGCGCCACAAGGTACGCAACCCGATGAAAGATGAGCTGGAAACCACAGTAAAGGACGCCCCTGCCAAGGACCGCAAGTTCGTAGAAGCGCTGTCGCGCGGACTGGACGTATTGCGCGCCTTCAGCCAGGGATCAGTGGTCATGGGCAACCAGGATATCGCCCGCATCACCGGCCTGCCCAAGCCAACGGTCTCGCGCATGACCTACACGCTGACCAAGCTGGGCTACCTGAGCTACTCCACTCAGCTGGAAAAGTACCAGCTTGACTCGGGCGTACTGGCGCTGGGTTACGCCTATGTCTCCAACTTGCGGGTGCGCCAACTGGCCAAGCCCTACCTTGATGAATTTGCGCGCAACACCAATACCTCGGTTGGCCTGACCT
Source organism: Halopseudomonas pachastrellae (assembly GCF_900114765.1). Lineage (GTDB taxonomy): Bacteria > Pseudomonadota > Gammaproteobacteria > Pseudomonadales > Pseudomonadaceae > Halopseudomonas > Halopseudomonas pachastrellae. The sequence continues at coordinate 47,424 of NZ_FOUD01000008.1, forward strand.
GCCGTGACCGCCTGTCGATGATCTACGTCGAGAACTGCCGCCCGTCGGAATCCACCTCCCTGCGCATGGACGTGGGTGAGCGCCTGCCGCTGGCCACCACCGCTGCCGGCCGGGCCTATCTGGCTGCCATGAAGGAAGACGAGCGCAGCCACCTGCTCGACGCCATCAAGGCCCGCAATCCGGACACCTGGACGGAACTGTACGCCTCCCTGCAACGCAGCTTCGCCGAATATCAGGACCAGGGCTTCTGCCTCTCGCTTGGCGATTGGGACCGCAACGTCAACGCCGCCGGCGTGCCTCTGCACCTACAAGACGGCAGCCTGATGGTCCTCACCTGCGGCGCCCCGTCCTATCTGGTCTCTGAAGAACGCGTCAAAAACCAGCTCGCCCACCAGCTGGCCATGCTGGCACGGGATATCGAGCGGCTGGGGGTTTGACCCCAGCGGCAAGCCACAAGCTGCAAGCTTCAAGCTTCAAGCGGCAAGAAAAACCCGGACCTATTGTGAGCCGGGTTTTTTGTGCCCGCCTGAAACAGCGTCTCCTTCAGTTCGGGGTTCGCTTGAAGCTTGCGGCTTGCGGCTTGCGGCTTGCGGCTTGCGGCTTGCGGCTTGCGGCTTGCGGCTTGCGGCTTGCGGCTTGCGGCTGTGATGAATCTGGCCCGCGCTAGCGCAGGCCAGATTCATCACCTTAACTAATAAACCCCCATTTCCTTTTCCCGAGGCATCGACAAGCGGTTTTATTTTTTGTATTTTGCCTAGCGAAACATGATTCCGCTATTTCGCGTAGTGAAACACACCCAATAAACAGACGGAGATCGAGCATGTCTGATGTGGTCACTCTGGAGCGCAAAGGCGCCATCGCGGTCGTCACCGTGAACAACCCGCCGGTCAATGCCCTGGGCATCGCTGTGCGCGAAGGTCTGCAGCAAAGCTTCAAGGCTGCAGAAGCCGATCCGGACGTAAAGGCGATCGTACTGGTCTGTGAAGGCATGACCTTCATGGCCGGCGCGGACATCAAGGAATTTGGCAAGCCGCCGAAAGAGCCGAGCCTGCCCGACGTGGTCAACGGCATCGAAGCCGGCAGCAAGCCGAGCGTCGCTGTCATCCACGGCACCGCACTGGGCGGTGGCCTGGAAGTGGCCGTCAGCTGCCACTACCGCATCGCCGTCAAGAGCGCCAAGGTCGGCCTGCCGGAAGTCAAACTCGGCCTGCTGCCGGGCGCTGGCGGCACTCAGCGCCTGCCGCGTCTGGTTGGCGTTGCCAAGGCTCTGGACATGATCGTCAGCGGCAACCCGATCGGTGCCGTCGAAGCCCACGACCTAGGTGTAATCGACGAGCTGGTTGAAGGCGACCTGACCGCTGCCGGTATCGCCTTTGCCGAAAAGCTGCTGGCCGAGGGCAAGGGCCCGCGCCGCACCGGTGAGCGCACCGACAAGCTCGATGGCGTCGACAACGCCGCTGCCGTTGCTGCCAAGCGCGCAGAAATCGAGAAGAAAATGCCGGGCCTGTTCTCGCCCCAGCGCTGCGTCTCCGCTGTTGAAGCCGCCTTCGCCCTGCCGCTGGCAGAGGGCCTGAAGCGCGAGCGCGAACTGTTCGCCGAGTGCCTGGTTTCCCCGCAGCGTGCCGCACTGGTCCACGCTTTCTTCTCCGAGCGTCAGGCCTCCAAGATCAACGACCTGCCCAAAGACACCCCGGTACGCGACGTCAAGTCGGCTGCGGTCATCGGTGGCGGCACCATGGGCGTCGGCATTGCCATCTGCTTCGCCAACGCCGGCATCCCGGTCAAGATCCTGGAAATCAGCTCAGAGGCCCGCGACAAGGCCCTTGAGCGTGCCCGCGACACCTACGGCATGAGCGTCAAGCGCGGCAGCCTGACCCAGGACGCGCTGGAACAGCGCATGACCCTGATCAGCGGCGTGACCGACTATGCCGACCTGTCCGACGTCGACGTTGTTGTCGAAGCCGTGTTCGAAGACATGGGCGTCAAGCAGAAGGTGTTCGAGGCACTGGATGCCAACTGCAAGCCGGGCGCTATCCTCGCCTCCAACACCAGCTCGCTGGATCTGAACGCGATTGCTCAGTTCACCAAGCGTCCGCAGGACGTCGTTGGTCTGCACTTCTTCAGCCCGGCCAACGTCATGCGTCTGCTGGAAGTCGTCCGTGGCGAGAAAACCGCCAAGGACGTGCTGGCCACCGCCATGGCGATCGGCAAGAAACTGAAGAAGGTCTCGGTGCCGGTTGGCGTCTGCGACGGCTTTGTCGGTAACCGCATGGTGTTCCAGTACGGTCGCGAGTCCGAATTCCTGCTGGAAGAAGGCGGCACACCGGAGCAGATCGACGGCGCCCTGCGCAAGTTCGGTCTGGCCATGGGCCCGTTCGCCATGCGTGACCTGTCCGGTCTGGACATCGGCCTGGCTATCCGTACCCGTCAGCGTCAAACCCTGCCGGCCGAGTTCAAACTGCCGGTCGTACTGGACAAGATGGCCGAAGCCGGCCTGCTGGGTCAGAAGACCGGCAAAGGCTTCTACGTTTACGAGAAGGGCTCGCGCACTCCGCTGCCGAACCCCGAGCTGCCGGCCATCATGGAAGCCGCCTCGAAGGAACAGGGCATTGAGCGCCGCGAACTGAGCGATGAGTACATCATCGAGCGCACCATCTACGCCCTGATCAACGAAGGTGCCAAGATCCTGGAAGAAGGCATTGCCCAGCGCGCCAGCGATATCGACGTCATCTACCTGAACGGCTACGGCTTCCCGGCCCACCAGGGTGGCCCGATGTTCTATGCTGACGCGGTCGGCCTGGATCGCGTATACGCCCGCATCTGCGAATTCCACGAGCAACACGGCGCCTGGTGGAAACCGGCCGCCCTGCTGGAAAAACTTGCTAAGGAAGGGCGCAAGTTCGCCGACCTGTGATGAATCAGTACGGTCAGCCCCCCGGGCTGACCGTCGGATACCCGTATTACAACGAGGAACCACAATGGAAATCCATTTTTCTCCCGAACAGCTCGCCTTCCGTGATGAAGTGCGTGAATTCCTGAAGCAGGAGCTGCCTGCCGACATCGCCCAGAAGGTCAAACTGGGCAAACACCTGCACAAGGCTGACCACGAGCGCTGGCAGAAAATCCTGTCCAAGCGCGGCTGGTACGCGCCGGGCTGGCCGGTAGAGCACGGTGGCACTACCTGGGGCCCGATCGAGAAGCATATCTTTGACGAAGAGTCCGCCGCTGCCGGCGCACCGCGTCTGGTACCGTTCGGCGTCAACATGGTTGCTCCGGTAATCATCAAGTTCGGCACCGAAGAACAGAAAGCCACTTACCTGCCGCGCATCCTCGACGGCACCGACTGGTGGTGTCAGGGTTACTCCGAGCCGGGCGCCGGTTCCGACCTGGCGTCGCTGAAGACCCGCGCCGTGCGCGATGGCGATCACTACATCGTCAACGGTCAGAAAACCTGGACCACGCTGGGCCAGCACGCCAACTGGATCTTCTGTCTGGTACGTACCGACCCCGAAGCTCAGCAGCAGCGTGGTATCTCCTTCCTGCTGATCGACATGGCGACCCCTGGTATCACCGTTCGCCCGATCATCACCCTGGACGGCGACCACGAAGTCAACGAAGTCTTCTTCGATGACGTGAAAGTGCCGGTCGAGAACCTGGTTGGCGAAGAGAACAAGGGCTGGACCTGCGCCAAGTACCTGCTGACTCACGAGCGTACCGGCCTGGCTGGTATCGGTGCCTCCAAAGCAGCACTGACCAACCTCAAGCGTATTGCCTCCAAGCAGCAGAAGAACGGCAAGCCGCTGCTCGAAGACGCCCTGTTCCGCAGCCAGATCGCCGAAGTCGAAATGTCGCTGATGGCGGCTGAAATGAGCACCCTGCGTATCGTTGCCGCGGCTTCCGAAGGCGGCGTACCGGGCTCCGAGAGCTCCATCCTGAAAGTGCAGGGCACTGAAATCCGCCAGGCCATCACTCACCTGATGCGCAAGGCACTGGGCCCGTACGCCCTGCCCTTCCTGCCGGAAGAAATGGAACTGGACTTTGATGGCGAGATGCTGGTTGACGACTACGCGGCCACCCCGGCCTCGCAGTACTTCAACATGCGCAAACTGTCGATCTTCGGTGGATCCAACGAGATCCAGAAGAACATCGTCTCGAAAATGATTCTTGAGCTCTAAGGAGGCCGACCGTGGATTTCAAACTGACTGAAGAGCAGCAAATGCTCAAAGAAACCGCTGAACGCCTGGTTCGCGACGTTTACGATTTCGAAAGCCGCAGCAAATTCAGCGCCAGCGAAGCCGGTTTCAGCACCGCTTTCTGGCAGCAGCTGGGTGAGCTGGGCCTGACCGCCATTCCGTTCTCTGAGGAACTGGGCGGCTTCGGTGGCACCGGCGTTGAAACCATGCTGATCATGGAACAACTGGGCAAGGGCATCTGCCTGGAACCCTACATGGAGTCCGTGGTTCTGGCTGGCGGCCTGATCGGCCAGCTGGGCAGCGACGCGCAGAAAGAAGAGCTACTGGGCGGCATTGCTACCGGTGAGCTGCAAGCCGCCGTTGCATTGGACGAGCTGAACAGCCACTACGACCTGGCCAACGTCACCACCACTGCTACCGAGCAAGGCGGTAGCTGGAGCCTGAGCGGCCGTAAGGGTGTTGTGATCGGCGGTCAGACTGCCGGCAAGATCCTGGTCTCTGCCCGTACCGCTGGCAACAGCCGTGACGAGCAAGGCATCAGCCTGTTCGTGGTTGACCCGAACGCTGCCGGCGTAACCCGCCGCGTGTACGCCACCGTTGACGGCCGCAAGGCCTGCGAGCTGTTCCTGGACAACGCCCAGGGCGAGCTGCTGGGCGAAGCCGGCAAGGCGTTCGACGCCATCCGCTACCAGAGCGGCCGCGCCATCGCTGCCCTGTGTGCAGAAGCCGTTGGCGCCATGCGCACTGCCTGCGACCTGACCCTGGACTACCTCAAGACCCGCAAGCAGTTCGGCGTGCCGATCGGCAAGTTCCAGGTTCTGCAGCACCGTATGGTCGACATGATCAGCGAGCTGGAGCGTGCTACCTCCATGGCCATCCTGGCTGCCTCGCTGGCAGACGATGCCGACAGCGCCGAGCGCAGTGCCAAGCTGGCCGCCGCCAAGTTCATCGTCAACCGCGCTGGCCGTTACGTTGCCGAACAGTGCATCCAGCTGCATGGCGGTATCGCCATGACCTGGGAGTACAACGGTGCTCACTACGCCAAGCGCCTGGTCATGATCAGCCACCAGTTCGGTGATGACGACCACCACCTGGAAGCCTACGCAGCGCAACTCGGCGCCGCATAAGCCCCTCCGGACTGCCGGGTTAGCGACGATCGGTCACTAACCCGGCATTTTTGTCCAACAAAGCGACAATTTGTACTTTCGGGCGCTGAATCTGCCCGGTATCCTATGCACCCCTTTTAACGTCGTGCGCCCGCGGGCGTCTCAAGACTTGTGGAGGACTAACGTCCATGAAAATCCTCGTTGCCGTTAAGCGCGTGGTCGATTACAACGTCAAGGTTCGCGTCAAGGCCGATAACTCCGGTGTTGACCTGGCCAACGTCAAGATGTCGATGAACCCCTTCTGCGAAATCGCCGTAGAAGAAGCCGTACGCCTGAAAGAAAAAGGCGTTGCGACCGAAATCGTCGCTGTCACTGTCGGCCCGACTGCCGCCCAGGAACAACTGCGTACCGCCCTGGCATTGGGCGCCGACCGCGCTGTTCTGGTTGAGTCCGCAGAGGAGCTGAGCTCCCTGGCCATCGCCAAGGCGCTGAAAGCCGTTGTTGATAAAGAGCAGCCGCAGCTGGTTATCCTCGGCAAGCAGGCCATCGACTCCGACAACAACCAGACTGGCCAGATGCTGGCTGCACTGTCTGGCTACGCTCAGGGCACCTTTGCCTCTGAAGTTGCCGTTGAAGGCGACAGCGTCAAAGTCACCCGCGAAATCGACGGCGGTCTGCAGACCGTTGCGCTGAAACTGCCGGCCATTGTTACCACTGACCTGCGTCTGAACGAGCCGCGCTACGCGTCGCTGCCGAACATCATGAAGGCCAAGAAAAAGCCGCTGGAAACCCTCAAGCCGGAAGACCTGGGTGTGAGCACTGCCTCCACCGTCTCCACCCTGAAGGTTGAAGCCCCGGCTGCCCGCAGTGCTGGCATCAAGGTCAAGAGCGTTGACGAGCTGGTCGACAAACTGAAGAACGAAGCCAAGGTGATCTGAACATGAGCATTCTGGTTATTGCTGAACACAACAACGCCGAGCTGAACGCAGCTACTCTGAACACCGTTGCGGCCGCTCAGGCTATCGGTGGCGACATCGATGTACTGGTTGCCGGCGCTGGCTGCGCAGCCGTTGCTGACGCCGCTGCCAAAGTTGCTGGCGTAAGCAAGGTCCTGCTGGCTGATAACGCTGCCTACGCAAACCTGCTGCCGGAAAACGTTTCCCTGCTGATCGCTGAGCTGGGCAAGGGTTACACTCACATCCTGGCGCCGGCCAGCACCAATGGTAAAAACTACCTGCCGCGCGTTGCTGCGCTGCTGGACGTTGATCAGATCTCCGAGATCACTGCTGTTGAGAGCGCTGACACCTTCAAGCGCCCGATCTACGCCGGTAACGCGATTGCCACCGTGCAATCCAGCGCCGCCATCAAAGTCATCACCGTACGCGCCACCGGCTTTGACGCCGTTGCGGCCGAAGGCGGCAGCGCTGCCGTTGAAGCCGTTGCCTCTGCCCACGACGCTGGCACCTCCAGCTTTGTTGGCGAAGAGCTGGCCAAGTCCGACCGTCCGGAACTGGCAGGCGCCAAGATCGTCATCTCCGGTGGCCGCGGCATGCAGAACGGCGACAACTTCGAAATGCTGTACAAGGTCGCCGACAAGCTGGGCGCTGCTGTAGGTGCCTCGCGCGCCGCGGTTGACGCAGGCTTTGTACCGAACGACATGCAGGTTGGTCAGACCGGCAAGATCGTTGCGCCGCAGCTGTACGTTGCGGTCGGCATCTCCGGCGCCATCCAGCACTTGGCCGGTATGAAAGACTCCAAGGTGATCGTTGCGATCAACAAGGACGAAGAAGCGCCGATCTTCCAGGTAGCCGACTACGGCCTGGTTGCCGACCTGTTCGAGGCGGTACCGGAGCTGGAAGGTAAGCTCTAAGCCGACGGCTTAGAGCCAGCGGCAAGCTTCAAGCCGCAAGCTGCAAGAAAACCCCGGACTCGCAAGAGCCGGGGTTTTTCTTTAGAAGGCAGCTGCAAGCTTCAAGCTACAAGCTGCAAGAAACAGCCAAACCAGCACGTGCCTGGGTTTGCCTTTGCTTGTAACTTGTAGCTTGCGGCTTGAAGCTTGCCGCTACCGCTAGGCCAGCGTTGCTGGCCTAGCGGTCGGCGCTAACCTGAAACGTATCCGACAACTGATGCAGCCGCGATGCGGTTTCCTTCACCTGCCCGGAGCTGGCGCGCAGTGCGGTGATTACCTGGCTCATCGAGCGGGTTGCGTCGGCGACGTGGCCTGCCTGGCGGCCGTGTTCCTTGCTGTTGGTGTCCATCACCGAGATCACCTCGAACAATTCCTCCACGGTCTTGTGCAGCAGGTCGTTGTCATCGGAGGCGCTGGCGGCCTGTTGCAGCTGCACGTCGACGTCGGCCACGCCACGCTCCATGACGACCACGGTTTGGCGAGTGGCGTCGCGGATGCTGGTGATACCCTGGCTGATCTCCTCTGCCGCCTTGGCGGTGCGCGAGGCCAGTGCTCGAACCTCATCGGCGACCACGGCAAAGCCTCGTCCGTGTTCGCCTGCGCGCGCAGCTTCGATAGCCGCGTTGAGTGCCAAGAGGTTAGTTTGGCTGGTGATGTCGGTGATCAGCGACACCATGCCGACGATCTCGCCGGTCCGGTTATCCAGCACCTGCACGCTGGCCGCCGAGCTTTCAACGATGTCGCGGATCTTTCGGGTGCCGCTGGTGACAGTGTCCAGCCGGGCACGTGCTGCCTCGACCACCGACGCCATATTGGCTTTCATCTGCGCTGCGGTTTCCGAGGCGGAGTTCACCGTCTGCAGCTGCGCTTCGATCATGGTGAGCATCTGCTGGATATTGGTGGTCACTTCCTCGGCAGTATCACTGGCCTGCTGGTTGCGGCCAAGCATCTGCTCGCTGTTTTGCAAGGCGTGGCGGCTGGCCTGCTTGACCCGGCCCACGATGGTGTCGAGGTTGTCGATAAAGCTGTTGATCCAGCGCCCCAGCTCGCCGGTCTCGTCGGCCACCAGGCGGGTAGTGTCCATGCGCTGGCTGAGATTGCCCTCGCCCTCGGCAATATTGCGGATGATCTCGGTCATGCGGCCCAGCCGGCGAGCCAGCTTGCGCGTTGCGGCAAAGCGGAACCACAAGCCCGCACCCAACAGAATGCCAACGTGCGCCAGATGCATGGCCCAACCCTGCAGACCGGCCCAGGCAAACCCCAGCTGCGCCGCAAACACCAGCACCGCCAGCAACCAGAACTGCTTCATCAGCGAGAAGCTGAGCGAGCGGTAGCGATAAACCTCTTCCAGGTCAGCCTCGCACATCATGCCCCAGCGATCAGGCGAGCCGGGCAGGCTGAAGGTAACGCCCTTGCCGATGACCGGAATGTGCCGGTAATCGGAATAGCCGGGATATTTGACGTAGAGGTTTTCGCCGTGACGGATGGTTTCACGCACACCCGGGTGCAACTCACCGGTCGCCGGGTCGGTAAAGCGCACCTCGAACTCGGTGTGCTCACGCACTGAGACGGTGCCCCATCCGGTTTTGATGCCGCTTTTCAGGTTGTCTCCGTGACTGAAAGTACTGTCTTCAAAACGCGAGCGCGACAGCGCCCGCCCGGGCTCGATACTCGGGTTGAAGCGCGACTCAACCATGAAGATGTAATTGTCGCCGGACTCCTGATAGATATGCCCGGCCTCGCGCTGAATCAGATCACCCAGCACGTCGTTGGGGATCCGGGCGCACAGGCAACCCAGCGGCGCCCCGGCCGCGTTACTAAGCGGCAAGTAAAACATCAGGGTGACGGCGTCATGGAAACTGGAGGTGGACGGCCCCAGCTGACGGGTGCGCTGGTCGACATAAGGGCCGTGCAGAAAGCGGTGCTGCAGGCCGGCGCGCACCGCCTGGGGCTCTGGCTGCAGACTGCCCAGCTGGCCGGCACTGCTGCATTGAGGCTGACCAGTGCTGTCGAGCAGGAACAGTTCGGAGGCATCCGGCAGCTTGTTGCGCAGCTTGAGCAAGGTGGCCTCGTCAATCGCGCCGATGTCGTCACCCAGATGCTGGGCAACGCTCTGCAGACCACTCCACTGGTTCTCGCACCATTGCTGCAGCAGGCGCACCCGAGTAGCTGCGAAGCTGTCAAAGATCGACTCCAGCTGCGCGTAGCGGTTCTGGTTGACCCAGCAGGCCCAGCCCATGGCCAGCTTGCCGCTGGGACCAAACCACGGCAGCCAACGACGTTCGGCTGCAGACAGATTCATTTGATCGCTTCGAAGGGTCACGGTGGCGGCCTCGCAGAATGAGTCGGAACAAGACGTTTGCAAAAAGCACACCACTATAGTGGCACCCCGCCATACAGGCGTAATACGGCCACCCGGGCATCAACAAGCACCCGGCGATGCACCACAATTGAACACGAAAGGGCACCAGCGCGGGGCTGGCGCACCAAAACGAAACCCTACTTGTCCAGATGGTCGGGTTTTACCGGCTTGCTAGCGGGCAGGCTAGCTGATGGCAGGGCCAGAGACGCCCTAGATCAGTGCAACCGGCGACACGGGCGAGCCGACTGCGCCGGGCAGGCGCAGCGGTGGCGCCGTCAGCATAAAGCGCTGTCGGCCGAGCTGGCGCAGCGCCTGAGCCAGTTCGGTCAGATACCACAGCTCGCCCAGGTGAATGCCCAGCTTGAACAGGCAATGCTCATGCAGCGGCAAGGCAGCGCAGCAGCCCTCGCCTTCACGCGCCGGGTAGGCCTCCACCGCGTAGTTGTCGGCAATCAGCACACTCAGACCGCTGTCGGTGATCCACTGCAGCAGCGCCGGATCACGCCCGTCGAGCACCGCGCAGCTCGATGCCAGACGTTGCGCATCGGGCTCACGCGCCATCTCCAGAATCACATCGGCAAACCCGGTGTACAGACAGACCATATCGCCCGGCTCTACCACCACGCCGTCAGCCTGCATGATCTGCTGCAGCCGGGCGTAGTCGACCAGCACCCGCTCACGGCCGCAGTGGCGCTCCAGATCAATCAGCACCGCGCGGCCACTCACCGCCGTTTCAGCCATCTTCTCGATGCCCAGCCGCGCCGCATTCACTCCTTCCAGCGCGTCCTCGTGCCCGGCTGGCCCGCAGATATGCTCTCCGGCCTTCCAGCCGTTGTAATACAGCGGCTCGGGCACGCCGTCGCCATCGGCATCAAACAGGCCGCCCACATGTGACAGCGCATCCCATTGGGTCGAGTACTGGGTATACAGCAATACGGCATCGTCGCTGACCACGTCGGTAAAGTCCGGGTTCATCCGATGCAGCTCGAAGTTGTAGTTAAGCTTGTCGCCGCGTCCGGAAGTAAAGCGCCGCGGCGGGTGGCGCAGGCGATTGAGCGCATTGCCGCCTGGGTAGTCGAGCGGCAGGCTCAGACAAAAGCTGCGGCCTTCACGCACCTCGGCCACGCCTTGCAGCACCTTGTCTGCGGTCAGCAAATTGAGCCGACCCAGTTCGTCGTCGGCACCAAAGTCACCCCAGTTGGAACCCTCGGGTCGATGTGTCCAGCGCATATGTGTCTCCTGCCTGCTGTCTGTTGTTTTATTTGTTCGACAATGCCACGCAATGTGAACACGGAACCATCACCCCGTCGGTCGATCAATGAGCGTGTTGATTACGCATAATCAGCAAGAGAAGCGCTGCTCAGCCGCCCAAAGGGTCGCGCCCGGCACGCCGGCGTGCTTTACTTGCGCGTCTTTTGCATCAGCGACGCCAAAGGCGTCCGACCACCCTTAACTCACGGAGCACAGCGTCAACATGGATTGGCTGCAGGTCGTCATCCTGGCAATTGTTCAGGGCATTACCGAATTTCTTCCCGTTTCCAGTTCTGCCCACCTGATTCTGGTGCCGGTACTGACCGATTGGCCCGATCAGGGCCTGGCCTTTGACGTGGCGCTGCACCTGGGCAGCCTGTCGGCAGTGCTGATCTATTTTCGTCAGGACATCATCAACATGCTGCAGAGCTGGACGCGCTCGCTGCATACCCGCCAGCTGGACGCCGATGCCAAACTGGCCTGGGCGGTGATCCTTGGCACCATCCCGGTGGGGCTGGCCGGCCTGCTGCTGAAAGATACCGTGGAGACCGTACTGCGCTCGCCGATCTACCTGTCGATCGGGCTGATTGGCTTTGGCCTGCTGCTGGGGTGGGCGGACTGGCGCTTTCGCGGCAGCCGCAGCGAGTATCAGATGAACTGGAAGGACGTGCTGTTCATTGGCTGCGCGCAGGCACTGGCGCTGTTCCCGGGCACCTCGCGTTCGGGCATCACCATGACCGCCGCGCTGATGCTGGGGCTGAGCCGCGAGGCCTCGGCGCGCTTCTCGTTCCTGCTGTCGATTCCGGTAATCGTGCTGGCCTGCGGCCTGGAAACCATTGAACTGATCAAAAGCCAGGTGGCCGTAGACTGGCTGCAGATGGCGGCGGGCGTGGTGCTCTCCGGCATCAGCGCCTACCTGTGCATCCACTACTTCCTGGCCTTCATCAAGCGCATCGGCATGCAGCCGTTCGTGGTGTACCGCATTGTGCTGGGCGCGCTGCTGCTGTGGATCTTTCTGTAAGGGCCATGGCACGGGGCTGATCAATTGCACAGCACGACAGTGCAGTTGATCAGCTAGCTCTGCACCCGGTCCAGCATGCTCTCCAGCTCGGTGGCAGGCATGGGCCGGTTATACAGATAGCCCTGCCCCAGATCGCACCCCAGATCGCGCAGCAACGTCTCCTGCGCCGCAGTCTCCACCCCCTCGGCAATGACCCGCAGATGCAGGCTCTTGCCCAGCGCAATGATGGCCCGGGCCATGGCGCTGTCACTGTCGCTGCAGGGCAGATCAACCACAAAGCCGCGATCGATCTTCAGCTTGTTTACCGGCATGCGCTTGAGCCGCAGCAGTGACGAATGGCCGGTACCAAAGTCATCAATGGCCAGGCCAACGCCCAACGCAGCCAGGCGGTCCAGCAGCGCCACGCCCTTCTCACCGAAGTGCATCATTTCATCCTCGGTGACCTCCAGCTCCAGGCACTCGGGCGGCAGTGCGTGGCGCTCCAGCGCCTGCTGAACCCGCCCGACAATGTCGCCGCGCTCCATCCAGAATCCGGACATGTTGACCGCGACCGAGCTAACGTCATAACCGGCATCCCGCCAGCTGCGCAGCTGGCGACAGGCCTCCTCCAGCACATACTCGTCAATGTCGGCAATCAGGCCGGTCTGGCGCGCCACCGCGAGGAACTCGCCGGGGGCAATCAGGCCGCGCACCGGATGCTGCCAGCGCACCAGCGCCTCGACACTGACCCAGCGACCACTGTCGAAGGCTTTCTGCAGCTGATAGTGCACGCGCAGCTGGCCACGCTGGATGGCCTCGTGCAGGTCGGTTTCCAGCGTCAGCCGCAGCCGCGCCTGCTCTGTCATATCCTGGGTATAAAAGGCATAGCTGTTGGCGCCTCGCTGCTTGGCCACCGACATCGCCGAGCCGGCGTTCTTGAGCAGCTCCGCCCCATCTGCAGCGTCTGTCGGGAACATCGCCAGACCAACACTGGCACTCATGTGCACCAGATGGCCCGCCAGATCAAAGGGGGTCTGCAGCAGCTGCAGAATGCTCTCTGCCAGCTTGCCCAACTGCTCAACCCCAAGCGGGCGCTCCAGCAGCAGGGCGAACTCATCGCTGCTCAGGCGCGCCAGGGTGTCGCTGTCATCACACAGCTGCAAAAGGCGCTGGGCAACCAGTTGCAGCAACTGGTCACCGGCATTGTGGCCCAGGCTGTCGTTGACGCCTTTGAACCGGTCCAGGTCGATAAACAGCAGCGCCAACTCGCTGTCCTGACGACGGGTACGCGCCATCGCCGTGTTCAGGCGCTCGGTCAGCAGCAGGCGATTGGGCAGCTTGGTCAAGGGGTCATGGTGGGCCAGGTAGTCAATTTCTTCCTGGGTGCGCTTAAGCGTACTCATGTCAGCAAAAACCGCAACAAAGTGGCTCAGCTCGCCGCGCTGGTCGCGTACCGCGATGATGTTCTGCCACTGCGGATAAATCTCGCCATTTTTGCGTCGGTTCCAGATTTCCCCGGACCACCGTCCGCTGCACATCAGCTGCTGCCACATCTGGCGGTAAAAGTCGCTGTCGTGACGGCCGGACGCCAACAGGTTCGGCTGGCGACCAATCACTTCCTCGGCTCGGTAACCGGTGATCTTGCAGAAGGCGTTGTTGACGTCAATGATGTTTTGCCCGGCGTCACAGATCAGCATGCCCTCGCTGGTGCAGTCGAACATCACGCCGGCCTGAAGCAGCCGCGTCTCCCGCGCGACCTGCTCGCTGACATCGCGCACCACGCCAACCAACCGCGTGGCGCGGCCTTCGGCGTCGCGCAGAGCACGCCCACCGGCATGCACCCAGCTGACCCCGTTCACAGGCCGGGCCAGGCGATAGGTAATGTCCAAGCGTTCGGTGGTGCCCCTCAGGTGCTGCACCAGGGCCGCATGCACGGCTGCGCGATCCTCTGCGGCCAGCAGGTGCTGCCAGTCTCCCAACGGCGAACTGCCGACCGGCAGGCCGAATAGCTCGCAGCTGCGCGGCGACAGGTACAAACTCTTGTTGACGATATCCCAATCCCAGATGCCGTCATTGCCGCCGATCAGCGCCAGATCAAAGCGCTCACTCCCAAGTCGCAGGGCGTCTTCCTGCTGCCTGCGGCGACGCAAGTGGTAGCGCACAGAAAAAAACAGCAGCGCACCGGTTACCAACACAAAACCAACGCCTTTAAGGCTCTGCAGGCGCTGCTGATCCTCCAGCGCCAGCATCAGCAGCAAGCCGTCACTGAACAGCACCCACAAGGTCGCAACCAGCACGTAGGAAAGAGTGACGACCCAGGCCCAAGCGTTCGCGGTCATACCGGCCATCCGCAGGCAATCAACATTCGGTAACTATAGCAAGGGGGCCTGGGCGACCCGCGGTCATGTTCATCGTACATCTGTTGGTCCATAATCGGCCCGACGCAGGCCTGACGCCTGCGTATTCTAACGAGGTATTCTAGCTTTATGTGGTACAACGGCTTACTTGATCTGTCTGTGTGGCAACTGATTGCAGTCACGCTTGTCCTGACGCACATTACCATCGTCAGCGTCACAGTGTACCTGCATCGCTACTCGGCGCACCGCTCTCTTGAGCTGCACCCGGCGCTCAAGCACTTTTTCCGCTTCTGGCTCTGGCTCACCACCAGCATGAACACCCGCGAGTGGACCGCCATCCACCGCAAACACCACGCCAAGTGCGAAACCCCCGACGACCCCCACAGCCCCGTTCACAAGGGCCTGGGCACCGTGCTGCGCAAAGGCGCAGAGCTTTACATGGAAGAGGCCAAGAACGAGGAAACCCTGCGCATCTACGGCAAGAACTGCCCCGATGACTGGATTGAGCGCAACCTTTACAGCCGCTTCCCGATTGCCGGCGTCACGCTGATGGCCATTATCGATCTGGCGCTGTTCGGCGTGCTCGGCATCACCGTCTGGGCGGTACAGATGATGTGGATTCCCGTGCTCGCTGCCGGCGTCATCAACGGGCTGGGCCATGCCCTGGGCTATCGCAACTTCGAGTGCCGTGACGCGGCCACCAACATCCTGCCCTGGGGCATCCTGATTGGCGGCGAAGAGCTGCACAACAACCACCATACCTACCCCAACTCGGCCAAGCTGTCGGTCAAGAAGTGGGAGTTCGACATGGGCTGGCTGTGGATTCGCCTGTTCAGCCTGCTCGGCCTGGCCGAGGTACGCCGCACCGCGCCCATCGCCCACCGCGTCGAGGGCAAGCAGACCCTGGATATGGACACCGCCATGGCGATCCTCAACAACCGCTTCCAGATCATGGCCCAGTACCGCAAGCTGGTCATCAAGCCTGCGGTACGCAGCGAACTGGCGCGCATGGATGAATCGGTTCGCCACCTGTTCCGCCGCGCCAAGCGCCTGCTCAGCCGCGAAACCACCCTGCTGGACGACCGCCACCAGGCGCGCATTCAGACCATGCTGGAGCATAGCCAGGCTCTCAAGGTGATCTACGAGAAGCGCCTGGCGCTGCAGCAGATCTGGGGACGCACCAGCGCCAACAGCCACGAGATGCTGCAGGCCCTGAAAGACTGGTGTAACCAGGCCGAAGAAAGCGGTATCAAGGCGCTGCAGGAGTTTGCCGACTCGCTGCGCACCTATTCCCTGCGCCCGGCCAGCTGACAGATGCAGGTCGCCATGGCCCGCGTTCAGCGCTAGACTCGCCAGAAAGCACTAATCACAACAAAGGTAGCAGCGGATGCGTGCCTTACTGCCAACCCTCTTGCTGGTCAGCCCCCTGGCGCTGGCCGGCAATATCTATAAGTACACCGATGCCAACGGTGTCACCACCTATACCGACCAACGCGTGGCCGGTGCACAGGTTATTGTCTTTCGCGATGCCATGGTGGAGAACGTCGACCGCGAGGTCTATGTGACCAAGAAGCGCCATGCCGGCGGAGAGACGCTGATTGTCCACAACGACCTTTATGCACCGGTCGAAATTCGCCTGACCATCAGCAATGCCCAGAATGTGCTTGGCGCACCCAGCGAACCCATCAACTGGGTATTGCCGCCACGCCAACAGATCCGTCTGGTCACCCTGCAGCCCACCGCTGATGGCGCACCCAGTTATGACTACCGGCTGGAGCACGCCCTTGGCGACCCCCGCGCCCAGCAAACCCTGACCCACTACCCACTGCCCTGGCGCGGCGGCCCCTTCCGCATGACCCAGGGCCCGGGCGGGCGCTACAGCCACACCGGCGTCAAGGGCCGCTATGCCTTTGACATCGCCATGCCCGAGGGCACCCCCATCGTGGCAGCGCGCGCCGGCCAGGTGGTCAAGATCGAGAACAACCAGAGCGGCCGCGGCACCAACCCCTCGGGCAACTTTGTGCGCCTGCTGCACGACGACGGCACCATGGGCGTCTACCTGCACCTCAAGCGCGGCTCGGTTGAAGTGCGTGAAGGCCAGCGCGTCAATCCCGGCCAGCAGCTCGCACTGTCCGGTAACACCGGCAACAGTACCGGTCCGCACCTGCACTTTGTCATACAGAAGAACGTTGGCCTGCAGACGGTTTCCATCCCCTTCGAGTTCGCCCAGCCCGTCGACAGCCTGCCGAACTTCGCCATCGGCGGCGAGCCGTAGAGGCTGCCGCACGCTGAATCACAGGCAACAAAAAACCCGCTCGAGAGCGGGTTTTTTGTCAGCAAGCGAAGATCTTATTTGATCTTGGCTTCCTTGTAAGTCACGTGCTTACGTACGACCGGATCGAATTTCTTGATTTCGATCTTGTCGGGAGTGGTGCGCTTGTTCTTGTCGGTAGTGTAGAAGTGACCAGTACCGGCAGAAGACACCAAACGAATCAATTCACGCATGATGATGCTCCTTAGACTTTTTCGCCGCGGGCGCGGATTTCAGTCAGCACGGCATCAATGCCGCGCTTGTCGATGATGCGCATGCCCTTGGCGGAAGTGCGCAGACGAACGAAACGCTTTTCCGACTCAACCCAAAAACGATGGTACTGCAGGTTAGGCAGAAAACGACGTTTGGTTTTGTTGTTAGCGTGGGAAACGTTGTTCCCAGTAACCGGGCCCTTGCCGGTCACCTGACATACTCGAGACATGGTTAACCCTCTCCAACCACTTGCCCAACCCAAACTGGTTGGAAGCCATAAAAGAATCTGTTGTCCAGCCGGGGCGAGTGGATTTAACCCGCCTGAAAACACACATTACAGGCGCAGCCCCGAGAAGAGCGGAGCTTTATACCAAAAAGCGTCAACACAGGCAACGACTTTTCCAGCGCAATGTCGTTACAGCAACCCGCGCTCGGCCATGGAAACCGGGTCACCATCGCCAATCACCAGATGGTCGAGCACCCGAATATCCAGCAGCGCCAGACTCTCGCGCAGGCGCCGGGTCAGCTGCAGGTCGGCCTGGCTTGGCTCGGCTACACCCGACGGATGGTTGTGGGTCAGGATCAGCGCCGCCGCATTGTGCGCCAGCGCCCGCTTGAGCACCTCACGCGGATAGACGCTGGCGCTGTCGATGGTGCCGCGAAACAACTCCTCAAAGGCAATCACCCGATGCTGGTTGTCCAGAAACAGGCAGGCGAAGACCTCGTGCGGTAGCGCGGCCAGCCGACTGCGCAAAAACGCCCGCACCGCACCCGGCGAGGTCAGCGCATCGCCGCGCTTGAGATCCTCGAATAAATGTCGCCGTCCCATTTCCAGCACCGCCTGCAACTGCGCGTACTTGGCCGGCCCGAGCCCGGCATGGGCCGAAAACTGACGCAAATCAGCCTGCAGCAGAGCGCGCAAACTGCCAAAACTGGTCAACAGCTGACGCGCCAGGTCCACCGCGCTGCAACCGGGCAGGCCGGTGCGCAAAAAAATCGCCAGCAATTCGGCGTCAGACAGCGCCGGCGCACCCTGACTCAACAGCTTTTCTCGCGGTCGTTCACTGACCGGCCAATCGGTAATCGGCATGGACTCTCCCTGTCGTGCAACAGCACCGTGCTGCGCAGCGCCACACATGGCGGCTGTGCTATCGTAGCGGGCATTTCGTGGGGTCTCCAAAGACGCCGCGCGCAGCATGAGGGCGAGTTCACAATGCAGTCGTTATTCAACAAGCAGGTGGTGCTGGGTGTCAGTGGTGGCATCGCCGCCTATAAAAGCGCAGAGCTGATTCGCCGCCTGCGCGATGCGGGCGCCGAGGTCCGGGTAGTGATGACCAACGCCGCCCGCGAATTCATCACGCCCCTGACCCTGCAGGCGCTGTCCGGCCACCCGGTGCACGGCGACCTGCTGGACCCGGAAGCAGAAGCGGCTATGGGGCATATTGAGCTGGCCCGTTGGGCCGATCTGGTGCTGATCGCGCCTGCTACGGCTGACCTGATGGCGCGCCTGGCCCAGGGCCGCGGCGACGACCTGCTCACCACGCTGGTGCTGGCGACCGACGCGCCCATCGCTATCGCGCCCGCCATGAACCAGGCCATGTGGCGCGATGCCGCCACACAACACAACCTCACGCAGCTGCTGGAGCGCGGCGTAAAAGTGTTCGGCCCCGGCGACGGCGGACAGGCCTGCGGCGACGTCGGGCCCGGTCGGATGCTGGAGCCGACCGATATCGCCGCCCGGGCCAGCGACTGTTTCGAGCGCGGCCTGCTCAGCGGCCGCCATGTGTTGATCAACGCCGGCCCCACCCGCGAGGCCATCGACCCGGTGCGCTACATTTCCAACCACAGCTCCGGCAAGATGGGTTTCGCCCTGGCTGAGGCCGCCGCCGAAGCGGGCGCGCGGGTCACCCTGGTGGCCGGGCCGGTCAACCTGCCCACCCCTGCCCGCGTTCAGCGTATCGACGTGACCAGCGCGCAGGACATGCTCGACGCCTGCCTGGCCGCGCTACCGGCGGATATCTTTATTGCCTCGGCGGCGGTGGCGGACTACCGCCCGGCCAGCGCTGCCGACCAGAAGATGAAGAAGGACACCGCCAACGAAGACGGGCTGACCCTGACGCTGGTGCGCAACCCCGACATCCTCGCTACGCTGGCCGAGCATAGCCAGCGCCCCGACTGCTGCGTCGGCTTTGCCGCCGAAACCCACGACGTACTCAACTATGCTGCCGACAAGCTGCAGCGCAAAAAACTGGACCTGATCGTCGCCAATGATGTCAGCCAGAGCGGGATCGGCTTTAATAGTGACGATAACGCCGTCACCCTGATTGACCGCCAGCTCGAGCGCTGCAGCCTGCCGCAGGCCAGCAAGCAAAAGCTGGCTCGCCAGATCATCGCCCGAATCGCCGGGCAACTGAATCACTAAGGACCCCTGATGCACGCGCTGCAAGCAAAAGTACTGGACGCCCGCCTGGGCCAAGAATGGCCACTGCCGAGCTACGCCACCGAAGGCTCCGCCGGCCTTGACCTGCGCGCCATGCTGGAGGCCCCGCTGACTCTGGCCCCTGGCCAGACAGAGCTGCTGCCCACCGGGCTGGCCATTCACATCGCCGACCCTGGTCTGGCCGCCATGATCCTGCCGCGCTCGGGCATGGGCCACAAACACGGCATCGTGCTGGGCAACCTGGTCGGGCTGATCGATTCCGACTACCAGGGCCAACTGATGGTCTCCTGCTGGAACCGCAGCAACAGCGCCTTTACCATCAACCCGGGCGAGCGCATCGCACAGCTGGTTCTGGTCCCGGTCTTGCAGGCTCAACTGCAGATTGTCGAGGAGTTTGACGACAGCCAGCGCGGCGCCGGTGGATTTGGCCACACAGGGACTCACTGACCGTCATACCCGATCATGTTCGCAGGGAGGCAAACAAGAAGATGAAACTCAGCCGAAAAGCATCCACCACCAGCAAGCCCGCCGGGCTGCCCAGCGTTAATCTACCAGTTGGTCTGGCCATGGCCGGCATTGCGGCCGCCGCAGCCGTGCTGTGGGTCGCCATGAGCGGCTACGCCAGCAGCCTCAACCAGGCGCTGGTCAAGGGCTACGCCAGCCAACAGGTCAGCGGCCTGAATCAGGGCATGGCCCAACTCGATCGCGATCTCACCCGCATCGCTGCCAACCCGCAGTTACAGGTCGCCCTGAGCCAGGGCGGCAGCCCTACCCTGGATCGTCTGCTCAGCTATCACCAGGCCGACACCCTGGGCATCTATACCCACGCTCCCGGCAAAGCAGAGCGCATTGAAAACGGGCCAGCCCCGCTCAACTTTGCCGCGCTGGACATGATTCGCCGCGCCGAGCGGGACCTGCCGGTACCGGTCGAAGCCCATCAGGTTGGCGACCAATGGCTGCTGTACGGCGTCAAGCCGCTGCGCGCCTCCCCCAACGCCCCTGCTAACGGCACCCTGACGGCAGTAATGCAGCTGTCACGCATGCTCGGCAGCCTGCCCGCGTTGGCCGAAGGTGACGGCCGTGTGCGCTTGATTCAGCAGTTTCCGGGCGGCCCCGAGCAGGTGCTGTTTGATCAGGGCGAGGGCCACGGCGAGAGCATTAGACTGGCAACCGACAACCCGGCCTGGCAGATTGACTTTCAACCGGGACGCGGCCTGTCCAGCGTGACGCCGAACCTCCTGCTGCTGGTGGCCAGCGCCCTGCTGGCTCTGCTCGGCGGCCTGTTTGCATTGCTGTTGCTGCAACGCGGCTGGACCGGCGCCGTGCGTGCCGACGCCAATACCCTGACCCGGCTGACACTGGGCCACAAGGCTGGCGGCCTGACGCTGGGCCCATTGGAAGCACCCGCGCAGAACATCATGCAGCTGGTCAAGCGCAGCGGCCAGACCGTCGGCGCCAACAGCCCGCGCGAAGATACCCCCAAACCCGTCGCTGCCAAGCCGACACCACCGGTCGACAACGAGCTGAGCAACCCGATCTTTCAATCCAGCGAAGTGCTGGATATCGACATCCTCGACGAAGATGACCCCTTCGCAATGCAGGATGGCGACGGCCAGACCAGCAGCGCCCAGGCCATCCCGGCCCTGCCCGCCGAGATCTTCCGCGCCTACGATATCCGTGGCGTGGTCGGCAAAAGCCTGACTGAAGAAGGCGTGTACTGGCTTGGCCGCGCCATCGGCAGCGCGTCAGTGGATGCCGGTGAGACGCGCGTCCTGGTCGCCCGTGATGGCCGCCTGTCCGGCCCGGCATTGAGCGAACAGCTGATCCAGGGGCTGATGGACAGCGGCTGTCAGGTCAGCGACATCGGCATGGTGCCCACCCCGGTGCTGTACTTTGCCACCCACACCAGCGGCGCCACCTCCGGCGTGATGATCACCGGCAGCCACAACCCGCCGGCCTACAACGGCCTGAAGATCGTGATCGCCGGTCAGACCCTCTCTGGCGACCAGATCACGGCGCTACACCAACGCCTGCAGCAGAACAACCTGCGCGTCGGTAGCGGCAGCCGCGACCAGCTGGAAGTGCTGGACAGCTACCTGCAGCAGATCGTGGACGACGTGGTCATTGCCCGCCCGCTCAAGGTGGTGGTCGATTGCGGCAACGGGGTTGGCGGCGTCATTGCCGAACGCCTGCTCAGCGGCATCGGTTGCGAAGTCATTCCGCTGTACTGCGACGTTGATGGCCTGTTCCCCAACCATCACCCGGACCCGGGCAAGCCGGAGAACCTTACCGACCTGATCGAGATGGTCGAGCGCAGCGGCGCCGACCTGGGCGTTGCCTTTGACGGCGATGCCGACCGCCTCGGCTTTGTTACCGACAAGGGCGAGCTGATCTACCCCGACCGCCTGATGATGCTGTTTGCCGAGGACATCGTTACCCGTAACCCGGGCGCCGACATCGTCTTTGACGTGAAGTGCTCGCGCCAGCTGCCCAGCATCATCAGCCAGGCCGGCGGACGCCCGGTGATGTGGAAATCCGGCCATTCGCTGGTCAAGGCCAAGATGAAAGAAACCGGCGCCCTGCTCGGTGGCGAAATGAGCGGCCACCTGTTCTTCAAGGAGCGCTGGTACGGCTTTGACGACGGCCTTTACAGCGCCTGTCGGTTGCTCGAGCTACTGTCCATGCAGCCCGACAACGCCGATACCGTGATGGCCCGCTACCCCGCCGGCATCAGCACGCCCGAGATCAACCTGACGGTTGGCGAGGAGCGTAAATTCGAGATTATCCGCCTGCTCACAGAGCAGGCCGACTGGGGCGAAGGCCAGGTCACCAACCTGGACGGGATACGTGTAGACTTTGCCAACAGCTGGGGCCTGATCCGCGCCTCCAACACCACGCCAGTGCTGGTGATGCGCTTTGAAGCGGACAGCAGCGAGGAGCTGAATCGGGTCAAAACCCTATTCCGCGAGCGCCTGCAGGCGGTAGCGCCTGACCTCAAACCCACATTCTGAACCACCGCAGGAGACATCAGAGCATCATGTTGAGTCGCGACGCCGCCGCCCAGGTTTCCCGGGTACTGACCGAAGCGCTGCCTTACATCCAGCGCTTTACCGGCAAGACCATCGTTATCAAGTACGGCGGAAACGCCATGGAAAACGATGAACTCAAGAACAGCTTCGCGCGCGACATCGTGCTGATGAAGACCGTCGGCATCAACCCGGTGGTCGTCCACGGCGGCGGCCCGCAGATCGGTGATCTACTCAAGCGCCTGAATATCGAAAGCCAGTTCATTGAAGGCATGCGCGTGACCGACAGCCAGACCATGGACGTGGTCGAGATGGTACTCGGCGGCCAGGTCAACAAGGACATCGTCAACCTGATCAACCAGCACGGCGGCAGCGCCATCGGCCTGACCGGCAAGGATGCAGGCCTGATCAAGGCACGCAAGCTCAAGGTCAGCCGTCATACACCCGGCATGGACAAGCCCGAGATCATCGACATCGGCCATGTGGGCGAGGTCTCCAGCGTCAATGCCAACCTGATCAACCGCCTGGTCTCCGATGACTACATCCCGGTCATCGCACCCATCGGCGTGGGCACCGACGGCGCCTCCTACAACATCAACGCCGACCTGGTTGCCGGCAAAGTGGCCGAGGCACTGGGCGCAGAGAAGCTGATGCTGCTGACCAACATCGCCGGCCTGATGGACAAGGACGGCAAGGTGCTGACAGGCCTGAGCACCAGCCAGGTTGATGCACTGATTGCCGATGGCACCATCTACGGCGGCATGCTGCCGAAGATTCGCTGCGCACTGGATGCGGTGCAGGGCGGCGTCGGCAGCGCTATCATCGTTGACGGCCGGGTACCCAATGCGGTGCTGCTGGAGCTGTTCACCGATACCGGCGTTGGCACCCTGATCACCAATCAGGTGCGCGAAGCCTGATGCTAAAGAGCGACTTTCGATTCAGCACGCCGCTGCGCGTGCGCTGGTCCGAGGCCGACCCGCAGGGTATCGTCTTCAACGGCCACTACCTCAACTACGTCGACGTGGGCGTGACCGAGTACTACCGCGCTTTGCGCGCAGCAGCGGGGGCACAACCGGGTGAGGGGCTCGATGGCAGCGAGTTTTTCGCCGCCAAGACGGTGCTGGAGTACAAGGCACCGGCGCTGTTCGACGACCTGCTGGATGTGCACATGCGGGTGGCCTACTTCGGCAACAGCAGCATGCGCTTTGTCGCAGCGATCTACCGCGGCGATGAACTGCTGCTGAGCGGCGAAGTGGTTTACGTGCACGCCGATCAGACCACGCGCCGGCCAACGCCCATTCCCGACAGCTTCAAGCAGAACGTTACGACATTCGAGTGTGTGGCGCCGGAGCAGGCTGCGCCGGCCGTGCAGGGCTGAAAAGACAGGCCGCCCGCGTGACAGCGGTGCGGCTCAGTCGCCGAGCAGAAACTCCAGCCGCTCGCGCTTGCGGGCAAAGTCCTCGCGTACCTTGACCGTCTCTTCCTCCTGGCGCTGGATCAACCGCTGCAGGCGGCCAGTCTCGGCATCCACGGCAGCCAGCTGATCAAGAATCGACTGATCGACGGACTTGCCGGCGCGTTCCTGGTTCGCGGCGCGCGACTGCAGAGTCTCGCGCTCATCGCGCAACTCGGAAATATTGGTTTTGGCCGCTGTGATCTGGTTGTCGATCTGCTGCAGCTGACGTTGCTGCGCCCGGTCCAGATCGGCAACACTGCTGTACAGGCGCAGCAGCGTGGCATCTGCGGCGTCACGCTGCGCCTGCTCTTGCAGCGCCGCGCGGCGCGCATCGCGCTCTGCCGGAGTCGGCGCCGCCGGCACCACCAGCTTGACCCGCCCATGGGCGTCGAGCACTTCGTAACCACGGCTGATGAACTTGGGCGGCACCCGGCTATCGAGCACGGTGACACCCTTGTCATCGACATAGCGATAAAGCTCGGCCATCGTCTGCGTCGACCACAGCAGGGTCAGCGCCAGCGCAGCGTTTGTTATCTTCCATTTCATCGCAGGCGGTTCCTTTCCGTTCCCGAGGCGTTCAGCGTGAACCGTATCAGGTTAATGGCCAGTTGGCACTATATCGACCCGTAGCAGCGTTGATCACAACCACTATAGCCGCCGCCTGCGCAAACGTGGATCAGATACCGAACTCGGCGCGGTAGGCCTGAACCGCCGGCAGGTGCTGCTGCAGCTCAGCGTCGTCCTTGATGAAGTCCATCACCTGATTCAGGCTGACTATGCTGATCACCGGAATGCCAAAGTCCCGCTCGACTTCCTGAATCGCCGACAGCTCGCCCTGGCCGCGCTCCTGACGATCCAGCGCGATCATCACCGCAGCCGGGGTAGCGCCTGCCTGCTGAATGATCTGCATGACCTCGCGCACGGCGGTGCCGGCCGTGATCACATCGTCGATGATCAGCACGCGGCCTTCCAGCGGCGCGCCGACCAGCGTGCCGCCCTCGCCGTGGTCCTTGGCTTCCTTGCGATTGAAACAATAGGGCAGATCACGGTCAAAGCTGTCAGCCAGGGCAACGGCGGTCACGGCCGCCAGCGGGATGCCCTTGTAGGCCGGGCCAAAGATGACATCTACTTCGGGCAAATCGCTGTGCACCAGCGCCTGGGCGTAAAAGCGTCCGAGCCGGCTCAGCGAGCCGCCATCGTTAAACAGGCCAGCGTTGAAAAAATAGGGGCTTTTACGGCCCGATTTGAGGGTAAATTCGCCAAATCGCAAGACATTGCGATCCAGGGCAAAACGAATGAATTCCCGCTGATATTCGTGCATCTGCACCCTCATCATTAACAAAACTACATAAAGGTCGGGTATCATACACCCTGCTTTTTTGGGGAGCCACGCATGCGAATCATCAGTCTCAACGTCAATGGAGTGAAGGCCGCCGCCGAGCGAGGCCTGTTTGACTGGCTGCGCACCCAGGACGCTGATGTAATCTGCCTGCAGGACATTCGCGTTACCGCCCCCGAACTCGAGCAGGACCCTTACTGGCTGGACGGCTACTGGCAGTACTGCTTTGAAGCCGAAACCCCCTCCCAGGGCGGCGTCGCCATCTACACCCGCACCGCGCCCAAGGCCATCATCATGGGCCTGGGCTTTGAGACCGCCGACCGCTACGGTCGCTTCATGCAAGCCGATTTCGATAAGGTCAGCATCGCCTCGCTGCTGCTGCCGTCCGGCCGTGACGGCGACGCCGACCTGAACCAGAAATTCAAGTTCATGGATGACTTTGCCGGCTACCTGAACAAGCAGCGCCGCAAGCGCCGCGAGTTCATCTACTGCGGCTCGCTGTACGTGGCGCACCTCAAGCTGGATGTAAAGAACTGGCGCGACTGCCAGAACGAGCCTGGCTTCATGGCGCCCGAGCGCGCCTGGATGGACGAGATTTTCGGCACTATGGGTTACGTCGATGCGACCCGCGAGGTGACGCGTGAGTCAGAGCTGTACAGCTGGTGGCCCAACAGCGAGCAGGCTGAAAACCTCAACCTTGGCCTGCGCTTTGACTATCAGTTCCTGACGCCCGGGCTGCGCCGCTTCGTCAAGCAGGCAAAAATTCCGCGTAACGTACGCTTCTCCCAGCACGCACCGGTCATCATCGACTACGACTGGACGCTGTCCATCTAAAGCTCACTGCCCGGCGCACCGGGCAGTGTCTTGCGCTCAGAACAGGCCAAGCCCCCAGGCCACAGCGAACAGCACCAGCGAAAAGCCCCACATCCACCACAGCGCGTAACGGATGTGCCGCCCCAGATCCAGGCCGGCCAGGCCCAACGCCAGCCACAGCGCCGGTGAGAATGGGCTGATAAAGGTGCCGATAATGTTGCCGATGGTCAGTGCATAAACCACGCTGGCCGGCTCCACACCCAGACCACTCACCACCTCCAGGGTTACCGGCAGCAAACCGAAGTAATAGGCATCGGTGCTCAGCATCAGCTCCATCGGCAGGCCGAACAGCCCAAGAATGATGTGCAACTGGCCAACCAGCGGGGCCGGCAGCACCTGCACCAGATCCTTGGCGATAGAGGTCAGCATGCCGGTACCCGTCAGCACGCCCAGCATCGAACCGGCCGCCAGGATGATCATGCCCATACTCAGCGCTGCCGGGGCATGGGCAGCAATGCGCTGCATCTGCGCCTTGCTGCTGCGGTAGTTAAGCATCAGAACCAGACACAGACCAATCATGAAGATATAGCCGGCCGGCAATACCCCACTGAACAGCGCCGCCAGCACAACCAGAAACAGCGCCGCGTTGAACCACATCATCTGCGGGCGCTCCAACTCGCGCTCCTCGGCACTGGGCTCGTGCAGATCGGTACCAGTTTCCACCAGCACGCCCTCGTCTGCGCACTGGCCTGCAGCAATTCGCCGCTGCTCACGCCAGCCCAGCAACGCCGCCAATGCCAGCAGCAGCACAACGCCCACCACCTGCACGGCAATCAGCGGGCGCCACAGCTCGGTCACATCCACGCCAGTGACCGCCGAGGCGCGCCCCAGCGGGCCAGCCCAGGGCAGCATATTGAATACACCAGCGCCCAGCGCCAGCAACAGCAGCATCAGATACGGGCTCATACGCAGCTTTCTGTACAGCGGCAGCAAGGCAGGAATCGTCAGCAGAAAGGTGGTCGCGCCTGCGCCATCGAGGTGCGCCAGCATGCCGATCAAAGCCGTCGCCACGGTCACGGCAATCACGTTACCGCGGGTCAAACGGACCATGCCGCCAATCAACGGCCGAAACAGGCCGGTGTCCTGCAACACACCAAAGAAGGTAATGGCGAACACGAACATGGTGGCAATGGCGGTCACCCGGCCAATACCATCGGTAAAGAACCCGGAAATCGCTTCCGGACCAAAGCCCGCGAAAAGCGCCCCCAGCAGCGGCACCACAATCAACGGCAGAATGGGCGAGGTACGCCCGACAAGCAGCAGCACAACCAGGCTGCCAATGGTCAGCAGACCAATCAGGGTCAACACAGTCACAGTCCTCTTTATTCTCGTAGCGCGCCACGCAGCCTGGCGCCAAGGGCTTCAGGTTGCAGTCACGGTCAATGCGGCACGGACCCTAGCGCGCCAACCTTTCACCAACCTGTGGTCCACGGCGGTATAAACAGGGGAAATGTGAGGGGATGTGTTGCGGGCAATAAAAAGGCCGAAGACAGTTTCCCGTCTTCGGCCTTGTCAGCGCAGGCTGCCGCTACTTGATCAGGCGCCAGCAGAAGGGATAGCGATACGCGGTGCCTTCATTGGACTTGATGGCAGCGATGATCACCAGCACCAGGGCGGCAATGCCAACCACCCAGGCCAGCAAAATACCGATCAACACCAGCATCAGCAGCACGCAAACCACCAGCATCAGGGTGACGGTGATCTGGAAGTTCAGTGCTTCCTTGCCCTGATCGTCAACAAAGGGGTCCATATCCTTCTTCAGCTGCCAGACAATCAGCGGACCGATCAGGTTACCGAACGGCAGGACAAAACCCAGCAGAGCAGACACATGGGCGATCAGCGCCCACTGACGGGCCTCTGAGTTGGGCGTGCCTGGCGGCGGAGCAGGGGCTTCTACGGCAGGATCGACAGGATCAGTCATGGGGCACTCCTTGCATAGATAGTCAACAAATGAGAATGCCCCTTTTTAACAGACTTGCAGGTCACTGCCTACCGACGCCGTCTCAGTCTGCCAATGCTGCCTGCTGCAGGCTGAACAGCTGCTCACAGCCCTGACGCGCCAGCGCCAGCATGGCGTTCAGATCATCGGCGCTGAAAGGGGCCGCCTCAGCGGTGCCCTGCACTTCGATAAAGCCGCCCTTGTCGGTCATCACGACGTTCAGATCGGTATCGGCAGAGGAATCTTCCGGGTAGTCCAGATCCAGCACCGGCACACCCTGATAGATGCCCACGGAAATGGCGGCGATCATCTGCACCTCAGGCACCTTCTTGATAGCACCGCGCTGCTTCATGGCACGCAGGGCATCGACCAGCGCCACACAGGCACCGGTGATCGATGCGGTGCGAGTGCCGCCGTCGGCCTGAATCACATCGCAGTCGATATACAGGGTGTTTTCACCTAGGGTCTTGAGATCAACCGCAGCGCGCAGCGAGCGGCCGATAAGGCGCTGAATCTCCAGGGTACGACCACCCTGCTTGCCACGGCTGGACTCACGCTGCATGCGCGAGCCGGTCGAGCGCGGCAGCATGCCGTACTCGGCAGTAATCCAGCCCTGGCCGCTGCCGCGCAAGAAGCGCGGTACGCCAGCCTCAACGCTGACAGTGCAGATCACCTTGGTATCGCCAAACTCGACCAGCACGGAGCCTTCGGCGTGCTTGGTGTAGTGACGGGTCAGGCTGACCTGTCGCATCTGGTCGGCGGCACGTTCGCTGGGGCGTTTCATCATCAGGGTCCTTGTACAGCGGGGAGGAAATGCGCGGAGTATAGCAGGCATGCGCCTGCCGCCGCTGCGCTGTCGAAGATTGCCCAGGCGCCGCTCCCCGGGGTTACAATGCCGATCGATCCACCGACTACCGACAGGGAAGCAAGACACCATGGCCAACAGCATGACCGCCTTTGCGCGCAGCGAACTCAGTACCGATCAGGGCAACCTGGCCTGGGAGCTGCGCTCGGTCAATCATCGCTATCTGGAGGTCACCCTGCGCCTGCCCGAAGCCTTCCGCGAACTGGAAGGCCCGCTGCGCGAGCTGCTGCGCAAGCAAGTGGCCCGTGGCAAGGTCGAATGCACCCTGCGCTTCAACCCGGCCGAGCAGCAGTCCAGTGAACTCAGCCTGAACAAGCCACTGCTCGACCAGTTGATCCGCACCACCGAGCAGCTTGGCGCCCGGCTGCACAACGCCGGCCCGATCAACCCGCTGGAGCTGCTGGCCTGGCCGGGTGTGGTGCTGGGTGAAAAGACCGACCAGGACGACCTGGTCAAACAGGCCCGCTCGCTGTTCGATCAAGCCCTCAAAGAGCTGAAAGAGCACCGCGCCCGCGAAGGTGCCGAACTCAAGCAACTGATCATCGAGCGCCTGGACAACATCAGCGACCGCACCGCAATCCTGCGCGAGATGATGCCCACCCTGCTCACCGCCCACCGGCGGAAGCTGATCGATCGCTTCAACGATGCCAAGCTGGAGCTCGACAGCACGCGAGTCGAACAGGAAATCGTGCTGCTGGCCCAAAAGATCGACGTGGCCGAAGAACTCGACCGCCTCGACACCCACGTGGTCGAAACCCGCCGCGTACTCGACAGCAAGGACGCCATCGGCCGCCGCCTGGACTTTCTGATGCAGGAGTTCAACCGCGAAGCCAACACCCTCGGCTCCAAGGCCATCGATACCCGCAGCACCCAGGCCGCAGTGGATCTGAAGGTGTTTATCGAGCAAATGCGCGAGCAGATTCAGAATATCGAGTAAGCCGACACCGCTCCGTTGCGAAGCGGTATCACCCTTAGCGCCGGGTTACTCCAGGGTAACCCGGATGGCGATGGGGTACTCATCGCAGTTGTGCCCGGCACCACCGCGATCGACCACCAGAAACTCTCCTTCACGGTCCAGCACCGACTGAATCGCGTGCCAGGTGCCGATCCGGTAGTTGACGCCCTGACGGCCATCGGTGATGAAGGCGCGTACCTCGGCCGGATCAATCACATCGCCCGGCGGCGCCACCACAATCAGAAATTGCTCTTCGTGCATCGGCACGAAGGCCTGACTGCCCAGCGGGTGACGTTCCAGAAAGGTCAGCTCCAGCGGTACGGTGACCGGTTGGCTGACAAAGATGCTGATCAGCACCCGTGGTGAGTCACCGGCCACCTCGACCTTGGCCAAGTCGTGATGCCGACGCGTGCGACCCGAGTTGATCATGAAGTGCTCGGAGGTGCGCGAATCGATCACCTCACCGAAGGCCGCGAAGGCCTCCGATGTCAGGGGCTGGGCCGTCAGTTGCAATACGTCGGTGCTCATCCCCTGCTCCTCAACGGCCAAAGGTCGGCAGTTTCATGTGGCGGTTGACGTCTTTGTACAGCAGGTAGCGGAACGGACCGGGGCCACCGGCGTAGCAGGCCTGCGGGCAGAAGGCGCGCAGCCACATGTAGTCACCGGCCTCAACCTCGACCCAATCCTTGTTCAGCAGGTAAACCGCCTTGCCTTCCAGCACATAGAGGCCGTGCTCCATGACGTGGGTTTCGGCGAAGGGAATCGCACCGCCCGGCTGGAAGTTGACGATGTTCACGTGCATGTCATGGCGCATGTCGCTCATGTCGACAAAGCGGGTGGTACTCCAGGCACCATCGGTGCCGGGCATTTCCAGCGGGGTGATGTCGTTTTCGTTGGTGACGAAGGCTTCCGGCACGTCAACGCCGTCGACTTTCTCGTAGGCCTTGCGCACCCAGTGGAAACGCACCACGGCGCCACTGTTGTTGTGCAACTGCCAGTCGCTGCTCGGAGGGATAAAGGCGTAGCCGCCCTCTTTCATCTGGTGCTGCTGACCGTTGAGGGTCAGGGTCATTTCACCTTCCACCACGAACAGCACGCCCTCGGCGGTCGGATCGGTTTCCGGCTTGTCGCTGCCGCCGCCCGACTGCACTTCCATGATGTACTGCGAGAAGGTCTCGGCAAAACCGGAGAGCGGACGCGACAGCACCCACAAGCGGGTACCGGTCCAGAACGGCAGATGGCTGGTAACGATATCGCGCATCACGCCCTTGGGGATCACTGCGTACGCTTCGGTAAATACCGCGCGGTCAGTGGTCAGCTGGGACTGCGGCGGATGACCGCCGGTGGGCGCATAGTAGCTGCGGGGTTCAGATTGCTTGGCCATGCTTACTCCTGAGGTTGAACCGGGTGGTGGGTGGCCCAGTGGTGGGCGATATCGACACGGCGTGTCACCCACACCCGGTCATGGGATTCGATGTAATCAAGAAAGCGCTGCAGCGCACGGAACCGACCCGGGCGGCCAATCAGGCGGCAATGCAGGCCGATCGATAGCATCTTTGGCGCGTCTTCACCTTCGGCATAGAGCACATCGAAGGCATCTTTCAGATACTGGAAGAAGTGGTCGCCGGTGTTGAAGCCCTGGGGGGCGGCAAAGCGCATGTCGTTGGTATCCAGGGTATAGGGCACGATCAGGTGATTGTGCAGCTGGCCCTGGCTGTCGGCCTCGCGGGTCCAGAACGGCAGGTCATCGCCATAATAATCGCTGTCGTAGGTAAAACCACCATGGTCCAGCAGCAGACGGCGCGTATTGGGGCTGTCGCGGCCGGTGTACCAACCTTCCGGCTGGGCACCGTAGAGGCGCTGGAAGATATCCATGGCGCGCTGCAGGTGCTCGCGCTCTACCGCCTCGGGGATGTTCTGGTAGTGAATCCAGCGCCAGCCGTGGCAGGCCACCTCATGCCCTAGCTCAACAAAGGCCTGGGCCAGCTCCGGGTGGCGCTCCAGCGCCATCGCCACGCCAAATACCGTCAGCGGCAGGCCGCGGCGTTCAAATTCATTAAGGATGCGCCAGACGCCCGTGCGGGAGCCGTACTCGTAGATCGACTCCATGCTCATGTGGCGGTCATCAAAGGCCGCCGCACCGATAATCTCGGACAGAAACTGCTCGGAGTGGCTGTCGCCGTGCAGGACGCAGTTCTCGCCGCCCTCCTCATAGTTGAGCACAAACTGAACGGCGATCCGCGCCTTACCGGGCCAGTTGGCGTGCGGCGGGGTACGGCCGTAGCCCACCAGGTCGCGGGGATAATCTGCGCTCTGAACCATGAGAAATCACCTCTGCAATTAAAAGAAAAGCACCAGCGGCGGCTGTTAATCGACATAACCGCTACTGATTGGAGGTCGTAGCTGCCGCCGATTGTATACAATTAATCAGTTTCGTTGTGTACAAACAGGTTTCCAGCATGCATATACGCGTTATCAACCCCAATACCACCCAGGCCATGACCGATACCATCGGCACCGCTGCCAAGGCCGTCGCCGCTTCAGGTACACGCATCAGCGCAACCCAGCCCGACAGCGGCCCGGTATCCATCGAAAGCCACTTTGATGAAGCCGTTAGCGTACTCGGTGTGCTGGATGAGATCCGCGCCGGCGAGCGCGAAAACGTCGATGCCTACATCATCGCCTGCTTTGGCGACCCCGGCCTGAACGCCGCGCGCGAGCTCACCCGCGCGCCGGTGATCGGCATTGCCGAGGCGGCCTTCCACGCCGCCACCCTGATCAGCACCCGCTTCTCGGTGGTCACCACTCTGCCGCGCACTACCATTATTGCCGAGCATCTGCTCGACAGCTATGGCATGGCAAGTCGCTGCCGCCGAGTTAGAGCGGCCGACATCCCGGTACTGGAGCTGGAAGCCAACCCGGACCTGGCGCTGGAACGCATCATCGAGGAGTGCCTGAAGGCCAAACAGGAAGATGGCATCGGCGCTATCGTGCTGGGTTGTGGCGGCATGGCCGACCTCACTCCGCAAATCAGCGCCGCGGTCGGCCTGCCGATCGTCGAGGGCGTGACGGCCGCCGTCAAACTGGCCGAGGCCCTAGTTGGCCTGGGACTGCAGACCAGCAAGCACGGGGACCTGGACTTCCCGCTTCCGAAACCTTTCACCGGACGTTTTGCCGAGTATTCGAACCTGACGCCCGACTGAGAACACCACGCCGGGGCCGGCGTGGGCGGCCCCGGATGTGGATGACAACCACCGACCGATCACAGAATCGCGGGAGACAATAATGCGCATCACACATCAACTGGGGGCCGTATGAGCACTGATATCAGCAGCGCAACGGCCAGCGAGCTGCCGGCACAGGGCGGCAAGGCCGCCGGGGACGAGTCCCTGGCCCCTCAACAGGTCCGCATCATGGGCCGCTTCTCCTACCTGCTGGCCTGGTTTGGCGGCTGTGTCGCCATCGGCACCTTCACCATGGGCTCCAGCGTGGTTGGCACCCTGAACCTGATTCAGGCCACCCTGGCCATCGCCATCGGCTGTTTTGTGATCGGCATTGCGCTGGCCCTCAATGGCGCCGCCGGCTACAAATACGGCATTCCCTTCGTGGTGCAGGCGCGTAGCGCCTTCGGCTTTACCGGCACCCGCCTGCCGGGCCTGGTACGCGCGGTACCAGCGATCGTCTGGTACGGCTTTCAGAGCTGGATTGGCGCCGGCGCGCTGAACATGGTCTCGGCCACACTGTTCGGCTTCGACAATCTGGTGTTCTTCTTCATCGCCTTCCAGTTTCTGCAGATTGGCCTGTCGGTGATGGGCTTTCAGGGCATCAAGTGGCTGGAGAACGTGGGCAGCGCCTTTATCCTGGCCTCGCTGGTGTACATGTTCTACAGCACGGTGCAGCGCTACGGTGACGAGCTGTCGATGAGCCTGCTGACCATGCAAGGCTCCTGGGGCCTGCCGTTCTGGAGCGCAACCATGCTGTTCCTCGGCATCTACAGCACCATGATCCTCAACGTCAGTGATTACTCGCGCGAGCACAGGCAGGGCACCAGCCCTGGGCTGCTGACCACCATTTACTCGATGTCGATTCTGCCGTGCACCCTGTTCATGGGCCTGATCGGCTATATGGTGTCCGAGGCCACCGGTGTCGCCGACCCCATCGAGGTCTTTGCCAACGCCGTGGACAACACGCCGCTGCTGATGTGCACCCTGCTGTTTATCGCCTTTGCGCAGGTCACCACCAACGTGCTGAACAACGTGGTGCCGCCGACCTACGTGCTGATGGATGTGTTCAAGCTGAAATTCCGCCCGGCCACGGTGATCGTCGGCCTGCTGGCCTTTGCCACCTTCCCCTGGAAGCTGGTCAGCGCGGACTCGGCTGAAGGTCTGCAGGTGTTTGTGCAGACCTACTCGGCGTTCCTGGGACCGATCTTTGCCATTCTGGTGGTGGACTACTACCTGATTCGCAAGCGCACCCTGAACCTGCAGCACCTGTACGATGCCAACGGCCCCTATCGCGGCGTCAACTACGCGGCACTGGTAGCCACGGCGATCGGTGTGGCCGCAGCGCTGAGCATCTCCAGCATCTCCTGGTACGCCAGCCTGATCCCCGCCGGCCTGAGCTACTACCTGCTGATGCAGTACTGGCCTGCCTGCGCACGCTTCAGACAGTAAGCCTGGTTATCGCCGCTGAGTTAAGAAAGCACTGATTAATTCAGCGGCGATACCCGGCAAACACATCCTGCAGATCAGGCACCGCCTGCGGCTCATCCCCGATCGACAGCGACGCTTCAATGGCATCCAGATGCTTTGCCATGAAGTCAGCGGCTGCCTTGCCATCCCCTTGCTCAAGCAGCGCCAGCAATTGCTGGTGATCCGTGCAGTCACAGCCGAGATTGCCGGCGTTACCGTAGACCGCCAGGATCAGCGACGAGCGCGAACACAGCTGCACCACAAAAGTGGCCAGGGTCTCGTTGCCGGCCAGCGCCGCCAACGCACTGTGAAACTTCGCTGAGCACTGAATCGCCTCACTCTGCTCACCGGCCTCAAGCGCCACCTGTTCCTGCGCGGCCAGCGCCCGCAACTGCTCCACGCCCTTGGCGTCCAACACCTGCGCCAGGGGCTGCATGAGGCCACCCTCAACCAGCCGCCGCGCCTCGAAGACTTCCCGCGCTTCCTCGGCCGAGGGCCGGGTAACGCTGGCACCCTTGCCCGGCGTGAGCGTAATCAGCTGATCCATCGCCAGACGTTGCAGCACCTTGCGAATGCCGGTGCGACTGACGCCGAACACCTCCGCAAGCGCGTCCTCACGCAGGCGCGCGCCCGGCTGCAGGCGATGTTCGATGATCGCCGAGCTGATGGCCTGATAGATTCGCTCATGGCGCTGTGCGCCGGCCCCCGTGGCAGGGCTGGAGGTGGCTGATCCTTTATCGGCGGCGCGCAACACGGATGCGACCCGGCGGGCTGTCATCAGGGAAATCCTCGGTCTGGTGAAAAGTAAGGCGCGCTATTGTAGCCGTTTAGGCAATCACCTGACTGATGGTAACGGTGGGCACGATGTCGCTGTAGTTGGCCATATCCTCGTTGAGGACCTTGCCACCGGCAGCAAACGCCGCCTGAAACTGCGCCAAATCGGCAAAGAACAGGTGAGCCGCAGCCAGTGTTTGCGGCGCCTTGCCGGCACCATCGGCCAGACACTGGTCAATTTCCAGCTTGAGCAGACCATGGGCGTCGAGCTGTTCGTGGATCAGACGAGCATGCTGCTGTTGGTAGTAGCTGTGGTCGAAACGCGCATTTGCCTGAGCGGGATAGCTGACAGTGACACGAATCATGGGGCGGTTCTCCTGTTGTTGGGGGTTGGCACCATAGCATGCCTCAGCCGAGCAGCGTCTCTACCTGCTCACGCAGGCGCTGGCGATCCACCTCCAGCACCAGCGCCTGCTCGCCCAGCGCCAGCGCTTCGCGCGCCAGGCGGCGTGCCGGCGCGGCAAAACAGGCACCTTGCGCGGCCAGTGCCTGCAGCGACTTGACCAGGCGCAGCTGCACATCGATACGCCCGGCACCGTCGCGGGCAATCGGGCCAAACAGGTCGTCGAACAAATCATCCAGCGCCAGCGGTGTCAGCCACACGCCCTGACAGGACACCTCCGCCTCCTGCGCTGCCGGCCCCTGCGCCCAGGGAGCGAACAGGCGCACGCCCCGCCCCAGGATATCGATTGCCGTACCCGGATCATTGACCGCCGGCGACAACGCCCGCGAGGCAATCTCCGACAGCACCGAGCAGCCAAACCGCGGGTCCTGATCAAAGGAGCGCAGACTGTCGAGGGTAAAGCAGTCACACAGCGCGCACTGCAGATCCTCATCCAGTTGCCCGTGCACCCACAGCAGCGGCTCGGCCGGATGCACAAAGGCGCCGGGCTGCACCGGCACGTAGAGCGCCAGCTGGTGCTCCTCGGCCAGTTCGGAGAGGGTCAGCACATCCAGATGCTGCAGATAAAAGCTGTCGGCCGGATACAGCGGGCGGCAGCCGGCTGGCACCTCACCATCCCAGCAGTGAGCGCCGAAACAGGGGTTGGCAATGCGCTCGCTCAACGCCCGCGTGGTGACCTGCTCGACCCGCTCGGTGGTGTCGCCAACCCGGCCAAAGCGCGACAGGTGTTCAATCCAGCGCAGAATCGTCGCCACGATCAGAGCAATCACCAACAGGGTGATGGCAAACAGGATGACGCGGCCACTTTCACCATAAGCCCCGGTGCTCAGCGCCACCAGGCCCACCAGGCTGAACAGAAAGGCACCGATAAAGGTACCCAGCACGTTCTGGGTGGTGGTGTCCTGCATCAGCAGGCGGGTGGCGCGGGGCGTCACATTGGTGGTCGCTGTACTGTAGGCCGCGACCATGACGCTCAGCGAAAAGGTGGTGACCGCCAGCATGCTGGAGGCCAGGATATCGAGAATGCGATCTACCGCGTCGGCGCCGATATCGATCGGCAGCGGCCCGGGCAGCAGGCGCTCGATCAACACGGCCAGCAGCGCCGCCGCCAGCGCCAGCACCACGTAGAGCGTGGCGCGAATCCACAGCGTCCGTGTCAGCTGCGCCAGCAGCCATTGCCATTTCGAAATCATCCCACGCCCCCATACCGGTGAAGTCCACAGCTTACCGCACCCATGACGCGACACGGCATACAGCCTATAATGGCGCGCTTTACCCTTACCCGCAGGAAACACCTCGATGAGCCACGCCACCGGCACCCTGTATATCGTCTCCGCCCCCTCCGGCGCGGGCAAAACCAGTCTGGTCAAGGCGCTGATCGAGCTGACCCCCAACCTGCAGGTGTCGGTGTCGCACACCACCCGCGCCATGCGCCCGGGCGAGGTAGACGGCGTCAACTACCACTTCACCGACCGCGACAGCTTCCTGCGCCAGGTCGAAGCCGGCGACTTTCTGGAGCACGCCGAAGTGTTCGGCAATCTCTACGGCACCTCGCAGAGTGCGGTAGAACAGGCGCTGGCCGAAGGCCGTGATCTGATTCTGGAAATCGACTGGCAGGGCGCGCAGCAGGTACGTCGCAAGCTGCCGCAGGCCCACTCCATCTTTATCCTGCCGCCCTCGCGTGAGGCCCTGCGCCAGCGCCTGACCCAGCGCGGTCAAGACCACGACGAGGTGATCGACCAGCGCATGGCCGAGGCCGAGGCCGAGATGAGCCACTACGTCGAATTCGACAGTCTGGTCATCAACGATACCTTCGAGCACGCACTGGAAGACCTGCGCGCCATCGTGCGCAGCTACCGCCTGCAAACCAGCGCGCAACAGGCACGCCACACTGAGCTGCTGCAGGCACTCTTGTCAGACTGAGGCACCACCCGGTAGACTGTCAGGTCCTGCGCCCCTGCTCGGGGCGCCTTGCGTTCAATTGTTTATCCTTTCCGGAGTACCCCATGGCTCGCGTTACCGTTGAAGACTGCCTGGAAAATGTAGAAAACCGTTTTGAGCTGGTCATGCTGGCCTCCAAGCGCGCCCGTCAGCTGGCCACCGGTGGCAAAGACGCCAAGGTAGCCTGGGAAAACGACAAACCGACCGTGGTGGCACTGCGCGAAGTGGCCGAAGGTCTGGTCACCAACGCCATCCTGGCTGAAGAAGCCCTGCAGGATCAGCAGGAGCCGCTGTACTCGCTGGAAGCGACCGACGAGCCGGCCGAGTAAGAAACAGGTTTGCTGTTGCGCAGGCCGGGCATCCCCGAGGTCACCACTCGCGTTGGCGGGTGCGGGAGAGCTGCATGTCTGCGATAGAAGTATTTGCCGACAATCTGGGTAACTACCTTGAGCCGGAGCAGGTCAACCTGGTCCGGCGCGCCTATTTCTACGCCGAGCAGGCCCACGACGGGCAGACCCGCCGCAGTGGCGAGCCCTACGTCACCCACCCGCTGGCGGTAGCCCACATCCTGGCCGACATGCACATGGACCATCAGAGCCTGATGGCCGCCATGCTGCATGACGTGATCGAAGATACCGGCATTCCGAAGGACGCTCTGATCGAGCAGTTCGGCGACACCGTGGCCGAGCTGGTGGACGGGGTCAGCAAGCTGACCCAGATGACCTTCGAGACCAAGGCCGAGGCGCAGGCCGAGAACTTCCAGAAAATGGCGCTGGCCATGGCCCGCGACATCCGCGTGATTCTGGTCAAGCTGGCCGACCGCCTGCACAACATGCGCACTTTGGGCGCACTGGCCCCGGAAAAACGCCGTCGCATCGCCAAGGAAACCCTGGAGATCTACGCGCCGATCGCCAACCGTCTGGGCATGCACAGCCTGAGCACCGAGTTTGAAGACCTTGGCTTCAAGGCCATGTACCCGATGCGCTCGATGCTGATCGACCGCGCCGTGCGCAACGCCCGGGGCAACCGCAAGGAACTGCTCAACCGCATTCTCGAGTCGCTGCAGGCCTGCCTGGAGCGCGAAGGGCTGCAGGGCAAGGTGATGGGCCGCGAGAAGCACCTGTACGGCATCTACCAGAAGATGCGCGGCAAGAAGAAGTCGTTCAACGAGATCATGGACGTCTACGCCTTCCGCATCATCGTCGACAAGCCCGATACCTGCTACCGCGTGCTCGGCGCCGTGCACAGCCTGTACAAGCCCTTCCCGGGCCGCTTCAAGGACTACATTGCGATTCCCAAGGCCAACGGCTACCAGTCCCTGCATACCACCCTGTTCGGCATGCACGGGGTACCGATCGAAATTCAGATCCGTACCGAAGAGATGGAAGAGCTGGCCAACAACGGCATTGCCGCGCACTGGGTCTACAAGTCCAAGGACGACGTGATCAACGGCAACCACGCGCGCACTCGCCAATGGCTGAAGAGCGTGCTGGAGCTGCAGCAGAACGCCGGCAACTCGCTGGAGTTCATTGAAAACGTCAAGATTGACCTGTTCCCCGACGAAGTCTACATCTTCACCCCAAAAGGCCGCATCATGGAGCTGCCCAAGGGCTCCACGCCGGTCGACTTCGCCTACGCCGTACACACCGACATCGGCAACAGCTGTATCGCCTGCCGCGTCAACCGACGCCTGGCGCCGCTGTCCGAGCCGCTGGAAAGCGGTGAAACCGTCGAGATCATCACCGCGCCAGGCGCACGCCCCAACCCGGCCTGGCTCAGCTTTGTCATCACTGGCAAGGCACGCAGCAATATCCGCCACTTCCTCAAGCATCAGCGCCACTCCGAGTCCATCGCGCTCGGCGAACGCCTGCTCGACAAGGTGCTGGCCAGCTTTGACACCCAGCTTAGCGCCATTCCCGAGGCCCGCATTCAGGCCGTGCTGAACGATTGCGGCATGGAGCTGATGGAAGACCTGCTGGCCGATATCGGCCTGGGCAACCGCATGGCCTACGTTGTCGCCCGCCGCCTGCTGGCCAGCGGCGACGGCACCAGCGAAGACGAGCCGCAAAAGGTCGACCAGCCGGCCAGCGCCGAAGACAGCGGCGAGAAACCGCTGGCCATCCGCGGCACCGAAGGCCTGGTGGTCAGCTTTGCGCGCTGCTGTAACCCGATTCCCGGCGACCCGATTGTCGGTTACCTGTCCTCCGGCAAGGGCATGGTCATCCACCAGGAAAACTGTCGCAATCTGGCTGAACTGCGCCACAACAGCGAGAAGACGCTGCACCTGACGTGGGACAAGGATGTCAGCGGCGAATTTACCATCGAGCTGCGCGTCGAGCTGGAACACCAGCGCGGCATCATCGCCCAGCTTGCCACCGGCATTACCGTGGCCGACGCCAGCATCGACAAGATCAGCGTCGATGAGCGCGATGGCCGCGTCAGCGTGGTACAACTGGTGGTGCGTGTACGCGACCGCCTGCACCTCTCGCAACTGATCAAACGCATCCGCAACCTCAAAGGCGTGATGCGCATAACCCGCCTCAAGAACTGACTGCCGTCGGAGCATTCATGAACAAGCAAGTCATCACCAGCGAACAGGCCCCTTCGGCCATCGGCCCCTACTCCCAGGCCATCAAGGTGGGCAACACCGTCTACCTGTCCGGCCAGATCCCGCTGGACCCGGCCACCATGGAGGTCGTTGAAGGCTTTGAAGCGCAAGTCTGCCGCGTGTTCGACAACCTCAGCGCGGTGGCCGAAGCGGCCGGCGGCAAGCTGCAGGACATCGTCAAGCTGAACATCTTCCTGACCGACCTGGGCAACTTTGCCACCGTCAACGAGATCATGGAACGCTACTTCGAAAAGCCCTACCCCGCCCGCGCCGCCATCGGCGTCGCCGCACTGCCCAAGGGCGTGCCGGTCGAGATGGACGGGATTATGGTGGTGGGCTAACGCTGGAAGCTGGAAGCCAAGAGCTTGCGCGAATAGCTGAGCCAAGAGCAGGACCTTTGCCAAGGCAGCCTCTGACTTACAGCCCGAACGCAACCTGCTGTAGGGACGCGACATGTCGCGTCCACTGCCTCTGACAAAAAAACCGCGCGAGAGAATACTCGTGCGGTTTTTTGCTTCTAGCTTCTAGCTTCTAGCTTGCCAGGCTCGGTTCAACCGAGCTTCGCCTCAAGACTGATATCAGCGTTCAGCAGCTTGGAGATCGGGCAGCCCTGCTTCGCCTTGTCGGCGATGTCTTCAAAGGTGCTCTGGTCAATACCGGGGATGGCGGCGTTCATGGTCAGCGCCACCGCAGTCACGGCAAAGCCGTCGTCCTGCTTGCTGAGGGTAACCTCGGCTTTGGTGTCGATGCTGCTCGGGGTGTAGCCGGCCTCACCCAACAGCATGGAAAAGGCCATTGAGAAGCAGCCGG
Organism: Halopseudomonas pachastrellae; assembly: GCF_900114765.1. Lineage (GTDB taxonomy): Bacteria > Pseudomonadota > Gammaproteobacteria > Pseudomonadales > Pseudomonadaceae > Halopseudomonas > Halopseudomonas pachastrellae. The sequence goes on from NZ_FOUD01000008.1 coordinate 88,306, forward strand.
CGTGCGCGGCACCAATCAGCTCCTCCGGGTTGGTGCCGGGCTGATCCTCGAAGCGGGTATTAAACCCGTAGGGGTTGGCCTTGAGAGCGCCACTTTCGGTGGAGATGGTGCCCTTGCCTTCCTTCAGTGAACCTTCCCAATGAGCGGATGCTGATTTTTTCATCTGCGCCTCCTCGTGTGCGGTTACAGGTTTGTGCTACTCACCTTGCGACCCACACGGCGGGCAGATAATTCCCCTCAATTTTTACGCCGCTAGTCGAGCAGCGCCGCATAGCCCTCGCGGTAGCTCGGGTACTGCGGCACCCAGCCGGACTCGCGCGCCAGTGCGTTGCTGCAGCGTTTGCTGCCCACGCGGGTGCTGGTGGGGCCGTCGGGCTGGGGGCTGGCGCCGAGCTGCTGCTGCAGCCAGCCGACCACCTCGTGCAAGGGGGCCGGCTCATCGTCCACACCCAGGTAGCAGGGCGCCAGCAGCTCACGCTGCTCGGCTTGCAGCAGCAGGTGCGCCAAGAGCCCCGCTGCATCATCGCGGTGTATCCGGTTGGTGTACTGCGGCGGCTCGGCGGGCACGTTCATACCGGCTCTGGCCTGCTCGATCAGTCGATTGCGCCCGGGGCCGTAGATGCCGGTCAGGCGCACCACCGACGCCGGATGACCGCTGCGCAGCGCCACATCTTCGGCGGCCAGCAAGGCACTAGAGCTGCCGCTGTCGGCCAGCGCCGGGCTGTTCTCGGTGACCCATTCCCCCTCTTGCTGGGCATACACCCCGGAGCTGGACACCTGCAGCAGGTGACGCAACGGCCGCTTGCGCTCGCCCAGCCAGCTCAGCGCGTGCTGCAGCCCCTCGACGTACAGGCGCTGATAGAGGTCTGCGTCGCGCTTGCCCGCCGCCGGGCAGTAGACCATGTAGTCCAGCTGGGCCGGCCAGTCTGCCGGGCGCTCGGCGGCACACAGATCGCCCGCCACCGGCACCACGCCGGCCGGCAACCCCGCCGTATCGCGGCGCAGCCCATACACCTGCCAGCCCTCAGCCAGCAGGCGCCGGGCCAGCTCGCTCCCCACATCGCCGCACCCGGCAATCATCACACTCGGCATGGCAATCGCGCCTCCTCTTGAATCAGTTGGCGCCCACTTTAACAGGCTCGCAGCCTGCTGACGCAGCGCGATGAGCAAGGCATCAAACATCGCCTCGCACGGCGTGCAGTACGATTGTTTTACTCTATTAGACAACGGGCTATGCTAGCGTCTATTGCCCATTACAGAACGACCGCCGATGACACTGACCGAACTCCGCTACATCGTCACCCTTGCCCAGGAGCAGCATTTTGGCCACGCGGCCGAGCGTTGCCATGTTTCACAGCCGACGCTCAGTGTCGGCGTGAAGAAGCTGGAGGAAGAGCTCGGCGTGATGATTTTTGAACGCAGCAAGAGTGCGGTGCGTGTCACGCCAATCGGCGAGCGCATCGTCGCCCAGGCGCAGAAAGTGCTGGAAGAAGCCCTGGGTATTCGCGAGCTGGCCAGCGCCGGCAAGAACCAGCTGGCAGCACCGCTGAAGGTCGGCGCCATCTACACCATCGGCCCGTACCTGTTTCCGCACCTGGTGCCGCAGTTGCACCGGGTCGCGCCGGAGATGCCGCTGTATATCGAAGAGAACTTTACCCACGTGCTGCGCGACAAGCTGCGCAACGGCGAGCTGGACGCGATCATCATCGCGCTACCCTTCCAGGAGCCGGACGTGCTGACCCGCACCCTGTATGACGAGCCGTTCAGCCTGCTGCTGCCGGCCAGCCACCCCTGGGCCAAACGTGACAGCGTCACCCTCGACGAGCTGGACGACAGCAAGTTGCTGCTGCTGGGCGAAGGTCACTGCTTCCGCGATCAGGTGCTCGAAGCCTGCCCGACCCTGCAAAAGGGCGATCAGCAACACAAGCACACCACCGTAGAGTCCAGCTCGCTGGAAACCATCCGCCATATGGTGGCCTCGGGTATCGGCATGACGGTACTACCCATGTCTGCCGCCGACGACCGCTATTACAGCTCCGACCTGCTGGTGACCAAGCCCTTCAAGACGCCGGCACCCTATCGCACCGTAGCCGTTGCCTGGCGAGCCAGCTTCCCGCGGCCCAAGGCCATCGAACTGCTCAGCGACTCGATCCGTCTGTGCTCGGTAGGTCAGCCGCCCCAGTGACCGAATACACCCCGCTGACCGTTCTCAAGGGCATCGGACCGGCGCTGGCCGACAAGCTCGACCGGCTGGGCCTGGGCTCGGTCCAGGACCTGCTGTTTCACCTGCCGCTGCGCTATCAGGACCGTACCCGCGTCACCCCCATCGGCGCCCTGCAACCGGGTCTGGACGCCGTGGTGGAAGGCACGGTGCTGGCCGCAGAGGTGGTCATGGGCCGGCGTCGCAGCCTGCTGTGCCGCTTGCAGGACGGCAGCGGCACGCTGAGCCTGCGCTTTTACTACTTTTCCGCCGCGCTCAAGGCGAGCCTGAGCCGTGGTAGCCACTGGCGCTGTTACGGTGAGGTGCGGCCCGGTGCGTCCGGCCTTGAGATCTATCACCCGGAGCTGCACAACCTGGATAACGCCCAGGCGCTGCCCGTGAGCGACACCCTCACGCCCATCTACCCGGCCACCGAGGGGTTGTCCCAGCAACGCCTGCGCAGCCTGACCGACGGCGCCCTGGCCTGGCTGGCCCAAGGCAACCACCTGACCGAGTGGCTGCCCGCGCCGCTGGCCGAGGAATATCGGCTGCCGCCGCTGCGTGAGGCAGTCCAACTGCTGCATCGCCCACCACCGGATATCGACCTGGAAGCCCTGCAGGACGGCCGCCACTGGGCACAGCACCGCCTGGCCTTTGAAGAGCTGATGGCGCACCAGTTGGCCATGCTGCGCCTACGCGCCCAGATGCGCGCCCACAAGGCCCCGGCGATGCGCGCCGCCGGCGAACTGGCGGACCGCTTTGTCGCCCAGCTCGGGTTTCCGCTGACCGGCGCCCAGCGCCGGGTGGCTGACGAGATTCTGCTCGATCTGGCCCAGCCGCGGCCAATGCTGCGGCTGGTGCAGGGTGATGTTGGCGCCGGCAAGACAGTGGTCGCCGCGCTCGCAGCGCTGCAGGCCATCGAAGCGGGTTGGCAGGTAGCGCTCATGGCGCCAACCGAGATTCTGGCCGAGCAGCACTTCAACAACTTCCAGCGCTGGTTCAGTGCCCTGGGGCTGTCGGTGGCCTGGGTAGCGGGCAAGCTCAAGGGCAAGGCGCGCGCCAACCAGCTGCAACTGATCGCCTCCGGCGAGGCCGCCATGATTGTCGGCACCCACGCGCTGTTTCAGGATGACGTGCAGTTTCGCAACCTCGGGCTGGCCATCATCGACGAGCAGCACCGCTTCGGCGTGCAGCAACGCCTGGCGCTGCGCGACAAGGGCGCAGCGGGTGGCGTGTCGCCGCACCAGTTGATCATGACCGCCACGCCGATTCCGCGCACCCTGGCGATGAGCACCTACGCCGACCTGGACACCTCGGTGCTGGATGAGCTGCCGCCGGGCCGCACGCCGGTCAATACCGTGCTGATCGCCGACAGCCGCCGCGCCGAGGTCATTGAGCGCGTGCGCGCCGGATGCGCCGAGGGCCGACAGGCCTACTGGGTCTGCACCCTGATCGAAGAATCCGAGCAGTTGCAGGCGCAGGCCGCCGAGGCAACCTGGGAGTCGCTTTGCGATGCTCTGCCGGGCCTGTCCATCGGGCTGATCCACGGCCGCATGAAAGCGGCGGAAAAGGCCGAGATCATGGCCGCCTTCAAGGCTGGCGACCTGCATCTGCTGGTCGCCACCACCGTGATCGAGGTGGGTGTGGATGTGCCCAACGCCAGCCTGATGATCATCGAGAATCCGGAACGCCTCGGCCTGGCTCAGCTGCACCAGCTGCGCGGCCGGGTGGGTCGCGGCAGCGCCGCCAGCCACTGTGTGCTGCTGTACCACGCGCCACTGTCAGCTTTGGGGCGCGAGCGCCTGGGCATCATGCGCGAAAGCACAGACGGGTTTGTGATTGCCGAAAAGGATCTGGCCCTGCGCGGGCCGGGCGAAGTGCTCGGCACCCGCCAGACCGGCGTGGTGCAATTTCGCGTCGCCGATCTGATACGCGACGCCGACCTGCTGCCCGATGTGCAGCAGGCCGCCCAGCAGCTGGCCCGCCAATACCCGGATCATGTACAACCATTGCTTGACCGCTGGATAGCCCAAGGCCAGCATTTTGCCCAGGTATGACAGCCGCTATGCTCAAGCTGTCAGGCCCAGTTCACATGCAAGACTGCTACGCTGAAACAGGCAGACTGCCGTCAGCGCAAGGAAGAGTTCATGAATAGCCAAACGGCCCCAGAGCAGCACGCCGCCACCCTGCCCGATCTGATCGAAAAGCTGCTGCAGCAACAAGGCATCGCCTACCAGCTCAGGCCAACCAGCGACAGCTGGCCAGCCGCCCAGCAAGTTCAGGCAAGCCTGCTGTGTGATGCCGTCGGCACGGTACTGACACTGATTCCCAAGGACCACCTGCTGGACCTGAAGGTACTGGGTGCGCTGCTCGGCCGTGAGCTTGAGCCGGTGCGCGACCAGCAGCTGCAACGCATCCTCAGCAAGCACCAGTTGAACCAGCTGCCAGGCCTGCCGATCCTGTTCAATTCGCCCTGCGTGTGCGAGCAAAGCCTGCTGGAGCACAGCGAAGTCTGTCTGGACAGCGGCCTGACCGGCTGGAGCCTGGTGATCAGCCAGGATGGCGCCCGCACCCTCATGGGCAAGGCCAGCCTGGCGCGCTTTGCCGTCCCAATGGCCGGACTGAGCATGGTATCCAGCGGTATCGAGCAGGACGGCAGGGACTTCAGCGACGCGGTGCAGAACTTCACCGCCCTGCGCATGAAGCAGCGCCTGGAAGAAACCATCGAGATTCCCCCGCTGCCCGAGTCCGCACAAAAGATCATGAAGCTGCGGGTAGACCCCGACGCCGACATCGCCGATCTGGCCGATGTGGTCGAAACCGACCCCAGCCTGGCCGCGCAAGTCGTCAGCTGGGCCGCCTCCCCCTACTACGCCGCCCCCGGCAAAATCCGCTCGGTGGAAGACGCCATCGGCCGGGTACTGGGCTTTGATCTGGTCATCAACCTGGCTGTCGGACTGGCGCTGGGCAAAACCTTCCGTCTACCGGGCGATGCCCCGGAGCGCAGCACGCCTTACTGGGAGCAGGCCATCTACACCGCCGCCGTGATCGAGGGGCTGGCCAAGGCGATGCCGCGTGAGCGCCGGCCCGAGCTGGGCCTGAACTACCTGGGTGGCCTGCTGCATAACTTTGGCTACCTGGTGCTGGCGTATATCTTCCCGCCTTACTTCAAGCTGATCTGCCGGCATATCGAAGCCAACCCCCACGTGCCCCCGCACCTGATCGAGCAGCACCTGATCGGCGTCAGCCGTGATCAGGTTGGCAGCTGGCTGATGCACTACTGGGACATGCCGGAAGAAATCTGCACCGCCTTGCGCCAGCAGCACAACCCGCTATATCAGGGCCAGGATCACACCTACGCCAACCTGATCTACCTGAGTCTGGCGTTGCTCAGCCAGCACGATATTGGCTGCGGTCCACGCATGCCTATCCCCGACACGCTACTCGCCCGTCTGGGGCTCGATCGTGCGCAGGCTGATGCGGCGGTAGACAAGGTGCTGGATGCGCGCGATGCGCTGCGCTCGCTGGTCAACAAGTACCAGACGCAGAAGTAGACAGGGGCTCGGATGAGCCCCTGTCAGACAGCGGAATCAGTTGACGGCGTCGCGCAGGCTCTTGCCGGGTTTGAAGGATACGGTGTTGCTGGCCTTGATCTTGACCGGCGCGCCAGTCTGAGGGTTTTTGCCGGTACGCGCGCCACGGTGGCGCTGCAGGAAGGTGCCGAACCCCACCAGGGTAACCGAGTCTTTCTCGCTCAGGGCCTTGGTGATTTCGTCCAGCACGGCGTTGAGTACCCGGTTCGCCTGATCCTTGCTCAGGTCGGCCTTGTCGGCGATCGCCGCCGCGAGATCTGGTTTACGCATATGAAGCCTCATTGTCTGTTGTTTTTGTTTTGACCGCCGCGTCCTCGCAGCGGGCTTGCCAGAGCATCTGCGTCAATGCCACAGGCTCCATCGAAGCCCGGCCAGCATGGCACGACTGAGCCAGATGCGCCAGCCGTCTCACCCCTGAAGCGGCAGCCTATCACGCAATTTCCCGACAAATGGCCCGTTAGGACAACCAGGCCGGCAATTCACGGGTCAGCAGAGCCTTTTCAGATACCGCCGCGCCAGTCAGAGCAAAGCCCTGCAGCTGCCCCGTCTGATCGATAAAGACCGCCCGCAGGTCCTCCCCTTCACCGCTGATCTGCCACTCGCCGCTGACGCCGGCAAGCGGCGGCGATACCACCAGCGGACACGCCGGCGTCTTGACCATGATCGGCATGGCTGGATAGCTGACGGCAGCGGGCGTGCCTGCCAGGGTTTTGGCCAACGCGCGGGCCGAGGTCATCAGCGGCATCACGTACATGAGATTCAGCCCCGCCACCTCGGCGCAGTCGCCCAGCGCATAAATGTGCGGGTCGCTGCTGCGTAGTTGCGCATCGACCAGCACACCGCGCCCGACGCTCAGGCCGGCCGCAGCGGCCAAATCGGTGCGCGGTGCCAGACCAATGGCCGAGAGCCCCTGATCGGCATGCACTTCGCTGCCGTCATCAAGCAGCGCCAGCAGGGCATCATCACTGGCCGCCAGTTCACGAATGCCACAGCCCAGATGAAAGGTCACGCCCAACGCTTCGAGGCGGCGTTGTACCGCCGCCGCGACCGGCTCCGGCAGCAGCTGAGGCATCAACCAGGGGTCGGTAGCCACCACCGTCACCTCAAAGCCGCCCAGACTCAGGTCATTGGCAAACTCGCAACCAATCAGCCCGGCGCCGATGATCAGCACCTTTTTGCGCCCGGCCAGCGCCGCGCGGAAACGCCCGTAGTCCGTCAGATCGTTGATCGACAGCAGGCGCTCACCCAACTGCTCACGCCAGGGCAAGGCGCGCACCTCGGCCCCCAGCGCCAGCACCAGATCGCTATAGGCTTGCTCGCGATCACCCAGAGTCAGGGTGCGCTCAGCCGGATCGATGGCGCTGACAGGCACGCCGGTGAGCACTTCTGCGCCAATCTGAGCGGCCATCGCTGCGGCGTCCTGCATGGCCAGCTCATCGGCTTCCTTGCCCTTGGCAAAGCCGGTCGAGAGCAACGGTTTGGAATAAAAACGGCCGTCATCGGCACTGACCAGCAGCATGGGGCGCTGATTATCCAACTTGCGAAATTCCTTGGCCAGGTTGTAGCCGGCCAGGCCGGTTCCGACAATAACCAGCGGGGCGGTGTCTGCCACGGGTAGGGGTCTCCTGCAGGGGGTATCAGTCAGCGCGGCGGATTCAACCGATCTCGATCATCTCGAAATCTTCCTTGCCTACGCCGCAATCGGGGCACATCCAGTCCGCCGGAACGTCTTCCCAGCGGGTACCCGGAGCAATACCGTCATCCGGCCAGCCCTCGGCTTCGTCATAGATGTACCCACACACGATGCATTGCCACTTCTTCATACTTGCTTCTCACGGTGTTCGGATGTTGTTCTCGGGGGTCAAGTCAGACAGGACAATATGACAGTGCGGCCTGAAAATGGCACCTGTTGGCAACTGCACGCCAGCCTGACGCAAACAGACCCTACCGTAACCGCCCTGCAAGTCCAAGGCCAACCCCCCGGCACAGCAGCGCCCGAAACAGAGGGCTTTCATGGTACCCTTGCCGGCACCTTTACCCTCTGCTCAGACCTTGCGATTACCGAATGTTGCCCGACTGGTATCCTGCCGACCAACACCCCGCGCCACCGCCCGAGCCGCTGTTCGACTGGCTCTGCCATGAGGGCTCGCTGACCCAGCGACTGACCGAAGCCGGCGACCGGGACTTTCGCGTCGAACTGCTGCAACAAGCCCCCCAACCGGCTCGCGAAGACGAAGCCCAGGCCCTGGGTCTGGCCACCGGCGCCCCAGTCTGGACCAGAGAAGTAGTGCTGCACACTGCCGGTGCACCGCGGGTCTACGCCCGCTCGGTGGCGCCGCCCAGCGCGCTTGGCAACGCCGAGATGGCGCTCGACAACCTGGGCACCACCAGTCTGGGACATCTGCTGTTTCGCAACCCGCAGATCCAGCGCGGCCCCATCGAGATCAGCCGCTACCCGGCGGCCTGGCTGCCGACGGCCTGGCGTGCCGAGGGCCTGTGGGCCCGCCGCTCGCACTTCTCCGACGGTGCATTGCAGCTGCTGGTGTGTGAAGTATTCTTGCAGGGCTGGCCCGCCGCCGGCACCTGAGCCCCCGCTACTGACTGGAGAACTGCCTTGCTCGGTCTGCTGATCAAACCTCTGGTACGCCTGCATCCACGGGCCAAGGACTACATCGAGCTGATGCGTCTGGATCGCCCGATCGGCACCTACCTGCTGCTCTGGCCGACGCTCTGGGCGTTGTGGCTGGCCGCCGAAGGTGTGCCGGATATCAGCACCCTGATCATCTTTGTCCTCGGCGTCATCCTGATGCGCGCGGCCGGCTGTGTGATCAACGATTACGCCGACCGCGACTTTGACGGCCACGTCGAGCGCACACGCGAGCGCCCGCTGGCGACCGGCCGAATCAGTGCCCGTCAGGCGCTGATTGCCTTTGCCATGCTGGTAGGCCTGAGCGGCCTGCTGGTGCTGCTGACCAACGCCCTGACCATTCAGCTGGCCTTTGTCGGTGTGGGCCTTGCGGCGCTGTACCCCTTCTGCAAACGCTTCACCTTTTACCCTCAGGTGGTGCTCGGCGCAGCCTTCTCCTGGGCGATTCCAATGGCCTTTGCCGCCCAGGCCGGCACGCTGCCGATGCCCCTGTGGCTGCTGTTTATCGCCAATCTGCTGTGGACCGTGGCCTACGACACCGAATACGCCATGTGCGACCGCGAAGACGACCTGCGCATCGGCATCAAGTCCACCGCCATCCTGTTTGGCGACGCTGATCGGCTGATCATCGGCCTGCTGCAGGGGCTGACGCTGGTCTGCCTGCTGCTGGTCGGCGCGCGCTTTGACCTGGGCCTGTATTACTACCTGGGCCTGCTCGGCATGACCCTGGGCTTTGCCTGGCAGCACTGGCTGATGCGCGAGCGTGAGCGCCTTGCCTGCCTGCAAGCCTTTCTGTCCAATCACTGGGCCGGCATGCTGGTGTTTATCGGCCTGGCTCTGGACTACGCGCTGCGCTGATGCAGCCCAGCCATGCTGCAACAGACTTGCCCTTGCCGCGTAATACAACTGAAATAAAAGTGTTATCTAATCGGCGCATGACTCATATCTGCAACGAGACGGAAAACCATGTCAGGTAAAAGCATTCTGATCGTCGATGATGAGGCGCCTATCCGCGAAATGATCGCAGTAGCGCTGGAAATGGCCGGCTACACCTGCCTTGAGGCCGAAAACACCCAGCAGGCGCACGCCTGTATCGTCGACCGTAAACCCGATCTGATTCTCCTCGACTGGATGTTGCCGGGCACCACCGGTATCGAACTGGCCCGTCGACTCAAGCGCGACGAGCTGACCGCGGACATTCCGATCATCATGCTCACCGCCAAGGGCGAGGAAGACAACAAGATCCAGGGCCTGGAAGTCGGCGCCGACGACTACATCACCAAGCCCTTCTCCCCGCGCGAACTGGTCGCCCGCCTGAAAGCCGTACTGCGCCGCGCCGGCCCGGTCGACAGCGAAGCACCGATCGAGGTTGCCGGGCTGATGCTCGACCCGGTCAGCCACCGGGTCACCATCGACGAATCGGCCGCCGAGATGGGCCCCACCGAGTACCGTCTGCTGCAGTTCTTCATGACCCACCAGGAACGCGCCTATACCCGCGGCCAATTGCTTGATCAGGTCTGGGGTGGCAATGTCTACGTCGAGGAACGCACCGTCGATGTGCACATCCGCCGCCTGCGCAAGGCGCTGGGCAACAAGTACGAACATCTGGTACAAACCGTCCGCGGAACCGGCTATCGGTTTTCGACCAAGGCCTGAGGTGTCGCTCAGGGAAGATCACGCAAGGGTCTGTTGACGCTTCGTTCACACGCCTGTTGCTGCCTGTAAAGCCGCCAATCAAGGAGCGAGGAGCGTAGTTTGTTCAGCACATCCCTGTGCTTCACCCCTTCGGGGCTGGCGCGCAAAAACGCTCCCGGCGTTTTTGTGGTTATTCCAAATAAACGACGAGCGACGCAGAGTGGCGGCTTTACAGGCGCAACCTCGGCGGCCCCACCCGAAGGGCCGGGCCATTTTTCGGCCATGCTGCGTTGTCGGTCCCTTATGTGGAATAACCACACTGCACTCCCTCCGCCTTGCCTGGCCGGAAAATGGCCTTCGGCAGGCGAGCGAACGAAACGTCAACAGACCCTAGATGAGCGTATTCAGTGACCAGACATAGTTTCAGCCGCGTGCTTAGTCAATTGCTGCTACTGGTGCTGGTCTGCCTGCTGGTCGGCTGGATAGTTGGGCAGCCCGCCTGGGTGTTGGTGGTGGGCTTAGGCTGCTATCTGGCCTGGACCCTGCGCCAGATGTCACGCTTCTACCACTGGTTGAGCAGCCACCCCAATGATCCGCCACCCGAAGCGCGCGGCATCTGGGGCGAAATTTTCGACAGTATCTACCACATGCAGCGCCGCGACGGCCGCATGCGCGCGCGCCTGCAAGCGGTGATCGACCGCATTCAGGCCTCCACTGCCGCCCTGCGCGAAGCGGTGGTTATGGTTGACCGTGATGGTCACCTGGAGTGGTGGAACCACGCTGCCGAGCGGCTGATCGGTCTGCGCAGTCCGGACGACAGCGGCCAGCACGTTGCCAACCTGATCCGCGACCCGCGTTTTATCGAGTACTTCGAGCAGGGCGACTTTCGCGAGCCGCTGGAAATCCCCGCGCCGGCCGACATAAACATCCAGCTGCAGTACGCGATTACCCGCTACGGGCCGGGCGACCGCCTGATGGTGGTACGCGACGTCACGCGGCTGCACAACCTGGAACAGATGCGTAAGGACTTTGTCGCCAACGTCTCCCATGAACTGCGCACGCCACTAACTGTGGTGGTGGGCTATCTGGAGACCATGCTCGACCTGGACGACGACCTCAACCCGCGCTGGAAACGGCCGCTGCAGCAGATGCAGCAGCAGGCCAGCCGCATGCAGGCCCTGCTCAACGACCTTTTGCTGCTGGCGCGCCTGGAAACCTCAGACAACCCGAGCGAAGACGAGCTGGTCGATGTGCGCCCGCTGCTGGAGCACATCCGCAAGGACGCTGAAGCCCTGTCCGGCGAACGAGGCCACCACATCAGTCTGCACATTGACGGCAATACCCGCCTGCACGGGATTGAGGGGGAGCTGCGTAGCGCCTTCTCCAACCTCGCCTTCAATGCAGTGAAATACACCGCCGATGGCGGCGAAATAACCCTGCGCTGGCACAGCGACGCACAGGGCCAGCACTTGAGCGTGATCGACAATGGCGAAGGGATTGCGCCGCAGCACCTGATGCGCCTGACCGAGCGCTTCTACCGGGTGGATACCAGCCGCAACAGCACCACCGGTGGCACCGGTCTGGGCCTGGCGATCGTCAAGCATGTGCTGCTGCGCCACCAAGGCAAGCTGGAGATAAAGAGCGAGGTTGGCAAGGGCAGCAACTTCAGCTGCCACTTCCCGCCTGAGCGGAGCGTCTGAGCAACTCAGGCGCTTGGTGAATAGTGTGCCTGGGCCGTGCCCGATGCGATCAGGCGTGACAGGTAATCCAGCTTTTCCGGGTCCTGGTCGACGAACTTCAGCGTCACCTTGACCCAGTCGCAATCCACCTTGGCCTCCAACGCCGCCACGGCGTGCACGTAGCCGTTAATGCGCGCTACCGACCGGTCGGCGTCCTGCTCCAGATCCAGCACACCGCTTTCAAATACCTGCGGCAAACGCTCGCCGCGGCGCACCACCACCAGCGCATCGCGCAGGCTCAAGTGTTTGATCACACAGGCGAACTGCTCGCCGGCCAGGCGCAGCTGGGCCTGGCCCCGAACACGCTGACCACCAGCCTGCTCTGCCGCAGGCGGTGTCGGCGCGGGCTGCGCGGCACGCGGCGGGCTCGCTGCCGCAGGAGCAGGAGCAGGAGCAGGAGCAGGAGCAACAGGCGAGCTGGTCTGCCGGCCACCGGTCAAGTTGGCCACCGAGCCTATCGCCGAGCCCGTGCTGGCACGCGGACGCGGTGCCTGCAGCTGCGCCAGCTTGCCGGCCCGCTGTAACGCCTTTTTGACCTTGGCAATCAGTTGTTCGTTGCTGAACGGCTTACCGATGTAATCGCTGACACCAGCCTGAATCGCCTCGACCACGTTTTCCTTGTCGCCCCGGCTGGTCACCATGACAAAGGGAGTCGAGCCCTGATCCGGCTGGGCACGAAACCACTGCAGCAACTCAAGGCCACTCATTTCGGGCATTTCCCAATCACACAGGATCAGATCGAACCCCGTGCGTGACAGCACCTGCTGAGCCTTGCGCCCGTTGACGGCTTCCTCGATTTGCAAACCGGGAAAGTGGCTGCGCAAGGCCTTTTTGACCAGATCACGGATGAACGGGGCGTCATCCACAATCAGGACCGATACATTCGACATAAGGGCGTTATCCTCACTTATTAAGCGTACTTTACCCCAGAGAGCCCGCCTGGCGACAACCGACATGCAAATGGCCACCATTGACAGTGTAATGACCTGAGCTAACGTAAGAGCTGAGCAGTTACTTTCATCCTGAATCGTCGGACACCCATTGCGGTGTCGCAGTCGTCGATACCCGACACGGAGGTGTGGGTTTTGACGAATTTCATGCAGTGGAGCGCGGCCGAGCGCCGACCTCCAGACATACCCCAACCCTTGCCTTGTTCCGTTGCGGCCAGCCCGCCGTTGCTGCGGCTTCCTGCCGCGCCACCACGCTGACGGAGCAACGCCATGCCAACCCTGAGCCCGACGGCCCTCGCGCCGTCACAGCGGGTCGTGGTCGAATCCATCGGCTCCGCCCGTCCGGCCCTCGCTGGCTTACTGGCCAGCCAGTTAGGGCTGCCAGCCAATCAGGTCGCCAACGCCCTGTACAAGGCCCCCTCGGTTCTGCTTGAAGCGCTGCCGCAGGAGCAGGCCTGTGGGCTGGCCAACATACTGCAACAGGCAGGTCTGTCGGTGCGGGTCGAACCCAACAACGTGCCCCGACCTGCAGCGGCAGCCACCTTCGACATTGCCCTTTACGTCAGCGACGTGGCGGACCTGCCGGCCTGCTGCGAGCGCCTTGCAGGCTTCCTTGGCTGTCTCCCGGTCGCCGTGCTGGGCCTGCTAAGCAGCCCGCCCGGCGTCATCATTGGTGAGGTCAGCGCCGCCACCTGCGCCGCGCTGGAACAACAGCTTGAGGGCCTCGCCGCAGAGCTGGTCTGCTCGCGACGCGATCAGGCGCGCTACCAGCTGCTGATCGAACGCGACCCCGGCCCCTCGCTCGACAGCCTGCTGCATGACCTGCGCCAGCTTGGCCTGACGCCAGACCCGCACACGGGTCAGCCGCAGGGCACGCTGGATCACACCAGTGCCCAGCAGCTGTGGCGCCGTCATCAGGCCGGCGGTGGGCTGCGCCTGCTCGACACCGCCTTTTTGCGCTACGACCTGTCACTGGAGGCAGTGGATGCGGGCAGCCAGACCGACCGCCTGCCCGAGCTCGCCGGCCTGCCGGCCGAGCTGATCGACTGTGTACTGGAAAACCTGCCGGTGGTGGTCGAGGAAGGCGTAGCCCATAGCGCCCTGCAAGACCGGCTGCAGCGCTGGCAAGCCGCCGGCATGCCGGTACGGCCGCAGGTCGCCAGCCTGCGCCGCTGCCGCTTGCGTATACCGGCCGGCAGCCAGCTTGCGCCCGCGCTGGGCCTGCTGCAGCAAAGCGGCCTGCTGCCGCCGGACAGCCCTGTGCCACGTCTGCCGTGGCAATCCCCCGTGCTGCACGGCGAGCTGCTGCCACGCTGGCTGCAGCAGGGCCTGGAGCAACTCGACATCCCCATCGAATGGCAGGAACTGGATCATGAACAGCACTGACAAGGCGCACCAGTTGCATCTGGGTATCGCCGAACAGGGCAAGGTGCTGGCCTTGGCCGGGCGCCACGCCGATGCCCTGCAGCATTATCAAGAAGCCCTGCGCATGGCGGTCAGCAGCCGCGCACCGGAGGTGTTCTTCCGCCACTACACCCAATGCGTGATGGAAAGCCTGGAGCTGAGCGGCGAGCTGGACAGCGTACTGCGTTACTGCAACGAGGCCGAGGCGCACTACGCCCGGCTGGACTCACCGCTGCCACTGGTCGCCCGCGACCGCGCCGAGAACCTGCAGCGCCGTGGCTGCATCCAGCTGCGCCAGGGCCAGCTTGCTGACGCACTGGCCAGCCTGCAGCAGGCCATCGCCCTGGTGCAGCCACCGGAACTGCCGTTGGCCCGCGCACTAGTCGGCTGGGCCGCCCGCGGCCTGAGTATCGGTGAGCGACAGCTGCGCGACGCGCAGCAGCGCCATGCGTATTTCATTGTCCGCAAGGGGCTGGTCGAGCCCAAACGGGCCATCCCCCTGCCGCCCGAGCGCCTGCGCAGCGCCCACGCGGCCTCACTTGTTTGAATAACAGGAGCCAGGCATGAGTGACTACAACGGTCTTCGCCCCGGACAGGTGCTGGCCGACGCCAGCGTCGCCGACTTTATCTCCAGCCTCGGACTCGGCATCGCCCGCGCCCAGCAGGCGCTGGATACCAACTCCATCGAGCAACTGGACGCCTTTATCCAACCGATACCCGGGCTTGGCGGCAAGACGCTGATCGAGATGGGCTTCAGCCCCGCCTTCTACCACTACCAGCACGCCGACATCAGTTGCTCGATGAACCTGCACCTGCGGGTGGAAGAGTCTACCGGCGTCGACTTCGGCATCAACGGCGCCTACAACAACGCCGAAACCAGCAACGACGACAGCGACAGCAGCTCGTCGAGCAGCAGCAGCGGGAGTCGCAGCGAAACCCGTAACCGTGAGGCCAGCCTGCAAATCACCGCGCAGTCGGCCGGCGAGGTGCGCATCAACGACAATCGCGTGGCGCTCAGCGGCGCCGACCTGGAGAGCCGTCTGGCCAGCCTGGTCGATGGCCTGGCCGGCAATGCCGACATCAGCGCCGTGGCCTTCGAGCGCAGCGAAACCCCGATCAACCCGACCACCGATGCCAGCCCGCAGCAAGTCATCGTTTCACCCAATGCCGTCGCCTTCCGCGCCTTTGGCTACGCGGGCGGCGTGATTCGCATTGCCAGCAACAGCGATACCACCTTTGTCGCCAACCCCGACACCAGCCTCAGCGTCACCCGCTCCAACAGCGTGGCCAACTACGCTCGCAAGGTAAAAACCGCCTTCGAGGATGCCGGCTTTGAGGTGACCCACTGGCCGCCGGGCGAGCCAATTCATGAAGTGCTGTTTGATATCGACCGTAACCATATCCGCGCCGATCAGCGCGACGCCCTGCAGGAGAACGCGCAGATGCTGGCCCGCGCCGGCGTCCCCTTTCGCCTGGTTGGCCACGCCGACGCGCCGGCCAGCCCCGGCTACAACCTGGGGCTGTCGCAGCGCCGGGTGGACGAGGTCAAACGTCAACTGATTGCCAACGGGGTGGACCCAGCGCAGATCACCTCTGCGGTCGGCGAAGGCGAAGCCGCCGCCAACCCCGGCGGCGCCGAAGGTGTCCCGCATGATCAGGCCCACCGCCGGGTACAGATTCTGCTGGATGTCGACCTGCTGGTGATCGAGGGCGCCGATGGCCAGGTGATCAGCGGCGTCGAGCCCGACCGCCGCGATCACGCCGAGTCAGCCAGCAACGGCTGGATTCACACCTTTGATGCCAACGACATGAGCGGTGTGAACGGCAAGCAGGTCAGCGCCGAGGGCCGCAGTTGGACGCTGTCAGGCAGCGCGGTGGACGGCCACGCCGCCGACAGCCCGCAGGCCTTTGCAAAAAACCTGGCCAACAGCATCAATGCCGACGAGGGGAGCCAGGTCAGCGCCTCCGCCGGCGGCGCGGTCTGCAACCTGGCGCGCAAGAGCGACCCGATACAGCTGCACCTGATCAGCACCTCCAGCCGCGACCTGCGCATGACCAGCAGCGAGAGCATCACCATCAACGAGCAGTTTGCCAACAGCAGCAGCGAGCGCGAGACCACCCGCCGCACCGGCAACAGCACAGTCGCCTTTGGCGCCACCTTGGATGTCCGTCATGCCAAGCAGTTCGAGCTGGATGTCACCGGCAACTCGTCGATCTCCGCCCGCCTGGTGTCGATTCCTGCGCCGCCGGAATTCCTCGACACCATCCGCAGCTATCTGGGGAGCTAGGCCATGAGCGAGACCACCACTGTCACCCGCTCGCTGGTCAGCGCACCCCTACCGCAGATCATCGAGCGCCTGGGCCTGTCGATCGCCCAGGCCCAGGCCGCACTGGACAACAACTCGGTCAAGGTCGCCCAGGCCATGGCCGAGACGCCGGTCGAGCTGGGCGGCCAGACCTACAACCTGCTGACGCTGGGCTTTACCCCCAGTTTCTACGCGTTCACCGAGGCCACGGTGGAGGCCAAGCTGTCGTTCAGTATGTCTGAAACCACCGAAACCTCGGTATCGGCCGGGGTCACCGCCAAGGTCAATTACGGCGTCGTCATGGTCGCGGCCAGCGTCGATGTCTCCTACGCACGCAAGTTTTCTGTCTCCGCCGAAGGGTCCAGCTCGATTGCCGCTCGTCTGGTATCGCTGCCTGCCCCTGAAGCCTTCAATGAAGTCCTGCGGCGCCTGTACGACGACGGGCTGCCCGGAGCCGACAACTGATCCGTCGATATCCCAACAAGGAGCAACACCATGAGTATTGGACGAGAGCTGTTGAACGTGCCGATGGGCGACATGATTCGCCAGATGGCCTTCGCCATCGCCGAGGCGCAGGTCAAGCTGGACGAAAGCTCGATCGAAGTCGCCGAGATGATGGGCGGCCTGCGCACCGTATACGACGACGAGGGCAATATCGCCTTTGACGATAGCCGCATCTTCTTCGGCCATGAGTATATGACCCCCTCCGAGGCCGACTCCCTCGTCGCGCTTGATCCGGGCTACGGCGAGATCGTCACCGCCGCCAAGAAGCACCAGACCGACAACGGCCAGATTCGCGTGCCCACCCGCCTATCCATGCTGGAGCTGGGCTTTACCCCGGTGTTCTACAACTTTGTCGACACCATCATCGAGGTGAAGATCGCCATCAAGATCACCCGTAGCAGCGAGTACAGCCGTACCTCCAGTAACAAGACCACCAAAAACAGCGCCAGCAAGAAGGGCAGCGGCCTGTTCGGCAAGGTCTTCGGTGGCCGCGATAGCAACCGCTCCAGTGTCTCAACCAGCCAGGTGGACGCCAGCTACGCCTCCAAATACTCCTACTCTGCAGAAGGCTCCAGCCTGCTGCGCACCAAGCTGTCACCCGTGCCGCCGCCGCCGATCCTCGAAGAGCGCATTCGCGCGATGATGGAAGAGGCCGAAGCCCGCCGGCAACCGGCGCCCGCGCCGGAAGATGACGACTGAGGAGACCCGCCATGAGTGTCGGATCAGAACTGCTCAACGCGCCCTTCCCGCTGATCGTGCGCAACCTCGGCGTGGGCATTGCCGAGGCCCAGTTGGAGCTGGACCTGGTGTCGCTGCGCATCGCGCGCATGATGGCGGGCTTCCCTACCGGCAGCGACGAAGAGGAAGACGGCCCCGAGGCCCCCTACAAGGTCGAGTTCAGCAACGGCAAGTCCTACAGCCTGCTGGAGCTGGGCTTTACCCCCAGCTTCTACCAGTTTGTCGACACTGTGATCGAGCTGAAGCTGTCGATCAGCATCAACAGTGAGCGCAGCTCGACCCACAAGCGCAGTCAGGTCAAATCCAGCGCCAAGGGGGTGGGCTTGCCCTTCTTTGCCGCTGGCTCGGTCAGCGCCAGCTCGGTCAGTGCCAGCTACGCCAGCAAGTACCAGTATTCGGCCGAAGGCAGCTCGGTGATGCGAACCAAACTGGTGCCGGTGCCCGCGCCGGCGATTTTGGAGGAGCGCATCCGCGCCCTGATCGACGCCGAGGCCGACGAATGAGCCGCAAGACCTGGCGCGATCTGGCCCGGCAACAAGGCAGCCCCCAGCCTGCGCCCGCCAGCCCCGACCTGCAGCAGCTGGCAGGTCAGGTGCCCGGCTTGCAACGCCTGCTTGAGCAGCGTGACACCCTGCAGCAGCAGATGCGCCGCCTGGGCGGTCAGGGTGATGACAGTGCCCCTGCCGACCGACGGTATCCGGTAGCCAGCGCCAGCGAGCGGCGCGCCGAGCACGCCGCCTGGGAGCGCCAGCGCGATGGCCAGAAGGCGCCGGCAGCGCTGGCACAGGTGCGCCAGGCAGCGGGAGCCGCGCGCCGCTGGCAGCAACAACGCGAACGTCAGCAACAGCAGGCCGGCAGTCGTGCAGGCCAACAGGCGCAGCAGCAACGCGCACTGATGCAGCGGCTGGACGAGCGCGTCGAGCAGGCCCGCAGCTGCGCCCGTGAGCGACCGCGCGAGACCCTTGCCGAGCCGCTGCTGCGCCCCCTGCACGACCGCCTGGACGGCGCCTTTCAGGCGCCCCCAGCCGTCACCTCCCTGAGTGACTTCGACAACCGTTACCAACGCCGCCAACACCGACTGCTGGGCGTGGACACCGGCTCGCTGGAAAACCTGCAGGAGCGCGCAGAGCAATTGGCCGAACGCCGCCAGCAGGCGCGCCGGGACGCGCGTCAGGCCGAGCGCCAGCAGGAACGACAACAGGCCCGCGCCGACGAACGCCGCCGCCAGCGCCCACACCTGAGCACCGACTGATCAAGAGCCCTGAACATGACCCAATCCAGTAAATTCGTCGCCAACTCGGTCGAGCAGATACTGCTCGGACTGGCCCGCGGTCTGCGCGACGCCCAGGCCGTGCTGGACGACCTGCCCCCGACCGACGCCTTTGGCCGGCCCCAACCGGGCTATCACCTGCCGTACCTGGACTTCAACATCAAAGCCACCGTGCAGGCCCAGCTGGACGCAGCCGAGGCCAGCAGCGGCATGAGCGTACTGCCCGGCACTCTGCGCAAGGCCCGGCCCATCCCGCAGCTGCAGCTCGCCCTGCCCAACCCCAAAAAGGCCCCGAGTGAGGCCAGCGGCAATACCGAGCTGATCAGCACCTTCAGCGGCCGGCTGGTGTCGGTACCGCCCAGCAACGCGCTGCCGGTGTTGCGCCTGGCCGCACGCAGCCTGGTCAAGAAGCCGGCCAAGCCTAGAGAACAGCAACTGCTGGTCACCCTGTCCAACAGCGCCGGCCAACTGATCAGTGACGCCGCCGTCGAGCTCAATCTGGATATCGACGCCAGCCTGGCGCTGAGCGAGGCCGCCGGAGCCAATGGCCTGACCGCCGAGCAGCTGCGCAGCGGCCTGCAACTCGGCAGCCGGCTGCTGCTGACCGACCAGCAAGGCAGCGCCAGCTGCGACCTCACGCTGGCTGCCGGCCTGCCCGCCAGTAGCCAACTGGTGCTGCTGGTCAGCAGCGGCGCCACCCTGACCCAGCTCATCCTGACCACATAGGATTCACCCCATGCAATGGAGCATTACCGGCACCCTCTTTGAGCCCGACGGCAAGGCCGCCAGTGGTCAAGTGGAAATTCAAACCTTCGAGCTGGCTCGCCGCCAGTGGCGCAGCGTTGCCAAGGCGCGACTGGATGCCAAGGGTAACTTCGCGATCAACCTGAACCTGGGCGACGGCCCTCAGCTGCCCGCCGTACGCCTGTGCGAAACGGTCAAGGCCAGGGAGACGCCTCGCGTACTGGCCGAAGGGGCGCTGGTGCAGGTTGAACCCGGCAAGCGAGTCCACCTGGCCTTTGGCGACATTGAGCGGCTGGGCGATCAGGCCGTTGCCCGGCGCGAGCGCAGCGCGCCCTTCAGCGCCACCGACGACTACCTGCTGGCAGGCACGCCCCGCGCCGTCGCCCAACTGACCGTCAACATGGCCGCGTTGCGGGTGAACCCGCAGCTGGTTACCCGCGCTCAGCCCGCCAGTACGCAGCTCAAGACCCAGGCAGCCTTGAGCAAGCAACTGGAAGCGCAATCGGTTGAGCTGAACCAGAAGGTGCTGCTGATCAACAATCTGGAGCGCGAGAAGCAAACCCAAGCCAACGAGCTGAAACAGGCGCAGCTGAAAATCAGCACGTTGGAAAAGCAGCTCAAGGACAAGCCTGCCGCTGCCGGCAACGAACAGATTGAGCTGGCGACCCAGCAGATCCGCCTGCACCTCAACGAGCAGATTCTCAAACAGGCGACCGAGTTCGAGCTAAAAGAAAGCGATCTGCAGCGCACCCTCAACCTGCGCAACCAGGAAATAGCGCAATTCTCCGAGCGCATCCGCGACCTCACCAAGGCCTCCCGTGAGGCAGCCGAGGAAGCAGCTCGCGCCCGGGAGGAAAGCGAAGAGCTGAAAGCGCAGCTCGATACCCAGGTCGATGCCGATCAGCTGTACGGCAACATCGCCCGTCAACTGCAACAGGCGCAGACCCAGCTCAGCAAGGATGGCGTGCCCTATCGCCTGGGCCGCGTCTCGCTCAACCTCAAGACCCTGGTCACCGGCAATAGCCTGACCCTGCCGACGCTCTCCGACCTGAAGAACAAGGGCAGCGCCGGCCTGTTCACCGATGTCGCGCTGGAATATCTGCCGGAGATGGACGACGGACCCGACACCGCCCCGGCCGGTATTACCGTGCCGGACTTCAGCGACCTGACCGAAACCCTCGCCCGCCGCCTGGCCCGCGACCTGGGCCTGGAGCTGGAGGCGGCCTACCAGAGTGTCGGCGACAGCGGCCAGCCGGTCGGTCAGGCCGTGCGCCAGTTGCCTGCCAAGGGCAGTGAAGTGGCGCTCGGCGAACGTGTACTGGTGGTATTCACTCAAACCTGAAGGACAGCCCCATGCCCACCATCAAGGAACTGGTCAGCGACGTCATGGCAGCGCCTATCGGCGAGCTTATTGCTGCCGTCGGCCAGGGCGTCGCCGATGCCCAGCAGGCGCTGGACCGTGGCTCGCTGGCGCAGATACTGGAGATCTACAGCCACGCCGACAGCGACGAACTCAAGCTGCTGCAGCAGATCGGCTATCAGCCCACCTTTTACGCTCTGCCGGAAACCACCGGCGAGATTCAGGTCGCTCTCAGCCTCAGCGGACAGCAGACGCCGGCGGCCACCCCTGCGCCAAAGCCGTTGCAGACCGTCTCGCTGGCCAGCCACCTGCGCACCAGCCTGCCGACCGCCCGCGTGTACGCCGCCCCGGTGAACGCCGACCTGACCAACCGCTACGGTTTTCAGGCAAACGCAGCGGCCAAGATTCAGTTCAAGATCGTGCCGATACCGGCGCCGGGCCAGGCCAGCGACATCCGTGTTGCCCCCAACCTGACCGGCATGCAGCTGGCGGCCGCCGAACAGCTCGGCAACCAGCTGGACATCAGCCTGGAGGTCGTCGACCAGCAGGGCAACCCGGTGTCTGACCCCGCGTCTACCGGCAAGATCAGCGCCCAGCAGCCAGAGGCAGGGGAAATCATGCTCGCCGGCGCGGTCATACAGGTCGAGCTGTAGTTAGGGCCAACAGACCCTAGTGGACGCGCATAAAAAACCCGCTCGGCAACGAGCGGGTTTTGCGTCTTAACGGTCGGGCGCAGGCCCGACCAATCAACTCAGCGCGGAGGCATCACAGCTCGCCGCGCAGCGCCTTGAGGAAGATCGCCTGATACTGCGCGGCGTCATAACGCTGGGGGTTGGTCTTGCCGGCCACGTCCTTGGCCGACATGGCACCGATGGTCTCGGCTTGGGCGTCATCGATGTTGATGTCCGCCAGGGTGTGCGGAATACCCAGCTCGGCGCGCAGATCCAGAACCCAGTCCAGCATGCCATCGAAGTTCTGCTTGGGCAGATCAAGGTAGCGAGCAGCGCGCGCCATCTCGTCTTCAATCACCGGGCGGTTGGCTTGCAGCATGTACGGCATGACAATCGCGTTCAGCAGACCGTGGTGCGCGTCATAAACGGCGCCCAGGCTGTGGGATACCGCGTGAATGCCGCCCAGACCACGCTGGAAGGCCACCGCGCCCATGCTGGAGGCCACCTGCATCTGCAGACGGGCGTCGATATCGTCGCCCTGCTTGGTTGCGCGCGGCAGGAAGTCCTTAACCAGACGCATGCCTTCCAGCGCGATACCCTCGGCCATCGGGTGATATACCGGGGCGCAGAACGCCTCGAGGTTATGCGCCAGTGCGTCCATACCGGTCGCAGCGGTCAGCTTGGCCGGCAGGCCAACGGTCAGCTCAGGGTCCAGAATCACGATGGCAGGCACCATCTTCTGGTGGAAGATAACGCGTTTGACGTGGCTTTCATCGTCGGTGATAACCACTGCCTGGCCAACTTCCGAGCCGGTACCGGCGGTGGTGGGCACAGCGACAACCGGCAGCATCTTGCTGGCATCTACGGTGCCGGGGCCTGCTTCCCACAGCGTGCACTCCTGGTGTGCAACCAGTGCGATAGCCTTGGCGGCATCAATGGCAGAGCCACCACCGAAGGCAATCACGCCGTCGTGCTGACCCGCTTTCAGCGCAGCGACGCCGTCGGCCACGTTGCCACCGGTGGGGTTGCCCTTCACGGCACTGAACAGACCGGCCTGCAGGCCCGCGTCACGGCACAGCTGCAGCGAGGCCTCAACCATCGGCAGTGCGGCCAGGCCAGGGTCAGTCACCAGCAGCGGAGACGTCATGCCCAACTGGCGGCAGGCTTTGGGCAGCTCACTGATACGACCTGCCCCCACGCGCACGGCGGTGGGGTAGTGCCAGTTCATGCTGTAGGACTTGATCTCCATGGTATCTCCGAATCTCTCAGGTTTTTGTAGGTGCAGGCGCATTGAGGCCCGCATTCTTGTATGAATCTTCGGCTGCGGGCAGACACAAGATACAAAATGAACTTATGTCCCGCAATGTACGCATATTTGCGACTTTGGTGCTGACACTCTGCGACAAATGAGCACTTGTCAAAGCACCATGGCCGGTCCATCTTGATGAAAGCAACAGCACCTTCACAACGACACAAGCAGGACCACCTGCAACCATGGCCCGTGAGGAACAACGATGAAACGCTTTATGATCACTGCCCTCAGCGCTGCCGCGCTGCTCAGCTCTGGCTCCCTGTTCGCCACAGACGGCGAGACCCTGTACAAAACCAAGGCCTGCGTAGCCTGCCATCAGATCGACACCAAGGTAGTCGGTCCTTCCTACAAGGAAGTAGCAGCCAAGTATGCCGGGCAGGACGGCGCGGTGGAAACCGTGGCCGACCACATCAAGAATGGTGTCTCCGGAATTTGGGGGCCGATTCCCATGCCTGCCAACCAGGTAACCGACGAAGAAGCCCGAATTCTGGCCGAGTGGGTGCTCAGCCAGTAATAACAAACCTCCAACAAAAAACCCGCCGTTTGGCGGGTTTTTTGTCAGCTGAAGCAGACCTTACTCGTCGGCCGCGCTGCTTCCCTTGACCTCGGCTTCCATGCGCTTGAGGCCAATATGACGCACATCGGTGCCCTTGACCAGGTAGATCACATGCTCGGCTACGTTGCGCGCATGATCGCCCACCCGTTCCAGTGAGCGCAGCACCCAGAGGATGTTGAGCACACGGCCGATGGAGCGCGGGTCTTCCATCATGAAGGTGACCATTTCACGCATGGCGGTCTTGTACTCCTGGTCCACCGCTTTGTCTTCGCGAGCAACCGAGAAGGCCTGCTCGGTGTCCATGCGGGCGAAGGCATCCAACGCCTCCTGCACCATGCGACGCACGTGGTGGCCAATATGGCGGCACTCGACATAGCCGCGCGGCGCCTGACCGTCTTCGGCCAGATCCCGCGCACGCTTGGCGATCTTCGAGGCTTCGTCACCGATGCGCTCCAGATCGACAATGATCTTGCTGATGCTGACCACCAGACGCAGGTCACTGGCTGCCGGCTGACGCCGCGCCAGGATGCGCAGGCACTCCTGGTCGATATCCAGCTCCATCTGGTTGATGGCGTCGTCCTTCTCGCGCACCTGCTGCGCCAGCTTGGCATCGCCCTCGATCAGGGCAACGATGGCGTCATTGATCTGTTTCTCGACCAGACCGCCCATCTCCAGCAACTGGGTGCGAATTTCCTCAAGTTCGTCATTGAACTGCTGGGAAATATGCTGATTGAACAATTCTTTATCTGAGGGCATGGCGCAGCGCTCCCGGGTTAACCGTAACGGCCGGTGATGTAGTCTTCCGTCTGTTTCTTAGACGGGTTGGTGAACAGCGTATTGGTGTCACCGAACTCGATCAGTTCACCCATATACATGAAGGCAGTGTAGTCCGACACGCGGGCCGCCTGCTGCATGTTGTGGGTCACGATGACGATGGTGAACTTGGACTTCAGTTCGTTGATCAGCTCTTCGATCTTCAGGGTGGAGATCGGGTCGAGGGCCGAGGCCGGCTCGTCGAGCAGCAGCACTTCCGGCTCGACCGCAATGGTGCGGGCAATACACAGACGCTGCTGCTGACCACCGGACATGCCCAGCGCAGACTCGTTCAGACGGTCCTTGACCTCATCCCACAGCGCCGCGCCCTTGAGCGCCCACTCGACCACTTCATCCAGCGTGCGCTTGTTGTTGACGCCCTGAATGCGCAGACCGTAGGCAACGTTCTCGTAGATCGACTTGGGGAACGGGTTGGGCTTCTGGAATACCATGCCAACGCGGCGACGCAGTTCGGTCACGTTGACGTCCTTGCCGTAGATGTCCTTGCCGTCGAGCAGAATTTCGCCGTCCACGCGGCAGCTGTCGACCAGATCGTTCATCCGGTTGAAGCAGCGCAGCAGGGTGGACTTGCCGCAGCCACTGGGACCGATAAACGCGGTCACGCGGTTGCGTGGAATCTTGATATTGACGTCGTGCAGCGCCTGCTTGGTGTCGTAGAACAGCGAGAGGCCAGGCACTTCCAGCGCGATGGACTCCTTGTCCATGTTCAGCTCCTGCTGGGAGCGGCCCAGGGCGCTCATATCCATTGCATGGGTCTTGGTCGTATTAGACATAGTCGTGCGTCCGCATAAAAAGGGTTATCAGTTTTCCAGTGCCTTGTACTTTTCGCGCAGGTGGTTACGGATGGAGACCGCTGCAAAGTTCAGCGCAGCGATAACCCCCACCAGCAACAGCGCAGTGGCGTACACCAGCGGACGAGCCGCTTCGACGTTGGGGCTCTGGAAGCCGACGTCATAGATGTGGAAGCCCAGGTGCATGAACTTCTGGTCCAGGTGCAGATAAGGGTAGTTGCCGTTGACCGGCAGGCTCGGTGCCAACTTGACCACACCCACCAGCATCAGCGGTGCCACCTCACCGGCAGCGCGGGCCACGGCGAGAATCAGGCCGGTCATCATGGCCGGGCTGGACATCGGCAGGATCACCTTCCACAGGGTTTCCGACTTGGTCGCACCCAGGGCCAGCGAGCCTTCACGCAGCGAGCGCGGAATCCGGGTCAGACCTTCTTCGGTGGCCACGATCACCACCGGCACGGTCAGCAGGGCCAGGGTCAGCGATGCCCAGAGCATACCGCCGGTACCCAGTGTCGGCGACGGGAGGGCCTCGGGGAAGAACAGCTGGTCGATGCTGCCACCAAGCAAATAGATGAAGAAACCCAGACCAAATACGCCGTAAACGATGGAGGGAACACCGGCGAGGTTGTTCACCGCGATGCGAATGGTGCGGGTCACCACACCCTGCTTGGCGTATTCACGCAGGTAAACCGCAGCCAGTACACCAAACGGGGTGACGATGATCGACATCAGCAGCACCATCATCACGGTACCGAAGATCGCCGGGAACACACCGCCTTCAGTATTCGCTTCGCGCGGCTCGTCGCTGACGAACTCCCACAGCTTGCTGAAGTAGTGACCGATCTTGGCGCTAACGCCCATGGCATTGGGACGGAACACCCGCACGACCTTGCTCAGGCTGACATCAACCTCGCGGCCATCCATCGAGCGCAGGTGCACGCTGTCGCGGTTGAACTCGCGGTACAGGCCCACCAGTTGCGCCTCTAGCTCGGCGTACAGGTCATGCTGCACCTTGCGTTCGGCATCCAGCTCAGCCTGCAGCTCCGGGGTCAGAGCGTTGTCCAGTTCCAGACCACGCTCGCGCAGACGGATGCGCTCCAGCTGGGAGTTGATTTTGCCAATGGCACCGGTTTCCAGCGCGTGGATATCGCTGTAGATCTCCAGCGCACGGTCCACCGCCGGCTGCAACGCCTGCCAGGCTTGATCACCTTCGGCGATCACCTCGCCGTCCTGCTTGACCTGCTGGACATAGCCATAGAAGTTACCCCACTCGCGGCGTTCAACCACCACGATGTCTTCGGGATAACGCTCGTCTGTCAGCCAATCAGCAACAATCCAGCGGAAATCGGCACCATTGAGGTCACGGTTGCCCACCTTGAGCAGTTCGCGGTCCATGAACTCGGTCTGCTCCGGATCCACCGGCAGGCCGGCACTGTGCAGACGCTCGGTCGGCACCTGCTCACGGGTGGTTACCTCGCCGATCAGCGTGATGGCGGGCTGGCCCGGGATGGTGTACTCGGCTTCGACCACATCGGCCGGCCAGAAGTGGCTCAGACCACGCACGGCGATCATTGCCAGCAGACCGAGCGTCATGATCACGGCAATCGCGACCGCGCCGCCGTTCATCCAGATCCAGGGGGTGCCGGATTTGAACCAGGTTGTGAAGTTACCTTGTTTCACTGTCTCGATTCCCCTGCTCAGAGTGACGCGTATTTCTTGCGCAGACGCTGACGAATCAGTTCTGCGGCCGTGTTCATCAGGAAGGTGAAGCTCAGCAACACCAGCGCAGCGAGGAACAGCAGTCGGTAATGGGTACTGCCCACCTCGGACTCCGGCATCTCGACGGCGATGTTGGCCGACAGGGTGCGCATGCCCTCAAAGATGTTCCAGTCCATGATCGGCGTGTTGCCGGTGGCCATCAGCACGATCATGGTTTCACCTACGGCGCGGCCCATACCGATCATGACCGCCGAGAAGATCCCGGGGCTGGCGGTCAGGATGACCACGCGGCTGAGGGTCTGCCAGGGCGAGGCGCCCAGCGCCAGCGAGCCTTGGGTGAGGTGGCGCGGCACGCTGAAGACGGCATCTTCGGCAATCGAGAAGATGGTCGGAATCACCGCAAAGCCCATGGCCAGACCCACCACCAGCGAGTTGCGCTGGTCAAAGTTGATGCCCATGTCGCGGGTCAGGAACACGCGCATGTCACCACCGAAGAACCAGGCCTCGACGTACACACTCATGGTGAAGCAGAACCAGCCCAGCACGATCAGCAGCGGAATCAGCAGCGCCGCCTCCCAGCCATCAGGCACACGCTGGCGCAGCTTGGGCGGTGCCAGGCTCCACAGGTAGGCAAACAGGATGAAGGCAATCGGCGTGAGAATCAGCAGCGAGACGATGCCCGGCAGGTTGTCCTCCAGCAGCGGCGCCAGCCAGAGACCGGCCAAAAAGCCCAGAATCACCGTTGGCAGCGCTTCCATCAACTCGATCACCGGCTTGACCTTGCGGCGCATCGCCGGGGCCATGAAGTACGCGGTGTAAACAGCGGCAGCAATGGCAATCGGGGTGGCCAGCAGCATCGCGTAGAACGCGGCCTTCAGCGTACCGAAGGTCAGCGGCGCCAGGCTCAGCTTGGGCTCAAATTCGGAGGTAGCCGAGGTGGACTGCCAGACGTAATCAGGCTCAGGGTAGCTCTCGTACCAGACCTTACCCCAGAGTGAACTCCAGGACAC
Source organism: Halopseudomonas pachastrellae (assembly GCF_900114765.1). Taxonomy (GTDB): domain Bacteria; phylum Pseudomonadota; class Gammaproteobacteria; order Pseudomonadales; family Pseudomonadaceae; genus Halopseudomonas; species Halopseudomonas pachastrellae. The sequence continues at coordinate 116,289 of NZ_FOUD01000008.1, forward strand.
TTCCGGGTGCTCGTTGTGCACATCCCAGTAGCTCAGCTGGCCGTTATCGTGCTCAACCAGCAGGTGGTCGGCGCGCGGGCCGATGGCAAAGGCCTGTACCTGCTCACCACCAAGCGGCTCGACCAGCAGGTTGTTGTGGGCGGTCGAGTTGTAGACGCCCAGCTGGCCCTCGGCATCCAGAGAGAGGAATACCTTGCGGCGTTCTTCCGGCTGAACCAGGGCAATGGCACTGCCCTCTTGCTGGTCAAACTCACGCACCCGGGTCAGCTGCGGATTGCCATTGCCACGCACCATAAACCACTGCGCCAGGCCACCGCTGCTGTCGCCGACAATCAGCGAAATGCCGCCCAGCATCAGGTTGGCCGACGTTATCGACTTACCGGAACCTTCGAGCACGCGGTAGCGGCCATTCAGCTCACCACCCTTGCGCAGCGCCAGCACGTCTACATACTGCTCGCCATTGACCACATACATCCACTGACGCAGCGGGTCGATCAGAATCTGCCGCACCTCGCCCGTCGCCGGCTCCAACGTCAGGGCACGCTCATTGCGGGTTTCCGCACCGGTCATCAGGTTGCGGGTAACACTCACGGTGATGCCCACCAGCTCGCGGCCCACGCTGGCAGCCAGCACCAGGCCGTCGCTGTCGCCGCTCATGGCCACCTGGCTCAGCGCGCGACCCTGCTCATCCAGGGTGATAGGCGCATCGCCATAGGGAAAGACCAGGCTCGGGGTAATCAGGCGAACATCATCGGGGTAAGTCACCTTGTAGTTGTGCTGGGCAATCAGCACCTGGCCATTACTCAGGCCGACTACAAAGCGACGGGAATTGGGGGTTTCGACGCTGAAGCTGGTTACTTCCACGCCAGCCGGAATCGGCAGTTGCTGCTGCAGAACCGGTTGTCCGTCCTGCGCCTTGAAGAAACTCACCTGACCACTGCGGGCCACACGAATAGCGACCTCGCCCTGCTCTTCCATCGCCAGCATCAACGGCGGGTCGTTGGCCTGCACCCAGCTTGCGCTGTAGCGCTCCTGCTCTTCGATCTCGGCACCACCAAACAGCGGCAGCACCTCGTACAGCAGGTAAAGGAAGATCAACAGAACGGCCACAATGACGCCCAGACCGCCCACCGCAACATACCAGCGGGTGAGATGGTCCTTGAAATGACGCGCCGCCCGGTGGCGTTGCATCGCTGGCGTATTGAAGTCCACGCGAGAGGTTTTGGGTGGGGATTGAGTAGTCATGGCGCACACCCTACAGGGTCAATATGACGGATTGGTTACAGCCAGGTGACGGCAAAAAAGGGGCGTGTCGTCGACACACCCCTTCTTCTGGCATCCGTGCCGAAAAGCTGCGGCTTAGAAGCCCAGTTCCTGATGGACGTTGTCCACGGCACGCTTGGGCATCGGCACATAACCGTCCTTGAAAACCACTTCCTGGCCTTGCTTGGACAGCATCAGCTTGACGAACTCGCGCTCCAGCGGAGCCAGCTCGCCATTCGGCGCCTTGTTCACGTAAACGTAGAGGAAGCGCGACAGCGGGTAAGTACCGGCGATGGCGTTCTCTTCGTTGGCTTCGATGAAGGGCTGGCCTTCTTCAGCTGCCAGCGGAACAGCGCGAACGCTGGAGGTCTTGTAACCCAGACCGGAGTAACCAACTGCGTTCAGCGACTGGCTGACAGACTGAACAACAGAAGCAGAACCGGGCTGCTCGTTCACGCCGCTGCGGAAGTCACCTTTGCACAGTGCGTTTTCTTTGAAGTAACCGTAGGTGCCGGAAACCGAGTTACGGCCGTACAGCTGGATGTCACGGTCAGCCCAGGCGCCGGTCAGACCCAGCTTGCCCCAAGTGTCCAGATCTTCGCCACCGCACAGGCGGGTAGCAGAGAAGATGCCGTCAACCTGAGCCATGGTCAGGCCTTCGATCGGGTTGTCTTTGTGTGCGAAGACAGCCAGGGCATCGATGGCAACCGGAATAGCGGTCGGCTTGTAGCCATAACGCTCTTCGAAAGCCTGGATTTCGCTGTCTTTCATCATGCGGCTCATCGGAGCCAGGTTCGACGTACCTTCAGTCAGTGCCGGCGGCGCAGTGGAAGAACCAGCAGCCTGGATCTGTACGTTGACGTTGGGGTACATACGCTTAAATTCTTCGGCCCACAGGGTCATCATGTTGGCCAGAGTATCGGAACCAACGCTGGACAGGTTGCCGGATACGCCACCAACGCGCTGGTAGTCTTCCAGCGCCGGGTCAACGGCGGCGAAGCTGGTGCCGGCAACCAGGCCGGTAGCAGCGAAAGTAACGGCAGCGAACAAGCGCTTGAGTTTCATGTCATTCTCCTGTTGAGGTAGTGTTTGCAACACGCGACTCAGTATCAGAGCGGGTTGTGACAACTCTATTCACGAATTATGACAATTGTGTGAAGCGCAGAATTTGCAGCAGAACGCTGCCAGACAATGATTGAGAGGCAGGCGGCAATCCCTTACCATAGGCGGCTTGCCGCGTAACGGGCTCGCGCCGGGGCACGGCACAACAAATACAATAGACCATTACCGAGTCTACCAATGCACGATTTAGATACCGATCCCGTGCCGCAGGGTGAACTGGCTCTCAAAATCACCGCTCTGCCACGCGACTGCAACAGCTTTGGCGACATCTATGGGGGTTGGCTGGTGGCACAGATGGACGCCGCCGGCACCAGCATCGCAGCACGCATTGCCCGTGGCCGCGTTGCCACGGTAGCCATCGACCGCATGGGCTTCATGGTCCCGGTGCCGGTGGGTGCGCAGCTGGCCTTCCACGGCGAAGTGCTGGATATCGGCCGCAGCTCGATCAAGATTCTGGTCGAAGTCTGGAGCGAAGACCTGGCCCACGATGAAAGCCGCAAGGTTACCGAAGCCACCTTTGTCTTCGTCGCCATTGATGACCGTGGTCGTACCCGGGTGATTCCGTCCTGAGCAGGTTGGCATCCCCAACTCCCTGACGGACACCTGCTACATGACCCAACGCTTTCTTTCCGCCGGGCTTGGCCTTGCCAGGCATATAGACCGTGGCACCAGCCTGCTCGGCCGCGCGGTCGCCTGGCTGACGCTATTGATGGTGCTGCTGACCTGCGCCGTGGTACTGCTGCGCTACGGTTTCAGCATTGGCGCCACCGCCACCCAGGAAGTCATCCTCTACGCCCACTCACTGGTCTTTCTCGGCGCAGCCGCCTGGGCCTTGCAGCGTGATGCCCATGTGCGCGTGGATATCTTTTACCGGCGCATGGGCAATCACGGCAAGGCGCTGATCGATCTGCTCGGCAGCCTGCTTTTTCTGTTGCCAATGTGCCTGTTTCTGGCGTGGAACTGCTGGGATTACGTTGCCATGTCCTGGCAGCGCCAGGAGCGCTCGGCCGATGCCGGCGGCCTGCCCTGGGTCTACCTGCACAAGAGTTTCATTCTGCTGCTGGTCGCCAGCCTGCTGCTGCAGGGCATTGCGCAGCTGCTCAAGACCCTGGCGGTGCTGGGTGGTGTACAAGGCACGCACCTGCCGGCAAGCCATGAGGAGCATCTGTGATGGGTGGCGAATTCATGGCTATTGCCCTGTTCGTGTGTCTCTGCCTGGCACTGATGGCGGGCTTCCCGGTGGCCTTTACCCTGGGCGGCGTCTCCCTGCTGTTTGCCGGCATCGGTATCCTTTTCAACCTGTTTGAACCGAGCTTTCTCGGCGCCCTGCCTAGCCGCCTGTACGGCACCATGACCAACCAGACGCTGATGGCGGTGCCGCTGTTCGTGTTCATGGGCGTAATGCTGGAGAAATCGCGCATTGCCGAAGACCTGCTCGATGCCATGGCCCGGCTGTTCGGCGGGCTGCGCGGCGGGCTGGCGTTTTCGGTCTGCATCGTCGGCGCGTTGCTGGCGGCCAGCACCGGCATTGTTGGCGCCACCGTGGTGACCCTTGGCCTGCTGGCGCTGCCGACCATGCTGCGCCGCGGCTATGACCCGGCGCTGGCGACCGGCACGCTGGCAGCCACCGGCACGCTGGGGCAGATCATTCCGCCCTCGATTATTCTGGTGCTGCTGGGCGATGTCCTCGCCAACGCCTACCAGCAGGCGCAGCAAAAACTCGGCATCTTCTCGCCCAAGACCGTGACCGTCAGTGACCTGTTCGTCGGCGCGCTGCTGCCCGGCCTGCTGCTGGTGGTGCTGTACCTGCTGTATCTGGCCTTTGTCGCCCTGCGCCAGCCGGAGAAACTGCCGGCACCGAGCCCGGAAGATAGCGCTGGCGTGTCGGTCGCCCAGCTGCTGCGCAGTCTGTTGCCGCCGCTGCTGCTGATCATGGCGGTACTGGGGTCGATTCTGGGCGGCGTTGCGACGCCCACCGAAGCCGCTGCCGTCGGCGCGCTGGGCGCCGGCATTCTGGCCCTGTTCAAGCGCCAGCTGAGTGTCGGCAAACTCCGTGAGGTGGCCCAGGCGACCGCCGAAATCAGCGCCATGGTGTTCATGATCCTGCTGGGCGCGTCCATCTTCTCGCTGGTGTTCCGCGGCTTTGGCGGCGATGAGCTGATCCATGACCTGTTCCACTCGCTGCCCGGCGGCACCTTTACCGCCGTGCTGGTAGTAATGCTGGCGATCTTCCTGCTGGGCTTTATCCTCGACTTTATCGAGATCACCTTTGTGGTGGTGCCGATTGTCGGTCCGGTGCTGCTGAGCATGGGCGTTGATCCGGTCTGGCTGGGCGTGATGATCGCCCTCAACCTGCAGACCTCTTTCCTGACGCCGCCCTTTGGCCTGTCGCTGTTCTATCTGCGCAGCGTCACCCCAGCCAGCATACCGACGTCGGCGATCTACCGTGGCGTGCTGCCCTTTATTGTCATTCAACTGCTGATGCTCGCCATTGCCGCCTGCTGGCCCGGCCTGGTGACCTGGCTGCCGAGCGTATTGGCTCAGTGACAACCAGACGGCCGGGCCGTTGCCCGGCCGTCTGCCTCGCTCAGCCGCGCTTGCCGGTCGCCACATCTACACCCACCTTGTCCTCCAGCAGCGCGCTGGTTGCGGTTTGCACATACGCCTTCAGTGCGTCTCGCAGCTCCGCCGACACCCCGGGTTGTTCGCTCACCGTCGCCTCCGGCCCAAGCTGGTAGCGATACGCGCGGGGCTGCTCGCCACGCGGCTGCACCACCAGTTCATCGCCACGCAGTAGGCCCACCGTCTGACCGCCACCGGACGGTTTGATAACCCCGAAGCCGGGGGCGTTCGCCGGCAGCGCCAGCAGGTCGCGGCCCCAGCACTGGTGCTGCACCTCACCACCCAGCCGCCCCATGATGGTCGGCACCACATCCACCTGGGTACCGACAGTGTCGTTACGCGCGCCAAAGCGATCGGTGATACCGGGGGCAATCAGCACCATGGGTACGTTGAAGCGCAGCAAGTCCAGATCGGTCAGCTGACGCGGGGTGCCAAAACCGTGATCACCAATCACCACAAACAGCGTGTCCTGGTACCAGGGCTCGTTACGTACCTGGTCGAAGAAGCGGCCCAGCGCCCAGTCCGAATAGCGCATGGCGGTCAGGTGTTCGTCGTTGGCGCCCTGGCCACTGACAGCATCCACCGGCAGCGGGCTCGGCAGAGCATACGGCGTGTGGTTGGACAGGGTCTGCAGCAGTGCATAGAACGGGCGGTCATGATCCAACGCGTTCAGCTCGGTTACCGCCCGATCGAACATGTCCTGATCGGATACGCCCCAGGTCGGGTCGGAGAACACCGGGTTGACGTAATCGCTGCGGCCGATGAAGTGGCGCATGCCCTGCTTGCCGAAGAAACCCTTCTGGTTATCCCATGCAAAATCGCCGTTGTAGACGTAGAGGTCGTCGAAACCGCGCTTGCTCAGCAGTTGCGGCAAGCCGGAGAAAGCGTGCCCACCCTCCGGTTCCTGCATCAGATACTCGAAGCCCGGCAGGTTGGGGAAGCAGGCCATGGTCGCGAACATGCCCTGATGAGTATGGGTGCCGTTGGAGAAGTAGCGGGTGAACAGCAGCCCCTCTTTGCTCAGCTTGTCGAACTCCGGGGTAATCCCCAGCGGCGAGCCGAGCGCACCGGTGTAGTAACCGGAGAAGCTTTCCATCAGTACCACCACCACGTTGCGCACCGGCAGCGTGGTATCGGCGGGCGACATGGAGACGCGGCGCACCGGTGCCTGGTCAGCATCAATCAGTTGATCGTTAGCGGTCAGCAGCAGATCGCGGGTGATTGCCGTTGCCTTGCCGTCATCCATCAGACCTAGCCAGGCATTGTCACGATGATCCGAGAACTGCGCCTTGGCCGCCGCATACAGGGTCAGCGCCGGAGTCAGGCCAAGCTGATTGGCAAAAGTCGACTCCGTGGTGAAGGCGTCGCCCCAACGCAGCGGCGGGCCCTGACGCAAGGTGCCACGGGCAAGCACCGTGGAGCTGACCAGCAACAGCAGCAGCACCGACACCCGGGCGGCCAGCGCGCCCATCTGGCTGCGCTGCCGATTGTCGGCCGTGGCCGGCAGACGCGTACGCCGGTCCAGCCAGCGGTAGCTGCGATACATCAGCCAGCTGACCAGCGCCAGCCCCAGCAGCAACCGCAGCACCGGAAAGCCGTACCAGAGCATACTCAGCACCGTGGCCGGGTCTTCCTGCAGGTACTGGAACACCAGGGTATTCAGACGCTGGTGAAACTCCTGATAAAAACTCAACTCAGTCGTGCCCAGCAGACACAGCAGCACGGTGGCAAGCGTCAGCCACACACACTGCAGACCGCGCAGCGCCATCAGCCGTGCGCTCAATACCGTCAGCATCAGCGGCGCACCGACGATCACCACCACCCGCAAGTCGAACCGCAAGCCGTTAAAGAAGGCTTCCAGCAAGTCGCCACGGCTGACCTCGGCGGCCAACTCCCAGTTCCACGCCAGCAACGCGCCACGCAACAACGTCAGCATCAGGGTCAGCGCGCCAAGCGAGCCAAGAATGAACAACAGCTGGCCACGCAGGCCAGCCACCGGCCGGGCGGCCGAGGCAGTAGACAGGGTCATCAAAACAGCTTCCACAGGCGGGCCCGCTCAGGCGGGCGAGAACAGAATCAGGCTCCAGACACTGGTGATCAGCAGCAACGCGAGCATCTGCGCGGCACTGCCCAGATCCTTGGCGCGTTTGGACAGCGGGTGCAGCTCCAGGGAAATACGGTCAACCACGGCCTCAATCGCCGAGTTGATCAGCTCGACGATCAGCGCCAGCAGCACCACGCCAACCATCAGCGCGCGCTCGACGCCCGTGACCGGCAGCCAGAACGCCAGCGGAATCAGCGCCGCCGCCAGCAGCAACAGCTGACGAAACGCCGCCTCATGAATAAAGGCGGCGCGCAGGCCGGCGAGCGAGTAGCCCGCGGCCTTGAATACACGCACCACGCCGCCGCGGCTCTTGAGCTTCAGAGCGTCCTGCCCGCCCGACAACGAGTCAGGCTGCATGGCGGCTGCCTCCGTTGCCGTCAGCGAGGCTGTGGTAGCAGGCCAGCAGGTACTGCCAGTCGCTCTCCGGCATGCCCTCGCGGCGGCGATAGAGCTGTTCGAGGTCATGACGAACCGCACGTCCGCGCAGCAGGCGGCGACGGCTTTTCTCCAGGTCGAGCAAGGCCACCTCGGCACGCTCGCCCTCAACCCGAACATAAATGTGCTTGGCATACAGACAGCCGTGCTGACGGCGGCCGCTGTGCAAGCGCTTGAGCACACACGCCAGTTGCTGCAGCACGGCGCGGCGCTGAGTAAGACTCGCATCACGCTGATACCAGTGGCCGAGGCTGACGTAGCCACTCAGCTCCTCGGTCACCAGCAGTCCCTGCCACTGGCCTTCATGCTGGCGAGCAGCACAGAACACCAGTTTGGGTACCGGCACGCCCAGGGCCTCGCAGGCGCGCAGCGCCAGCTCTTCACGCAGCACCGTCGGGCGGCCAAAGGGATGCAGCCAAGTACGGTAGATATGCCCCACCTGACGCTTACTGTAGAGCCGCGGCATATCACGGCCCTGCGCCGGCAGCAGCTTTACACCGCTCTCGCCACCGCGACGCTGATTGGGAGCCTCAACCCATTTACCCTCCAGATCCCACCAGCGCTCGAAGCGCGCCTGGCCAAATGACGGCAGCCGGCCTTGGGCCGAGATAACGGCGCTCATGCGTTCACCTTGCGTAGCACGTACACCCGCCACATGGCATAGCCCGGCAGGAAATCGTGATGGCTGACTTCGCTGAAACCGGCTTCGCGGAACTCGGCTTCAATCACATCACGCGCAACCACAAAGCGATTCTGGTTTTGTCCGGCGCGCCCTTTTTGCGCCCGGCGTGCTTCCAGCCGGGCGCGCTTCCAGGCTTTGTAGTTGCCATCCACCCAAAGCGAAATGATCAGCGTGTCACGGGTTACCCGGGCGCACTCGCGCAGCAGCGCCAAGCGGTGCTCGTGGTCAGCCACATGGTGAATCAGACGCATGCAGAAGATGCTGTCGACCGCGTTGTCGCCCAAGTCGATGTCAAAGGCCGAGGTCTGGAAGGGTTTGACCCGCGCCACCACCTCCGCTGGCTGGCCAGCGACGGCGGTGCGAATCATGTCGGCTGAGTTGTCGGCCGCCAGAATCACCCGGTTAGGTGCTTCGGCCAGCAACGGCCAGAAACGACCAGCACCGCAGGGCAGGTCCAGTACCAGGTTGGGCTCACCGGCGTCTTTCAGCGCACGTCGCGCGAGCTGCATGTCGCGCCAACTGGAAAGGCGGCGCGAGAGCCCGCTCCGGTGCTTGTCCAAATACTGCTGGGAGTGATCGCGGTCGTACTTGTCGGAGAACGCGAGCTCGATCGGTTTGCCTTCAGACATGACGGTTACCCTGACAGTGATAAGTGCTGTCAGGTTATTCACCGACGGATCAAGACCCCGTCAAAGGGATGTCAAAATTTCGTGAAATAGCAATTGATCGCTCTGCAATCGGGGTTACACCACCCGCTATCAGCCAAGGGTTACTTCAAAGCAGCTGCCGCCCGAGGCCGGCGACCGCATGCTCACCGACCAGCCCTGGTGGGCACAGATACGCTTGACCAGCGACAGGCCAAGCCCCAGCCCTTCGCCCCGCGCTTCGCTGCCCCGCACAAAAGGCTCGAATATCTCGCTCTGCTGCTCAGAGGGTACACCGGGGCCGGTGTCTTCCACCCGAAATCCGCCCCGTTGCAACACCAACCGCACGTGACCTTGCTCGGTATAGTGCAAGGCATTGCGCAGCAGATTGGACATCACCGTTGCCAGCAGCCCCGGATGGTAGCTTCCCGCATCCTCTGCCTCGACAATCAGATTAAAAGAAAGCCCCTTGTCAGCAAAACCTCGCTGCCAGCGTTCGGTCTGTTCACGCGCAATATCCAGCAACCGTGAACTACCAGTCAGGCGCACTGCCTGGTCCTTGGCACGCGCCAGCAACATGAAGGTGCCCACCAGCTCGTTCATTTCCTCGGCAGCACGGGCAATACGATCCACCTGTCTGCGCTCACGCTCACCCAGATCACTGGCATCCAGCAGCTCGGTCGAGGTGGCAATGATCATCAACGGCGTGCGCAGCTCATGGCTGACGTCGCCGGTGAACAGGCGCTCGCGCTCCAGCGTACGACGTAACTGGCTGAGGGTCGCGTCGAACGCCTCGGCCAGGTGTCCGACCTCATCATCGGCGTAATCCGCGGCCAGCGGCGGGGCCAGTGGCAGCAACTGGTCGCGGTGCTGAACCTGGCCTGCCAGGCGGATAATCGGTGCCAAAATCTTCTGCGCCATCAGCCAACCAAGCAGCGCCCCGAGCAGCACGCTGAGCAGAAATCCGGCAAAGACGACGGCGAACAGGATACTTTCGCGCGCTTCAAATTCGGCCTGCTCCTGCACCAGCACAAAACGCTGCTGGCCCAGCTGACGCACGTACACGTAAGCCGCATGGTCGTCGTCAACCAGTTCGCTGAACCCCTCCTCCATGTCGCGCAAGCGTGCCGGGATCTCGTAGCCCGGCATGTGCGAAGCATACAAACGCGTCTTGGCATCCAGTCGAGGGGGCAACCCATGCGCCAGGTCCTGCTTGAGGACGCTATCGAGTTCCTCACCCATCTCCTGGGAGACCAGGTGCTCTTCAACAAAGTGCACAATGGCCACAATGCCCAGGGAAAACACCCCGCTGACTGCTAGCGTCATCAGGGTGAAGGCAATCACGATGCGCCGCCGCAACGGCTGCTTGCGGATCATTGGGTAGGCTCCGCAAGGCTATAGCCGACACCATGAACGGTGTGAATCAGCGACGTTTCAAAGGGTTTGTCGACGATCTGCCGTAACTGGTGGATGTGACTGCGCAGGCTGTCACTGTCCGGCAGCTCATCACCCCACAATGCTTCCTCCAGCACGTTGCGACGAATCACCGCCGGGCTCTTGCGCATCAGCACTTCCAGCAATTTGAGGCCGACCGGATTCAGCTTGAGCAGCTTGCCGGCGCGGCTGACCTGCAAAGTGTCCAAGTCATAGCTCAAGTCGCCAACCTCAAGCCGGTGCCGACCGCCGCCACTGCTGCGGCGCAAAATGGCTTCGATGCGGGCCACCAACTCCGACAGGGCGAAGGGTTTGAGCAGGTAGTCATCCGCACCGACCTTGAGGCCCTTGAGCCGATCATCCAGCGCATCGCGGGCGGTCAGCATGATGATCGGCGTATCGCGGCCGGCGTCTTCGCGCAACCGCTGACAGAGCTGATAACCGTCCATGCCGGGCAGCATGATGTCGAGCACGATCAGGTCGTAATGATCGCTCACGGCCAGATGTAATCCGGACACCCCGTCCTGTGCGCAATCCACCGTGTAGCCCTTGAGCTGCAGGTAATCCATCACGTTGGCGAGGATGTCGCGGTTATCCTCGATGACCAGAATACGCATGCAGGGGGCTCTCCAGAAACAGCGCAGCTTAACGAAATTTTCACAGCGCGTTGACGCTGCGCCGACAGCAAGATCACCACACTGCGACGGTCGATTTCAACCATGGACCGTCACATGCACCTGCTCAAATCCGCCCAAGCCCGCTTCCTTGGCCTGCTCGCAGCCCTCTGGCTCGGGGTTTTCTTCATTACCCGCTCGATCCTGCTGCTGACCCACCTGAGCGAAGCCCAGCTCAGCCCGGGCGGTGTGCTGCGCCTGTACGGCCAGGGTGTGATCTACGATGTCAGCTTCCTGCTCTATGCCCTCGCGCCGCTGGCGCTTTACCTGCTGCTGTGCCCGGACTGGCTCTGGCGCAAGCGCTGGCATCTGCGGGTGCTGCAGGTGGCCATGACCATCGGCGTGTTCCTGATGCTGTTTACCGCCGTGGCCGAATGGCTGTTCTGGGATGAGTTCGGCGTGCGCTTCAACTTCATAGCGGTCGACTATCTGGTCTACTCCGACGAGGTGATCAACAACATCCTTGAGTCCTACCCGGTCTATCCGCTACTGGCAGCGCTGACCGTCATCGCAGTGATTACCACGGCGGTGCTGCAGCCACGCGTGCATCGCATCGCTGCCGCGCCGCTGCTGAGCTGGCCCCAGCGTGGCGTCAGCCTGGCTGGCGCCGTGACCACGATCGCCTTGAGCGTTGTCATCATTGGTCAGAACTTCCCGCGCAGCGCGGGCGGCAACGCTTATCAGCACGAGCTTGCCAGTAACGGGCCGTACCAGTTCTTTGCCGCGTTCCGGAACAACGAACTGGACTACACGCAGTTCTACCCGCAGTTGCCCGAGGCCACCGCCGCCAATACCCTACGTGATGAAGTCAGCGAGCCGAACGCCCGCTTTGTCGACAGCGAACCGATGGGCATTCGACGCCAGATCGACAACCCGGGCCAGCCGCGCAAGCTGAACCTGATTCTGGTCACCATCGAAAGCCTCAGCGCCAAGTACCTGGGCAGCGAAGGCGATGCGCGCAATCTGACGCCGAACCTCGATGCCCTGCGCAAACAGAGCCTGTACTTCAGCCAGTTTTACGCCACCGGCACCCGCACCACCCGGGGTCTGGAAGCGATCACGCTGTCTATTCCACCGACCCCCGGTCGCTCAATCGTCAAGCGCATCGGCCGCGAAACCGGCTTCGCCAGCCTCGGCCAGCAGCTCAGCGCCGAAGGCTACGACAGCGTGTTTGTTTACGGCGGCCGTGGTTACTTCGACAACATGAACGCCTTCTTCGCCGGCAACGGTTACCGCGTGGTCGATCAGGCCAGTGTGCCCGACGACGAGGTGACCTTTACCAACGCTTGGGGCATGAGCGATGAAGACCTGTACCAGCAGACCCTGAAGCTGGCTGACGCCGATGCAGCCGCTGGCAAGCCGTTCCTGCTGCAGTTGATGACCACCTCCAACCATCGCCCCTACAGCTACCCGGAAGGCCGCATCGATATTCCGTCCGGCACCGGCCGTGAAGGTGCGGTGAAGTACACCGACTACGCCATCGGCCAGTTCCTGGAGCAGGCGCGTCAGAAGCCCTGGTTCAACAACACGGTCTTCGTCTTCGTGGCCGACCACACCGCAGGCAGCGCCGGTAAGGAAGACTTGCCGGTACACAACTACCACATCCCGCTGTTCGTCTACGCACCGGGTCTGGTTGAAGCACGTGAGGACAACCGCGTCGCCAGTCAGATCGATCTGGCACCCACGCTGATGGGCCTGCTGAACATGGACTACACCTCGACCTTCTTCGGCCACAACCTGCTGCGCCCGGAGGCCGCACCGGGGCGCGCACTGATCGGCAACTATCAGCATCTGGGCCTGTTCGACGGCCAGAATCTGGCCATCCTCAGTCCGCGCGGGCTGATCCGCCGCCACGACGACGCCACCGGCCTCAGCGTGGAGCGAACAGCTGACGCCAACGACCCGCTGGTACGCCGCGCCATCGCTTACTACGAAGGGGCAAGCTACGACTACGGTCATCAATTGCTGGCATGGAACCCCACGAACACCAGCGGCAATACCAAGGTGAGCCAGCGATGAGCCACAGCACACGCGTATCGCGCCCTTTCCCGGTCGGCCGCTGGCTACTGATCCCAGCGGCGGTGATGGCCCTGATGCTGCTGTTCGACACCAGCACACTGGACTTCTGGTTCTCAGACCTGTTCTACGTGCCGGGCGACGGCTTTGTCGGCCGCCATAGCTTCTTCCTCGAAGACATCCTGCACGATAGGGTCAAGCAGGCGGTCATCGTGATCGGCGTGCTGGCAATCATCGGCTTTGTACTCAGCCTCTTGCCCACCCGTCTGCGGCGCTGGCGAGCGGAGCTGGGCTATCTGGTGCTGTCTCTGGCGCTGGCAACCAGTCTGGTTACTCCGCTCAAACAACTGACCAACGTGCCCTGCCCCTGGAGTCTGGTGCAGTACGGCGGCAGCGAAATTCACACCCCGTTACTGTCGGCCCGCCCGGACAGCAACCAGCCCGGCCGCTGCTGGCCCGGCGGTCATGCCTCGTCTGGCTTCTCGCTGCTGGCGCTGTTTTTCGCCCTGCGTGACCGCTTCCCGCGGGCGGCCCGCGGCGCTCTGATCGGCGCACTGGCACTCGGTACCGTGCTGTCGCTCGGCCGCACCATGCAGGGCGCACACTTTCTCTCGCACAACGTCTGGACGCTGTTGTTTGACTGGTGCATCGCGCTGCTCTGCTACCGGCTGCTGCTGTACCGCCCGGCCGCACAGACAAACACCATTCCTCAGCCAAGGGAACTGCGCCATGAAGCCGCGTAATCTGCTGCTGGCCGCCGGCCTGCCGCTACTGACCCTTGCCTTCGTTGCCCTCGCCCGCCCGGACGTGCTGCGCAGCGATCAGGTCGAGATGCCTGCTGCCACCCTCGCTGCGGGCCAGGCTCGCCCTGCCGACTGGGCTACCCCGGTCGACCCGGCACTGCGGCTCTACCGCATCGCGCCCAACCTGTACCGCAGCGCACTGCCAGATGGCGAAGATTTGCCGACCCTGCAGGCCCAGGGCATCAGTACCGTTATCAACTTCTACCAACGCAACGACGATTGGCTGAGCGGCAGCAACCTGACCGCCGTCCACGAGCCGCTGCACGCCGACCGGGTGACCGACACCGATGTCATTCGGGTGCTGCGTGAGATTCGCGCTGGTCAGCAACAAGGCAAGGTGCTGATCCATTGCAAACACGGCCAGAACCGCACCGGCCTGATGGCCGCCATGTACCGGATCGTGTTTGATGGCTGGAGCCGCGAGCAGGCCATGGCCGAAATGCTGGAGGGTGGCTTTGGCGACGGCGAACTGATGACCGATGCGGTCGGCTACCTCAACCGGGTGGATGTGGCTGCGGTGCGCGACGCCGTGGCTGAGGGCGAGTGCAGCACCAGCGCGCTGGCGTTGTGTCAGCTGCGTGCGCTATGGCAACGCGCCGACCCTGTGGCTGATCAACGTGTGGCCATGGACGCGGGCTGACGCCTGCGTCATTCGCTCCCCTGCCAGATCAGCTCCCCGACAATCTGATCGGCCGGCACGCTGCCGAAATAGCGGCTGTCATTGGAGTTGTCGCGGTTATCGCCCAGGAAGAAGTAATGGCCAGCCGGCACCTTGAAGGTGCGAACCGCGCTCGGCGGGGCGTCATCCAGCTGCTGGATACGATAGCTTTGCGGGCCGTTGTCCTCACGGTAAACGTGCAGGCCCGCACCGGACAGCAATTCGGTACGCGGCAGCGTCTGGCCGTTGATCACAACCCCGTCCGGCGTCAGCGCAATAATGTCGCCCGGCAGGGCCATCAGGCGCTTGACGTACAGCACCTCGTGCCCCGGTGGATAAAACACATAGACCTGACCACGGCGCAGGCGCGCGGTATCCACATGGCCGCTGCCCGGCAGGCGCAGGCCAAACAGGCTGCGATGGGCAAAGCCCCACTTCTGGGCGATGAACAGGTCGCCTTCACGCAGGCCCGGGTACATGGAGGCAGACGGCACCGAGTAGGGCTCGTACAGATAGGTACGCGTACCCAGAATTAGCCCCATCAACAGCAGGTAAAGCCCGACCGGCACCCAGGCGCGGCAGTACCAGCGGCGTGGCTGCGCCGGGTCGTAGCGGCGCGCAATCAACGCCGCATGCAGTGGGCACAACAGGCTGAACAGCAGTGTCAGCGCCCAGCCGAAGTACCAGTCCACCCCGGCGCACACCAAGCTGGCGACTAGGTACAGCCAGAACAGCCCTGGCCGGTTGACGTACAGGAAGACAAAGGGCTGCAGGAAGATGCCCAGCACCACGCTGAGCCAGACTCTGGGGGACCACGATGCCGGCACAACCACTCCTTGGAAAGCGGGCCCCAACGGCCCAATTCGAGGTTGGACCGCGACTCGTCCTCAGGGTTGCAGCTGACGACGATCCAGCGGGCCAAAACGCTCCGCGTAGATCTGACTTGCCCAGTCAATGAACACCCGCACCCGCCTGGACTGCTGGCGATGGCGCGGATACAGCGCGTGCACCGGCAAGCCGGGGCTCGGATACGCCGCCAGCACCTCGACCAGCTCGCCACTGGCCAGTTGCCGTTCGACCCGGTAACGCGGTAATTGAATCAGGCCACAGCCACGCAGGGCGCAGGCCAGATAGCTGTCAGCGTGATTGACGTCGATGCGGCTGGCCAGCTCAACCCGCCGCAGCGCGCCGTCGACCAGAAACTCGAAGGGGTAGCGGCGATCCTGATGACTGGCAAAAAAGCCGACTGCCAGATGCTCGGTCAGCGCATCCGGGTGCTGCGGACGGCCAAAGCGCTGCAGATACGCCGGGCTGGCGCAGGTTACCTCGGGGATCAGCGCCAGCGGCTTCGCGCTCAGGGACGAATTCTCCGGCATGCCGCTGCGAATCACGCAGTCGACCCCCTCGGCCACCAGGTCTACCAGTCGGTCGCCGCGATCGTCCACAACGCCGGCATTCTGCCGATGGCCAACATCGCTCTGGAGCACCTTGAGTCCTTCGATCAATGTGTGGCGGTTAACCTGCGCAGCACCTTTCTGCTGATGGGCCACGCCCGCGAACAGCTCAGTGAGGGCGGCCGTTTTGTCACGCTGTCCAGCAGCGTGCTGGCGCGTAACTTCCCGGGGTACGGGCCCTACATTGCCTCAAAGGCAGGGGTTGAGGGGCTGGTTCGGGTATTCGCCAACGAGTTGCGCGGCCGCCAGATAACCGCCAACGCAGTCGCCCCGGGGCCGGTAGCGACCGAGCTGTTCTTCAAGGGGAAAACGCCGGAGCAGATCGCCCAGCTGGCGGCGATGAACCCGCTGGAGCGCCTGGGCGAGCCGGAGGATATCGCCAACACCGTGGCCTTTCTCTGCAGCAAGGACGGCGGCTGGGTCAACGGTCAGGTGCTGCGCGCCAACGGCGGTTTTGCCTAGCCAGCCCCCTTTTCGAGGCGATAGATAAGCACGCAGAGCAGCAACGGCGGCAAATTGCTTGTCACCGGGTTGAACGCCCCGATCAGCAGCATCGGGGCGAACAGCGCCACATAACCAAGCAGCCCGACCAGTCCGGCGGCGGCGGCGAGTACCGGCCAGCGGCCGAACCAGCCAAACAGAATCAGCAGCCCAAGCAACACTTCAGCCACGCCGGCCAGTGGCGAGATGACCTGCGCGTTCAACCCCAGACCAGCCGCATCGACCATCTGCACCTCAACCGGGCTGAGAAACAGCAACTTGGGCACCAGACCGTGATAGATGAAGACAAACGCCAGCATCCAGCGACACCAGCGGGCCAGCTTCAGCGACTCACCGCTACTCATCGACAAAACGCCCGGCGTGATCGGCTGACGGCAGCTGGCACAGCTCGTATCGGCCGAACAGCCGGTAGCGATTCAGCGCAATGCGGTCGTACAACCAGTCGCGCAGCGGGCGCGGAATCAGCCGAAATACCAGCAAGCCGCGCCACGGCCAGCCAAGCCGGTTCATGACGAAGAAGAAGGCGGCGCTCTTCTCGAAGCAGCGCTCGCCATCGCTCACCAACATGGTTTCAAAGGTATCGGTCGGATAGCCGTGTTGCCCCAGCAGCCGCTGCCCAGCAGCCGACTGCACGCTGCAGAGCCGGAAGCGATGCTCAGTGTCGTGCTCGATGATGAAATTGGCCCAGGCGCTGCAGAGCTTGCAGACCCCATCGAACAGAATCACCGGCCCCTCGGCCACGCTCATGCTTGCGTCCCTTACCCTCGGCCTTCGAAGCGCACCGGCTCACGGGGCTCGACGATCACCACACTGCCGCCAATCTTGTCGTGCCAACCCTGCTTGCGTGAATCAAAGGCCACCCAGAGAAAGCCCAGACACAACGGCAAGGCAGACACGAAATAACCGATATAGCGCAGCACACACTGGCCCAGCGGCAGTGGCTCGCCAGTGCGCGCATCAACCACCCGCAGACGCAGCAACATCTTGCCCGGCGTACCAAGAAAGCGGCGCCAGAACCAGAGCGTGGCGATAAAGGGCACAACGTAGCTGAGCAACACATCCCAGACGCCGTGCACCATGGTTTCATCGATCCAGTAGCTTTCACCGTAGATCAGCGCCAGCGGCACCATCAGGATCAGCCCGAAAATCACAGAATCAATAATGGTTGCGCCGAAACGCAGCCAGAAACCGGCGTATTGGGGTTCGTTCATGGTCAGTCCCTTGGGCAGATGAGAATCCCGCGAGCATATCAGGCTTGGCCTGCGGCGTGGGCCGGCCGAGCTTAATCTGTGAGCGTCATGGCGTAATGGAAAAAGACCTCATCACGGACCCAGCCGGTCGACTCGTAAAGCCGCTGGGCAGGCGTATTGGTGATCGCCGTCGCCAGCTCCATACGCACTGCACCGCGAGCCTTGGCCTGCTGCCCGGCAGCCGTCAGCAACTGCTCCGCAATGCCCTGACGACGAAAGTCAGCGGCAACAAACAGATCGTAAAGCACGCAAATCGGCGCCATATCCACCGAACAGAAGGTCGGGTACAGCTGGCAGAAGCCCACCAGCTGGCCATCAGCAGTCTCTGCCATAAGCACCACAGACTCGCCGTTCTGCAAGCGGGCTTGCAGGTAGGCAATTGCCCCGGGCAGATCGGCAGCTTGCTCGTAGAACTGGCGGTACAGATCAAACAGCACTCCTACCCGCTCGGCGTCGGCCGGGGCGGCGAGGGTTACGCGCGTGTTAGTCAACGACAGGGCCGCGCTCAGGCCTGATGCGGCCGAACCGGCGTCTTGCGACCCAGCAGGCGTTCGCTGGGCAGGATCTCAGCCACCTGGCGATAATCCTCCAGCAACTGGAACCAGTCCGCCTCGGGCATCGGCCCTCGGTGGCGATACAGTTGCTTCAAGTCGTGGCGCACGGCGGCGCTGCGGCGCCAGCGGCGGCGACATTTCTCTAGGTCAAGCAGCGCGATTTCCACCCCTCGGCTGCGTACCCGGATGAAGATGTGTTTGGAGTACAGGCAACCGTGCTGCAGCCCGGCGTTATGCGCCAAGCTCAGGCAGCTGGCCAGCTCGCGCAACAGATGGCGGTGCACGGCTTCGCCATGCTGCGCTCTGGCATCGCTGGCATACCACTCATCGAGACTGATGAAATCACGCAGTTCTTCGGTCACCAGCAACCCCTGCCACTGGCCCTGATGCTTGCGCGCACCCGCAAAGCGGATCTGCGGCACACGCACACCGGCGGAACGATAAGCCTCCAATGCCCAGGCTTCACGCACCACAGTGGGACGTCCAAGGGGATAACGCAGCGAGCGGCTGAGATGGCCGGTCTGGCGTTTGAGATACAGGGTGGGATCTTGATCGGTCAGCCGCTGAACGCCGCTGTTGCCGTCGCGGCGCTCGTTGGGCTCTTCTACCCAGTCGCCCTCGCGGGCCCACCAATCACTGAACGCGGGATGCGTCTTGTCTACCATCTTGTCATGCCTCGCTGTCGTCACGCACTGTCTGACGTCGAACTGCAAAGACTGCGCCAGTGGGACAGGTGATTTTTTATAAACGCAAATCACCTTACCCACTAATGCCACGTGTGGTCAAAACAAATACTTCAGCCGCGATCATCGGCGAACGAGCTGACTAGCGCCAGGAGCGTGTTCAACCGCGCAAATCGTACATCGCCTTCTCGCCCAGCGCGTGCCAGGCCTGAATGCGCTCGCGGAAGGCCTGCATGGAATCCCAGACCTCACGGTTAAGCGGGTCCATCGCGGCGGTTTCTTCCAGCACATCGCCGCTGATGTCGCGCAGGCGGTCGAGCACCGAGTCAGGCAGGCGACGCAGTTGTACGCCATGCTCATTGACCAGCGTATGCAGGGCCTCGGCGTTGCGGCGGCCGTACTCGTCCAGCATGGCCTGGTTGGTTGAACGCGCGGCCTCGATGACGATGGCGCGCAGGTCATCCGGCAGTTCGGCGAGCTTCTGCTTGTTGACCGTCAGCTCCAGCACGGCGCAGGGCTCCTGCCAGCCGGGGTAGTAGTAGTACTTGGCCGCCTGATACAGGCCGAAAGCCAAGTCGTTGTAGGGGCTGACCCAGTCGCTGGCGTCGATCACGCCGGTCTGCAGCGAGGTAAAGATTTCGCTGCCGGGCAGGTTGACGGTGGTAGCGCCGGCTCGCGCCAGCACTTCGCCGCCAAAGCCGGGCATGCGGATTTTCAGGCCCTGCAGGTCGTCCAGGCTGTTGATTTCCTTGTTGAACCAGCCGGCCATCTGCACGCCGGTGTTACCACAGGGCAAAGGCACTACACCCAGCGGATCATAGGCCTTCTGCCACAACTCCAGCCCGCCGCCTTCGTACAACCAGGCGTTCATTTCCTGGGCATTCATGCCAAAGGGCACGGCGGTGAAGAAAGGGGCTGCAGCGCTCTTGCCCTTCCAGTAGTAGGCCGCGCTGTGGCCCAACTCGGCGGTACCGCTGGAGACCGCATCAAAGACTTCCAGCGCCGGTACCAGTGCACCAGCGGCAAACACCTGAATGCTCAAACGGCCATTGGACAGACGCGCCACCGTGTCGGCAAAACGCTGGGCGGTGGTGCCCAGACCGGGGAAGTTCTCCGGCCAGGAGGTAACCATTTTCCAGCGAAAACGCTGCTCCGGCGCACCACTCGCCTCACCCGCCGGCGCACTGTCATCCTTGCACCCAGCCAGCGCCACCGCCCCAAGACCAAGGCCAGCAGCGGTCAGTAAATTACGTCTATCCATTTGCTCTTGTCTCTCGTCAGGTCGGAAGCTAGAAGCTAGAAGCTAGAAGCTAGAAGCTAGAAGCTAGAAGCTAATGATGTGCTGGGTCAGGCCCTGGCGGTCAAGCCGGCGGCGTACTGCTTTCAGCTTTCAGCCTCCAGCTTCCAGCCGCTGCAGCCGCCTAAAGCGGCTGCAGCTTGGCATAAGCCACCATCAGCCACTTGCTGCCTTCGTCGTCAAAGTTGACCTGGATGCGCGCCTGCGCGCCCTGGCCTTCGTAGTTGAGTACCACGCCCTCACCGAACAGCGCGTGTTCCACGCGCTGGCCGAGGGCAAAACCGGTGTTTTCTGTGGCCTCATTGGCGAACAGCCCGCCCTTGGCCGGGCCGAACGGGCGGCTGACCTGGCTGCCCAGTCGGACCTCCTGAATCAGCTCCCCCGGAATTTCGCGGACAAAGCGCGAGACCTTGTTGAAGGTTTCGCTGCCGTACAGACGGCGGGTTTCTGCCCAGGTGATCACCAGTTGCTGCATCGCCCGGGTGATACCGACGTAAGCCAGGCGGCGCTCTTCCTCCAGGCGGCCCGGGTCTTCCAGGCTCATCTTGTGCGGGAACAGGCCTTCTTCGACGCCCGCCATGAACACCAGCGGAAACTCCAGACCCTTGGCGCTGTGCAGGGTCATCAGCTGCACACTGTCTTCAAAGCGGTCTGCCTGAGTTTCACCGGCTTCCAGCGAGGCGTGGGCGAGAAACGCCAGCAGCACGTCGCCCTCGTCTTCGGCATCGGCCATATCGTTCTCGAAGCCCCGGGCGGCGGACACCAGTTCTTCCAGGTTCTCTACCCGGGCCTGGCCCTTGTCGCCCTTCTCCTGCTCGTGAAAACGCAGCAGGCCGCTGTGCTCGATGGCGATCTGGGCCTGACTGTAGAGCGGCAGGCCCTCGGCGCGCTCCGCCATCTCTTCGATCAGCACCATAAAGCCCTGCACCGCATTGGCGGCCCGGCCCGGCAAGCCCTTGTTGTCGAGCAGATCGCAGGCCGCCTGCCACATAGAGACATCCTGCTCACGCGCCTGCTGGCGCAGCAGCTCGACGGTCTTGTCGCCAATGCCACGGGTGGGCAGGTTGATGATGCGCTCCAGCGCGCCGTCATCGCCGCGGCTGCCCATCAGGCGTAGATACGCCATGGCGTTCTTGATTTCGGCCCGTTCAAAAAAGCGCTGGCCGCCGTAGATGCGGTAGGGAATGCCGCTGCGCAGCAGCGCCTCTTCCAGCACCCGAGACTGGGCGTTGGAACGGTAAAGAATGGCAATCTCGCTGCGGCTCAGACCGTCGCGAATGCCCTGCTCAATGCGCTCAACAATAAAGCGCGCCTCGTCCTGCTCGTTGAAGCCGGCATACAGGGCAATCGGCTCGCCTTCGTTGCCGTCGGTCCAAAGCTCCTTGCCCAGACGCCCGGCGTTGTTGCCGATCAGCGCGTTGGCTGCTTTGAGGATGGTCGCAGTAGAGCGGTAGTTCTGCTCAAGACGGATCATCTCGGCGTTCGGATAGTCGGTCTGGAACTGCTGGATGTTCTCGATGCGTGCGCCACGCCAGCCGTAGATCGACTGGTCGTCGTCGCCCACCACCATCAGGCTGGGTGAATTGCCCGCCAGGTGGCGCAGCCAGGCGTATTGCACGGCGTTGGTATCCTGGAACTCGTCAACCAGGATGTGCCGGAAGCGCGCTCGGTACTGCTCACGCAGGGCCGGGTTGTCGCGCCACAGCTCAAGCGAGCGCAGCAGCAACTCGGCAAAATCGACGGCGCCGGCGCGGTTACAGGCCTGCTCGTAGGCCTCGTAAATCCGCACCATGGTGGTCATATACAGGTCGCCCGCCGGCTGGATGTGCTGCGGACGCAGGCCTTCGTCCTTCTGCGAATTGATCCACCATTGGGCCTGGCGGGGCGCCCACTGGTTGTCGTCCAGCCCCAGCTCACGGATAACCCGCTTGACCAGTCGCTGCTGGTCATCGCTGTCGAGAATCTGAAACTGTTCAACCAGACCGGCCTCACGCCAGTGCGCCCGCAGCAGACGGTGCGCCAGGCCGTGGAAGGTGCCTACCCACATGCCCTGCGGCGAAATGCCGAGCAGCTGCTCGATCCGCCCGCGCATCTCGTGGGCGGCCTTATTGGTGAAGGTGACCGACAGAATGCTCCAGGGCGAGGCCTGTTCGACCTGCACCAGCCAGGCTATGCGGTGTACCAGTACGCGGGTTTTGCCGGAGCCG
This sequence comes from Halopseudomonas pachastrellae, assembly GCF_900114765.1. Taxonomy (GTDB): domain Bacteria; phylum Pseudomonadota; class Gammaproteobacteria; order Pseudomonadales; family Pseudomonadaceae; genus Halopseudomonas; species Halopseudomonas pachastrellae. The sequence goes on from NZ_FOUD01000008.1 coordinate 138,692, forward strand.
GCCCCGGCCAGTACCAGTTGCTGACCAACGGCGGCGCTGACCGCCTGACGCTGGGCTTCGTTAAGCGAATTAAGCAGGTGGGAAATATCCATCGCGGCATTCTAGTGGGCTGCCTGCTGAATTCAAATATGCAATTTCAGTACAGGCGCACACGCGCCACTGCCATCCCGTCACCGGCCCCGTGACTGGCGGACCCGGCGCTCATCCGCCCAGCTGCTGATTGCCTGCGCCGGATTCCCGAGATAGAGACCTTGGCCAGCTATTTTTTGCGCACCAGGGACTGTGCCGGGCACCTCCCCTGGTGTAAGGTTGGGAGAGCACACAAGCCGAACTGACAGACAAAACAATGACAACAACCAACGTCAACGGACTACGGAGCACAGCAGCCGCATGAGTTCTGGTTCCGCGGCCTTTAGCCCCATTCCCCGTGACGAGCTGCGCCTGCAACAGTTGAACCAGCTGTACGCCCAGTCACGCTTGCCGCAATGGCTATTACTGGTCAGCGCCGTTTTAATAGCTCCGCTCGCCTGGGCCCATAGCGCACGCAGCAGTCTGCTGGTGTGGATAGCCCTGCTTGGCCTGTTGGTGGCAACCCGTCAATTACTGGTAAACCGTTACTGGCAGGCCTCGGCACAACAGCGCCTGCAACGCCGCTGGAGCCTCTTTTTCCATCTCGGCAACCTCGCCTCCGGGCTCTGTCTAAGCTGGGTGCATATCGCCCTGACCCCCTTGGATAACTTTGCCCTGCAAGCGCAGATGTACAGTATCGCCAGCGGCGTCAGCATCTGTGTCGGCGTACTCTACGCTCCGCGCTACAGCGCCTTTGCCTCTTTCATGCTGCCCGCCTGGCTGCCGCCGGTGATCTGGCTGCTGGCCGATGGCACGCCCAGCAGCCTGGTCTGGGCGCAGACCGGCGCCATGATGTTCTGCTTTATCCTGCTGGCCGCCGCGCTGATTCATCGAACCATGCGCAACGCCCTGGTCACCAACCTGCGCAACGAAGCACTGCTGGGCAACCTCGGCAGCGCCCACCAGCACACTGAAGAACTGAACCAGCAGCTGACCCGCGAGATAAGCCAGCGCCGCTGCGCCGAGCAATCCCTGCGCGACAGCCACGACGATCTGGAAGAACGGGTACACCAGCGCACTGCCGAGCTGGAAAAAGCCACTCACGATTTGCAGGCCAGTAAAGCCCAGCTGACCCTGGCCATGGAGGCCAGCCAACTGGGCCTGTGGGACTGGGACCTGACCACCGACAAGGTGTACCACTCGCGCCTCAACGCGCTGTTCGGCATGCCGGACGAATACGTCCCCAGCATGCGCCAGGACCTTCGCCCGCTGGTACACCCGGCAGATGTCACCATGGTGCGCCGCACGCTCGTTCGACACATGAAAAGCCAGACCGCTGCCTACCGCATGGAGTACCGGGTACGCCACAGCGGCGGGCACTGGCTTTGGGTGGAGGACAGCGGGCGCGCAGTGGAGCGTGCCGCTGACGGGCGTGTGCTGCGCATGATAGGCACCCGCCGCGATATCAGCGCACGCAAGCACCAGGACGAGCAGGCGCAGCTGGCATCTACCGTATTCGAGGCCACCAGCGAGGGTATTTTCATCCTCGGACCGACGCTGGATATCCTCGCCGTCAATCAGGCCTACACCGTGATCACCGGGCGGGCGCAGCAAGACGCCGTTGGCCACAACATTCTGGACATCAGCGGCAGCGAGGATCTGCGCCAGCAATTCCTCCACCTGCAGCAACTGCTCAACAACCAGGACCGCTGGCAAGGCGAAATGACTGCCCGCCGCCGCAACGGAGAGCTGTTCCCCGTCTGGCTGCAGCTGGCGGTCGTGCGCAGCGCCGGTGGACAGCTGACGCACTATGTTGGCTTCTTCGCCGACCTGACTACCCACCGGCAGACCGAAGAACAGCTGCAGTACCTGACCAACTACGATCCGCTGACCCAGCTGGCCAACCGCAGCCTGTTTACCGACCGCCTGCAAGACGCAGTTGCCCGCGCCCGCCAGCATCACCACGCGGTTGCGCTGCTGCACATAGACCTGGACCGCTTCAAGCACATCAACGTCACCCTGGGCCACGCCGTGGCAGACGGTCTGCTGCAGGAGGTGGCGCGCCGGCTCAGTACCGAGGTCGACAGTCAGCACACCCTGGCGCGACTGTCGGCAGACGAATTTGTCGTGATCGTCGAGCAGGCCGACGACGAACAGAAACTCGGCGCGCTGGCCAGCCAGTTGCTCGAAGCCCTGCGCAAACCGATGCTGGTGGCCGAGCACGAGCTGGTAACCACCGCCTCCATCGGCATCAGCGTGTTCCCGGCCACCGCTCGCGACAGCCTCCTGCTGGTCACCCAGGCCAACCAGGCGATGCAACACGCCAAGCATCTGGGTGGTAACCGCTGGCAGTTCTACACCCGCGAGCTGCGCGCCTACAGCCTGGAGCGGCTGCAACTGGAGAATCAGCTGCGCAAGGCCATCGACGAAGACCAGCTGATCGTACACTTTCAACCCAAGCTGCACCTGGCCAGCGACCGCATCGGCAGCGCCGAGGCACTGGTGCGCTGGCAGCACCCGGACAAAGGGCTGCTCATGCCCGGCGACTTCATCACCATCGCCGAGGAAACCGGCATGATCGTGGCGCTGGGGCAAAAGGTGCTGGATATCGCCTGCGAGCAGGCCGCGCACTGGTGCCATCAGGGGCCGCAGTCGGTTGCGGTGTCGGTCAACCTGTCGGTCCAGCAGCTGCGCCAGGAAGGCTTTGCCGAGCGCGTGCGCCTGACCCTGCAACGCTACAACCTGCCCGCCCGCCTGCTTGAGCTGGAACTGACCGAAAGCATGCTGGCCGAACTCAGTGACCAGGTCGCCGACAACATTGCCGCGCTGCGGGCTTTGGGTGTAAGCCTGTCGGTCGATGACTTTGGCACCGGCTACTCATCGCTGGCCTACCTCAAGCGCTTCCCGATCAGCACGCTGAAAATCGACCGCGCCTTCGTTGCCGAGCTGGATGCAGCCAACGCCGACAACGCCATCGTACTGGCGATCATCGCCATGGCGCGCAGCCTGTCGCTCAAGGTGGTGGCAGAGGGGGTCGAACACGAGGGCCAGCTGAACTTCCTCAAGGCCAACGGCTGCGACGAAGTGCAGGGCTACCTGATCAGCCGGCCCATCGAGGCAGATGCCTTTACCCTGCTACTGGAACAGAACAGCAGCCAGCTGCTCGAGTAACCGCTCAGCGCGGGTCGAGCCAGCTGTGGCCAAGGCGCTCCAGCAGGCTGTCGGCGGCATCAGGGCCCCAGCTGCCGGCGGCATAGGGCTTGGGTGAGCGGTAAAAGTCGCCCCAGCCCTCGATGATCGGATCAACCCAGCGCCAGGCCGCCTCGATCTCATCACGGCGCATGAACAGCGTCGCGTCGCCCTCGATCACATCCAGCAACAGGCGCTCGTAGGCGTCCCAGCGGCGCCGGGTAAAGGCGGCGGCAAAATCCAGGTTCAGATCCACATTCTGCAGCCCCATGCCGCGCCCCGGCGACTTGGCCATCAGTGACAGGCGAATACCTTCATCTGGCTGCAAGCTGATGATCAACCGGTTGTTTTCAGGGTTGTCGCCGCTGCGCGGGAACAATCGATGGGGGACCGGTTTGAACTGGATGACGATTTCCGACTTGCGCTGCGCCATGCACTTGCCGGTACGCAGATAGAACGGCACGCCTGCCCAGCGCCAGTTGTCGACCTCGGTCTTGAGCGCAACAAAGGTCTCGGTGTTGCTGTCGTGATCGACCTTTTTCTCGAAGTAATAGGCGGGCATGCGCTCGCCAGCATGCTGACCCGCACCGTACTGCCCGCGCACCGTGCGGTCCTGTACATCCATGCCGGTAATCGGCCGCAGGGCCTCAAGGATCTTCAGCTTCTCGTTGCGCACCGCCTCGGGCTCGAAATGCACCGGCGCTTCCATGGCCACCAGGCAGAGCAATTGCAACAGGTGGTTCTGCACCATGTCGCGCATGGCACCTGCCCGGTCGTAGTAATCGCCACGGTTCTCAACACCGACACTTTCGAGCACGCTGATCTGCACATGGTCGATATGCGCATTGCGCCACAGCGGCTCAAACAGCGCATTACCAAAGCGCAGCGCCAGCAGGTTCTGCACCGCCTCCTTACCGAGGTAATGATCGATACGAAACACCCGTGTCTCATCGAACACCTTGCCGATGCGATCATTGATTTCGTTGGCGGTTTCCAGACTCTCGCCCAGCGGTTTCTCCAGCACCACCCGGGCGTGCTCATCAACCAGCCCGACCGACGACAGATGCTGCACCGTAGCAGCAAACAGCCCGGGCATGGTTGCCAGATAGAACACCCGCACACGCCCGGTGCCGGGGCTCAGGACCTTGGTCAGGCGCGGAAAGGCAACCCGCTGACTGACATCCAGCGACAGGTAGTCCAGGCGCTTGGCAAACTGCTCCCAGTGGACCACATCAAAGTCACCACGGGCCACATGCTGGCTGACGTGCCGTTTGACCAGCTTGCCGTAACTCTCCAGGCTGTGCTGGGCGCGGGCCAGCGCAAGAATGCGCGTATCGGGATGCAGGTGGCCGTCACGGTGCAGATAGTAGAGCGCCGGCAACAGCTTGCGCATGGCCAGATCGCCCGTGCCGCCGAAGACCACGATGTCACAACTGATACCCGCCTGAGCCACGCTCTGCCCTCCCCTGCATCACACGATGGGCGTTTTTGTAGTATAACTACAAGCTATACGCCCGCCGGCCTCAACCACCGGATGGAAACTGGCAGCACCGCTGCCCTCACCTGCCGCCGACATCATGCCACCGTGAACATGCTTCAGCACATCGCCGCCAGCCGCGACCTGCTCAGAAAGTCCGAGCTCAAGGTCGCCGACTTCGTGCTGGCACAAGCGGCGCAGGTGATGCATTCATCCATGGCTGACCTGTCGCAGCAGGTCGGTGTCAGCGAGCCCACCATCGTACGCTTCTGCCGCGCGATTGGCTGCAGCGGATTTCAGGATCTCAAGCTCAAGCTGGCACAAAGCCTTGCTGCCGGCGCCAGCTTCGGGCAGTTCTCGATCAACGAGGACGACAGCGTCGATGCCCTGTCGCACAAGATCTTCGATACCACCCTGGCCACCCTGATGGACGTGCGTGAACGTCTGGATGCCGTGGCCATTGAGCAGGCCATCGCCGCGCTGACCCACGCGCGCCGCGTCGAGTTCTACGGCTTTGGCGCCTCCGGTGCGGTAGCCAGCGATGCCCAGCACAAGTTCTTCCGCCTGCTGGTGTCCACCGCCGCCTACTCGGACCCGCACATGCAGGCCATGTCGGCCGTTACTCTGGGCCCGGAGGATGTCGCCGTTGCCATCTCGCAAACCGGCCGCACCAAGGACCTGCTGCACTCGGCCAGCCTGGTGGTCGAAACCGGCGCGACGCTGATCAGCCTGTGCCCGAGCCGTACCCCGCTGGCCGATATCAGCCAGGTGCACATCCCCATCGACGTGTCCGAGGACACCGATATCTATACCCCATTGTCCTCACGTATCGCCCATCTGGTGGTGATCGACGTGCTGGCCATGGGCATGGCGATGCGCCGTGGGCCGGAGCTGGTCAACCACCTCAAGAGCGTCAAGCGCAGCCTGCGCGGCCTGCGCCTGTCCAACAAGAGCCAGCGCGGCGAGCTGAACGAGTAATTGCCGCCCCCAGGAGTCTCCCCATGCCAGTCGCCATGGCCCGCCACATTCTGGTCAAGACCGAAGCCGAAGCCGCGGCGCTGAAAAAGCGCATCGCCGCGGGCGAAGCCTTTGACGTGCTGGCCAAAAAGTATTCAACCTGCCCGTCCAAGAAGCGCGGTGGTGATCTGGGTGAGGTGCGACCCGGTCAGATGGTGCGCGCCATTGACCAGATCATCTTCAAAAAACCGCTGAAAGTGGTGCACGGCCCGGTGAAAAGCCAGTTTGGCTATCATCTGGTGCAGGTGTTCTACCGCGACTGACGAGCGCTGCCCGGCGGGTAGTAGATCAGATCATGAAAGACGGCGGGCTGCGTGCCCGCGTTGCGATAACCATGCGGTTGATCGGCGGCAAAACGCACCGCGTCACCCTCTTTCAATGGCTGCCAAACACCCTGCACCAGCAACTCCATTTCTCCGCGCACCACCACCACATGCTCTACCACGCCGACACTGTGCGGCTCTGACAAGCGCTCATAGCCCGGCAGCAGGGTGAACTCGAACAACTCAAACCCGTAACGCTGCTCATACGGAAACAGCGGCGCCATCAGCATCTCGTCTGCCGCCGGGCGCTGGCGCAAGGCATCGGCACTGCGCAGCGTCACACCGCTCTGCTCAGCCGCTGGCGGTTCGAGAAAGCTCGATAGCGAAGCGCCAAAGCCGGAGGCAATCTTCCACAGCGTCGCCACCGTGGGGCTGGACTCGCCACGCTCGATCTGGCCAAGCATCGCCTTGCTCACGCCACACTCAGTCGCAGCACGATCGAGACTCCAGCCACGGTCGGTCCGCAGCTGCCGCAGGGTGGCCGCCAGATACTGATTAATTTCCTGCATCAAAGGTCCGCTCATCGAAGGGCCGCTCAGCATAGCAATGTCCTTTTGTGCGTTATAGCGCACGGTGCTAGCATCGCCCAATTGTGCGCTATAACGCACGACCAACTATCGAGGACAGTACATGCTCAAGGCCTGGTTCAACCCGTCTCACATCGCCGCCGGCTTTATCGCGGTGCTGGTGGGCTACACCAGTTCGGCGGTGATCATTTTCCAGGCTGCCGAGGCAGCCGGTGCATCACCGCAGGAAATCAGCTCCTGGCTGTGGGCCCTGGGTATCGGCATGGCGGCCACCAGTATCGGCCTGTCACTGCGCTTTCGCGCGCCGGTGCTGATCGCCTGGAGTACGCCCGGTGGCGCGCTCCTGGCGACCGGCCTGCCCGGCTTCAGCCTGAATGAGGCGATTGGCGTATTTCTGTTCAACGCCGCGCTGATTACCCTCTGCGGCCTGCTGGGCTGGTTTGACCGCATCATGCGCCTGGTACCGGCGTCACTGGCTGGCGCGATGCTCGCGGGCGTGCTGTTGCCATTCGGCCTCAATCTGTTCGGAGCGTTGCAGGAACAGACCCTGCTAGTCGGTTTGATGTTGGCCTGCTATCTGGCCGGCAAGCTGATATTCCCGCGCTATGTGATTCCGGTCACCCTGCTGGTCGGTGTGCTGGTGGCAGCGCTGGCCGGACAGCTGCATTTGGAGCAGCTCAACTGGTCGCTGGCGCAGCCGGTCTGGACCATGCCCGCGCTGTCGGTTCAGGCGCTGCTGGGGGTGGGCATTCCGCTGTTCATCGTTACCATGGCCTCGCAGAACGTACCGGGCATGGCGGTATTGCGCGCCAACGGTTATCAGCTGCCGGCCTCGCCGTTGATGACCACCACCGGGATCACCGGCCTGCTGCTGGCCCCCTTCGGCGGCTATACCTTCAACCTCGCGGCCATCAGCGCCGCCATCTGTGCCGGCAAGGACGCCGACCCGGACCCGAGCCAGCGCTTTCGCGCCAGCGCCTGGGGTGGCTTTTTCTATCTGCTGACCGGCCTGTTCGGCGCCACCGTTGCCAGCCTGTTTGCCGCCTTCCCGCAGGCGCTGGTCATGGCGATCGCCGGGCTGGCGCTGCTCGGTACTATCGGCAACGCTCTGGCCACCGCACTGCACGACGAATCACAACGCGAAGCTGCGTTTCTGACCTTCCTGGTGACTGCCTCGGGTCTTGCCCTGTGGGGTATCGGCAGCGCCTTCTGGGGGCTGCTGCTGGGCTTACTGGTGCTGCGCCTGCCGCGCCGCTGATTGCCACCGTCCCGGGTCAGATCGCGCAGAGGATGATCTGGCCCGGATCAATCGACAGGGTTACAGGCTCTCCGACCGCCGGCACCACGGAGCTACCCGGCAGGGTAGCGGCTAGCGCCGCGCCGCCATCCAGCGTCACTTCCAGCGCCAACTGGTCCTCGACCTGCTCGCATCCCGACACCGTTCCCTGCAGCCAATTACGCTGATCGGACTCCGATGCCAACCGAACCCAGGGCGCCTTGATCAGCGCAAATACCTCCGCACCTGCGCATAATCCAAGCCGTTCGCTGCTGCTCCGCGTAATGATTGCAGCCAAGGGCTGACCACCATCCAGCACTAGCTCAACCCGATCATTCAGGCCCTGCGGCTGCAGTGCGACGACCCGCGCGTACAACTGATTGCGCGCGCTGGTGCGCAGGCGCAGCCGGTTCATCACCTGCAGATAGGGGTCCAGACTGCCGTCTTCGCTGAGTTTGGCCAGAAAGGCTGCGTGCTCCTGCTGGTAACGACGAAAGGCCGTCACCAATTGCTCACCCGCCGCGGTGAGGCGAGTGCCGCCGCCGCCACGCCCGCCGGCGGCGCGTTCAACCAGCGGCTGCTCGCTGCTGCTGTTCATTGCATCGACCGCATCCCACGCCGTCTTGTAGCTCATGCCCGCCGCTTTGGCTGCCTTGCTGATCGAGCCGGTGTCGGCGATGCAGGCCAGCAGCTCAATACGATCCTGCCCGGCCAGTGGCCGACCTTGATGGGAAAACCAGAACTGTCCTTCAAGCTTCATTACACACTGCCCATTGCCAAGCACTATATAACCAATAATATAACGGTCATTGTCGTCCCCTACGCCAAGGAGTTTCCATGCGCCTGCCGCTGTTCGTCGCCACCCTCGCCTGCCTGAGTCTCAGCAACCCGATACTGGCCGATGAAGTGCAGGTCGCTGTCGCCGCCAACTTCACCGCACCCATGCAGGACATCGCCCAAGCGTTCGAGCAGGATACCGGCCACCGCGTGGTTGCAGCCTTCGGCTCAACCGGCCAGCTATACGCCCAGATTAACCACGGCGCGCCCTTTGAGGTTTTTCTGGCTGCCGATGACACTACCCCTGCGCGCGCCGAAAGCGAAGGGCTGGCCGTCGCAGGCTCGCGTTTTACCTACGCCACTGGCGCGCTGGCCCTGTGGTCTGCTGATACCAACCTGATCAACGACGGCGAGCAGCTGCTGCGCAGCGGCGACTTCCAGCATCTGGCCATCGCCAACCCCAAAACCGCGCCCTACGGCCTGGCGGCTACCCAGGTCATGCAGGCGCTGAACCTGACTGACGCGCTGACGCCCAAGCTGGTCGAAGGCCAGAGTATCGGCCAGACCTACCAGTTTGTCGCCAGCGGTAACGCCCAGCTCGGGTTCGTCGCGCTGTCTCAGGTGTCTCGCAACGGCGAGATCACCAGCGGCTCGGCCTGGCAGGTGCCGGCGGCATTGTATGAGCCGATCCATCAGGATGCGGTGCTGCTCAACAAAGGAGCCAACAACGCCGCGGCAGCGGCCTTGCTTGAGTACCTGCAGGGTGAGCGGGCGGCAGCCGTGATCAGCAGCTACGGCTACGGGCACTGAGCATGACACTGCCGCTGGACAGCGCAGATCTCGCCGCCATCTGGCTGACGCTCAAGCTGGCGTCGCTGACCACGCTGGTTTTGCTGCTCATCGGCACACCGCTGGCCTGGTGGCTGGCGCACACCCGCTCCCGCTTGAAAGGCCCGATCAGTGCACTCGTTGCTCTGCCGCTGGTGCTGCCACCAACGGTGCTGGGCTTCTATCTGCTGGTCGCGCTCGGCCCGAACGGGCCCATTGGTGCGCTGACCCAGCAGCTCGGCCTCGGCACCCTGGCGTTCAGTTTTAGCGGGCTGGTGATTGGCTCGGTCTGCTACTCCATGCCCTTTGTGGTGCAACCGATTCAGAACGCCTTCGAGGCCATCGGCAAGCGTCCGCTGGAAGTGGCTGCCACCCTTGGCGCCAGCCCGCTGGATCGCTTCTTCACCGTCGCCCTGCCATTGGCGCGCCCCGGCATTATCACCGCCAGTGTGCTCGGTTTTGCCCACACCCTCGGTGAATTCGGGGTGGTACTGATGATTGGCGGCAATATCCCCGACCGCACCCGGGTGGTCTCGGTGCAGATCTTCAACCACGTCGAGGCGATGGACTACGCCAGCGCCCATTGGCTGGCGGGCGGCGTGCTGATCTGTTCCTTCCTGATTCTGCTGCTGCTTAATCGCCGGGGGCATTTGCGCGTCATACCGGGGGCGCGCACGTGATCACGCTAAAGCTCAAACAGCAACTGGCTGACTTTACTCTGGACCTGGACCTGACGCTGCCGGCACGCGGTGTCAGCGCCATCGTCGGCCCGTCAGGCTCGGGCAAGACCACGCTGCTACGTTGTGTTGCTGGCCTGGAGAAGGCCGACCAGGCGCTTATCGAAATCAACGGCAACTGCTGGCAGGACAGCCAGCGCGGCCTCTGGCTGCCGCCAAACAAGCGCGCGCTGGGTTACGTCTTTCAGGAGGCCAGCCTGTTTGATCACCTCAGCGTGCAAGGCAATCTCGACTACGGCAGACGCCGCAGCGCAGAGCCTGCCGGCAACGAGCAGGCAGCGCAGATCATCGAGCTGCTGGGAATTGGCCATTTGCTGCAGCGGGGCACCACCGGCCTGTCCGGCGGCGAGCGCCAGCGCGTCGGCATCGCCCGCGCACTGCTGGCCAATCCACGCTTGTTGCTGCTGGATGAGCCGCTGACCGCGCTGGACCCGCAACGCAAGGCCGACATCCTGCCGTATCTGGAGCGCCTGCACGCAGAGTTGGACATTCCGCTGCTCTACGTCAGCCACTCCCCGGACGAAGTCGCCAGACTGGCAGACCACCTCGTGCTGCTGGAGAACGGAGCGCTGCGCGCCAGCGGCCCGCTGCAGACGATGCTGCCACGTCTGGACCTGCCCATGGCGCACAGCGACGACGCCCGCAGCGTACTGCACGGGCAGGTCAGCGCCTGCGACGATCACTATCAGTTGCTGGAGTTGACCCTGGCCGGCAGCGTATTGAAGCTACGCGTACCGCATGCGGCGCTACCGCTCGGGCAACAGGTACGGGTCGCGGTTCAGGCCCGCGATGTCAGCCTGGCGCTGGAGAAACCGCAGCACAGCAGCGTGCTCAATCAGCTACCTGCACGCATTGAAGCCATCGAGCCCGGCAACCACCCGGCGCAAACACTGGTACGCCTTGCGCTGGGCGACAATGCCTTGCTGGCACGCGTCACGCGCTACTCGGCAGATCAGCTGCAGTTGCAGCCGGGGCTGGAGGTGTGGGTGCAAATCAAGGCTGTGGCGCTGTTCGACTGACCGAGGCGCGTAACCACTGCTGCAGCACGCGCCGGTCAATCAGGCGAATCCCCGAACGCCGCGCCAGCAGCCGGGCATCACTATCAATGCGCCCCTGACAGACCAGCAAGCCAGCGTCGACGCCCTGCTCGGTCATCCGCTCACGCAGCGCCAGCAAATCGGCCCGCCGCAGGTGGGGGGCACGCCAGCAGCTCAGGTCCAGCACAACGTCCTCCTCGCCCTGGCGCAGGAGAATGCCGCCATCCCCCGCACAGCCGTTCTGCAGCACCAGCCCTTCGGCCTGCAAGGCCCAAAGCACCAGCGCGCGCACGTCCTGACGGCTGAGCTGCTGGAGCAGATGGTCGGGTGACGCTTCCTGCTGCAGTCTACTGACACGCCGACGACGCGACAGACGATTGAACAGGTCGGCCACCGCCGCACACAGCAGCGCCAGCGGCAACAACACCTGACCAACCAGGGTAAAGCCGTGCAGCAAGGTCCCGCCGGCCGCCGCAGTACTGTCCTCCCAGAACCGCGAGGCCAGCCAATGCAGCAGCAAGCCACTGAACAGCGCCAGCAGCAGGTACAGCCACCAGGGCAGCTGAGAGTGGCTCTGCAACAAGGTTTCCAAAGGGGAAAGGGGGCGGCGGGCAGTCATCCGTAACTCCTGAAGCCGGCTCCTTGCCAGCACTGTTGCAACGATAGTCGCAGTCGCCAATCAGGTAAAGACCGCGCAGTAAGGCAGCGATAGAGTTAGGGCGGCCAATCAGCCCGGTTGATTCAGGATAGCATCCAGCAGGCCAGGGAAGCGGGCATCCAGGTCCGCGCGCCGCAGGCTGTTCATATGCGTGGTGCCGACGCTCTGGGTACAGACCAGACCGGCGTCACGCATCACGCGAAAATGGTGAGACATGCTCGACTTGGGCCTGCCGCCATCCAGATCACCGCAACTGGCCTCACCTACATCGGCCAGGCGACGCACGATTTCCAGGCGCACCGGATCGCTCAGGGCGTAGAGCACACGTTCGAGCAGTAGCTCATTGGCGGGGGGATGTTTGAAGGGTCGCATGGCGCTGATAATACACAGGGGTTTACTTGTGATCCATAGTTCCAATATTATCGAACAATTGAATCAACCCGCTCAGCTGCCGGAGGCTTTCCATGTCAGCGCTGTTTCAACCCTTCTCTCTCAAAGACATTACCCTGCGCAACCGCATCGCGGTACCGCCGATGTGCCAATACTCGGCCACCGACGGTGTGATCAACGACTGGCACGTGGCCAACTACACCGGCCAGGCCCGTGGCGGCGCCGGTCTGGTGATTGTCGAAGCCACCGCAGTGGCACCGGAAGGCCGCATCACACCGGCCTGCGCCGGCCTGTGGACCGATGCCCAGGCCGAGGCGTTCATCCCGGTTGTGCGTGGTATCAAGGCCCACGGCGCGGTGCCCGGCATTCAGATCGCCCACGCCGGCCGCAAGGCCAGTGCCAACCGCCCGTGGGAAGGTGACGACCACATCCCCAACGACGCTGCCAACGGCTGGCAAACTATCGCACCCTCTGCCATCCCCTTTGGCGCACACCTGCCGAAAGTGCCGGAGGCCATGACCCTGCAGGACATCGAGCGGGTCAAGGCGGACTTTGTCGCTGCCGCGCGCCGCGCGCTGGCCGTCGGCTTTGAATGGCTGGAGCTGCACTTTGCTCACGGCTATCTGGCCCAGAGCTTCTTCTCACCCCACGCCAACCAGCGCACCGATGCCTACGGCGGCAATGCCGACAACCGTGGTCGCTTCCTGCGCGAGACACTGGCTGCCGTGCGTGAAGTCTGGCCGGAACACCTGCCGCTGACCATCCGCTTTGGCGTGATCGAGTTCGATGGCAACGACGAGCAGACCATGAGCGACGCCATCGACCTGACCCGCCAGTTCAAGGCTGGCGGCATGGATATGATGAGCGTGAGCATAGGCTTCAACACGCCGACCGCGAAGATTCCGTGGGCCCCCGCCTTTATGGGCCCGATTGCCAAGCGTGTGCGCGATGAAGCCGGCGTGCCGGTGTCCTCCGCCTGGGGCTTTGGCGAGCCCCATATTGCCGAAAAGGCAGTGCAGGACGGTCAGCTGGATCTGGTGATGGTCGGCAAGGCGCATCTGGCCAACCCGCACTGGGCCTACCACGCCGCCCGTGAACTCAAGGTCGAGCGCCCATCCTGGGTCATGCCGGCGCCCTACGCCCACTGGCTTGAGCGCTACTGATCCAGCCAATGCCCCTTGCGCGCGCCGCCCTGGCGCGCTGCAATGGCGGACACCAGTCACGCAATAGGGATGGGGCAACATGCAGGACGACAGCTACTACTACCAACCCGCACTGGGCCACGGGCTGGCCCATGACCCGTTCAATGCCATCGTCGGGCCCAGACCGATCGGCTGGATCGCCAGTCGCAGCGCAGAGGGCATACCCAATCTGGCGCCCTACAGCTTCTTCAACGCGTTCAACTACACCCCGCCGATCATCGGTTTCGCCAGCATCGGCCACAAGGACAGCCTGAGCAATATCGAGCAGACTGGCGAATTTGTCTGGAATCTGGCAACACTGCCACTGGCTGAGGCGATGAATCAAAGCTGCGCGGCGGTAGGGCCGGAGGTAGACGAGTTTGCACTGGCCGGTCTGACGCCAGCGGCGTCACGGCTGGTTGATGTGCCCCGGGTGGCCGAAAGCCCGGTAGCCTTCGAATGTCACAAAACGCAGATTATCCAGCTGCAGAGCGCAGCGGGTGAAACGGTGAATACTTGGCTGATACTGGGAGAAGTGGTCGGTGTGCATATTGACCGTCGCCTGCTGGTTGACGGCGTTTACGACACCGCCGCCGCACAGCCAATTCTGCGCGGCGGCGGCCCGGCAGACTACTTCCGGATCGAGCCGGACGCACTGTTTCGCATGCACCGCCCGGGCTGAGCACAGCCCCGGCGGTACTGGCGAGCCTCAGAAACTGATGGTCGAGGACACCACCACAGTGCGTGGCGCACCCACGGTCAGATAACCTGCGCCCGGATAGCCACCAGCCGAAGCCCAGTAGTCGCGGTTGGCGACGTTCTCTACCCGTGCCCGTAACGTTACTTCCTGCGCATCGTTGACCAGGAAGCTGTAGCGCGCGCCCAGATCAAAACGCGTCCAGGACGGGATATCACGGGTATTGGCCGCGTCGATGTACTGCTCGCCGGTGTAGATGATCCGGCCATCCAGCGCCAGCCCGTCAACACCCGGCACCAGATAGTCCAGCCCCAGGTTGGCCTGCACCTCAGGCGCACCGATTCCGTCATTCCCGTTCAGCTCAGTATCCAGCAGACTGACACCGCCGAGCACCGTCAGGTCATCGGTGGCCTGACCGAACGCATTGAACTCGATACCGCGATAGCGCTGCTTGCCGATCACGCCATAGGTGTTGCTGGCGTCCACGCCGGCTACCGGCTTGCGGCTCTGGAACACGCCCAGGCTACCGCCCAAACGCCCACCGTCGTACTTCACGCCCAGCTCGGCCTGACGGGTAACGTAAGGCTCCAACGCCTCACCGCCGTTGGGCACCGGGGCGCCCCCAGAGGTGTTGGGCGCCACATCGCCTTTAACCAACCCTTCGATGTAATTGGCGTAGGCCGACACCTCGGGGGTGACGCGATAAACCACACCAGCAATCGGCGTGAGTGCGTCGTCATCATAGGAAGCGGTACGCGAGCCATCGGCGTAGGCGTAGCTGTAGGTGGCAATATTCTGCTGACGCGCACCCAAGGTCACCAGCAAGCGGTCATCCATAAAACCGAGAGTATCGGCAATGGCATAGCTGCTGGTGCGGGTGCGCTCGGTCACCTCAGGGTCACTCAGTGAACCGGCGCCGGCCGCAGTCACCGCCGGTTCAACGCTGTCGAACGGGTTATTCAGATTACCCAGCACCTCGCGAGCCGCAAAGCTGGAGGCCGCCCAGGCATTGGCTGACTTCATTTCATAGGTCGATGCCGAGGTAGTGAGTTGATGGCTTACCGGCCCCGTGTCGAAGCTGAAGCGCAGGCCGATGTCGCCGGTGCGCACGTCATCCTCACGGACGTTGTAAAAACGATAGGCGTCGGTATCACCAGCAGTGTTGATCACCGTGGGGTTGGCAAAGTTGCCCTCCTCCTCGCTGGTCCGCATACCCGCAGCCACCCAGCCAGTGACCACATCGTTGAAGTCATACTCGGCGCGCAGCGTTCCGAAGGTGTCCTTGGCGTTGGAGTACGTCCAGCTCTGAGCAACGCTCTCGTCGGCATCCGGTGCCGACGGAACCGGCACACCCGCGCCGATGGTGATGTTCGGCTGAGCACCGTCGACCTGATGATTCTGATAACCCAGATCAGCAGAAACGCGCAGACGGTCACCGCGATAGTCGGCGCCCAACGCCAGCAAGCTCAACTCGCCGGACTCGCCATCCACGGCGGTATCCCCATCGCGACGCGCCATATTCAGGCGCATTCCGATGCGATCGTCGGCGAAACGGCGGGCAAAGTCGCCAGCGGTGTAGTACTGACCACCCGAGCGAACGCCAGCGGTCACCTCGTTCAGCGGCTCGTTGGTCGCCCGCTTGGGTACGATGTTGATCGCACCGCCCAGACCACTGCCGCCCGGCGCCGCACCGTTAAGGAAGGCATTGGCGCCGCGCAATACTTCAACCCGCTCGACAAACTCGGTGCCCATGTACTGACGTGGCAGCAGACCGTACAGGCCGTTGTAGGCAATATCGTCCGAGTAGATCGGCAGGCCGCGCACCATATAAACCTGCTGGAAGTTGCCAAAGCCACGGGCCACGCGTACCGCCGGGTCGTTCAGCAGCACCTCGCCGATGCTGGCCGCCTGCTGATCCTGAATCAGCGTCTGGGTGTAGCTGGTCGTGGTGAAGGGGGTGTCCATATAGTCCTGGTTACCCAGAATCCCCACACGCGAGCCGGCGGCCACCTGGCCACCCGCGTAGGCCTGCGGCAGCCCTTCTGCGGAGGCATCAGCGCTGGTGCTGACGGTCAGTGATGGCAGCTCGAACGCCTCGCCAGCAGCCTCCTCCGCTTGCTGCGCCTGCGCCAGCCCGGCAAAGAACAGCGACGACAGGGCAAGAGAAAACGCGGAGCGCTTGAATGGAACTGAATGCATGGACGGCCTCGGCAAACCAGCCGACTACAGCACCGCGCGCCGACCAGCTAAACGTTAATGTAATCGCAGTGCATTCGCATTATATGTTACTTGGCGGCGAGAGCTACACCGTTCATCCCATTACACCCAGAGCCAGCAACACCGGCGCAGCAACCAGCGGCAACCACAGCGCCAGCCGTGGCTGGTAGGGCAACAGAAACAGCAGGCTGATGCCACCGAGCGAGAGCATGCCGAGCCAGCCGACCGGCGCCATGGCCGGCGGCCAGACCTGCCAGGCCACCAGCAACGACAACGTCAGTAGCAGCCAGCCCAGCGGGCGGCAGAGACGCTGCCAACCGGGCTCGAAAGCGCTGGCCAGTTGTTTCCAGTGACGGTCCATGGCCAGGCACAGCCCCAACATGCCGGCGTAAGCCAGTATCAGGCCCAGACAAAACAGCAGCACGCTCATGACTGAGCTCCTGCCGGCTCTGGCCGGGACTTGGCAGGTTTAGGCGTCTTGCGCAGTGCGGCACGCTCAACCGCCGCCGGCTGATGCGCCACACGCCAGCCGATCCACAGCAACAAGGCGCCGCAAATAACGGCCGTGGCATCCACCGACAAACGCAGGACATCCGCCGCCGCCGCTGCCAGTAAAAAATCAAGCAACGGCAGGGCCAGCAGCAACAGGCCACCCGCAGCCAACTGCTCAATCCAGGCCCGCGAGGGCGCACGCACGCGGGCGTGCAGCAGCGTCAGCAACCAGCTGCCGAAGAACACCCGCTGCTCCCACTCGCTGCGCTCAGCCAGCTCAACCGGCAGCAGGCGATTGGCCCACAACATGGCTACGCAGGCGACCATCAGGCCCGCCACCACCGTGGTATTCAGCCAATCGGCCTGGCGCAGCCAGGTTGCGCTGACCTTGGCCTGACGCCGCCGTTTGACGGTGTACAGCACCAGCCCGCTGGCAATCATCGCGCAGCTGATAAGACCACAGATAAAGTACAGCCAGCGCATCGGATACCCACCAAACTGGGCAAAATGCAGCCCGGCCATAACCCGCTGGGTCAGCAAGGTCGCTCGACTGGGCTCCGGCACCCGCAACGCTGCCCCGGTAATGGCATTGAAAGCCATGGACTCGCCCTTGGTCAGCTCGATACGGCTACCCAGCATCGGGCGCACTTCCACCTGAGCATTCGCGCGATCAGGGTTGCTGACAGAAATGGACGACAGCATGCCCGCACCGTAGTGCGCTTCACCCAGCGCGATAAAGCCGGCCAACGGCAACATCTGTGCAGGCGCCTCACCACGGCTTGCTTGCTCCACATGCTCGCCCTGCCCGCTGCGCTCCCCGCGCTCGGCTTGACCCTGCCCTTGCTGTCCCTGCTGCGGTTGATGCTGCTCCGCACCCGGGCGCAATTCGCGGAACATCGCCTGGCGATCGCCGTTGTAGAGCACATCGGTAGCCGCCGGCATATAGATCAGGAAGAAAATCACCAGCCCGGTATAGGTAATCATCAGATGAAACGGCAACAGCAGCACAGCGCTGGCGTTGTGGCCGTCCAGCCAGCTGCGCTGCCCCTTGCCGGGGCGGAAGGTGAAAAAGTCCTTGAAAATCTTCTTGTGAATAATGATGCCACTGATGATGGCCACCAGCATGGCCATGGCCGCCAGCCCCACTATCCAGACGCCAAGGTCTCGGCCCATGTGCAGGGTGTAATGGAAGCGGAAGAAGAAACTGCCGCCCGCGGTGTCACGTGGCTCGACCAGTTCGCCAGTGGACGCATCCAGATAGGTGCGCTCACCGCGCCGCTGCTCACCGGCAGAAACGCTTAACCCCGGCCCCCGCTCGCTCGGCAGACCAATGTTCCAGGCGCTGGCGCCGGCGTGGTTGGCGCGCAGCCAGTCTTCAGCCACCTGCACCGCCTCGGCCTGACTCTGGCCGGTGACACGCAGCTCCGGCTGCATCCACCAGTTTAGCTCCTTGTCGAACACCGCCAGGGTGCCGGTCAGGAAGATCGCAAACAGCACCCAGCCCAGCACCAGCCCGGCCCAGGTGTGCAGCTCCGACATGGACTGCGTCAACGACGCTTGCTTGGCCATCAGGCAGCCCCTCCAAACCAGTTCGGCCCAAAGCCGATCAGCGCCAGCGGCACCAGCGCCAACAGACTCAGCAGGCCGCGACGCAGCGGCACGGCGTACACCCAGAGCACGTAGCAGGTGTAGAGCGCGAAGGACAGCAGGGTCGCGCTGATGGCCGCGTCGATACGTTCAAACGGCAGCAGCCGCGCCAGCGCCGCCGTGGCGCAATACGTCAGGGCGTAACCGCCAACCACTGCCAGCAGAATGCGCGTCAGCGTAGCCGACCAGACCGGCGCTGTGGCGCTTGATACCTTGGACATGTTGTTCTCTCAATGGCCCCCTAACCTACAAAGCGCCCGCCGGTTGATACCGACAGGCGCTCTGTGTCTGTGACTCGCGGAGTCCCGACGAGTCGCTTGCTGCGATCAGAAGTCGACGGTCAAACCGACGTTTGCACGCCGGCCATCCAGTACCACGCCGTAGCTGTCGTTGGTGATTTCCTTGTTGGCGACGTTGTACAGGCCACCTTTCACGGTGACGCTGTCGGTCAGACGGAAACCAACACCCAGATCGACAAACCCGTAGCCCGGCGTGCCGTCAGACATGCTGGTGCGGCCCATGTAGTCAGAGGTCTCACCCCGGTAGTTACCCTGCGCCCAGGCGTTGAAACGCGGGTTGATATCCCACTCCAGCAGCGCGTTGAACATGTGGCGCGGCTGTTTGTTCAGCGGCTCGCCCTTGAACTCGCCCGACTTCTGTTCCGACTTGGTGAAGGTATAACTGGTCGACAGGTTCCAGTTGGGCTGGAAGCGGTAGTCCAGAGTCAGCTCGACACCCTGCATCATCGCCTCGGAGATATTCTGGCGCGTGCTCAGGAACCAGTAGGTCTGACCGTTGAAGTCACAGGTCCAGGTGGACGGATCGTTGCGATCGGAGGTATCCGGGCTGGTACAGAAGCGATCCTCGGCAATCTTGTCCTTGTACTGGGTGTGGAACAGCATGGCGCTGGTGTTCAGCCCCAGGGCGGCGTTGTCGTAGACATAACCGATTTCGTAGTTGGTGCTGGTCTCGGGCTGCAGATCGGAGTTACCGATAATCAGCGCACGTGGCAGCGGCGCGATGGGCGAGCCGCCGCCGCCAGTACCACGGCCGAAGCCTTCGGTGGCATCCGACAGGGTTGGCTGGCGGTAGCCGGTGGAAACGCCACCCTTGACGGTCCACTCCGGATTCAACCGGTAAACGCCATACAGACGCGGGGACAGTTCACCACCAAACAGCTCGTCGTCGTTGTAACGCAGGCCAGTGGTTACCGACAGGCGATCAGTCAGCGCCCAGTCCACCTCGGCAAAGAGCGCGGCGATCCAGCGATCAACGCTCTTCACCGCACCCGGCACGCCCGACACCAGCATGCCGTTGGTTTCATCAACAAACTCTTCCTGCTTGTACTGACCACCAAAGGTGATCACGTGATCGCCCCAGAAGTAGCTCGCCTGGCTGTTGAGCAGGCTGACCTCTTCCTGCTTGGTGCTGCCGGTGCCCGGCTTGTCGGAGATATCGTGCTGCAGGTAGCTGTTAACGATCAGATCGCCGTAGTTGCCATCGTGGCCGATGACATACACGTCTTTCTCATAGCGCGTAGTCGAGGCGGTTGCGGTGGCCGCAATGCTCTCGCCCGGAGTGTGGGTGTACTTGAGCTCCGAGGCGGTGTAACCAAAGGTGAAGCGGTTCTGCTCGTTGGGCGTCAGGTAGAACTCGGCGCCACCCTGCTTGCGCGTGCTCTCCGGCATGCTCGCCGCGCCGTCGCTACCGCCACTGAAACTGCTTTCGTCGGTACCCACGTAGGTGCCGGTGAACTGCGCGCCCAGCAGGCCATCGATCAGCGGGCCGCCCAGATAGAAGTCGGCCTGCTGCGAGTCGCTGCTGATGTCATTCATTGCGCTGGTGTACTCGGTCGAGATGCTGCCAGCCCACTCATCGCCGCCACGGCGGGTGATGATGTTGATCACCCCGCCCATCGCCTCCGACCCGTACAACGAGGACATCGGGCCGCGAATCACCTCGATGCGCTCGATCATGGAGACCGGTGGCAGGCCGATCTGCTTGCCGCCGTCCGAGCCATTGGTATTGACCATGCGCCCGGCGGAGATCGGACGACCATCGACCAGATACAGGGTGTAATTGCTGCTCATGCCGCGAATGCTGATGTCCTGCATGTTGCCGCCGCCGGTAACATAGACACCGGGGATGTTGCGCACCGCATCGGTGATGTCGATATAGGATTGCTTCTCCAGCTGCTCGCGGGTGATGACCGAAATGCTGGCCGGCGCATCGGCGATGTTCTGCTCGTAGCCTGCTGCCGTCACCACCGTGATTTCATCCAGCGCCATGACATCATCAGCAACGCCCGACTCATCGGCGACGGCCGTGGCTGCTACACCCAGGGTCGCCAGCGCGACCGCACAAGCCAACTGGTGGCGTTTGAAAATCCCCATACTCTCGACTCCCTGGCAAGATAACGACAGAAGGCACCAGCCGTCGCCCGCTCCCGTCAGGCCGACGCTGATGCACCAAAATCGCCACAAATGGTAATTATTGCTATTTGAGAGTAAAGCGCATTTACATTCTATACAGCTGACAAACGGAACCAGACCTGCAGGCCGGGGTGGCCATTGCGCGCCCAGATCTTGCCGCCCTGCAGGCGGATCTGGCGCTCGGCGATGGCCAGGCCAAGGCCAAAGCCGCCATCACCCGGGCGCGCGCTGTTAAGGCGGGAAAACGGTCGAAAAATCTGCTCCAGCTGGGCCTCCTCAACGCCCGGCCCCTGATCAGCGAGGCACAGCAACCAGTTGGCGCCGTCGCGCTGCGCGCGCAACTGCACCAGGCCGTTATCCGGTGAGTGCCGGATAGCATTACGCAGCACGTTCTCCAGCGCCTGACTTAACCCGTTGAGGTGACCGTAAACGCGGCAACCGGGTGGCAGTTCGGCCTGAATACGCTCAGGCGCCCAGCCAGACTCGAACAGCGCGTCTTCACGCAGCACCTCCCAGAGCGCGTTCAGATCGACTGCCTCCAGCGGCAACTGACCCGGCTGGCTATCCAGCCAGGCAACTTCCAGAGTGCCGTCGAGCAGCTCCTGCATGCGATCAACCTCATGCTCCAGGCGCTCGCGCAGCTCACGCTGGCTGAGATCGCTTTCAGCCGCCACGCGCAGGCGGCTGAGCGGCGTACGCAACTCATGGGATACATCGCGCAGCAGCTGACGCTGTTGCCCGATGGAGTCACGCAGGCGACGGGTCAGATAGTCCAGCGAGCGGCCCAGCTCACCCACCTCGTCGCGACGCCGCGCCAGATCAGCCGGCAGCAGGGTCTCCAGCGGATTGGCGCGCATGGCGTTGGCTTGCCGGCGCAGGCGCTCGAGCGGCGAGATCAACAGCATGTACAAAAGGGCACAGAACAACAGCGACAGCAGCGCCGGCATCAGATACAGCACCAGCGCGTTGAGCAGCGGGCGCAGGGTCCAGGGCGTCAGCGCCTCGGGCAGGCGCAGAACCAGCGAGTAGTCGCGCCCTTCCATAGGTACATAGATCACCTGCCGGCCGCCGCCACGCATGCTCATGGGCGCCGTATAGCTGCGCAAAAAGCTCAGCATGCCAAGCTGCTCCTCGCTCAGCGGCTGCCCGGGCAGTGCATGCAGGGCGCCATCCACCACCACCAGAATCTCCGGGGACAGCTCTGCATGCTCGTCTCGCCAGGCATTCAGAGCATCTACGCCCTGATCCAGCGCGCTGGCGGCGTCCGCCGCATAACCGCGCAGCTCGCTCAAGGTAGACTCGGGCAAGTACGCCAGATAGCTGTCCACCCGCTGGGCAATGTAGTTGGTCACCGCAATCATGCACAGACAGAAGCCGGCAACCAGCAGCACCATGCGCCAGTACAGCGAGCGGTAGCCAAGCATCAGAGCGAGTCCCGGCTGAGCAGGTAGCCGTGCCCCCAGACAGATTCCAGCCGCAGCATATCCACCCCGGCCTGACTCAGCTTGCGGCGCAGATTGCTGATATGCATATCCAGCACCCGGTCATGGCGGGTAAAGCCGCGATGCAGCACCTGCTGATACAAAAAGGCCTTGCTCTGCACCTCGCCGAGATGGGCGTAGAGCACTTCCAGCAGGCGAAACTCGGTGGGGGTAAAGCTGACAGAGGTATTGCCGCAGCGCAGCCTGGAGGCCTTTTCGTCAAAGCTCAGCAGGGCATCCCCCACGCCCGATTGCGGTGTGCTTTGCTCACGCTCATAGCTGATACGGCGCAAGATCGCATTGACACGTACCTCCAGCTCACGACTGCTGAAGGGTTTGGGCAAATAGTCATCGGCGCCGCGATCAAACCCGGTGACCCGGCTTTCCTCATCGCCCAGCGCCGACATCATCAATACCGGGGTCACGCACAGGCGGCGCAATCGACTGAGCAGCTCCATGCCGCCAAGACCGGGCAGCATGACATCCAGCAAAATAAGGTCAAACGCGCCCTGACTGGCCTGCGCCAGCCCCTGCTGGCCGTCCGTCGCCAACACGACGTCGTGCCCGCAGTTGCCAAGCGACTGCAGCAAATGCTCACCGAGTACCGGGTCGTCCTCTACCGCCAATATGCGCGCTTGAAATACCTGCACGGGCCACACCACGAATTCATGCCAATAATGAGAACCATCAACGCCCGCAAACATACTGCATTCGCAACCGCCCGGCAAACGCCTCCGGTCGCCGGTGCCTGTCACCGGCGGCGCCAAGCCGCTACAATGCGCGCCCACTTCTCCGCTGTTAATACCAGGATTGTCCGTGATCTCCACCGCCAACATCACCATGCAGTTTGGCCCCAAGCCGCTGTTCGAAAACGTGTCCGTCAAATTCGGCAACGGCAACCGCTACGGCCTGATCGGTGCCAACGGCTGCGGCAAATCCACCTTCATGAAGATCCTCGGCGGCGAGCTGGAGCCGTCCGGTGGCCAGGTCATGCTGGAGCAGAACGTGCGTCTGGGTAAGCTGCGCCAGAACCAGTTTGCCTATGAAGAGTTCAGCGTGATCGACACCGTGATCATGGGTCACGAGGAGCTGTGGAAGGTCAAGGCCGAGCGCGACCGCATCTACTCGCTGCCGGAAATGAACGAAGAAGACGGGATGAAAGTCGGCGAACTGGAAGGTGAGTTCGCGGAAATGGACGGCTACACCGCCGAATCCCGCGCCGGCGAGCTGCTGCTCGGTTTGGGTATTCCGCTGGAGCAGCACTTCGGTCCGATGAGCGAAGTCGCCCCCGGCTGGAAGCTGCGCGTATTGCTGGCTCAGGCGCTATTCTCCGATCCAGACGTGCTGCTGCTCGACGAACCAACCAACCACCTGGATATCAACACCATCCGCTGGCTGGAAAGCATCCTCACGGCGCGCACCAGCACCATGATCATCATTTCCCACGACCGCCACTTCCTCAACAGCGTGTGCACCCACATGGCTGACCTGGATTACGGCGAGCTGCGTCTGTTCCCCGGCAACTACGACGAGTACATGACCGCCGCCACCCAGGCGCGCGAGCGGCTGCTGTCGGACAACGCCAAGAAAAAAGCCCAGATCGCCGAACTGCAGACCTTTGTCAGCCGCTTCTCGGCCAACGCCTCCAAGGCCAAGCAGGCGACCAGCCGCGCCAAGCAGATCGACAAGATCCAGCTCGAGGAGGTCAAACCCTCCAGCCGCGTCAGCCCGTTCATCCGCTTCGAGCAATTCAAGAAGCTGCACCGCCAGGCGGTGACCCTGCACAACGTCAGCCAGGGCTTTGATGGCGAAACCCTGTTCAAGGGCCTGAACCTGCAGATCGAGGCGGGCGAGCGGGTTGCCATCATCGGCCCCAACGGCATCGGCAAGACCACCCTGCTGCGCACCATGGTCGGTGAAATGCCACCCATGGCCGGTGAAGTGAAGTGGGCTGAAAGCGCCGACATCGGCTACTTAGCGCAGGAT
Organism: Halopseudomonas pachastrellae; assembly: GCF_900114765.1. Classification (GTDB taxonomy): domain Bacteria; phylum Pseudomonadota; class Gammaproteobacteria; order Pseudomonadales; family Pseudomonadaceae; genus Halopseudomonas; species Halopseudomonas pachastrellae. The sequence continues at coordinate 163,130 of NZ_FOUD01000008.1, forward strand.
CACGCCGACGACTTCAAGGACGACTGCACCCTGTTCGAGTGGATGGCGCAGTGGACCCAGGGCGGCGAACAGCTGGTGCGCGGCACCCTGGGCCGCATGCTGTTCTCCAACGACGAGATCGGCAAATCGGTGAAGGTGATCTCCGGTGGTGAACAGGGCCGCATGCTGTTCGGCAAGCTGATCCTCGGCAAGTCCAACGTCATGCTGATGGACGAGCCGACCAACCACCTCGACATGGAATCGATCGAAGCGCTCAACCTGGCGCTGGAGAACTACCCGGGCACGCTGGTCTTCGTCAGCCACGACCGCGAGTTCGTCAGCTCGCTGGCCACCCGCATCATCGAGCTGTCGGAAGACGGCGTGACCGACTTCTCCGGCAGCTACGACGACTACCTGCGCAGTCAGGGCGTATTGGTCTGATCAGCGCCGCCGGCCAGCAGAGCCCCCTCTCTGGTCGGCGCTTTACAGAATTTACACACCCCTCCAGGCCTTGCCCCACGCGCCCTCCAGAGGATTTTCACAGATAGAAACATTGTGAGTGAAACCATTTCATTTGCAATTAATTATCATCTGCGAAATTTTCCCACTGGAGCCCCTGAATGTCCCCGATTCGCCATCGCACTCTGCTCGCCAGCGCAATCGCCTTGACGGCTGCTACCGCCACTCACGCCGAGGAAGTGATCACCCTTGATCAGCTGGTTGTTACCGCCTCCGGTTTTGAGCAAAAGCTCACCGACGCCCCGGCCAGCATCAGCGTGATTAGCCAACAGGATCTGCAGGAGAAACGCTATAACAGCCTGGCGCACGCACTGGGGGACGTGGAAGGTATCGACATCGGACAGGGCACCGGCAAGACCGGCGGCCTGAACATCAGTATTCGCGGCATGCCCAGCGAATACACGCTGATCCTGATCGACGGTCGCCGCCAGAATGCCGCCGGCAACGTCACGCCCAACGGCTTCAACGAAACCTCCACCAGCTTTATGCCGCCGCTGTCGGCCATCGAGCGCATCGAGGTCATTCGCGGCCCCATGTCGACACTGTACGGCTCGGATGCCATGGGCGGTGTAATCAACATCATTACCCGCAAGGTCGCCAGCGAGTGGACCGGCTCCGTGACTCTGGATCACACCTTCCAGGAGAACAGCGACTACGGCGCCACCAGCAACACCAGCCTGTACACCAGCGGCCCGCTGGTCGAAGACCTGCTGGGCCTGCAGCTGCGCGCCAGCCTGTTTGACCGCCAAGAGTCGGACCTCAGCTTCGGCGACGGCAGCGATGTGAGCAAACGCGGCCCCTCCCCGGTCGACGGCCGCAACCAGACCCTGGGCGCACGCCTGACGCTGACGCCCCATGAGGACCACGACTTCAGCCTGGACTTTGAGCGTGGCCGCCAGCGCTACAACAACGACGAGTGCCAGCTGGGCACGCTGGACGGTCTTAACCGCGCCTGTACTACGCCGTCCACTGCAGCCAACGGCTATGCCGACGAATTGCGCTTTGAGCGCGAGCAGATTGCGCTGACGCACACCGCCCGTCTGGGCATTGGCACGCTGGATTCCAGCCTGATGCGCAGCCAGACCGAAACCATTGGCCGTACCCTGCCCGGCGACCCGATCGGCAGCCCCTCCGGCATCCCCGGCAGCCTGGCCGGCGACGACCGCGAGCTGGAAACCACCAACCTGGTATTTGATACCAAGCTGGTTGCGCCGGTCGGCGAAAACCACATGACCACCCTGGGTGCGCAGTGGTGGAAAGCCGAGATGACCGACGGCATTGCGACCGAAGACTTCGAGCAGAAAACCTGGGCGCTGTTCGCCGAAGACGAATGGATGCTGCGCGACGACCTGGCGCTGACCCTGGGCGCCCGCTACGACGATCACGATGCCTTTGGTGGCCATATCAGCCCACGCGCCTATCTGGTCTGGAACGCCGCTGACAGCTGGACGATCAAGGGTGGTGTCAGCCGCGGCTACCGCACCCCGGACCTGAACGAACTGCACGACGGCATCAACGGTATCAGTGGTCAGGGCACCGTAGTCACCATCGGCAACCCGGACCTGGACCCGGAAACCACCACCAGCACCGAGTTTGGCGTGTACTACGATGGCCTGGCTGGCTTTAACGCCAACGCCACGCTGTTCCACAACGAGTTCGAGGACAAGATCGCCAGCGGTAACCCGGTTGCCGATCCACTGTGCGCCGGTAACGTGGGCGGCACCTGCTCACAGCTGGTCAACATCGACGAGGCGGTCACCCGCGGTCTGGAGCTGGCGGCCAGCTGGGAATTCATGCCCGCCTGGACCCTCAGCGGCAACTACACCTACACCGACAGTGAGCAGAAAAGCGGGGCCGACAAGGGTGAGCCGCTGACCAACACACCGGAACACCTGGCCAACGCCAAGCTCGACTGGCAGACCAACAGTCGCCTGAATCTGTGGCTGCGCGGTGAGTACCGCGGCAAGCGCGCGCGCTTCTCATCCAGCTATGCCAACCTGGCCAACGGCAACGGCAGCTACTCCAGCAACCAGTCGCTGTACGATGCCCTCGGCAAGGACACCAAGGCCTATACCCTGTTCCACCTGGGTGGCTCGATCCAGGCAACCGACAACCTGACCCTGAACGCCAGCATCTACAACCTGTTCGACAAGGACTTCCTCAAGGGCCAGACCTACACCACCTACACCAACGCTGGCGCCGTGGACGGCACCGCCTTTGGCAGCGACTACATTGTCAGCGGGCGCTCTACCACGGGCGTACTGGAGGAAGGTCGCCGCCTCTGGGTATCAGCCAACCTGACCTTCTGATAGCAGCGGGCGCGGCTCAGAACGGCAGCAGCCCGCCCGTCAGCCTGCCGCCAAGCACCAACCGGTCCAGCCAGACCAGTTGGTGCAGCCCGATGATCAGCCAAACCACCACCTGAAAGGACACCTTGCGGGTCTTGTGGCGGAACACCTGCTGGGCCACCAGCGCACCGGGCCAGCCGCCCAGCAGTTCGGTGATGTGCAGGGTGTTCTCCGGCGTGCGCCAGCGGCCGGTTTCAGCGCTGCGCTTGTCCATCGCGTACTGAATAAAGCTGACGATGCTGACCACCAGATAGGCCAGCAGCGGCCAGGGTAGATGCTGCTCCAGCAGCAACTGCAGGCTGCCGGCCAGCGGCAGAGCGCACAGCAGAGCCAGAACCCCCAATTTGAGCCCGGCACGACGCACCGGCTGTACGGGCCGAGACGGCGGCGCCTGGCGCCGTGGCGCGGGCTTGGCGCTGGTCTTGCCGTTGCTGCCACGGGCCGCCTGCGGCTTGCGACGAATCGCCGGTCGGTCCAGCGCCAGACCCTCACCGCGCATGTGCTCGGCGCGCAAACGCCCCTGGGCATCCCGCGTGCCGACAAAGCGTACTGCCATGCCCGCCACCGGCCGCGCGTCACCACGCATCACCGATATATGCGCAAACACCCGCTCGCAGCCATCATCCGGCTGGATAAACCCAAAGCCCTTGGCATCATTCCAGTTGATCAGCTTGCCGCCCTGCTCCATGCGTATCGCTCCCGCTACTGTGCGCGGGAGTATAACTCGCGCTTAGGGGCGCAGAGCAGCGACACCGGCAATTTGCCAGAGCCGCGCCAGGTCAGCGGCGCGGGCACTGAGCTGGTCGGCGGCCTGCTGCATGGCCTGCTCCAGACTCAACGGACCCGGCGCCAGACTGAAGGCGGCACCGATGCCTTCAGCGTAGAGGCGCTGGTAGCCCTCACCCAAGCTGCCAGCCAGCGCAATCACCGGCACGCCAGCGGTGCGGGCAAGGCGCGCCACGCCCACCGGCGTCTTGCCATGCAGACTCTGGCCATCCAGCCGGCCCTCGCCGGTAATCACCAGATCAGCCCCCTGCATCGCCTGCGCCAGCCCGGACAGCTCGGCCACCAGCTCGACGCCCGGCCGAAAGCCGGCGCGCAGCACCGCACGGGCAGCAAAGCCCAGACCACCGGCTGCGCCAACGCCGGGCAAGTCACGCAGATCCTCACCGAGTGTTGCCGCCATCACGTCGGCGTAATGGGCCAGCGCCTCGTCGAGCTGGGCTACCTGCTCGGGGCTCGCGCCCTTCTGCGGACCGAATACCGCCGAGGCGCCGCGCGGGCCGCACAGCGGGTTATCCACGTCGGCGGCCACCATCACCTCGACCTGCGCCAGCCGCGTATCCAGCCCGGTCAGGTCTATCTGACTGAGGCGCGCCAGCGCTGCGCCGCCCAAGGGCAGCTCCTGCCCCTCGCGATCCAGAAAACGCACACCCAGCGCCGCCAGCAGGCCGGCGCCGCCGTCGTTGGTCGCACTGCCGCCCAGGCCCAGCACAAAGCGCCGCACTCCGGCATCCAGCGCCGCGCGAATCAACTCGCCGGTGCCATGGCTGCTGGCCGCCAGCACATCGCGCCGGCCCGGTTCAACCCGGTGCAGGCCGCTGGCCTCGGCCATCTCGATAATCGCCTGGGCATTCGGCAACAGCCCCCAATGCGCCTCAACCGGATCGCCCAGAGGCCCGCTGACGCGGGTCTGCTGCAGCTTGCCGTCGGTGGCGCTCAACAGCGCATCAACCGTGCCCTCACCACCGTCGGCCATCGGGCAGAGCAGCAGTTCGGCATCGGGGTAAACGCGCGCCCAGCCCGCTGCTATGGCTTCAGCAACGGCGCGGGCACTCAGGCTTTCCTTGAAGGAATCGGGGGCAATAACCAGTTTCATCAAAGCAGTACCAGACTCAGCAACCAGACGGTAATGATCCCGGCGATGCCCTGCATCAGGGTGCCGAGGGTTTGTGCACGGTAGGCGGTGCCCACACTCATGCGGCTGAACTGGGTCACCACCCAGAAGAAGCTGTCGTTGGCGTGGGACACGGTCATCGCGCCAGCACCAATGGCCATGACGCAGAGTACACGGCCCATTTCACTGTCCAGACCCAGCTCCGGCAGCAACGGTGCAACCAGCGCCGAGGTGGTGACCAGCGCCACGGTAGTCGAGCCCTGCGCGGACTTGAGCGCGGCGGACACCACAAACGGCATGAACAGGCCGATACCCAGCGCCGACAGGGTCGCGCCCAGATAGTCACCCAGCGGGGTTACCTTGAGCATCGCACCAAAGGCACCACCGGCACCGGTAATCAGCAGGATCGGCGCAGCGGCCTGAATGCCCTCAACCACGCGGTCATGAAACTCCTGCCGCTTGTTGTCCGAACGCAGCAGCGTGCAGGCCAGCGCCAGACCGACCGCCAGCGCCACCACCGGCTGACCGAGGAAGGCCAGCAGCGTATAAACAAAGCCCTCACCCACCGGCTTGGCCGGCAGATTGACCAGCGTGCCCAGGCAGATCAGGCCAATCGGCAGAAAGATCGGCGCAAAGGCCTTGGTTGCGCTGGGCAGCACACCGTACTTGGCACGGATCTGCGCGTAGTCCTCGGCATCCATCACGTGGGCACCGTTATCTTCCAGCGGAATGTCCTTGCCGATAAAACGATTGGCCCACCACATGCCGGCAAAGGCCGTCACCAGCGACACCACCAGACCGACCAGAATCACCAGACCGAGGTTGTTCTCCAGCCCCAGATTACCGGCAGCTGCAATCGGGCCGGGGGTCGGCGGCACAAAGGTGTGGGAGGCATACAGACCGGTCGCCAGCGCCACGCTCATGGCGATGACCGAAATCTTCATACGCGCGGCCAGCGCATTTTTCAGCGAGTTGAGGATCACGTAACCCGAATCGCAGAACACCGGGATCGACACCAGATAGCCGATGATCGACATGGTTAGCGTCGGAAAGCGCTCACCGAGCAGCTTGATCACCGTCTCGGCCATGGTGATCGCCGCGCCGCTGCGCTCAAGGATCACACCGATAATGGTACCCAGCACAATGACAATACCGATGTAACCGAGGATGCCGCCAAAGCCGCCGGTGATCGTCTTGACGATCTCCATGGTCGGCACCTGATAGGCAAAACCGGCCAGCAGCGCGGCAGCTAACAGGGCTAGAAAGGGGTGTAACTTCAGACGAGAAGTCGCCAGAACGATAAACGCAATCAGCGCGACCAGAATCAGTACCAGACCCATGCTGAACTCCTTTTTATTGTGTTTGCCGCATTGGGCAGCCAGAAAGCAGCCATTGTCACCCAGCCTGCAGGACAAAAGCCTTATGCTCACGCACAACAATAGACGGGAATTGGCCGCTTATTATTGTTCGGCCGCCCAATAGCAGGAAACTTAAAATCGGGTAGTTCCGCTCTGTTTAGCGGCTCTTGGGCGCTAGGCGAGCATCCAGAGCAAACCGGACGCGGAGCGTCCTAACAGGCGCTCCCACGCAGGAGCGTGGGAGCGATCAGATGTGTTCTGGCAAGACGCGATGAATGCACGGACCCACTCCCGTTTACGCGGGCGAGTAGCGCAGGACTGGCGGGAAATAGGACGGCAGCATGTCTGAGGAGCGCAGCGACGAGTTCTGCCGGCCCCCGCCAGACCGAGCAACGCAGCGAACCCGCAGGGCCGCGTAGTCGGGTGCCCGGGGGGATCGCTAAGGGGGGCCGGGCAAGCGGCCCCCCTTGGCTCGCCGTAAAAGGCGAAAAATGAGCAACCAGACAACCCTAAAGCAGATACCAAGCACTGAGACCCGACGCAGAGCGCCACAACAGGTGGCCCCAAGGCGAAAAGAGAGTTATCAGGCGAAAAATCTAACACTAAGGATGGTCTGAAGTAGTTGTGTATTTCTGGCTGACTTCAGCCCCTGCCGATTTTAAAAGCGGCAAATCGATCAAAAACGCTCAGATCACCCGCTTATTTCTGTGTTTTTAGCCGCCGCGAGCACCTCGCGGCAGCCATTTTCCACATTACAGGCGCACCTCTCCTGCATTCGCCAGTAAATGTCGGCGCGCCATCCACAGGTTCGACAGAGCGAACAGTGTCACCAGTTGCGCCGTGTTTTTGGCCAAGCCGCGAAAGCGCACCTTGGTGTAACCGAACTGGCGCTTGATTACCCGGAACGGATGCTCGACCTTGGCGCGCACCTGAGCCTTGGCCTTTTCAATCTT